>CAVPTF010000018.1:0-179143 GCA_963708555.1 uncultured Alphaproteobacteria bacterium | reverse complement strand
TCCGGGCGTCCGTTTCGAGCCGCACAGTTGCGAATGATACTCAGGTTCATTACAAAGCCTGGGCGGATTCCGCGACCTTCCGGGGGACCAACAGATCGTGCGTTCGCTTCTATCCGTCGCTCACCGCTGGGCCGGCCTTGCGATCGCCGCCTTTCTCTTCGTCTCGGGCGTGACCGGGGCGGTGGTCTCCTGGGATCACGAGTTCGACGATCTGCTCAATCCGCATCTGATGAACGCGGTGACCGGCGGGTCCGCGCGCCCGTCGCTCGATCTCGTCGCGCGAGATCGAAGCGCGCGATCCAACCATTGTCGTGACCGATATCCCGCTCGTGCTCGAGGAGGGCAAGTCGCTCGCCTTCTGGGTCGAGCCGCGCGTCGATGCCGCGACCGGCCGCGTCTTCGAGCCCGGCTACAACCAGGTCTTCATCGATCCCGCGACCGGCACCGAGCTCGGCCGCCGCGAATGGGGCGCCGTCTGGCCGCTTTCCACCGAGAACTTCGTCTCGTTCCTCTACGTGCTCCACTACTCGCTGCACATTCCGCGCATGTGGGGCATCGACATGTGGGGCCTGTGGTTCATGGGCGTCATCGCGCTCATCTGGACCATCGATTGTTTCGTCGGCTTCTATCTGACGCTGCCTGCCCGCCGCGAACGGCGCGCCAGGCCGCGCCGCGATCGTCGAGCAGCAATTGGCGCGCGGCTTCTGGGCGCGCTGGGCGCCGGCCTGGACGATCAAGACATCCGGCAGCGCCTACCGCATCAATTTCGACATCCATCGCGCGTTCGGGCTGTGGCTCTGGCTGCTGCTCTTCATCCTCGCGGTCAGCGCGGCATCGCTCAACTTGAGGTACGAGGTGGCCCTGCCGGTGGTGGACCTCTTCTCCAGCTTCACGCCGACGCCGTTCGACACGCGCACACCGCGGCCTGAGGAAAATCCCATCCCGCCGCAACAGTCCTTCGAGACGATTCTCGAGCGCGCGCGCACCGAAGGCGACAAGCGCGGCTGGACCCAGCCGATCGGCTCGGTCTTCTACTCGCTGAGCTACGGCGTCTATGGCGTGAGCTTCTATCATCCGGGCGACGATCATGGCGCCGCCGGCGTCGGCAACCCTGTCCTCTACTACGACGGCGTCGACGGGCAGCCGGCCGGCGACTTCGTGCCCTGGCGCGGAACGGCGGGCGACCTTTTCCTGCAGATCCAGTTCCCGCTGCACTCCGGGCGCATCGCGGGCGTGCCGGGCCGCATCCTGATCTCGTTCATGGGCCTCGTCGTCGCCGCGCTGTCGGTGACCGGCGTCGTCATCTGGTACCGCAAGCGCATCGCGCGTCTGCGTCGCACAGCCAAAGGCACATCGGCCGCCGGCAATCGCCGCGCGGAAATTCCCGCCGCTGCCGAATAAGCCGCGCCCTTCCTGGCCCCATGCGGCAATTCGTGTAATCCACATGACCGCGCCAACCCCGGCAACGTGCTGGTCGACAGCGATCGGGTATCCATCCAGGGGGACTGCAATGGATTACCGCTTCAAAGCCGACGAGTGGCAAAGCCTCACGCCCGTGCAACGAGCACGGCGGTGCCGGTTGATGGCGGAAGAGGCACAAGAGCTTGCCAAAGGCGCGCCCACCGAGCGTTGCCGAGGCGTATCTTCGGATTGCGGGCGAGTGGCTGACACTTGCAAGGGAGATCGAGCAGGCGACCGGACCCAAAGGACGGTGACTTCAAAGAAGAAGGGCCCGACCAGGGGGACCAGTCGAGCCCTTCTTTGATCATGTCTTACTTGATTACTTGGAGCATAGAGCCGACAGCTTAAGGAATTACACCACCGCAAAGAAACCGAAGTCGAACCCGCCGCGCAATATTATGATACGCCAATAACGAGCGTTTCCGGGCCGCATCTATCCTGAGTTGACAAAGCAAGAGCTCCGCGAGCGGGAGGCCGCTGCGGAGCTCTAAGAGGACGGGCGAAACCCGGGGGGCAGATTGGGAACACCCGTCTGTTCCAAGAACGCCGAGGTTCCCTTACGGTTCCGTTCCAGCTGTGAGATTTTGCGAGGGGGCGCCAGGGCGGCGCTCGCGGGGCGGTTCAGTTACCCTTCGTTGGGGGGAACGAGCTAAGATCGGCCGCGAATCCAGGCGTGGCGGTCTCATGAACGCTCCCCTTACGTGGCGCCAGCGCCACCTCTCCAGACCGATCCTCAATTGGTACCGCAAGCTGTTGCCGCCGATCTCGGCGACGGAGCGCGACGCCATCGCGGCGGGCACCGTGTGGTGGGACGCCGACCTGTTCTCGGGCAAGCCCGACTGGGCGAAGCTCAGGGCCTTCGAGAAGGCTGAGCTGACGGCCGAGGAACAGGCCTTTCTCGACGGTCCGGTCGAGACCCTGTGCGGCATGCTGGACGACTGGGAGATCCGCCGGGCAGGCGACCTCTCCGATGAGGTGTGGAGCACCATCCGCGAGCAGGGCTTCATGGGGATGATCATCCCGAAGGAGCATGGCGGGCTCGGCTTCTCGGCGCTGATGCACAGCCAGGTGGTGATGAAGGTGGCATCAAGGAGCCCGGCGGCGGCGGTGACCGTGATGGTGCCCAACTCGCTCGGTCCGGCCGAGCTCCTGATGCGCTACGGCACGGACGAGCAGCGCGGTTACTATCTGCCGCGCCTCGCCAAGGGGCAGGAGATCCCGTGCTTCGCGCTGACCGCGCCGGAAGCGGGATCGGACGCGGCCTCGATCCCGGACAAGGGCGTCGTCTGCTACGGCGAGCACATGGGCAAGCGCACGCTCGGCATGCGCGTCACCTGGAACAAGCGCTACATCACGCTGGCGCCGGTGGCGACGATCCTGGGTCTCGCATTCCGGCTCTACGATCCCGACCATCTGCTGTCGGACAAGGACGACATCGGCATCACGCTCGCGCTGGTTCCGACGAACACGCCGGGCGTTGAGATCGGGCGGCGTCATTTCCCGGCGGGGCAGGCGTTCCAGAACGGACCGACGCAAGGGCGCGATGTGTTCATCCCGATGGACTACATCATCGGCGGGCAGGAGCGCGTCGGCCAGGGCTGGCGCATGCTGATGGATTGCCTGGCCGCGGGCCGCGCGATCTCGCTGCCGGCGCTCGGCACGGGTGCGGCGATGTTCTGCGCGCGCTTTGCCGGCGCGTATGCGCGCATCCGCCGACAGTTCGGTCTGCCGATCGGCAAGTTCGAGGGCATCGAGGAGCCGCTGGCGCGGATCGGCGGCTATGCCTACGGGCTCGAGGCCGCGCGGCGTCTGACGGCGGGCTCGCTCGACAAAGGCGAGCAGCCTTCGGTGCTGTCGGCGATCCTGAAATATCACGCGACCGAACGCATGCGCACGGCGCTCAACGATGCGCTCGACATCCATGGCGGGCGCGCGATCTGCGACGGGCCGCGCAATTATCTCTTCGGCGTCTATATGAGCGTGCCGGTGGCGATCACGGTCGAAGGCGCGAACATTCTCACGCGCTCGCTGATCATCTTCGGCCAGGGCGCGATCCGCTGTCATCCGTATCTGTTGAAGGAGATGGAGGCCGCGAACCTGCCCGATCCGAGCGAAGCGTTGCGCGCGTTCGACAAGGCGCTGTGGGCGCATGTGGGCCGCGCCACGTCGAACGTGCTGCGCGCGTTCTGGCACAATCTGACGTTCGGCACGTTCGCTTCGACGCCGAGCGTTGCGCATGTCGCGCCGATGTATCGCGGGCTGCACATTGCTGCGGTTACCTTCGCTGCGGTCGCCGATCTCGTGATGGCCACGCTCGGCGGCGAGATGAAGCGGCGCGAGAGTCTCTCGGCGCGATTGGGCGATGTGCTCTCCGAGCTCTATCTGATGAGCTGCGTGCTCAAGCGCTTCGAGGACGACGGGATGCCGGCGACGGATTTGCCGTTCGTCGAGTGGAACTACCAGAACGCGCTCTACACGATCCAGACGCGGCTCGACGAAGTGCTGAAGAACCTGCCCGCGCGCCCGGTGGCGTGGCTGTTGCGATTGATCGCGTTCCCGCTGGGACGCCATCGCCGGCCGCCGTCGGACAGACTCACGCGCGACGTGGCGCGGCTGCTGCTCTCGCCGTCGGAGGCGCGCGACCGCCTGACGAAGGGCATCTATCTGAGCCGGAGCGAGACGGACGCGACGGGCCGGATGGAGCATGCGTTCCTGGCCGCCGTGGAACGCGACCGGATCGAGGAGAAGATCCGCGCGGTGAAGCAGGGGCGCAAGGCGCTCGCCGATCTTCCGGCGCTGGTGGAGGAGGGCGTCATCACCGAGGCCGAAGCCGCCGCGCTGATGGACGCCAACGCCATCGTGCGCGACGTGATCGATGTGGACGATTTCGCGCCCGAGGAGCTGACGCAGCACGCCGCCTCGCCACGACGTCCCGCCGAAGCGGCGGAGTGAGCACGACTAGCGGCGGTAATTCGGCAGATCGGCAAGATCGTCGGCGTCGAGCGTGCCGAGTCGCTTGCGCGCCTCGTTCCCGAGCGCGCTGTTGAGGAATAGCCGCCGCTCGCGGCCGGCCAGACTCTCGAGGTGCTTCCGGCAGTCATAGGTCCGGCAAATGAAGGGGCGCTGCTCGTAGATCGTGCAGCCTTCCGGTCCCAAATGCGTGCACTCGCCGTTCGGCTTGTTGTTGAGCACGCGGAGATCACCGACCTGGCGGTAATCGTAGGCGGCCATGTTCGGTTCGTCCTCCTCGCTCAGGAGAACGACCTGCTGGCGGCAACAGGCGGTGCAGCCATTGCACGGAACGTCACTCATCGCAGCGATACTCCACGGCCCAGCTTATGCCTCGCGAAGGTTATGATTCCTGCCGCATCCTGATAGGGCGCAAGAATTTGCCTCAGCTCCAGCAGAAATCGCTCTTGGTCCGCGAGGATTCCTTCCGACAGGTTCTCGTGCGATAGAGCGTTGCGGAAGATGCCTTCGGGGCGGCAACGAAACGTGCCACGGATTTCAATGGTCCGTCCTTCCTTCCATCGTGAATTGGCGAAGAAGAGCCTGACCAGTCGAATCCCGGCACGGCCTTGCGCTTCCGGTAACGGGCGCACAGAGCTCTGTATTGCGGACGCCAGGGAACGCGATTGGACATACCGGCCGCACAAACCAGCACGCGGCCCTGTTCCCCGACCGCAGACTCCAGGAACGGCATCACGACGCTTCGGTCGAGATAGGGGATGGCGCGTCCGATGGTCACCAGCGAAGCGGGGCGCGGGATGCTTATGGACTCCGATTGGAGGTCTGCCTTGCAGGAAACGAACATTGGCGGGGAGCTCACGCCGCAACGACAACATCTCTTGAGACTTGTCGATACCCAACACCTCGCCGCAATAGGGAGACATGCCGACGGCCAGCTCGCCCGTGCCGCAGGCGAGATCGAGAACGAAGCTCTTGTCGTTCAGCTCGGCCGCAATGGCGATCTGTTCGAAGAACTTGGCAAAGTATGGAAATCGCCACGTGTAGGCCGGCCCGACCTCGGAAAAATCAATGTCGGTCATGGCGGCACGGTCTCAGGTCCATGGAACGATGAGTGGCATTTTCCCCGTTCTCGCCCAATAGCGGACTGAATTGAAGGGCTTGGGGGGCGCCCCGCTCAAGGGGCGGTCGGTCTTAGGGCGAGGTCTGGAGGCTGCCCAAGGGGCAGGCAACCTAGGATCGCGCGTTGACAATCTCGTCAACGGCTTCAGAAGCGACGCGAGCAGTGGTAGTTTCGCGTCGTGGAACGCGAGCCACCGGAGCGACACATGGGACACATGGAAATACGGAAGAAAATGCCCGCGGAAGCGGTCGAACTGTATTCGCAGTTCATTCACGGCCAGATCGGCCGCCGCGACTTCATGAATGGGTTGAAGCGCTACGCCATCGGCGGTCTGACCGTCACGGCGATGTTTGAAGCGCTGATGCCGAACTACGCCTTGGGCCAGCAGGTCCGCAAGGACGACGACCGGATCAAGGCGAGCTACGAGACCATTCCCTCGCCAAATGGCCACGGAACGATCCGCGGCTATTTCGTCCGCCCGTTCAGCGCCGATTCGCGCGCCGAGACCGGGGCGAAACTGCCGGGAATTCTCGTCATCCACGAGAATCGCGGCCTCAATCCGCACACGGAAGACGTTGCGCGCCGCTTTGCGCTGGCGAACTTCAACGCCTTCGCCCCCGACTGCCTCACGTCCGTGGGCGGCTACCCGGGCGACGACTTCAGGGGCGGCCAGGCCTTCGCGAAGCTCGATGCGCCCAAGAGGACCCAGGATCTGCTCGCCTCGGCGCGTTGGCTGAAGGCGCGCGCGGACGGCAACGGCAAAGTCGGCGTCACCGGCTTCTGCTTCGGCGGCGGCATGTCCAATGCGCTCGCCGGCATGATGGGCGACGAACTGGCGGCGGCAGCACCGTTCTACGGCGGCCAGACGCCGGCGGAAAACGTGCCAAAGATCAAGGCTGCGATCCTCATCAACCACGGCGGGCTCGATAAGGCTCTCGTGGACGCCTATGTGGCGCAAGAGGCCGAGCTGAAGAAGAACAACATCAAGTACGAAGGCCACATCTGGCCGAATTCCGTGCATGGCTTCTTCAATGACGCCACGCCGGAACGCTACAACCCGGCGACGGCGCAGCAGGCGTGGGCGCGCACGCTCGAGTGGTTCAATCAGCACGTCCGCACGTAACGCAGACGTTCTGACACTCTAGTTCCGAGGTGAGGGGGACCCGTTCCCCCTCACCTTTTTTGCGTCGATTCCGAATGCAACTCCCGGTGGACGCGGTTACCGGCGGCGGGATAAGTTGCGCTTCGACCATTCGTCGCGATTGGATGAGGAGACCCGCCGTGAACCTCCGTGCAAAAATGACCGTCCGCATCGCGCTGCTGTGCGCCGCTGCTCCATTCCTGGCGCTCGGCGTCGCCGCGCAGGAAGTGCTCACGCTTCCCGAAGGCCTGCCCGAGTGGACGTTCAACATTCCGCCCAAGGAACAGCCCTGGGCGGTCAAGGTGGAAGGCAAGGTCAGGGCGAAGGGCAGCGCCAAGGAGTACGAGGCCAAGCAGATCGCCGGCAACGCGACACCGCCCGACTGGTTTCCCGAGGAGCATGGGCCCGCGCCGAAGGTGGTGACGGGCGGCGAAGGTATCCGGTTTGCGTGCGGTTCGTGCCATCTGATGTCCGGCCAGAGCCATGCGGAAGCCGCCGACATCGCCGGCATGCCCGCCGCGTATCTGATCCGGCAGATGCAGTACTACAAGGACGGCTCGCGCAAGGAAGACGCGCGCATGGGACCGATCGCGAAGGTGACGTCGGACGAGGACGTGCGGGCGGCCGCCGAATATTTCTCCAAGCAGAAGCCGCGGGTGTTCGTGAAGGTCATCGAGACCGCGACGCCGCCGAAGACGTTCATCGCGACCGCGGGCCGTCACCGCCAGCTTCATCCGGCCGGCGGCACCGAGCCGATCGGGCAGCGCATCATCCAGATCCCCGAAGATCCACTCGGCACGGAAATCCGCGACCCGCATGCGGGCTTCATCGCCTATGTGCCGCCGGGCAGCATCGCCAAGGGCGAAGCGCTGGTGAAAGGCGGCACCTGCGCGACGTGTCACGGCGACGGCGCTGAAGGGCAAAGGCGAAGTGCCGCGGCTTGCGGGTATCCAGCCGCTGACGATCGCGCGGCAGCTTTATCTGATCAAACACGGATCGAGCAACGGCGCGAGCGTGGCGCCGATGAAGCCACTGGTCGCCAAGATGACCGACGACGAGATCATCTCGATCTCGTCGTATCTGGGATCGCTGCCGCCGGCGTAGGGATTTCGCACAGCTCGAATACAAAATGAGGGGCGCGGTGCTACCGCGCCCCTATTCTTTTGAGCCGTTGGCGGCGAAGAGAACGCGCGCGCACATCCATGCCGCGACGGCGCCGAGCAGCTGCGCCGCGATGAAGGCGGGCGCGTCGAGCGGCGCAATTCCGGAGAAGGTCGGCGTGAGGCTTCTGGCGAGCGTCACGGCGGGATTGGCGAACGACGTGGACGCGGTGAACCAATAGGCGGCGACGATGTAGAGCGCGACCGAGGCCGCGATCGTCTCGCGGCTGCGAGTGCGCGGTGCCTGCGATGGTGAGCACAAGGCCGAACGTCGCGACGGCTTCCGACAGCCACTGGCCTGCGCCGGTGCGCGCCTTGATTCCAACCGCGAAGACGGGTTCGTCGAACATGGCATGCGCGAGCCACACGCCGAGGATCGCGCCGAGCACTTGCGCAACCAGATAGCTCAGTGCGGTCCATCGCTGCAGCCCCGAGACCAAGGTCACCGCAGGATTGAAATGCGCACCGGAGATCGGCGCGAAGAGCATGATCGCGACGAACAGCGTGGCGCCGGTTGCGAGCGTATTGCACAGCAGCCGGAGCGCATCGTCGTTCGTCAGCCGCTCCGCCATGATGCCCGAGCCCACGACGGCCGTGAGCAGCATCGCCGTGCCGAGCGCTTCGGCGACGACATTGGCCGCGAGCGGATAGGTGCGGCTGTCAGCTTCGACCGATGCCATCGAGCTCCCGCTTCACCGCCAGGCGGTCGAGTTTTGCCAACGGCAGGTGGCGAAATAGGTCCACACGCATGCGTATCTGGCGGAAGATCTCGCGGAAGAACCCACGCTTGTCGGCAGCGTCACCCTCGAATGAAGCAGGATCGGCGAAGCTCCAATGCGCCATGATCGGCTGGCCCGGCCATACGGGACACACTTCGCCGGCCGCGGAATCGCAGACCGTGATGACGAAGTCCATCCTGGGCGCGTCTACCTGCGCAAAGACATCCCAGCTCTTGGAGCGTGAGGCCGTCCGTCTTCAAGCCCGAATGCTCAAGCGTTTCGATCGTCAGCGGATGCACCGCGCCCTTGGGATGGCTGCCCGCGCTATAGGCGCGAAACTGATCTTTCGAGACGCTGTTCAAATATTTCTCGGCCAGAATCGAGCGCGCGGAATTGCCCGTGCAGAGGAACAGCACGTTGTGGGATGGCTTTCCGCTCACGCCGCCTTGCCCTTCTTGCGAGCGGACGCGGGCGCCTTTTCCGGCTTGCATTGCGGCGCGCAGAGCGCGGCATTGCCGCCGCAGCAGTTCTCGGTGAGATAGAACATGATCGTGTTCATCGCGGCGAAGTCCGCCGCGTAAATCAGCTGACGGCTCAAACGGCGTTGCGTGATGAGCCCGGCGTGCGTGAGCTGCTGCAGGTGAAAGGTGAGAGACGAGGGCGGCAGGTCGAGCGCCTGTGCGATCGCGCCTGCCGGCAAGCCATCCGGGCCGCGCTGGACGAGCAGGCGGAACACTTCAAGCCGCGTCTCTTGCCCCAACGCGGCAAGCGCGGAGACAACCTGTTTTGCATTCATGATCCGACCGGCGCTCCGATCCCATGGCATCCTGCACAGATGGAACGACATTTCTATGACTGTCAAAGCGTCGGTCCATCGCGGGCTCCTGTCTTTGCGTCTCGCAACAGTTCCGCCGCCTGCTCGCGCTTGATCTTGATCGCTTCGTAAGCAGAGGCCGCGGGCGCCGTATGATTTTTTCGTGATGACGATCTCATCGTCTTCGACGATGCCGACATCGACGTTGCGGTCGGGAAGAATCGACGATCGTGTGCTTGCCGATCGCCACATACATCTGCCCGACGCGATCCGGTTGCGACGCGAGATCCCGCGCCCACGTCTTGAACTGCGAGTAGAACGGCTCGCGCCGCCATGCGCCGGGCCGTTCGGGATCGACATGCGCCGCGATGCGCTGGCGGTCCGGCGCGACGACCACGACGATCCGCGATTTCGACGGACGCCATTCTTCGCGAAGCGAGGGGTCATGCAGGAAGCGGCAATTGAACAGGCGGCACTCCTGGGGCCGCGAGTCGTAAATCCGGCATCCCTTGCCTTCGATGCAGTGCGTGCACGGCACACCGGCGGGTTTGCCGATGTCCACGACCGCGAGAACCCTGCAGCACAACGTGCATGTTCCGCAGCTCCTGCGTCTCGCGTTGATGAGCCCCAACGACCATCGGCCCGAGAATAATTCGATATTTCTCGTAATGATCGTACTAGTTGCGCGGCGAGCCGTCGGCAACGACTTTTCCGACGTACTATCGAAATGATGGGCGACCCCTTCTCGGCGGGTCTGCAACCTGCGATCCTCTGAAGCACACGACGGGAGGAGCTCATGAACAGACTGATCATCCCAGCAGTGATCGTGGCCACCGCCATGGCCGGAGTTGCGTGGTCCGCGCCGGCGGCGCAGACGCAGAACAACCGCTATTTCCTGATGCCGCTCGAGAAGGACCCGACGCGCGAAGTGGGCCTGCAATCCGTCACCATGCCGCCGGGCGCGGGCAACGAGTTCCACCGCCATCCGGGCGACCAGTGGACGGCGATCCAGGAAGGCGAGATCACCTTCACGGTCAAGGGCAAGCCGCCGCAGATACTGAAGGCCGGCGAGTACAATCATGTGCCGCGCGGCACGGTTCACCGGCAGCAAAATACGAGCAACCGGCCGGCGCGCTATATCGAGATGCGGATCTTCGACAAGGGCGTGCCCGCGTCAGAGCCGGTGAATTAGGCGGCAGTTCCCCCCTGGCTGTGGCGTTCGATGAGCGCCGCTGTAAACTGTGCCAGAATGGGGGTTCGTAATGGACAGTCTAACAACAAACGGTGGGCGCTCGCGCGCACTGCGTGCGCTGCGGGATTCTGACGAACTTCATCGCGCCGTCCTTGCCAACGTTTCCGATGCGGTCTTTCTGACCGATGGCGACGGTCAGTTCACCTTCGTCTGCCCGAATGTCGATGTCATTTTTGGGTTCACTCCCGATGAAGTGCATTCAATGGCGAGCATCGACAAACTTCTCGGGGAGAATCTGTTTGATCCGAACCGATTGGCGGCGGAGTGCGAGATTCCCAACATCGAAAGGGATATCACCGCGAAATCGGGAAATCGCCGAACCGTTCTCATTCAGGTCAAGAAAGTGTCGATTGACTTGGGTACGGTGCTCTATGCCTGCCGCGACATAACTGAACGGAAGGTCGCCGAAGCTGAAACACGAAGCGCGCGGCTCGAGCTCAATCACGCCTCACGGCTCGCGTTGATCGGCGAACTCGTCGCCTCGATTGTCCATGAGATAAAGCAGCCCTTGACCTCGATTGCCGCCAATGCCGATGCGGGACTTGTAATGCTCGACCACGAGCCGTCACCGGATCGGCTCGCCAATTTGCGCGAGATTCTGACGGATATCCACGATCAGAGCCTCGACACCGCAGCCGTTATTGAACGGCTCAGGATGATGGCTCGCAGACAGTCCTTCGAATTGGAAGTGCTCGAAGTGGACGAGGTCATGCGCGGATTGGCAATCCTGATAGCGGGTGAAGTAAGGGCGCGACGCGTGCGTCTTGATCTCAAGCTTGAGGCAGAGGCAGTGAAGGTAAGAGCCGATCGGGTATGCCTCCGCCAGGTCATTCTCAACCTCCTCATCAATGCTATGGACGCGGTGGATCAGGTCGATCACGAGCGCTTCGTTGTGGCGCGAACGCGACGAACGGGCGACATCGTGGAAATAACAGTCAGTGACAACGGTCCGGGAATCTCGCCTCAGCATACTGCTCAGATCTTCGACGCCTTTTTCACGACAAAAAAGACCGGCGTGGGACTTGGTCTGGCGCTTTCACGGTCGTTGGCCGAAGCGCAAGGCGGGCAACTCGCGCTTGTCGAAACGACTGACCGGGGCGCGACGTTTTCGTTTACGCTGCCCGTCCACGCCGACGTTCACTGAACCGACTGGCCGGAGACGCAGCGGTGCCGGAAGCGTCGGCAGAAGGATTCGGCCCGGATGTCCGCTTCTCTAATCGGCCGTTGGGGGTCAAGCACTTTCAGACTATCCACCACACCAGCGTTGATGCCGCTCACGGGCTCGCGCTTCTCTTCGGAATCGGCACGTAGGCCCTTCCAGCATGGGATCCGAGGATGAGGTGGAACAATCTTTTGGGCGGCCTTGCCGGCAAACTGACGGCAGGTCCAAGCGGACATACGATCTCACCTCATCCATCGTCCCGTGAGGGACATCATCCCACCGCCTGGTGGAGTTCGAGTTTTCTCCTATCGCCTTTGATTCTGTATGACTTTCATGCTGCTGCGACGACGTCCCGGGTCCAGCGGAACTCGGTACCGTCAACCCATATGCGGTGCATGATCACGGCCAACCGCCGCGCCAGCGCGACGATCGCCTTCTTCATCCCGCGGTGTCTGGCGATCTTCATCGCCCAGGCCTTGAGCCAGGACCATTTTGTCGAGCGCACCAGCACGATCTGGGCGGCTTCGTAGAGCATCATCCGCATCATCTCATCTCCGCACCGCGATATCGCGCCGGTTCGCTCGACCTCACCTGACTGATGCTTGGCGGGCGTCAGTCCGAACACCGCCCCGACCGTCTTGGAGTTACGGAAGCGGGCAGGCACGTCGACAGTTGCGCGATAGGTCAGCGCCACCACGGGGCCGACACCGGGCACCGTCATCAGGCGCCGGCACACATCATCGTCCCGAACGATGGCCAGCAAGCGGCGATGCAGAATGCCGACTTGTTCGCGAAGTACCCGGCGGACAATAAGCAGCGGCTCGACCAGCACGGCCAAGTCAGGAAGGTCCTCGACAAGCTCCTTGATGCGCGCTTCGAACTTAACCGTCCCCACCGTGCCCACCTTGCGACCGAAGTTACGCAAGGTGGCGCGCAAGTCATTGTCGATGGCGATGGCCTTTGACTGAAGCAGCTTACGATGGGTCAAAAGCATCCGCAGTTTCTGACTGCGTAACGTCTTCACATGTACCGGACGATAGAGCCCCACCCGCATCATCTGCGCCATCCCGCGCGCATCGTTGCGATCCGTCTTGTTGATCTGCGCCTTCAATACCGCCCTCATGTGCCGCGTCTCGACGCAGATCACTGGCAGCCCTGCTTCGGCGAGAGCGCTAAAAAGCCACTGCGATAGTGGCCCGGCTTCCAATCCAATCCGCTTGAACTGGTAGCTGGGGTTCATCAGAACCTGTAACAGCGCCTCGGGCTCGCTCGCCACCTTCACTTCCCGCACGATCCTGCCCGTGTCATCCACGATGCAAACGCTTGTCTCCTTGACCGACAGGTCTAGTCCAGCAAAATGGTCCATGCTGCGCTTCTCCTTCTGATGCTTGAGGCCGCAAATGCGGACCTCGTTTTCACCATCAGCCTGAAGCGCAGCACCCAAAATCGTCAGCTATCCACAAGCTGCCCGGCCGATTACCCCATCTTATGGCTATTAGCGGACATGCGTCGGCGCTGGCCGCATGTCTGGAAGTGCCGAGTAGGCCCGGGGAATTTCACCCCGAGCCTCTCACAGATCCGGACTTGATACTCTCGCATCATCCGGCTCGTGCCACCGTTCGAAGGCTGCCGCCTTCCGTTGAATACCGGGTTCCTCCCGTTTCCGGTTGACCCGATCCAACTTCGGTGACCCGCTCCCTTCGCTCCACGGGCATTACACCCCGCTTCACCGCTACTACGGAGCAGTCCGTCCCTGCCCGGCGCATTGGTACTTTCGGCCTCGCGGTTTGAGCCGCTTGCGCCTTTTCCCTTGGCATCGCCGATCAGGTTCTCACGTTCCGTACAAGAGCCTGGTTGAGCTTCGCGCCGCCTACATGCCGGATGCCGCTCGGGCAAGCTCCAGGCTCCTCCCGAGCTGATCCCGGAGGAAGGGTCACCCCCCGGTTTCGACATCGTCTAATCCGCTTTCGACACTTCGTCGGCGGTTCGCTTGCGCTCGCCTCTCTCAACCGTGCCTGCCGGAATCTTTGTCCCGGCTTTTCCGCAACGTTCACCACCGTCGCTCTTAACGACAGCAGCTTGCGGGGGCTTGAAGCCAGTACCTGATCACCGGCTTCGAAGGGCCCTCCTTCATCTCTCGTACAGTTGCGTACCGTCCCACTCGGGCGGCACTCGTGACACAAGACCCTAAACGGACGTAAGGCGCGAAGGCGAAAGCCGTGACACAGCCTTCAGCGAATGGCTCACATTCATAAGCACGCGAACCGAGGCATGGCAGCAACCAAGACGCGAGTAACTACCACCCAAAAAGTGTATTATTTTGGCGCCACACGTTTGGTACCGTATGCTGGAAACCCAACAGAACCCTGAAAAACACTAGGCGGTTCCTTCGTTGGTGTGGGTCGTCCGTGCCCGAAAAAGATCCTCGAATACACACCGTTCCTCCTTGCGCATTGCAGCCGTGACCTACGTTACGTGTACGTCACCACGCATTACGCCGAGATGTTCGACCGTCGCTCTGCGTGTTGCGACTTTAGGCGGTGTTTCGGGCGCAATTGCGCATGAGCTAAGTCAGCCCCTCGCAGCGATTCTCGCGAATGCACAAGCAGCGCAGACGGAGCTCGCTGCAAACAACCCTAAATTGGCCGACGTCACGGAGATCCTCGAAGAGATCGTCGAGGAAGACAGGCGCGGATCGTGTAATTCGGCACCTTCGTAAACTGCTGAAGAAGGGAGAACGTCGCGAGGCCCTGATCAATTTGAATGACCTGCTCGTTTCCGCACTGCAACTCCTACACTCTGAGTTCGTGATCCGAAGAATCAAAGTCGACACTGAGTTCAATGACGGATTGCCTCCGATATCGGGCGATTCCGTAGAATTGCAGCAGGTTCTGATCAATCTTCTGATGAACGCGGTCGAGGCGATGGCTTCGACCCCAACGCCGGACCGCATGCTCAAGATCGTTACCAGGGAGACTGACGAAGGAAACGTCGAGGTCTCAGTAAGAGATCGAGGGCCGGGTATGCCGGAAGCTGAGCTGAAACGGATTTTTGAGCCATTCTTCACGACCAAGGACGGTGGATTGGGTCTCGGTCTATCGATCTGCTCCACCATCGTTACATCGCATCGTGGTCGGATCACTCTCCGGAATGCCTCGGGTGGCGGCATGATCGCGACCGTTTCGCTGCCGGTCGCTCGATTGGTGACGGCATCCTAACCGCGACAGATGGCCGGTTATGGCGATCAACTGCCGTCCCCGGCTTTCACCGTACCTTCGACTACGACTGCTTCTCAGAAGTCGGGGCGGTTGGAGCGGGGGAGGCCGATCCATTCGTCCTTGTAGTGCTCGACCGGGTTGTCGGCGCAGACGGCTTCGGTGCGCTGCGAGGCGAGACGCCGGTAGGTGACGCGCACGGTCAAAGGCTGGGTGAAGACCTTCGGGTCCGTCATGGTCACTTCGGACTGCAGGCCCCTCAAATTCATGTCGGGGTGATAACCCGCGTCACGCCCTCCGCCGCCGACCGTGCCCTCGCGCTTCTCGTAGACGTCGATCTGGGCCTTCGCGGTCGCGCCGTCGATCAGGCGGTAGCGTTCGACGATGTGCATCGCCTCGCTGACCGGCGTGCCGAAGCGATCGACCGAGAGGAACTCGTCCGTCTTTACCCCGACCGTATCGATGACGAGCGTGTCGCCCTCCCAGCGGCCGATGGAATCGCCCATCGGCGTCGGCTTGAGACCCGCGGGATGCGTGCCGTTCATCCGGATATGACGGACATTGTGGTTGTTGTCGTAGATGATGGTGATGTCGCCGTTCTTGCTCGGCAGCATCTCGAAGCCGAGCTGCATGGCGGAGCTGAACGGCGGCGCGATCGCGCGGCACTGGTCCTGCGCGTTAGGGAAGCCGATGCCCGCGATGGCGAGCTCGCCCTTCTGCTTCACGACGGAAGCGGCCTCGCGCGTGAGGATCGGATTGTTGTAGTCGCCGACGAGCTGTCCGGCATTGGAGGTGCCGTCCGGGCGGCGGCTGAGATTGCGCAGCGGCTGCGGGCCCGAGGGCATCCCCTCGAAATTGAACGCGTTCTTGCCCCAGCGGACGCTCATCATCGCCGATACGCCGTCGGCGGCGAAGGCGGGCGAGGTGATCAGCATGGCCGAGATACCGAGGAACAGGGCCTGACGCTTCATATCGTGTCTCCCTCCTGCGTTTTGCCGGGAAGGATAGCACCGGAGGCGGGAGTGCGGAACGACGGAGCTTTGCAGGGCTGAGAAACTGTGGGCATGCTCGGCCCTCAGAACAGACACGGAGGGGAACATGCGCATGATGAGCATCGGGCGTTTGGTGGCGTGCGTCGCATTCGCGGGATTGCCGCTTCTGATGCCGGCCGATCTGGGCGCGCAGGCTCCCGCAGCTCCCCCTGCACCTCCGGCCAATCCGATGCCGATCATGCCGCCGCAAATTCCGGCCGCCCATGTCGTGAACCTGATGACCGAGGACGGCGTCAGGACGCTTGGGCGCGCAGTGGAAGAACATGGACGTGAAGATCGTCGAAGCGCCGCCGCGCGAAGGCGCCGGTCCGAAATGGACGTCGTCCTACGACATCCAGCCGCATGCGGGCGAAAAGGGCTTTGACGATTCCAAGTGGCCGACGATCGAGGCAAAGGCGCTCGCGGATCGTATCGGCGGCGGGCGGCTGTTCATGAGCTGGTACCGCACGAACCTGACGATCCCGGCGAAGATCGGCGATTTCGATACGAGCGGGGCGATCGCGGTGCTGACGTTCACGATCGACGATTACGCCGAAGCCTGGGTGAACGGCGCGATGCCGCGGCGCGCGGGCCGGACGAGCCCCGCGACGATCCAGGGCTTCAACATTCCCAATCGCGTGGTGCTGACCGAGCAGGCGAAGGCCGGCGACAAGTTCGAGATCGCGATCCTGGGCATCAACGGGCCGATCTCGCTGGCGCCGCCGAATCCGGTGTTCTTCCGCGAGGCGCGGCTCGAGTTCTACAAGTAGACGGCAGGTCAGCGCGCGGCGGGAGGGAGGAGGCCTTCGGCCGCGAGCTTCTCGCGGCCCGCGGGGCCGGTGAGAAGGTCCGACCAGATCGCGGGTCGCGGGCGACATCGTCTTGCGATGCCAGAGCGAGAAGTCGGTGGCGAGCGCGAACTCCTTCGGGAACGGGCCCGCCATCGAGTCCGGGTGCGCCTGAAGGATTTCGCTCGATTGCGAGACGCCGATGTCGACTTTTTCCTCGACGACGAGGCGCATGGTCTCGACGCCGTCGCGCGCGAGCGTCGCCTTCTTCATGATTTCGTCCTTGATGCCGAGCGTTTCGATGACTTTCGCGAAATGCGTGCCGACCGTGGCGCCGCGGGCGGGGTCCGAAAACGCGACGCGCTTGGCGGCGAGGAGGGCGGCCTTCAATTTCTCCGGCGTCGAGACATCGGGTTTCGGCGTTCCGGGAGGCACGGCGACGCCCGCGACCGTGCCGCCCAAGAGGATCGTCGTGCCGTCCTTGAGCGCGCCCGAGCTTTCGGCGTTCCGGATGAGGGGCGCGGTGGTGATCAGCAGCGCGGCTTCGGGATCGGCGCGGAATTTTTGATCCGTGGCGCCGGCGGTGTCGTAGACGGCGGCGACCTTGTTGCCGCTCGTCTTCTCGTAGTCGGCGATGATGTGGCTGAGCGGCGTCTTCACGGCGGCGGCCGCGTAAACCTTGATGGTCTCGCCGCGCGAGGGCTGCGCGGACGCGAAGCCCGCGGCCAAAGCTGACGCGAGCAGAATGACGCCGACCATCGATGTCCTCATAGGAGCTCTCCGAGCTGAACGTGAGGTACCCATAGCACGGCGGTCAGCCGAGCTCGAAGGTGGTGATGCCGAACAGGCGCTGCATGTCCGTCGCCGGCGCGGGACCGGTGTACATGCGGGCGGTCTCGAAGGCGGGGACGAACGAGAAGCTTTCGACGAGCTTGACGGCGGCCTTGTTCGTCTCGGGGACGTCGATGATCACCGGGCGCTGCAATTTCGGCGTGTCGAGAGCGGCGAGAAGCGCGAGCGCCGTTGCCGTGTCGTCGGCGTAGAGCGGGCCGATCTTGGTGCCGCGCCGGCAGGGCCGCGCCACCGCGAGGCCCACGATCTCGCCGTCACGCAACGCGACGCGCGCGCGGTGGCCGGGAAGCGATATCCAGAGCGAGAGGAATGCATCGCGCGCGGCGGGGAAGAAGCGCCGGTCAAACGCCGCGATCCGATCGAAGGGGAGCGTGGAGGCGTCGAGCAGCGGTGATGCCGGGGTCGTGAGCTGTGAAGTCGGTGAACGAGCCTTCGTAGCGGATGTTCCGCCAGGCGAGCGTGAAGCCGGACCTGCGATAGTTGTCCTGCTGCGCGACCACGCCATCGAGGCCGACGTTGCGGCCGGCGAGCCGTTCCATGCCCGCGCGCCAGACTTGGATGCCGTAGCCCTGACCGCGTGCGGACGGATGCGCGATGTAGAAGCCGAGAAAGCCGAAATCATCGCCGTAGCGGGTGACGGAGATGCATGCGACCGGCTCATCGTCGCGGCAGGCCACGAGGAAGGCGCCGGGGTCGGCGGCGTGGAACGCGGCCGCATCGTGCAAGCCGGGATTCCAGCCTTCGGCGGCAGCCCAGTCGACGGCGAGGTCGATCTCGGCGCGGCTCATCGTGCGGATGACAGCGGGTCTGGCCATGACCCAACATAGCGCGGGGACCTTCTCGTCCGAAGACGGCATCGATATCCTCGCGCGATCAGCGAGGATCATGCGATGCGGACCCTGGTCAGCGTGTTCCTTGTGTGTTGCGCGGGCGGCGCGATCGCGGCGCCCGCGGACGGCATTCCGAATTTCTCGCCGGCGGCGAACGTCGCGTGGCAGAGCGACACGCGCGAAGGCCTTGCGCCGTTGCCCGGCGGGCCTCAGCCGGTCGGCGTCGATCCCGTCGTTTTCAAGGATGTCCCCTACGACATGGACACCGCGTTTCCGGTGCTGGACGTCGCCAATCCCAATCTGCAGCCGTGGGTGGCCGATGCGCTCAAGGCGCAGAACGATCACGTGCTGTCGGGGAAGCCGCTCCAGCCGCGGTCGTCGAGCTGCTGGCCGCACGGGCTTCCGGCGTATATGCGCTACAACGGGCCCACGTTCATCATCCAGAGCGCGGACGAGGTGGTGATCCTCAAGAACCAGAGCAGCGAGGTGCGCCGCGTGCGGCTGAACGCGCCACATTCCTTGCAGCCGAAGCCGTCGGGGTACGGCGAGTCTGTCGGCCATTACGAGAACGGCGATACGCTGGTCATCGATACGATCGGGCTGGACGATCGGACGCATGTGGATCTGTTCCGCACGCCGCACACGTCCGCGCTGCACGTGGTCGAGCGCTGGAGGCTGACGAATGGCGGCCGCGAGATCGAGCTGAAGGTCTATGTCGAAGACCCCGGCGCGTTCAAAGCGCCGTACGAGCTGACGAAGCACTACACCCGCGTCGAGGCGCGGTGGATCGAAGCGATCTGCGCGGAGAATCCGATCGGCCCGCTCGATCAAGGGTTGGAGCCGATGCCGCAAACCGAGAGACCGGATTTCTGAGACTGCTCAGGTGATCTGGGCGCGTGCAGTCGTCCCAATGGAAGCGGCCTTGGCGCGATAGTAAGAGGCTGCTTCGGGGCGGTCCGCGTCATCCGCCGCCCGGCCGAGCACGTTCAACGCGCGTGCGTCATTCGGGTCGATCTGAAGCAGGACGCGCGCGATCTGAGCCGCTTTCAGCCAAGTCGCCCGACTTCACGGCCGACGACGCGCGACATCCACGCCTGGGCGATCGACCTTTCGTTGATATCCAGACGCGGCGGCGCCTTGAACCACTGCTTGTCGCGCTCGCGGCGCGTATAGAGCTCGCAGGTCGTGCACGGGATGTCGGGCCGCGCGGGTTTCTTGCCTTCGAGCATCTCGCGCGCATACGGCATTTTTTCATGGTTGAGGCTTTCGATCAGACCATCGCGGAACGCATTGCCGCCGAAATCTCCCCAGAAGTTCCTGCAGCAGCCGAGCACTTTGCCGTCCCAGTTGATCTGCGGATGCTTCCAAAGCTGCATGCACATACTGCCCAGATAGTCCGAGCCGTATTTTTCGAGGTATTCCGTGCGCGAGGCGACACCCGGACTCGGTGGCCGTGCGAACGGCGTCCTCATCCACGAGGGGCGAAAAATCCGTATCCCAGCTCAGCTTCACATAGAAGCGCATGCCCAATTCTTCAGCCAGCGCCCGAGCTACGGGGTATCTCATGCTGGTTGTGGCCAAACGCGATGAACTGCCACGACAAATGCGGCAGCTCCGAGCCGAGCGTGCGCTTGAAGTGATTGACGCGCCGGATATTGTCGATGACGCGGTCGTAGTTTCCCCGCACGCGATAGCGCTTATACGTTTCCTGGCTTGCTCCATCGATCGCGCAGGTGACGTTCGCGACGCGATAGCGAACCAAGCCTTCGAGCACTTCGTCCCGGACGTGATTGAAGTTGGCGCCATTGGCGAACTCGAGCGTCACGTTGCGCTCATAGGCATGGCGGAAGATGCCGAGCAGCTCAGGGTTCAGGAACAACTCGCCATAGTTCGACAGCTCGATGCTGCCGATCCACGGATTGTCGTCGATGAGCTTGACGAAATCGGCAAGCTTGAGCGCGGACTTGCCGACAACCTCCTCGGTATGACCGGTCGTGGTCGGACAGGACGGACAACGCAACTGGCAGGCCGAGCAGGCTTCGAGCCGGATCGCGCTTGTCAGAATAGGCTGAAAATTCGTCCGCAGGGCCGGACTGGATTCACCACTCAATGCGTAGCCCCCAAAGCCAGTTCAGAATGGACCATAGAGCACGCGCGAACTTCACGGGAGGCTGGCTCTTTCCCAAGTCCAAGGCGTGGAAAAGCCCCGGTCATGAGAACCGCTCGCAGGCAGCGCACGATCCGGGTCCTGGCGGCAAGGAACAATCCTTGCGCGTAACGGTTTCCTCCGCGAAGTCTTGAGAGAAACAACTCATGCTGGGGACTATTCTCATCATCGTTCTCATCCTGCTCTTGATCGGCGCGCTTCCGAGCTGGCCGCACAGCAGCGGGTGGGGTTACGGCCCGAGCGGATTGCTCGGCACGGTTCTCGTGATCCTCCTGATCCTGGTGCTCATGGGACGACTCTGATGGCTCAGCTCCGGACGTACCGGGCCAAGCGCGACTTCACGAAGACGGCGGAGCCGCGCCGTGTCGGACCGGGGCGGAGCAAGGCGCTGCGTTTTGTGATCCAGCGTCACGACGCGACGCGGCTGCACTATGACCTGCGCCTCGAATTGGACGGCGTGTACAAATCCTGGGCGGTGACGAAGGCGCCGTCGCTCGATCCCGCGACCAAGCGGCTCGCGGTCGAGGTCGAGAAGGGCCGGCTGACCTTCGAGCTCGACGGCGAGCGAAGGAAGAACGCTCCCAGCGGCTCTGGAGTGAGACGCCGACGCGATCGCCGATTTGAGACCGGCTGATCCCGCGTTTGCGCGACGTGTCGATCTGCGGCTGCAGCACCGAGCGGACGGCATCGATGCTCGCTTCGGCGGGCTTGAGCGCGGCGAGCGACTGCGTGGACGTCATCTTGCTCCAGTCGCCGGGTCCTTCGCGGTGGCCTAGGACTGGTGCAACACCGACGCAGGCATCGCGGATATGGGCCTTCGGCCACGTCGTCAGCTGCTGCATCGCGCTCTCGGAGCAGGAGCATTATGAGCGCGCATCGGCGGTTGATCGCTCGTAGGGAACAGATGCGCGCAAATGACGCCTGGTCGCGTTCCTTGCTAGGAAAGCCTCAAAACAAAAAGGACGCGAAGGAGGAGCGCGTCCTTTTTGCAACCGGGGTACCACTTCTACGCACTTTCACGAACAACTCGAAGGCCACTCTACGCACGTCAATCGCTCTGGCTCGCAACCCGAGGATCACACGAAAATTCTTGTTTGCCCCGCCGTGTCGAGCATGACTTCGCACATTGGATGGCGGTGCAAAATTCGGTTGTGTACGTACGTGGTTCTACGGTCGCCGGGCTTAACGGTTCATCAACACATGCAGGGTCGGCCGGCGCTCAGCGGGACTTTCGCTTGGGGATTTTGCGGGCAGCGGCGGCGCGCTTGGCGGGTTCGCTTTTCGCGGGCGCTTTCTTGCCGAGGCTTCGCTTGAGCGCATCCATGAGATCGATGACGTTCGTCGTATCGGCCGGGGGTGCGACGACTTCGGGCTCTTTGCCCTTCTCCTTCATGCGGATGAGCTCGCGCAGCAACTCCTCGTAGCGGTCCTTGAATTCGTCCGGATCGAACCGGCCTTCGAGCTGATCGATGATCTTCGCCGCGATCTCGATCATCTCGCGCTTGGGCTTGGCATCGGGCACGGATTCGAGCGCCTTCTCGATGTTCACGACTTCGTCGCGCATGCGCAGCGTGTAGGCGAGAAGGCCCTTGCTCCGCGGCTCGATCGCCATCAGACGTTCGCGCGTGTGCATCACCACGCGCCCCAACGCCACGCGGCCGACCTCCGCCATGGCGGCGCGGATCACCGTGTAGGCGTCGGTTCCCGCATCGTCCGTGGGCAGAAGGATATAGGGATCATCGAAGAACAGGCGGTCGATGTCGGCGACGTCGACGAAACGCTCGATGTCGAGCGTGTGCGTGGTCTCGAGCCGCACGCTGTCGAGCTCTTCGTCGTTGATGAGGACATAGCGGTTCTTCGCGAGCTCGTAGCCCTTGACCAGGCTCGAGCGCTCGACCGGCCCCGTGTCGGGATCGGTCGGGATCATGCGCACGCGATTGTTGGTCTCCGGGTTGACGAGATGGAACGAGATGTCGTTCGCCTTGGTCGTCGCCCGGTAGAGCGCGACCGGACAGCTCACGAGCGACAGCCGGAGATGGCCGCGCCATGTGGGCCGCGAGGACAATCCCGGGATGCGCGGCCGCGCTTCCGCTTTCGGCTGTGCTTCGGCTTTCTCGTGCGCCGATTGCGGTTCCTTGTGCTTCTTGCGTGCGGTGGCCACGGGTGCGGTCCTTCGACGGTGTTGCGCGCATCTTCGGAACGCTCTCCACGCTGCGCACGTTCCTTTGCGAATAAGGCAAGGCTAGCGGCGATGACGATGAAGCGGACGAAGTTCGTTCAAGACGCCAAGCTTGACCCTGGCCGCTACTATCGCCACCCCTCCGACATCATCCGCGACCGGCGCCTGAACAAGGAAGACCGGCTGGAGATCGTGATCGCCTGGGAGCAGCGTCTCGAAGCTGCCGAAGGCCTCACCGGGATCGAAGAAAAACTTGGCCAGCTGCAGAGGCTGCGCGAAGAGCTGCAACAGTCTCCCGATTGATCAAGCCTGTGACGCGATTCAGGCAAACGTTCCAAGGACATGGATCGTTCACGCGAATAATCGCCGCAACCCCGGCACCCGCAAGAACGTTTCCGAATCTGAAGCTGGACCAACAATGGAGAGCGACAATGGCTCAGCCAAAGCCGTTTGATCGTATGCGCGGCGAAGCCTACCGGCCGCTCCATACGAGTAGCGATGCCCCGGTTCTCAACCCTGTGGAATCGCGCCAGGGGGTGATATCGGGACGTGTACTGATGATTCTGACGACGAGCTTGCTGCTCGCCGGGGTCGCGGCGGCCATTCTGTACGCCTGGCCGTGGGCGTGATCTTTTTCGTCTGACGATCTTCCGTTCCAAGCAAGTAACCGACGCGCTGCAGGGCTGGCACCTGCAGTGCGACGGTGTGGAAGAAGATCAGCAGCGGCACGGCGGTGATCGCCGCCAGCGGTCCCCACAGCCACACCAGCGTGACCACGGTCAAGAAGATCGCAACCGGACTGATCACGATGCGCCGTGACAGCAGCCACGGCTGAACCAGATTGGCCTCGATGGTGTTGAGCCCGAGAAGGATCAGCGGCGGCGCCAGCGCATGCGGGATCGTATCGGCGGTGGCAAAGCCGAAAATCGCCGCCGCGAGAATGACGAGAGTGGGGCCAATGAACGGGATGAAATTCATGATGCCGAACGCGATGCCCCAGAGCAGCGGATCGCCGATGCCCGCAAGGTAGAAACAGAGCGCCGTGATGAGCGCGAGGCCGGTGTTGATCACGGCGAGCACGAACAGATAGCCGGACACCTTGTGCTGCACGTCGCGGCAGATGCGCGCCATGCGCAGGCGATTGGCATAGGTCTTGGGAAAGAGGATCAACTGGTCGGTGTAGCGCCGCCGGCAGGCCAGCAGAAAGATCGTCAGCACGGTGACGTAGATGCCGTTCTCGACGACGCTCGGCGCGCGGCGCGCGACGCTCAAGAAAAGCCCGTCACCGGCGACGGTGACGCTGCGCGCGGCTCCACGGAAGGGATCGGGCGATCTGGTTCGAGGCGCGTTCGAAGGCGGCGATCTCACGGGTGATAGGCCTGAGCTTGCGCTCGATCGATTGCGCGATGCTGGGCGCACGCGCGATCAGGTTTGCCGCTTCCGGCGCGAGCGCGACCGCGCTGCTGCCGATGACAGCGACCGCCGACAACACCGCAACAACCGAAGCAAGCCCTGCAGGCAAGCCGAGCCGCTCGATGCCGCGGGCAATCGGAGCAAGCACGAGCGCAAGGGTGACGGCGATGGCGGTCGGTGCGAGAAGATCGGCGGCCGCGGCCGCAAGAGCGAGCACGGCAATGATCACGAGCACCGTGAGGGCGATCCGCATCGCGCGGAGATCGCGGCGGACGCGCGAAAGCGAGGAGCCGAGCGATATTGCGCGCCGCGCTGCCACCCGCTCGGGGAGCTCGATGTTCACGGCCGCCCTGCCTTACGGCGCAGCCACAGCATATCGTGCGTCGCGGTCTGGTTTGCTTTTTTGGGGGAGATGAGCGGACCGCCGATGCCGACTGTCGAGGGGGGCAAATTGACGTAGCCTGGATCGGGGCCCGCTCGCCCTACATAATGCTCCACACCAATTGGGGTTCCGGGTGCGTCGCGATTTTCTGCCGCGGTGCTCGACGAAAAATCCGCGACTTCAGGCAAGAAAGTTGCGGGCTCAAATCCGGACTGAACGGTGGGCATAGCGGGTCTACGCAGGCATGGCGGCTCGCGGCGCGAGGTGTCTCCCGCCGCCGGGCCGCCGTTCTTTTTCGAGTGGGGCTTCAGCGCAACAGCAGGGCGCCAATCAGGGCCCCCGCGCCGAGCGAAATCGCGCAGGCTTTGAAGGGCTGGCTCCGCACGGCGTCGGCGACGCCGGGAAGATTGTCTTCGCCCCAGGCCTCGAAGCGCTCGATCGCGCCGCCCATGGCGTGGCTCGCTTCGCGCGTGGCCTCGCCGATGCCGTCCATCGTGCCACGCATGTCCTTCTGCCACGCGGTGAAATCGGAGCGCATCGCGCGCACCTTCCGCTTGGCGTTCTTCGAGATGCGGCTTGTCTGTTGCTTGCGGCGCATGATGCTTCACCCTCAGATACGGTCTCAGGGCGAAGGAACGCAGCAGGGGAGCCGGGGGTTCCCCTGCATCGTTCAAGGTTGATCGTAGCGCGATTTAGGCGGCTTCGCGGCGAAGCGAGTGGAAGAAAAGTGCTTGGCCGATCGTCGCCTGCACCGTTTCCGGAAGGAACGGCTTGGTGATCAAATAAGTCGGCTCGGGACGCTCGCCGGTGAGCAGACGTTCGGGATAGGCGGTGATGAAGATCACCGGAATATCGAACGTTCTCAAGATCTCGGTGACGGCATCGATGCCCGACCCGCCTTCGCCGAGATTGATATCGGCGAGCACGAGACCGGGCTTCTGAGCGCGCGCTTTGGTGACGGCTTCGTCCTTCGTCGCGGCGGAGCCGACGACCTTGTGCCCGAGCTCGCTCACGAGGTTCTCGAGATCGAGCGCGATGATCAATTCGTCTTCGATGATCAGCACGCGCGACGCGAGCTGGCGCTCGATGGCCTGCTGGGCCTGCACGATCGCCTGCTCGACCTCTTCGGGGCTTTCGCCAAGGATCTTGCCGGCTTCGTTGAGCGAGAAACCTTCGACGGCCGTAAGCAGCAGGGCCGCGCGGTCGGCGGACGACAACGAGCGGAGACGTTCTTCCGGCGTGAGCTGTTTGACGTCGGCGACGGCGTCCTGGTCGAACTGGCTCGCCGACGTCGACCAGATCACGTGAAACAGCCGGTAGAGCGCCACGCGCGGCGGCAAATCCTGAGAGAGCTCCGATTTTCCGGCGAGCACGGCGGTCAAGGCCGCGCGCACATAGGCGTCGCCGCTCGATTGCGAGCCGGTGAGCGCGCGTGCGTAACGGCGCAAATAGGGAAGATGCGGGGCCAAAGCTTCGGTGACGGTCATGAGTGTTTCCCTCGATGTCGGAACCGGAAACGGCGCTCGGACCAAAATGTTCCGGCTGGAGCGGAACTTTTCGGAACATTGATCGTTTTGAGGGCTCAGGAATAGTCGTAGGCGGGGCTGTCGGAACTATCGGGTTGGTTAACGAGGGCTATGGTGGCACATGGACGGACGATATTGGGACGGACCGGCCGTACGGCGTGAGGGCGGGAACTTGGACGTGAAAAAAGAGCAACCTGACAAGGAAAAGACCGTGGCCGCCAGGGCGCGGCAGCGGGCCATCGGGCGCGAACTGCGCCGGATGTATGACGACGTCGTGCAGGAACCGGTACCCGAGGACTTCCTCGAGCTTCTGCGGAAGATCGACGTGGCCAAGGGCAAGAAGGACCAGGCATCGTGAAATCCCACGATATGGACGAAAACGCGCTGGACGTGAGCGCGAATGGCGAGGCCCCTCCGGTCATGACGCCGGAAGAGGCCGATGCTCAGTTCCGCAAGGATCTGCTTGCACTTATCCCCTTCCTGCGGGCGTTCTCGCGCTCGCTGTGCGGCGAGCGCGAGCTGGCCGACGATCTGGCGCAGGAGGCGCTGGCGAAAGCCTGGCAGTCCCGCGACACGTTCCGGCCGGGCTCGAACCTCAAGGCGTGGCTGTTCACGATCCTGCGCAACCAATTCTACTCGGACCGGCGGCGTGCATGGCGCCAGGCGCCCTGGGACGAATCCGCGGTCGAGCGTGTGCCGGCCGCCAGAGGAGAGCAGACCTGGGCCGTTCAGCTTTCAGACACAGCTCGGGCGTTGCGGAGCCTTCCCGCCGAGCAGCGGGAGGCGCTCATTCTGGTTGGCGCTGGCGGATTTTCGTACGAGGATGCGGCCCGGATCGCCAATTGTGCGGTTGGGACGGTCAAGAGCCGCGTCGCACGCGCGCGCAAGGCGCTGATAGCGTCCTTGGAAGGACAGGGGCCGCTGTCGAATGAGCCTCGCCCGGCGGGTGGAGACGCGACGAATGAAATCATGGCGCAGCTTGATCATCTGGCGCCGCCCGACACGCCGCATACCAGCGGAGATGGATCTCACGGATCCCGCGACAAGGGCGGCGACCCTTCCTGAAGCCGGCGTAGGCCGCCCACTGCGTCTCCGACTGCTGTTCTGGATCATCGTGGCGCTGCTGCCCGCGGCGATATTGGCGCTGATCCAAGGCTGGGACCGGGTCTCGCGCGACGTTGCCGACGTGCGCAGCCTCTTGATCCAGACGGCGAAGGCGAGCGCGGGCGATGCGGAGACGCTGCTCGCGTCCGAGGAACAGATCTTGCGCGCGCTGTCCAATCTTCCCGAGGTGCGGGAGGGAGCGCCGCACTTGCAGTCAGGCGCTCGCCAATGCGCTCAGGGGCCTGACCTATTTCACGAATATCGGCCGCGCCAATGCCGATGGCGAAATTCTCTGCGCCGCGGTGCCGCCCGAGGGGACCACCGACGTCTCCACGCGCCCCTGGTGGCCCAACGCCGACCAGCGGATGGGATTTTTCGTGACGCCGCAGATTTTCAGCAACATCGCCAAGCGGAACGTGCTTGCCGGCGTGCTGCCGCTGCAGAACAGCATGCGCAGGTTCGACGGCGTCGTGGTCGTGACGCTCGACGTGGGCTGGCTGGACAGCCTGATGGAGTCCAGCGTCCAGCCCGAAGGCGCCGTCGCCGGCATTTTCGACTCGGCGGGCACATTGATTGCGTCGAACAACGAGGAGGCGGCGCGGCAGATTTTCGGCACGCGCGGCGTCAGGGCCGCGAGCGTGAGAAGCGAACTGCTGTCAGCCGTGGGGCCGAACGGCGTGGACTACAGCTACACGGTGGTGCCGCTGACCGGCGGATTTGCCTATGCCGCCTATGCGATGCGCGACAGCGACCTGTTCACCGGCACATATCTGCACGTGGCGACCGATCTTCTGCTTCCCGTGCTGATGCTGGGCGCTGCATCGCTCGCGATCTGGATCGCCACCGACCGGCTGGTCACGCGGTGGATCGTCTATCTCCGGCGCATCGCGACCGCCTATGGCCGCGGCCATTATGCGATCAGACCCGCGGCGCTGGCGGATGCGCCGAACGAGTTCCGCCTGCTGGGCGAGACGTTCTCCAACATGGCGGCGGCCGTGCAGGACCGCGACCGGGAGCTGCGCGAGGCGCTGGAGCAGAAGAGCCTTCTGATCAAGGAGACCCACCACCGGGTCAAGAACAACCTTCAGATCGTGATGAGCCTCTTGTCGCTGCAATCGGGCAAAATGCGGGACCCGGTGTCGCAAGGCGCGCTGAAACAGGCGCAGGCGCGCGTGAATGCGCTCGCGCTCGTCCATCGCATCCTGCACGAGATCGAGGATCTCGACGCGGTCGACGTGAAGACGCTGCTGCAGGATCTGGCGCGTCAGATCCAGGAAGGCTTCGGCGCGGATCGCCGCGATCTCAAGCTCGATCTCGAGATCGCATCGCGGCGCCTGCCGAGCGAGCTTGCGGTGCCGCTCACTCTCTTCACGGTCGAAGCGCTGACGAATGCGTTCAAGCACGCCTACCCGCCCGGCGCGCGCGGCGGCGTCATCCGCGTCACGCTGCTCCCCGTCGATGACGGCAAGCTCAGGCTGACGATCGAGGATGACGGGATGGGCGTCGAGCAACAGCCGCAGGACGGCTCGACGCAGGGGATCGGCTCGCGCCTGATCCAGGCGTTCGCGCAACAAGTGAACGGCACGACAAGCGTCACCAGCCGCGAGGGCGGCGGCACGGTCGTCTCGCTGACCTTCGCCGATCCCCTGTTCGAGGCGCGCGCCGCCTAGAGCAGAAACAGAAAAAGAGGAGCGGGTTTCCGCTCCCCTTCTGAAGAGGCTGATCGCTTCTCAGATGGCGATCGCACCCAAATATCGCCGCTTAACGCAAAGCGCTAAGCGGCCGGTGGCCTGCCTCTCATCAATCCGACGAGCAGGCTGACCAGGAACAGCGCAAGGAAGATCACGAACAGGATCTGTGCGATCCCCGACGCCGTGCTTGCAATGCCGCCAAAGCCGAAGATCGCGGCGATGATGGCAACCACCAGAAACGTCAGTGCCCAGCTCAACATGAGTTACACCTCTCTCACTCGCGCCGGCATCCAGTCGCGGCCGTCTGTCTGTTGCCTGCGCCCAGGATTCGAACGTGGGAGTCCCGCCCGCGGTTCCCGAAGCCGGTACGGTGCGGGACGGAACGAATCGCGCGGAGGCGTATCGGGACGCACATTCTCCGCGGCAAAGGCAAAGGTCTGGACGGCCCGCGGGATATAACGGAGCTCGACCGCGCCATTGAACGCGATCACCTCGCCGTCGAGCAGGAGCCATGTCCGGGCGCCCGACTGGAGCGTCAGCTTGCTGCAATTGAACCGGTCGGGCTCGCATGCACTTTGCCAATCGCCGGCCAAAGCCGCGCGGAGCTTCGCGCCGGCAAGACGCGCCGAGCTCTGGCACCATGCCGCGCAGGCGAACGCGCCAAATCGCCTGACTGCGCGTCCGGCGCTTGGCTCTGCACATCGATCATCACGGCGGATGCCGTGCGCGGCGCGGCGTGACACCAAATCCGAATCTTGCGGCCGAGGGCGAGGCTGGATGCACTGGCCGCGGCGGACAGCACGCGCGCGGATGCCGAAAGCGACTCGGTTTCCGACGAGATCCAACCGGAGCCTGCCGAAACTGGGGCAGGAATCCGCACGTCGCGCTGCCGAAGAAAATCTCGCCGGCAACCAATCCCACCGGGATGCGCAACGGAATCAAGCGCTCTTCGGCAAGTGCGGTCACCATCTCTTCGAGCGAGAAGGAGCCCCAGAGCTGGCGCGCCCAAGGCGCCGGGCGGCGGCTCGGCAGAAAGACGATCGGGAGGCGATGCGTGTAGGCGGCCTGGCCTGCGCGACGCGCGGCGCGCGAGCCACCGGCAAAGACGAGCACATCGGGCCGCTCCGCGATCGCGCCGCGGCAGGCTTGTTTCAACAAGTGGGGCGCTGCGAGCCGGATCGATCCGAGCTGCGATCCCAAATGTTCGAGAAGCAGGTTTTGCGTTTCTGTGGCACGCGAGAGCGCAGCCCGGCCGGGCGCCACGTTGATGACGGCTGCAATATTCATCTGTATACGGACAATAATCCTGCGTTGCGGGTATCCTAGGGGAAACGTCCGGTCGTCCCTTGGGTTCCCAAGCTTGAGCTTGGCCGTCAGGCTCTAGGCCGCGGGATAAAGCCGCGGTATGACCAGCTTCGAGGTGGATGCGCTCGCCCACATGCGGCGGCGCGACACCGCTGGGCAAGGCCACTTCCAGCACTTCGCCGCTTGGGCGCAGGCAATCGATGCGGACGGCCGAGCCCGCGGCGAGCACGCTGGTGACGGTTGCGGGAATGGCGGGCTCGCCGTTGGCCGCGAACGCGAATTCATGGGGCCGCACATAGGCCACCGTTTCGCCGTCCGGCGCCTGCGCGCCGTTCAGCGGCAGGGCCACGCCGTCGACGAGAAAGCGTCCGCCCGACACGTTTCCGCGCAGCCGGTTCGAGCCGCCGAGAAATTCGGCGACGAAGGCCGTCTTGGGCTGCGCGTAGACGGTTTCCGGGAATGTCCATCTGCTCGATGCGGCCCGCGTTCATCACCGCGACTTCGTCGGCGAGATCGAGCGCCTCGTCCTGATCGTGGGTGACGAAGATCGTGGTGAGACCAAGCCGCTCGTGAAGATTGCGCAGCCAGCGCCTGAGATCCTTGCGCACTTTCGCATCGAGCGCGCCAAAGGGCTCGTCGAGCAGGAGCAGCTTCGGCTCGATCGCGAGCGCGCGCGCGAGCGCCACGCGCTGCCGCTGGCCGCCGGACAATTGGCTGGGATAGCGATCGCCGAGGCGATCGAGCTGAACGAGCGCGAGCAGCTCCTCGACGCGCCGGGCGATTTCGGCGCGCTTGGGGCGTTGGCGATAGGGGCGCACCTTGAGCCCGAACGCGATGTTGCCGGCGACGGTCATGTGCCGGAACAGAGCGTAGTGCTGGAACACGAAGCCGGCGCGGCGCTCGCGCGCGGGCACGCCGAGCCAATCCTGGCCCTCGTAGGTCACAGCACCGCCATCGGGATGCTCGAGCCCGCCGAAGAGACGCAGGAGCGTGGTCTTGCCGGAGCCCGATGGTCCGAGCAGCGCGAGAAATCCGCCGTGCGGCATCGTGAACGACACGGCGTTCAATGCCGCATGCGCGCCGAAGCGCTTCGTCAGCCCCTCGACGATCAAAGACATCTGCGGACCCGTCACTCCCGGCGGCTGGCGGCGAGCTCGGCGCCGTAGTGCCACTCGAGGGCAGTCTTGACCGCGAGGGTGAGGATGGCAAGTCCCGCAAGAAGGGACGCGACCGCGAAAGCTCCGACCAAGTTGTAGTCATTGTAGAGAATCTCCACCTGCAAAGGCATCGTCACGGTCTGACCGCGGATATGCCCTGAAACCACCGACACGGCGCCGAACTCGCCCATGGCGCGCGCGTTGCACAACAACACGCCGTAGATCAGCGCCCATTTCACATTGGGCAGCGTCACACGGAAGAATGTCTGCCAGCCGCGTCGCACCGAGCGAGATCGCGACCTCTTCCTCTTCGCGTCCCTGCTCCTGCATGACCGGAATGAGCTCGCGCGCGACGAACGGGAACGTGACGAAGACGGTGGCGAGCACGAGGCCGGGGACCGCGAAGATGATCTGCACGCCGGCCGAGTCGAGCGCCGGGCCGAACCAGCCGTTCGCGGCGAACAAGAGCACGTAGATGAGACCGGCGATCACCGGCGAGACCGAGAACGGCAAGTCGATCAGCGTGGTCAGCAGACTCTTGCCGGGGAAGTCGAACTTGGCGATCGCCCAGGCCGCGGTCACGCCGAAGACGAGGTTGAGCGGCACCGCGATGGCGGCGACGAGAAGCGTGAGCCGGATCGCGGCGAGCGCGTCCGGTTCGTTGATCGCCGCAAAATAGGCGGGAATGCCGCTGCGGAACGCTTCGACGAAAACCGCGAGCAGCGGCAGCACGAGGAACAGCCCGATGAAGGCGAGCGCGATCGCGATCAGCGCGATCCTGACGATGCGCGGCTCTTCGAGCGCACCTCGAACGGCCGCGCGGCGCAGGATGGGCGAGGGTGCTCATTGGCGCTTCGCGGTCCACGCCTGCAGGAGATTGATCGCGAAGAGGACGAGGAACGAGCCTAAGAGCATGGTGAGCCCGATGGCGGCCGCGCCCGCGTAGTCGAACTGTTCGAGCCTGACGACGATGAGAAGCGGCGCGATCTCCGAGACCATCGGGATGTTGCCGGCGATGAAGATGACCGAGCCGTATTCTCCGACCGCGCGCGCAAAGGCGAGGCCGGTGCCGGTGACGAGCGGCGGCAGGATGGCGGGCAGCAGCACGCGCCGGAAGGTCTGCATCCGCGTGGCGCCGAGCGTGGCCGCGGCTTCCTCGTTCTCGCGGTTGAGCTCGGCGAGAACGGGCTGAAGCGTGCGCACGATGAACGGGAGCCCGACAAAGGTGAGCGCGACAAGGATGCCGAGCGGCGTGTAGGCGATCTGCAACCCGAACGGCGCGAACAGGCTTCCGACCCAGCCGTTCGGCGCGTAGAGCGCGGTGAGCGCGATGCCGGCGACCGCGGTCGGCAACGCGAACGGCAGATCGATCAGCGCATCGAGCTGCGCCTTGCCGGGGAAGGAATAGCGCACGATCACCCAGGCGACGATGAGGCCGAACACGCAATTGATCAGCGCGGCGAGCGCGGCAATCCCGAACGAGACCCGGAGCGCGGAGAGGACGCGCGGATTGGTGATGACGTCAATGACGCCGGAAAGCCCGAGCTCCCAGGGCCGCAGCACGAGAGCGGCCAACGGCAAGAGCACGATCACCGAGAGGTAGAACAGCGTAAAGCCGAGCGCCGGCTTGAAGCCGGGAACGACGCTTAGGCGGGGACGCGACTGCGCGTAGGGCGCCGCAATGCTCATCGTTCAGGCTCGTCACCTGGCCGCGATCTGATCGAAGATCCCGCCGTCGCCGAAATGGGTCTTCTGGATCTGATGCCAGCCGCCCAGATCGCGGTCGACCGAGTACAGCTTGATCATCGGAAACGTGCTCGCGTAACGCGCGGCGATCTCGGGATCGCGCGGGCGATAGTGATTCTTGGCTTCGATCTCCTGCGCCGTCTTCGAATAGAGGAATTGGAGATAGGCTTCGGCGACAGCACGCGTGCCGCGCTTGTCCACGTTCTTATCCACGAGCGCCACCGGCGGCTCGGCGAGGATGGATGCGGGCGGATAGACGATGTCGAACGCGTTCTCGCCGAATTCGCTCTGCGCAAGATAGGCTTCGTTCTCCCACGCCAGCAGCACGTCGCCGATGCGGCGGCGCACGAAGCTGAGCGTGGCTGCGCGCGCGCCCGAATCGAGCACCGGCACGCGGCTGTAGAGCGCCTTCATATAGGCCTTGGCCGTCGCGTCGGTCGCGCCCGGCAAGTGCTTGGCGTAACCCCACGCGGCGAGATACGCCCAGCGCGCGCCGCCCGACGTCTTGGGATTGGGCGTGATGATCGAGACGCCCGGCTTCACCAGATCGCCCCAATCGCGAACCTTCTTGGGATTGCCCTTGCGCACGACGAACACGATCGTCGAGGTGTAAGGCGTGCTCGCGTTCGGCAGCCGCTTCTGCCAGTCGAGCGGCAAGAGCTTGGCGTTGCGCGCGATCGCGTCGATGTCTTCCGGTACCGCAAGCGTGACAATATCGGCGCCAAGTCCATCGATGACCGCACGCGCCTGCCCCGCCGAGCCGCCATGTGACTGATTGATGACGACATCGTTGCCGGTCTTTTTCTTCCACTCGGCGGCAAACGCGACGTTGATGGATTTGTACAGCTCACGCGTCGGATCGTAGCTGACGTTGAGCAGCTGCACGGACTTCGCCTGTGCGGCCGCGGCGAAGGCGATCGCAACGCAGATCGCGATACTCAGCAGCACTCGGTTCATAAAGCCACTCCCAAACCCTATTAAAACGCTTATCGGACACCAAACGCCATCACTATCGGCCGAGCCGAAGCCAGCGAAATTTACTTACACGCCGCGTAGTTTTGCGCACGCGCGAACGCTTCCCTGCCAAACCGGTGAAGCCTCATCCTCAAAGTGCTCATTGCGCGCGGATTTTGGCGACGACCTCGCCCGCGCAACCTGATCGTCCTACACGAGCGGACGCAGCCCCACCGACCAACACATATTCTTGATGAGCAACAATTTCGTGTCTCCCGCGCGTCGCGGGCGAATTGCGACGGTCATGCGACGATCCAGCCGATGATCGCAACGCACTCGACGAAGCCCACAATCATCGCGGGCAGGATCCACCAGCCCGAAGGCCACCGGCTCTCGCGCGGCATGATGCCGGGCGCCGCGGTGTCGAGCAGAATCGGAAAACCGTACTGCGGAACGAATTGAATGCCCATGTGAGCCTCCTTCTTCATCGACACAGATGTTGCGACACGCTTTGCGGTCTTTGTTCATGATCTCCGGCGCAGAGTGATGCCAAAGGTCCGCGGATCGCCGGGCAGACCGACAATAGAGACCGGAGCCGCCGGGCGCGGCCGAAAGCAGCTCGTAGTACTCCGTGTCGAACAAGTTGCGCGCCCAGATGAAGACATCCCATCCATCCTCGCCTTGGAAACCGATGCGCGCGTTCACCAGGGAGTAGGCGTCAATGTTGAGATACGCCGAAGCCGTCGGGTTCGAGGAGAAGGACGAGCGATAGCTCAAGTCGACGCCGAGGAAATAGTCGCCGCTCATTCCGAAGAGGGAATTCCCCGGCAGGAAATACTCGGCGCCGGCGGCGGCGGCCCATTTGGAGATGCCGGGCAGTCTCGTTCCCGACGCGTCGACGGCTTGCGGCCCGCCGGTCAATTCCAGCGGCGCGGGCGCATCCGGGAAGGAGACATAGACGCCTTCGGTATAGGCGACCGAACCGTAGACGGAGAGATTGTTTCCGATCTGCGCGGCGCCGTCGAACTCGAACCCGTGCACGCGCACCTTCTCGGCGTTGGCGAGATAGCCGCGCAGCACGCCGACCTGAGCGTTGACGACCTGGGTCTGGTAGTCCTCGATCTCGGTGTTGAAGTAGGTGAGGTTCGCCCTCACGCCGTCGAACGGCTCCGTCTTGATGCCAACTTCGATGTGCCGAGTGTCTTCGGGCTTCACGGTCGCCGCCGAGAGGATCGGGTTGCCTTGGGCGTCGGTCGGAACGCCGCCGAGGTTCACGCCGATCGATTTCTTGCCGGTGGCGTATGTCGCGTAGGTGTTGATCCAATCCGCGGCCTGGTAGGCGATCGTCAGCTGGCCGGTGACGTTGGTGTCGTCGGCATCGACCGTGTAGGTCTGCGGGGCGAGGATCGACCGTTGCAGCGCGATCAGCGCCGCATTGTTCGTCTGCAGGCCGCCATAGATTTGGGCATCGTAGAGCGCCTCTTTCCGATCGTAGTTGAGGCGTATGCCGGGCAGCACGCGGAGTCGTTCGGTCACCGACCATTCGAGCTGGCCGAACAGCGCCGCGCTGTCATTGTCGTAGTCGATGCGTTATGTTCTGGCCATATCCGTCGAGCAGGCCCGGCGTTGCCGCGTTCGCGCTCGGCGCCAGCAGAAAGCGCGCCGCCGCCGAGCCTTGTTCCTGCTTCTGGATGGGATCGGATTCGATCGACTGGCGGAAGGCGAAGGCGCCCACGACGAAATTCAGCGACGGCGAAATCTCGCGCGGCGTAGCGGATTTCCTGCGTCCATTGCCGCTGCTTCGATGTGGCTTGCGATAGCGTCGTGATGGGCAGGCCCAGGAAGTCGCGATCGTTGGACGGATCCCAGTCCCAGAAGCGCCATGCCGTGATCGACGTGAGCGTGCCCGGCCCGACCGTCCAGTTGATGGTCGCCGAGGCGCCGCCGAGATCCTGGTTGGACCTGCCATGGCGAGTCGGTGTCGGTCAAACGATCGAAGGCGTTGTAGCTCGGCGGCGTGTAGTTGAGATCCGCGATGATACCGGCGAATTGCCGGTTCGCGGGCCGCAAGGTCGGCGCAACGCCGGCGACCACTTGCGCGTAGCCTTCAGGGCGCTGACGCGTCTTGTCCGCCGTGAGAAGGATCTCGAAATTGTCGGACGGCTGGTACAGCAGCTGCGCACGGAAGCCGAGATTGTTGAGGTCGTTGATGTCGTCATCCGTCGCGACGTTGTGGATAAGCCCATCGCGTTGCGTGCCGGAGAAGGAGATACGGCGCGGCAAGATGCTCGCGTGAGCGGTCCCGAGATCGATCCCTTGGCCTGAATGAACCCATAGTTGCCGTAGGTCACCTCGAAATCGCTGTCCGGCCGTGAAGCTGGGCCTCCGCGTCGTGATGTTGATCGCGCCGGCGGTGGTGTTCTTGCCGTACAGCGTGCCCTGCGGTCCGCGCAGCACTTCGATCTGCTGGATGTCGAGGAAGTCTGATGTCGCGGAAGCGGGACGCGCATAGAAGACGCCGTCGACATAGAAGCCGACGCCCGGCTCGATGCCGTCATTGGTGAGGCCGAACGGCGCACCGAGGCCGCGGATATTGATCGAGGAATTGCGCGGGTTCGACGAATAGAATTGGACGGACGGGATCAGCTCCTTGAGACGGTTCACGTTGAACGCGCCCGACTCGTTGACTTGCACGCCGCTCAGCACCGTCACGGGGATAGGAACGTCCTGAACATCCTCGAGCACGCGGCGGGACGTCACGAGCACGGTCTCCGATTCGGTCTCGGTTACTGCCGCGACCGGCTGGGAACTGTTGGCGCCTGCAGCGACCACGACGGGCGCATCGTTTGCGTTCGCGCCATCGGATTGAGCGTGCGCCGCAGGAACGAGAACCGCGGCAGCCGTCGCCGCAAGCAAAGACAGTTTGAGTTTTGAAAGAGATTGCATGGCCACCCCGATTTGCCGTCCTGGGCCCGGCCGCCGGGAGGAGAGGGAGTCGGCCGGGCCCAGGACGGATGAATGCGCGTTGTTCGCGGACGCGCGGGCAGCATTAATCTTCTTAATCTCTATCTAGTCAATAGACTTAATCAGCAAATCGAAAGTGTGGAATTTCGCGGCCGCGCGTGACAGTGTTGTGACGCGAGCATTTGTCGTGAAGGGCTGGTAGAAAGCGTGTGACAGTTCCACGACCCTGCGAGAGGACATCGTCGATGTGGAAATCATTCGCGATTGCGGCCGCCGTTTCACTTGCCGTTGCGCATGCGCAAGGCGCCGAGCTCAAAGTGTTCGTCGGCGGCGCGATGACCGAGACCGTGTCGAAGATCGGCGCGGAGTTCGCGCGCACGAGCGGACACAAGCTCGAGTTCGTCTCCGACACGACGGGCGCGCTGATCAACAAGCTGAAGGCGGGCGAGAAGGCGGACGTGATCGTGGTGACGGAAGCCGCGATCGACGGGCTGCAGAAAGACGGCGCGCTGGCGGATGGCACGCGCACCACTCTCGTGCGCGCGCTGGTGGGCGTCGGCGTCAAGGCGGACGGGAACGCAGCGCCCGATCTGTCGTCGGTCGATGCGTTCAAGCGCTCGCTGCTCGCGGCGAAGTCGGTGTCCTATGTCGATCCGAAGGCCGGCGGCACGTCGGGGGTGTATTTCGAGGGCCTGCTCGCGCGGATGGGCATCGCCGATCAGATGAAGCCCAAGATCGTCTACCGCACGCAAGGCGCGGGCGTTGCCGATGCGGTGGCGACGGGCGCGGCCGAGCTCGGGATCACGTTCATCGCCGAGCTGTCGCCGAACAAGGGCGTGAAGATCGCGGGGCCGCTGCCCAACGAGATCCAGCTGCCGACGAATTATCTCGCCGGCGTTCCCAAGGTCAGCGCCAATCAGGACGCGGCGCGCGCCTTCATCCAGGCGATGACCGCGCCGGGCGGCCAGGCGGTGTTCCGCGGCGCCGGCCTTCAGCCGCTGCCGCGCGCGCTAAGTCACACGCACACTTTCAGGGACATCCATCGATGTCGAAGGCGATTGTTCGCTGTCGCGTCGCTTGCGTTGACTTGGTGTTTCCGCCGCCGAGAGCCGCGCCGCGGAGCTCGTGATCTTCTCGACCGGCTCGATGTCGGAGCCGATGAAGGAGATCGGCGAAGAGTTCATGCACAAGACCGGGCATAAGCTCAGCTACGTCATCGGCACGACGGGCGCGCTGCAGACGCGCCTGCGCGCGGGCGAACATGCGGACGTCATCGCGATCTCCGCCGAAGGCGCGGATGCGCTGGCGAAGGAAGGCCGCTTCTCCGGCGCGCGCGAGCCGTTCGCGCGCTCGGTGATCGCGATCGCGGTGAAGGCCGGCACGCCGATGCCCGACATCTCGACGCCCGATAAGTTCAAGCAGACGATGCTGAACGCGAAGTCGATCTCGATCTCGGACCCGGCGCAGACCTCGATCTCCGGCGTCTACCTCCTGTCGCTGTTCGAGAAGATGGGGATCGCCGAGCGAGATGAAGCGCAAGACGCTGGTCAAGCCGGTGGGGATCGAAGTGGCGACGGCGATCGCGAACGGCGAGGCCGAGATCGGCGTCACGTTCCGGAGCGAGCTGATGCCGAACAAGGGCGTCACCGTGTCCGAGACGTTCCCGGAAGCGATCCAGAGCCCGACGCTGTACGTGGTCGGCGTGTCGTCGGACTGCGAAGGACAAGGATGCGGCGCGCGCGTTCGTCGCCTACGCGCTGACGGCCGAGTCGCAGGCGAAACTGAAGCCGATCGGCGTCGAACCGGCGGCGCAGCTGCCTAGAGGGGCGCATTAGGGAGGCGCAGATGTGGAAGAGCTTGCTGATTGCGGGAGCCGTCGTCCTGGGGACGGCGCAGGCGGGCGCGGTTGAACTGAATCTGCTCGTCGGCGGCGCGATGTCGGAGCCGTTCGAGGTGGTCGGCAAGGCGTACGAGAAGAAGACCGGCAACCATCTCTCGATCACGGTCGACAATTCCGGCGCGCTGCAGCGGCGTCTGAGGGCGGGCGAGAAGGCGGACATCATCCTTGTCGCCGCGCAAGCCATGGATGCGCTGCAAAAGGAGAACCGCATCGTTCCGGGCACGCGCGTCGATCTCGGCCGCGCGATGATGGCGGTGGCGGTCCGGGCGGATGCGCCGCCGATGGACCTGTCGACAGGTGCCGCGTTCCGGCGCGCGCTGCTCGAAGCGAAGTCCGTGGCGCTGACCGATCCCGCCGGCGGCGGCACGGCCGGCGTGTACATGGAAGCGATCATGGAGCGCTTCGACATCACCCAAGAGATGCGGCCGAAGATCATCTATCGCACGCAGGGCCGGTTCATCACCGAAGCGGTCGTCAACGGCGAGGCCGATCTCGGCGTCACGTTCACGAGCGAGATCATCCCCAACAAGGGCGCCAAGATCGCAGGGCTGCTGCCCGACGACGTCCAGATGCCGACGAATTACGCCGCAGCGATTCCGGTCGGCGCCGCCTCGCCGGACGTGGCGAAAGCCTTCCTGCAAGAGTTCAAGACGCCGTTCGCGCACGAGGCGATCCGCAAGGTCGGCCTCGAACCGTTATCGAAGTGATTCCAAGGGAGAGACCCATGAGGAAGACCGTTCTCACGATTGCCGCCGCATCGTCTCTGGTGTTCGCGACCGCAGGCGCGTTTGCCGCGGAGCTGAAGGTGTATGTCAGCGGCGCGATGGCGCATGCGCTCGAAGAGATCAGCAAGGACTTCGTCAAGAAGAACGGCCATACGCTGGACTTCGTCGTCGGCACGACGGGCGTGCTGCAGGACCGCGTGCGCAAGGGCGAGAAGGCCGACGTGATCGAGGTCACCTCGGTCGGCATGGATCAGCTGGAGAAGGAAAAGCTGGTCGTTCCCGGCACGCGCGTGGAGATCGCGCGCGCCAATATCGGCGTCGCCGTGCGCGACGGCGCGCCTGCGATCGACATCTCGACGCCGGATGCGCTGAAGCAGCGGCTGCTCGCGGCGCGCTCGATCGCCTATATCGATCCGGCCGTGGGCGGTCAGGCGGGTGCCGCGATGGTGCGCCTGTTGCAAACCCTCGGCATCACCGAGCAGATGAAGAACAAGACCGTACACGGACGGACGGGCGCGGAATCGGTGCAGAAGATGGTCGCGGGCGAGGCGGACATCGCGATCTCGTTCATCAGCGAGATCCTGCCGATCAGGGGCGCGAAGCTCGTCGGCCCGCTGCCGGCGGCGGTGCAGAACCCGTCGAGCTATGCGGGCGCGATCGGTATCGCGAGCGCCAACAAGGAAGCGGCGCGCGCGCTGCTTCAGGCGATGCAGAGCGCGGACGCGCATCACGTGATGGTGGATTCGGGTCTCGAGCCGATCGGGCACTGAGCTTGGGTTCCACGTGAAACACGCAGGCACGATCGCGTTTGTTGCTGCGCTGCTGTTCGGCGCGTCCGCCGGCGCGGCGGAACTGAAGGTGATGGTGACGGGCTCGATGGCGACTCCGCTCAAGGAGATCGCCGAGAGCTTCGCGCGGCGGAACGGCCACACGGCGAACGTCACCGCCGGGATCACCACGACGGTGACGGCGACCCTTCAGGCCGGCGAGAAGGCCGATCTCGTCGAGGTGACGTCGGTGGGCATGGATCAGCTCGAGCGAGAGAAGCTGATCCTTCCCGGAAGCCGGGTCGAGATCGCGCGTGCGTTGATCGGTGTCGCCGTGCGCGAGGGCGCGGCGGCGCCCGATATCTCCAGCGCGGAGGCGCTCAAGCGCGCGCTGCTTCAGGCGCGGTCGGTCACGTATGTGAATCCGCGCTTCGGCGGACAGGTGAGCGTCAATCTGAAGACGTTCCTCGATCGTCTCGGCATCGCGGGAGACGTGGAGAAGAAGGTGCAGCTCGCCTTCACGGGCGAGGAAGCGGTGCAGAAAGTGGTCCAAGGCGAAGCGGACATCGTGCTCGCCTTTGTGAGCGAAATCCTCCCCGTGAAGGGCGCGAAGTGGCTGGGTCCGTTACCGGCCGCGGTGCAAGTCCCGACGAGCTATTCCGCGGCGATCGGCGCGGGCAGTGCGAATCCGGAGCTTGCGCGCGCGCTGCTTGGCGCGATCACGAGTCCGGAAGGCCGTCGCGTCATCACGGACGCCGGCCTCGAGGCCGTCGCGCACTAAGAAACCCCAGCCGACGTTGAGTGCGCGCTTCCCCGCCGTCCCATAGTGGCACACAACTGCATTCGCCTGCGAAGACTTGGCGGCCGGAATAGAAGGTTGCCGGGCATCACAGATACTCCGTACACTGACGATAAGGCGATGAATGCACGGTTCCTTGCCATTTCATAGCGGGTGCAAACCTGCTTACATGCGCCAACAAAATTTGGCGGCCGGAATAGTTGAGTTGCCTGGCACCGCCTACAATTCCGTACACTGAGTATTCTGACAATTCCGTGCACTGGAGTGTCACCGACACTTCGGGAACAGTGCGAGTATCACCTATAATTCCGTACACTGACGACAGAGGAGGATCGGATGATCGTTTTCTACCATGTGGCACTCACACCCGAGCAGGAAGTCGCCGACGTCACCTCGACGGCAAGCGGCTCCGGCTGGGTCGTCTTCGACAGCGAAGCAGTCGCCGCGACCTACCTCTTCGACGTCGACGGATTCGATTTCACTTTCGCTCTGAGTGGCCCGCCTCCTACGCTTCCCACACCCCCTGCTCCGGCCGGCAGCGCCACCCGTACGCATTTTCACGCCCAGGCGCGAGACGTCAACGGTGGCATAGTCTTCGGGCAGTTGGACCCGTACGACGACATGGACGATCTTGCCGTCGTGCTCAATGCCGACGGCTCCTGGTCGATAAGCGGCCGCTGGGAAACGACGGATGCAAGACCGATCACCGGCCCCTTCCCCGGCGTTCTGGCACCGCTCGGCACCTTCGCCGGCGTTCTGGGTTCGGCCACACCCGGTTCGGAGGTACCGCTCTACTTCAATGTCCACACCGCAGAGCACGGCTCGGGCGAGATCCGGGGGCAGCTCCTCGCAGTCGCCAATGACATCGACGATCTCGAGATGGGCACGACGGGGAACAATGTGATCGATGGGCGGAGCGGCAATGACGCCATCCTAGGCCTCGCTGGAAATGACACCCTCAACGGCGGCACACGACAACGATGTGGTCGACGGCGGCGCCGACAATGACACGATCACCGGCGGCAACGGCAACGACTCTCTGTACGGCAGCACCGGCAATGACAGCCTCGATGGAGGCAACGGCAACGACACGATGGAGGGCGGTTCCGGCAATGACGTCGTCAACGGCGGGAACGGCAACGACACCATGCATGGCAACACCGGTGACGACGCCCTCAATGGCGGCAACGACAACGACACTCTGAATGGTGGCGCCGGTGATGACGTGCTCAATGGCGGCAGCGACAACGACGTACTCGACGGCGGCGCCGGCAATGACAGCCTGACCGGCGGCAACGGCAATGACTCTATGGCCGGCGGCGCCGACAATGACGTCCTCAATGGCGGCAACGGCAACGACACCCTGAATGGCGGCACGGGCGATGACGTCCTGACCGGAAAAAACGGCGCCGATCTGTTGGTCTTCAATATTGGTTTCGGCGACGATGTCATCACCGACTTCGAGCAACAACGACCTTATCCAGTTCGACGATGAACTGTTCGCGAGTTCCGAAGCGGTTCTGCTGGCGGCCGCAGCAGGTGGGAGACGATACCGTCATCACCGCAGGCACCGACAGCGTCACGTTGCTGGGCGTGGAGTTGAGCAGCCTGCAGGCGAACGACTTCTCGATCGTGGCGTAAATGCCGATCGGGGTGATTCTACAATCGTCAGCCGTCAGCGAATTGAATTCGATGTCCGAATTGGCTTCTCGCCACGGCATGCCGCGAGATAGGCAAATGGACGCGGGAAGACTTACGGAACGACGACGCGAGCCGGCGCCGCGGCGCCTGCCGACCGGCGCTTGGTCTTCTTCGCCGCGGGCGGGGTCAGTGCTTCGTTGAGCGTGCGGTTCTCGAGGATGTCGGCGGTCGCATCGCGCACCGCGACCAGGACGCGGTGGAGCGTGCAGGTTGCCTCGTCGATGCAATCGTCGCAGCGGCGATAGGCGGTGACGCTGGCGAATCCCGAGCTGGCGCGCGCGCTCATCGCCGCGATCACGAGCGATGAAGACCGTCGCGTCATCACCGATTCCGGCCTCGAACCCGCCGTGCACTGAGGATCTGGGAACGGTCGCGCGAGCGGGCGACTAGAGCGAGCAGCGCCTTGATCTGCGTTCATAAGCGAGGCGATAAGAGTTAGGTGTAGGCTTTCCTGCGCCAACCAAAGGCTGCCATCGCCAACAAACCTGCACCGAATAAGGCGAAGGTACCGGGCTCCGGCACGGCGGTCGGGGCAGCGCTCCAAACAGCAAACGTTGATAACGGAGATTCTAGATCTGTAGTGGATGGGATGGCGCCAGGGCCGAAGATGGAGTTACCGACACTTCCATTCGTAGCGAGGAAATTGAAGACGATCGATGTCCCCACCAGGTCATACGGGGTGTATGCCTCGCAAACATTGACGTCGCCGCAGCCAAAAGTGAGATCAGGTCTTGAATCAAAACTTCCCTTGGCAGCGTCCAAGAAAACCTGATCCAGCAAAGCCTGAGAAGCCAGCGCAGCTGACTGCTGCGTCGTGAATGCGAAATGTGCTTGGTCGCAGGCGCCGAAAACATCCGCGCACGTCCCATCCGTAAATCGCACATTGTAGAGCGTCCCGCCGACATCCACCCCACGCGCGCCGGTCAAAAACCCGCTCCCGTTTACCTGAAGAATAGGAGTGGCATTTGCGGTGAGGGACTGTGCGGCCAGTCCCAAGCTGAACACCAAAGCTGCGATGCAGTTTCTCGACAACATTCTTACCCCCCAAAGCCGAGCCATCGTCTTAAGGCTTATAGGCTTAACCCTCAGCTATGACGCTATTGTCACACCTCATTCGGGGGAGACGAGCAAATGGCGCAGACTTACGGAATCGTGGCGCGAGCGGGCGATGTGCTGCCGGCGCCCGACCGGCGCTTGGTCTTCTTCGCGGCGGGCGGGGTGAGCGCTTCGTTGAGCGTGCGGTTCTCGAGGATGTCGGCGGTCGCATCGCGCACCGCGACCAGCACCCGGTGGAGCGTGCACGTTGCCTCGTCGATGCAATCGTCGCAGCGGCGATAGGCGGTGACGCTGGCGCACGGGGCGAGCGCAAGGGGGCCGTCGATGACGCGGATCACTTCGGCGAAGGTGATCTTGTCGGCGGTACGGCCGAGCGCGTAGCCGCCATGCTTGCCGCGATGGCTATGGACGATGCCGCGCTTCTTCAATTCGAGCAGGATCTGTTCGAGAAACTTCCGCGGCAAGCGCGCTTCCTCGGCGATTTCGGCAATCATCATGGTCTCGCCCGCCGGACGGGCGGCCAAGGTGAAGAGCGCCTTTAGCGCGTAGCGGGCCTTTTGTGAGAGCATGACGATAAATTCCACAGGGTTTGTCGAGTTAAATAGGCCTCATTCAGCTGGGGTTCAAGTCACCCCCACTAGGACTTGAGGCCGCATACGGACAGTAAGGCGGTGTTCTGGTAGTCTCGGAAGCCCGTCAGGCTGGTGTCAGGCCCCCCCACCTATTGTCGCGTATTGTTGTGGAACTCGTGTTTTTGTAGGGGGTAGTAAGAGGACTGCGTTAAGGCATGAACGTCCAACCTCGGCATCGTACGCTGCATGACCGTCCGCCGACGGCGCCCTTGGCGCCGACCCGGCAACCGGGCGCTTTTGGCCGCCTGATGCGGCGGATCCGCAAGCACCCGATCGTGACCAGCGGGTTGATCGTGCTGCTGGCCGCGGGCGCGGGCTACGTGGTTCAGACCCGTACGGCCGGCAACGGCGGCACGCCGATCATCGAACCGGCGGTTCGCGGCACCATCGAAGAGGTGGTCACCGCGCTTGGCAGTCTCACGCCGCTGACCAGCGTCGATGTGGGCGCGCAGGTGTCGGGACAGCTGAGCAACCTCTCGGTCCAGATCGGCGACACGGTCAAGAAGGGTCAGAAACTCGCAGAGATCGAGGCGGCGGTTACGTCAGCGAAGGTTGACGCCGGCAACGCACAGGTGGCGAGCCTGCAGGCGCAGCTCGCCGAGCGCCAGTCGCAGATGGCACTGACGAAATCGCAGGCCGAGCGCCAGGAACGGCTGATGGCGGAGAATGCCACCAGCCAGGACTTGTACGACAGCGCGCAGGCGGCGATGCGTTCTGCGGAAGCCCAGGCGAAAGTGCACACAGGCGGAGATCACCCGCGCGCAATCGACCTTGAAGGCCGATCAGGCGCTGCTCGGCTACAGCAACATCTTCGCGCCGATGGCGGGAACGGTGTCCGCGATCCCGGCGAAGCAGGGACAGACGCTGAACGCCAACCAGACGGCGCCGCTGATCCTCACCATCGCCGATCTGTCGACGATGACGGTGTCCACGCAGGTGTCCGAAGCCGACGTGTCGCGGCTGAAGATCGGCATGGACGCGTATTTCACCACGCTGGGCGTCGGCGAACGGCGCTGGGCCGGAAAGCTGCGCCAGATCCTGCCGACGCCCACGGTGGTGAACAATGTCGTGCTCTACACCGCGCTGTTCGACGTCGACAACACCGGGCCGCGAATTGATGCCGCAGATGACCGCGCAAGTGTTCTTCGTCCTGGCCGGCGCCTATGACGTGGTCACCGTGCCGGTGTCCGCGGTGCGCTACACGGATCGCGCCGCGCGCGCGGTGCCGGACGCGGGACAAGGCGGACGGAACGGCGGCACATGGCGCTGCGCGAACGGCGCGCGACAGAAGGCTGCGGAAGCGCCAGCGCACAGCGCAAGCGGGCGCGCAGCCGGCAGACGGCCGCGAAGCCGACGCGGCCGGCCGAAGTCACCGTGGTGCGCGAAGACGGATGCAGGAGACGCGCGTCGTCCGGTCGGGCGTGACCGATCGGGTGAATGCGGAAATCGTGTCCGGCATCGTCGGAGGGCGAGATGGTCGTCGTCGGCATGGAAACGAGACGACGACGCGGCAAGGCGCAAGAAGGGCGGTCAGGGCGGCGGCCGGCCGGCCGCGGCCCGGTGCTGTTCGGAGGCTGACGATGAACGAGATTCCCTTCCGTGGCGTCGACGTCGCGCACGCGACACCGCTCATCGAGCTGAAGGATATCCGGAAGACCTACGTCACCGGCGGCGAGGTGCAGGTGGACGCGCTGCAGGGCGTGTCGCTGACGATCTATCCGGGCGAGTTCGTCGCCATCATGGGCGCCTCGGGCTCGGGCAAGTCGACGCTGATGAACATCCTCGGCTGCCTCGACCGGCCGACCGACGGGCAGCTATCTCTTCGACGGGCAGCGACGTCGTCGAAGCTCGATGCCGACGAGCTGGCCGTGTCTGCGGCGCGAGGCCTTCGGCTTCGTCTTCCAGAGCTACAACCTGCTCGCGACCGCGACGGCGCGAAGAGAATGTCGAGATGCCGGCGATCTATGCCGGCGCTGTCGCGCGACGAGCGGCGCAGCGCGCCGAGGCAGCTGCTCGAGCTCGCTCGGCCTGGGCGACCGCCTCGACGCACCGGCCGAGCCAGCTGTCGGGCGGCCAGCAGCAGCGCGTGTCGATCGCGCGCGCGCTGATGAACGGCGGCCAGATCATCCTCGCCGACGAGCCGACCGGCGCGCTCGACTCGCAAGCAGCGGCGCGGAAGTGATGGCGCTGCTCAAGGACCTCGCGGCCGAGGGGCACACGGTCATCCTGATCACCCACGACGCCGAACGTCGCGGCGCACGCGAACCGCGTGATCGAGATCAAGGACGGCGAGATCGTCGAGCGACAGCGGCAGCCACAAGGCGCCGGCGATCCGTTGAATGCGCAGCCCGTTCGCCGATCCTCGAACGGAGGCTCGCACCGGGCGCTGTTCTGCCGGGCTGGCGAATCGCTGCGCATGGCGATGCGCGCGCTGAAAGCGAACATCTTCCGCACCGTGCTGACGCTGCTGGGCATCGTCATCGGCGTCGGCTCGGTGGTGGCGATGCTCGCCATCGGCGAGGGCGCCAAGCAGCGCGTGGTGCAGGACGATCGGCTCGATGGGCACCAACCTGCTGGTGGTGCGGCCGCAGTACCGCAATGCCCGAGGATATATGGGGCCGATCGCGACGCTGACCCGCGACGATGCAGAGGCGATGGAACGCCATGCCCGTACGTGATGGCGGCGATGCCCGACGTGCGCGGGAATGCGACGGTTCGCTACTCCAATATCGACTATCAGCCGGACGGCATCACCGCGACGACCGACGCGTTGCCGGTCACGCGGAGCTGGCCGATCGCGCGCGGCGTCTTCTTCGACGAAGAAGACATCAACAGCTACGCGACGGTCGCGGTGTTGGGCAACACGGTCTACGAGGCCTGTTCCCCGACGGCAGCGATCCGATCGGCAAGTACATCATGATCCGGCAACGTGCCCTTCCAGGTCATCGGCGTGATGGCGCGCAAGGGCGCAACCGCGGGCGGGCGATGACGCGGACGACGTCGTGTTCGTGCCGCTGACGACGGGCATGCTCAGGATCTTCGGGCAGCGCTTCATCCGATCGATCACGGTGGCGGTGAGCGATCTCGATCAGATGGAGACCACACAGACGGCCTTGACCGAGATGCTCAAGGACCGCCATCGCGGAAATCTCGATTTCCAGATCCGCAACATGGCGGACCTTCTGGAGACCGCGACCACAGCGCAGGACACGCTGACGATCTTCTTGGGCTCGATCGGCGGCGATCTCGCTGCTCGTCGGCGGCATCGGCATCATGAACATCATGCTGGTGTCGGTGACCGAGCGCACGCGCGAGATCGGCATCCGCATGGCGACGGGCGCGCGGCAGCGCGACATCCTGCAGCAATTCCTCTCCGAGGCGATCGTGGTGTCCGCCATCGGCGGCGTTGTCGGGGTGGTGGTTGGAGTGGGCGCGGCCCTGACGATCCAGGCGTTCGGCAATCCCATCGCGTTCACGGCAGCACCGATGGTGCTTGCCTTCGGCTGCGCGGCGGCGACCGGCCTCATCTTCGGTTACGCGCCCGCGCGCAAAGCGGCGAAGCTCGATCCCGTGGTCGCCCTCGCTAACGAATGAGCGGCCAACGAATGAGCGCGCTTGCGTTCCCATGAGGCATTCCATGTTTGCGAAAAGAGTTCTTCTCGCCGGCGTCTGCGCGCTTGCGCTTAGCGCCTGCGCCACGACGAGCCCGGTGCCGGAGCTTGCGTCATCGGACGTGCCGACGGCGTTCGAGCAGCCGGTGGCGGAAGCCGCGCCGATCTGGCCGGAGCCGGACTGGTGGCGCGGCTTCGGCAGCGAAGAGTTGAACGGACTGATCCTATCGGCGCAGAGCGGGAACCTCGATCTCGCGGCGGCCGAGACGCGCATCTTGCAAGCCGATGCACGCGTACGCCAAGTGGGCTCGGCGCTGTTGCCGACCGTCTCGATCGGCGGCGACACGAACCTGCGCACGGGCAGCGGTGGTGCCACACCCACAGGCCTATCGCTGGGTGCGAGCTACGAGTTCGACTTCTGGGGCCGTAACCGCAGCCTGCTCACGGCGGCGCAAGCATCGAACCGTGGGACGCGCGCGGACCGCGAGACGGTGGCGCTGACGGCGACCGCGACGACGGCGACGACCTATTTCCAGCTGCTCTCGCTGCGCGAGAGACTCGAGATTGCGCGACTGAACCTGGAGAACGCGAAGTCCGTGCTGGCCGTGACCGACGCGCGCGTGAGAAACGGCGCCGCCTCGCCGCTCGAGCTGGCGCAACAGCGCCAGACGATCGCGGGCCAGCAGGCGCAGATTCCGCAGCTCGAACAGCAGGAATTGGAGACACGTGCGGCGCTCGCAGTCCTTCTCGGCCGTCCGCCCGAAGGGTTCGACGTGACCGCGCGCGATCTTACCGCGATTGAAGCGCCGGACGTGGCGCCGGGGCTTCCCTCCGAGCTGCTGGCGCGCAGGCCCGACGTGGTGACGGCCGAAGCCAATCTCGAAAGCGCCAATGCGAATCTCGCGGTTGCGCGCGCGGCGCTGCTGCCGTCGATCTCGCTGACCGCCTCGGCCGGCATCTCGACGGGCACCCTCACCGGGCTCGTGACCAATCCCATTTATTCCGCCGGTATCGGGTTGTCGCTGGCGCAGACGATCTTCGATGCGGGGCGGCGCGAGGCCGTGACCGACGAAGCGCGTGCACGCGAGCAGGAGCCTCTTGCTCTCCTACCGCAGCACGGTGATCAACGCGTTCTCGGAAGTCGAGACGACGCTTGGATCGATCGCCAACCTGAACGAGGAAGTGATGTTCCGCGAGGAGCAGGCGGCGCAGGCGGAGATCGCGTTCAACATCGCGCAAGCGCGCTATCGCGAAGGCGTCGACAACTTCCTGGTCGTGCTGGATGCGCAGCGGTCGCTGTATCAGTCGCGCGATCAGCTTCAACAGACGCGGCTGCAGCAACTGCTTCAGCTCGTCGCGCTGTACCGGGCGCTCGGCGGCGGCTGGGAAGACCCGAACGCAACCGTCGCGCAGCAATAGCCGAGCTTCCGTTGCGAAGGCCGGTCGCGCTCAAGGTTCGCGCGCACGCACGATTGCGGCTGGGACCAAGGTCCAATTGCGGCGCACACGCCTCTGATCGCATCTGATGACAGCAAAGCTCCTGGCGAGGAGCGCGTCGTCGATGGTGCGAATGGAGAGTGTTTCATGAGGATTTCGCGATCCCTTCTGGCCGGATGTACGGCCATGCTTCTGCTGTCGGTTCCGGCGGAGAGGGGCACGCAAGCCGCGCCGGCTCCGCCACCCCGCGTATCGCCGAATGTCGATCCCGATGCGATGGCCGCGCTCGAGCGCATGGGTGCTGCCTTACGCGCGCGCAACGTCTTCGTGATGAACGCGGATGTCACGGACGAAGACGTTCTGGAGAGCGGCGAGAAGCTGCAATTCGCGGGCACGATCGAAGTCCGCGCGCGCCGGCCCGACCGCTTCAAGCTTTCGATCATCTCCGACATCAAGGATCGGCAGATCTATTACGACGGAAAACAGGTGACGGTGTACGCGCCCAGGCTCGGCGTCTACGGGCAGTTCACCGCGCCGGCAACGATCGCGCAGACGCTCCGAGCCGCGCGCGAGCGCTATGACATCGAGCTGCCGCTCGCCGATCTGTTCACGTGGGGCACCGACAATTCGGCGGCCGCCAAGCTGACATCCGGCTTTCTCGTGCGGCCCGAAACCGTGCAGGGACGCGCGTGCGATCACTACGCCTTCCGCCAGGAAACCGTGGATTGGCAAATCTGGATCGCCACGGAAGGACCTGCGCTTCCGTGCAAGCTCGTGATCACCAACACCGCCGATGAGAGCCGGCCGCAATACACCGCGGTGATGCGCTGGACATTTCCCAACACGCTTGCCGATGACCTGTTCGCGTTCAGGCCGCCATCCTTTGGTGCGAACAAGATCGTGATCGTCGACATGGCGGCTGCGCAAGCCAAGGGAGAGATCAAGTGAGATCCTCAACAAAGGCGATCAGGGTTGTCGCCGCGGCGTTTGTGCTCTGCGCCGTGTCCATTCCTTCGCACGCCGCGATCATGGGCGACGATGGCGCGATCCGATCAGCGGCGCCGTCCGCGTTCCACGACGGTGGAATTATCCTCGCCGCAGCCGCGCGGGAACGGGCGGGCGGCGGACAACCTGCGGGCGGTGCCCGCGACGCCCCAGGAAAACGTGAAGCCAATCGCGGAGGTGGCGCAGTCAATCGCCAGGCGGCCGCGGCGGACAACCGCCAAGTGCGGAGCTCGGCGACGAGCAACGTCAACCACAACCGCGCGACCAATGAGAACGCCAACCGGAACGTCAGCGGCAGCGTCAATCGCGACGTCAACGTGAACCGCAACGTGAATATCGACCGTGATGTCGACGTGAATGTCCGCCGCGACTACTACGACGGCTGGGACGACCACTGGCATCCCGTAGCGGCCGCCGCTGCGGTGACGGCAACGGCGATGGTGATCGGTTCGATGGTGCGGACGTTGCCGCCGAGCTGCTCGACCGTGGTCGTGAACGGCGTCAGCTATTCGCAATGCGGCAGCACGTGGTACCTGCCGCAATATTCCGGAACGACGGTCCAGTATGTCGTGGTGAACGCGCCGCGCTGAGCGCGGTCACGCTACTTCTTCGCGGGGGCGGGTGGCGGCGCGGCGGCCGGCGCGGGTGCCGGAGCCGGCGCTGGTGCGGGAGGCAGAGCGATAGCCGGCACTTTGCCGTCTGCAGGTGCGGGCTCCGGTGGCGGCGGCGGCGTGTACGCCGTCACCGTCAAAGGCATCGGTGTCGGCTGATCCATCGGGATCGGCACAGCGCGTTCGCGCGAGCCAGCGTCCTCATGCGGTTGAGCGCATCGGCAAAGCCGTTGGTCGAGATCGGCAGCGCGACGAGATTGGTCTGGCCGTAACCGATCACGTTCACGCTGGTGGTGACGCCCGGCGCGGACAGCGCATTCACGGTAGCCGCATCGACCAGCGCCTCAACATAGCAGCCGTCGCGCTCGCAGCGCGTGTACTTGACGTTCTGCAGCGCCAGATTGCCGGCGGCCACCGTCATGAACCTCTGAAGCGCAACGCCTGTCGGCACGATGACCTGCATCGCATACGTATCGCGCGACGGAAGGTACGCGAGCGAGAAGCTCATGATGCGCGCCTTGGTGTCCTGATTGACCGTGAGCTGGATCACGTCGCAGGGCGCGGGGCTCTTCACGGTCGTCTGTGCGCAGCGCACGGCCCAATCGCCGATCGGCTGGTTGACCGAGAATTGCTGAGCGGCGGGATTGGGCGGCGAGCCCGCGTCGCCGGCGCCTTGCGCCGGAGCGGCGGCCTGAGCGAGCGCGCCATAAGAGAGGCCGGCGGCCAGCACGAAGACCAGTGCGAGCGATGCGAAACGTGCTGCGATCATCATCGGGAAATCCTCACGCGTCCGTTTCAGCGACTGAGAAAGCTAAAGAACCCGGTCCGGCCCGCCTTTGCGCGCTGGAGCTCGGCGTAGCCGTCGGCAAATCCATTCAGCGAAAACGGGATCGTCACCGGCTGGGTCTGGCCGGCGACCGCGACCACAACCTGGCCGCCCATGTTGGCGCTGAGCGATCTCAGCGTGTCGGCATCGACCGTCACGAGCGCGATGCAGCCGGTGTTGTTGCAGGTCTCGAACGGGCGCACGCGCATCGGATCGCTGCCGACCGTGAAGCCCATGCCGGCGTCGAGCGCGACGCCGTGCGGCACCGTGACCGAGAGCGACGAGTTCGGAGCGGGATCGAGCATCGACACGGTGAGGAGCACGCCACCGGTTTCGCGCAAGACGTCGAGCGTCAGCGCGCAGTTCGGCTGCTGCGGGTTGTAGGGCGGGCAGATCACTCGCCAATCGGTAAACGTCTTCACGCGGGTTTCATTCGGAGCGACCCGGGCCCGCGAGCAGACGTTCGCCGATGAGGGCGACAACACCGCCGACAAGAAGGATCAGCGCCACAAGTGCGACGCGCAACGCGTTGCGCACGCTGAGCATCCGTTTCCACATCGGCGGACGCATCACACTGCCAACTTGGGACATCGACTCTCCACTTCCCTCGCCTAGCCGGACCGGCTTAACCGCCGCTGCCCACTCGGCCGACCTTTATCTCTCGGACGGTTTCCGGTAGCCCCCGGCCCCCAATGGGCGTCACCGTTATCGCGAGCCCGCCCACAAGGCAAGCGCGAGCGCTAAGGGTCGGACGAATATAGGAAAACGCAAGGAACTCGCAATCACCACAAATGCACGCGGCTGGCCGGCGGGAGGTAGAGCTTGTCGCCGGGCGCGACCTTGAAGGCGTCGTACCACGCATCGACGTTGCGGACGATGCCGTTGATCCGGAATTCGGGCGGGCTGTGCGGGTCGGAGAGGACCCGCTGCCTCAGCGTCTCCTCCCGGGCCTTGAAGCGCCAAACTTGAGCGTAGCCGAGGAAGAGGCGCTGATCGCCGGTGAACCCGTCGAGAACCGGCGCCTCGGCGCCGTTGAGCGACAGATGATAGGCGGCCTGGGTGACGGTGAGACCCGCGAGGTCGGCGATGTTCTCGCCCAGCGTGAGGCGGCCGTTCACGTTCAGCCCCGGGATCGGGCGAGTAGGTGTTGAACTGCTCGACCAGCGCATTGGTGCGCCCGTCGAAATTCATCCGGTCGGCTTCGGTCCACCAATTCCGGAGCACGCCTTCGGCGTCGTATTTGCTGCCCTGGTCGTCGAAGCCATGGCTGATCTCATGGCCGATCACCGCGCCGATGCCGCCATAGTTCACCGCGGGGTCGGCGTTCGGGTCGAAGAAGGGCGGCTGAAGAATGCCCGCCGGAAAGACGATCTCGTTCAGGGATGAGCTGTAATAGGCGTTCACGGTTTGCGGCGACATGCCCCACTCGCTGCGATCGACCGGCTGGTCGAGACGAACGAGACGGCGGTTCCATTCGAAGCGCGCGCCGCGCGCCTGATTGCCGAGAAGGTCCTCCGGATCGACGCGCAAGGCGGAGTAATCGCGCCACTTGTCCGGGTAGCCGATCTTCACGCTGAACGTGCCGACTTTCTCGAGCGCCTGCCGGCGCGTTTCGGGCGACATCCAGTCGGCGGTCTGGATGCGCTGGCGATAGACGCTCAAGAGATTGCTCACCAGATCCTGCGCTTTGGTCTTGGCGTCGGCGGGGAAATAGCGTGCGACATAAAGCCGTCCGACATTCTCGCCCATCATCCCGCCGACGAAACGCACGCCGCGCTTGTCGCGCGCGAGCTGCTCGCGCTGGCCGGCGAGCACCTTGCCGTAGAACTCGAAGCGCGCGTCGTCGAAGCGCTTGGGCAGAGAGGCCGCGTGGCCCGAGAGATAATGGAAGGTGAGATAATCGCGCCACGTATCGACCGGCGTGCGCTTGAACAGCGAGGCGAGAGCCCGGGAAACGCCGATTTTTCCGAGATGATCAGCTGGCGTTCGCCGCCAGGCGGATTGGCAATCCCGCTCTCGCGCAAGGTGTCGGCCCACGGGAAATCCGGCGCGAATTGCACCAATTCGGAAGCGCGCATCGGATTGTAGGTCTTGTCGGCATCGCGCCGCTCGGTACGCGACCAATGGATGTCGGCGATCTCGGATTCGAGCTTGAAGATCGCTTCGGCCTTGGTCTCGGCATCCGCGACATCGCCCAAGCGCAGAATATCGGCGATGTAGGTGCGGTATTTCTCGCGGGTCGCGACGATGCCCTTCTCGTCGAGCCGGTAGTAATCGCGGTCGGGAAGGCCAAGCCCCGACTGGCGGACGAAGACGGTGTAGGCGTCGGGGTTCTTGTCGTCGACGCCGATGCGGACGTCGAAGATGCTCTCGGTGCCGAGCTCCGGCGACGCCATCACGCGCGCGACATCTTCGTGCGTCTTGACCGCGGCGATGGCGGCGAGGTCGCGGCGAGCGGGCTCGAGACCCAAGCGCTCCAGCCGATCGGTGTCGACATAGGAGGTGTAGAGGTCGCGGACCTGTTTTTCTTCCGCCGAGAGATTGGCCGCGCGCCCTTCGAGCTCGGTCATGATGCCGCGGACGCGGGTCTCGCTCTGGATGTCGAGCTGGACGAAGGAGCCTGTGGTGGTGCGATCGGGCGGGATTTCCGCGGTGGCGAACCAGGCACCGCTGACGTAGCGGAAAAAATCGTCGCCCGGCTTGACGCTCTTATCCATGCCCGACAGATCGACACCCCAGGTGCCGAGCACGGCCTTGTTCGGTCGCAGGAACCTGGGCATCCACGGTGGAAACCAGGAAGCCGAGTCCCCCCAGTGACAATCCGAGAACCATAAATCCGATCCGCCGCATCGACCCAATCCTCGCGTCAGCGACGGAATCCTACCGCGACAGGGCCGAGGAGCGCCAGTTAGAGGAAGTTTAGACTCTAGTGTCCCGATTCCGAAATTCGCTCTTTCTCTATATAGGGCTCCTGGCGAATTTCGGAAGCGCAGGACACTAGCAACTTATTGATTCCTAGTGTCGTTTTGGTTTCGAAGTTCGCCATGTGCTCGATATCGGCGATCGTGCGAACTTCGAAACCACGACACTAGGCGGGGCTGGCGGATTTGGCGCCGAACGTGAAGCGGTCGAACACGGAAATCGTGAGAATGCCTGCCAAATAGCCGCCAAGATGCGCGACCCAGGCAACGGACTGGGTGGCATCGGTGAGACCGAGGCCGGTCACGCCGGCGATGAAATTGGCCACCAACCAGATGGCGGTGAATCCCATGATCGGGCGCGAAAACAGCGGCGCCAACGGTGGGGCCACACCTTCGGGCGTGTCGTGGCGGAACAGAAGACGGCCGTAGAAGATGCGGATCGCGGCGCCCATCAGGCCCGCGATCGCGCCCGATGCGCCCACGACCTGCTCGACCGCGCCGAAATAGAAGGCGAGGTGCAACGCAGCCGACGCAACGCCGCAGAACAGGAAGAACAACAGGAATTTCGTCGTCTTCAAGCGCTTTGCGACGATCGGACCGAATGCCAGCAGCCACAGGCTGTTGACGCCGAGATGCGTGTAATTGCCGTGCAGGAACATATAGCTGAAGAACGGAATGAGCTGGTCGACCAGTCCCGGCTCCGGGATTCCGCTCGCCGCGAGGGCTGAGGCTGAATACCGCGCGGGGATGAACGAGAACTGGAACAGGAGATATTGCGGCCACGGCGTGGGCAGCAGCTCGCGGCCGACATGGGCCACGACGAGCACGCCGATCAGCCAGAAAACGATCGCGGGGGCGTTCAGAAACGGTTCGCGCGATGGCCGCTGATCCTGAAAGAAGGCCATCTGCCTCACTCCGGGGTGAAGTCCTGTATATAACGCGCAATCCGACCCGCGACGAGACGGGGGACCAAGTGTTCCCGCTTGCCACCTGCGATGGTGCAGGCGATGCTTGGCCGTGATCGCAGTCTTGTGCGCTGGACCACGGACGCGTTTCATGCGTATTGGAAAGCACGCCGCGCTCGTTCTAGATTTGCGCCGGCAGGTGTGGGGAACGGACGGATGACATTCGCTGCATGGTGGCGTCGGGTGCTGTCGCGGAGAGGCCGGTCGAGACCTGTCTCGCGCGAAGCAAGCGAAGCCGGCATCACCGCGCGCGTGGACATGGTCCGGTTCGAGGCTCTTGCCGAAGCCGCTCATGAGGCGATGTACGAAGCGCGCCTTCGGGGCGCGAAGGGCTACTACGAGGAAGCGCGCGCCCATTTTGCAGGCGCGATCGAGGCCGCACAGCGCGCCGGGCTGCACGAAGAGGCTGCCCGGCTGAAGCGCCGGCGCGACCATGTCGCGCGGGTCTACAACAGCCAGTTCCGCTACTCGTAGCGATCAACCGCCATAGTTCTGCGATGCTGCCGGCATATTTTCAGGCCGGACCTTGGTATTCAGCACGCGCCTTCCACGTTTCATGGACCTGGGCCCGATCCCAACGGGAACGACATCGATGATCCCGATTTCCGACGACAACCCGACACGGCAAACGCCGATCGTCACCTGGAGCATTCATCATCCTGTGCGTCGGCGTGTTCCTGTGGGAGCTGTCGTTCGACGAGCAGCAATTCGAAGCGATGATCCGAAACTTGGGCTTCACGCCGCGCGAGTTCTTCGGCCGCGGCGATAGCGGCGAGTGGCTGACGATCCTGACCTCGATGTTCCTGCACGGCGGGCTGCTGCATCTCGGCGGCAACATGCTCTATCTCTGGATTTTCGGGAACAATGTCGAAGATGCGATGGGCCATGCCCGGTATCTGATCTTCTATCTGGTGTGCGGTGTGGCGGCCGCGTTTGCGCAGGCGATCGCGGAACCTGACACGACGATACCGATGGTGGGCGCTTCAGGCGCGATCTCGGGCGTGCTCGGTGCTTACGTGCTGATCTATCCGCGGGCGCGCATCACGGTGCTCATTCCGCTGGGCGTGATCCTTTATCCGACCAAGATCTCATCGGTGTTCGTCGTCGGGTTCTGGTTCTTGCTGCAATTGATCAGTGCCGCGATGGCCACACCAGGATCCCCGGGCGTGGCGTGGCTGGCCCATGTCGGCGGCTTCGTGGCGGGCGCCCTGTTAACGCCGCTGCTGTCCCAATACCCCTTGCTCGGGCGCCATTATCGCGGCCCCTGGGGTTGAGCCGCTCCCGACTGGCACGGCTTTCGCTGTTCCAGTGCTGAAGGCGGCGCACAGAAGGCCAAAATGGCCCAGGCTGATACAGGCGCGGCCCAAGGAATGGCTGATATGAAGCACCGCAACAACCATTTTGCCGTCGGCTATTGGAGCCTGATCCGCCGTGGGAGGCCCGCGCCGGACCAATCGGACGTCGATCCCAAAGCGTTAAAGCGGCTCTTGCCGTTCGTATTTCTGCTGGACGCGCGGCACTCGCACTTCGTTTACCGTCTTGCGGGCACGACGCTGTGCGAGCGCTATGGCGGCGAACTCCGCGGGCGCGATTTCCTTGCGCAGTGGGACCGCGACAGCCGGAAGAGGCTTTCCACGCTTCTCCACGATGCGCTCGCCGAATCCAAGCCGCTGTGCCTCACCTCGGTGGGCACGACCGCCGACTGCCGGATGATCGAGATCGAGACCGTGCTGATGCCGGTGACGTTCAACGGCGAGGTACCGGAACGATTCCTCGGCGTGGCGCAGGTGCTGACCGATGCGACGCCGCTGCTCGGCCGTGCGATTGCGTTCGAAAAGCTGGTGGCGTCCAACCTCGTTCGCGAAGGCGACTGTGTGGTGGCCGAACCCGCTGAGGCGCCGCCTCCTCCGCCGCCGCCAGTACGGCGCCCGCGTGCCTCACGCACCTCGCGAGGCGCGCATCTGAAGCTCGTGGTGTCTCAGGCAAGACCTGAGCGCCAGCACGATGAAATGGGCTTCACCGGCAATGACGCGCTCGCGACGCTGCTCGCGAAATGCGACGCCGAACAAGGCGGACGGTTCAGGAACTAGCCCGTTCAGGACTTAATAACGGGGGGCGCCCGGACCTGAATCCTGCCGGTTGATCGTCGACTGCATCGGATCGCGGTTGACGCTGTCGCGGATCTGCCGCTCGCGGTCGACCTGCTTCAGATATTGCAGCTCGTAGCGCTCGATCGAGGCGCGATAGGCCTCGAAGGCGGCGACGTCCGCGGGCCGGCGCGCATTGCACCGTTCTGTGGGATAACGCTGCGTTTCCTGGCACCACAATTCGAACGTCAAAGTCTTGACGTCATAATTGAGCGGCCCCGACAGAGGCTGGGCCGAAGCGGTGGCGGAACCCAGGAAAAGAAGGGCTGAGACGACGGCGAAAGACGTTCTGGTGTGACCCATGGCGCTGCTCCTCCCCCAAATAACCATACGCTGCCTCAATCGTTCCCGAAAGACTGATGAAGACAATATTACGAAAAGTCGTGGTTAAGCTGATGAAAGGCCGTGTAAACGCTTTATTCAGCAACGGGCTCATAGTGTTGGCGAGGGAAGCGCGACCGGGCCATCCATGAGTTCCGAAGAAAACCGCGTCAGTGAAGCGGGCCAAAAGGTTATCGAACGCGCATCCAAAGAGCGCCGCCGGTTCCGGCGCGTCAACGTCAACATAACCGGCCGCCTTTACATTCCTGCGACAGAGGAAGAGGCGATCTGCACGGTCCAGGATATTTCTCCTGGCGACGTGGCGCTGCGCTGCGATCTCAAGGAAGAGCCGACGGGTCGCGCCGTCATCTATCTCGACAATCTCGGACGTTTCGAAGGGCCGATCATCCGTTCCGCCAGCGGCGGCTTCGTGATGACGTTCTCCTGTTCGCTGCAGAAGCGCGAGAAACTCGCGGACCAATTGACGCTCGAAGTGAATCGCCACCTGTTGGGCGATGCCGACCTCAGGCGTTACGACCGCGTCGAAGCGGTGTCGGGCAGCTACACGCATTTCACGCGCTCGACCGGCGAGCAAGTGCGCTGCGAAGTGCTCGATCTGTCGCTGACGGGTGTGTCGGTCCGCACCGAACATCGTCCGCCGGTGGGCGAGCACATCCTGATCGGCCATCGCGCGGGCCGCGTCGCGCGTCACCATGCCGACGGCATGGGCATCGAATTCCTCGGCCTCACGTTTGCGCCGGGATCGGAAACCGACATGCCGCAAATGGCCGATCTCACGTCGCCGCCGCGTCCGATCGCGACCTAAGCCCGCATCGGCGAAATCGGTACCTTCCGGTTCGGCCACAGCCGCCGCGCGCCGTCGCTAATTCTTCCAGTTGATCGATTAGAGCCTGACCGCGATTCCGGCGGCCGTAAGACGCGCTTTGGCGTCGTGAACCGTGGCTTCGCCGAAATGGAAGATCGATGCGGCAAGCACCGCGCTTGCGTGACCGTCGAGCACGCCATGCACCAGATCGTCGAGCGAACCGACACCGCCTGAGGCGATCACGGGAACGCTGACCGCATCGGCGATCGCGCGCGTGAGCTCGAGATCGTAGCCCGACTTCGTGCCGTCGCGATCCATCGAGGTGAGCAGGATCTCGCCGGCGCCGAGTTCGGTGAGCTTGACCGCGTGCTCGACCGCATCGATGCCGGTCGCGTTGCGTCCGCCATGCGTGAAGACCTCGAACCGTCCGTTCACGCGCTTGGCATCGATCGCGGCGACGATGCACTGGCTGCCGAATTTCTCCGCGCCCTCGCGGACGATCTCCGGACGGCGCACGGCTTCGGTGTTGATCGACACCTTGTCGGCGCCCGAGAGCAGCAGCGCGCGAATGTCGTCGAGCGTGCGCACGCCGCCGCCGACCGTGAGCGGCATGAAGCACGCGGACGCCGTGCGGCGCACGACATCGAGCAGGATCGGGCGCTTCTCGTGGCTTGCGGTGATGTCGAGGAAACACAATTCGTCGGCGCCCGCGGCGTCGTAGATGATCGCCTGCTCGACGGGATCGCCGGCATCGCGCAGCGAGACGAAATTGACGCCCTTGACCACGCGTCCGTCTTTGACGTCGAGGCAGGGAATGATGCGGACCTTCAGCATGTCAGCGTCCTCTGCCCGCGAGCGCGGCAACCGAAAGCAGCGCGCGGCCGCACGCCGCTTCGGCCGGAATGGCCGTCGTCTTCGCGAGCGCTTCGGCTTCGTATAGCAGGTTGAGTGCTGATTCGAGCTGGGGCAGCGACCAGCGCGACGCCTGGGCCTTCATGGAGTTCTCGCGGGAGAAATGCACGGGCGGCCGCAGCTTCTTGATCGCGGCGATGAGATTGCCGCCCTCGTCCATGTCGGCGCGCACCTGCCATCAAGCGCTGGAAATGGCCCATCGCCTGACGCAACACGGCGACGGGCTGCGTGCCCGCGGCCCATAGCTGAGCGAGCCGCTTGTCGAGGCGCGAGAAATCGCCCTCGCCTGCTGCGTCGAACGCCTCGTCCATGCGCAGCTCGGATTCATCGCCCATGACCGCAGAGACATGCTCTTCGGTGACGGTCTTTTCGCCCATCGCGTAGAGCGCGAGCTTTTCCAGCTCCGAGCGCGTGATGCCGCGATCGGAACCGAGACGCGAGACCGCGTAGTTCAGCGCGCCTTCATCGATCGAGAGCCCGCGCGATTTCAGATGGCTGCGCACGAGGTCTTCGAGCGCGCGTCCGTCATCGGGATAGCACGGGATCGCGGCGGCATTGTCGGCGGCCTCGAACACGCGCCGGAGCGCCCCGCTCTTGGCGAGATCGCCCGCTTCGATGACGATCAGCGCATCGCCCGGCGGGGAGGCGAGGAATTTCTGGAACGTCTGTGCGAGGCCGTTGTTGGCGCTGCGCACGCGCACGACGCGGCGTCCGCCGGTCATCGAGAGCGCGGCGGCCTCATCCCACAGCCGCGCGGGATCGGATTCGAGCGTCGATTCGTCGAGCTCGGCGACACGGAACGGATCGTTGAGGTCGGCGAGCACCGACTTCGCGACGGTCACCGCGCGCTCCCGCACCAAGCCCTGATCGGGCCCGAACACGAGCGCGGCCACGAGATCTTTCGGCAATTGTCCGATGAACCGGTCGGCTGCGCTGGCCTTCACTTCCATGGCCAATTCCTTGAAGCCACGATCACCTTGTGTCTTGCGCGACCTGCCGCAGATAGACAGCGAGCTCGATCCGGATGCGTTCGGCGATGTCGTTCGCGGCGCGGGTCTTCGCATCGCGCTGCGCGGCAACCGTCGAATAGAGATAGGGCGAGGCCGCGACGTTGTACGCCGCGAAGGACGTGACGTCGCCGCTCTTGAGCGGCTGGGTGGCGTCGCGCGCGACAAGATCGTAGTGGGCGGTCAGCGTGTAATTGTAGCGCGTGATCGACGTGTTGGGCTGGAACACCACGGGCTCTTCGAGCTCGGTGATATAGAGCTTCAGCCGATAGCGCGCGTTGCCGGCGTTGCTGGTGGCGTCCAGCCTGTCGAGCAGATCGTTGCGCAGATCGTAGCCGATGCGCTCGGAAATCGGCTCGACATAGATCGTCGACAGCGTGGTGCCGACGCCCGCGCCCATCGGGCTCACGTCGCCGTAAAGCGGCTCGAAGCCGCAGCCTTGCAGCAGCAGCATTCCCGCAACGACGATCAGCGCACGCTTCATCAGACCACCACGTTCACGATCCGGCCCGGCACGACGATGATGCGCCGTGGCGGCTTCCCGTCAAGCTGCCGTTTCACCGAATCCAGCGCGAGGGCCGCTTGTTTGACGGTTTCCTCATCGGCGATCCTGCGGGAACCACGATCTCGCCGCGCAGCTTGCCGTTCACCTGGACCGCGATCGTGATCGTGTCGCTGACCAAGAGCTTGCGCAGCGCCGACGGCCAGCGCGCGTTGGTGACGAGCGTCGTTGTGGCCCAGATGCGCCCAGCAGGTCTCGGCCAGATGCGGCATCATCGGGCTGATGAGCAGCACGATGGCCTCCAGCGCCTCGCGGATCACGGCGCGGTCGGCGCCGCTTGCGGCGCCGATGGCGTTCGCGAGCGTATAGATCTGCGCGACCGCGCGATTGAAGCGCAGCGCGTTGAGATCCTCGGTGACCGCGTGGATCGCGCGATGCGTGGCGCGGCGGAGCTCGAGGTCTGCGCCTTCGGCGTTCTCGGGCGGTTTCGTGCCCACGGGCGGGAGGCCTTCGGTTTCCGTCACGAGGCGATGGATGCGCTGAACGAAGCGCCAGCAGCCTTCCGCGCCCTCCTGGGTCCATTCGACGTCACGTTCGGGTGGCGAATCCGACAGCATGAACCAGCGGATCGTGTCGGCGCCGAAGGCATCGATGATCGCTTCGGGCGCGACCACGTTCTTCTTCGACTTCGACATCTTCTCGGACGCGCCGATCGTCACGGGCTCACTCGTGCCGCGCTTGACGGCGCCGCCATCGCGTTTCTCGACATCGGCGGGTTCGAGCCAGGCGCCGTTCGCGTCCTGATAGGTCTCGTGACAGACCATGCCTTGCGTGAAGAGGCCCGAGAACGGCTCGTCCACCTTCACGTGGCCGCCCTTGTGCAGCGCGCGCGTGAAGAAGCGCGCGTAGAGCAGATGCAGGACCGCGTGCTCGACGCCGCCGATATATTGATCGACCGGCATCCAGTAGTCCGCCGCCGCGCGGTTGACGGGATCGTCGGCGTGCGAATCGGTGAAGCGCGCGAAATACCACGACGAGTCGACAAAGGTGTCGAACGTGTCGGTCTCGCGCACCGCCTTGCCTTTGCACTTGGGGCACGTGGTGTGCTTCCACGTCGGGTGATGTTCGAGCGGATTGCCCGGAATATCGAAGCGGACATCGTCGGGGAGCGCGATCGGCAAATCGCTCTCGCTCACCGGGACGATGCCGCAGGATGCGCAGTGGATGACGGGGATCGGACAGCCCCAATAACGCTGCCGCGACACGAGCCAATCGCGCAGACGATAGTGGACCGTGCGCTTGCCCGGTGCCCGCGGCTTCCAATCGGCGTGCGACCTCGGCCTTCGCGGCCTCGACGGTCGAGGCCGTCGAGGAAGCGCGAATTGGCGAGATGACCGGGGCCGACATAGGACTCGTCACCGATGGTGAACGTCTTCGCATCGGCGCCGTCGGGGATCACCACCGGCAGAACCGGCAGGCGGTATTTGCGCGCGAAGTCGAGGTCGCGCTGGTCGTGCGCGGGGCAGCCGAAGATCGCGCCCGTGCCATAGGCCATCAGCACGAAATTCGCGACATAGACGGGGAGCTCCCAGCTGTCGTCGAAGGGATGCAGCGCCCTGATGCCGGTGTCGTAGCCGAGCTTCTCGGCGGTCTCGATGGTTTCCTCGGCCGTGCCGCCCTTGTGGCACTCGGCGACGAAGGCCGCGATCTTCGGATCCTTGGCCGCCAATTGCTCCGTCAACGGATGATCGGGCGAGAGCGCGATGAAGCTCGCGCCGAACAGCGTGTCCTGGCGCGTCGAGAACACGTCGATGGACTTCACCGGCGCATTCTTGAGCGCGAAGGAGAAGCGCAAGCCCTCCGACCGGCCGATCCAGTTCTTCTGCATGATCCGGACTTTTTCCGGCCAGCGCTCGAGGCGATCGAGGGCTGTGAGCAGATCATCGGCGAAGTTCGTGATCTTGAAGAACCATTGCGAGAGCTTGCGGCGCTCGACGAGCGCGCCCGAGCGCCAGCCCCTGCCCTCGATCACCTGCTCGTTGGCGAGCACGGTGTGATCGACGGGGTCCCAGTTCACGTCGGCTTCAGCGCGATAGACCAGGCCCATACGGTAGAAATCGAGGAAAAGACGCTGTTGCCGCGCGTAGTACTCGACATCGCAGGTGGCGAACTCGCGGCTCCAGTCGATGGCGAGCCCCATGTTCTTGAGCTGCTCGCGCATCGCCGCGATGTTGGCGTAGGTCCATTCGCGCGGGTGCACGCCCTTCTCGCGCGCGGCGTTTTCCGCCGGCAAGCCGAACGCGTCCCAGCCCATCGGATGCAAGCACGTTGAAACCCTGCGCGCGCTTGAAGCGGGCGATCACGTCGCCCATCGTGTAGTTGCGCACATGCCCCATATGGATGCGGCCCGACGGATACGGGAACATCTCGAGCACGTAGCATTTGGGGAGCGCGGACTGGTTCGGGCTGCGAAAGACTTCGCGCGCCGCCCATTCCGCCTGCCAGCGTTTCTCCGAATCCTTGGCGTTGTAGCGCGCCACTTGAGCCCAATCCTGTACGTTCAGGCCGAGCTTAATTGTCCCCGCGTGCCTCGGCCAAGCGCCGCGGGAATCTGGAATTACTTACCCGAAGCGAGATTACTGCGCGATGGAGGCGAGTCTGAGCTCGCGCGCCCGCGACAGGATCGCATTCTCCAGCCGGATCCCGGTGTCGGGATTGGTCTGAGCGTCGGCCCAGCCGTTGGCGCCGCGCACCTGACGGAACACGGACACCTTGACCGCGTCAGCGCGCAGGCGACGGTCGAGGATATAGACCGTGACCTTCATGTGCTCGTCGGGCCGCTCGGGCGGTGCGTACCAATCGCTGATGATGACGCCGCCGATCGGATCGGCGGACGAGAGCGGCATGAAGTTGATCGTGTCGAGCGTCGCGCGCCAGAGGAAGCTGTTGACGCCCAATTGCGGCGTGCTCGCCATTTCCTCTTCGTCGTTCCGCCGCCGCCGAAAGGCCAGAAACCACGAACGGCCGTTGTCGGTGCTGGTGGACACCATTTCGTCTGCGCGGTTGCCACCGCAGGCAACGAGGAGAATCGCGGCGGCTGCAAGCAGAAGTGTTCGCATCGCTTCGTCCTTAATCTGTCGTGTGGGTCGCGGCTCGGCACGACCCGATTTGTCGGGCCCCCCACGAGCCTGATTCCCCCTTTGCTCGGCTTATACTGGCGCTGTTGCGCCCACGCAACATCAGCCCCGTCGCATGCGACGAAGCGGACTATCTCTGCCGGCGCTCCGCCTCGGTCGGGCAATCGCCCGGCTTGCGCACGAAGGGCCACAACCATCCTTTGCGGCACGCAGCCTCGGCACTCGGCCGCGGTGTTTCGGTGCTGCCGGCCGGTGTTTCCGTGGATGCGCGACCGGGAGCGCTGACCGGCGTTACGCCCGGAGACGCCGCCGCGGGCGCCGCGCTGGCGACGACCTGATCGGCGCGGTAGACGCCGGTCAGGCCGTTGTCTCTCTCGGCGGTGGTCAGGCAATCGCCGGGATTGCGCACGAAAGGCCACAACCAGCCCCTGGCGCAGGCCCCGTCGTCGGCCCGCCGGACAGCCGGCGCGGAAAAGCCGGGGCCGTTGAGCGAGGGACCGCTGGGTCCTTGGCCTTGGCCCTGGCCCTGGGTCTGGACGCTCGCGGCGTCGCGGGTCGCGGGGGTCGCGGGCGTGCTGGAACCGCCGCCGCTGCCGCCCATGATCCTGGAAAACAGGCCGCCTGAAGAGCCGCCGGTCACCGTGTTGACGGGCGGGGTCTCGACTTTGACGTCGCTCATATCCGGGTTGGTGTTGACGGGGCCGCTATAGACGCCCCGCTGACCCGCCTTGATCTCATCGTCGGTCAGGCAATCGCCGGGCTGGCGCACATAGGGCCAGAGCATGCCCTTGCCGCAGCTCGACGCAGCCAAAGCCGAGCCATGGGAGGCGGCAAACAGCACCACACACGCGGTCAGTGTTAGCGCTCGCATCGGACTATCCCCCTGGTCGCGGGCAGGCGCGCGCGCTCTTCAAGCGTCTGCGCGTCATGCAATTTATACTGAGACGGCTGAGCCTGCGCAACGCGGGCCTGCGTTTCCTCCCCTTGACGAGCTCATGCTAAGCCCTGGCTGGAGCTGGGCCGGAGATCAAATGGGGATGGTGAAGCGCTGGAACCTCCATGCCGCCGCTCTCGCGGGCCTCGCGCTCGTGCCCGCCGGTGCGAACGCGCAAGACTCGGAGCCCTCGCGGACGTGGCAGGAGCGCCTCGCGCTCGAGCCGATCCAATGGCAGTTCGACAACGACGAGATCCGGATCGGCGGATTTGCGGGCGGCGCGCTCTTCACCGCCTCCCAGGAAGGCGGCCCAGGCTTTCCGGACGGCTATGAGAACTCGGGCGCGAGCGCTCTATTGACCGGAAATGTCCGTGCACAGAGGACATTCGACAACGGGCTCGTGCTCGGCGCGCGCGGCGACGTCCTGATCTATCGCGACCGTCTGTCGAACGACAACTACGACAGCGATACGATCCAGCGTTTGTATGTGTTCACGCAGACGGGGTTCGGACGACTCGAGATCGGCCAGACGGATGGGGCCGCGTATACGCTCGGGCTCGACCGGGCCGGTCGTGGACCAGCATGTCACGCTGGAGAACCGCACGATCTCGCTGTTCCGCGATCCGACGACGGGCGACAATTTCGCCGCCTTCTTCGACCAGGCCACGACGGTCAACAGCTCATCCAACTATGCCAAGCTGACCTATACCAGCCCGCGCCTGTTCGGCATCCAGATCGGCGCCTCGTACACGCCGCAAACGGTGCGCACGCCGCTGCCGTTCACCGGCAATCCGAGCGACGATCCGAACCAGCAGCGCGCGCTCTGGGAAGTGGCCGCGAGCTATACGGGCTATTTCTCGGGCTTCGCGGTCGGCGTGACCGGCGGGTTCGCGCATGGGCGGCTGATGAATCGCACCGAGGGATACGACAATCTCGTCGATTGGGCGGTCGGCACGCAGATCGCCTACACCATCGACGATTCGAAGATCACGGTCGGCGGCGCCTATCGGGGCACGAATGCGCATCTGCTCGACATCGAACAGGTGCGCGACAATTCGCGCTCGCGCATGCTGCACCTGTCGGCGACATTCGAGAAACCGGATTGGCTCGCCGGCGTCGAATTCTCGCACGCGGACATCGACGGCGTGGACGGCTATGTGATCGACGGGTTTCAGGTCACGGCGGGATACAAGGTCAACGCCAACATGCAGCTCAATATCGGCTGGCAGTACTACGACTACAGCCGCAGCTCCGGCCTGTTCTACAACGGCCGCGACGGGATCAACATGAACGCCGCATTCCTGTCGCTGGGCTACACGCTTTAGTCGGGTAGCAAGACCTTCGATGGCCGCGATGCCGGCGAAGTCGGCATGCGCGAGGCGCGCGACGGTCTCCGCGTTGATGCCGCCAAGCGCATAGACCGGAAGACCCGCGCGGGCCGCGATCAATCGCGCGCGCAAGAGACCCAAGGGCTCGCGGTCGGGATGGCTCGACGTCGCGAACACGGGCGCGAGCAGCGCCGCATCGGCGCCCGCGATGCGGGCGGCGGAGAGGGCGCGCGCCGAGTGCGCGGCCGCGGTGATCATCCACGACGGTTTCAGCGCGCGCCAATGGGCCGCCTCGCGCGCACGCGCCTCGGGCAGGTGCAGGCCGTGCGCGCCGATCTCGGCGGCAAGCGGCGCGTCAGCGGCAATCAGCAGGATAAGCCCGCGGGCATGGGCGATTTCGATGAGCGCGCGGGCGAGAGCCGCGCGCGCCTTGGCCTCGGTGTGGCGCAGGATGACCGCCGAGCCGCGCGGAAGCGCGCGCGCGGCGGCGGCGGGGTCGGGGACACGCGTCTGGTCGGTCATCAGGATGAGCGCGGGCAGGTCGGGCCGCCCGCACGCCGCGTTGAGAGCGCGGGCGGCCCTTGCTAGCTTCTCGCAATTCAACGCAGACGCCATGACGTGACCTCTTCGCCCTCGACCCTATCCCAGAACCCTGCGGAGAATCTCGCCTCGGTCCTCGAGCGCATCGCCGCGGCGACGGAGCAAGGCGGTTGCGCCCGCGGTTGAAACGCATCTCGTGGCCGTGGCCAAGACACACGGCGCGGATCGCATCGTGCCCGTGCTGGAGGCCGGCCATCGCGTGTTCGGCGAGAACCGCGTGCAGGAGGCGAAAGGCAAATGGCCCGCGCTGCGCGAACGGTTTCCGGACATCGAGCTGCACCTGATCGGGCCGCTGCAAACCAACAAGGTGCGCGACGCGCTCGAGCTGTTCGATGTGATCGAGACGCTCGACCGTCCGCGTCTCGCGGAGGCGCTCAAGGCGGAGATCGACAAGCGAGGGCCGGGGCGCGTCAAGCAGCTGTTCGTCGAGGTGAACACCGGCGAGGAGCCGCAGAAGGCGGGCGTCGCGCCGAAGGACGTCGCGGGCTTCGTCGCGCAGTGCCGTGACGGATTGAAGCTTCCGGTCGTCGGACTGATGTGCATTCCACCGGTGGACGAAGAGCCCGCGCTCCATTTCGCGCTGTTGAAGAAGCTCGCCGCCGAATGCGGGCTCGAGTTCCTCAGCATGGGCATGAGCGCGGATTTCGAGACCGCGATCCGCTTCGGCGCGACGCATGTGCGCGTCGGCACCGCGATCTTCGGCGAACGCACAGTCTAAGCGGTGACGATCAGCCGGTCGTTGGGCGCGAGCTGCGACAGCGCTTCGAGCAGATCGGGCAGGGCGAGCGCCACGCATCCGGCGGTCGGCGCGTAGTCGGTGCGCGCGAGGTGGAGGAAGATCGCGCTGCCTTTGCCCGCGATCACGGGCGCGTCGTTGTAACCGACCACCAGGACAACGTCGTAGAGGTTGTCCTCGCGCCACATCGATTCCGCTGACGCGCGATGGGGCAAGCGGACGAGCGTGTTGTAATCGGGATCGCCCGGCGCATCGCACCAGCCGTCATGCGGCTGAAGCGGAGCCACGGGGAGCACGCAGCGCGGCGGAACCATGCGGTCGGGCCGATAGAGCACGCGGCGCAACGGCCAGGTGCCGATCGGCGTCACGCCGTCGCCTTCGCGGATCTTCTGAGCGATCCCGGCGCGGCCGACGGCGCAGCGGCGCGGGCCGGCGCCCCAATCCGTGTACTGAGCATTGTTCCGGTTCGTGACGCGCAGGTCCATGGCCGCCTAGAGCAGATGTCCGCCCTTCTCCGCCTTCACGCGAAGATAGTCGCGATTGTGGATGTTGTCAGGGAAGCGATGCGGCACGCGCTCGATCACTTCGATACCGGCACGTTCGAGCGCGCGCAGCTTGTCGGGATTGTTCGTCATCAGGCGCACCTTGCTGTAGCCGAGCAGCTGAAGCATGCGCGCCGCGATGTCGTAGAGGCGCTCATCTTCCGCAAAGCCGAGACGGCGATTGGCCTCCATCGTGTCGAAGCCTTCGTCCTGCAAGCGGTAGGCGCGGAGCTTGTTCATCAGCCCGATGCCGCGGCCTTCCTGCGCGAGATAGAGCAGCACGCCGCCGCCGGCCTCGGCAATGGCCTTGACGGCGCCGCGCAACTGATCGCCGCAATCGCATTTCAGCGAGCCGAGCAGATCGCCGGTGAAGCACTCCGAATGGATGCGCGCGAGCACAGGTCCGGGCGGCGCGAGTGCCGATCCGCGCTTGTCGCCGATGATGACGGCGTAATGTTCCTGACCGCCGTCCTTGGGACGGAACGCCGCGAGCTCGGCGTCTTCGGCGCCATCCAACGGCACATGAACCCGCGTCAGCAATTGCAGATGGGTTGCGAGACTCTCATCGAAACCACGGATGGCTGTGGCCGGCACCTCGGCAATCGCACGGTCGGTGACCAGTGCGTTCAGCATGCGGTCGGGGACATTGAAGACCGCGGTCGCCGGTAACAGACCCGCGAGCTTTGCTAATTGCACGCTCGCTTTTGCGGCATCGGAGGGCGCCGCACGCGATGCGTTGAACGGCCCTTTCAACGGATTTTCCAGATCAATCGAGGGGTCTGCGAGCGCGCGCAACTCCGCGCTCGTCACCGATGTGTCCTGCGCTATGCTGACGACATCTTGCGTGTAGAGACGAATTTTCAAGGTTGCGGCGCGGGCGTGAGTAAGGATAGAAAACGGCGCACCGCAGAGCTTGACGAGCCCTGCGAGCGTCGCGTCCGTGACCGTTTCGGACGCGACAGCAACAACGCTCTCATTGCGCTTTTGGGCGCGGATGAGAACCGGCGCGCCGCGACGCAGCTCTCCGGCGGCCCGTTCCACGAGATGGTCGGGCGAGAGGAGCGCCGCACCACGCGGCCTGCGCGACTTCGGTCGGCCGGTTTTTTTAGCCGTCATGGTTTGGACATACACCGGGGCCAGGAAACGGGATAGGGTTTAGCGAACGTGCACGAGGCGGGGCTGGAAGTTAGGAGATTGAGTATGCGGAGTTCGAAGCGCGTCCTACTCGTGGATGACGACGAGATGCTGCGCGTGTCCCTGGCCGATCAGATCTCTGCCGGCGGGCTGTATGAGACGGTCGAGGCGAAGACCTACGCCGAAGGCTTGAGGCGCGGCGCGGAAGGCCTCTACGAATTCATGGTGCTGGACGTCGGCCTGCCCGACGGCGACGGTCGCGAGCTCTGCCGCGCGCTTCGCGACGAAGGCGTCACCTGCCCGATCATCATTCTCACCGCGGCCGATTCCGACGCCGACACGATCGCCGGCCTGAAAGCGGGCGCCAACGACTACATCACCAAGCCCTTCCGCTTCGCGGTGCTGATGGCGCGCGTGGACGCGCATCTGCGCAGCCACGGCTCGAGCGAGGAGGCGATCTACAAGATCGGCCCCTACACGTTCCGCCCGAGCGCCAAGGTTCTGCTCGAAGGCGCCAAGCGCGTGCGGCTGACGGAGAAGGAAACCAACATCCTGAAATATCTCCAGCGCGCCGGCGGCACGGTGAGCCGCGAGGTGCTGCTGCACGAGGTGTGGGGCTACAATCCCGCGGTCTCGACGCACACGCTGGAGACGCACATCTACCGGCTGCGCCAGAAGATCGAGAAGGATCCCTCGCACGCGCAGCTTCTGCTGACGGAAAGCGGCGGCTACCGGCTCAACCCGTAACGGGCATCGTCACTCGTGCCGGAGCGCCTCGATCGGATCGAGGCGGGCGGCGCGGCGCGCCGGGAAGTAGCCGAAGGCGATGCCGATGCCGGCCGAGACGACGAAGGCGAGCAGCACGATCTCCGCTGACGGCACGAAAGGAAGCTCGAAGAAGCGCACCAGGATCGCCGATGCGGTGAGCCCGACCGCGATCCCCATCAGGCCGCCGAGCCCCGACATCATCACGGCCTCGACCAGGAACTGGGTCAGCACGTCGCGTTCGCGCGCGCCGATCGCGAGCCTGATGCCGATCTCGCGCGTGCGCTCGGTGACCGAGACGAGCATGATGTTCATGATCCCGATGCCGCCGACGAGCAGGCTGATTCCCGCGATGGCCGCCAGGAACACGGTCAGGATTCCCGTCGTCTGCTGCATCACCTGATTGATCTGGGCGATGTCGTTGACCTGGAAATCGTCCGGCGTGGCCGAGGTCAGGTGCCGGCGCTCGCGCATCAGCTGCGTGATATCGCCGATCAGCTTGGGCACGTCCTCGGCGCGACCCGCCGCGATCCAAACCATCGCCACGTCGGGGTCGCCCGTGATGCGCCGCTGCAGCGCCCGGATCGGCATGATCACGATATCGTCCTGATCCTGGCCGAAGGTCGACTGTCCCTTGGGCTGCAGCACGCCCACGACCTCGCACGGCGCATCGCCGACGCGGATGTCCGATCCGATCGGGTTCTGGCCGCCGAACAGCGTGTTGCGCACGGTCGCGCCCATGATGCACACGGTGCGCCCGGCGCGAACCTCAGCCTCGGTAAAGATGCGGCCCTGAGCGATCCCCCAGTCGCGCGCCGCAAAATAGGCGTTGTCCGTGCCCATGATCTGCGCGGAGTGGTTCTGGTTGCTCGCGACGACGACCTCGGTCCGGATCGCGACCGGCGCAACCGCACGCAGCCCTGAGACTTCACGCGCGATCGCCTCCGAATCCTCGACAGAGAATGGCCGCGCCCCTATCGAAGCACCGCCGCCGCCGAAGCCGCGCCGTGCTCCGGGCTGAAGAATGACGAGATTGCGCCCGAGCGAGGAAATGGTGTTGGTCACGCTCGCGGACGCGCCGTTGCCGATCGTGACGAGCGTGATCACCGCGCCGACGCCGATGACGATGCCGAGCGTGGTGAGGATCGCGCGCATCACGTTGCGGCGGATTTCGCGCATGGCGAGCAGAAGCGCGTTGGCGATCATGGCGCGGGCGTCCCGTCGTCGGATTCGATGCGGCCGTCGCGGAAGCGGATGTGGCGGCGCGCATAGGCCGCGATATCCTCGTCATGCGTCACCAGAACGATGGTCATGCCGTGGTCTTTGTTGAGCGAGGCGAGCAGCGACATGATCTCGTGGCTCTTGGCCGTGTCGAGATTGCCGGTCGGCTCGTCGGCGAAGATCACCGCAGGGTTCGTCACCAGCGCCCGCGCGATGGCGACGCGCTGCTGCTGGCCGCCGGAGAGCTCGGACGCGGTGTGGTGCTCGCGGTCCGACAGGCCGACCATCTCGAGCGCGCGGCGCGCGAGCTTGTGCCGTTCGGCGCGCGGCGTGCCGCGATAAAGCAGCGGCAGCTCGAGATTTTCGAGCGCGGTGGTGCGCTTCAGAAGGTTGAAGCCCTGGAACACGAAGCCGATGTGGTAGCGCCGGATCAGCGCGCGCGCATCGCGGCTGAGCGTGGCGACATCGACGCCGCGGAAGAAGTAGTGGCCGCCGGTCGGCGCATCGAGACAGCCCAAGATGTTCATCGCCGTCGACTTGCCCGAGCCCGACGGCCCGAGCACCGCGACGAACTCGCCGCTGTCGATCCTCAGATCGATGCCGTCGAGCGCCGTGACCGCGGCCTCGCCCGAGCCGTAGACCTTGCGCACGCCGATCAGGCGGATCAGGTCGCGCGACGGCGCGAACCGCGTGCGCTCCGGCAGCTTTTGGAGCGACGCGCTGGACGGAGGCGCGAGATTCATGGGGCGCGTCCGGTGGCCGTGTCGACGATCACGTCGTCGCCCGGCATGAGATCGCCGGACAGGACCTGGGTGTTGCGGCCGTCACTGCGGCCGATCCTGAGATCGCGCGCGACGGGCTTGGCGTTTTCCATCACCCAGACGCGGCCCACGAGCTCGCCGTTGTTGGAGGGCACGAGCGGAGGCGCGGTGGCATCGCCGCCGGGCGGCGTGAACCTGAGCGCGCCGTTGGGCACGAGCAGCGTATCGTCGGCCTCGGCGACGAGGATATCGACGGTTGCGGTGAGGCCCGGACGCAAGAGGCCCTCGCTGTTGTCGACCTCCAGCACGCCGAGATAGGTCACGACGCCATTGGTGGTCTTCGGCGCATTGCGCAGCGAGGTGAGCCTCGCGTCGAAGCGGCGCTGCGGAAAGGCGTCGACCGAGAACGTCGCCGTCTGGCCTTCGCGCACCTGGCCGATATCGGCTTCGTCGATATCGACTTCGAGCTCCATGCGGGAGAGATCGCTCGCGAGCGTGAAGAGCACCGGCGTCTGGAACTGTGAGGCGACGGTCTGGCCCTGCTGGACCTTGCGATCGAGCACGATGCCATCGATGGGCGAGCGCACGGCCGCCTTGTCGAGCGAGGTTTCATTCAGTTGCACCTTCGCCGTGGCATTCTCGACATCGGCTCTCGCCTTGGCGACGGACGCGACGGCTCGGGCGTAGTCGGCTTCGCTTGTTTGAAAATCCTGTTGCGAGACGATACCGCGCGCAAACAGGCCTTCAGCCCGGTCGCGCCGATCCTTCGTCTCCTTCACGGTCGCTTCGTTGGTGACGACACTTGCTTGCGCTGCGCCGAGTTCAGCCTTTGCCTGCGCGAGTTGCGCCCTGATCTGATCGGTGTTGATGACAGCGAGCACCTGGCCCTTGGTGACGCGGTCGTTGAAATCGACCGCGACGCGATCGAGCCGCCCGGAAATCTCCGCGCCGACATCCACCTGATCCTCGGGCTGGAGCGTTCCGGTCGCGCTGACCCGCACGACGAGCGGACCGCGCACAGCGTCGGCGGTGACATAGGACGTCGTTGGGTTTGCGTTGAAGACATAGAACGCGGTGCCGGCGAGCGCTGCCACGACGGCAACAGCAATCAATGCAATGAGGCCACGCCTCCGGCGCCTAGGTGCGGGAAGGCCCAATCGGTCGAGAATCTCGGCATCCGGCAGACGAGCCTGTTCGTTCATGTTTCCGCGGGTACCTTTTGCGGACGCGATCGCACGCGGATGGAGCCGCCGCGCACGCCGGCCTCCGCCGCTGGATCGCACAGTCCGACGAGACAACGCTCGAGCGACAGTCCGAACATATGCTGTTCGTCGGCGGAAAGATCGGAGAGCATCTGCCTCTCGGCTTTTACGAGCACTTCGTGACACAGATTTCGCGCCTCGATTCCGGTGGCGGTCAACTCCGCGGGAAGGATGCGCCCGTGCGAGTCGTGGGCGCGGCGGATGACGAAGCCCTTGGCTTCGAGACCGGCGAGCACCTCGCCCATGGCCTGCGGCGTCACAAACGCCAGACGCGCGAGCTCGGCGGTCGACAGCCCGGCTTTGCGCCCAAGCGCGAACAGGACCGCGACCTGGGGCATCGTGAATCCATGGGGACGAAGCGTGTCGTCGATCGTCGCTCGAAGCGCCCGATGGACGCGCATCAGAAGGTAACCGACAGGCTGGTCTGAGCCGGCGAATTCGAGATTGTAAGGCTGCTGCTGGGACATGGCGCTCACTCTCGCAGGGGCCTTGGTAGAAGGCAACCTTCTAACTCGGCGCCGGTTAAGGTCCACAATTTGTCAAAATGTGCCTGCAGCGTAGCGGCCTGCGGATGAACTGGGGCTGAACCCGCGTCCATCAAGGGTTTGGAATCTTCCGGTCGCGTTTGTCACGCGATTGCTCCAACGCGAAAGGTGTCGAAGCGTTGCCTAGGCTTAAAAAACTATTAATACTTAGCGCTTAGACGGGCAGGGTAAGGCGTAGATATGGCCCGCAAAGACCCCATCCTGAGCAATTGGCCAACCGGGCAAACGTCGCCGCGGTATCGGACCGATAGATTTCGACTACGAAGACGACGACTCGGAGCCTGCGCCCTCGCCGCCGGACCCTGGCCCGCATCGCTCTCGCATTCGGCTTGTTCTGGGGCGTGCTTGCGGGCGGCGCCGTCGTGTATGCCTGGATCTCCGACTTTCCCGACGCGGCAAACCTGCTGGCCTACGATCCCGGCAACGACGTGACCCTGGTGGACGTCGAAGGCCGCGCGATCGCGCGGCGCGGCAACAGCCAGGGCCAGATCGTCGCGCTCGATTCGCTCCCCGCCCATGTCGGCAACGCGTTCATCGCGGTCGAGGACCGGCGCTTCCGCTATCACTTCGGCATCGATTTGTGGGGCATGGGGCGCGCGACGGTCGCGAACATCTCCGCGGGCAGCTTCGTGCAGGGCGGCTCCACGATCTCGCAGCAGCTCGCGAAGAACCTGTTCCTGAAGCCCGAGCGGACAATCAAGCGCAAGGTCGATGAAGCGATCCTCGCGCTCTATCTCGAGTCCCGCTACACCAAGGACGAGATCCTCACGCTCTATCTCAACCGCGTCTATTTCGGCGGCGGCGTGTACGGCATCGAAGCCGCGGCCGAGCGGTTCTTCAACAAGAACGCGCGTGAGTTGACGCTTACCGAAGCGGCGATGCTGGCCGGGAGCGTGAAGGCGCCGTCGCGCTACAATCCCGATGCATCGCTCGAAGCGGCGATGGGACGCGCGGGCCTCGTCTTGAGCGCGATGGCCGAGCAGGGTTTCATCGGCGAAGGACAGCGCGACAAGGCCGCCACGACCAAACCCAAGGTCGCCGCTCGCATGGCGACGCCGGGCGCCGGCTATTTCGTCGACTATGCGGTGTCGGTTGTCCCCTCGTTCGCGGGCAAAGCGAAAGAGCGCCTGATCGTCGACACGACGCTCGATCTCGACCTGCAGGCCGAGGCCGAGCGCGCGCTGGCCGCAGGCCTCGCCAAGGACGGCAAGGCGCTCGCCGCCTCGCAAGGCGCGCTCGTCTCGATGACGCTCGACGGCGCGGTGCGCGCGCTGGTCGGCGGCAGGAACTATGACGAAAGCCAGTTCAATCGCGCGATCGACGCGCGGCGCCAGCCGGGCTCGGCGTTCAAGCCGTTCGTGTATCTCGCGGCACTCGAGAACGGGCACCGGCCAAGCGACGAAGTGTTCGACGGACCGGTCTCGATCGGCACCTGGCAGCCGGCGAATTACGAGGGCTCGTATGAGGGCACGATCACGCTTGCGCATGCGCTCGCGCGTTCGTCGAATTCCGCGTCCGTGCAGCTGACCAACGAAGTCGGCGCCCAGACGGTCGCGCGCATCGCGCATCGCCTGGGCGTCGCGGGCGAGCTGCAGGCGGTCCCTTCGCTCGCGCTCGGCACCTCCGAGCTCTCGCCGCTCGATCTCACCACCGGCTACGCCGCGTTCGCCAATGGCGGCGACGGCGTCATCCCGCATGTCATCGTCCGTATACGGACCGAGTCGGGCAAGGTGCTGTACGAGCGCAAGGGCTCGGGCCTCGGCCGCGTGATCGAGCCGCAGCACGAAGCCGACATGGTGGCGATGATGACGGGCACGGTGACGTCAGGAACCGGCCGCGCCGCCTCGCTCGGCGCGCGCCCCGTCGCGGGAAAGACCGGCACGTCGCAGGACTATCGCGATGCGTGGTTCGTCGGGCTTCACGTCCAACCTGATCACCGGCGTGTGGATCGGCAACGATTCGGGCACGCCGATGAAGCGCGCGACCGGCGGCGGACTGCCGGCGCGCATCTTCAAGGCCTACATGCTGAAGGCGGAACAGGGCCTTCCCGTCGCGCCGCTCATTGGCGCAGGTATGGCGCCGCCGCCGCCGGAGGAGCCCGTTCCTGGGCTTTCTTCAGGTGGACGCGCCCGTGGTCGGGCTGCCGCCGGAGCCCGCGGTCGTGCCTGTGCCCTTCCCCGAGCCGCAAGCCGTTCCTGCCGCGCCCGTCGAAGCAGCGCCAGCAGTGCCTGCACCACCGCGCGAGGAAGTCGTGTCCGGCGTGCAGGAGCAGCTGGTCCCCGGCGGACGCCAGATCGTTCAGGGCGAGACCCCGACCGAAGCGAAATCGGAACGCAGCGACGCCGAGCTGATCGACGCGTTCGAAAGTCTCTTAGATAGGCTGTTCTAGCCGAGCGGCCGATTGCGCGGCGCGTAACGGTGCAGCAGCGTGCCGTTCTCGCTCAGCCATCTCATGCTCTTGTCGATGTCGGGCACCAGCGTCTCCACCAGGCGCCAGAAGCGCGGCTTGTGATTGAGCTCGCGCAAATGCGCGACCTCGTGCGCCACGACGTAGTCGAGGATCGGGGGCGGAGCGAGGATCAGCCGCCACGAGAACGACAGCGTCCGTGTCGAGGAGCAGGAACCCCAACGACTCGACGTATCGCGGATGGTGATGCGCTTGGGCGTCACGCCGAGCTGCTCGGCATAGTCCGCAACGCGCTCGTCGATCCGGCGGCGGGCTTCGCGCTTCAGCCAGTCGACCAGACGGCGCGCGGTGTGTTCGGGTTGGCCTTCGACGCGGATCGTCGGACGCGCAGCGTCGCGATCGATCCAGACCGGCGCGCGCCCGCCGTTGCCTGCGCGGATCTGATGCTGAACGCCGCGGTAGAGAATCTCGGAACCCGGAGACAGCGTGACCGGCGGCGGCACATTGGCGAGGCGCCCGGCGATCCACTCCTTCTCACCGCGCGCGAACTCAAGGGCGCGTTCGAGCGAACGCGACGTGGGGGAGACCACGACGACTTGTCCCGTCGCGGGGTCGACCTTGACGATGAAGCGGCGCGCGCGCGGATCGGCGCGCAGAATCACTTCAACCGACTTGCCGTCGATCTTGAGAAGCTCGCGCTTCGCGCGCAGCACGGATCTCGGCCGTGAACCGCGCCAAGTTTTCCTCAAATTACGCATGCGAATTTCAGACCTGCCCCATCGCGACTGCTTGCGCGTCGCGCCTCACCCCGACTTGTTCGAAACCGCCGCCGGCTCCCGCCCCTCCGAGCCACGATGAACCGTTCGGCCCCGCCATTAAACAGCGCCGTTTTGGCCTTGCAAGAGCAATTTACAATTCCGCAACGACTTTCTTAAGCCATTGAAAAATAATATATTTTTGCATGGCGGCGGGTTCGGTGCCGATCGCCTCTGTGCCTGGCCGAACACCCGTCGGAATCCGGCCCCGGACAGTAGAATTTCGAGTCGACACGAGAATGTCGAAATCGCCATCAAACTCCCCTAAGTTCCCGCAAAACACTGGAGGGAACTGAGCTTGGCTTTGCGCAGGGACACCGCGGCAGGATTGTTGGTCGGGGGGGTGAGCGCCGCCCTGCTCTTGGGGGCCTTTGCCTTCCAGTACCTGGGGGGACTGCCGCCCTGCGAGATGTGCATCTGGCAGCGCTGGCCCCATGGCGCCGCCATCCTGCTGGGCATCGGCGGCGGCATGCTCGCGGCGACCGGCGCGCTTCCGGCGAAGACGATGCGCCTGCTCGCCTGGCTTGCGGTGATCGCCCTCGTCGTGACCGGGGCGATCGGCGTCTTCCACGCCGGCGTCGAGTGGAAGTTCTGGCCGGGTCCGTCGCACTGCACGGGCATCGGCTACGTGCCGGGGCAGGACGACTTCGGGCCGTTGAACATCGTCCGCTGCGATGAAGCGGCGTGGCGTCTCCTGGGTGTGTCGCTCGCGGGCTACAACGCGATCCTCTCGCTCGCCGTCGCCTGGATCGCGATCTCCTGGCTGAGGACGGAGCGCAAATTCGCTTAACCTTGCCCTCAATATTCTACAGCGTGTCACGCATTCGCCGCCGATTCGACATTTCCTGTCGACAATTCTTGCGTAGACTCTGAGGCATGCGCGGCAAACGTCCTGCACTGCCCGGCACGCCTGGACCCCAATCGAGCGACGTGGACTCGATGATCCGCGTCGATCACGCGGGCGAATTCGGCGCGCTCCGCATCTACGAGGGCCAGCTCGCGGTGCTGTCGCGCAATCCGAACGCGGCCGCGAGCACCGAAGCGATCAGGCGCATGGCAGAGCAGGAGCGCACGCATTTCGATGCGCTCGACAAGCTGGTCAAGGACCGCGCGGTGCGTCCCGACCGCGCTCGAGCCGGTCTGGCATCTCGCAGGATTCGCGCTGGGCGCGGCGACCGCACTGATGGGCGAAAAAGCGGCGATGGCCTGCACGGTCGCGGTCGAGGACGTGATCGACGAGCACTACGCGAAGCAGATCGAGCGGCTCGGCGATTCGGATCCCGAGCTCAAGACGGCGCTGGTGAAATTCCACCAGGACGAATGCGAGCACCGCGACGAAGCGCTGGAGCACGGCGCGGCCGAAGCGCCCGGCTATGAGCTTCTGACCTCCGCGATCAGGCTGTCCTGCCGGATCGCCATCTCGCTTTCCGAACGCGTATGAATGCGCCGCTGCGCCCGCTCACCGACGAGACCGTGCGGCGCGCGACGGCCGAGGACGTGCCGCGGCTGGCGCGCCTCTTCGCCGCGGTGTTCGCGACCGATCCGGTGTTCAAGCTGGCTGACGCGGGACGACCGTTCGCGTCATAAGGCGCTCGAGCAATTCTTCCTGCGCGTCCTCAACAGCCGCACGCTGCCTTGCGGCGAGACATGGCTCGCCGCGAACGGCCTCGCGGCCGCAGCGTGGGTCCCGCCCTATTCGCCGCTGCAATCGCCGAGCCTGATCGACGATCTGAGGATGGTTCCCACCATCCTGCGGCTGACCGGCGTTCGCCGGCTTTCGCGCGGCGCGGCGATGGCATCCGCGATGGCGGGCGCCCATCCGGTCGAGCCGTGTTTCTATCTCGCGTTCATCGCGGTGGCGCCGCGCCTTCAAGGCGCAGGTCTCGGAACGCTCTTGCTCGAACGCACGCTTGCGCGTGTCGATGCGGCGCGGGCGGGCGCGTATCTGGAGAATTCCAATCCGCGCAATCTCACGCTCTATGAACGCGCTGGGTTCACGGTGACGCGCGAGATCGTGGCGCGGCGCGACGCGCCGCCGATGTTCGCGATGTGGCGGCCGGCGAAGCGAGGCTGAAACCCGATCAGGGTTCCAGCACGATGTCCCAATAGAGATAGTCCGACCACGTGTGATGCAGATAATTGGGCGGGAACAGGCGCCCATTGTTCTGCAATTCGGCGACGGTCGGTTTGTGCGGCGCGGTGCGCGGATGCATGCCGATGCGGTGCGCGAGCTGCCCGCCTTTCAAGAGATTGCAGCCGGCGCACGCGGCGACGACATTGTCCCAGGTCGTGCGGCCGCCTTTCGAGCGCGGGACGACGTGATCGAAGGTGAGATCGTCCTTCGACCAGCAATACTGGCACTGGAAGCGGTCGCGCAGGAACACATTGAACCGCGTGAACGCAGGGTTCCGCGTCGGCTTCACATAGGTCTTGAGCGAAACGACCGAGGGAAGCCGCATCTCGAAGCTGACCGAACGGACGGTGCGGTCGTATTCGGCGACGATATTCACGCGGTCGAGGAACACCGCCTTGATCGCGTCCTGCCACGACCACAGCGAGAGCGGGAAGTAGCTCAGCGGCCGGTAGTCCGCATTGAGCACCAGGGCCGGGCAATTGTCCGGGACCCGCTCGACCGCTAACACGACGCGCTTCCTGTACTGAAGACGTCTTACTCCCTTGAGTTAGACACCCACGCCTTCGCTCAATGTAACCGGCCCAAAGCAAACCGCCAACCCCCGCGAACATTACGCGATTCGCAAGGAAAACGGGACCGTTAGCGGGTCTTGCGTGTTATTATGGCGTTGCACTCGGGCGAGAACGGGAACGCATCGTGCGCTGGGACCGTGGGAAGCGATATGGCGGGGTCGAGGACCGGCGCGGGATGCGCTCGGGCGGCGTCGTCGGAGGCGGCGGAATCGGCCTCGTCGTCGTGGCGCTCGCGGGTTACTTCCTGTTTGGCATCAATCCGCTGACGATTCTCGAAGTCGGCAATCAGGTCGTCCCGCAATCCGAGGAACCCGGGCGCGTGGGCACGCCGGGCGATCAAGCGGGCGCCTTCGTTGACACAATTCTTTCATCGACGACGGATGTCTGGTCGGGCGAGTTCCAAGGCTATCGACCGCCGACACTGGTGCTCTACGACCAGGCGACGGGCACGCAATGCGGCACCGGACAATCCGCGATGGGACCGTTCTATTGTCCGCTCGATCGTCAGATCTATCTCGATCTGCAGTTCTTCCAGGAGCTTCAGACGCGGTTCGGCGCGCCGGGCGATTTCGCCCAGGCCTATGTGATCGCCCATGAAGTGGGCCATCACGTTCAGCAATTGATGGGCACCGCGGATCAGGTGCGGCGCATGCAGCAACAGGCGGGGGACCGCGCCGAAGCGAACCGCTATTCGGTCGCGCTCGAATTGCAGGCGGATTGCTATGCCGGTGTGTGGGCGGCGCGCGCCGAAGCGGTCTCGCAAGGCGCGGTCGCGCTCGATCCGGGCGATCTCGAGGAAGGTCTGCGCGCGGCATCGGCCATCGGCGACGACACGCTGCAGCAGCAGTCGCAGGGCCGCGTCGTGCCCGACAGCTTCACGCACGGCTCCGCCGAGCAGCGCCGCGAATGGCTGCTCCGAGGATACAGGGGCCAGAACGTGCAGGCCTGCGACACATTCGGAAGCGGCCGCTGACCGCAATCACCGCGCTATGCGGATACCCGCATAAAGCCTAGACTCGCTTCAAATCGAGAGCGGGGAGGCCGGTGCGGTCGTTCAAGAGTCTCGCAGCAATGCTTCTCTTGACGTTGCAGCAGCGGCGCATTCGCGCAACTTCCTTCCAATGGCAGTGCGGCCGCCGAAGAGATGGCCAAAGCCGGCTGGAAGACGGACAGGGTGCGGCACTCCATGAAGCCAGCACGACGAAATGTCCTGCCGAGCTTGCGGGATTCGACGCACTGATCTTCACCGGGCCGGTCGAACCGAACATCCTCGGCACCTGCACCTACAAGGACAGCGCGGGCGGCGGCGATGTCGGCATACAGGTGCGCAAGTACGTGCGCGATGTCGGCGAATCGAGAGACGCCATCGTCAACGACCGCACGTTGATGGAGCCGCGTCCCGGCGCCGATGTTCCGTTCATGATGGTGCGCCTGATGCCGATCACCACGCGCGACGGCAAGAGCGGCGGCCGCATGGTCATCACCAAGACCCGCGGCGGTCTTTTGATCGACTGCTTCGGCGAAGGCGAGAGCCTCGAGAAAGCCAGCGAGAAGATCGGCCTCTTCTGCGCCAATTGCGCGGCTGGCGCTGGAAAATCTCGCGCCGCACTCGTACGCCCGATATCGGTGGACGATGACTCCACTGGCGACGCAGTCCGAGCCGCAGTCTGGTGCATGAGAACGTTCTATCTCGCCCGATCAGCTGGCGGAAAGCGAACGCGGCCCGCCGTTCGAGTTCATAGACTGCATTGCCGCGATTCGACGTACCCGAGCTTCAACCGCCGCGTGCGCAATCGGAAGCGATTTCGAGCGCATCGGGTCGAGGCGCTTGAGACAGTCGCGGCCGTGGACAACCCGCAAAGCCGGTCGTCGGCAATGCCGTGATCATCCACCCACCGGTAGACCGCATCCGGCGCGATCGTCACCTTGATGCCGTCGGTCTTCTCATTGGCGGGAATGACACGAGAGCCGCGAGTTCGGCTGCACCGCAAGCGCCATGTCGAGCATGTCGAGCTCATCGGGCGACGGCGGGTTCAGCTTCTCGTACCAGCCGTCCTCGACATAGACGTGGCAGGTTGCGCACGCGCACGCGCCGCCGCATTCGGCGGCGACCGGAAGTCCCGCGTCGCGCAACGCTTCCATCACCGTCCAGCCGTCGGTGCCGTCGATGACGTGCTCTACGCCTTTGCGGTCGATCGCGATGATCTTCATGGGCTAGTGTCCCGGTTCCGAAATTCGCTTCATCTCTCTATAGGGCCCTTGGCGAATTTCGGAATCGAAGGACACTAGCAACTTATTGATTCCTAGTGTCGTTTTGGTTTCGAAGTTCGCAAAGCGCCTGATATCGACAAGGTGCGAACTTCGAAACCACGACACTAGTGCGTTATGCCACTCCCAGCTTCTTCTGCAACGACGAAGACGACGTCGTGTATTGGAAGCGGAGCTTGTCGTTCGGGCGGCAGATGCGGAAGGCCGCCTGCGCCATCAGCGCGCCCTCATGGAAGCCCGAGAGGATGAGCTTCAGTTTTCCCGGATAGGTGTTGATGTCGCCGATGGCGAAGATCCCAGGCGTCGAGCTCTCGAATTTCTCGGTGTCGACCGGGATCAGATTCTCGCTGAAGTTCAGTCCGAACTCGGCGATCGGTCCGAGCTTGATCGTGAGCCCGAAGAACGGCAACAGCGCGTTGACCTCGTGCACCCATTCCTTCTTGTCGGGGCTTGCGAGCGTGACCGCTTCCAGCCGGCCGTCGTGGCCGTGCAGCGCTTTGACGCTCGCGACCTGGAAATCGATCTTGCCTTCGCTCACCAGCTCCCGCATCCGGTTGACGCTGTGCTGCGCGGCGCGGAAGCCGTCGCGGTGATGGACGAGCGTCAGCCGGTTGGCGATGGGCGCCAGGTTCAGCGTCCAGTCGAGCGCGGAATCGCCGCCACCGGCGATGAGCACGTTCTTGCCGCGGAACTCATCCATCTTGCGGACGGCATAGAAGACCGACTTGCCCTCATAGGCCTCGATGCCGGCGATCGGCGGGCGCTTGGGGACGAAGCTTCCGCCACCGGCAGCGATGACGACGACAGGTGCGGCGATGTCCACACCTGCATCGGTCGAGAGGAGCCAGCGACCGTCGGGCAGCTTCCGCAATCCGCTCGCCATCTGGCCCAGATGAAACTGCGCGCCGAACGGCTTGATCTGCTCCATCAGGCGATCGACCAGCTCCTGGCCGGTGACGATCGGGATGCCCGGAATGTCGTAGATCGGCTTCTCGGGGTAGAGCTCGGTGCACTGGCCGCCCGGGCGGTCGAGGATATCGACCAGATGGCACTTGAGGTCGATCAGGCCGAGCTCGAAGACCGCGAACAGGCCGATCGGGCCGGCGCCGACGATGACGACGTCGGTTTCGATGGCGTGGTGGGGCAGTCCAAGCGGGGTCGCGTCGTTCATTCTACAGCGCTTTTGTGTGTATAAGAATAAACTAGCGTTCTTATATGTAAAACTGGGTCGGGCTGCAATTCGTTTGTGCGGCCGCCAGCACGTGGTGGTTTGAAGCAGGCTTAAGCGGGGCTCTGCAACAGCTCTTCGACGAAGACGTGCACGGCCGAGGAGGTGCCCTTGAGCCGGTGCACCACTTCGATGGCGGCGGTCCGGTCGGCGGGGATTTTCTCGGCTTCGGCCGCGATATCGGCAAGGCCGAACGCCCCAACCCCGCGGGCCGCGCCCTTCAGCGTGTGGGTGAGCTGGTGCCAGGTCTTGCCGCCCGCGCCATCATCCTTGGCGAGCTCCTCGAGCTGCGCCAGCGTGGCGGCGCACTGATCCTCGAACAGCTTGAGGATTTCCGCGTTCAAGCCGCGATCGCCACCGGTGTAGCGATTGAGGTGCTCGAGATCGATCGGGCGTTCCGCGGTGCTCATGGCCTCATGATGCGCCCAGCCGGCTGAAAGTGCCGTTAATGGCTGTCCCCAAGAGCGCGCCGGCCCTTGTCCGTCAGCTTACAGATCAACCAGTCGGGCTTGAGCGGATTGCCGAACCAGGGCTCCGCCCAGCCATGCGCGATGCAGGCGCGGACAAGGGCGGGATGGATATGCTGCCCTTCCCGGTCGAAGAGCGGGAGCTTGCCGCCCGGCTGATTGAGGCCGCGCGACAGATAGCGGCGCTGCGCGGGGTTTGGCCGCCCATCGGGCTCGGGATGATCGTATACGGATGAAGCGGCTTCCGCCGCTGTGTGCAGCTTCTCGTCCTCCATACCCACCACCCAAGTTTATATCTTGCGTAAATTCATAGAACGGCTGAAGAATGCCGTCGAGGGGACGGTGTTCGTACGAATAGCGCGAGCGCCAGTGTAGGCGTAGACCCGTCGCCCGAGTCCGGATCGGTAGGGATCCGATGGCAACCAGGGTCTAATACATGTCGAGTTTAAGAGCTCAGCTGACCGGCAGTTCCGATTCGGGGCCGCACGATGCCGACGATGTCCGGCCGACGGACGTCCTGAAGGAACGAGCGCCCACTCCCAAGCCCAAGGACGCCGCACCATCGTCGCCAAAGGTCCGCGCCAGCACGGTTTTTGCGGTCGTCGTGGCGGCGCTCTGGGCCGGCGCCGCGAGCGCGTTCCTTGCCGGCTATTTCAGGGCGCAGACGCTCGCAGGTCTTGCGACCTGGGACATCCAGTTCCTCGCCTTTGCGCTCATCGTCACGTTCCTCCCCCCGTTGCTGTTCATCGCCGCGGGCTATGCCGTTTCGCGCGCTCAGTCGATGCAGGAGAGTGCCGCCCGCCTGGCCACCGTCTCGGAGCGGCTGACCACGGCGGATGAGAGCGCGGCCGGCAACGCGCAGCGGCTGGGCCGTACCGTGCGCCGCGAGCTCGACGCGATGTCCGCGGGATTGGATGCGGTGTTCGGACGGCTCCGCGCGCTGGAGACGGCGCTCGAAGATCGTGTCGCACAGCTCGAAGACGCAGGCGCGCGCGCCGGCGTGAAGGCGGAGAGCATCGCGCAGCGGCTGCAAACCGAGCGCGAGGGCATCGAGCAATTGACCCGACGCATGGACGAAGTGTCCTCGCGCGCCGCCGAGATGCTGGCGGGGCGCGCGGCGCAGCTCAAGACCATGCTCGAATCGGCGGGCGGCGAGATCCGTGCGGCCGGCGCGTCTCTGGAGACGCAGGCCACCCAGTTCCGCGAAGCGGTGGAAACGGCGGCCGCCGTTCCCCGCGACACCGCGCTCGAGCTCGACCGGCAGGCCAAGCAGATCGAGAGCGCTGCGGACACGGCGGTCGCGCGCGCCGAATTCGTGCTCGCGCGCCAGGAGCGTCAGCGCACCGCGATGGCCGAGCTGCTCGCGCAATTGAAGGAAGACGCAGCGAAGTTCGACGTGACCGTCGAAGCGCATTGCGCGACCGCATCGAGAACCGCGCTGATGCTGTCCGCCGAAGCGAAGAGGCTCGACGAGATCGCCGATGAAGGGCTGCGCCGCATCGATGCGGCGATGGCCAATGCCGAATCGCGCACCGCACAATTGTCCCACGGCTTTGGCCGCGAGGCCGAGCGCGTCAAGGAAACCGCCGACAGCGCCGCGACGTCGTTCTCCCGCGTGGTCGAAGGATTGCGCGAAGCGGCCGAAAGCTCGCGCGTGCTGATCGCCGAGACGACGTCGGATTCCCAGCGCCGCTCGAAGGATTTCGTCGGCGAAGCCATGGGCCAATGCGACGCACTCTTGCGCGCGGCATCGTCGGTCGCCGAGCAGGCCGAGAAGGCGCGCGCGATCCTTGCCAGGGCGGCGGAGGATGCGGAACGGCACATCGTCAGCCTGCCCGGCATCGCCCAGCAGGAAGCGGCGCATGTGCGCGAAGCGATGCGCCAGGAAACCGAGCTGATGCTCGACATGTCGGCGCGCACGCTCGCCACGCTGCAATCGCGCGTGCAGAAGCGCGCGGCCGGGCCTTTGGTCGAGGAGCGTCCGGCGGCACCCGAGCCGCAGCCCGAACCGCCGCCGGAGCCGGCGAACGAAGGCTTGCGCGGATTGGCCCGCCGCATCACGGGGGGCGCACCCAAGCGCAAGACCGAAGAGCGTCCGAAGTCGAGCTATCAATGGGCGGACGTTCTGGCCGCCGCCGAGAAAGGCGACGCGAAGCCGGGGCTGAAGTCCAACGCGACGCTCGGCTCGCTGCAAGCGTCTCTGGCCGAGCTTGCCGTCGATCTCGAAGAGCTTGCGAACGACAGCTCGGATCCGGCGCTGTGGCGGCGCTGGCTCGATGGCGACAAGACCGTGTTCGCGCGCCAGCTCGCGGCCTCGATCGGACCGGACTCGGTCGATCGCATCGCCGCGCTCTACCGCGACAATCAGCGCTTCCACGAGACAGCGGACGCCTATCTCGAGGACTTCGACAACATGCTCAAGCGGACGCGCGGCAACGATCCCGATGGCGTGCTCGCGTCCTCGATCCTTACCTCGGATACGGGGAAGATCTATCTTGCTATCGCGTATGCGCTGGGGCGCTTGGACTAACCTAATGTTGGGGGCTGCAGTAAATGGGTGCGATGTCAGAGACGGTTGAAGAAACCGAACTCACAAGTGCGGAGGCTGCCTATCGGCGTGTCGTCGACGAGTTGCTCGTCCGGCTCAGTCTGTACGCGGCCGACAGCTCGTCGGGGAGAGCGCTGCTCTATCGCTTGCGCGAGGAAGTCGTCGAAGTCGCGCTGCAAGAGGCGCGGGCCGACACGGCGCATGGCCAGATGCTGGTCGGGATTTCGGACTATCTGTTCAAAGTCGTTCGCGTCGAGACCGCTGAACGCGACCGGCTCCGGATGATCCGCGTGATCAGCAGCGACGCGTCGAGATCGCACTCCGCCTAACGGCTTCAACCCGAACGGCGCAACCGGGCGGCGTAGAAACCGTCCATTCCACCCTTGTCGCTCCAGAAGGACGGCAACGTCCTGAGGTCGCCGTTGGGTGTGACGAAGGCTTTATCGAACACATCCTCTGGCGCAATCGGCGCGCGGGCGAAATCCGTCCGGCGACGGAGGAATGAGTCCACCTGCTCCGGGCCTTCTTCGGGCTCGAGCGAACAGACCGCATAAACGAGCGTGCCGCCCGGTGCGGTCAGTTCCGCGGCCGCATCGAGAAGCTCGCTTTGCAAGGGTTCCGAGATCGTCAGATCGGCCGCGCTCTTGATCCACGGAAGATCGGGATGACGGCGGATCGTGCCCGTTGCGACGCACGGGGCATCGAGAAGAACGAACGGCGCGGGCTCGGACGGCCGCCACTCACGCGCATCGGCTTCGACGAGTTCGGCTTCGACGTTCACGCGCGCGAGATTTTCGCGGATCAGCGCGAGGCGATCGGGCGCGACGTCGACGGCGGTCACGTGCGCACCGGCTGACGCCAGCTGCAAGGTCTTGCCGCCGGGCGCGGCGCACAGATCGATGACGCGTTTGCCCGCGACGTCGCCCAAGAGCAGCGCCGGTAGCGTGGCGGCAAAATCCTGCACCCACCAGCGGCCCGCCTCGAAACCGGGCAAGGCTTCGATCCGTCCGGCATCCTTCAGACGCACGCGCCCAGGCGCCAGACGTTCCGCGTCGGGGCGCTCGGGCAAAGTGTCCGCAGGCGACCTCAACGTCAGATCGAGCGGGGGAATGGCGAGATGCGCCATCGCGATCGCGCGCGCGGTTGCCTCTCCGTAGGTCGAGACCCAGCGCCTCCACAGCCAATCGGGCGTGTTGAGCGCGCCCGCGTCCTGCCGCGCGAGGATGGCGGCACCTTCCTGCGCCACACGGCGCAAGACGGCGTTGATCAGCGGCCGGAAATGCACGGCTTTCGCGTCGGCCTGCGCCAAACGGTTGGCGGCGTCGACGGCGGCGTGCGGCGCGACATCGAGAAACAACAGCTCGGCCGCGCCCGCGATCAGGATCTCGAGCGTCGGGCCTGCCTTGTGGGGGAGCGGCGCCTTGGGAACGAAGGTCGCGATCAGCGCCTGAAGCTGACCGAAACGGCGCAAGCTGATGCTGACGATCGCGCGCGCGAAGCCCGAATCGCGCGGCGCGAACGAGGCCGCGCCGAACGCTTCAGCGGCCGCGCGATCGAGCGGACGCTTCCGGCGCAGGACCTGGGATAGACAATCGAGGGCGGCCTTGCGGGCCTGTTGACCCGGCGCTTGTGTGTTCATGCGGCGGAATTCGCCGCGACCCTCGGCGCCGCGTCAAGCGCGGACGGCGGAAACGCCTTGTCAGCTCCAGGGACCGCGTTCCGGCTCCTGGCCCATCTCGTTCGCCATCGCCTGCAGGCGCGCAACGCGCTGCTCGGTCGAGGGGTGGGTGGCGAACAGGCTGCCCAAGCCGCCGCCGTGGAGCGGATTGATGATGAACATGTGCGCGGTCGCGGGATTGCGCTCGGCGTCGACATTGTCGATGCGCTGTACGTTCGCCGAGATGCGCTGGAGCGCGGACGCGAGCCAGAGCGGGCGGCCGGAGATCATCGCGCCTTCGCGGTCGGCCTCGTATTCGCGCGTCCGGCTGATCGCGAGCTGCACGAGCGTGGCGGCCAGCGGTGCGAGGATCATGATCAGGATCGCGCCGAAGGGGCCGAGCGGATTGTTGCGGTCGTTGCGGCCACCGAAGAAGAAGGCGAAGTTCGCGAGCATCGAGATCGCGCCCGCGAGCGTCGCGGTGATCGTCATGATCAGCGTGTCGCGGTTCTTCACATGCGCGAGCTCGTGAGCCATCACGCCGGCCAGCTCTTCGTAGCTGAGGCGCTCGAGCAGACCGGTTGTGGCGCAGACAGCGGCGTGCTGCGGATTGCGGCCCGTGGCGAACGCGTTGGGCTGCGGGTTCTGGGCGATATAGACCTTGGGCATCGGGATGCCCGCGTTCTCGGACAGCCGCTGGATCAGATGGACGAATTCCGGCGCGCTGTGCTCGTCCACTTCCTGCGCGCCATACATCCGCAAGACCATCTTGTCGGAGTTCCAGTAGGCGAACAGGTTGGTGCCGGCGGCAAACAGGAATGCGATGACCATGCCGGTCTCGCCGCCGATCAGGTACCCGATCGCGACGAAAAGCCCGGTCATGAACGCCATCAGGATGCCAGTACGGAACGTGTTCATTGAAACCCTCCACCGGTCTTTGAAACTTGAACCGGCGAACTGATATGTAGGGACCGCTCGCCCCCTCGAAAAGATCAAAGCGACGTATGGAAAAGCCCAAGGATTCAAAGGAAGTTGAACCGGATAGGGGCAAAGACCTCCCGCCAGCGGCACAGCGCGCCCTGGCCGAAGCCGCGGAACGGCGGAAACAGGCGGAAGCGGCCGCCGCCGCCGTGAAACGGCCGAAGGAGATCGGCGGACCGTCCGGTCCCGAGCCCACCCGCTACGGCGACTGGGAGAAGAAGGGGATCATCTCCGACTTCTAGCTTCTGGCTGGATTTTGTTCTTGTTTTGTTCTATCATCGGCCGGGGTCGTGTGCGTCCGAGGCTGGCATGTCTGCTCACCGCGTCTGGCCGAGTGTCGCAAGCGGACTTCTGCTTGCCGCGGGCGTTTCCGAGGAGCGCGCCGATTTCGCCTCCCCGCCCCAGCGTCTCGCCGAGCAAGCGCTCGCGGGTCCCGTGAGCGCGGTGGTCGAGCACATCGTCGACGGCGACACCGTCGACGTGCGCGCCCATATCTGGCTCGGACAGAGCCTGACCGTCCGTGTGCGGATCGATGGCGTGGACGCGCCCGAAACGCGGTCCGACTGCGCCGATGAGCGCCGCCTCGCGCTTGCCGCGCGCGACTACCTCGCGCGCCGGCTGCTGAACAAGGAGATCAGGCTCATCCGCGTGGTGTACGACAAGTTCGGCGGACGCGTCCGCGCCGAGATCAGCGACGCGGACGGCGACATCGCGCGGGCGTTGATCGCTGAAGGACTGGCGCGGCCCTATCGCGGCGAGCGGCGCCAGCCCTGGTGCGATACGGGTTAGCGCGTGGTCGCGCCGGCCGTCGTGTCGCCACTTCGCGCCGCGGTGCTCTGCGGCGGCCCGCTCGCGTTCGCGTTCAGGACCTTGACGACGGCGGTCTGGGAGCCGCCTTTGTCGAACCTCAGCGTCAGCAGGAAGCTTTCGCCTTCCTTGAGCGGCGCCTTCAATCCCGAGAGCAGCAGATAGCGCATTCCAGGCGCGAAATTCACCGTGCCGCCGGCCGGGACATCGACCGACGGTTGGGCGGTGCCCTTCGCGGCGCCCTGATCCGTCGGCTCGCGCACATCGATGCGGGCGGCGTTCGAGACTTCCAGACCGATCAGGCGATCGGGGTCTTTGGCGCTCACCAGATGAAGGTAGACGTTCGCAGTCGTCCCGTTGCCGGCCGTGGCGCGCGTCCAGGCGTCGGTGACATCGATATTGGCCTTGGCCGCCATCGCGGCCGCGCGCGCGCGAGCCTCCTCACCGGGTGCGCCCGGTGCGGCCGGTGTCTCAGGCGCGGGCGTCGTGGCCGGCGGCGTCCCTGGCGGGGTGCCGGGCGGCGGCACGGGCGTGCCGGCGCTGCCCTGGGCATAACCCGATGGGGTCGACCAGACCGCGAGCAGCGCCGCAAAGGCGGCAGCCGCTAGGGACGGTCCGATCTTGCCGGTCTTGCGGAGCCGGAGGGACCAGTCCCGCCGCGCAAGACGCTTGAATTCCTGCATATCTTCCTCCTGTGCCCCAGCCAGAGGCTGCCTATCGCGATCCTTAGCGTTCGACCGGGATTTTGGTTGCACTATATAAGGGGTTGGGCGGCCGCCATGGCCATGCCCTGCCGTTGTGCTCAAGGCTTATTGAAGCACGGATTGAAGCCAAGGAGAACGCCCAGCATGACCGGCCAAGTGCTCGTGGTCCTCTCGGTTGGGTTTGTCGCAATGGTGCTGATGGCAGGCCTGTACACGCTTTGGATCGGCGGCGAAACCTCGCGAAACTGGTCGAACAAGCTGATGCGCATCCGCGTGCTGGCCCAGTTTGTCGCGATTATCATCATCATGTCGGTGCTTTACTTCAGCGGGCGGTGACCCGCGAAAGGATGAAAGACCTTGAGCCTCAGGCTGTTCTGATGTTGATACCGGGCCTGGAAACGTCGATCTCAAGCCATGACCGCCACAAGCACACCACGAACGCTGTACGATAAAATCTGGGAGAGCCATCTCGTCCACGAGAAGCCGGGCGAGGCGAGCGTGCTCTATATCGACCGGCACCTTGTCCACGAGGTGACGAGCGCCCAGGCGTTCGAGGGTTTGCGCGAGGCCGGGCGGCGGGCGCGGCGCCCCGAGCTGACGCTTGCGGTCGCCGACCACAACGTGCCGACGACCAACCGCAAGCTCGGCATCAGCGATCCCGAGTCCGCGCTGTCGGTGAAGACGCTCGAGAACAACGCGCGCGAGTTCGGCATCGAATATTTCGGCATGGACGATATCCGCCAGGGCATCGTGCACATCATCGGCCCCGAGCAAGGCTGGACATTGCCGGGGCTGACCATTGTGTGCGGCGACTTGCACACCGCGACGCACGGCGCATTCGGCGCGCTCGCGTTCGGCATCGGCACGTCCGAGGTCGAGCATGTGCTGGCCACGCAGACGCTCATGACGTCGCGCTCGAAGAACATGCGCGTGAATGTCACCGGCACGGCTTCCGATCGGCATCCGCGCGAAGGACATCATCCTCGCCATCATCAACAAGATCGGCACGGCCGGCGGCACCGGCTATGTCATCGAATATGCCGGCGACACGATCCGCGCGCTTTCGATGGAAGGGCGGATGACGATCTGCAACATGTCGATCGAAGGCGGCGCCCGCGCGGGCCTCATCGCCGCCGACGAGACCACGTTCGACTACATCCGCGGACGGCCGCGCGCGCCCAAGGGCGCGGCATGGGAAGCGGCGATCCACTATTGGCGCACGCTGAAATCGGATGAGGGTGCGAAGTTCGACGCCGAGGTGAGCCTGAATGCCGGCGACGTCGCGCCGATGGTCACGTGGGGCACGAGCCCGGAGCAATCGCTGCCGATCACCGGCCGCGTGCCCGATCCCGCCGCCGAGAGGGATCTCGAACAAGCGCGAAGGCATCGAGCGCGCGCTGGCCTATATGGATCTGAAGCCCGGAACGCCGCTCAACGACATCAAGATCGACCGCGCGTTTGTCGGCTCCTGCACCAACGGGCGCATCGAGGATTTGCGCGACGCCGCGAAGATCGTCGAAGCCCAGCTCAAGAAGGGCCGCAAAGTTGCCTCCCATGTCGGCGCGATGATCGTGCCCGGCTCCGGCCTCGTGAAGGAGCAGGCCGAATCCGAAGGCCTGGACAAGATCTTCCTCGCGGCCGGTTTCGAGTGGCGCGAGGCCGGGTGCTCGATGTGTCTGGCGATGAACGCCGACCGGCTCGAGCCGGGTGAGCGCTGCGCGTCGACCTCGAACCGCAATTTCGAGGGGCGCCAGGGTCGCGGCGGGCGCACGCATCTGATGAGCCCGGCCATGGCGGTCGCGTCCGCGATCGCCGGCCGCCTCGCCGATGTGCGCGAGTTCCAGTAGGGTGTAACCATATCCTGAGCACGTTCTTTCACGGCCATTCGCAGCGTGATAGCCGGGGGTGGAATTGAGCGAGAGTGCTGTGATGAGCGACGCCCCGGTCTTCCGGATGAACCCGGCGATCAACGCGCGCGACTACCGCGACTACGCGGAGACCTTCCGGCGCGACGGCATCGTCCAGATCAGCAACATTTTCGAGCCGGAACTGGCCGACTACTTGGAGAAGGCGCTTAAGGACGACACCTACTGGCGCCTCACCTACGCGGACGAGAAGCAGAGGGCGGTCTCGCTGAACAGCGACCAGATCGCCAAGACCGATTTGCAGGCGCTCGCGGGCGAGATCCTCAAGCGGGCGGGTGACGGCTTCTCGTATGTCTATCTCGCCTGCCACCTGCAGCAGACGTATGGCGCGCCCGACGCGGCCGACGCACCCGCTGCACAAGCTGTACAACCTGCTCAACTCGCCGGAGTTCCTGGCGTTCGGTCCGCGAAGTCACAGGCCACCAGAAGTGGTGCGCATCGATGCCGACTGCCACCTGGTACCGCCCCGGCGATTTTCTGACCGCTCACCACGACCAAGTCGGGCTCAGGCGCGACCGCCTACACGCTCGGCTTCACGCGGGGCTGGCGCGCGGACTGGGGTGGGCAGCTTCTCTTCCACACGCGAGAGTGGAGATGTTGAGCGCGGCTATATACCGGCCTTCAACGTGCTCACGATGTTCAACATCCCGCGCGCTTCATTCCGTGGCGCAGGTCGCGCATTACGCGAAGGAGCGACGGCTCACGATCAGCGGCTGGCTGTTCGCGCCTCAGCCGGCGCCGCAGCCACAGCCGACGGCCACCGAGCACCCCGCCGGCCACTAGAAGAAACTCACCGGGTCGACGTCGACGGTGACGCGCACGCCGTTCGGGACTTTCACCGACGCGAGCCACGCGCGCAGGTAAGCCTGGATGTCGATGGTCTTCTCGGCCTGCACGAGCAGGCGCTCGCGCGTGCGTCCGCGGAGCACCTGGTAGAAGGCGGGCGCCGGTCCCCACACCGAGAGGCGCCGCACCTTGGGCGCGGCAAGCGCGAGCGCGCGCCCGGTTTCGTGCACGCGCGCGGGGTCGGCGCCGGCAAGGATGATCGCGGCAAGCCGCCCGAACGGCGGCGTCAGATTGCGCTCGCGGGTGCGCGCTTCCTGATCGAGGAAGTCGTCGCGGCTTCCTCGTGCGAGCGCCTGCATGACGGGATCGTCGGGATTGCGCGTCTGGATCAGGACCTGTCCCGGCTTCTCGCCGCGTCCCGACCGGCCGGCCACCTGATGCAGCAATTGGAAGCTGCGTTCGGCCGCGCGCGGGTCGCCCGCGCTGCCGCCGAGGTCGGCATCGATGATGCCGGCAAGCGTGAGCTGCGGGAAGTGATGACCCTTGGCGACGATCTGCGTGCCGATGAGGACGTCGACATCGCCTTGAGCGAGCGCACGGATCACGGCTTGCGCCTGCGCGGGTCCTGAGAACGTGTCGCTCGAGGCGATCGCGATGCGGGCATCGGGGAAGCTCGCGCGGAATTCCTCCTCGATGCGCTCGACGCCGGGGCCGCAGGCGATGAGCGAGCCTTCCGCGTTGCATTGCGGGCAGCGTTCGGGAATCGCGATCTCGAACGCGCAATGATGACAGACGAGGCGCTTGCGGTAGCGGTGCTCGACCATCCAGGCCGAACAATTGCGGCAGGTCTCCTTGTGGCCGCAGAGCTTGCACAGAGTGAGCGGCGCATAGCCTCGGCGATTGAGGAACAGAGCGCCTGCTCGCGCGCAGCCAAGGTTTCCGTGAGTGCTGCGCGCAGCGACGGCGAGAGGAACTGGCCGGGTTCGCCGGCTTCCTTGCGCAAGTCGACGAGCTTCACCGCCGGCATGTCCGCCGCGCCGTAGCGGCGCGCGAGCTTGAGCCATTCGTATTTGTTGTTGCGTGCGTTGACGTAGGTTTCGAGCGACGGCGTCGCGGAGGAGAGAACGATCGGGCAGTTCTCGAGCCGCGCGCGCACGACGGCCATGTCGCGCGCGTGATAGATGACGCCGTCTTCCTGCTTGTAGGCCTGCTCGTGCTCCTCATCGACGACGATGAAGCCGAGCCTGGTAAAGGGGAGGAACAGCGCAGAGCGCGCGCCGGCGACAACGCGCGCTTCGCCGGAGAACACCGCGCGATAGACGCGACGGCGTTCGCGCTCGGAAAGATCCGAGTGCCATTCGAGCGGACGGCAGCCGAAGCGCGCGGCGAAGCGATCGAGGAACTGCACGGTGAGCGCGATTTCGGGCAGCAGGATCAGAACCTGCGCGCCCGCGCGCGAGCGCTTCGGCGATGCCTTCGAAATAGGCTTCGGTCTTGCCCGATCCGGTGACGCCATCGAGCAGCGCGACCGCGAACTCGCGCTTCTTGACGGCATCGCGGAAGTGTTCGCCGGCGCGGAGCTGATCGGGCGTGAGCGAGGCCGGGTTGAAATCCGGATCGGGTTCGGACACGCGCTCGAACTCCGGCAGATCGACCCAGTTGAGCGCGCCCGCTTGCGCGAGACCTGTGACCACGCCCGGACTGACGGACGCGAGCTCGGCGATCTCGGAGGGCGTGCGCGCGAGACCGTCCGCCATCAGCGCGAGCACACGCGAACGCGCATCGGTCAGGCGCAACTGCGGTTCGCGATCGGCTTTGATCAGCGCCTTGCGCGGCGTCTCCGCATCGAACGCATCCTTCACGCGCAAGGCTTGCGCGAGCACAGCACCAGGCGGGCTCAGCGTGTAGCGCGCGACCCAGTCGACGAAATCGCACAGCCGCTCAGGCAGACGGTGGCGTTCGAGCGCGCCGGCCACGCGGAGCTTCTCGCTCGCGACCGCGCCTTCGGCATGGCCCCAGACGACGCCCAGAAGCGAGCGTGAGCCAAGCGGCGCGCGCACAAGCCGGCCGCGCGTAAGCGGACCGTCGGCCTCGACCGCATAGTCATAGGCGCCCGAGAGCGGCAGCGGCAACAACACGGCGACCCGCGAGTTTTCTTGCCTGAGAACCTGTGCTCAAACGCGCGCCCTGGAGTGTGTCCCATTTCATCGGCGATCCCGGCTGGGCTACACTTTCGCCCACATCCTCCAGACGTCAAGCAGGACAGATTCCGATGAAGTTGTTTCTCGACAGTGCCGATCCCAAGGAAATCGCCAGCCTCGCCGCAACCGGTCTTGTCGATGGCGTGACCACCAATCCCTCGCTTGCCGCCAAGACCGGCAAGCCGCTGTTCGATGCCTTGCGGGCGATCTGCGACACGGTGAAAGGATCGGTCAGCGCCGAGGTCACGGCGGTCGAGACCGACGCGATGATCGCGGAGGGGAAGAAGCTCGCCAAGATCGCCGACAACATCACGGTCAAGGTGCCGCTCACCTGGGACGGGCTCGAGAGCCTGCCGCGCGCTGTCGGGCGACGGGCACAAGGTGAACGTGACGCTGTGCTTCTCGCCGACCCAGGCGCTGCTTGCGGCGAAGTCGGGCGCGACCTTCATCTCGCCCTTCATCGGACGGCTCGACGACGCGGGCCATGACGGCATGGCGCTGATCCGCGAGATCCGCCACATCTACGACAATTACGGCTTCTCGACCGAGATCCTCGCGGCGTCGATCCGGCATGTGACGCATGTGCGCGACGCAGCGCTCGCCCGCGCCGACGTGGCGACGATGCCGGCCGCGATCTTCCGCCAGCTCGTCTATCATCCGCTGACCGACAAGGGGCTCGCCGCCTTCCTCGAAGACTGGAAGAAGAGCGGACAGACCATTTTGTAATGGGGGCCATCCTCTGACATGGCGCGTCACGGGGGCGAGCTGACGAACGCGTGGCTTGCGAGCCTCGCCTATGAGCGGCGGATGAGCGCGCATACGCTGCGCGCCTATAGCGACGACACGGCGCGGTTCCTTGACGTTCCTCGCCGAGTATCGCGGCGGCAAGGTCACGCTTGCCATGCTGCAGAGCGCTGAAACCTGCCGATGTGCGCGCGTTCCTGACCGCGCGGCGGTCCGCAGGGTCTGGGACCGCAAGGCGTGCAGCGCGCGGTGGCGGCGATCCGCTCGTTCTACCGCTATCTCGAACGCGAGAACCTTGCCGACGGCGCAGCCGTTCGCGCCGTGCGTTCGCCCAGGCTTCCGCGCACGCTGCCGCGGCCGCTTTCCGAAGAGGATGCCGCGCGCGCGATCCAAGAGGCGGGCGAGGAGAACGTGCCGTGGATCGCGGCGCGCAATGCCGCGCTGATCACGCTGCTGTACGGAACGGGATTGCGCATCTCCGAAGCGCTGAGCCTGAAACGCGGCGACGCGCCGCTTGGCGAGACGCTGACGGTCATCGGCAAGGGGCGGAAGGAGCGCTCGGTTCCCGTGCTCGCCGCGGTGCGCGAGGCGATCGATGCGTATGTGAAGCTGTGCCCGTTTGCGCAGGCCAAGAGCGCGCCGCTGTTCGTGTCGCGCCGCGGCAACCCGATGAGCGCGCGCGAAGCGCAGGCGCTGATGCAGCATCTGCGCGGGCGGCTGGGATTGAGCCCGCGCGCTACGCCGCATGCGCTGAGGCATTCCTTCGCCACGCATCTGTTGCGCAACGGCGGCGATCTGCGCGCGGTGCAGGAGCTGCTCGGCCACGCGTCGCTGTCGACGACGCAGAAATACACCGAAGTCGAAGGCTCGCACGTGCTTGCCGTCTACGACGCCGCGCATCCGCGTGCACGGGCGAAGTGAGCACTTGAGGGATGATCCCTCCCGGCTCGTCCCTGGCGGGACGAGCCACCCTCCCTTTTCAAGGGAGGGAATTTTTAGCGCGAGCCTGTTCCGACATCGATGACGATTGAACCTGAAGTCGCCGCGCCGCCGGCGCCGGCGTGAAGAGGGAGCTGCCGCTCGGTTATGTGTTTGCGGCCACGGGCGCGCTGCTGTTCTCGACCAAGGGCATCATCGTCAAGCTCGCCTACGACTACGACGTGAGCCCGGAGACATTGATCGCGTTGCGCGCGGCGTTCTCGCTCCCTTTCTATCTCGCGATCGGCGCGTTCGCGTTGATCCATTTGCGGCTGGCCGGCGCGGCTTTGCCTTCGGCGCGATTGATCGGCAAAGCGATGCTGGTGGGCGTCTTCGGCGTGTGGTTCGCGAGCTACACCGATTTCATCGGGCTCACGCTGATCTCCGCGCAGTTCGAGCGGCTGATCCTGTTCACCTATCCGCTGTTCGTCGTGCTGTTCGGCGCGATGTTCTTCGGACAACGCATCCGCGCGCGTGCGCTGGCGGCGCTCGGCGTAAGCTATGTGGGCCTTGCGATGATCTTCACCGAGCATCTTGTGCTCGAAGGCGAGAGCATCGTGATCGGCGTCGCCTTGGTCGTATGCTCGGCGATCACGTTCGCGCTCTACCAGTTCATGGCGAAGGACGTGATCGCGAAAATGGGGCCGCGGCTGTTCACGTGTATCGCGATGACGGGCGCGGGTTTGGCCGCCTTCGCCAGCTTCCTCACGACGCGCGATGCCGGCGAGCTGTTGGTCAGCGGCCCGCTGCTCGGCTACTCGATCCTGCTCGCCGTGGCCGCGACCGTGCTGCCGTCGTTCTTCATGAATGCCGCGCTCCATCGCATCTCGGCGCAGGGCAACGCCGCGATGGGAATCCTCGGGCCCGGTGTCGACCTTGCTGCTCGCGGTCGCGATCCTGGGCGAGCCGTTGACGATGATCGGCGTGATCGGATCGGCGCTCGTGCTGGCCGGTGTGGGCTGGTTCACGCTCGCGGATCGGGCGGCGTGAATTGGCGAGGCGCCGGGCGCGAATGAACGCGTTCACGAGCGCGATATTGCGGGCGGCGAGGCGCAAGACGTAGCGGATTTTCCGGAGCTCCTGGATACGGGCGCGGCTCCTGCCGCCGTGGCGGAGCGCGTTCTTCGCGCAGCGCGCCTTTCCGGCTTCGGTCTTGGGACCGGTCGAGTGCTGCCAGGGCTGCCAAGAGCGGATAAGCGCCGCCTGCCGGGCGCGGCGTTCTGGAGACCAGCCCTTGTGGCTGCGCTTCGAACGGGCACTAACCGACTTCGCTGAGCCCTTGCGCAAGTGCTTGGTCATGCGAGAAATTCCCGCTTTCAATACTCTGCCCGCTCGGATTTTTTTCGCGCGCCGCAAGTGCTTGATGACGCGAAATTTTCCGGCGAAACAGGCTGGAACCGCGTCTGGCGGACAAAATGCCGTTGCTTCATGTCACCTCGCTCTCGAACACCGGCGGACGAGACTATTATAGTCCTATACCTATGTATATAGGCCTATTTAGCCGGCGGCCCCGTGCCACCACGGATGAAGCCGTTGAGGCGTCATGGGCAGGCCCTCGTTTCATCGGCACCTGACGACCGCGTGACCCGAGCGAACGCTCACGGGCGTGCTCCGGGCGGCTGTCGCTCCTTGCTCCGAGAAGTAGCTCGCGGCCGTAGCGCTTTCCTCTGCGGATGTTCGGCGGTCTTTGTAGACAATGCCGAGTATGGCAAGCTGATGCCGTTCGCGACAATCTGGCTTTGTTCGCGCATAGAAGGCGAAAGGGGGACGCCCTGTGCTTCCGAGAGGCGCGCTTCACAGGCTTGTCGATCAGGCCGCCGGCGCGGGTTCGCTGGACGCCGTCTATCAAACAGCGCTCAAGTGCGTGCAAGACGGGCTCAACGTCGAGCGGGCTTCACTTCTCGTGTTCGATGCCACGCGCACGATGCGCTTTGTCGCGTGGTCGGGTCTGAGCGAGGACTATCGGAAAGCGGTGGACGGTCACTCCCCATGGCGCCCGGAAGAAACCAATGCCGCGCCGCTGCTGGTCGAGGACATCGAGCACGATCCTGCACTCGCTGCATATCTCCCGGCCCTCAGGCGCGAGGGCATCCGCGCGCTTGCTTTTATTCCGGTGCAGTTCGGATTGAGCCTGCTCGGCAAGTTCATGCTGTACTACCGCGAGCCGCACGCGTTCTCGGGCGATGAGATCGCGGTCGCGCAGCAAATCGCGGATCACGTCGCTTCCGCGCTCGTGCATCACAGGGTGTCCGTGGTGCTGGAGGCGCAGGTGGTCGCAGAGCGGGAGCTCCGGCAACGCGCCGAGGCGGAGGCCGCACAGCGGCAGGAAAGCGAGAGCCGGCTCCACTTAGCCCTCGCCGCGGGCCTCATGGGCGTCTGGGAGTGGGACATCGCGAGCGGCCGGGTGAGCTGGTCCGAGGAGCTCGAGTTCATTCACGGGCTGGATTCCGGCACGTTCGGCGGTACGTTCGACGCCTTTCGCCGCGATGTGCATCCGGATGACGCGGAACGGCTCGAGCGCACAATCGCGGCCGCCATCGAGACGCCCGCGGCCCGTTACCATATCGAATACCGGATCATGCACCCGGACGGCGGGTGCCGATGGATGGCATGCAACGGGCGCGTGGTGGTCGACGGCGAAGGCAAGCCGATACGCATGCTCGGCATCTGCCGCGACGTCACCGAACGCAAGCGGGCCGAAGACGCGGTGCGCGAGGCCGACCAGCGCAAGGACGACTTCCTGGCCACGCTCGCGCATGAGCTGCGCAATCCGCTCGTGCCGCTGCGCACCGGCGCAGCCGTGATCCGGAAGGCAAGCCGCGATCCTGAAACGGTGCTGGAATATTGCACGATCATGGAACGTCAGCTGCAGCAATTGACGCGCCTGGTCGACGACCTCTTGGACGTGTCGAATCTGACGCACCACGGGCTGGCGCTTCAGAAGAGCCGGATCGAGCTCAAAGCCGTCGTGCGAACGGCCTTGGAACAGAAGCCGGTTCCTTGTCGAGGAAGCCGATCACGAACTCTCGGTGAGGCTCCCGGGGGAACCGATCTTCCTCAATGCCGATCCGGTGCGGCTCGGTCAGGTGCTGACCAATCTCTTGAGCAATGCCGTCAAATACACGCCACGCGGCGGCCAGATCGAGCTGGCAGCCGAGCGTGACGGACAAGGCGTGCGTGTGTCGGTCAAAGACAGCGGCCTCGGGATTCCTCCCGACAAGCTCAACACGATCTTCGAGATGTTCGGTCAGCTCGATCGCTCGGCGGAGACCGGTTACAAGGGTCTCGGCATCGGCCTGACGCTGGTGAAAGCGCTTGTGCGCATGCACGGGGGAACGGTCGAGGCGCGCAGCGAAGGCCTTGGAAGAGGCAGCGTCTTCACGGTGTGGCTGCCGACCGTGACCGCGGCCGACGCGGTTGTTGCGCGGAGTGCCCTCAGCAGACGCGCCCGGCGCGCCGAGCATAGCCAACTGCCGGGTGTTGCTGGTTGACGACAACCGCGACGTGGCGCGGGCGATGGCGAGATGGATCCGCCTGCTTGGCCACGACATCCGCGTTGCGTTCGATGGTTCCGAGGCCGTGGTGATGGCTGCCGAGTTCAAACCCGACATCGTGCTGATGGACATCGGCTTGCCCAAGCGGAACGGCTACGATGTGGCCAGGGAGATGCGCTCGAAGCCGTGGGGCGAAAAGATGACCCTTGTGGCGGTGACAGGTTGGGGACGAGACGCGGACCGGCGCCAATCGCAGGAAGCGGGATTCGACCAGCATCTGACGAAGCCGGTGGAGCCCGGCGTGCTCGAAGCGTTGCTCGACAGCTGCAGCACGCGCGCAGCGATGGAGGCGCGGGCGCAGCGGGCGTGAATTCGAGCCGATGCGCGGCTCCAGCGGGTTCGACCTAAAACCGCCACATTGAGTTGGGAACGTTTCGGCGGACTGCGCGATTTCACGTGGGCGAGAACCGGCCATGGCGAATTGTCATCTTCTCACCATCGTAAGCGGAGCTGCCGCGCTCCTCCTGCTCGCGAGCTCTGCCGGCCGCATTCCGCTTCAGCGCGGCTTCCGTGGGCGGCGACGAGCGGGCTTCATTTTGTCGAGGCGGTGATCAACGCCGACAATTACCGGGCAAAGGCGGGCGGTCTCGCGATGAAGAAGTCGCCGTCACCGGACGTGAGAGATTTCGGGCGCGCGCTGTGGGTGGATTCGATCGAAGACACACGCAACTTGCAGTGGGTGCTGGACCAGATCGAGCCCCCTCCCTTCCTGCCTACGACCGTCTCGCCCCAGTATCTGTTCGTCATCGACGAGCTTTTGCCGGTCACGGGCGATGAGTTCGACCGGCGCTTCATCGCGCAGCAGATCGCCTCGCTGACGCAGGCCTTGGCGCTGGCTCAAGCCTATGCGCGATTTGGAGACGATTTCGATCTCAAGGAGTATGCGGCGCGGAGCGTGCCGAGGATCAAGGCGCGGCTTGTGCAGATTCGCCAAATCGAGATGCGGTATGGGGCGAGTAGGGAGTAGCGAGTAGGGAAAAGAGGGCTTTGTGCACTTCGTGCATCTTCTTCGTGTTCTTTGTGTTCCGATTTTCTTGCGCGGGCCGGTCCCTCACTCGAACGATTTCCAGAACGCAGAGGAATGGAAGTCGCGTTTGCGGATTTCGAAGACGACTTGGGGCGCGGGATCGACAAGGCGGCGGTGAATGCCGGGGCGCTGCACGCCGCCGATCTTTTCCATGGCGCCGCGCGAACGCAAGTTCGTCTCGCCGACCCAAAATACGACCGTGTCCACGAACTGGAACGCGTGCTCGAGCATCAGGCGTTTGACTTCCCGATTGTAGCTGCCGCCCCAATAGGCTGCGCGCGAGGAATGTCCAACCGATCTCGATCTCGCTCAAGGCGGGGTCGTACGCATGGTAGCGGCTCGAGCCGATGATCTTGCCGCTCTCTCGTTCGACAAACGAAAATCCGGAGCCCGATGCGATCGCGCCGTCAAAGTACTTGCGGAACACCGGTTCCTTGTAGCGATCGCTTGCGGGGTGGAGCGCCCAGATTTCAGGATCGGAGGCCGCGGCGAACATCTCCTGCCAATCCGACGGCGCGATCGGCCGGATCGCTATGCGAGGTCCTATGAGCGTGGGCTGGAGATCAAAGGCGGGCATTCGCGGAAGGTAACGTGAGCGCGTTGTGTCAACAACGACGGACGACTTGCGCTGTTCGTGAACTACTCAACCAGCCCCCCTCCGCCCATGCGCGCTGCTATCGCAGCGCGGTGGCTCCCACAGGGGGGATGGTCGAAGGGTTATCAGCCGGGCGGCTAGACGCCGATGCGGTCGAATTTGCTGAGCCAGCGTCCGTCGATGCGCGAGACGGGGAAATAGATCAGCACGTCGGTGGTGCCGAACTGCTTGTCGATCACCGCGCCATCGCCGATGAAGGCGCCGATGCGGATATAGCCCTTGATCAGTGTCGGGAGCGCGCGCAGCGCGTCCTTGAGGTCGATCGCCTCTTTCGGCATCCGGTTCATGTCGACATAGAGCTCGGGCCGCGCGCGGATGCGGAACTGCTCGGGCGCGCTGTGGAAGTGGTGCAGATAGGCGAGCGGCATCGCGTGCGCTTCGGGATCGGTGCCGGCGAAGGAGGCGCAGCCGAACATCACCTCGATGCCGTAGCGCTCGATGTAGAGCTGATTGCCGCGCCAGAGGAGCTGCATCGTGCTCGCCTTGGCGCGGTGCGATTTGAGCACGCAGGAGCGGCCGAGCTCGAGGAACCGCGTGCCGGGCGGCGACATCTTGAGCATCGGCGAGAGGTCGAATTCCGAGGAGGTGTAGAACCCGCCGTGGAGGGCGGCGACTTCGCCCCGCAAGAGCCGATAGGTGCCGACGACGACGGGCTCGCCCTTGTCGTCGCGCATGTTGCGGTCGACCACCAGGAGGTGATCGCAGACCGCGTCGTATTTGTCGAAGTCGCGGCGCTCGGAGCGCATTTGCGGCGTGGGGGCGGCCGCCATTTCCTCGTAGAAGACGCGATAGCGCAGGCGCTGGGCGGCTTCGATCTCGGTTTCGGTTTCGGCAATGCGGACTTCGAGCGCGCCCGAGACGGCCAGGACCGGCCATGTATGGGGCCGACGCGTTCCGGCTCCCGGCTCGAGGACATTGACCAACGCTGGGCTACTTTCTGTCGAAGACGGTGAAGCGGGCGAAACACGACGCCCGAACTGGATCCGACGTCGTGGAAACCCCCATCGGCGCCCCCCGATGCGGAACCGGAATCTTAGGCCACGCGACTGGACCATGTAAATCTCCGGCGGGCGTCAGGTCCCCGGCGGGATCATAGAGCGTGGAGGGCTCAAGGGCGATCCGATTCGAACAACGGACAGGCGCGTCCTTGCTTCCGCCTTCGCTCTTCGAGCTACGGCGGACAGGTTAGGAGGGGCCTCGACCGCGGTTTTTGCCGCGGGCGCGTCGCTCGCCGCCCTTGCACGCCGCGATGCGACGATGAAGGCCAGCACAACCGCAAATACCCCGACCAGCGCCGAGTAGATGAAGAACGCGACATAGCCCGAGCCGAGCGCGGCCGCGCTGACGCCCGAGCGTTCGACGGATTGCGCGAAGCTCTCGGGCGGAAGGCCCGAGAACCACGCGTTGAAGACGGAGAACGCGCCGCCCGAATCCGCAGCTTGGGCCGCGCCTTCGACGAGCGTGCCGGATTGCGAGGCGACGAGCCGGCCCGGCAGCGCATAGAGCGAGGAGAAGAGCGCGTATTGCGTGGCGGTGAAGCCTTCCGCGGTCAGGCTCGACATGTAGGCGATCAGCGCGGTTCCCGCGAAGCCGGAGCCGACATTGTCGAGCCCGATGGCGACGAAGAGCGCAGGCACGCTGTGGCCTTGCGTCGCGAGCCAGATGAACACGAGATTGCTGATGGGGCCCGCGAACGCGCCGATGAGAAGCGCGCGCATCAGGCCTAAACGCGCCACCGCGTATCCGCCGAGAAAGACGCCGAGCACGGACGCGGCGACGCCGAAGATTTTCCGCACTTCGGCGACTTCGGTCAAGCTGAAGCCGAGATCGAGATAGAACGGGTTCATGATGTTGAGCACGAAATCGGACAGCCGGTAGGTGCAGATGAGCGCCAGGATCAGGCCTGCGCTGCCGCGATAGCGCGCGAAGAAATCGCGCAACGGATCGCCCAGGGCCGCGGCGAGATAGAGGCCGGGACGCGTGCGCATGCCGGGAACCGGCGAGGCTGCGATCAGGAGCACGGCGAAACCCGCCACCACCGAGAGAAGCTGGAGCCAGACGCCGTAAGGCGGACGCCACGTGGCCACCAATCCATCGGCAAGCGCGCCCAAGCCGACGGCCGAGAGGATTTGCGACAGCAGGCGCGCGTCGCCCGCGAGGCCGGAGCCCAGCAACACCGCGGCGACGGCCACGATCGCGAGTCTCACCAGCCATTCCGAGATCTCGAGCGGACGCGAGACGCGGACGCCATCGAGCGGGATCGGGCGGACGACATGGCGCTCTTCGCGCGGCGCACCAAGGACGGCCAGCATGCCGATGCTCATCAGCCCGGCCATGACGGCATAGGAGAAATTCCAGCCATAGGATTCGGCGAGCAGCAGAGGTGCTGCGCCCGCAACGATCATGGCGATGCGGTAGCCCCATTGATACGCGGCGGCCATCACGCCCTGTTTGGAGATCTCGGCCGCCTCGATGCGCCAGGCGTCGATCACGACGTCCTGGGTGGCGGACGAGAACCCGACAAAGACGGCGAACACCGCCATGGCGGCGAGATTGCTGGTGGGATCCGAGCCCGCGACCAGCCAGAGACCGAGCATGATCAGCGCCTGGCACAAGAGCATCCAGGAGCGGCGATGGCCAAGCCAGCCGGTCAGAAACGGAACGCGGGCGCGGTCGATCAGCGGCGCCCACAGGAATTTGAAGGAGTAGATCAGCGTCGTCAGGCTGAAGAAGCCGATCACTTCGAGCGACAGCCCGGCCACGCGCAGCCACGCGGACAGCGTGTCGAAGATCAGGAGGAAGGGCAGGCCGGCGGAGAAGCCAAGCGCGAGCATGACAAGGCTGCGCCGCTCGACGAAGGCCGAAAGTGCGCTGAGCGCGTCACGCTCTTTCGACGGACTGGACTCAACCGACATGGAGCGTTTCTCGTTTGCGGCGGCTCAACTCATGCCCCACTTTCATTCGGCGGCAACATTCGCCGGCGGGCTGATCGTCGCGAGCACCGCATCCAGCTCGGAGGGATCAACCGGTTTGGTCAGGAAACCATCCATTCCCGCCGCAAGGCAAGCCTTGCGCCCGGTGTCCAGCGCATCGGCGGTGAGCGCGAAGATCGGCAGGCGGCGGCCGCCTTTCTGCGCTTCCTCGGCGCGGATCTTCCGCGTGGCTTCGATTCCGTCGAGGCCCGGCATATGGAGGTCCATGATGACGACGTCGAAGCGCGCGCGCTGGCATGCGGCGACGGCGCCTTCGCCGGTTGCGACCTGCTCGACGCGGTGGCCGCGACGCCGCAACAATTCGCGCGCGAGCAGCGCGTTCACCGGATTGTCCTCGGCGAGCAGGATGGAGAGCCCCGGTTTCGAGCGCGTTTCCTGAAGCGGCGAGGTGGCCGACATCTCGGGGCTGGCGCCCGCGTCAACGGGCATCAGGCGGCGTTCGAGCGAGTCCTGGCGCACCGGCTTGATCAGATAGGCGCGATAGCCTTTGGCCGCGAGCTGTCCGAGCTGCGCGCGGTGCGCGGGCGGCAGAAGAGCGATCGCCGGAATGCCGATCGCGCTGACATCGAGCAGGGCTCGTTCTCGTTCCAATGCGCATCGACGAGCAGAAGGTCCGCGGCATCGCGTTTTGCCGCGAGCTGGGCAAGACCGTCGAAGCGGACCGGTTCGGCGCCCGCGGCCGCAAGCTGGAGCCGCAAGCCCTCGCGCAAGATCGGCGAATTCGAGATGAGCGCGACGCGCTTGCCTTTCAGCGGCCGAGGGCCTTCGCGGACATGGGCTTCCTCAAGCGGAAGCGTGACCCAGAACGTGCTGCCGGCGCCTTCCGACGTGACGCCGATCTCGCCGCCCATCGCCTTGATCAGGCGCTTGGAGATCGAAAGTCCGAGACCTGTGCCTTCAAAACGCCGCGCGTGAGACGAATCGGCCTGCACGAAATCCTCGAAGATCTGCTCCTGCTTTTCCTTCGGCACACCGATACCGGTGTCCCTGACGGACAGATGGAGAACGAGCGGACCATTCGATGATGGCGATTTCTCGACGCTCGCAATGACGAACACGCCGCCCTGCTCGGTGAACTTGATCGCGTTGCCGACAAGATTGGTGATGACCTGACGCAGCCGCACGCCGTCGGCCATGATGCTGTCGGGCACATTGGCGGCAACGGCGGTGACGATCTCGACATTCTTGATGAAGGCGCGCGTCGAGAGCAGCTCGGCGATGCCTTCGATCAGCGGGCGGAGCGCCACGTCGCTCTTCTCGATCACGAGCGTGCCGGATTCGATCTTGGAGAAGTCGAGGATGTCCTCGATGAGCGCGAGCAGCGACATTCCCGACTGGCGGATCGCATCGGCGTAGGATTTCTGGTCGGGCGCGAGATTGGTCTCGAGCAGGAGCCGCGCCATGCCGAGCACGCCGTTCATGGGCGTGCGGATTTCGTGGCTCATGGTCGCCAAGAAGCGCGATTTGGCGCGGTTGGCGTCCTCCGCCTTGTCGCGCGCTTCGGTGAGCGCGTTCTGAAGCTCCTTGCGCTCGGTGATGTCGCGGCCGACGCTTTGGATCTCGACGAGGCTGCCGTCGGTATCGCGGATGGCGTAATCCTCCCAGGCGATCCAGCGATAGCCGACGACGGTCTTGATGAGCTGGTCGTAGGAGATGCGCTCCTGCCCGATCTCGCGGCCGACCCATCGCCCCGAATCCGGGAGCGGCGAGTCCGGATGCAGCTCGGGACGGAACGGCTGCCCGATGGCCTCCTGCGGACTGAGCATGAAGAGCTTCAGGAAGGCGGTGTTGGCATAGGTCACGCGGCCGTCGGGCGTGCAGCGCATGATCGCGTCGGCCTGCGCGTCGACCAGGCTCTTGTAGCGCTCTTCGTTCGCGCGCGAGCGGACGTTCGCGGCCTCGAGCGAGGCGCTGAAATTTTCGAGCTCTTCGATGAGCTGCGTGAGACGGCCGGTGCGTTCCTGCAGGTCCTTGGCGCGATCGCGCGACAACGACATGTCCGCGAGCAGATATGCCGATGCCGATCACCGCAAAGCCGCCGAGGAAGGCCGGATCGAACAGCGTCAGGCGACCATAAGCGATGACGTCGATCGCCACGGCCGCGGCGAGCACCGCGGCCAGCGAGGCAAAAAGAAGGATAGCGGCGCGCCTGATCATGACCCCCGTAGCAGGGGCGACTGTCGCGCGGTCGCTGTTGAGAAAGATTTAAACATAACGGGCGGGCGGCCCGCCCTCCTGCCGGTGTCACAATCAGGCGTGAATTGTCACGCAACTGACGCTGAACTGTCATGGAACTGTAATATAGCGCTGAGAAGTAGCCTCCGGATCTGGCAGAATCGGGGGCATGGTGCGCAAATCCGTCCTGCTGACGAGCACGGCGCTTGTCGTTTTTGTGACGACGTCACAAACCCTGGCCCAGCCGGCGAGGAGCCTGGAAGACCGGGTCCGAGCCCTGGAGCAGCTGCTCGGGCAGTCCAACGCGGCCCCGGGCCGGACCCTGGAAGAGCGGGTCGAGGCCCTAGAAGCTCAGATTCAGCAAAGGGTTATGGCGGACGAGGCGCGGGCGGCCAGGCTCAGCGAGGTGGAGCAGCAGCTCGAACAGCAGAAAGCGGAGGACACCGCGGAGGCCGAGCGCCTGATGGCGCTGGAGACCCAACTCGAACAGAAGGCGGAGGACGAGCTGACCATCCGCACGCGGCTCGCCACGCTCGAACAGATGAATGCGGACGCGTCGTGGATCTACGATTTCAACCGAGCGACGATCCGCACGGCGGACGACCGGTTCCAGCTCGCGTTTCGCGGCCGGTTCCAGTTCGACAGCGGCATGTTCTTCCAGGATGCCGACCTGCCCTCTTACGTGACCGTCGGACGCGATCTGCACAACGGCGCCAATTTCCGCAGAGCCCAGATCGGCGTCGAGGGCCGCGTGTACCGCGACTTCAACTACGAGTTCGTCTTCGACTTCGGCAGCTCGGGCACCGAGCGCGCGGGACAAATCTACCTCTTGCGCGTCGCCTATACCGGCATTCCGTTTTTCACGATCAACGCCGGCGCGATCCAACCCAAATTCACGCTGGACGATTCGACGTCATCGGCCGAGATCACGTTCCTCGAGCGTTCATCGATCGTGAACGCGATCCTCGATCCGTTCGGCGGCAGCGATTCACGGCGCGGCGTGGAGCTGATCTATCAGCGCGCCCGATCTGTTCAGAGGCGGCGACAATCTTCTGATCTCGACCGCGTTCACCGGCGAGCGCATTGCCGCGATCAAGACCGACGACGAGGGTTCGCAGCTCACGGGGCGCGTCGCCTATCGCTTCTATTCGGACGAGAGGTCGAACTTCCAGATCGGCTTCGATGCGGCGCGCATCCTCAACAAGCCGAACGGCATGTTGAGCTTCAGCGACCGGCCCGAGACGCGTGTCGACGGAACGCAGCTCGTCGGCTTCGGAACGGGCGGGCTTACGACAGCGGTCGCCGCGAAGACGGGATGGCTCTACGGAATCGAAGGCGCGATGAATTACGGGCCGTTGTATCTCGGCGGCGAATATTATCGCTATGGGCTCGACCGCACCGATCCCGCGCTGAACGATCCGAAGTTCAGCGGCTGGTATGTGCAGGCGTCCTATTTCCTGACCGGCGAGATGCGGCCCTATCTTCCGGCGTCCGCTGCATGGGGTTCGCCCGCGGTGGTGTCGCCGTTCGCGCTCGACAGCGGTTCATGGGGCGCGTGGGAGATCAAGGCGCGCTACAGCAGCAACGACTTCAACTCGATGGTGACCGATCCCGCCAATCGCGTGCTCGGCGGCGAGCAGAATATCGTCACGCTCGGCGCGAACTGGTATCTCAACCGGAACTTGCGCTGGATGTTCGACTATCTGATCGCCGACGTCGACCGTCGCGATGCGACCGGCCAGCAGGTCGGCCAGGATTTCAGCGCGTTCGTGAACCGGCTGCAGTTCAGCTTCTAAAAAGCGAAGAGGCTCGCGCGAGTGCCGCGCGAGCCTCTCGTCGCGTTCCGACAATCAGCGCGCGTAGCGGCCGACGATGCTGGTGCCGCCTTTGGCGTGACCGCGTATCGCGGTGTACAGCTCGTCGCGCGTCAGCCCGCCCTTCAGCGCGCCCGGTTCGAGATCGGTCGCAATCACCGTGAACACGTAGTGATGCGGCGCATCGCCGACCGGCGGGCAGGGACCGATATACATCGCGTTGTCGCGCGTGCCTTTGCCGCCGACGAATTTCTCCGACTGCTTGGTCATCTCGCCTTCGGCGAACGCGGTGACGTTGCCGGGAATGCCATACGCGATCCAATGCACGACGCCTTGGCCGAGCAATCCGTCGGGATCGAGCAGGACGATGGCGAAGCTCTTCGTGCCTGCAGGAACATTGGTCCATTGCAGAGGCGGCGAGACATTCTGGCCCCCGCACATCCGCATCGGATCGTCGGCGGCTTGCTTCACCGTCAGCATTCCGCCGTCCTGGAAGGCGGACGAGGTCACCCTGAACCCGCTTCCAACGGCCGCGCCCAAGCCTGCTTGAGGCGCAATCACAGAAGCCGCCATCACGGCGGCCGCCATTAATGCTCCGCGATATCCAATCATTGTCGGAATCCTCCCGGCGAATACTAGGACGAGCGTATCATTCGATGACGGTTTGGAAAGAGCCCTTGGAACAGGCGCAATATTGCTCCTTCCGACGCCATGGCTACAAACCGTGAAATTATGTTAACGTAAGCGTTGGTCAAGTGTGGGGCGCCAGCCCCCGGCGTCCACGACCAAAGAGACGACACACTTCGAGGAGACCCCCATGAAATCAATCCGCGTCATTGCGCCGGCGTTCATCGTGGCTGCGGCAGTCGGCGGTTTTGCCTTCGCCCAGGGCATGCCGGCCAGCGTCAAAGTCACGAACGGCATCCTGACCGATGCCAAAGGCATGACCCTGTACACGTGGGACAAGGACAAGGAAGCCAACAAGTCGGCCTGCGAAGGCAACTGCATCATGAACTGGCCGGCGCTCATGGCCAAGGGCAACGACAAGGACGCGGGCGACTGGAAAGTCATCGCCCGGTCCGACGGTTCGAAGCAGATCGCCTATAAAGGCAAGCCGCTTTACTACTACAAAGACGACAAGGCGCCGGGCGATCAGGTCGGCGAAGGCAAAGGCATGGTCTGGCACGTCGCCAAGCCGTAACTGTCGCCTCGTTTGAAGGTTCGAAATCAGGGGTGCCGGGGAGTCCTTCCCGGCACCCCTTTTTTCATCTGCACACCGTCGTGATGCCTCGGATAACCCTCTGATTCGGTTATCATATCTCTGGCGTCCACACGCCCTTCGTAAAACTGTCACAAAACCTTCTTGGAACTGTGGCACATGTGACGGCGGTTCTGGCGTTAACTCCATTAGGTCTGGAAAGCGGCCCGGGGGCAGCTCCGGCGGCCGCGTTTGGGTTAGGCCCCATTGTCGGAAGAGGTCACCATGAAATTCCCCCGCCGTCTTGTTCTGCTTGCCGTAGCCGGATTGGCCACAATGGGCGCAACCGCGATGGCCGCTACGATTTCGGGCGCCGGCGCGACCTTCCCGTTTCCGATCTACTCGAAATGGTCGGCGGCGTATCGGACCGCGACCGGAAACGCGCTGAACTATCAGTCGATCGGTTCGGGCGGCGGCATTGCCCAGATCAGAGCCAAGACGGTGACATTCGGCGCTTCCGACATGCCGCTATCGATCGCGGATCTGAATCGGTTCGGCCTCGTCCAATTCCCAACAGTGATTGGTGGGGACGTAGCCGGTCGTGAACCTTCCCGGCATCGGACCGGGACAGATGGTGCTCGACGGCCCGACGCTGGCGAACATCTACCTCGGGAAAATCACCAAATGGTCGGATCCGGCCATCAAGAAACTGAACCCGACCCTCGCTTTGCCCGACTCAGGGATCATTGTCGTGCATCGCTCGGACGGCTCGGGGACGACCTTCATCTTCGCGGACTATCTGGCGAAGGTCAGCCCCGAATGGAAAGAGAAGGTCGGCGCCTCGACGTCCGTGGAGTGGCCGGTGGGAATCGGGGCCAAGGGGAACGAGGGAGTCGCCGGCAATGTGAAGCAGACGCGCGGCGCCATCGGTTATGTCGAGTTTGCGTACGCCAAGCAGAATGGCATGGCGCACACGCGCATGATCAACCGCGACGGCAAGGCCGTACACCCGGTCGCCGCTTCGTTCGCCGCGGCTGCAGGCAATGCGACCTGGGATCAGGCGAACGGTTTCGCCACGATCCTCACCGACCAGCCCGGCGCGGAGTCGTGGCCGATCGCGGGCGCGACGTTCATCCTGGTGCACAAGCAGCCGCCGAATCCAGCGGCCACCACCGAAGCGCTGAAGTTCTTCCAGTGGGCGCTCAAGAACGGTGACCAGATGGCGGCCGATCTGGATTTCGTGGCGTTTCCCGAGCCTGTGAAGCAGAAGATCACCGCAAGCTGGAGGCAGGTCCAGGGCTGGAGCGGCAGCTGAGTCGTCGCCGCCGCGCGCCTTTTGGCGCGGCTTAAGGGGTCTTCGCAAAAGCGTAGCGATTCGCGAATATGACGGGCGGCGAAGCCGTGTTCGGGTACGGCGCCGCTGCCCTGTTCTGGGGCCTATCTATCCGAGCATTCCATGGTCGATCTCACAGTGAAAGAGGACGTGTCCCTCCCGCTGAGCTCCGCGCGGCTGCGCCGTTCGTATCGGACCGAGCGGATGTTCGAGAACACGACGCTCGCCTGCGCGCTGTTCGTGGCGGCGATGTTCCTCGGCATCATCGTGTCGCTGTTCGACGGCGCATGGCCTGCGATCCGTGAGTTCGGCTTTGGCTTCTTCTTCACGGAAGCATGGAACCCGGTAACCGAACGGTTCGGTGCGCTGGCGCCGATCTACGGCACGCTCGTCACGTCGATCATCGCGATGCTGATCGCTGTTCCGATCGGCATCGGGATCGCGATCTTCCTGACCGAGCTGTGTCCGCGCGGATTGCGACGGCCCATCGGCGTCGCGGTGGAATTGCTCGCGGGCATCCCCAGCATCATCTACGGCATCTGGGGTCTCTTCGTTCTCGCGCCGATCCTGCAGCAGACATTCATGCCGTTCGCTGATCTCCACCTTCGAAGGCGTGCCTTTGCTCTCGATCCTGTTCGCGGGACCGCCTTACGGCATCGGCGTCTTCACGGCGGGCCTGATCCTCGCGATCATGACGCTGCCTTTCGTGGCCGCGATCACACGCGACGTGTTCGAGACCGTCCCGCCTGTGCTCAAGGAAGCGGCGTACGGACTGGGCGCGACCGTGTGGGAAGTGCAGTGGAGGGTCGTGCTGCCCTATGCACGCGCCGGCGTCGTCGGCGGCGCGATGCTCGGGCTCGGCCGCGCGCTCGGCGAGACCATGGCGGTCACCTTCGTGATCGGCAACGCACACCGCATTTCGGCCTCGCTGCTCGCCCCGGGAACGACGATCTCGGCCGCGATCGCCAACGAGTTCACCGAAGCGGTCGGCGAGCTGTACACCGCCTCACTCGTCCAGCTTGGGCTTATCCTGTTCTTCGTGACGTTCCTCGTGCTCGCCGCGGCTCAATTCATGCTTTACCGGCTGGAGCGCCGCGCGGGGGGCCGCACATGAACAACGGCCGCTATCTCCGACGCCGCATCCGCAGCGGCATTTTCATGGGCCTCTCCGTCGTTGCGACGGCTGTTCGGGCTCGGCTGGCTCGGCGTGATCCTGGGCACGCTTTTGTACGAGGGGTTCTCCGGCATCGATCTCGCGATGTTCACCGAATCGACGCCGCCGCCGGGCGAGATGGGTGGACTGCTCAACGCCATCTTCGGAAGTTTCCTGATGGGCACGATCGCGGTCGCCATTGGAACGCCGATCGGAATCCTCGCAGGCACGTATCTCGCCGAATACGGCCGCTACACGCGGCTTGCGTTCTTCGTGCGCTTCGTCAACGACATCCTGTTGTCGGCGCCATCGATCGTGCTCGGGCTGTTCATCTACGATGTGATGGTGCGACCGATGGGGCATTTTTCGGCGTGGGCGGGCGCGGCGGCGCTTTCGGCGATCGTCATTCCCGTGGTCGTGCGCACGACCGAGAACATGCTGTTGCTGATTCCCAACACGTTGCGCGAAGCCGCGATTGCGCTCGGCGCAACGCGGTCGCACGTCATCCGGCACCGTGACGTGGAAGGCCGCGCAAGCGGGCATCGTCACCGGCGCGCTGCTCGCGATCGCGCGCATCTCGGGCGAGACCGCGCCGCTGCTCTTCACCTCGCTCAACAATCAGTTCTGGAGCACCAATCCGAATGAACCGATGGCGAGCCTTCCGGTTGCGATCTTCCAGATGGCGATGAGCCCGTATGAAGATTGGCACCGGCTCGCCTGGTCGGGCGCCGTGATCATCACCATGGCGGTGCTTGCCCTCTCCATCACGGCGCGCATCCTCGAATCGCCGCCGGAGCGGAGATGACGATGGAGGGCAACTCCCACGACAAGGTGAAGGTCGCGATTCGGAACCTCGATTTCTATTACGGCAGTCATCGCGCGCTGAAGGACATCTCGATGTCCATCCAGCGCAACAAGGTGACCGCGATCATCGGCCCGTCGGGCTGCGGCAAGTCCACGCTGTTGCGCGTGATGAACCGCATCTACGAGCTCTATCCGCATCAGCGCGCCGAAGGCGAAGTCATCCTCGACGGAGAGAACATCCTCTCGCGCAAACAGGATCTGAACATGCTGCGCGCGAAGGTCGGCATGGTGTTCCAGAAGCCGACGCCGTTCCCGATGACGATCTTCGACAACATCGCGTTCGGCATCAATCTCTACGAGAGCCTCTCGCGGACCGAGATGGCGGAACGCGTCGAGACCGCGCTCAGGCGCGCGGCGTTGTGGGACGAGGTGAAGGACAAGCTCACGCAGAGCGGAACGTCGCTTTCCGGCGGCCAGCAGCAGCGGCTGTGCATCGCGCGTTCGGTGGCGACCAAGCCCGAGCTGATCCTGATGGACGAGCCGTGCTCCGCGCTCGATCCGATCTCGACCGCGAAGATCGAGGAGCTGATCGCCGAGCTGACGAACGATTATACGATCGCGCTCGTCACCCATAACATGCAGCAGGCCTCGCGTGTTTCCGACTACACGGCGTTCATGTTCCTGGGCGAGCTCGTGGAATTCGGCGAGACCGAGAAGATCTTCACCACGCCCACGAACCGCCGCACCGAGGACTACATCACCGGGCGGTTCGGCTAGGCGCTTGCGTTTTGCGGGGCGGCAGCGATAGTGGCGGATGGCTGGGGATATCAGGCACGATTGGACGCGCGAGGAGATTCGCGCGCTGTTTCAGCTTCCGTTCAACGAGTTGATCTTCCGCGCGCAATCGCTGCACCGGACCTATTTCGATGCGCGCGAGGTGCAGATCTCGACGCTGCTGTCGATCAAGACGGGCGGCTGCCCGGAGGATTGCGCCTATTGCCCGCAGAGCGCGCGCTATGACACCGGCGTCAAGGCCGAGAAGCTGATGGCGCTGAACGCGGTGCTCGCCGAGGCGAAGGCGGCGAAGGCGAGGGGCGCATCGCGCTTCTGCATGGGCGCGGCGTGGCGCGAGCCCAAGGACCGCGATGTCGATGCGGTGTGCGCGATGGTCGAAGGGGTGAAGAGCCTGGGGCTCGAGACCTGCGCGACACTCGGCATGCTGACCGGCGAGCAGGCGCGCAAGCTCAAAGGCGCAGGCCTCGACTACTACAACCACAACCTCGACACCTCGCCCGAGTTCTACGGCGAGATCATCACCACGCGGACCTATCAGGAGCGGCTGGATACGCTCTCCGAAGTGCGCGCGGCCGGGATCGCGGTCTGCTGCGGCGGGATCGTCGGCATGGGCGAAGACGAGGACGACCGCGCGGGACTGATCGCGACGCTCGCCTCGCTCGATCCGCATCCCGAATCGGTGCCGATCAACGCGCTGGTGCGCGTGCTCGGGCACGCCGCTGGACGGGACGCCGGCGCTCGATCCGCTCGACTTCGTCCGCACGATCGCGGTGGCGCGCATCGCGATGCCGAAATCGGTGGTGCGCCTGTCCGCCGGCCGCGAGGAGATGAGCGACGAGACCCAGGCGCTGTGCTTCCTCGCCGGCGCCAACTCGATCTTCTACGGCCCGAAGCTGCTGACCACGCCCAATCCGGCCGCCGACCACGACCGCGCCCTGATGACCCGGCTCGGCCTGAAGCCGATGGCGGTGTGAGGGGCCGGCTCACATCGAATTGAGCCCCGCGCAGGCGGCCGTTTCAGACTCGGACAGGCTCCACAGAGCGCCGGCTTATGAGTATAAAGGCCGCCAACGCGGCCGCGGACGGCGCCACAAGAGCGTCGCTTCGGCTGCTTCCGGAACGGAAAACCGAGTGCGTCCGCCCGCGCCAGGCGCGGGGGATGACGATGCAAAGGAGAGGGCGATGAGGAATTGGGTTTCGGCGTTCGGTGCGATGGCGGTCTGCGCGGCCGTTGGATTTGGTGCGGCGCTGGCGGCCGATATCCCCGCAGCCTCCCTCAAATTCGGCCCGGGCGTCGAGAAGACGAAGCAGGGCTACGAGACGCCGGGCGCGATGTACATCGTCGCCAACCCGACCAACGTGTTCTCCAACCATTTCTATTATGGGTCGAAGAGCACCGGCGAGCTGAAACGCGGGGACCGCGTCGAAGCTCTGGCCAAGGTCAAGGGCTATGAGTGGGTGCTGGTGGGCAAAGGCGGCACCGGTATCGGCTATGTGCCGATCTCGATGCTGTCACCGGCGGACCAGTATCATCCCTGAAATCTTATTTTGTCGCGTTGTCTACGCCGAACCGCGGTAGGCACTTCGGCGGAAAACGCTTTTAGGCGGTCGCCGCGACCGGTACGGCGCGGGCTGCCATGTCGGCCGCGGGGAAGCGCAGCTCGACCGTGGTGCCGCGGCCCGGCGCGCTTTCGAGCGTGATCTCGCCGCCGTGCTGCTCGGTCAGTGACTTGGCGAGCGAGAGGCCGAGACCCGTCCCCTCGACATCGCGGGCATAAGGCGACGCGACAACCTGCCGGAACGGCTCGAAGGCGATCGCGATCATCTCGGGCGCCATGCCGATGCCCGAGTCGACCACCCTGATCCTGACCGAGCGCCCGTCCCATTCGGCGGTTGCCGAGATGTGGCCCTCGGGCGGCGTGAACTTGATCGCGTTGGAGAGGAGATTGAGCAGGACCTGCTTGAGGCGCAGCGGATCGGCGAGCACCAGCGGAAGGCCGTCCTCGCACCGCGCTTCGAGCCGAAGCCGTTTCTCGCGAGCGCGCAGCGCGATGAACCTGAAACAATCGTCGAGGACGCCGGAGACATCGAGCGGCTCGACCAACAGCTCGAGCTTGCCCGCCTCGAGCTTCGAGAGATCGAGGATGTCGCTGATGAGCTCGAGCAGATGCTTGCCCGCGCCATGGATGTCGCCGGCATATTCGCCATAGCGCTTCACGCTGTGCGGACCGTAGAGCTCGTTCACGAGGACCTCGGAAAATCCGATGATCGCGTTGAGCGGCGTGCGGAGCTCGTGACTCATCAGCGCGAGGAAATCGCTTTTCGCGCGGCTTGCGTCCTGCGCGCGTGCGAGCGCCGCGTTGAGCTGCGCCTCGCGGGCGGCAAGAATCTGCATCTTGCACTTGACGAGAGCTTCGCTCGTGCCGATGCCGAGATAGCGCCCCGCGCTCGTCACCACGAAGCATTCGCGCAGCGCATCGGGCCAATCGAGGGTGATGATCGAGCCGAGCTCCGAGACGGAGACGGTCTCATCGACGATCAACGGTTTCAGATTCGCGAGCTTGGCGATCGGCTGCTTGCCGTAGAGCTCAGGCGTGTAGCGTTGCGCATAGCGCGCCATGAATCGAAGGCGATTGACGAGACCGATGACCCGGCGTTGCGCGTCGAGCACGGCCGCGGCGACCTGGTCTTCGTGCTGCATGAACCACTCGAACGCGTCCGCGCACGTGGTCTCGGCCACAAAGGTCGGCATCGCTGTGGCGAGTGCGCCCGTTTTCCACTCGGCCGAATCGAATTCGAAGGACAAGGCCGGCGGGCTCACGAAAAGAAATTCCTCGGATAGGCCCGCGAGGATATTTTTTGGCGGTTGTGGTTCAGTTAATCGCGGTCGGCGCGAAGTGTGTATGTTTTGTGACGGAGAGGTTTTGGACTGTCACAAAGCGGAGAATCGGAGACGAAGGCTTCGCCGATAACATCTATATAATTTCTATAGACATAGTAGACTATAATATCGAGAGCGACTAGACTGGTCTTCTCGCGATCCGAGGAGACAGAAATGAACGCGACAAGTCCGAGCAAGCCGGCGCGCGAAGCGCCCCCGACCCATCTGGCGATCGTCTTTGCGCGCAACATGAAGCGGTTGCGCGTCAAGCGCGGCTACTCGCTCAAGCAGATGGCGGAGCTTGCCCAGATCGATCCCTTGGTGCTCAGGCAGATCGAGGACGGCCGCGCCGAACCGCCGCTGGCGCTCGCCTGGACTGTGGCTTCGATTCTCGATGTTCCGTTCGCGCAGCTGATTGCGGGTGCTGCCCCTCGCGGCACAGTCGTGCTGCGCCACGACAAGGTGCGGCTGCTCGTTTCAGAAAGCCGCGGCCTGTGCTCGCGCGCGCTGTTCCTGCCGGAAGAAGGCCAGCGCACCGAATTCTATTCGCTGCGCCTTGCGCCGCATCACAGCGAGAGCTCGCCGCCGCATGCGACGGGCAGCCGGGAGATCCTGCACGTCGCCGAAGGCCGGATCGAAGTCACGGTCGGGCGCGAGCCGCCGCACTTCGCGGACGCCGGCGACACGATCATCTTCCCCGCCGACCTGCCGCACAGCTATCGCAACCTGACGGGACTTCCCGCGGCGCTCTATCTCGTGATGGTCTATCCGGAGCGTCCGCGCACGGTGGATGCCGACATCGAAGCGCATGCGATGCGGCACTAGCTAGAATCACATCGCGCTTGAGCTCGGGGAAGACCTTCGAGACCTTGCTCAAGAGATAGTCGCCGTATGTGCCGCTGAAGGCGTGCACGCTCGCCTTGTCCCAGCGCGTGTCGCGGTCATCGGCGTCGAGCGCGAAGCCCGGCAGCGGAACGATCTCGGCGTCGAAATCGGGATCGAAGAAGAACGGAAACGACAGCCGTCCGCGGCCGCTGACGTTCTTCGCGCGATGCGGCGTCGAGCGATATTGGCCGCCGGTCAAGCGGTCCAGCATGTCGCCGATATTGCAGACGAGCGTGCCTTCGATCGGCGGCGCGTCGATCCAGCCGCGCGCGGTTTTGACCTGCAGCCCACCGAGCTCGTCCTGCGCGAGCAGCGTGAGCAGGCCGTAATCGGTGTGCTCGCCGACACCCCACGCGTCGGAGACCGTCGGCATCGCCGGATAGTGGAAGATGCGGAACAGGATCGTCGGATTGGCGGTGTAGGTGCGGTGGAAATAGTCCGGCGTCGAGCTTGAGGCTGAGCGCTATTCCCTCCATCAGCGCGTGCGCGGTCGCGGTTGCCGCATCGAGATAGTCGAGGACCGCGCCGCGCAATTCGGGCACCTCGGTGGGGAACAGGTTCGCGCCGTGGAGAGGCACGCCGGCGCGGACGCGAGGATGATCGGGCGGAAGCTCCGTGCCGAAATAGATGCCCTCCTTCATGTCGGGCTTGCCGGAGGTGAGCTCGCCGCCAACGGGGAAGTATCCGCGCCACGCCCGTCCGCCGCGCGCCATGCGGATCTCGAGCTTCTCGGGTTCGGGAAGGGCGAAGAATGTGCGGCTGGCGGCGTCGAGCCGGGCGAGAAGGTCGGCGGGAATGCCGTGGCCCGAGGCGTAGAAGAACCCGGAGTCGCGGCAGGCGGCTTCGATCGCGCGCGCGACCTCAAGCTTCGCGGCTGAAGCGCCGGCCGCGCGCAAAGGCGCGATGTCGATGACGGGAAGCGATGATGTCTGGCTCATTGCCCGATCCTCCGCCCCCGCTCAATCCATATTCGCACGGAGTGGCGGTTTCGCAATGTCGGCTAGGGCGGCGGGGTGCCGTGGCCTTCGGGGAATTGGGCCTCCCAGTTCCGGCCGTCGATGCGTTTGACGACCATGTCCGGGATCGGCTCGTCGAGGCAGCGCACATTCACGCTGTAGCCGTCGGGATGCGAGCGCGGCACGTAGAACGATTTGATGCCGCAGACGCCAGCAGAACAGGTGCTTCGCCGTGCCGGTGTTGAAGGTGTAGGCGGTCAGCGCGTCGCCGCCCGAGACGAGCTTGAAGCTCGCCTTGGACACGATCAGGTGCAGGAACCCGGTCTTGGAACAGATCGAGCAGTTGCAATCGAGCACCTCGGGCTTCGCGGGCGCCAGGACCTCGAACCGCACCTTCCCGCAATGACAGCCGCCCGAATGTCTGACCCAACTCATTTGCATCCTCCGAACGGGGGCATGTATGGAATCCCCCTCGTCATTCCGGTCTTTTCACCCAAGACGGTCAAGAAAGTCATGCCCCATGTCTGACGGCCACGCGCCGCGGCCTACCCGGTTGGATCGTCCGGTGGACCCGCTCCGCGACCACATCCTGGGCAACGCCACGGCCGACATGACGCTGCTGGAATTCGGCAGCTATGACTGCCCCTATTGCCATGCCGCGCACGAGGTGATCGGCGAGCTGCGCGACAAGTTCGGCGACCGCATGCGCTACGTCTTCCGGCACCGGCCGATCACCAACAGCGCAACCGCGACGAAGGCGGCGGAACTCGCCGAGTACGCCTCCGAGACCACCGGCCGGTTCTGGGAAGTGCACGACGCGCTGATGACGCGCGGGCCGGTGTTCAAGGACGACGATTTCGAAGCGGTCGCGCACGAGTTCGAGCTGCCGCCGGTGGAGACGCGCGAGGACGCGCGCCTCAATGCGCGGAACAAGGTGCACGCCGATCGTCAGAGCGCGAAGCAAAGCGGCGCGCAGTTCACGCCGACCTTCTTCATCAACAACCGGCGCTACGAGGGGGCGTGGGACAAAGCTGCGCTGTCCGAGGCGATGCTGGGATCGCTCGGTCACCGGATCCATTCGGCGACGGTGGACTTCCTGCGCTGGGCGCCGGCGGCGGGGTTCCTGCTGCTGCTGATGTCGGTGATCGCGATCGTGCTGGAGAATTCGCCGGCGGGCGAAGCGTTTGCGCGGCTGTGGGAGGTCCCCTTCGCGATGGCGCTTGGCGGGAACGGCATCGCCTTGCCGCTGCGCGATTGGATCAATCACGGGCTGCTCTCGATCTTCTTCCTGGTGGTGGGGCTCGAGATCAAGCGCGAATTCACCGTCGGGCGATTGAGCACGCGACGAGCGGCCGCGTTTCCCGTGGCCGCAGCGCTCGGCGGCATGATCGCGCCCGCGCTGATCTATCTCGCGATCATTCCCGCAGGCCCGCTGGTGCCGGGCTGGGGCGTGCCGATCGGCACCGATACGGCGTTTGCGGTGGCGCTCTTGATCATGCTGGGCGACCGCATCCCGATCGAGCTGCGCGTGTTCCTGACCGCGGCGGTCGTCGTCGACGACCTGGTGAGCATCGCCATCGTTGCGCTGTTCTACACCGGCGAGCTGCATGTCGGTTTCCTCGTGGCGTCGGTGTTCGTGATCGCGAGCATCGCGCTCCTGAACCGGATCGGGGTCTATCGGCCTCTGCCTTACGCGATCCTAGGCCTCGTGCTGTGGTTCCTTCTGCATGACGCCGGGATCCACGCGACGCTCGCGGGCGTGGTGCTCGCGGTGCTCACGCCGACGCGGCCGCCCGCCGACCTGCTCGCGCTGATGGCGCAGGCCGAGACCATCGTGCACGCGGAGATGAAGACGACCCAGGACTCGGTCATGCGTCACGGGCCTTCGCAGCCGGCGCTGGAAGCGCTGGACGCGATCCACGACCGGATCGAGTCGCCCGCCGACAAGCTGCTCCGCACGATCGAGCCGTGGTCGAGCTTCTTCGTGCTGCCGATTTTCGCGCTCGCCAATGCGGGCGTGGAACTGTCGCTGGACGTGTTCGCGACGCACGAGGAGCTGATGCTGGCGATCATCCTGGGCCTCGTGGTGGGAAAGCCGCTCGGCATCATGGCGGCGTCTGCTCTTGCCGTGGCGAGCGGCATCGCGGTCAAGCCCGCGGCCTATTCGTGGCGGCAGTTGTTCGGCGCGAGCGTGATCGCGGGCATCGGGTTCACGATGTCGCTGTTCATCGCGAGCCAGGCCTTTCCCGGACCCCGGCGATTTCACGGCGGCGAAGATCGCGATCTTCCTGGCCTCGATCATCGCAGGCACGGCAGGGCTTGCGATCCTGTGGCACCGGCGCGAAGGCGTCGCCGTCGAAGTGCCGGACGAGCACCACACGCTGGCGGAGCCGACGTAGTCGCGCGGCGGTGCTATAGTCGCCGGCATGATGGACCGGCGCTTGTTCTCGGGATTGCTTGCGGGCGGCGATGCTTGCCGCTGACGCGCCGGCGTTCTCGCAGCCCGCCGCTCCGATCAAGCGCGTGCGCACGAAGACGCTCGAGATTGCGTACGAAGAGAGCGGACCCGCGACCGGGTTTCCCGTGCTGTTGATGCACGGATTTCCGTACGACCCGCGCTGTTATGACGAGGTGGCGCCGGCGCTTGTTGCGCGCGGACATCGGGCGATCGTGCCGTATCTGCGAGGGTATGGGCCGACGAGATTCCTGTCGGCGGACACGATGCGCTCGGGACAGCAGGCGGCGATCGGACAGGATCTGCTCGATCTGATGGATGCGCTGAACCTTCCGCGCGCGGTGCTCGTCGGGTTCGACTGGGGCGGACGCGCGGCATGCGTTGTCTCCGCCTTGTGGCCGGAACGCGTGCGGGGTCTGGTCATCGCCAACGGCTATTCGATCCAGAACATCGCGGCCTCGAAAGCTCCGGTGAGCCCGGAGCAGGAGCAGCGCTTCTGGTACCAGTACTATTTCCACACCGAGCGCGGCCGCGCCGGGCTGACCGCGAACCGCCGCGCGCTGTGCAAGCTGCTGTGGCGGCTGTGGTCGCCGAATTGGAAGTTCGACGACGCGACCTACGAACGCACGGCGAAATCGTTCGACAATCCCGACTTCGTCGACATCGTGATCCACTCCTACCGTCACCGGTTCGGCTATGCGCCGGGCGATCCCGCGTTCGAGGCGCTGGAACGGCGGCTCGAGTTCAGCCCCCGATTGCCGCGCCGACCATCGTGCTTCACGGCGAAGGCGACGGCGTGAACGTTCCGGGGCCGGCAGCGGCGCAACAGCGCTTCTTCACCGGGCGCTATGAGCGGCGGCTGATCCCGGTGATCGGGCACGACGTGCCGCAGGAAGCGCCGGCAGAAACGGCCCGAGCGGTGCTGGAACTCGTCTGAGCCGTCCCTTACGGCGAGCCCGGATGGGGTGGTATTGTCCGTCAAAGCGGCGTTGATCGCGGATAACGGAGGAGGGACCTGTGTCCAGATTCGCTTTGCTGGCGGGCGTCACGGCTGCGGCTGCTGCCGCGATGTTCATCGCGGGTGCTGTGGCGCAGACCGGGAAGGCGGTGCCCGACTTCTCCTCGAACGGGACCGCGTGGAAGGGCCCGAACGGCGTGAACTTCATCCCGGTGGCCGGGTCGCCGCCGCCCGTCACCAACGATCCCGAGCATCCGCATATCAGCAACGGCGAGGCCAACCGCCGCGGCGTGCAGCCGACCTATCGCATCGCGGACCTGACCCACCCCAATCTGAAGCAGTGGGCGAAGGACGTGATGAAGAAGGACAACGACGAGGTGCTCAAGGGCAAGATCGCCTACACGCCGGGCTCATATTGCAGACTTGCGGGCGTGACGGCGTTCGCGCTCGACGGCGGGCCCTATTTCTTCATCCAGAAGCCGGACAAGGTGCTGATCATCCAGCAAGGCGAACAGTTCGCGCGGCAGGTTTATTTGAACGTGCCGCACTCGGCGAACCCGAAGCCGTCATGGTTCGGCGAATCCGTCGGGCATTACGAAGGCGACACGCTGGTCGTCGATACGATCGGGCTGAACGCCAAGACCTTCGTCGACCATTTCCGTACGCCGCACACCGAGAAGCTCCACGTGGTGGAGCGCTGGCGGATGATCGAGGACGGCAAGAAGCTGGAAGTGCAGTTCACGATCGAGGACCAGGACACGTTCAATCAGCCCTGGAAGGCGATGATCCGCTATGACCGCGCAGAGGCGACGCTGCCGGAGAACATCTGCGTCGAGGGAAATCTCGTGCTGTTCGACTGGGACTTGCCGGAAGCCAAGACGCCGGACTTTTGAACCCATCTGAAGGAGGTTCGCCATGACGGAATGGTCATCGCTTTCGCGGCGCGGAGTGTTGGCGACGGCGGCCGGCGGATTGGTGCTCGCGCAAGCACGGCGCGCGCGGCGATCGTGCGCACCGACATCGCGAGCCTTCCGCCCTTGCCGATTGCCGTCGGGCATCCGCTCGCGCGTGATCAATGGCGTCAACGGGCTGAACGTGCACATCCTCGAAGCGGGATACGAGACGCCGAACCGGCCGGCGGTGCTGATGCTGCACGGGTTTCCCGAGCTCGCCTACAGCTGGCGCAACGTGATGCTGCCGCTTGCGCAAGCGGGCTATCACGTCATCGCGCCGGACCAGCGCGGCTATGGGCGCACGACCGGTTGGGACGATTCCTACGATGGCGATCCCGATCAATTCCGTATACTGAACATGGTGCGCGATGCGGTCGGGCTTGTGTATGCGCTGGGCTACCGCCAGGTCGCGATGATCGTGGGGCATGACGCCGGCGCGCCGGTCGCGTCGTGGGCGGCGTTGGTGCGCCCGGACGTTTTCCGCTCGATCACGGTCATGAGCTCGCCGTTCGAAGGACCGCCGGCGATGCCGTTCAACACCGCGAACGGTGCTCAGCCGCCGCGTCCGGCGATCACCGATGACGAGCTCGATGCCGAGCTCGCGAAGCTCAACCCGCCGCGGAAATATTATCAGAACCATCAGCGCACGCCCGGCGCCAACGACGACATGCTGCACGCGCCGCAAGGGCTGCACGCGTTCTTCCGCGCCTATTACCACTACAAGAGCGCCGACTGGAAAGGGAACAATCCGCATCCGTTGAAGGCGCGCACCGCCGAAGAGATGGCGCAGATCCCGACCTACTACGTGATGGAGAAGAACAAGAGCATGGCGGAGACGGTCGCGCCGTTCATGCCGTCGCCGGCCGAGATCGCGGCGTGCAAATGGCTGACCGAGGCCGACGTCGCCGTCTACGCGAGCGAGTACGCGCGCACGCAATTCACCGGGGCGCTGCAGGGCTATCGGGTGCGGCGCGGCTCGGACCCGAAGAGCCAGGCCGAGATGCGCACGTTCTCCGGGCGCAGCATCGATGTGCCGTTCCAGTTCGTCGGCGGGAAAAGCGACTGGGGCACGTATCAGACGCCGGGCGCGGTCGACCGCATGCGCACGACGGCGACGACCCGGATGGTGGGGTTCCATCTGCTGGACGGCGCGGGGCACTGGGTGCAGCAGGAACAGCCCGAGCAGGTCAGCCGGCTGCTGCTCGCGTTCCTCAAGGAGCATGCGCCGCAAACCGGCAGGACCTGATCGCTTTCGCGTCATTCGGCTGAGCGGGAAGCTGTTATGGCTGCGCCCGAGGATGTATAAAGGACGCAACGGGGGCTCACGCCACCCGATACGCACTTCTGGGAGGAGGCGGTGATGAATCATCTGAAGAGCCGGCGGAATCTGTTTATCGGTGGCGCTTTCGTCGCGGTCCTTGGCGCGCTGGGCATCGGCCAGGCTGTGCTCGACCAAACGGTCGCCGCGCAGACCGCAGGGCAGCGTCATGGCGCCCCGCTTCGAAGTGGACCCGATGTGGCCGAAGCCGCTTCCCAACCACTGGGTGCTCGGTCAGACGATCGGCGTCTTTGTCGACAGCGACGACCATATCTGGATCGTGCACCGCAGCTCTTCGACCTTGGACGAGCAAGAGAAGGGCTTGGAGCTGAACAACGCCGAGTGCTGCGCCGGCGCGCCGCCCATCCTCGAATTCGACCAGGCCGGCAACCTGCTCCGGCGTTGGGGCGGCCCCGGGCAAGGCTATGAGTGGCCCTCCGGCAACCATGGGATTTACATCGACCACAAGGGTTTTGTCTGGATCGGCGGCAACGGCCCGGACGATTCGCACGTCCTGAAATTCACCAAGGACGGCCGGTTCGTGATGCAGGTCGGCAAGAAGGGCGTGCGCCGGAGGCAGGGCGCGGCGGCCGGCAAGGAAGAAGGGCAAGTGGCCGGCTTTGTCGGCAACAGCAACGACCCGGAGAATTTCGGCCGCGTGGCCAAGATCTTCGTCGATGCGCAGGCGAACGAGGCCTATCTCGCCGACGGCTATCTGAACAAGCGCGTGGCCGTGATCGATGCCGACACCGGCAAGCTCAAGCGCCATTGGGGCGCCTACGGCAACAGGCCCGATGACACGCCGCTTCCGGCGTACAATCCGTCCGGACCGCCGAACCAGCAGTTCCGCAACCCGGTGCACTGCGCCGATCTGTCGGTCGACCGCATGTTGTATGTCTGCGACCGCGCTCACGATCGTATGCAGGTGTTCACGCCGGAAGGACGGTTCATCAAGGAAGGCTTCTTCCTCCGGAACACGAAGGCGTCAGGCACGGTGTGGGACGTCGCGTTCTCGCGCGATCCGCAGCAGAGATACATGTACATCCCGGACGGCATGAACAACCGAGTCCACGTCGTCGACCGTCAGTCGCTGCAGCTTTTGACGTCGTTCGGTGACGGCGGACGGATGCCGGGCCAGTTCTACGGCGTGCACAGCATCGCGACCGACAGGTCGGGCAACATCTACACGACGGAGACGTGGGAAGGAAAACGGCTCCAGAAGTTCGTGTTCAAGGGCATAGCGCCCGTTGCACCGAACCAGGGCGTGGTCTGGCCGCAGACGGCGGCGTCGAAATAGCGGACGTTTCAGAAAAGGGCGATCCGATTCTGTGGGATCGGATCGCCCTTTTGATTCTCACGGCATCTGAGCAACAGTGAGTGGCCGCACCAAATCGCTCGCGCGCCAGAGTTCGCGACCTTCAGCGTCATACAGGACGATAGCCGTGCCTTGTTGCCGGGCTGGAGTGCCGACGGCGAAGAAGCCCGCAGGGTTGCCCGCGCTGTCGACAAGCACGAAGCGCTGAGCCGCCACGACGACCGGAACGGCCGTTTGAACGCGCTGGGGCAACAGCTGGGGCACCAGATAACCGGAGACAATTCCGCCCAACAGGCCAGCGAAAAGCGCGAGAAGCACGTTTAGTCTTTGCATGGCCGTCTCCCAAATGGCGACAGGCGAGAAGTGTAGCTGAGGCAGCTTTCTTCTCGTAGGCCAGGCCAAATGAAGTTGTATTACGACATCGGATTGGGCGGCGCGGGATCGGGCGGCAGCGGAATGAATTCCTGATCGTCGAGATCGGGAAGCTTCATCCGGCCCGCGCGCCAGTCGGCCTTGGCCTGCTCGATACGCTCCTTCGACGAGGAGACGAAGTTCCACTCGATGAAGCGCGGGCCGACGGGCTCGCCGCCGAGCAGCATCACGACGGACGGCTCGGCGGCGGTGAACAGCACCGGCTGGCCCGGCTTGAACACCAGCATCTTGCCGGCGTCGTGGCGCTCGCCTTCGATCTCGACCAGTCCTGAGACGATAAAGGCCGCGCGTTCGCTGTATTCGGCGGGAAGCTGCGCCTTCGCGCCCTGATCGAGGCGCCAATGCACATAGAACATCGGCGAGTGGGTCTTCACCGCAGCCTTTGCGCCGAACGCTTCGCCCGCGACCAGACGCGCCCAGAGACCGCCGCCCTCATAGGTCGGCAGATCGCTTGTGGCTGTGATGCGCGAAGGCGGGATCGGTCTCCTCGTGCTCGACGGGCAGCGCCACCCACGCCTGGATGCCGTGCATCGCCCCGCCTTCGGCGCGTGCGCGCTCGAAGCGCTCGGAGTGCGTGATGCCGCGGCCCGCGGTCATCCAATTGACTTCGCCGGGGCGGATCGGCTGCTCGGAGCGCGAGACTGTCGCGATGCATGATCTCGCCCTCGAACAGATAGGTCACCGTCGACAGGCCGATATGCGGATGCGGCCGCACGTCGACGCTCGCGCGGGATGCCGGGCGGGAAATCCACCGGGCCGAAATGATCGAAGAAGACGAACGGGCCGACCATGCGGCGCTCGGCAAACGGGAGCAGCCGGTTGACGTCGAACCCGCCGAGACTTCGCGGCCGGCTGTGGATGATGAGATCGATCATTGTGATCCTCGCAGGCCCCCGCTCATCCTAGCGCTTTAGTCCGCTCAGACACCAAGGTCGAGCCGGATGCGGCGGACGGCGAGATAGACGCCCGTGGCGACGCCCACGGTGCTGCCGATCATCAGGAACAGCACGATAATATCCCACAGCGGGCGGGATCTCAGCGTCGCGGTGAAGTCCCACCGGTGCAGCCCGCTGAACAGCCAGCGAAAGCCGCGCCCCGCGGCATCGACGCGAAGCAGCAAGCTGGCCCGTCGACGGGTTGAGGTAGTAGCGCGTGGCCTCGGTCATCGTTCAGCACGATGCGGTAGACCGGGAGCACAAGGGGATCGCGCTCGTAGAATCCCTGGAAGCGGAAATAATACGCGTCTTCGGCCTGAAGCATTTCGGCCGATGCGATCGCGCGTTCGCCGGCGAGGAGTTTCGTCGCCTGCGCGAGATCGCCTTGCGTCAGCGCCGCGGGATTGCCGCGATCATCGAGACGCGTGATGCGGCCGTCCTGATGCGTGGCGAGCCAGAACAGATTGCCGCCGAATGGCGCCGCGCTCAGGCTGACGATATCGGTCATCGCTTCATTGCGGATCGTGTCGAGCGAGGTTTGGACTTCGCCCCATTGCGGATACGCGCCCGCGAGCGTCTGGCGCTCGTTGCCGCCCGAGCTTTCCAGAAAGCCCCAAGGCTGCATCGAGAACAGGCCGCTCAAAACCCAGGTGAGCGTGACGATGCCGAAGACGAGACCGGTCAGATGATGCCAGTAGAACCAGCCGTAATACGGCGACAGGCGCCCGTCCCTGCCCGTCCTGAAGCGCGCGATGCCGAGATAGAGACCGATGACGGTGAGAAACGTTCCGAGCAGCGACGTCCAGATGATGACCTGGCCCCAGAGCTGAACGTCGCGGCGGAGCTCGGTGAAATAGAGCCAATGCGGAATCGCGCCGAGCCAATTCCAGAAGCGCTGTTCGCGCGTGTTCCAGACGACGACTTCTCCGGTGATGCTCGAGATGTAGAGACGCGTGTCGTCGGCGTCTTCGAATGCGAAGCGGTAGAGCGGCCGTCTGTTCACGCCATTGTCGCCGACGGTCCACTGGTCGGTCTCGATTTTCTCCGCGGGTCCGATGGCGGGCGCTCCGCCGACGATGCGCTCGGCGGTGATCTCGGCGATGCGATTGGCTTCGGCGTCGCCGATCGAAAGGATGTGTCCGTTGGTGAGATCGGCGATGATCGGCGCGTCGCCGCTGCGCAGTCTCATCACGAAACGATCGGCGACGTTCTCGACTTGCGCCGCCTCGATGAGATTTCCGCCGGCGAGCGTCACGCCGGAAAAATTGCAGCACTGTTCCCATGGGATCGGCGCGAGAGCCGATGTGCGTTCCTGTTCGCCGCGCTGCGGATAGGGCACGTACATCATCACGATGCCCGACAAGAACCACACGAGCATCAGAAGGCCGAGCGCGACACCGAGATAGCGGTGGAGAACGACGAGCGTCGAGCCACACGCGGCGCCCCACATCATTGCGGGGCGCGCCCACATTCTCGCTCCGTGCGAAAGGACGTGACATGGCGCCGCGCGTTTCCCTCGTTCCTCACCGCTCGCCCGGAGCAGCTATCACGAACGAGTACGCGGCAACCACAAGAAGCCCGGCCTCATCACGGGGAGTTTGGCGGGAACCTGCCCGGCGTCCGGATGTGGCTGGCTTCTCCTACGCCGTGCCGATTTCTGTTGCGGGAAACGCTCTGATCCAGAGCTGGTTGACGAAGCCGAGGACCGCCGAGCTCCAGCGTTCCAGGGTGTTGCGCCAGCCCGATGGTTGTTCAGCGTCCTCGCTCGGCTGGGGAGGATCAGCGGTGACGGTGGCCGGCGGCTTCTCCACGGCAGCAGACGGCGGCGGAAGGGAGACGCGCATCATCAATTCCCAAGGCTCCGAGGGCGGGGTCGCGACAAGCGCGATGGTCACGGTGCGGGTGACGGCTCTTGTGACACCCGGCAGGGCGCGGCGATTGAACGGGCTGAGATTGTGGGGCCGGGACCGACGCGGTCCGCTTCGCTTCGGTGGCGACGTCTGGCTGAACCGGGGGCGCTCTCGATGCGCGGGGCGCGTCGGCGCTGTTGGTCTCGCCGCGGGTCTTGAGACTGAAGCGATCTTCGCGGGAGGGCTAACAGCGTTCGGAACGACCGTGGCGGCACCGTCCGGGACTTGAGGAGCAGGGGCCACTGACTTGACCGGATTGGGTTGAGGAGGCGCTGCGGCGACGGCCGGCGGCTGGACCGCCTGGGCGACCGTCTCCGTTTCCGCATCGTCGGGTAGCGCCGGCTCCTCTTCGTCACCATTCCGCGGCGGTTCGACCATGGGCACCGGCGCAAGCGAGGTCGCATCCGGATCTCGGGACGTCTCGATCGGCAACCGGATGGGGTGAGTGCGGAGCTTTGGCGGGTTGTGCCTTTCAAGCTGCGCACCATGGCGAGCTTGTCCGCGAGACCGGGGACATCCTTCTCGTGCTCCGAGGCCTGAAGCAGCAGGCGTTCGGCTTCGTCGAGTTCGCCCGCCTGAATATGAGACAGAGCGAGGTTGGAGAGCACGGCGGGTTCGCCGGGCTTCAAGGCGAGTGCGTGGTTGAAGGCCGCGCGCGCCGCCTCGTCCTTGCCGCTTTGGTCGTAGGCGATGCCAAGCGCGGAAAACAGCGTCCAGTCGGTGTCTTTGAGGGTTGACGGCCCGCTCGAGGAAGGCGACCGCATCCCCGGTGTGGCCGCTCTCCAGCATGACCTTGCCGTACTCGCCGATCACGCGCGCATCGTTGGGCGCGGCAATGACCAGCTGTCCCAGCACGCGCGACGCCGAGTCGAATTCGCCGCGCTTGCGCAGATCCTGCGCTTGACGGAGCGCGGCGTCGAAATTGACGGAAAAGGACACGCCTTCATGCAGACCCGGCGCGCGGGAGCCGACGACGAACCGGCGAATGCCATCGGATCGCTATCCGGGCGCAGTCCGGCGCACGCGGACACCATGAGTGCCGCGAGGACGATCGTGATGCGCCGCAAGCAAGTGGCTTTCATCGCGGGGGTGCTACCCTTTTGTTCCGGCACGCGATTTTGCCCGATGGGTCGTTAAGATTTTCTCCAAGCCGTTGCCGGTGCGGTCACCAAGCAATCGGAAACGCCTGCATTCGATCGTTCAATAAAACGAACGATGTTCGGATCTTCTTCAGCTAAGCATCAAGCTCAGCGTAATGCCGGAAAATCCCATGCTGATTGAACGGTATTCGGCGTGATGAACTGAGATAGGCTGCGATTTTCGGGCGTGCTGCAACGCGATCATGCAGTGCGATTGTCCGGGGCAGCTTTTTCTCCAGTGCCGCTCATGGCACGGGGAAAGGCGTAGCGCAGCCCTTCCACGACCTGGAACAGCGACAGATCGGCGTAGGAGAGCGCCCGTCCGGCGAGGAACGCAGTCTTCCCGCCTTGGCGCGAGCACGTCCTCGAAGTAGCCGAGAAATTTCGGCATGCGCTCCTTGATGAAGCACGATGCGGCGCGCGCGGCTTCCGCCTTCTGGTCCTCGTAGTAGAGGCTGGCCGCGATCGGGTGATGCGTGTCGTGGGCCTCGACCACGAGGTCGGCGATGGTCAGCTGAAGCTGGTTCACCCACAGCCGGCCGGCTTCGCTCTTCGGCGCGAGCCCGTGACGCGCGCCGAGGAAGGAGAGGATGTTCGCGGTCTGGCCGATCAGCAGGTTGCCCGCCTTCAAAAACGGCGGCGCAAACGGCGGATGCTCGGACGATTTCCGCTGCATGAGCTTTTCCAGCTTGGCCGATGCCGCCTTTGCCGCGCGCGACATCGACATAGTCCGCGCCCGCCTCTTCCAGCGCGAGCCGCACGAATTCGCCGCGGCCCTGGATCTGCGGCCAGTAATAGAGCTCGTATCGCATGACGATCTTTCTCCTTCGCGCTCTCGATCACGCGCTTGGGAGAATCGCGCGTGTCGCGGCGCGTGTTGGCGAACGCATCGGCTGTGATAGTATCGGTTCCAAGTCGGGGTGGGGCGGTCTTGTGATCGCTCTCGGCCGAACGGATCAAGAAACATCGGGAGAGGGGTTATGGCACGCAGGATAGGAACTATGTCCGTGGCGGCGCTGGCGCTGATGAGCGTCGCTGCGTCGGCACAAAACGCGCCGACGGCGCAATCGGTGCTCCAGGCGGTGGCGCAGAACCTAGGCTCCGCCAGCCTCAGATGCGTCACCTACACGGCCAACAGCGGTTATGTCGGCATCGTGGGCCAGGCGCACAACATCCGGGATGACTGGCCGCGGGTCGCGATCGCCCGCTACAGCCGGACGATCAATTTCGACGCCAAGTCCTCGCTGGAAGACCGCACCATCACGCAGGGCAACTTCCCGCGCGTGGGCGGCGGCGGCATCCCGATCAACGGCGAGCAGCGGCAGATCGCAGCCGTCGTCGACCAGACGGCCTGGAACGTCAACCCGATGGACAACTCGGCGAACCCGCAGCCGGCCCAGGCCGTCGTGCGGGCGATGGACATCCTCATGAACCCGCATGGCTTCGTGAAGGCCGCCATGGCGCCGGGCGCCAATCCGGTGCTGCTCACGCGCTGGGAGAACGGCGCGGTCGGCACGCTCGCCGGACACCGCTATCGCAAGCTGAACATCATCTCGATCACGGTGAACGGCAAGTACCGGCTCAACGCCACGATCAATGACGAGAACCTTCCGGAGCGCATCCAGACGCGCGTTCCCAATCCGGTCCGCGGCGATCTGAACTACGAAATCGAATACAGCAATTGGCGGACGGTCGGCGGGATCAAATATCCCGGCAACTATCACCAGCACACCGACTGGGACAACGAGACCCAGCCGCCGAACTACAACGGCGGACACAACTCGCTCGGCTTCGACGTGGCGGACGTCCGCGCCGAACGATTGCGGCCAGGCGCTCACGGTTCCGCCGAACGCAAGCGGTCCGGCCCCGGCGCCGACCGTCACGGCACAGACGCTCGCGCCGGGCATCACGTATCTGATGGGCGGCACGCATCACAGCGTGGCGGTCGAGTTCCGCGACTACATCGCGCTCGTCGAAGCGCCGCTGAACGAAGCCCGCACGGTCGCGGTGTTCAATCACGTGCGCGGCATGTATCCGAACAAGCCGATCAAATACGTCGTGAACTCGCACAACCACTTCGATCATCTGGGCGGCATCCGCGCCGCCTTCCATGAGGGCGCCGCCATCGTCACGCACTCGAGCAACATCCTGTTCTACAAGAACGAGGTGCTCTCGCACGAAACGTGGACGCTGGAGCCGGACCGGCTCTCGCTCTATCCGCCCACGGAGTTCGACGAGGGCTATCAGTTCGAGCCGGTGGACTCCTCGTACACGCTGAGCGACGGCACGCGGCAGCTGCAGGTGCTCTATGTGCAGGGCAGCCCGCATGCCGAAGGCATGGTGATGGCGTATCTGCCGCAGGAGAAGATCCTGATGGTGGCCGACATCTACACGCCGCCGGCGATGGGCGCACCGATGCCGGCGATGCCGCCGGCATCGGCTTTGAACCTCTACGAGAACATCAAGGCCTATAAGATCGACGTGCAGACCATCGCGGGCGCTGCACGGCCGCTCGGTCCCGTGGTCCGAGTTCCTGCGCTTCGTGCAGAAGCCGAACTGAGCATCGGCGTTTGAATTGAAGGGGCGGAGGGGCAACCCTCCGCCCTTTTTCATTTCGCGAGATCGGCCGGCAGCATCAGCTCGGACATGATGCGCTCGTAGGCCGCCCATTGCGCATCCGCGGCGTCGCCCGAACGCTCGACATAGGCGCGGATGAGATCTTCGCCGGCCGAGTAGTTGATCACATAGGAGCGATAGCGGTCGGTGAACGCGAGGCTCTGCTCGGCGCGCGCGCGCGACATCAGCTGGTAGCGCTGCGTCAGTTCGAGGGCGCGCTCGCGGTCGAGCTCGCCGTCGAGATACATCGCGGCGATCGTGAGCCGCGCGCCGCCAAGATCGCGCATGGCGTCGCGCAAGAGCTTGAAGCGCCGGTGCGGTCGCCGGATCGAGGCCGGCAAGCGGATAGAGCGTCCCGGTCTCGAACGCCAACCGTTCCTCGCGAGGGAAGGCGAGATCGACGCCGAAATCCGCGCCGCCTTCGTTCAGCGGGCTTGAGGGCGCGTAGAGCGGCGCAATCGAGAACTCGACCCAGCCGCGGTCGCGATAAGAGCCGCTCGTTGTTCATGCCCTGCACATGATGGCCGGGGTAGCCTTCGTGGCAACCGAGCCCGATCGCGCGGTCAATGGCGATCGGGAGATCGGTATTGATCTGGATCAGGCTTAGATTGTCGCCCTTGTACCAATTGTAGGCGCTCCAGGGCTGGCCGTTGACGAACTCCATCGTGAAGCGCTCGTTGTCGCGTGAGCGCGAGATGGGCGAGCGTACGCTGCCGGCACTCGGCGATGGCGGCCTCCATCACGGCGTTGAGGCGATCCTTTGGCACCATGTAGCGATTGCGGAACGCTTCGACGCGTTCGCTGAGCGGACCGTCACCGGGCACGAGCGCTTCGATGCGAGCGAGCACCGGATCGTAGCTTTCGAGCGGACGCAGATCGCGGGCGCAGCCCGAAGAGGCGCTCGGCCTCCTCGAGAAACGGAAGGCGCGCACCGCCGATCATGTCGAGGCGCGTCTCGGCGCTCGCAACGTGGGCGATGAGCCAGGCGTGACGCTGGCGTTCGAGCGGTTGGAGCGACGCGGGATCGATCGCATCGAGCGCCGCGTGGATGCGCTCGGCTTCCGCCGTCAGCTCCGCGATCGTGCGCGGCTGGGCTTCGGCCTCGGTTCGTCCACTCGGGCGGCCCGTAATAGGCGTCGACGTAATCCTTCTCGTGCGTGCCGATCCCGAGCGCCATGCGCACGTAATCGCGCGCGGCGTTATCCAACGGAGTCTCCGTCGCGGCGTCTGCACATGCAGCAACGACCAGGACTATCAGGCAGACGACGCAGCGCGTGATCGGAGTCATGGCCGCAACCATAGCAAGAAATGCAGGCGACGTGGCGCCCGGGCACCTATGGGCCGGCGGCTTCGCCCAGCAGGCGCTCGACGATCACGACGTCGCGCCACACGCCATCGAGCTTTCCGTGGCGCCGGTAGATGCCGACTTCGCGAAAGCCGAGCGCGCGGCACAATTCGCGGCTCGCGGTGTTCTCGATGAAGATGCGGGAGACCAGTTTCCAGAAGCCGTCTCTCTCGGCGGTGTCCATCAGCGACTGGAGCGCGATGCTGCCTATGCCAAGTCGTCTGTGGGCGCGCTCGACATACACGGAGAATTCCGCGATTCCGGCATAGCAGTCGCGGCTCCGGTAGAGCGAGGTGGAGGCAAAGGCGACGACAGTGCCGTGCGCGTCTTCGACCACGACGATCGGAAAGCGGGTTGCAAGCGACGGCGTGATGTCCGAGTCCACGCGCGGCCGCGTTTCGAAGGTCGCGATGCGCTCCTCGATGCCCTGGTTGTAGATCGCGACGATGGCGGGCACATCGCGAGGCTTCGGCGCGGCGGGTTGTAATCGCCGGAGATCGACATGCCCATGTCACCCGGCGTGGTGGATGCGGCGGTAGGAGAGGGCTTCGGCGATGTGCGCGCGGTTGACGGAGTCCACGCCCGCGAGATCGGCGATGGTGCGCGCGACGCGGAGCACGCGGTGATAGCCGCGCGCGGTCAGGCGCATGCGTTCGGCGGCATCGGTGAGCAGCTTCTGGCCCGCGGCGTCGGGCTTGGCGACGCTGTCGAGCAATTCGCCTTCGGCTTCGGCGTTGGTGCGCAAGCCCGCCTTCTCGAAACGCGCGCGCTGGATCTCGCGCGCTTTGGCCACACGCGCGGCGATCTCGCGTGAGCCTTCGGCGGGCGGCGGCAGCGCGAGATCGGCGGCCGAGACGCTCGCCACCTCGACATGGATGTCGATGCGGTCGAGCAGCGGGCCGGAGAGCTTCGCCTGATATTCCTGCGCGCATTTCGGCACGCGGCCGCAGGATTGCGCCGGATCGGTGAGATAGCCGCAGCGGCAGGGATTCATCGCCGCGACGAGCTGGAAGCGCGCCGGGTAGCGCACATGGGCATTGGCGCGCGCGATCACGGCGGCGCCGGATTCGATCGGCTGGCGCAGCGAGTCGAGCACGGCGCGGGCGAATTCCGGCAGCTCGTCCAGGAACAGCACGCCGAGATGGGCGAGGCTGACCTCGCCCGGCTTCACCTTCAGGCCGCCGCCGACGAGCGCCGCCATCGAGGCGGAATGATGCGGGTTGCGGAACGGACGGATGCGCGAGATCGTGCCGTCGCGAAGCTCGCCCGCGAGGCTCTGGATCATCGACACTTCGAGCGCCTCGCGCGCATCGAGCGGCGGGAGCAATCCGGGGAGACGGCTCGCGAGCATCGACTTGCCGGCGCCCGGCGGGCCGATCATCAGCATGTTGTGGCCGCCGGCGGCCGCGATCTCGAGCGCGCGCTTGGCGGTCTCCTGGCCCTTCACGTCCTTCATGTCGGGAACCGAGACCGTGCCTGTCGCCAGTTTCGGTTCGGGCGGCGTCAGCACCTGCGCGCCCTTGATGTGATTGACGAGCGCGATCAGCGAGGGCGCGGCGACGATCTCGAGGCCGCCCGCCCAGGCCGCTTCCGCGCCGCAGGCGGCAGGACAGATCAGACTGCGGTTCGCAGCCGAGGCCGCAACAGCGGCAGGGAGCACGCCTGCGACCGCAGTGATGCGGCCGTCGAGCGAGAGTTCGCCCATCGCGGTGTAACCGGCCATCTCGCTCGCCGGGAGCACGCCCATCGCGGCGAGCAGGCCGAGCGCGATGGGAAGATCGTAGTGGCTGCCTTCCTTGGGCAGGTCGGCGGGCGCGAGATTGACCGTGATGCGGTTATAGGGGAGCGCGAGGCCGACGGCGTTCAGCGCGGCGCGCACGCGCTCGCGGGATTCGCCCACCGCCTTGTCGGCGAGGCCGACGACATTGAACTGGCCGCCCGTGCCGCCGCCCGGTCCGATATGCACCTGCACATCGACCTCGCGCGGCTCCATGCCCTCAAAGGCGACCGTGTAGACATGCGCGAGACTCATGCTCGCAAGCTCCCCCGGCGCGTTTCCCCGAAAACGCGCCCCTCAAGACCTTGATCGCGGATTAGTGCCGGTTTGGCCCCCGCACGCAATGGGTGGATGGAACTCGAGGGAACCTGACGGGCGCGATCGGGTTACCTCAGGTCGAGCTTGCGGGAGAGACCGTGAACGCCTATCCGCCGAAATCCGCGTCCGAGCCGTCCGGCACGCCGAGCCTCGACGAGATTCTGGAACGCAACATCCAGGCTGTTGATGGAGAGGCGGACGGCAGGAAAAGGCCGCCGCCACCAAGCACCAGGGCGCGGCGATGGTCATCGGACGCTTCATCGGAAGCTTCGGCTTCATCTACGCCCATCTGCTGTTGTTCGGCGGCTGGATCCTCGCCAACACGGTCGGCTTGCCGGGAATTCCGATGTTCGATCCGGAGCTCGTGCTGGTCGCCACGTTCGCCGCGATCGAAGCGATCTTCCTCACCACGCTCGTGCTCATCAACCAGAACAGGATGTCGGCGGTCGCCGAACGACGGGCCGAGCTCGATCTGCAGATCAGCCTTCTAACCGAGCACGAAGTGACGCGAATGCTTCATCTCGTCAGCGCGGTGGCGGAGCGCCTGAAGGTGCGTTCGGCCGTGGACGAGGAAATCGAAGAACTCAAACACGACGTCGAAGCCGCCGAAGTGCTCGACAAGATCGAGCACGCGGACGGCGAGGGCGAATCCTCAAAGAAGGATACGCCCCGCTCGCCGTGAAAATCGTCGAGTGCCTTGCGCGCAGGCGATCAATGCGCCGCGGCTTTCATCTTCATTTTGCGCTTGCGGCGCCGGCCGTTGCGCGGCGCGGACGACACCGCGTCCCCGACGGCCGAGCGGAACCGCGCGGGAATGACGGTCGCCCGCCGGTTACGGACTCCTTTGTGATTGAGGCCCATGCGCGTGAGCATTCCGAGGACCGCCATCGCGGCGATGGATCCGATCACGAGCGGGGCCTTTCCGGCCTGGGCGAAACTGTGAGCAGCGTGTTGCATGGCTGTTGGTTTGTGCCAGCGAAAGGCTTCGAACATGCGTCTTCTCCATGTGGGGCGAGCTTCGCGTCAACGTGCCGCGAACAGGTTCGGTTCCATTGCAACGTGGCAAATGGCCAAGTCCGCGCCAGCGCGGCATGAAGATCACAGCGGAGAGACGCCGGGATCGGTAAGCAAGGGGCGTTCGTCGGGTGTGCGGAATTCCGCCTGATCGTCCGGGTGGCTGTGATAGTTGCCGATCACCACGGGTATCTTCAGCGTCTTGAGTTTGGGATTGGCGGTCGAGTGTCTCCCACCAGACGAGGTCGCCCGCGGCGTGGATCAGGCTGCCGTCCATCAGGCGCCAGGGAAACCGCGGCATTCCGACATGGGCTTCCATGCGCCAGATTGTTGCGGGACCAAACGTGCCGCGATGACGCGTGCCGCTGCCGAGCCGCGTGAGCGTTCCGGGTTTTGGCGGCCACTCGGCGACGAACGGCAATTGTTCCGCGGGATAGCAAGGAACGACGTCATCGGTCTCCTGCTGCGAGTAGCAGATCTTCCATTCACCGCCGGCGAGGACCGCGCCCGTGCGAAGAATGTGATGTTCCAGAAACTGCACGGCGTCCGGCGCAAGGCGATCGTCGAGATTGAGGTTCATCGCGAGCGGCGTCGCCACCATGGACAGCGCGACGTTCCAGGCCTGATAGATCGACAGCGGCTCGCGCACCGACGACCGCGCGTCCCGGAAGCCAGGAGGGCGGCTCGTCACCGCCGTCGAACACATAGATCGGATCGACGGGAACAGTCTGGCGGGCGAGGTTCTCGGCGTGACCGCGCAACAGGTCGTGGCGTTTCGGGTCCTTATGCCACACCGCGCAGAACACCGACGTGCGGGCGAGCGGCTTCACGTCGCGGCGCTTGAAGACGATGTCCTGCTCCAGCCGGGCGAACACGTCGTAGCCCTTCTCCGCCATCAGCTTGGGCAGCCGCTTGTCCTCGGAATTGTCCTCGACCGTGAGAACCGCGATGCGAAACCGCTCGAAATCGAGCTCGGTGAGGATCGGCATTTCCGCGCCTTCGGTATCGATCGAGCAATAGTCGATCTCGAACAGCCCGTGTTTCTCGAGCAGCTTCGACAGCCTCGTCACCTGCGCCGTGCGCGTCGAACGCGCGACGGAGAGCTGCTGCATGAAGCGGATGTGACGGTTGTCGAACTGCTGCGTCAGCCCGCTCAGCATCTTCTCGTTGCGGCCCGGATCGTCGGCTTCGGTGAATTCGGCTTCGCCCTCGAAATCGGCGACGCAGACGTTCTCGCAGATGGCCTTGCGGATCGCCCTCAGCTTCGCGAAGGCGGAGGGGAGCGGCTCCACGCACAGGCCCGTCCAGCCCATCGAGCGCTCGAAGAACAGCGAGTTGGAAAACGTCTCGCCGTCATAGGCGCCGATATCGACAAAGACGCCTTGACGCTTGCCGCGGAAGAAATTCTCGAGAAGGAAGCGATCCTGGCCGACCTGCGAATGAAATTTCACGAGCACCCCGGGGCGGCCCAGCTCAGGCGTACGAAAGCGGACTGGCCGTCCGCCTAGCTTGCTCGGGGAGGCTGCCTACGGTCAAGCGCGGGCGCCCGACCCTCGCGTCTGCGTTTGGCCTCCAGACGTTCGAGCGTCTGCTGGGCCTTGCGCGCGTAGCTTGCGTGCAGCTCGGCGAGCTCCCGCTCCGACATATCCTCCGCCGTCGCAAGCTTGTTGTTGGCGCCTTTGACGGCGATGATCAGGTCGGCGAGCTTGACCTGCAACGCCAGCGTGTCGCGGTTCTGACTGTGCTGGAGCAGGAACACCATCAGGAACGTGACGATCGTCGTGCCGGTGTTGATGATCAGCTGCCATGTGTCGGTGAACCCGAAGATCGGACCGGTGGCGAGCCACACGATGACGATCGCCAGCGCCGAAAAGAACGCCGCCGGTTTTCCCGCAAGCATCGAAGCCCGGCGCGCAAACCGCTCGAACAAGCTCAGGTGATTCTTCGACGTGTGCGGACCTGAGGAGTCCGTTCCGGTGTGTTGTGACGAGGGAATGTTCATGTCCGCCATGGCGCTTTCGCCTCAAGTCCAAGGCCGAGCTTAGGTAACGCGCGAACGGGTCAAACAGACGTGTTTTGGGCGTTAACGCTTCGCAACGAGGCGGCGTTCGATGGCGTCCCAGATCAGCTTCGCGGCATCGGCGCCGCCGAACCGGCGCAATTCCTGGATGCCCGTGGGCGAGGTGACATTGATCTCGGTCAGATAGTCGCCGATGACGTCGATCCCGGCGAAGATGAGACCGCGGGCTCTTGAGCTCCGGCCCGATCGCGGCGCAGATCGCGCGGTCGCGGGCCGACAGCTCGATCGGCTCCGCGCGGCCGCCGACATGAAGATTGGAGCGCGCCTCGCCCTCGGCGGGCACGCGATTGATGCCGCCGACCGCCTCGCCATCGACCAGGATGATGCGCTTGTCGCCCTGGCGCACTTGCGGGACATAGCGCTGCACGACGATGGGTTCGCGATAGAACTGGGTGAACATCTCGAGCAGCGCGTTGAGATTCTCATCGTCGCTCTTGAGCCGGAAGACGCCGGCGCCGCCATTGCCGTAGAGCGGCTTGACGACGATCTCCTTGTGGGCTCGCGCGGAAAGCGCGGATCTCCTCGCGGTCCGACGTGATGAGCGTCGGCGGCATCAGGCCTTCGAATTGCGTGACGAACAATTTCTCCGGCGCATTGCGCACGTGGAACGGATCGTTGACGACGAGCGTCTTGGGATGGATCCGTTCGAGCATATGCGTGGCGGTGATATAGGCCATGTCGAACGGCGGGTCCTGCCGCATCAACACGACATCGGCGTCCGACAATTCGTATACGGACGGTGCGCCGAGCGTGAAGTGATCGCCGCGGACGTTGCGCAACGTCAGCGGCCGCACGCGCGCGAACAGCCTCGTCTCGCGCAGAGTGAGATCGCGCGGACCGTAATAGAGGAGCTTGTGACCGCGCGCCTGGGCTTCGAGGGAAAGCGCAAAGGTGGAATCGGCCGCGATGTCGATCCGGTCGACGGGATCCATCTGGATCGCGACGGTCAGCGCCATGGTCAGTTGATCCGGCGGCGCAGCGCATGAAGCGCGAGCGTCGCCTCGTTGTGATACGTATCGCCGGTGCGCGATGCCTTGAGGCAGTGCTCGTAGGCGGTACGCGCGGCCGAGAGCGCGCCCGAGGATTCGTGGAGATGCGCAAGGTCGAGCCACAGCGGCGGCCGGTAGGGTGCGAGCTGCGCCATGCGCCGGCCGATCTCGATCGCGCGGGCGGAGTCGTGGCTTCTCAGCGCGCGGCTTCTGATGTTGTTCTGAAGCCTTAAGAGCACGTCGATGTCGCTCACCGGCTCGTAAGCGCCGGGCACTTCGGGCACGCCGGGTTCGGCCGCGAGCATGGGGATGCCGAGATGCGGTGCGACCCGCTCGCGATCGACGACCGCGCCGCCCGCGAATGGATCGACATAGGCCTCGCTGCCCTTGACCGCGAGCTTGAGCAGGAAATGCCCCGGCGCGTGCAGGCCGTGAGCGTCCATCCGCGCCGCGCGCGCCGCGTGCAGGTAGAGGATGCCGAGCGCCACGGGCAGGCCGCGACGGCGCTCGATCACCATCATCAGATCGGCATTGTCCGGATCGTCATAGGCCATGCGATCGCTGTCATAGCCGAAGCGCGCGGTGAAGACCTGACCGAGCGCCTGCGCCGCGCTCTCGGCATCGTTCGCGAACGCCGCTTCGGCACGGGCAGCTTCCGACAAATCCGCAAGATGCGCGAGATAGGGAGCGAGCTTCTTTTCGGGACGATCGAGCGCGGCGAGCATGAGCGCCGCTGTGGCAATATCGTGCGGCCCCTCGCCGGCCTTTCCCACCTTCAACAGGTATTCGGCCGGCGAAATATCGATCGCCTCTGCCTCCGTACTACTCATTCTGCGATGTGACGTCGAACTTGTCGCGCAGCGGATCATCCTTCAACACGACGTAGTTTTCCACCCGCCTGACATTGTTGACGCTGTTCGCATGCTCAACCACGCGATCGACCTCTTCCTGATCCTGGCCGACACCCATCAGATAGACCACGCCGTGGACGACATCGGTGGTGTAGTTCACCTGCTGGATCGACCGGTCGGAGACGAGCCTGGCCACCAGCGCCTGGCGCATGATGAAATCCTGCGGCCGGTCGAGCCAACCCCAGCTGTCGGTGACTTCGATGTCGTTGTCGACCTTGGCCACGCCATGGATGGTCCAGGCCAAGCGTGTCGCTTCGAGTCTGTCCTCGGGCCTGGTCACGCGGCCGGCCAACAGCACGCGTCCTTCGACGACGGTGGTGGCGATGCCGAACCTCAAGCCCGACGTCTGACGCAGCTTGGCATCGAGTGTCGTCTTGATCGCCCGGTCGTCGAGCGCGGCGCCGACCGGGCGTTCCTGACGCAAGGTCTGCACACCCGCAACGGTACCGACCGCCGCTGCGGCGATGCAGCCCGACAGGGCCGGAGCGGCAAGAACAACCAACACAGTCGAAGACAACCAACGTGGGATCATCGCGAATACTCCTCTACAAATACGACGTCATCCCCCCACAGAATTCTGCGCCATCATTTATGACTCCGGCCGCCACGCATCCTTCACGTGGCGCGGCCAGCGTCGTGGCGTCACCAGTATCGCATCGAATCGAACCGCCTTGTGGCGTAACGCGGGATGCGCGCCCAAGTAAAGCGCAGCCGCCCGCTCAATGCGCGATCGCTGCCGGGCGGTGATCGCTTCGGCGGCCGATCCTTCTTCCCCTCGCGCCTTCACTTCGATGAAGCAAAGGACGCCGTCCGGGCTCAAGGCCACGAGGTCGAGCTCGCCGAGCCGCGTCTTCACGCGCCAGCCGAGCACCCGATAGAGCTTGCAGGAGAGAAGGAGCGCCGCCCAGAACTCGCTGCGACGTCCGCGCAGCTCCGCACCTCGCCGCAGCATGAAGCGATCACGCGTCTTCGCCCCCCACATCGTCCTTGTCCTTCGCTCCCTTAAGAGCAATCGCGCGATTATAGACCGTGCGTTTTGAGACGCCCGTCAAATCCGCGATCAATGTCGCCGCAGGTCTAACCGGCATGAACGGCAAAACTTGGGCAAGAAGCTCGTCGATTCGAGCAGGATTTTCCTCAATTTTCGCGTCCGGGCGGCCCGATCACGAGGGTGATTTCGCCCTTCGGTGCGCCGGCTTCCGCGTAGAAGGCGGCAAGTTCCGCAAGCGGACCGCGGCGCACCTCCTCGTGGAACTTGGTCAGCTCGCGGGTGACGGCAGCCTCGCGCGCGCCCAAGACCTCCGCCATGTCGCGGAGCGTCTCGGCCAGACGCTGTGCGGATTCGAAAAGGATCAACGTGGCGGGAATGGGGGCGAGCTCTTCCAGCACCGAGCGGCGCTCACCCGATTTCGCCGGCAGGAACCCGGCGAACAGGAACCGTTCGGAGGGGAGGCCCGAGATGGTGAGCGCGGCGAGGGCCGCCGAAGGGCCGGGCACGGGATGGACCACGATCCCTTCGGCAAGTGCTGCTGTGACAAGTTTGTGGCCGGGATCGGAGACGAGCGGCGTGCCCGCATCGCTGACGAGCGCCAACCGCGCGCCCTCACGCAACCGTTGCAAAAGTTTCGGGCGCACCGATGGGCGCGTTGTGGTCGTTGTAGATGAGAAAGCGGCCGGCTGATCCCGTGGATCGCAAGGAGGCGCGAGGTGACCCGCGTGTCCTCGGCGACGATGGCATCGCAGGACCTGAGCACGTCGAGCGCGCGCAACGTGATGTCGGAGGCGTTACCGATCGGCGTCGCGGTGATGTAGAGGCCGGGAGCAAGCGGGCTTTGCGGGGTTCCGGTCATATTTTGGCCCTCCCCTGCGACGAGAGGATAGGATTTACCGGCGCGTTCCCGCGCCTTAGGGTCGGCGGGCAGTGATTCCGGCCGGGGACGTAGTGTCAAAGGAGAAGCCGCGGATGGGTTTTTTCCAGGTTTTTTGCGGTCGCGCGCCACGCCCTGCCACTCCCAAAGCGGTTTCCCGCAAAGCCTTTGCTCGCTGGGGCGCGATCGCGCTCTCCTTGAGTCTAACGGTCGAGCTTGTGGCGTGCCAGACGCCGCCACCGCCTCCTCCGCCCCCTCCGCCGCCGATGCGCGAGGTCTATGTTCCGCCGCCTCCGCCGCCGCCACCGCCGCCCCCCGCGCCGCCGTCGCGGATGGAGCAGCCCAACTACTACCGCCTGCGCAACACCTCGCGGGAGACGGTGCCGGCGCGCGTCGCGCTGCTGCTGCCGTTCTCGAGCGCGAACGCCGAGGTGCGCAATCTCGCCGACGCTCTGCAGAAGGCGGCCGAGCTTGCCGTGTTCGATTCCGGCGCCCGCGACATCCTCCTGATGCCCCGCGATGACGGCGGCACGCCCGAACGGGCGGCCGAAGCCGCCGCGAAGGCCATCGGAGACGGCGCCGAGATCATCATCGGCCCGCTGTTCGCGCAGTCGGTGCTGTCGGTTGCGCCCGTGGCGCGCGAGGGCAAGGTTCCGGTCGTCGCCTTCTCGACCGATCGTTCGGTCGGCGGGCGCGGCGTCTATCTCCTGAGCTTCCAGCCCGCCAACGAAGTGCGCCGCATTGTCAGCTTCGCGGCCCAGAAGGGCCACTCCATGTTCGGCGGGCTCGTTCCACGCTCGGCCTATGGCGATGTCGTCGGCGAGGCGTTTCGGAGCGCCGTGATGGAGGCGGGCGGAACGATCACCAGCATGCAGACCTTCGAGCAGCGTGCCGAAGCGGTCGCAGCGCCCGCGCGCGTCGTCGCGCAGTCGCAGCCCAACGCGGTGCTGATCGCCGAGGGCGGCTCGGTCCTGCAAGCGATCGGCTCGGCGCTGGTCGTCGGCGGCGCGGACAACCGGATCGATGCAGTTCCTCGGCACGGGCCTGTGGGATGACGCGGCCGTGCAGCGCGAGCCGGTGCTCGCCAATGGCTGGTTCGCGGCGCCCAATCCGGAAGCGTTCCGCAGCTTCTCGGCCCATTACCGGATGGTGTTCAACGCCGCGCCGCCGCGGATCGCGACGCTCTCCTATGACGCCATCTCGCTCGTCGCGCTTCTGGCGCGCGGCCAGCCCTATGAGCGGTTCACCGAGGCGGCGCTCACCGATCCGAACGGGTTCTCCGGCGTGGACGGCATCTTCCGCTTCCGCGACGACGGTTCGACGGATCGCGGGCTTGCGGTGCTGCAAGTGTCGGCGAACGGCCTCACCGTCATCGATCCCGCGCCGCGGAGCTTCCCGGCCGCGGGGTTCTAAGAGCTCAAACTGTCGGCCAGTTGCGCGATGACGGCGTTGAGCACGAGCCGGCCGCGCGCGGTTGCGCGCAGGCGGGTTCCGTCGACGGCGATCAAGCCGTCCGCGCTCAGGTCCGCGATGCGCGACGATGACGGTGCGACGTTCCACCGCTCGCGATAGGCAGCGAGATCGATGCCTTCGGCGAGACGCAGGCCCATCAGCAGATGTTCGCGCGCGGCGTCGGTGGAGATGTCGGTGAGTGCGATGCTGCTTCCGCGCTGCTCGACCGCTGCGAGCCATTTCTCGGGCAGCCGTTCGGCTTCGGTCGCCATGCGCCGTCCGTCGAGCGTCAGGCGCCCGTGCGCGCCGGGTCCAATGCCGGCGTAGTCGCCGTAGCGCCAATAGACGAGATTGTGCCGGCTCTCGGCGCCGGGCCGCGCATAGTTCGACACTTCGTAGGAGGCGCAGGCCCGACGCCGCGCAGAGGGTCTCCGTGACGTCGTAGAGCGCGGCCGCGGCGTCTTCATCGGGCACGATGAGCTTCCCCTGCCGCGCCAGCGTCGCGTAGGCGGTGCCCGGTTCGATGGTCAATTGATAGAGCGAGAGATGCTCGGTGCCGAACGCGAGCGCTTCTTTAAGCTCGCGTGTCCACGCCTCGGGTGTGTGATCGGGGCGTGCATAGATGAGATCGAAGCTGCTGCGCGGGAAGATATGCTGCGCGAGCTTGATCGCGTTCTTCGCTTCGTCGACGCCGTGCAGACGGCCGAGCGCCTTGAGCGCGGCACCATCGAGCGACTGCACGCCGATCGAAACGCGATTGACGCCGGCTGCGCGATAATCGCGAAAGCGCTCCTGCTCCACACTGTTGGGATTGGCTTCGAGCGTGATCTCGACATCGTCTGCGGTCGGCCACAGCTTTGCGATGCCATCGAGCACGCGGCCAACCGCTCGGCCGCTCATCAGGGACGGCGTACCGCCGCCGAAGAACACGCTCGCAACACTTGGCCGCTCGCTTTGCAGCCCGGCGACGAAGTCGAGCTCGCTCAAGATCGCATCGCTCCAGCGGGTTTCGCTGAACGCGTCGCGGACATGCGAGTTGAAGTCGCAATACGGACACTTCGCCGCGCAATAGGGCCAGTGAACGTAGATGCCGAACCCGCTCATGGCCTCAGGAGCGCCGCCTTCACGAATTTCTCGAATGCTTTCGCGCGGTGCGAGATGGCGTGCTTGGCCTTAGGATCCATCTCGGCGAATGTGAACCGGTTCCCTTCCGGCATGAAGATCGGGTCGTAGCCGAACCCGAATTGTCCGCGCGGCGGAAAGTCGATCGTGCCGTAAGCCCTGCCCTCGAAGATGTCCGTCGCGGCGCCGGGCGCGGCCAAGGCGAGCACGCAAACGAAATGCGCGCGCTTGTCGGGATTGCCCGACTCCCGCATTTCCTTCTCGACACGCGCCATGGCGATGCGGAAATCCTTCGTCGGACCGGCCCAGCGCGCCGAATAGATACCGGGCGCGCCATCGAGAGCGGCGACGGCGAGCCCCGAGTCATCGGCCAGCGCAGGAAGTTTGGATGCCGACGATGCGGCTTCGGCCTTCAGCTTCGCGTTCTCGGCAAAGGTGGACCCGGTCTCTTCGGGCTCGGGAAGTCCCAAATCCGCGGCGCCGACGATGCGGAGCCTATGGGGTGCGAGCAGCTCGCGGATTTCCTTGACCTTGCCCTGGTTGTGGCTGGCGATGACGAGCTTGTCTCCAGGAGACAACCGGATCACAGCTTCAACGCTTCCTTCTGTACCTTGCACGAGATTGGCGATTCCTTTGCGCGCAAGACCGAGCAGCTGGCCGAGCTCTTCCTCGCTGAACGGGACGCCTTCCGCGGTGCCCTGGATCTCCACCAGACCGCCCGAGCCGGTGAGCACGAAATTCGCGTCCGTATGGGCGGCTGAATCCTCCGCGTAATCGAGATCGAGCACGGGCGCGCCTTCGTAGATGCCGGAGGAGACGGCGGCGACGTGATCCTTGATCGCGTGGCGCGCAATGAGACCCGTCGCGGTCATGAAGGTGAGGCACCGGTGCAAGGCGACGAAGCCGCCGGTGATCGCCGCGGTGCGCGTGCCGCCGTCGGCCTGGAGCACGTCGCAATCGATGATGATCTGGCGCTCGCCGAGTATGTCGAGCGCGGTCACGGCCCTGAGCGAGCGTCCGATCAGACGCTGGATCTCCTGCGTGCGGCCGCTCTGCTTGCCCGCCGCCGCCTCGCGGCGCGTGCGCTCCGACGTGGCGCGCGGAAGCATGCCATATTCGGCCGTGACCCAGCCGCGCCCGCTGCCGCGCAGGAAGGGCGGGGGCTGGTTTTCGAGGCTTGCGGTGCACAGCACGTGCGTGTCACCGAATTTCACCAGGCAGGAGCCTTCGGCATGTTTCACAATCCCGGCCTCGAGGGTCACGGGACGCATTTCGTCATGCTGACGGCCCGACGGCCTTAAGACTGGGCGCATAGGGGGATTCTCTTGAAGTTCCAGGTCGCGGTCTTTACCTACCGGCGGTACGGGCGCGGTGCAAATCGGGGCCCGGCAGGCTTGGCGCCATATCCAGGCAAAGTCCAATTCCTGCAATAATTTAACAGACCCATGACGATCGAACCCAGAAGCGGAAAATCCGGAGCCGACCTCATCACCAGCGAACTGGGCGCACGCCCGCGCGAGGTGTTCCGCCACCTGGTCGAGGCCTATCTGACGCTGGGCGAGCCGGTCGGATCGCGCACGCTGGCGCAGCGCCTGCCGCTGACCTTGTCGCCCGCCTCTATCCGCAACGTCATGTCGGATCTCGAACAATTGGGCCTGCTCTATGCGCCGCATACGAGCGCCGGGCGGGTTCCGACCGAGAAGGGTCTGAGGCTCTTCGTCGACGGCATGCTCCAGATCGGCGACCTCACGAGCGAGGAACGGGGCGCGATCGAAGAGCGCCTCGCCGCGGCGGGCCGACCGCTCGAAGACGTGATGACCCAGGCGGCCACGATGCTGTCGGGTCTGTCGCGCTGCGCGGGACTGCTGGTTGCCGCGAAACAGGAAACGGCGCTCAAGCATATCGAGTTCGTCAATGTCGGGCCGGGCAGAGCGCTGGCGATCCTGGTCGGCGTGGACGGCAGCGTCGAAAACCGCGTGATCAGCACGCCGCTCGGATTGCCGCCGTCCGTGTTGATCGAAGCCGCGAACTATCTGTCGTCCAAGATTCAGGGCCGCTCGCTCGACGCTGTGAAGGGCGAGATCCTGAAAGAGCTCGAAGAGCATCGCGCCGAGCTCGACCAGTTGACCGCGCGCGTCGTCGCGGAGGGTCTCGCCACGCTGTCGCAACGCGGCGACAACACGGGCGACGACAAGATCCTGATCGTGCGCGGCGCATCAAAGCTGCTCGAGGACATCGACGCGCAAAGCGACCTTCAGCGCGTGCGTACGCTTTTCGACGACATCGAGCGCAAGAACGATCTGATCTCGCTGCTCGAGCTCGCGCGTGGGGGCGAAGGTGTGCGGATTTTCATCGGCTCGGAGAACAAGCTGTTCTCGCTGTCCGGATCGTCGATCGTGGCCGCACCTTATGCCGACGCCAAGGGCAAGGTGGTGGGCGTGATCGGCGTGATCGGGCCGACCCGGCTGAACTATGCCCGGATCGTGCCCATCGTCGACTACACCGCGCGGGTCGTCGGGCGTCTTTTGGCCTAGACGAGTGGGCCCGCAACGCGTTTAAGGAGTGTCATGGCTGCTGATAACGACAACGACGCCCTGCCGGAGGACCAGCCGGAGACCAACGGGGCCGAGATGATGGCGCAGGAACTCTCAGGCCTGAAGGCCGAGGTCGAGGCGCACAAAGATCGCGCATTGCGTGCGCTGGCCGAAGTCGAGAACGTGAGAAAGCGGCTGGAGCGCGAACGCGACGATGCCCGCACGTACAGCGTCACACGGTTTGCGCGCGACATGCTCACGGTGGCCGACAATCTTAACCGAGCGCTTGCGGCGCTCTCGCCGGAGGCTCGCGCCAAGGCCGATGACTCCGTGAAGGCGGTGTTGGATGGCGTCGAGGCAACGGCGCGGGAGCTGAGCGCAGCACTTGCCCGTCATGGGGTGAAGCCCATCGAGGCGCAGGGCCAGCGCTTCGATCCGAACCTGCATCAGGCCATCGCCGAAGTGCCCGCCCCGGACGCGCAGCCCGGGACCGTGGTGAACGTGGTGCAGCCGGGCTACCTGATCGGGGACCGCCTGCTGCGGCCGGCGATGGTGACGGTTGCGAAGGCGGGGGGCGGCGGAAACGGCGCCGGCCAGAACTTCGACAGCCGAATCTGACCCCCTGCAATGGCGTGCCTGCCGCCGTCCGCTTAGGATGAACCCATGAAGACAATCCGAGTGACGGTCGCCGGCGCGTCGGGCCGCATGGGCCGGACCCTGATCCGCGCGCTCTCCGAGACGCAGGACATGCAGCTAGCGTTTGCGCTGGAGCGCAGCGGCCATGCCGATCTCGGCCGCGACGCGGGCGAGCTCTCGGGCCTGCCGCCGGCGAATATTCCGTTGACGGACGATATCGTCACGGCCGCGTCCAAATCGGATGCCGTGCTCGACTTCTCGACGCCCGCGGCGAGCGTCGCCTTGTCCGAGATCGCGGCACAGGCGCGCATCGTGCACGTCATCGGCACGACCGGATTCTCCGATGCCGATCTGACGCGCCTTCAGGCCGCGTCACGGCACGCGGTGATCGTCAAGTCGGGAAACATGAGCCTCGGCGTCAATCTGCTGGCCGCGCTCGTGAAGGAAGCCGCCAAAGTTCTGCCCAATTACGACATTGAAATCGTCGAGATGCATCATCGGATGAAGGTGGACGCGCCATCGGGCACGGCGCTGCTGCTGGGCGAAGCGGCGGCGAAGGGCCGGGGCGTCGGCTTGCGCGAGCATGAGGTTCGCGCGCGCGACGGGAACACCGGCCCGCGGAACGACGGCGCAATCGGCTTTGCCTCGCTGCGCGGGGGCACGGTCGTCGGCGATCACACTGTGACGCTCGCCGGGCCGTATGAGCGGATCGAGCTTTCCCATCGCGCCGAAGACCGAATGATCTTCGCCCGCGGGGCGCTTGCCGCCGCACGATGGGGACAAGGGAAAAAACCCGGGCTTTACGCGATGAGCGACGTGCTCGGGCTTTCGGGGTAAACTTGCTTTCAGGGTAACTGGGGGGCTTGCGGAGGTCGTTCGATGACTGCACGAGTTCTCATTCCCCTCTTGGTGTCGATCGGATTTGCGGGCGCCGCCGCCGCACAGGGCTTTAATGTCGACCCGGCGGTTGGCACCGGTGGAGCGGCGAGTCCGGTCGCGGTCCGGCAATGCAACGGTAGCGTGGACAATCCCGTTCCCGTGATTGCGGGGTGCACGGCGATCATCAACTCCCGGCAATCGACAGCGATCCAGCGCAGCGCCGCGTACACCAACCGCGCACGCGCCTTTTTGCGGCGCGACCAAGCCGATCGCGCGCTGGCCGATTTCGATCTGGCCGTCATGCTCGATCCCGAGGAATTCGCGCGCGTGGGCCAATCGCGGCGATTTCTATTCCGCGATGGGGGAGTTCGACCGCGCCGTCGAAGACTACGACCGGCGCGATCGCAGCCAATCCCGAGGACTTCGAAGCCTATAGTCAGCGCGGCAATGTCGCGCCTCATGACGGGCGAGCCCGAGCGCGCCATTCCCGACTACGACAAGGCCATCGCCGTCAATCCGAAGTTCGCCAATGCCTACGCGAATCGCGGAGAGGCCTATCGCGTGCAGGACGAGTTCGACCGCGCCATCGCCGAGTTCAATCAGGCGATCATGCTCAACCCGAAATTCGCCATTGCCTATGACAACCGCGGCATCTCGCTATGCGCAAAAGGGCGACTACGAGCGGGCGATCGCCGATTTCGACGCGGCGCTCAAGATCGATCCGATGATGACGATCGTCTACACGCATCGCGCGACGGCGCACATGCAGAACGGTGCACGCAATCTTGCGCTCGCCGACTTCGAACAGGCGATCAAGATCGATCCGAGCGATCCCGTATATCTACCTCAGCCGGGGCAATTTGTTCCTCGAAGGGAACGAGCTCCAATCCGCCATAAAGGATTATGACAGCGCGATCATGGCCGAGAGGAACTATGCCGAAGCGTTCGCCAATCGCGGCGTCGCCTATGCGCGCATGGGCAAACTACAATCGCGCGGTGGTGGATTTCGACCGGGCGATCATGCTCGATCCCAATCTGCCCGACCTGTTCGCCAATCGCGGGCTGTCCTACGTGAAGACTGGCCAATACGCCCGCGCCATCGCCGACCTCGACAAGGCGGTGGCGAGCAATCCGCGCGACGCCTCGAGCCTCTACAACCGTGGGGTTGCCAAGCAGCAGGCCGGCGACCGGCCGGGCGGAGACGTCGATGTTGCACGCGCGAGATCGATGGACCCCAACGTCGGCCAGTAAGGTAAAGCAGCAACGCCCGCGTGCAATGGGCCCGCTTTCGGACTAGACTTCTCCCGTCATCGGGGAAGGGGAAGTCTCGATGCGGCGTCATTTTTCGGTGCTCGTGCCTGCTCTGATAATCGCGGCCTCAAGAGCCGCCGGCGAAGACGATGCTCTTGCACAATGCGGCAATCGCGATCCGGACGTCGCGATCAGGGCCTGCACGGTTCTGATCGAAACGGGCCGCGTGGACAGCGAGAATTTGCCGCGGATCATCGCGCAGCGCGCGGGTGCCCACGCCCGCAGATACGACTACGACCGCGCGATCAAGGATTACAATCACGCGATCAAGCTTCGCCCCGAATTCTGGATCGCCTTTGATGGACGCGGGCTCGCGCACGCAAACCGTTTGAACTTCGAGCTCGCGATCAAGGACTACGACCAGGCGATCAAACTGAAGCCGGATGCAGCCAACGCTTATTACCATCGCGGTCTGGCGAAATTCGGCCTCTGTGATCTCGACGGCGCGGATGCGGATATCGCGAAGGCGCGCGAGATCGACCCACATGTCGGGGATTGACCGTCACCTCTCCAAGAAGCGGATCCTATCTGCCGTCTTGTTTTTTATGGTGAACGCGTCCGCGCATGCGCAGACGCTCGATCAGAACCTCGCGCGCTGCGAGAGCAATGACGTGAACGTCGCGATCCCTGCTTGCACGGCGGCGATCGAATTGGGCCGGCTGCCCCAGCGCGCGCTCGCGGCCGTCTATTCCAATCGCGGCAGCGCGCAAATGCGGAAACAAGCTTACGACCTTGCGATCGCCGATTTCGACCAGGCGATCATGCTCGATCCCACGAATGCGACCAATATCCACAATCGCGGTTTCGCATTCGAAACCACCGGTCGGTTGGACGACGCGGTCAACGACTATTCGCGCGCCATCGAGCTGAATGCCGATCACACGGTTTCATATTCCACGCGCGGGCGCGTCTACGACAGGCTCGGCCAGCACGAGCGCGCGCTGCAGGATTTGTCGCGGTACATCACGCTTGCGCCGCGAGACGTCCGCGCGTTCGACCAGCGCGGAAACATCTATGCCGGCATGGGCGAGTTCGAGCGCGCGATCTCGAATTTCGACGAAGTGATCCGTCTCGCGCCGGACAGCCCGGTCGGTTACCTGAATCGCGGCCAGGTCTATGCGAAAACCGGCGACTGGACGCTCGCGATCGCCGATTTCGATCAGGCGATCCGATTGCGGCCCGACATGGCGCTGCTGCTCTATGTGCGCGGCTTGGCCAAACAACGGGGCGGAGATGCGAGGGGCGCTGAAGACGATTTGCGTCAGAGCGCAGCAGATGGATCCGAACGAAGCGTCCTCACTGTTCAACCGCGGGATCGCGAAGCGGGGCCTGGGCGACAACGCGGGCGCCGACGCGGACATCGCACGCGCAAGGGCGATCAATCCGAATATCGGGCAAGGACAATAGAGGCCTTTTGATTTGTCGCCGGCACCGCGACGCGCGCTTCGCGCAGGGCCCTGCGCAGCGCATCGGCGAGGCTGGCGCGCTCTTCGGCGCCGAGAAAGCTACCGACGATCCAGCGACGGCCGCGCGAAACAAGCGCGAGCTCGCAACCCACAAGCTCGGGGTCTTCGTGATCGACGCGCAGCCAATAGGGGTTGAGCTCCTCGCGGCGTGCCGCGCCGTTGGGGCTGATGCGCTCGATCAACAGGCGCTCGGATGTGAGCGTCAAGCGCTCGCGCCGCTTGCTCGCGCGTTTGCTGATGTGCAGGGCGAGCGCGAGCAACGCAACGTCGGCGCCGAAGAACGGCGTCACCGGCCACGCGCCGTGCAAAGCGAAGAGCGTTCCGGTGACCAAACTGACGAGCGCAACGAACCCCAGCAGCAGCACCTGGCCTCTCGCGCTCAACGGGCGATTGGGCTCCAAGACGGCGTCGAAGAACACGCGATCCATGCTCAAAGTCTAGCTGAAGTGCCCCTCATGCAGGAAGCCCGCGTGATCCACGCGGGCTTCCTCGGTATGCGTCGTCGATTACGGACCGCAGCGTTCGCGGCGCGCCGCTTCGCCGCCATTGTCTCTCCACCACGGATCGCCAAGGTCCAGCCTGCACGGGTCGGTCACGGCACCGGTCACCGCGCCCGCCGCGCCACCGATCAGCGCGCCAGCACCGGCGTTGCCGGAGAGAGAGCCGATCGCTGCGCCAGCACCAGCGCCGAGCAAGCCGCCGGAGACCGCACGGTCGCCCGGGGTCGTGCCGCAAGCGCTCAACGCCACGGCAGTCACAAGCGCCGCTGCCGCGGCCACAGATTTCACTGATGTAGTGACTGACATTTTGTAACTCCCGTTGTCGGACCCTCGGTGGAAACGGACCCCCCTATAAATCGTTCCCCGCTTTGCCTAAGGCAGCGGCGCGGTTAAGGTCCCGCTGATTTCGTCACTCTCGGAACCCCTTCATGCCGCGGCGCTTGAGCACAAAAGAGGTCGCGGAGCTCTTCTCGCGTTTCGCGGCGAACGATCCCGATCCGCGCTCCGAGCTTCAATACGTTAATCCGTACACGTTGCTTGTCGCGGTCGTGCTGTCGGCGCAGGCGACGGACAAGGGCGTCAACAAGGCGACCGCGCCGCTGTTCGCGCGTATCGATACGCCGGAGAAGATGATCGCGTTCGGCGAAGAGCGCTTGCGCGAAGCGATCAAGACGATCGGGCTCTATCGCACCAAGGCGAAGAACGTCATCGCGCTGTCGAAGATTCTGATCGAGAAATATGGCGGCGGCGTGCCGAGAGACCGCGACGCCTTACAGGAGCTGCCCGGCGTGGGACGCAAGACAGCGAATGTGGTGATGAACGTCGCGTTCGGCGAACCGACCATCGCGGTCGACACGCATATCTTCCGGGTCGGGAATCGCACCGGGCTGGCGCCGGGAAAGACGCCGCGCGACGTCGAAGACAATCTCGAAGCCGTCGTGCCCGAGAAGTACAAGCTCCATGCGCATCACTGGCTGATCCTGCACGGGCGTTACATCTGCGTGGCGCGCAAGCCGCGCTGTCCCGACTGCATCGTCGCCGATCTTTGCCGCTTCACGCCGAAGACTGAGCCCGCGGGTCAAACGCCTCAGGTCGAGAAATCGCTCCTGAAGAAGGCGCTCACAGCATCGGCGCGGACTGGGACTCGGGCGAGGTGCGCCGGCGGCCGGCACGACAAGGCTCCTGAGACAATCGGGATCGGCGGGCATGTCCTGCCCGCGCGGGCTCGTCTCCGTATGGCGGACGCGATAGGTGCCGCCCTCGGCGTAGAGGAAGAAGAACGCCGCGCAGGTCATGCCGTCATAGCGCCACAGCTCGGAGTCGGCCTCGCGCCGGATGAAGGCGGGCGTGCCGTAGGCCGCGCGCAAGGATTGGGCGTCCGTCGGCATCGGCGGCGGCGGCGGTGGGGGCGGCGGCTCAGGGGGTAGAGGCGGCAACATCACCTCGGGCGGCTCGGGCACCGGCGGGGGTGGCTCCGGGAGCGGGAGGGGTGGCGCGGCCATGAGGCGGCTCCGGGGGAAGCGACGCCATCTCTTGCGGCACGGGGGCGGCAACGATCTCGGGTGAGGACGTCGCGCAGCCGGCAAGCAGCAGAATGACCATGGCCGCCAGAGGTGCGGCCCTCACTGCTCTTGCCAACGGTCCGGCTGATCCGTAATCGGTCATCGGGGGCTTATAACTTGCGTGTTCCTAACACGCTATTGAGGGCGATGATGTCCGACCGTTTCGATGTCGCAGGTATCGGCAATGCCATTGTGGACGTCATCTTCCCGGCCTCGGACGAGTTCCTGCTCGAGCACGGAATCGCCAAGTCGGTCATGACGTTGATCGACGAGTTCCGTGCCGAGCAGCTGATCGAGCTGGCCGAGGACTCCAAGCAGACATCGGGCGGTTCGGCGGCCAACACGATGGCCGGGCTCGCCTCGTTCGGGGCCAAGGGCAAGTTCATCGGGAAGGTCAAGAACGACCGCCTGGGACAGCGCTTCGCCGAGGACATGAAGAGCGCGGGCGTGGAGTTCTCCACGCCGATGGCGGACACGAGTCTGCCGACCGCCTGCTCGCTGATCGCGGTGACGCCGGACGGCCAGCGGAGCATGAGCACCTATCTCGGCGCCTGCCGGGAGCTGACGCCCGACGACATCGACCCGTCCGAGATCGGCGCGGTCGAGTTCCTCTATATCGAGGGCTATCTGTGGGACGAGGAAGGCTCGAAGGCCGCGATCCGCAAGGCCATCGCCGCCTCGAAGGGGGCGGGGCGCAGCGTCGCCTTCACCCTCTCCGATCCGTTCTGCGTCGGCCGCTACCGCGACGAGTTCCTGCACCTGATGAAGAGCGACATCGACATCCTGTTCGCCAACGAAGAGGAAGCCAAAGCGCTGTTCGAGGTCGACACGTTCAACGCCGCGTTGAAAGCGGCCAAGGCGTGGCACGGGATTTCCGCGCTGACGCGCTCGGAGAACGGCTGCGTCATCGTCGGCGGCAATGACGAGCTGCATGTGCTGCCGGCCGAGCGCGTGACCCAGGTCGTCGACACGACGGGGGCCGGCGATCAGTTCGCGGCGGGGTTCCTCTACGGGCTGTCGCGCAAGCGCGACCTCCGCACCGCGGGCCGCCTGGGCGCGGTGGCCGCGGCCGAGGTCATCTCGCATTACGGCGCGCGGCCCGAGCAATCGCTGAAGTCGAAAGCGCGCCAAGCCAAGCTGATCTAGAGCGCGATCCGACTTCGTCAGTCGCCGATCACGTGCAGCATGAGCTCGCGGGCGTGCAGTGCGTCGCGGTGCTCGAAGAGATAGATCGCCTGCCACGTGCCGAGCGCGGGCGCGCGCTTCATCACCGGGATCGACAGGGACGTCTGCGTGAGCGCGGCGCGGATATGCGCCGGCATGTCGTCGGGACCTTCGGTCGTGTGGCGATAATCCGCATCGCGCGGCGCGAGCCGGGTGAACGCGTCCGCCAGATCGCGCAGCACGTCGGGATCGGCGTTCTCCTGGATCAAGAGCGATGCGCTGGTGTGCGGCAGGAACAGGGTGAGCAGTCCGGTCTCGATGCCCGCGTCGCGGACGAAGCGCCGGACTTTATCGGTCAGATCGGTGAAGCCCGGTCCGCGCGTGGACACCGTGATCGTGGAGTGCTGTTGCTTCATGGCGGTTCACCGGCGCGTCCGGCGCAAGGAGACGTAAAAGGCGCCAGAGCCGCCATGCTTGATATGGGCTTCGGAGATGCCGGAGACGAGAGGGGCAAGGTCGGTCTGGCCAAGCCAGAGGGGCAAGGCTTCGCGCAGCACGCCGCCTTTGCCGGTGACGACAAGCACCACTCGCTTGTCGTCGCTCCGTGCTCTCGTGAGGAACCCGATGAGCGCACGATACGCGCCGTCATGCGTCATGCCATGGAGGTCGATCTTGCCCTCGGGCTCGATCCGCCCGCGGCGCAGATCGGCGGCGCGATGACCGCCGATGGGATCGGCCTGCCGTTCGAGATAGACCGGCGCCTTGGGCTGAGGGGGTGGAGGGGGTCCGCTCGCCTTGGGCGGCGCGGTGACGCGCGCTCGCGCTCGCAGCGGCTTCGCGTCGCCGAGCGACTCGCGGAACAGGGCTTGCTCTTCCTCGGAGGTCTTGCGTCGCGCCATTCAGCGCGAACCGGCGAATTCGGCGCTCGGTCCAAGCTGGGCGGCCACCGCCTTCGGCAGGAAGACGGTCATCGTGCCCTCGCTGCGCATCCGGCCGGCGATGGCGGCGGCGTCCGCGCTGTAGCCCCAATACACGTCGCCCCGGACGGGGCCGCGGATTGCGCCGCCGGTGTCCTGCATGACGAGCAGGCGCTCGAAGGGGCGGTCGGGCATCGCCGGATCGGGATCGGGCGTCGCCATTTCCAGCCAGACCGGCACGCCGAGCGCGTGCAGCGAGAGATCGACGGCGAGGCTTGCTTCGGGCGTCAGCGGCACGCCCTGGGCGCCCGCGGCTCCGAGCACCGGATCGCCCAGCGCCTGCTCGGTGAAGAACACGTAGGAGGCGTTCGCGTTCATGATCCGCGGCGCCTCTTCGGGATGCGCCGTGAGCCAGGCGCGGATCGACTGCATCGAAACCTCTTCGCGCTTGAGCTCGCCGCGCTGGATCAGCACCGCGCCGATCGCCGTGTAGGCGCGACCGTTCTGCGCCGCGTACGCCGCGCGGACGACGCTGCCGTCGTCGAGCACGACGCGGCCCGAGCCCTGGATCTGGAGGAAGAAGGCGTCGATCGGGTCGTCCACATAGAGCAGCGGCTTGGCCTGCTGCAGTCCGGTGCTTTCGATGTCGGCGCGCGCGGGATAGGGGACAACGCGGCCGTTCGCGACCTGTCCTACGATGCGCTGACCTTTGAGCGTGTCACGGAAGAGCCCGAGATCGACATTCACGAGGTCCGCCGGGGTTCCATAGAGCGGCGTCTGATAGGGACCGTGCTTGGTCCGGCTGCCCTTCAATTGCGGCTCGTAATAGCCGGTGAAGAGACCGACGCCCGAGGATTGGGTGACGCGATAGGGAACGAACTCGGCCTCGAAGAACGCGCGCACGGTTTGTGCGTCCTCCGCCGGAATGGCGGACGCGGCAAGGCAAAGCTGGCGCCAATCGCCGGCGGTACCGGCATAATTGACTCCACCCAAAGGGGTAGCGTCGGGTCGCGTCGAGAGCGCGACGCACGACCGGCGGAACGCCTCGAGCGCCGCCTTCGGATCGTTGGCCGCCCAGCCTTTGAGCTCGGCGAAGGACACCTGCCCGAGCCGGAGCGACAGCGGCACCGTCGGCGGCATCATGGGCGGCATGGGGGCTGGCGTTGGCGCCGGTGTGGGCGCCGGCGACGGGGGCGGCTTCGTCGCGCAGGCGGCAACGATCAAGGCGGCAAGAGTGCCGGCCAGAACTCGTGAGATCAGGGGAACCATCGACTCAACCGAAGCGCCATGCTTCCGGAAGCCCCTCGCTCAGCCGCTCGCGGTTGCGACCAGCGCCCAGTTCGGATCGCGCGAACCGGTGTCGCGCGCGAACGTCCAAATGTCGGTGACATTGTGCGGCGTCTTGGCATCGCCTTCGACGAGCGCGCCCGACGGATCGTAACCCGCCATCATCACTTCGCTCTCGAAGGTCACCGTGACCTCGGCCGTACGGCCCTTCATCTCGGCGCCGCTGATCCGCGCGCCTTTCAGCTTCAGGAACGTGAAGTCGACGCGGACGTTGCGGGCTTCGCGGCTCTTGATGGCGCGTTCGAAGGTGTCGAACACGTCGTCGCTCAAGAGCGGGCGCAGCACATCGCGCTCACCGCGCGCAAAGGCGGTGACGATCATCTCGTAGGCCGAGCGCCCACCGGAGACGAAGCGCTCGGTGTCGAAATTCCGGTCGGCGAGCTTGATATCCATGAGAGCGCGCGCGAGCGGCGTGAGGCCGGACGAACTCGTGCCGGCTTGCGCCGGGCGCTCTGGCAGAGTGACGACATTGTCCTTGCTCGGAGCGGGCTTCGGATTGGTCTCGGCGCCGTCGGGCATGCGCAGCTGATCGTCGCGCGCACGCTCGTGCCCCGTCCTGCGGCCTAGCACCGAGTAGAGGCGGAACGCGATGAACCCGGCCAGGAGACCGAGGAGAATGATGTCGAACAGTTCAGTACCCATTTCAGACCTTCGCCCACATCGGTCCTTCGTGCCCCCAACCGAAAGACGGACTTGGCCCCACCATCATACCGAATAGGGTAGCCTAGACCTTGCGCGCCCCTCGGTCCAGCTGGGAGGGCCGGTTTACACCGTGATCGTAAAAATTTCGCGTTGTAAAGCGCTTAACGGCAACAGCCGTCAAGCCGCAACTTGTCATGCTTCGGCGATCCGTGCTAGCGGCGGGGCCCTCAAGACCACCCCTTCCCTTCAACTTCCTGCGAAAGATCGGAAATCTCATGGCTGAGCCCAACAAAGATCCCAATGGCGGAGGAGCTGCGGCTCCGGCCGGCGAGCCGGGATTGCCGGTGATCCAGATCATCTCGCAATACGTAAAGGATTTGTCCTTCGAGAATCCGAGCATGGGTGTGAACGTCCGCCAGCCGCAGATCGACTTCACCGTCGATCTTCAGGCGCGCCGCGTGTCGGAGACCGGGCCGTTCGAAGTGCTGCTCAAGCTGCGCGTTAACGCCGTGCAGGAGGAGAAAACGCTCTTCCTCCTCGAGATCGCCTATGGCGGCTTGTTCGTGCTCGACAAGATTCCGGAGGAAGCGCTTCAGCCGGTGCTGCTCATCGAGTGTCCGCGGCTGATGTTCCCGTTCGTGCGCCGCATCATCGCCGATCTCGTCAGCGACGGCGGCCTGCCGCCCCTGATGATCGAGCCGATCGATTTCGCGCAGCTGTATCGCAGCAAGATGCAGGACGGCGGGCGTCTCGGACAGCAGCCGACGCGCCAAGCTTAAACGCTTACCCACCCCAGGACCAGATCACGTCGCCGTCCAGCGCGGCGACGAAACGCGCGTGGATTTCGCGCTCCATGGCGGTGATCCGTTCCGCAAGCGGCGCCGGACGTGGACGCGCAACGCGCACGATCTGTTCGATCCGCGCCGCAACCGCATCGCCCGGTGACAGCGCGAGGCGCACCTGCCGGCCGCCGAGGAGCTCGAGATAAACTTCCGCCAAGAGCTCGGCGTCGATCCGCGCGCCGTGCTTGGTGCGCACCGAGAGATCGATGTTGAACCGGCGGCACAGCTCATCGAGCGAATAGCGCGCGCCGGGAAACCGCTTCTTGGCGATCGCGATCGTATCGATGCCGCGATCGGGCGTGAGCGATGGCTTGCCCACGCGCGACAATTCGTGATTGAGGAATTTGAGATCGAACTCGGCGTTGTGGATGACGAGCGGCGAATCCGCGACGAAGGACAAGAACTCGTCGACCATGGACGCGAAGACCGGCGCATCGGCGAGCTTCTCCGCCGTCAGGCCGTGGACGCGGACCGAATCCTCGGGAATGTCGCGCTCAGGCTGCACAAGTGTGTGAAACACGCGCCCCGTCGGCAGATGGCCGACAAGCTCGAGGCAGCAAATCTCGATGATCCGGTGGCCGTCGTTGGGATCGAGACCCGTGGTCTCGGTATCGAGGATGATTTCGCGCACGCTCACTTGCGCCGTTTCTCCGCTGCAAGCCGCCGCAATTCGCCGGCGACTCGTTTGACCTGAGCGAGAGCGTGATCCAGACCTTTGTCGGTCTCAATGACGAAATCCGCTTGTGCACGCTTTTTCGCGTCGGGCACCTGGCGCGCGAGGATCGCTTCGAGCTTCTCGAGCGTCATCCCGGTGCGCTTCAGCACGCGCTCGCGCTGAACGGCTTCGGGCGCCGAGACGACGACGATCGCGTCCATGGTCGTGTCGCGTCCGGTCTCGAACAAGAGCGGGATGTCGAGGATGACCAGATCGTCGTTCCGCGCCTGTGCGGCGTCGATGAAGCGATCCTCGGCCTCGCGCACCAGCGGATGAACGAGCGCTTCGAGCTCGCGCAAGGCGGATGCGTCCGCGGCGACGATCCTGGCGAGGCGCGCGCGGTCGACGCCATCGGCTGTGACCGCATCGGGGAACCGCTTTGCGATTGCGGCCGTCCCCGCTCCGCCCGGACCATACAGCGCGTGGACCGTTGCGTCGGCATCGAAGACCGGGAGGCCCAACCGCGCGAACAGCTTTGCCGTCTCGCTCTTGCCCATGCCGATCGAGCCGGTGAGACCGACGCGAAAGGGGGCCGCCTCAGCCACGAACAGCTCTTTCGAGCTCGGCTCTGAGCTCCGGCGTGACCTTGGGCGTGACGCCGAACCATGCGGCGAAGGCCGGCACGGCCTGATGCATGAGCATGCCGAGGCCATCCATGATCGCATGCCCGCGCGCCTTGGCAGCGCGCAGCAGATCGGTTTCGAGCGGGTTGTAGACGATGTCGGCAACCGCCGCGTGGCGCGGAAGATGATCGAGCGCGATCTCGAGCGGGGGCTTCCCGGTCATGCCGAGGCTCGTCGTGTTGACGAGCAAGGCGGCATCAGCAAAAGCCGCCTTCCAATCGCCCCAGGGTACGGACCTGATGGCGCCGCCTGCGGAGCGAGCGAGTGTCTCCGATCGCGCGGGCGTCCGGTTGACGATGCGGATTTCCGGGCTGCCGGCGCGCTGGAGCGCCAGCACGATGGCGCGCGCGGCACCGCCTGCACCCAACACGGCCGCAGGTCCCTTGCGCGCCGCATCGGCGCCAAGCGTTTCCGAGAGGCTCGCCGCAAAACCGCGGACGTCGGTGTTCATGCCGGCAACGCCGTCGCCTTTGAACACGAGCGTGTTCACCGCGCCGGTCGCGCGCGAATCCTCGTCGAGCGAGGACACCAGCGCGAAGGCGGCTTCCTTGTGGGGCACCGTGACGCTTGCGCCGGCAAAGCCCATCAGCGGGAGTGTGGCGACACAGCGTCCGAAGTTCGCGGGTTCGATCGGAAGCGCGACATAGGCGCCCTTGATCCCATGCTGCTTCAGCCAGTGCGAATGCAGCACGGGTGAAACCGACTGGCGCACCGGCCAGCCGATCACCGCGGCGAGCTTGCCCTCGGCGCTCATGAGGTGAGCGCGCCCTGTTCGCGCAGTGCCGCAAGCAGCGGGATCAGCGGGAGGCCCCGGATCGTGAACTGGTCGCCTTCCACGCTGTGCGAACAATTGGGCGCCGCGCCCCTCGATGCGATAGCAGCCGACAGAGCCCAGGATGTCCGGGACCTCGGCGCGCAGATAGTCGCTCCAGGAACTCGTCCGAGAACGCGCGCATTTGCAGCCGCGCGACATCGGTGCAGCGCCAGGTGAGCGTTTCGCCTTTCGCGATCACGGCGGCCGAGATCAATTCATGCGTGCGCCCGCGCAGCGCGCGCAATGTGGCGGCCGCCGCCTTCTCGTCCACAGCCTTGTTGAAAAGCTTGCCTTCGCAGACCAGGACCTGGTCGCATCCGACAACCAACGCGTTGGGATGACGCATGCTTACGGCCAGCGCTTTGCGCTCGGCGAGATGCCCGGCAACCGCGTCGCCTTTGGCGGCCGTCTTCGGAGGCATCTTTGCTCGCAACTCGTCTTCATCGATATCGGGCGTGATCGCAGTGAACGCGATCCCGGCGGCCGTGAGCATCGCTCGCCGGCTGCTGCTGCCCGATGCGAGAATGACCTCCGGACGCGTCATGATTTGCCTTCACGCTCCGCGAGCAGATTGAGAACCGCGGCCGCGGTCTCCTCGATCGAGCGCCGTGTGACATCGATGGAGGGCCAATCGTTGTTCTCGAACAACCGGCGCGTCGCCGCGACCTCTGAGCGCACGGCTTCCTCATCCACATAGTCGGAACTCTTGGTCTCACCCATGGTGGCCAGCCGATTGCGGCGGATTTGAAGCAGCCGCTCGGGCGAAAGCCACAAGCCGACAATCAGGGGCTTGGTCAGCGAAAACAATTGCGCGGGAAGCTCGACGCCCGGCACGACCGGAATGTTCGCCGCCTTCACGCCGCGGATGGCGAGATAGACACAGGTCGGCGTCTTCGAGCTGCGGCTGACGCCGACGAGCACGACATCGGCCTGCGCAAGGGCCTGCGCGTTCTGCCCGTCATCGTGCTGGATGACGAAGTTGAGCGCCTCCACGCGTTCGAGATAGCGCGAGTCCATCTCGTGCTGGCCGCCGGGGCGGTGGCTTTCCTTGGCGCCGAGATGTTTGCCGAGCACTTCGACGGCACGATCGAGAATGGAGACACACGGCACGTGCAGCTTCTTGCACTCGATCTCCAGGATCTTGCGTAGGGACGGGTTGACCAGCGTGAAGAACACCACGCCAGGATCCTGAGCGATATGTTCGACCGCCCGGTAGAGCTGGCGTTCCGTTCGCACCAGCGAATAGATGTGCTCGCGCGCGCTGTTTCCTTCGAACTGCGCGGCAACCGCCTTCGCGACGGTGTTGAGGGTCTCACCGGTTGCGTCGGAGATCAGGTGCAGATGGTATTCGCGTGTCATTCCAAAATCCCGAATCCATTCACAGTGTGTAGCGCGGTGTTGTGAGAACGGTAAAAGGTTGCATGATCCCGAGCCTTATCCCCAGACTTGCCCGCCCCGCTCTCCCTTGCGTAAACCGCGCTGCGAAGCGTATTTGGACGGCCCACGCCAAGGTTCTCCACAAAACAGACGTCACAACATCATCACCATCATGAGAAGTCTCTAGATTGCAAAGGTCATGAAGAACGAGGGTAAAACGTCAGGTCTGTTGGCGGTTCTGAAAAAGAATGCCGTCCGTCCCGCCCCTATATGGCTGATGCGTCAGGCCGGCCGGTACCTTCCGGAATATCAGGCGGTTCGCCGGCAGGCAGGGTCTTTTTGGACCATGTGCATGTCGCCCGATCTGGCCGTCGAGGTGACCCTCCAGCCGATCCGGCGTTTCGATCTCGACGCCGCGATCCTGTTCTCCGACATCCTGGTGGTTCCTTTTGCGTTGGGTCAGGACGTCCGGTTCGAGGACGGACGGGGACCGGTCCTTGGCGCCTTCTCGGGCAATGACCGGCTGGTCCGGGACGTATCCGTCTGGGAGGAGAAACTCGCGCCTGTGTACGAGGCGATGAGGCGCACGCGTGAGGGGCTGTCGCGCGACAAAGCGCTGATCGGCTTTGCCGGGGCGCCTTGGACGCTTGCGGCTTACATGCTGGAGGGTGAAAGCTCGAGCGATCAGCGGGCGGCCAAGCTTATGGGCTATCGCGACCCTAAGCGGTTTCGCCGAGCTGCTCAACATTCTTGCCGACGCTGTGGCGTGGCACTTGGTGAAACAGCTCCAGGCCGGCGCGAATGTGGTGCAGATCTTCGACAGTTGGGCGGGCGGGCTCACCGATAAATGTTTCCAGGATTGGGTCGTTGCGCCCAACAAGCGCGTGGTCGAAGGCGTGCGCAAGATCATCCCCAACGCGCCGATCATCGGTTTCCCGCGCGCCGCGACGCAGCAGGGCTACGAAGCCTACGCGTCCCAAACCGGAGTGGATGGGGTCAGCATCGACACCGCGACACCGATACGTTGGGCGGCCTCCGCCTTGGGCAGACAAACTCGCCATCCAGGGCAATCTCGATCCGATCGCACTGATCGCCGGCGGCAGGGCTCTGGACGAAGCCGTCGACCGCATCCTTGCCGATACGGCAGGCGCGCCTTTCGTCTTCAACCTCGGCCATGGCGTCCTGCCCGAGACGCCGCCCGATCATGTCGCGCAGGTGGTGGCGCGCGTCAGGGGCCACGCGTGAAGATTGCCGTCGTGCTGTTCAATCTCGGCGGCCCGGATTCGCTGCCCGCGGTCGAACCGTTCCTGCGCAACCTGTTCAGCGATCCGGCCATCATCAGCCTTCCCGGATTTGTGCGCCGCCCTTTGGCGCGGCTGATTGCCAAGCGACGGGCGCCGATCGCCCGGGAAATCTACGCGCATATGGGTGGGCGTTCGCCGATCGTGGAAGAAACCCAAGCGCAGGCGCGCGCGCTCGAAGCGGCCTTGCGAGCGAGCGGACATGACGCCAAATGCGTGATCGCGATGCGCTACTGGCACCCGATGACCGCGGAAGCCGTCGAAGCGGTGAAAGCGTTTTCGCCAGAGCGCATCGTGCTGTTACCGCTTTATCCTCAGTTCTCCACAACCACCACGGCTTCATCGCGCTCGGAGTGGCGGACGCTGGCGCGGCGGGCACGGTTGAACGCGCCGCTGCACGAAGTCTGCTGCTATCCCTTCGAAGACGGGTTCGTTGAAGCGCTGTGCGATCTGCTCGAGAACGGCTTCAGGTCCGCGAAACCAGGGCTCAGCTATCGCGTGCTGTTCTCCGCCCACGGGCTTCCCAAGCGGATCGTGGACCGCGGCGATCCCTATCAGTGGCAGGTGGAGCGCACGGTCCAGGCGGTGCTGGAGCGCTGGCGCGGCGCCCGATTCGAGCACACGATCTGCTACCAGAGCCGTGTCGGACCGCTCGAGTGGATTTCACCCGCGACCGATGCGGAGATTCGCCGCGCGGGCGCCGACGGGAAGGCGCTGATCGTCGTTCCGGTCGCCTTTGTCTCGGAGCACTCCGAAACGCTGGTCGAGCTCGACATCGAATACGGCAAGCTGGCGCGCGCCTCCGGCGTGCCCGACTACATTCGGGTTCCGACCGTTCGCGCACATCCGAAGTTCGTTGACGGTCTCGCGGGCCTGGTCAACGCCGCCCTCGCCTCGCCGGCGCCCGTCAATTGTGCAGCCGAGCGTATCTGTCCCGCCGGACGTCTATGCGGCCACGAAAGGACCTCACAGCGTGCTTGATGTCCTCAACCCGTATTACCTCTGGATCAAGGCCTTCCACATCATCGCGGTGATCGCCTGGATGGCGGGGATGCTCTATCTGCCGCGGCTGTTCGTCTATCACGCCGAGGTGGCGGCAAATTCGCCCGAATCGGCCAAGTTCAAGGTGATGGAACGCCGGCTTCTGAACGCCATCATGAGGCCAGCCATCGTCACGACATGGCTGCTCGGCCTCACCCTCGCGCTGCTCCCGGCGAGCGGCGGGTTTTCGCAAGGCTGGCTCCACGCGAAGCTGGGTCTCGTGGTCGGCATGAGCGCGCTGCACGGCTTTTTCACAAAATGCCAACGCGACTTCGCCAAGGACGCAAACCGCCACTCGTCGCGGTTCTACCGCATCTGGAACGAAATCCCCGCGGTTCTCATGGTCTTCATCGTCATCCTGGTCGTCGTCAAACCTTTCTGAACCTCTTCGTCACAGGGGGATTGCAAGCGGATCGATTCGCGCTACAATTCACACGTCTTCAGCCCTAAGCGCTTCAAAGGTCCGCGAACGCGGACTTCGCCGCATGAAGGCGGCATAGCGCTGGACCTCTCGCCCGAACCCAACCGGCCAGAACCACATGCGGCCCATTGGGCCATCCCGTTCCGACCAACGTTAACTCACCGTCCAACCCCGCCCAGGTGTACCCCCCAATGACAGTCCAAGCCGGCCTCCAGGCGATGAAACTCCAGGATTTGAAGGCGAAGAAGCCGAACGAGCTTCTGGAGTTCGCGGAGGAACTCGAAGTCGAAAACGCGTCGTCCATGCGCAAGCAGGACATGATGTTCGCCATCCTCAAGGAGCTCGCCGAACGCAATGTCGAGATCACCGGCGACGGCGTGCTCGAAATCCTCCAGGACGGCTTCGGCTTCCTGCGCAGCCCGGAATCGAACTATCTCGCCGGCCCCGACGACATCTACGTCTCGCCCTCGCAGATCCGCCGCTTCGGCTTGAGGACGGGCGACACCGTCGAGGGACCGATCCGGAGCCCCAAGGACGGCGAGCGCTATTTCGCGCTGCTGAAGGTCTCGACCATCAATTTCGAGGATCCCGACGCCGGCAAGCACAAGGTCCATTTCGACAATCTGACGCCGCTCTATCCCACCAAGCGCTTCGTCCTCGAACTCGAGGACCCCACCATCAAGGACAAGACCGGCCGGGTGATCGACATCGTGGCGCCGCTGGGCATGGGCCAGCGCGCGCTCATCACCGCGCAGCCGCGCACCGGCAAGACGGTCATCCTCCAGAACATCGCCAAGGCGGTCGCCGCCAACCACCCCGACTGCTACCTGATCGTGCTCCTGATCGACGAGCGCCCGGAGGAAGTCACCGACATGCAGCGCTCGGTGAAGGGCGAGGTGATCTCGTCCACCTTCGACGAGCCCGCCTCGCGCCACGTTCAGGTGGCCGAGATGGTGATCGAGAAGGCGAAACGCCTGGTCGAACACAAGCGCGACGTCGTGATCCTGCTCGACTCGATCACGCGTCTCGGGCCGCGCCTACAACACGGTCGTCCCCTCATCGGGCAAGGTTCTGACCGGCGGTGTGGACGCCAACGCGCTGCAGCGGCCGAAGCGGTTCTTCGGCGCCGCGCGCAATATCGAGGAAGGCGGTTCGCTGACGATCATCGCGACCGCGCTGATCGACACCGGCTCGCGCATGGACGAAGTGATCTTCGAAGAGTTCAAAGGCACCGGCAACTCGGAAATCATCCTCGACCGCAAAGTGGCCGACAAGCGCGTGTTCCCGGCGATCGACATCCTGCGCTCCGGCACCCGCAAGGACGAGCTCCTGGTCGACAAGGGGACGCTGGCGAAGATGTACGTGCTGCGCCGCATCCTGGCGCCGATGGGCACGATCGATGCGATCGAGTTCCTGCTCGACAAGCTGCGTCAGACCAAGACCAACGACGACTTCTTCGACAGCATGAATACGTAGTCAGAAATCGAAGTTGGAAGTCAGAAGAATGTCGGTATGCCGCTGGAGCGACGAGAGCGACGTATATGTCTATTACAGTGTCTACCGCGGCGTCGATTGCTGCAGCTGTCGTCTAGGCAACGCGAAAACTTTCAATGCTGGCGATGAGCCAGAAATGATTGCTCACTTGGAGCAGCATCAGGCTGCAGGTCACCGAGTTCCGCCCGACGCGTTCGAAGAGCTGCGCCTCCGCCACGCCGAGGCGCGCGCCGCGTAAGGCGCGCGGTCAGCGGGCGCCGGCGTCGGCGCGGCCCGTCATGGCAATGCGCCAGCCGGCGACGACGAAGAGTCCCGCCATGCCGGCGCCGATCACGAGATCGGGCACGTTCGAGCCCAAGGCGGCGACCATGAAGGCGGCCGCGATCACGGCGATGTTGCCGACCGCGTCGGGACGCGTGAACCGCCACAGCCCGAGCGCCGAGGTCAGCTGGCCGCGCGAATGGAGCATGATCGCGCACACCACGAGGTGCGCGCAGAGCGCCACCACGCCCATGATGACCATCGCCTCATAATTGGGGAAGCTGCCGAGCAGCAGCCGCCTGATCGCGATCACGCACACGAGCCCGCCCAGAAGCATCATGACGATGCCCTGGAGCTGCACCGTCCAGCGCGGGCGGTGGAAGCCCGTGGACGTCCTGCAGCGCAAAGCCGGCGCTCACCGAGTGCTGGACAAAGGTCAGCGCGTCGGCGGCGAGCGCCGTCGAGGCGGCGGGAACCGCCACCATGCTCACGATAAAGCCCATCATGCCCGTGATCAGGGCGATGATGGCGAGGGCAACACGTTCATGTTCAACCAATAGAACGGCCCTTTCCGACCTCTCTTGCCAAAATGCAGGCAAGGATAGGACTTCACAAGACCCAGATTACGGCAGAAGTACGGTCGCGCCCGTGGTTGCCCGGGAATGCAACGCTTCGTGAGCGGCGCGGGTGTCCGCAAGTTTGAAGCGCTGATTGACCGAAACTTTCACCGCGCCCGATGCGAGGACGTCGAAGAGATCGTCGGAGGTCTCCTTCAACTCTTCGGCATTGCGCATATAGCTCGCGAGCGTCGGCCGCGTCAGGTAGAGGGACCCCTTCCCGCTCAGGATCAACGGATCGAACGGCGGGACCGCACCCGACGAATTCCCGAAATAGACCAGCATCCCGCGCACCTGGAGACAATCGAGCGAGCTCATGAAGGTGTCCTTGCCGATCGAATTGTACACAACCGGGACGCCCGCGCCATCCGTCAGCTCGCGCACGCGCTTGACCCAGTCCTCGGTCCGCACATTGAGCACGACATCGCAGCCATTGGCCTTGGCGAGCGCGATCTTGTCGTCGGAGCCGACGGTTCCGATCACGCGCACGCCCAAGTGCTTGGCCCACTGTCCCGCAATGAGACCGACGCCGCCGGCGGCCGAGTGCAGCAGGATCGTCTGACCGCGCTTGACCGGATAGGTCGCCTTCAACAGATAGCGCGCGGTCAGCCCCTTCAGCAGCGCGGCCGCGGCGGTCTCATCGGAGAGTCCGGCCGGCAATTTCACCGCGTTCCAGGCGGGCACGTTCGCCGCCTCCGCATAGGCGCCCCGCACCATGCAATAGGCGACGCGGTCGCCGACCTTCAGTGTACGGACATTCGCGCCGACGGCCTCGACAACACCCGCCGCTTCGGAGCCGAGCGTGGCCGGGAGCGGCATGTTGTAGAGACCGGAGCGGTGATAGGTGTCGACGAAATTGACGCCGATCACCGTGTGCTTGATGCGGACCTGATCGGGCCCGGGCGGCGGCAACTCGATGTCGTCGAGCTGCAGGACCTCGGGCCCGCCGGTCTTGTGGATGCGGACGGCCTTCATGACCCTCAGCCGAGATGCTGGCGGAAGAAATTGTCCGTGCGCGTGTTGGCGAGGTCGGCGTTTGCCTTGTCGTAATGCTGGCCGCCTTCGCGCGCGAACGCGTGATCCATCTCGGGATAGGAATGGATGGTCACGAGCGAGTTGCCCTTGAGCGCGTCCATGATCTGCGCGCGCGCTTCCGGCGTCTGGTACGCGTCTTTGGACGCGATGTGGAGCATCAGCGGTTTCTTGATCTTGTTCGCTTCGCCGAGCCGCTTTTCAATCATCACGCCGTAATAGCCGACATTGGCATCCGAATCGGTGCGCGTGCCGGACAGGAACGCGAGCTGGCCGCCGAGGCAGTAGCCGACCGTGCCGATCTTGCCGCTGCAGCCGGGAACTTTGCGCAAGTGCGAGATCGAGGTCTGGATATCGACGACGCCGTTGTCGGCGTCGAAGCGCTGCATGTAGCCGAACGCTTTGCCCCAATCTTCCTGTGTCTTGTCGGTAAGCTGGACGCCGGGCTCGAGCCGCCAGAACAGATCGGGCGCAAGCGCGAAGCGGCCGCGCGCGGCGTGCGCGTCGCAGATCGAGCGCACGACGTCGTTCACGCCGAAGATTTCCTGGATGACGATGACGCCGGGCCGTGACCCGAAGCCGGACTGGCGAGATACGCGCCGAAAGTCCCGTCGCTGCCCTTCACCGTGATGTCTTTACCGCTCATTGCGTCGTCTCCCTCGTTGTAGTGTGCGCTTATTGTTTTTCAGCTTAGCGCGCGAAACGCTCCCTCACCATCCTGCGCTTACGCGGTTCCCGACATCCGCGAGAACGGCGAGTTGTCGGGCAATTTGAGAACCTGCGACAGCACGGCCGCGCTGGTCACCGGCGGCGAGCACATGTCGCCGCCGCAGACATACACGGTGGGCAAGCCGTTCTGCATGATCTTGCCCTCCGCGGGATGACCCGGCGGAAGTGTCTCGCCCGGCGCCACAACCATGAGCAGCCGGTTGGGCAGACTGCGTCCGAGCGTTGCCTTGATGAGATCCTGCGTGCGTGCATCGCTCGGCGGACCCATGACGACGATCTGCGTGCACGTGCTGCAGAATTCGAAATTGTTCAGATATGTCGCCATCTGCAGATAGTTCGCGCCGATGTCGCCGGCAAAAGCCTGCACCAGCGTATTGGCGCGCTCGCCGTAATAGCTTTCGCCGGTGGCATAGAAGAGCCGGCCATGCACGCCGACCATGATGCCGTTCGCCGACGGCGTCTGCGTGTCGAACGCGGTGCGCGTGCGCACGTTTTCGGGCAGGTCGGGATTCTTCGAGAAGACATAGCCGCCCTGGACGATGTCCCAGAACTGCTCGTCGAGCACTTTGGTCCAGGCGATCGCGCGATCGAGATAGTCGCGTTCCCCGGTGGCTTCCCACAAGCGCGAGAGCAGCGCGCGCCATGTTCGCATAGCCGTCGGCATAAGAAGGATATTGGCGCTGTCCGGCGCGGTAGGAATGGAACAGCTTGTCGCCTTCGCCGAGCTTGTCGGAGATGAAGCGGAACGCGCGGCGCGCGGCATCGACCCACTGCGACTGGCTGAACACCGAGCCCGCATTCGCAAGGCTCGCGATCATCAATCCGTTCCAATCGACGAGCACCTTGTCGTCGCGGCCGGGTTTCGTGCGCTTTTCGCGCGCGGCGAGCAGGATCATGCGCTGCTCGGTGAAGCTCGGCTCTTCGGCTTCGCTCCAGTCGGCGAGATTGGCGACGCGATGAAGAATGCTGCGTCCGGTCAATTTGCCTTCGTGCGGGAAATTGCCGTCGCGCGTGACGCCATAAGCCTGCTTGAAGCGATCGACATTGGTGCCGGCGAGCGCGCTGTCGATCTCGCTCTCGGTCCAGACATAGAATTTGCCCTCTTCGCCATCGCTGTCGGCGTCGAGGCTTGAGGCGAAGGCCGAGTTCTCGACGAGCATCTCGCGCAACACCCAGCCGATCGTTTCTTCGATGCGCTGCTTGAGCACAGGCTGACGGCCGTGCTGCCACACGAGCGTCATCAGATCGATCATCTGCGCATTGTCGTAGAGCATCTTCTCGAAATGCGGGATCTGCCATTCTTCATCGATCGTGTAGCGCGAGAAACCGCCGCCGAGATGATCGTAGATTCCGCCGCGGCCCATGTAGTCGAGCGTGCACAACGCGATCGAGAGGAATTGCTGCATGCCCGTGCGCAGATACGCGCGCCACACGAGCTCGATGACCGGCACGTTGGGAAATTTCGGCGCGCCCGTGACGCCGCCGTAGAAGATGTCGCAATTCTGCGCGGTCGCAACGGCGATGCGCTCGAGCTTCGACATGTCGAACGTGCCGGCGCGATTCTGATACCAGGCTTCATCCATCCTCTGCGCGATCTGACGGACGTTGGGCTCCATCTGATCGGGATTTTCCTGATAGGCCTGCGCGAGCTGACGCAGCACCGTCTTGAACGAGACGCGGCCGAAGCTTTCGTCTTTCGGAAAATACGTTCCGCCCCAGAACGGTTCGCCCTTGGGCGTCAGAAATATCGTGAGCGGCCAGCCGCCGGGACGGCCGAGCACTTGCAATGTTTTCTGCAGCCACGCGTCGATATCGGGACGCTCTTCGCGATCGACCTTGATGTTCACATAGAGGTCGTTCATGACCTCCGCGGTCTCGGCATCCTCGAAGCTTTCGTGCGCCATCACGTGGCACCAGTGGCACGCGGCGTAACCGACCGAGACGAGGACCGGCTTGTTCAGCCGCCTTGCTTCCGCGAGCGCATCGGAGCCCCAGGGGCGCCAATGGACGGGGTTGTCCTTGTGCTGCAACAGGTAGGGACTGGTTTCGGAAGCGAGCTGATTTGCGGACATCGGTGATCCGAAGATGCGCGGATTAAGAGCGCGCGTTGTCGGTGAAGGGTTGAGGTTTTAGTTTTCTTGACACGCGGCGACAAGGTTGAGCGCGCATGAATAACGGCGGCGGAACGATGGAGCGCGAGCGCGATACGATTTTTGCGCTGGCGAGCGGTCGCGGCCGGGCCGGGGTTGCCGTCATTCGGGTCTCCGGGCCACGCGCCGACGATGCGCTGAGATCGATGACAAAGGCACCTCTGCCTGACGAACGACGCGCGTCTATTCGAACGATATTCGATAAAACGAACGATAGCGATAATTGACTCGGCGCTTGTTCTGCGATTTGTCCCGCCCCGATCCTACACCGGAGAAAGTGTAGTTGAGTATCAAGTCCATGGCGGATTGGCGGTTGTATCGGCGTTGCTCGATGAGCTCGGGCGGTTTCCCGGGCTGCGGCTCGCAGAGCCGGGTGAGTTCACGCGTCGCGCGGTGGAGAACGGATGTCTGGACCTTACGCAGGCGGAGGCGATCGCCGACCTGGTCGACGCCGAGACCGAGGCTCAGCGTCGGCAGGCGATCCGTCAACTGGGAGGCAGCCTCGGCGAACTCTATGAGACGTGGCGGAGCGAGCTGATCCGCTCGGCCGCCTGGATCGAGGCGACCATCGACTTCCCCGACGAAGAGGTTCCGGCGGACGCGCTCGACGCCAGCAGGCACGCCATTGCAGATATTGCGACCGAGATGCAGTCGCATCTGAATGACGGCCGGCGGGGGGAGATCCTGAGGGATGGCTTCCATGTGGCGGTCATTGGGGCGCCGAACGCCGGCAAGAGCTCGCTGGTCAATGCCCTGGCGCAGCGAGACGTCGCCATCGTGTCCGACATACCGGGCACCACTCGGGATGTGCTGGAGGTCCGGCTGAACCTCAAGGGCTATCCGGTCATCCTCTCGGACACAGCCGGCCTGCGGGAAGGCCGGGACCCGATCGAGCGGGAGGGCATCCGGCGGGCCCAAGCACGCGCCGAGGCGGCCGATCTTCGGCTTCTCGTTCGCGACGGCGTGGCCGACGCATCGGACGGCTTGAGCGGTGACATCGAGATTTGGAGCAAGGCGGACCTCAAGGAGGATGGGCGCGGGTCCGGACTGTGGGTATCCGCCCAAACCGGGGAGGGACTGACCGAGCTGGTCGACCTGCTCGCCAAGCATGCCGAGCTCCGGATGGAGGTGGGTGAGGCGCCGGCCCTGTCTCGCGCCCGGCATCGGCTGGCGGTTGAGAAGGCAGAGCGGCACCTGCGGGATGCGCTGGGCGCCTCGGCTTCGGAGCTCGCCGCGGAGCATCTTCGGCTGGCGCTCACGGAGATCGGCCGCATCACCGGGCGGGTGGATCTGGACGAGCTGCTCGATGTGGTCTTCCGGGATTTCTGCTTGGGGAAGTGAGTTTTTGTTTCACGTGAAACAAAACTCCCGTATTGGATCGGACATGCGCACCTTCGATGTCATCGTGATCGGCGGCGGACACGCCGGCTGCGAGGCGGCTTCAGCGGCGGCCCGGGCAGGGGCGCATACGCTGCTGCTCACCCACCGCCGCGACACCATCGGCGAGATGTCCTGCAATCCGGCCATCGGCGGTCTGGGCAAGGGGCACCTGGTCCGGGAGATCGACGCGCTCGACGGCCTGATGGGCCGGGTGGCCGACCAGGCCGGAATCCAGTTCCGGCTGCTCAACCGGCGCAAGGGACCCGCCGTTCGAGGTCCGAGGGCCCAGGCCGACCGCAAGCTCTATAAGCGGGCGATGCAGGAGGCGATCGCCGGCATCGCCAATCTGACCGTATTGGAAGACGGGGCCGAAGACCTGATCCTGACAGACGGGCTTGTCGCTGGCGTGCGGACCGAGTCGGGCAGGGAGCTCGCGGCCGGCGCGGTCGTGCTGACGACCGGGACGTTCCTTGCCGGCCTGATCCATATCGGCGAACGGAAGATCCCGGCGGGCCGGGTCGGGGAGGCGCCGTCGGTCGGGCTTTCGAAGACGCTTCGCGGGATGGGCCTTCAGATGGGCCGGCTCAAGACCGGCACCCCTCCCCGGCTGGACGGTCGCACGATCGATTGGGCGTCGCTCGAGGTCCAGCCCGGCGACGATCCGCCGGTGCCGTTCTCGTTCCTGACCTCGACGGATCACGACGCCCCAGGTGCCTTGCCACATCACGGGTACGACGCGAGCGACCCACGAGATCATCCGGGCCAATCTGCACCGGGCGCCGATGTACTCCGGCCAGATCGAAAGCACGGGGCCCCGGTACTGCCCGTCGATCGAGGACAAGATCGTCCGCTTCTCGGCGCGCGACGGGCACCAGATCTTCCTGGAGCCTGAAGGCCTCGACGACGACACGATCTACCCGAACGGGATCTCGACCTCGCTCCCGGAAGAGGTGCAGCGGGCGCTGATCGCGACGATCCCCGGATTGGAGCGCGCGGAGATGCGCCGCCCCGGCTATGCCATCGAATACGACTATGTCGATCCGCGGGAGCTCCTCCCCTCGCTCCAACTGAAGCGCATTCCGGGTCTCTTCCTGGCCGGACAGATCAACGGCACGACCGGATATGAGGAAGCGGCCGCTCAAGGCCTGATGGCCGGGCTGAACGCCGCGCGCCTTGTCGCGCGGCAGCGATCCGGTCGTTCTCGACCGCAGCCAGGCCTATATCGGCGTGCTGATCGACGACCTGGTGACCCGCGGCGTAAACGAGCCCTACCGGATGTTCACCTCGCGAGCCGAATACCGTCTGACGCTCCGGGCGGACAATGCAGACCAGCGGCTGACCGGGCTTGCCGATTCGCTGGGCATTGCCGGGGCAGAGCGCATTGCTGCGTTCCGGGACAAGATGGCCCGGCTCGAGGAAGGTCGCGCCGCTGCCCTCGCCTGCACGCTCACCCCCAACGAAGCCGGCCGTTACGGCATGAACGTGCGCCAAGATGGTGTCCGGCGTACTGCGGTCGATCTCTTGGCGTTGCCGGATGTGAGCTGGGCCACGCTTACCGGGATTTGGCCGCACCTCGGTGCAATTCAGCCGGATATCGTCGAGCAGCTTGAGATCGATGCCCGCTATGCCGGCTATCTCGAGCGTCAGGACGCCGACATCCTCGCATTTCGCCGGGATGAAGGCCTGCTGCTGCCCGATGGGCTGGATTATGGGGCGATTTGCGGTCTTTCCACGGAATGCCGTCTGAAGCTGTCCGCGATAAGGCCCCGGACTCTCGGCCAGGCGGCGCGGATCGATGGGGTCACGCCGGCGGCGCTCACTCTGGTGCTCGCCCACGTCAAGGCGGGTGCTCGCCGACATGCCGCCGGTGCCTAACGCCACCTTTGGCCCGAAGAGTTCGCCGCCGCGGCGTCTGTTTCACGTGAAACATTGGACCGCCTGAAGCGGTACGCCGAGCTGCTCGCCGACTGGAACACGCGCCACAATCTCGTCTCCGACCGCTCCATGGCCGACGCCTGGAAACGTCATTTCTGGGATTCGGCGCAGATCGTCGATCTCGTCCCGGCGGGGGCGAAGACGCTCGTGGACCTCGGCAGCGGTGCCGGATTTCCCGGCCTGGTCCTCGCCACGTTGCGCCCCGAGCTGCGAATCACGCTGATCGAGGCGACCCGGAAAAAGTACGACTTTCTTAAAGTTGTTGCGGGAGAGTTGGGCCTGAAGGCGGACATTCGAAACGAAAGGATCGAGGAAGTGGCGCCCGAACCTTTCGATGTGATCACCGCCAGAGCTTGCGCTCCGCTGTCCCAGCTGCTCTCTTATGCACAGAGATTCTGGGCCAGGGGTAGCCGGGCCCTCCTCCATAAGGGACAAAATCTAGCATCTGAATTGACGGAAGCGCATAAATCTTGGAGAATCCAGGTCGAGCAGCACTCCAGCCGTTCGGACCCGTCCGGCATCATACTTGAGATCCGGGAGTTGCAGCGTGTCGGAAGAAAGCCAAATCAGCAGGCCTGAGAGACGTGGCCCCCGCGTCCTTGTGGTGGCGAATCAGAAGGGCGGCGTCGGAAAAACCACGACGGCGATCAATCTCGGGACCGCCCTGGCGGCGGTCGGCGAACAGGCGCTCGTTGTCGATCTGGACCCCCAGGGGAATGCCTCGACCGGGCTCGGCATCGCGCGCTCCGACCGCAAGCTGTCCGCCTACGATGTGCTGATGGGCCACGTGCCTTTGGCGGAGGCGATCGTGGGGACCCGCATCCCGGGGCTCTTCATCTTGCCGGCGACCGTCGACCTCTCGGGTGCCGAGCTCGAGCTGTACACCGAGCGGGACCGCAACTATCGGCTGCGCTCCGCGCTGGAGCAGTTTGCCGCAACCGGTACGAAAATCTCCTATGTGTTGATCGATTGCCCGCCGGCGCTGAGCCTTTTGACCGTTAACGCCATGGCGGCGGCTCATGCCGTTGTTGTCCCCCTCCAATGCGAGTTCTTCGCGCTCGAAGGCCTCAGCATGCTGCTCAAGACCATCGAGCGGGTGCGCAGCGGGTTGAACCCGACCCTGGAAATCCAAGGCATTATCCTAACAATGTTCGATAAACGGAACAACCTCTCGGATCAGGTGGCCTCCGATGTCCGCGCTCATCTCGGAGATAAGGTCTATCAGACGGTTATCCCGAGAAACGTACGGATCTCCGAGGCGCCGAGCCATGGTCTCCCGGCGCTCGTCTATGACCTCCGCTGTCCGGGAAGCCAAGCCTATATCCGGCTCGCGAGTGAGCTGATCCAGCGCGAACGGGCCAGGTTCGCCGAAACAATGGCCGCCTGAGGAGCTGCTTATGGACGACGGACTCCAACGCAACCTCGCCGCCGCAAAAGCCCAAGGCCCACGGGGGCTTGGGCGGGGACTTTCAGCGCTCCTGGGCGAGGGCGAGCCGCAGCCGGCCGCGCCGCGGCCCGGCCTCTGAAGCCGCCGATGGCAGCACGAAGTCGCGGATGCTTCCCGTTGCCTTCCTTGAAGCCTAACAAGTTCCAGCCGCGACGGTTCTTCGATGCGAACGAGCTGAAGGAGCTCGCCGACTCGATCAAGGAAAAGGGTGTCCTTCAACCCATCCTGGTGCGGCCGACGGACAACAAGGAGAGCTTCGAGATCGTCGCCGGCGAGCGCCGCTGGCGCGCCGCGCAGCTCGCCAAGCTCCACGAGATCCCGGTCCTTATTCGCCCGATGTCGGATGGCGAATCCCTTGAAATCGCGATCATCGAGAACGTTCAGCGCGCAGGACTCAATGCGATCGAAGAAGCTCTTGGCTATCAGGAGCTGATCAGCAAGTTCTCCTATACGCAGGAAAAGCTGTCGGACGTGATCGGCAAGAGCCGCCCGCACATTGCCAATATGATGCGGCTGCTCAAGTTGCCCGATTCGGTCAAGGAGATGATCACCGACGGTCGGCTCTCCGCGGGTCATGCACGAACGCTGGTCGGTACACCGAACCCCGAGCAATTGGCCAAGGAGATTTTGTCGGGTGGGCTGAACGTCCGCCAGGCGGAGAAGAAAGCGTCAGCTCCCAAGGGCGCGCCCAAGAAGAAGGCGACGACGAAGGACGCCGACACGAAGGCCCTGGAAACCAGTGTTTCCAATTCACTGGGAATGAGTGTTGAGATCGAGAATAAAGGCGAGCGTGGAATCGTCAAAATCCACTACAAAAATCTCGAACAGCTCGACGAGATCATGCGCCAACTCAACACCTTCGTTGAAGTGGATTGAAAAACTCGACTTTTCAGCGTTGACAGCGTGCTGTCATTA
>CAVPTF010000017.1:0-516878 GCA_963708555.1 uncultured Alphaproteobacteria bacterium | reverse complement strand
GTCTTTGGGCGCTTCGTAGCGCGTCGACCGCACGCGATAGCTTCTTGGGTCGAGACCGGGCAATGGCTTGCCCTCGGCGTGGTCTTTCAGCATCTGCAACAACAGGCGCCTGATCTTCACGATCGCAGCGTCGCTCGCGAGCAGGTGCTCCTTCGCGCGGTCGGCGATCGGGCCCATCGATTCCTGAATGGCGCAGTCCTGAGTGCCGAGTCCCTTCATGCCCGTATACGACTTTCCGCTCGCCTGCAGCGCGCGGTCGATCAGATAGTCGTTCGCTCTACTGCGGATCGCATGATCGCCGCCGGGATGGTTCTCGGTATGAATGCCGCGCCATTCCTTGGAGCGTTTCAGCTCATCCTCGGTGAACGGGCGATCCGGCTTGAAGTCGATCGAGTAGAGCATCGTGTTCTCGTCGTCGATCGGCGCCCAGACATGGGCGGCGTGCGGCACGGACGAGATGATCTTGTGGAACGGCATCAGGAGCACGTTTGCGTTCCATAGGATGGTACCGTTGCCCGGATCGCGACCCGTGCCCACGATGAACCCGAAATCGGTCGGGATCACTTCGTACATCGTCGCCACGATGCGCCGGCTGTGCTCGGTGTCGCCGCCGTGCAGGAACGTCAGGTGCGTCGCATCGAAGCCGCCTTCGACGCCTTGCAGCCAGTTGCACTCCTGGATGTGGCGCGTGGCGAAGCGCTGTTCGGGGGGAACCTGCGTCCATTCGAGATCCGGGAATTCCGGCTTGAGTTCGGACGGCCCCATATAGGTCCACACGACCTCGCCGCGCTCGATACAGGGATAGGCGCGCGTCTTGAGCTGCGTCTTGATGCGCGCGATCGCCTCCTCGCCGACCTGCGGAACGCAGGGGACATCGACGCAGGCGCCGTCAACGTCGAACTTGAGGCCGTGATAGACGCAGCGCAGACCGCCCTCTTCGTTGCGGCCGAAGAACAGCGACGCGGTCCGGTGCGGACAGCGCTCGTCCAGAAGCCCAATGCGGCCGCTGGTGTCGCGGAAAAGCACGAGGTCCTCGCCCAGCAGCCGCACGCGGATCGGCGGCGAGTTGGGTTTGGCGATCTGGTGCGAGAAGGCTGCCGGTATCCAATAACGCCGCATCAATTCGCCCATCGGCGAGCCCGGGCCCACGCGGGTCAGGCGTTCGTTGTCGGCGCGTGAAAGCACGGTTTCCTCAGTTTATTGTCTGTTGCACTGATGATAGCGCGGGGTTGCGCGGATGGCGACCCGCTAGACGATCTTCGCCAGCAGCCGCGAGGGCCGCGATTCGCTCTGTGTGCGGAATTCGGGCGCGCGACGCTGCATGAGTTGAAAGCGTGCGAACCGCTGGAAACGCGCGGGCGCCCCTAACCCGTGCGATCAGACGAACGAGGGCTGGGCGTAGCTCGCGCCGGACACGACGCTGTAGCCGAGGTCACCGAGCGAGGCGATCGTCATGTAGGAGAGATAGTTGTCGCCGTCGATGTAGCCGGTCATCAGCTCGTTCGCGAAGGTTTCCTCGTCCCAGTGCGAATAGGCCGTGCCCGCCTCCGCCGTCGAGTTCCAGCGGGATCATGGCCGAACCGGGATAGATCGCATTGGCAAGCGGACCGTTGAAGCCTCCGCCGCTGATCAAGCCCTTGGCGGACCAGATGGTGCCGAGGCCCACGGTGTGAAGCATCTCGTGCAGCACGATGTCGTCGAACAAACCGGCTGCCTGATACGCACTGGCGTCGGCGGCGTCGAACTCCATGGTGCCTTTGTATGGCAAATAACTGCCGGGGCGAACCGCATCGGGCCCGGCTTGGCCGAGGATCCCTCCGGCGCCATCGATGTTCATCAGCCTCGCGGTGATGACCAGATCGTCGATGGAGCTGCGGCGCGAGTCGACGTTCGAGACATCGCCGAGAATGAAATCGCTGATCGCCTCTGCGGCCGACACGAACGCCTGGCGGAGATCGGCGGACCAGCTGCCCACGAAATTGATCTGGATGTTGTACTCGCTGGAGTCCGCGACGGAGGGATTGCCGCTGATATAGACCGACGTCCCGGTTCCTCCAGTGCTTCCGCTTCCTGCCGCCGCCTGGGCGCTCCGGCCGCTCACGCGGCACGCGCGCGCCGCGAGCGAAGGTGTCAACGTCAAAGTCCGAAAAGCCGCCGTCCCAACGATGTCCGAGAGCCCCGAAATCCATCTGATGCATGATCGCCCCGTTGTTGCAATTTCCGGCAAACAATCACCAGCTAGAGCCTAGCAGTTTGACAGGCAGCAACCGAATGAAAAGAACCGAAGTCATTGTGTTCGAACGTTAAACTCCAGGACTTGGGGATCGTTCCTTCCTCCCGCATAAGTCTTTGGGTCTATTGCCGAACACAGACCGCCGGAAAGTGCCGAAACCCTAGAAGCCCGTGGATAACCGACCGTTAGGAGAACAGGTAAACAACTGAGAAAAAATTCGACGTGGGCGATTATGCATTGCTTAACCGCATGGCCAGGTACGGGGAGCAATTCCCGGTTCCTTTGAACTAATATTCCGGCGTTGACAGGACGCAAGCCCAAAGCGAGGCATGTGCCATGATTACGGTGTGTTCGCGTTTTCTGCGCGATGAGAGCGGTGCTACGGCGATCGAATACGGATTGATCGTCGCGGGGATCGCCCTGGCGATTCTTGCGGCGGTGAATGCGCTCGGCTCTGGCGTCAAGACGATGCTGTTCGACAAGATCTTGGACGGGGTGTCCTCATAGCGGGTGCGTCGCTCGTTCTCCTTCACTGACCGCCCTCGCGCAAAAGCTGATCGCCCGGAGAGCCTCGCTCCCGGGCTGCTTGCGCTTGCCGATCGAGCGGAATGCGCCGTGATCGTCTCGATCCCTGCCCCCGCCTAGAAACAGGGCAGCGTGGCGATATTTTAGCCATTTGATTCAGAACGCATATTTTTATTTGCTGCGGTGCAGCATGACTTCTAGCATGGCCCAATGGGGTCGGGATTCAAGATTGCCATCGTCGACGAGAACCCGCTTCGGGCGGCCATCCTCGAAGAAGGCTTGCTCGAGGCCGGCCACAGCAATGTCACGCGGGTAAGCGAGCGCACGAATCTGCTGGCCCGCCTGATGGCGCTCGATCCCGACGTCATTCTCATCGACCTCGAGAATCCCAGCCGCGACGTCTTGGAGCAGATGTTCCAGGTGAGCCGCGTCGTCAAACGTCCGGTCGCGATGTTTGTCGAGCAAAGCGACACGGCATCCATCGAGGCCGCGATCGACGCGGGCGTGTCGGCCTACATCGTCGACGGCTTGAGGAAAGAGCGCGTGAAACACGTGCTCGATATCTCCATCATGCGGTTCAAGGCCTTTGCCCGTCTCAAGGACGAGCTCGATCAGGCCAAGACGGCGCTCGAGGAGCGCAAAGTCATCGATCGCGCGAAGGGCATTCTGATGCGGGCGAAGAATCTGCCCGAGGAAGACGCCTATGCGCTCTTGCGCAAGACGGCGATGAACGAAAAGCGCCGGATCGCCGACATCGCTCAATCCATCATCACAGCGGCGGACGTGTTCAAGTGAACGCAGGACTCGGACAATGAAGCGTTTGCGCATCGGATACGTGCCGCTCAGCGACGCCGCCGTTCTCATCGCCGCCGCAACGCGCGGCTTTGCCGAAGCGGAGGGGCTTTCGATCGAGCTCGTGCGCGAAGTGTCATGGGCCAACATCAGGGACAAGCTCATCCTCGGGCACTTCGATGCCGCCCATATGCTGGCGCCGTTTGCGATCGCAACGAGCCTCGGTCTCGGTCATCTCAAGGTCCCGCTCATCGCGCCTTTCGCGCTGAACCTGAACGGCAACGCGATCACGATCTCGAGCCTCATCCACGCGCAGATGACCGGAGAAATCGGGCGCGTGCCCGAAAGCGCCGCAGAAAGCGCAAAGGCTCTTGCAGCAGTCATCCGGCGGAGGAAAGCGGACAAGCAGGAACCGCTGGCCTTCGGGATCGTGTTTCCGTTTTCGACCCACGCCTATCTGTTGCGTCATTGGCTCCGTTCCGGCGGGATCGATCCGGATCGCGACGTGAATCTTGTCGTCGTGCCGCCGCCCTATATGGCGGAGAGTCTGCGCACAGGGCTGCTCCACGGCTTCTGCGTCGGCAGCCCGTGGAACAGTCTCGCCGTCGATGCCGGTGTGGGCTGCATCGCAGCGCTGGGCGTCGACATCGCCAAACACGCACCGGAGAAGATCCTCGCTGTGCCCGAAGCGTTTGCCGAGCAAAACCCCGATGTCATGTCTCGGCTGATCCGAGGCGCGCGCGCGGCGGCGCGTTGGTGTGCCGATGAGAAGAACCGCGCAGACCTCGCCAGCTTGCTCGCGATCGCGCGACCATCTCGGGCTTCCCGAACACATCATCCGCGACACGCTCGACGGAAACCTCGCCCTCGGTGCTGCTGGGCTTCGCCGCGCGCATGCGGACTTCCTGGTGTTGGGGCGCGATACCACGAACCGGCCCGATCCGCGGCACGCGAGATGGCTCTACACCGAGATGGTGGGAGCGAGGCAAACGGCGTTCAGCAAGGATGCATTCGAGGCTGCGGCCTCGGTCTACAGACCCGAGCTCTATGACGAGGCCACAGGCGAAACCCATCTCGAGGATCGAGACGATCCCGTGGGTCTGACCGAGGGACCGGCATTTTCGGAGAACGATCCGCGAGCCTATCTCGCTGCTCTTGGCTGATCGTTTCCTGACCAACTGATGTTCGCGTGAGCACGAGCCGGTCGCGCATCCGTTGCGTGGCCGCCATTTTCCGCGCTGCCGAGCGTGGCACGAGATTTGTAGCAGCGAGTCCGTCTGGCGGCGTCAGTGCGGATGCCGCGCAAGACAAATCGCCCAAAGCAGGGCTGGCAGCAAAGCCGCTGAACCCGGGACGAGGACCGTCCGGGATCGCGGCTTTTTCTTTGTTCGGAGATACGGATGATATCGATTGCTTCGTTACCGCGCTGCTTGAGCGGAATTGTCCTTGGACTGAGCGTCGCGTGCATGTTCCAGGCCGGCGCGAAGGCGCAACCCTCGCTGGCCGACGCGATCAAGGCGGGAACGCCGCTGATCGATCTGCGGCTGCGCTACGAGAACGTGGATCAGGAGAACAAGCCGCGGAACGCGACCGCCACGACGATTCGCGCGCGGATCGGCTACCAGACCGGCCAGTTTTACGGCTTCTCCGCGCTCGCGGAATTCGACTTCCTGCAGCATTTGGGGCCCGAGCACTTCTTCAATTCGTTCGAAGGCGGCTCGTCCGCGCTCTATCCGACGGTTGCCGATCCGGACATGGTGGCGCTCAACCGGCTGCAACTCTCCTATGGCGTGCGGCTCACCGAGACCATGAACAACGCGCCCGATCTGAGATTCAATCTCGGGCGTCAGCGCATCATCTTCAGCGACCAGCGCTTTGTCGGCAATGTCGGCTGGCGCCAGCACGAGCAGACCTTCGACGGAATTTCGCTCGATCAACACGTCGCTGCCCGCAACCACGCTGACCTACGCCTACATCACGCGCGTGAATCGCGTCTTCGGGCCTGAGGCGCCCAACGGCACGTTCGACAGCCACAGCCATCTCATCAACGGCCTCTATAGCGGGCTGATGCCGTATCTGAGACTGGAGGGCTACAGCTACCTCCTCGATCTTCGGCAATCGCCGACCTTGTCGACGGCGAGCTACGGTCTGCGCGCCGATGGCACGATCGAGCTCGGCAGCAGCGGACTGAGCGCCAACTACATCGCCGCCTTTGCGCATCAGAACGACTACGCGAAGAATCCGCTGTCGATTTCGCTCAACTACTATCTCGGCGAGGCGGGACTTGGATTCCGAGGCGCAACCGCCGCTGTCGGCTACGAGGTCCTGGAAGGAAACGGAACCATCGGATTCTCGACGCCGCTCGCGACGCTGCACATCTTCCAGGGCTGGGCGGACGTCTTCCTCACCACGCCGACGGCCGGCATCGAGGATTTCTACGTGAAGGCGGGTTACGGCTTTTCGCTGCGCACCCGTCTTCTCGAGGGTGACGGCAACGGTCGTCTACCACGACTTTTCGGCCGAACAGGGCGATGCCGATTTCGGCAGCGAATGGGACGCTCAGATCGAGGCGGCCGTCAACGCCAACGTCACGCTCGGCGTGAAATACGCAGCCTATCGGGGCGCCGGTCCTTATCCCGACAAGGCGATCGGCTGGCTCTATGTCGGTTACCGCTACTGATTCGGTGTGCCCAGGCGTTAGGCGATTGCCCTTCGCAGAAGCAGCATTCCCGCGTCCTGGCCGTGCCATCCACGCGGAAACGCCCGCATTCGGGCTGGCACGGAATTTGGATGGCTGAAAGCACGCTCAGTGCGTCAGCGCGGATGCATCGGGGCGATTCACCCAACGCCGGGTAGGCAGCAGAGCCGCTGTCGGACAGTTGTCCGGATGCGCGCCTTTGTCCCGACGGAAGTGAAACGCAACGTAAGGCAGATCCTCCAAATGACAGACGAGTTCAGTCCCAACAACACCCCCAAGCTTACCCGCCGTACCCTCATCAAGACCGCCGCCGCGACAGGCGCCACGACAGCCTTGCTCCAGGCCGTCAGGATGGCCTTTCCCGGCGGCGCGTTTGCGGCACCCGCAGCGCCGGAAACCACCAAGGCGGTCCTCGGCTACATCGCGCTCACCGATGCGTCGCCGCTGATCATCGCCAAGGAAAAAGGGTTCTTTCGCCAAGCACGGCGTTCCGGATGTCGAGGTCAGCAAGCAGGCGTCGTGGGGCACCACCCGCGACAATCTCGTGCTGGGTGCGGAGAGCAACGGCATCGACGGCGCGCACATCCTCACGCCGCTGCCCTATCTGATGAGCACGGGCAAGGTGACGCAGAACAACGTGCCGGTGCCGATGTATCTGCTCGCGCGGCTCAACTACGACTGCCAGGCGATCTCGCTTTCGAACGAGTACAAGGATCTCAAGGTCGCGCTCGACGCCTCGCCCTTGAAAGCCGCGTTCGAAAAGAAGAAAGCGACCGGCAAGGCGGTCAACGTCGCGATGACGTTCCCCGGCGGAACGCACGACATGTGGATCCGCTACTGGCTCGCGGCCGGCGGCATCGATCCCGACAAGGATGTGTCCGTCATCGTCGTGCCGCCGCCGCAGATGGTGGCGAACATGAAGGTCGGCAACATGGACGCCTTCTGCGTGGGCGAGCCGTGGAACGAGCAGCTCGTGCACCAGAACATCGGCTACACGGCGCTGACCACCGGCGAGCTCTGGGCGAACCATCCGGAGAAGTCGCTCGCGCATGCGCGCCGCCTATGTCGACAAATATCCCAACGCAACGCGCGCGATCCTGATGGCCGTCATGGATGCGCAGATGTGGTGCGACAAGCCCGAGAACAAGCAGGAGATGGCGGAGATCGTCGGCCGCCGCCAGTGGTTCAACGTGCCCGTCGCGGACATCATCGGCCGCATCAAGGGCGACATCGACTATGGTAATGGCCGCGTGGCCAAAGGCACCAAGCTCCAGATGAAGTTCTGGGCCGGCGGCGTCTCCTATCCCTATCGCAGCCACGATCTGTGGTTCCTCACCGAGAACATCCGCTGGGGCAAATTCGAACCCACGCTCGACACCAAGGCGCTGATCGCCAAGGTCAACCGTGAAGACCTGTGGCGCGATGCGGCGAAGGCGCTGTCGGTTGCTGCCGCCGACATTCCGGCGTCGCCCTCGCGCGGCAAGGAGACATTCTTCGACGGCAAGGTCTTCGATCCCGACAATCCCGCGGCCTATCTCAAGAGCCTCCGGATCACGCGGGCGCAGGCGTAAGGCACCATGACATTGCCGGTGAAAAAACCCGACGCCGAGCGCACGCTCACGCGGCAGGACGCAAGAGTTCCTGCGCCTTCCCTCGCCGCGCTCGACCGTTCGTTCGCGGCTGGTGTCCTATGCCCACGCCGCCGCCGTCGCGCACGATTCCGCCGCTCGATCGTTCTCGCGATCGCGCTCATCCTGTGGGAAGCGCTCGGCTCGGCGCCGGGCGCGACCCTGCCCTCGCCGAGCCGGATCTGGGCCGAGTCGAGCGAGCTCATCTTGGATCCTTTCTTCGTCTACGGACCGCAGGATCTGGGATTGGGCTGGCGGCTGCTGGTGTCGTTGCAGCGTGTCGCGATCGGCTACGGACTTGCCGCCATCGTCGGCATCGCGATCGGCGCGGTGATCGGACAATCCATCTGGGCGATGCGCGGGCTCGATCCGCTCTTCCAGGTGCTGCGCACCGTTCCCCCGCTCGCCTGGCTTCCCATCGCGCTCGCGGCGTTCCGCGACAGTCAGCCCTCCGCGATCTTCGTGATCTTCATCACCGCGGTGTGGCCGATCGTCATCAACACCGCGGTCGGCATCCGCAACATCCCCGACGACTATCGCAACGTCGCGAAAGTGCTGCGGCTCAATCCGCTGGAGTTCTTCAGCAAGATCATGCTGCCGGCGGCGGCGCCCTACATCTTCACGGGCTTGCGCATCGGTATCGGTCTCGCGTGGCTCGCCATCGTGGCGGCGGAGATGCTCACCGGCGGCGTCGGCATCGGCTTCTTCATCTGGGATGCGTGGAACTCGTCGCGCCTCCCCGACATCGTGGTCGCGCTGATCTATATCGGCCTGGTCGGCTTCTTTCTCGATCGCCTGGTCGCCCTTGTCGCAACCATCGTCACCCACGGCACGGCGAGGAACTGACCCATGGACGCCGCCTATCTGCAGCTCGACCACATCGACAAATCCTTCGCGCGCGGGTCGACGACGACCGAGGTTCTCAAAGGCATCGTCCTTCCGATCGAGAAAGGCGAATTCGTCGCCATCATCGGCCATTCGGGCTGCGGGAAGTCGACCCTTCTCAACATCATCGCCGGGCTCACGCCGGCGACGTCCGGCGGGGTCATCCTCGAAGGCGGGAAGTCAGCGCGCCGGGGCCCGATCGCGCCGTCGTGTTCCAGAACCATTCGCTGCTGCCCTGGCTCACCGTCTACGGCAACGTGCGGCTCGCCGTCGACAAGGTGTTCGGTAGGACCAAATCGCGCGCCGAACGGCACGATTGGACCATGCACAATCTCAAGCTCGTGCACATGGCGCACGAAGCCCACAAGCGGCCCGCGGAGATTTCCGGCGGCATGAAGCAGCGCGTGGGACTTGCCCGCGCGCTCGCCATGGAGCCGAAGGTGCTCCTGCTGGATGAGCCCTTCGGCGCGCTCGATGCGCTGACCCGCGCGCAACTCCAGGACAGCGTGCAGGAGATCACGACGACACTCGGCAACACGGCGATCATGATCACGCACGATGTCGATGAAGCCGTGCTGCTGTCGGACCGCATCGTGATGATGACCAACGGTCCGGCGGCGACCATCGGCGAAGTGCTGCCCGTGCCGTTGCCCCGTCCGCGCCGGCGTCTCGAGCTCGCGGCCCATCCGGTCTATCTCGACTGCCGCCAGCGCGTGCTCGAGTTCCTCTATCGCCGGCATAGGGCGTTCGAGGCGGCGTAACGCCATGGCCGGAGATTTCACGCCGGAGCAGAAGCGCTATCTCGAGGGGCTCGCCTCCGGGCTCCAGGTGGCGCGGATCGCGCGCGGCAACTCTGCCGGCCGCGCCTTCAGGCCCGCGCGAGCACGAGGGCCCCGACGCATCGCACTTGGCCGCACAGGACCGCGTTCTCGCGCGCCAGGAAAAGCTCTCCGACCAGGAGAAGGTCAAACGCGAAGAGCATCCCTTCGACGCGTATGGCCGTTTGAAAGAGCAGGCGGGGCGAAACGAGTTCCCGAAGGCGCCCGACAATTTCCGCTGGCGCTATTACGGGCTCTTCTATGTTGCGCCGGCCGAGAATTCCTACATGTGCCGCCTGCGCATTCCGAACGGCATCCTCACGCATTGGCAATTCGCGGGCATCGCCGACTTATCCGAGCGCTATGGCGGCGGATACGCCCACGTGACGACGCGCGCCAATCTGCAGATCCGCGAGATCGAGGCGAAGAACGCGCCCGCGATGGTCGAGGCGATCCAGGATCTGGGCCTCTCATCGCGCGGCTCGGGCGCCGACAATATCCGCAACGTCACCGGAACGCCGACGGCGGGCATCGATCCGCGCGAATTGATCGACACGCGTCCCTACGCGCGCGAATGGCACTTCCACATCCTGAACGACCGCTCGCTCTACGGCCTGCCGAGGAAATTCAACGTCGCCTTCGACGGCGCGGGCATGATCCCCGTGCTCGAGGACACCAACGACATCGGTTTCCAGGCGGTGCAGGTGAAGGAGGGCTTCGGCGTCGCCGCGGGCGTCTGGTTCCGCCTGATGATCGGCGGGATCACCGGGCACAAGGACTTCGCCCGCGACACCGGCGTCATCGTCAAGCCGGACGAGGCGACCAAGGTCGCCGATGCGATCGTCCGCGTGTTCACCGAACACGGCGACCGCACCAACCGCAACAAGGCGCGGCTGAAATACGTGCTGGATGCCTGGGGCTTCGACAAATTCCTTGCCGCCGTCGAAGAGAAGCTGGGCGCGAAGCTCGTGCGCGTGCCCGCCGACGCCATCGCGCCGAGGCCGGCGTTCGATCGCACGGCCCATGTCGGCGTGCATCCGCAGAAGCAGGACGGTCTCTATTGGATCGGCGTCGTGCTGCCGGTGGGAAAGCTCACCGCGGCGCAAATCCGCGGTCTCGCATCGATCGCGCAGACCTGCGGCGATGGCGATATCCGCCTCACCGTCTGGCAGAACCTGATCCTCTCAGGCGTTCCCGCCGCGCGCGTCGACGAAGCCGAAGCCCGCATCGCCGCACTCGGTCTTGCGACGTCGGCGACATCGATCCGCGCCGGACTGATCGCGTGCACGGGCAATCGCGGCTGCCGGTTTTCGGCGTCCGACACCAAGACGCACGCCGAGGCGATCGCACAGTGGTGCGAGGAACGCGTGGCCATCGACGTGCCGGTGAACATTCACCTCACCGGCTGTCATCACTCCTGCGCGCAGCACTATATCGGCGACATCGGTCTCATCGCCTGCAAGGTGCAGGCGTCAGAGGACGCCGATCCGGTCGAGGGCTATCACGTCCATGTCGGCGGCGGTTTCGGTCCCGATGCCGCGCTCGCGCGTGAGCTCTATCGCGACGTGACGGCGACCGACGTGCCGAGGATCGTCGAGCGGATCTTGAAGACGTATGTCGCGCATCGCGTGTCGCCGCATGAGCCGTTCGTCGCCTTCACGCGCCGGCACGACACCGAGATCCTGAAACGCCTCTGCGACGCGGAGGCGGCCGAATGACCATCCCGGTCAATCCGTCGCCCGCGATCTTTCTCCCGGAGAATGCGCCGTTCACGCCCGAGCAGCGCTCCTGGCTCAACGGCTTCTTCGCCGGTCTCGTTGCGCTCAACAGCGGCGCTCCGGAGACGGCGCTCGCGTTGCCGGGTGCAGGTGCCGCGCCCCCGCCCGAGGACGATGGCGACGCGCCATGGCACGATCAGACGATCGCGCTTGCCGAACGCATGAAGCTCGCCGAAGGGCGTCCGTTGCGTCGCCGGATGATGGCCGCGATGGCGCAGCAGGATTGCGGCCAGTGCGGCTACAATTGCTCCGACTATGCGGATGTGGTGTTCGCGCGAAAGGAAGCGCGCCTGAATCTCTGCGTGCCCGGCGGCAAGGAAACCGCCCGCATGCTGAAGTCTCTGTACGAGGAGCTCGACAGCGCGCCGGCGGCCGCTCCTGCCGCGAAGGTTGCGCCCGTTGTCGCGCCGGCGTCCGGCGTCACGCGGGATTCGCCGGCGGAGGCCGTGTTCCTTTCGCGCAAGCGCTTGAACAAGCCGGGATCGGAGAAAGAGACCTGGCACGTCGACTTCGATCTGACCGAGACCGGGATCGACTACAAGGTCGGCGACTCCTTCGGTGTCTATCCCACGAACGATCCTGCCCTGGTTCAAGCGGTGATTGCCGCGCTCGGCGCATCGCCCGACATCCCGATCGGCAACCGATCGCTGCGCGACGTGCTCACGGACTCCTTCTCGCTCAGCCCCGCGCCGGACACGCTGTTCCAGCTGATCTCCTATCTCACGGGTGGCGAGAAACGGCAGAAGGCGAAGGCACTCGCGACCGGGGAGGATCCCGATGGCGATGCCGCAACGCTGGACGTCCTCGCGGCGTTGGAAAAATTTCCCGGTCTGCATCCCGATCCCGAAGCGTTTGTCGAAGCGCTCGAACCGCTGCAGCCGCGGCTCTATTCGATCTCGTCCTCGCCCCGCATCGATCCCAACCGCGTTTCGCTCACCATCGATGCGGTGCGCTATCAGGCCGGCAAGCGCAAACGTCTCGGCGTCGCGTCGACGTTTTTCGCCGACCGTGTCGCACCGGGCGCGAAGATCAGGACTTATGTCCAGCGCGCGCACGGCTTCTCGCTTCCCGCCGATCCCGCGATTCCGGTGATCATGGTCGGTCCCGGCACCGGGATCGCGCCGTTCCGCGCGTTCCTGCAGGAGCGCAAAGCCACGCGCGCGCAAGGGCGCAACTGGCTGTTCTTCGGTCATCAGCGCAGCACCTGCGATTTCTTCTACGAGGACGAGCTCACGGCGATGAAATCGGCCGGCGTGCTGACGCGGCTGACGCTGGCCTGGTCGCGCGACAGCGATCACAAGATCTACGTGCAGGATCGCATGCGCGAAGTGGGACGCGATCTGTGGGCCTGGCTCGCGAGCGGCGCGCATTTCTATGTCTGCGGCGACGGCAAGCGTATGGCCAAGGACGTCGAACGTGCGCTCGTCGATGTGGTGGCGGCGCATGGCGCGCGCACGACCGATGAAGCGATCGCCTTTGTCGCCGAGCTGAAGAAACGCGGCCGCTATCAGCAAGACGTCTACTGAGCCATGAACGCGCCCCTCCGCACGCCGAAGGGGACGCGGACGACGTGTCCCTATTGCGGCGTGGGCTGTGGCGTCGAGCGTAGCGGCGGGCGAGCGTGGCGGCTTCGGGATATCGGGTGATGCGAGCCATCCGGCGAACCGAGGCCGCCTCTGCACCAAGGGACTGGCGCTTGGAGAAACGCTGGGACTCGAAACGCGCCTGCTTCATCCGATGCTGCGCGGCGTCCGATGGGATGCTCGCGCCCGCGAGTTGGGACGATGCGCTTTCAACCGTCGCCGACGGCTTCCGCCGCATCGTCGAGCGCGACGGGCCTGGTGCGGTCGCGTTCTATCTCTCCGGCCAGCTTCTGACCGAGGACTATTACGTCGCCAACAAGCTGATGAAGGGCTTCATCGGCTCGGCCAATGTCGACACCAATTCGCGCCTGTGCATGGCGTCCGCGGTCGCCGCGCACCGCCGCGCGTTCGGCGCCGACACGGTGCCGGGCGTCTATGCCGATCTGGACGAGGCCGATCTGATCGTCCTTGTCGGGTCGAACACCGCCTGGTGTCACCCGGTGCTCTTCCGGCGCATGGTCGAGAACAAACGTATGCGCGGCGCCAAGATCGTCGTGATCGATCCGCGCCGCACGGCGACCGCGGAGGATGCCGATCTGTTTCTCTCCGTCGCGCCGGGCATGGATACGGCGCTCTTCTCCGGCCTGCTCGTGCATCTTGCCGAGCAGGGCGCGCTCGATCGCGATTACATCGATGCGCACACGACGGGCTTCGGCGATGCGCTCGCCCGTTCGCGCGAGATCGCACCCGATGTGGCGGCAACCGCGGCCGCGACCGGGCTCGATGCAAGCGACGTCCAAACCTTCTTCGACCTGTTCAGAGCAACGCCGCGCGTCGTCACCTGCTTTTCGCAAGGCGTCAATCAGTCGGCCCAGGGCACCGACAAGATCAACGCGATCATCAATTGCCACCTCGCCACCGGCCGCATCGGCAAACCGGGCGCGGGCCCGTTCTCGCTGACCGGCCAGCCCAACGCCATGGGCGGGCGCGAGGTCGGCGGCCTCGCCAATCAGCTCGCCGCGCACATGGATTTTTCGCCCGCTCATGTCGAGCGCGTCGGCCGCTTCTGGAACGCGCCGCATATGGCGGCGCGCGAAGGACTGAAGGCCGTCCAGATGTTCGATGCGATCGCGCGCGGGGAGATCAAGGCCCTCTGGGTGATGGCGACCAATCCCGCCGTGTCCCTGCCGCGCGCCGCCGCGGTTCAGAGCGCGCTCAAGAAACTCGAGCTGTTCGTCGTGTCGGAGAACGTGCTGTCCAACGATACGATCCGCGCGGGGCCTCATGTGCTGTTGCCGGCCACAGCGTGGGGCGAGAAGGACGGGACCGTCACCAATTCCGAACGCCGCATCTCGCGGCAGCGCGCCTTCCTCTCGCCGCCGGGAGAGGCCAAGCCCGATTGGTGGATTGTCGCGCAAGTTGCTCGCCGCCTCGGTTATGCCGAGGCCTTCGCCTATCGCAGCGCCGCCGACGTCTTCCGCGAGCATGCCGCGCTCTCCGCCTTCGAGAACGACGGCGCGCGCGACTTCGATATCGGCGCGCTGGCGACCCTGTCGGACGAGGAGTACGACTCGCTCGAGCCCGTGCAGTGGCCGCTGCCAAAGGGATCGCCGCTATACGGTGGAGAGAAACGCTTCTTCGCCGATGGCGGCTTCTTCACGGCCGACCGTCGCGCGCGTTTCATCGCGCCCGAACAACCGGCGCTGAAAGAACAGACCTCGCCCGAGTTCCGCTTCCGCCTGAACACGGGCCGTATCCGCGACCAGTGGCATACGATGACGCGCACGGGCTTGAGCGCGCGGCTCGCCGGACACCTGTCCGAACCTTTTGTCGAGATCCACCCGCACGACGCCGAAGCGGCCGGCCTTGCCGATGGCACGCTGGCGCGTGTCGAGACAGCCCACGGCGTGTGCGTCCTCAAGGTCATGATCAACGAAGGTCAGCAGCCGGGCTCGCTCTTCGTGCCGATCCATTGGAGCGCCGAAACCGCGTCGGACGCGCGCATCGGCGACCTCGTGTCCTCTCAAACCGATCCCTACTCCGGACAGCCGGAAGCAAAGGCGACACCGGCCGCGATTGCCCCGCTGGATCTGCCGTTCGGCGGGTTCGTGCGAACGAAAGCGACGATGACGCTTCCGCAAGGAACCTGGTGGACGAAGGTGCCGCTCGAACACGCCGTCGAGCTCCGCTTCGCCACCGATCGCGGGCTCCTCTATTGGCACGACGCGGCACAGCGCCTGCTGGGCCATGACGGAGTGCTCGTCGAACAGCTCGACGCCGAAGGGCGCGTCTACTGCGCCGCCTCGGTGGTGGACGGCGCGTTCGAGGATTGCCTCGCGGTCGGCGCCTCCGGCAACGCACCGCGCTTGAGCGCGATCCGCGCGATGGTCGCGAGCCATCGGACCGATCCAAACGCCATCGCGGTCCGTCCGCACATGCAGGATGCGGAGGCCGACGAGTAGAGGTCCCGTGATCTGTGCGTGCTTCGGCGTCGGGCTCGAAACGATCCGCAGCACGGTCAGGAACGGAGCCGGCAGCGTTGCGATGGTGAGCGCCGCACTGGGCGCGGGCACGAATTGCGGCTCGTGTCTTCCGGAGCTGAAACGGATCATCGCCCAAGCGCGCCGCGCGACGACTGCATAGCCGCGATTCGACGCGCGACCCCAACCTTGGCAAAGTTTGTCTCATGCGCTAGCAGCACGATGAGGTGCGTCGAGGAAGGAGCGGTCGAGCTTGTCGAATCGAAAGCCAACCATCAGGAGCAAGGGACCGGCGAAGGCACGCGCGAAGGCCAAGCCAACAGCAAGTCAAGCCAAGCCGACCAAGGATTGGCGCGGGGAGACCCTGGCCCGCATGCGGGCGCTGATCCTGGAGGCCGACCCCGAAATGATCGAGGAGCGGAAATGGAGGAAGCCGTCGAATGCGATGGCGGGGGTCCCGGTCTGGTCGCATAACGGGATCGTCTGCACCGGGGAGACGTACGCGAAGGTCGTGAAGCTCACGTTCGCCCGCGGCGCCAGCATCCCGGACCCATCGGGCCTCTTCAATTCCAGCCTGGAAGGCAACACGCGACGGGCGATCGACATCCACGAAGGGGAGAAGATCGACGCGAGCGCGTTCAAGGCGCTCGTGAAGGCCGCGGTGGCCCAGAATGGCTCGCCGGCAAAGAAACGGTAGCGCGCGCGCGACACATGCGCCCGGTCCACCGGATTTTGGAAACTTGGAGCGGGCGAGGCGATTTCGAACGCCCGACCCTAACCTTGGCAAGGTTATGCTCTACCCCTGAGCTACGCCCGCGCCCCAAGAGCTGAGGGTTATGACGCGGGCCGGACCCGGATTCAAGCACAGCTTGGTCATAAGCTAAACACTTGGCTTTTTGCCCTGCTGGACCCATGTTGGGGGTGAATCAAGGAACATCTCATGGCATCGCTCATCGATCCCTCGGGCCGGCCGATCAAGGTCAAGGACAAGGACGCCGGCAGCAAAGGCGCCCCGGCGCCGGCCTCGGGCAACGCGGCCCTGATCAAGGATTCATCGCTCCCGACCTTTGCCGCCGACGTGCTCGACGCCTCCATGGAAGTCCCGGTGATCGTGGATTTCTGGGCGCCCTGGTGCGGACCCTGCAAACAGCTCACCCCCCTGCTCGAGAAGGCGGTCACCGACGCCAAGGGGAAGGTGCGCATGGTCAAGGTGAACATCGACGAGAACCCGGAGATCGCGCAGCAATTGCGCATCCAGTCGATCCCAACCGTTTACGCGTTCAGGAACGGCCAGCCGGTCGACGGCTTCATGGGCGCGATCCCCGAAAGCCAGCTGAAGCAGTTCGTCCAGGGACTGATCGCGGGCGCCGGTCAGGGGCCGGCCGAGCCCGAAGGGCCGGACATCGACGGAGCCCTGAACCTCGCCGCCCAGGCGCTCGCCGCGCACGACCTGGCGGCGGCCGCGCACATCTTCGGCGAGATCCTCCAGACCGAGCCCGGCCACCCCAAGGCGGTTGCAGGCCTCGCGCGTTGCTATCTCGAAAGCGGCGATCTCGAGCGGGCGAAGAAGACGCTCGGTCTCGTCAGGCCCGACGGCCAGGCGGACGAGGCGATCCGTGCGGTCGAAGCCGAGCTCGCGCTCAAGGAGCGGGCGGCGAACGCGGGCGATGTCGGGCCGCTGAAGGCGCGCATTGCCGCCAATCCGGGCGATCTCGAGGCGCGATTCCAGCTCGCCACCGTGCTCGACGCCAAAGGCGAGCGCGACGAAGCGATCAACGAGCTCCTGGAGATCGTCAAACGCGACCGTAAATGGAACGAGGAGGCCGCCAAAAAGCAGCTGCTGACGCTGTTCGAAGCCATGGGGCCAATGGATGCGCGCACGATCCAGGCGCGCCGCCGTTTGTCCTCGCTGCTGTTCTCGTGACGTAGGCCATGCACGCGCCGCGCCGCTATCGCAATCCGGGCGATCTGCCGGCGGTGATCCCTGTCTTTCCGCTCACAGGCGTTCTGCTGCTGCCCAAGACCAGGCTGCCGCTGAACATCTTCGAACCGCGCTATCTCGCAATGGTGGACGCCGCGATCAGCTCGTACCGGATGATCGGCATGATCCAGCCGAAGGTGCCGGGCGAGGAAGAGGACGCCGCGAAGAAGCCCCCGCTCGCCGCGGTCGGCTGCGCCGGACGCATCGTCGATTATTCCGAGACCGACGACGGCCGCTATCTCATCACGCTCTTGGGCATCGCGCGGTTTCGTGTCGCGGGCGAGCGCGATCCGCAAGCGGCGTTCCGCGAAGTGGCGGCGGATTATTCCGAGTTCGCGCGCGACCTGAAGCTCGAGCCCGAAGCGGTCGCCGAATCCGCGGTGTCGCGCGACAAACTGGTGATGGCGCTCAAGCCCTATCTCACCGAGCACGCGATGCAGACGGACTGGAAGTCGATCGAAGAAGCGCCCGCGGAGACGCTCGTCAACGCGCTCTCCATGATCTGTCCGTTCGACCCGCGCGAGAAACAGGCGCTGCTGGAGGCGCCGAGCGTGAAGGAGCGCGCCGACGCGCTGATCGCGCTTCTGGAGATGTCCAACGCCGGCGTCCCCATGACGCGCGGCCCCAAAGAGCCGTTGCACTAAAGGACAACGATGGACATCGATCCGAAGCTTCTGGAAATCCTGGTCTGTCCCGTGACCAAGGGACCGCTCGTCTATGATCGCGCGCGCCAGGAGCTGATCAGCAAGAAGGCCGGGCTCGCCTATCCCATCCGAGACGGCATTCCGGTGATGCTGCCCGACGAGGCACGCCCGTTGAGCGAAAGCGAGCGCGCGTGAGCGAGGCGCCGCGGCCCTGGCCGAGCGAGCTCAGGCTCAACCCGGACAAGGATCTGCTGACGGTGACGTTCGAAGGCGGAGAGAAATTCGCGCTCCCGGCCGAGTATCTGCGCGTGGAATCGCCGAGCGCCGAAGTGCAAGGCCACGGTCCGCTGGAGAAAACCATCGTGCCGCGCAAGCGGACCGTGAAGATCAGAGCGCTCGAGCCGGTGGGGCGATACGCGATCCGCATCGTGTTCGACGACGGTCACGACACGGGGCTGTTCACCTGGGCCTATCTCCTCGAGCTCGGCCGGGAGCACGAGAAGAAGTGGGCGGCTTACGTGCACGCGCTGATGGATCGCGGCCTGACGCGAGGGTGATTACGCAACTGTTCCGCATCCGCGTGAATATCGCGGGTTTGAGGCCGTAAAACCTCGTCCTTTGCGCCCTCCCCCTTGCGGCAAGGGGGAGGGAAAGTCCGCCCTTGAGCCGCCCGCCGCGCCCGTATAGGTTCCGGCCCGCCATGCAGCCCTTCACGAAACTCTCCGGCGTCGCGGCGCCGCTCCCGATGGTCAATGTCGACACCGACATGATCATCCCCAAGCAATTCCTGAAGACCATCAAGCGCACGGGCTTAGGCTCGGCGCTGTTCTTCGAGCAGCGCACGAAACCTGACGGCTCGGAGAACCCCGACTTCGTGCTCAACAAGCCGGCCTACAAGAACGCGAAGATCCTGGTCACCGGCGCGAATTTCGGGTGCGGCTCCTCACGCGAGCACGCGCCCTGGGCGCTTCTGGATTTCGGCATCCGTTGCGTGATCGCGACCTCGTTCGCCGACATCTTCTACAACAACTGCTTCAAGAACGGCATTCTGCCGATCGTGCTGCCGCAGGCAGACGTCGACAAGCTGATGGACGATGCCGAGCGCGGCTCGAACGCGATCATCAGCGTCGATCTCGAGAAGCAGGAAGTGCGTGGACCCGACGGCGGCTGCATCAAGTTCGACATCGATCCGTTCCGCAAGCAATGTCTGTTGAACGGCTGGGACGATATCGGGCTGACGCTGCAGAACGAGCAGAAGATTTCCGACTTCGAAGCACAGCGCAAGCAAAGCCAGCTCTGGGCCTAGTTTAGAATTTCCCCTCCGCCGCCTTTTGGCGGCGCCTCCTCCGCGCGCGGGGAGGGAACACGAACGTGGATTGCACGACCATGAGCTACAAGATTCTGGTGTTGCCCGGCGACGGTATCGGACCTGAGGTGATGGCCGAGACCGAACGCGTGCTGATCTGGATGGCCAAGAACCGCGGGCTCAAATTCGAGGTCGAGCACGCGCTCGTGGGTGGCGCGGCGCTCGACGCCGAAGGCGCCGCCGTGAGCGAAGCCACGATGAAGCTCGCGCATGCGGCGGACGCGGTGCTGTTCGGTGCGGTCGGCGGTCCCAAATGGGACAACAATCCGTTCGACAAGAAGCCGGAGCGCGGCCTCTTGCGCCTGCGCAAGGATCTCGAGCTGTTCGCCAATTTGCGCCCGGCGATGTGCTTCGATGCGTTGAAAGACGCGTCCACCCTCAAGGCGGAGGTCGTGTCGGGTCTCGACATCCTGATCATCCGCGAGCTCACGGGCGGCGTCTATTTCGGCGAGCCGCGCGGCATCTGGGACATGAACGACGGCACGCGCCGCGCGGTCGACACGCAGGTCTATACGACCGGCGAGGTTCAGCGCATCGCCCGCGTCGCCTTCGATCTCGCGCGGCTGCGCTCGAACAAAGTGGCCTCGGCGGAGAAATCGAACGTGATGCACACGGGCGTCCTGTGGCGCCAGGAAGTGACGAAGCTGCACGAGGCGGAATACCGCGACGTGGAGCTCACGCACATCCTTGCCGACAATTGCGCGATGCAGCTCATACGGCGGCCGAAGCAGTTCGACATCATCGTCACCGACAATCTGTTCGGCGACGTGCTGTCGGATGCGGCCGCCCAGGCGACCGGCTCGCTCGGGATGCTGCCGTCGGCGTCGCTTGGCAAGAAGAACGAGCGCACCGGAAGCCAGCCCGGGTTGTACGAGCCGGTGCACGGCACCGCCCCCGACATCGCGGGCCAGGGTCTGGCGAATCCGATCGCGTGTATCCTCTCGCTCGCGATGTGCCTGCGCTATTCGTTCGGCCGCGTCGACGACGCGAAGCTGGTCGAGGACGCGGTCGAGAGCGTGCTCAACGACGGCTTGCGCACCGGCGACATCATGCAGCCGGGCAAGACGCAGGTCGGCACGCGCGAGATGGGCGATGCGGTGATCGCCGCGCTGAACACGCTCAGCAAATAGCTAGCGGCCGCCGGAGAGCTTGGAGCCTTCCGCGAAGGTGATCTCGAGCGTGCGGGCGTTGACGTCGTCAATGCAGCCGACATTGACCGCAATCGAGTCCGGCCGCGTGCGCGGCTGATGATGCGTGTAGATGCCGCAATGCTTGCAGAAATAGTGCTCGGCGACGCGCGTGTTCCATTGGTAGAGCGTCAGCGCGTCCTTCCCCCTGACGAGGCGGAACTGCTCCTTCGGCACGCGATGCATGACGGCGTTCTTGCGCTTGCAGAGTGAGCAGTCGCATTGCAGGCCGCCCGCGAGATCGGTCTCGACCTCGAACTCCACCGCATTGCAGTGACAAGTACCCTTGTACAACGGCATGACAGTCCCCCTTCCGTCGTCCGCCTTCGTCTTTAGGCGGACAAGTTGCGACACATTCGCAGGGGACAGAGCAATTCTGTATGCGACCAATTCTGTATGCGACCATCCGTCGCCGAGCTACGGGAACAGCTGACGGTAAATGGCCATCGCTCGTTCGGTCTGCGCGACACCTTGCGCCGGACTGATGTAGTTGACGCGGAAGCCACCCTTCAGGTCGCGCATTTCGGGTTCGACCTTCGAGCTCGCGGGAATGTGGTGACCCGCTTTCAGCACGGTCTGGCCTTCCACCGACAGGATGTAGTCGATCAGCAGCTTGCCGGCGTTCGGATGCGGCGCGCCTTTGACGAGGCCGATATTGTTCGACAGCCCCAGCACCGGCTCGAAATAGAACCACTTCACGTTGCCGCCCTTCGCGTTGGCGATGACGGTGTGGTGGTTGTCGATGGTGATGCCGAGCGGAAATTGCTTCGCTGAAAGCGCGACGGTCACGCCGTTGATCCCGGTGCGTACACGCGCAAGCTCCTGCTTCGACAACGCGGACAGGAAGTCCATGCCCTCGCGTTCGCCCATGGTCTGCGAGCACGTTGATGATGAACGCGAGCCCGCCGGTGAGATTGTCGTCCACGCTCCAGGCGAGCTTGCCCTTCCATTTGGGATCGAGCAGGTCGCGATAGGATTTCGGCACCTCGCTCGCGGGAACCAGATCGGCGTTGTAACCGAGCGTCTGGAAATAGAGCACCTGCGCGGTCCAATAGCCGTTCGGATCCTTGTACTCGGCGGGAATGTCGGCGGCCGAGTCGGCCTTGTAGGGTTCGGCGAGATTCTCCTTCATCACGAACGCCGCCGTCGTCGTGCCGTCGAACACATCGACCTTCATCGTGCCTGAGCGCGCCTCTTCGCAGGATCGTGCGGAGCTGAAGCTCGCCGTTGCGGCGGATGAAATCGACATCGATGCCGTATTTCTTCTCGAATGCGGCGGCGAGCGGACCCGAGGCGTCATCGACAAGCAGCGTCGTGTACCAGGTGACGCGCCCTTCCCGCTTCGCTGCATCGATCAGCGCTTGCGATGCGGCATGCGCGGTGGTCGCGGCCAACAGGAACGCCGCGATGCAGGACAGCGCTCTTGCCCATCTGGTCATGGTTGCCTCCTGAACGGACGGCTACGCGATCTCGTGCGGAAATTTCAGCCGGCCGTCACGCCCGCGGGGAATCTCGGCGACCGCGCGGACGAGCGCAAGCGGCAGCGTGCCGTAAAGATGCGGGTAGGCTTCACCCTTGTGCGAGGTTTCCCATTTGAGCGCAGGCCCGAGGCGATCCGCCTCGAGAGTCAGGAGCACGAGATCGTCTTCACCGGCAAAGTGGCGCTCGCAGACGCCGCGCACCTGATGGGCCGCGGACAGATGGATGAACCCGTCGCGCGCATCGGCGGGCGAGCCCGTGAACACGCCCGTCACCTGCGCTGCCGCCCACTCGGCGCGGCGCAGCACCTTGTAGACAAGGCCGGTCATCACTCCGGAAAGCCCTGATATTTCCGGGCCAGCACGAGATAGTCGCTCACCTTGTTTTCGTTGAGGAGCGCGAGAAGGCGGACGGCGCGTTGCCTCATCGCCTCCTCGTAGATGTTCCCCGGTTTCGCGCGCACGCTGGAATCGAGCACGGCGGTGATCTCGGGCCGCCGCGCATCGAACGCGTAACCCGTCAAGGCCAGCGCATATTGCAGCTTGATCAGCGGATTCTCCGGATCGGCCGCGATCGCTTTGTGGAAATAGGACACGCCGTTTTCGAATGTGGCGCCGTAAATCAGATTGGCGAGAAGCCGTCCGCCCGCTCGCACGACTTCGATGTTGAAGCCGCCGGCTGCGGACAACGCCCAATGGCTGTTGGGCGCCAGGCGCAAGCGCCGTCTCGATCTCTTCCTGCGCCTGTTCGGGAAAGCGTCCGAAGCGCGCGCGGATCGGACCGATGATGCGCGCCTGATAGCCGAGCGACACGGCAAGATGGATGTGGCCTTCCATGTTGTTGGCATCGACGGCGATCGCCCGGCGGGCAAGCGCCTCCGCATTCTGCAAGCACGCCATGCAGGGCGCATCGCGCAGCGTGGCATCGGCGAGCGTCGCGCGTGCGGCGAGCGCGAGACTGACAGCGCTGCCTTCCGCAGCGCCCGCCTTGGCGGCGTCGAGATAATCGCCCTTCTCGAACATCGCAAGCGGCGTGTTTTCGGCCGCGCGCGCAGGGTCGATAGCGATGCAGAGGATCAAGGCGATGGCTCTCAGGTGGCGCGAGAGCGGCATCGGCCTAGGCGCGCGAAGGTGACGTGAACGCGCCCGACAACGCGGTGCGGATCAGCACCGCGGTTTCGGCGCAACCGAAGAGAGCGGCGAACGAACCGAAGCGCGGTCCCTGCCCCTGACCGAGCGCAACTTCGTAGATCGCCTTGAACCAATCGCGCAGCGGTTCGAAGCCGTGCGTCTTGCCGATCTCGTAGACCGCGTTCTGCACGGTCTCGGCATTGCGCTCGCCCGCCATGTTCTCGAGCACATCGGCAAGCGCGGACAGCGCCTCGCGCTCCTTCACCGTCGGCTCGCGATAGCGCTTCTGCGGATGGACGAAATCTTCGTAATATTTGAGCGCATAGGTCACGAGCCGGTCGAGCCCGGGATGCGTCTTGGGATCGGCATCGGGCGCGTAGGCGCGGATGAAGCCCCACAACACGTCGCGATCCTGCGCACCTGACGCGCTGACGAGATTCAAGAGCAGCGCGAAGCTGACCGGATAAGTCTCGGCCGGCGGATTCCCCGCGTGGATGAACCACGCCGGATTCTCGAACTGGCTCTTCGGATCGTTCGCTGAGCGCTGATACTGCTCGGCAAACGCGATGTACTCGTCGACCGCCTTCGGGATCATGTCGAAATAGAGCTTCTTGGCTGCATGCGGCTTGCCGAACATGAAGAGCGCGAGACTCTCTTCCGTGCCGTAGGTCAGCCATTCGTCGACCGAGAGTCCGTTGCCCTTGGACTTGGAGATCTTCTGTCCCTGTTCGTCGAGGAACAGCTCGAAGATGAAGGTCTCCGGCGGCGTTCCTCCGAGCAGGCGCACGATCTTGGTCGACAGTTCGACGGACGGGATCAAATCCTTTCCCGACATCTCGTAGTCGACGGACATCGCGTACCAGCGCATGGCCCAATCGGCCTTCCACTGCAATTTGCAATGGCCCTTCGTGACCGGAACCTCTTCACGCCGGCCGTCGTCCTCATAAACAACGGTCCCTGCATCCGCGTTCCATTCCACGATCGGAACCTGGAGCACGCGCCCGGTGCGCGGGCACACCGGCAGGAACGGACTGTAGGTTGCGCGCCGTTCCGGCCCGAGCGTGGGCAACACGACGTCGCGCACCTTCTCGTAGTGGCGGAGCACGGTTAAGAGCGCCTGATCGAAACGGCCGCTTCTGTAGCACTCGGTCGAGCTCAGGAACTCGTAGCGGAAGCCGAAGCGGTCGAGGAACGCCTTCAACCTCGCATTGTTGTGCGCGCCGAAACTGTCATGGGTGCCGAAGGGATCGGGAATCGCGGTGAGGGGCTTGCCCAGATGCTCCCGCAGCATGCCCTGGTTGGGCACATTGTCAGGAACCTTCCTAAGTCCGTCCATGTCGTCGGAGAACGCGACCAGCCGCGTGGGAACGTCGGAAAGCGCCTCGAAGGCCTGCCGGACCCAGCTCGTGCGCGCCACCTCGCCAAAGGTGCCGATATGCGGAAGACCCGACGGGCCGTAACCGGTCTCGAACAAGACTTCCTTAACCACAGTTCCCGCGGCGCGGCGCTGCAGCGACGCGCGCCAGCACCTTCCGGGCCTCATCGAAAGGCCAGGCGCGGGCGCCGTTTGCGAGCTCGCGGCTGAGGCCCATTGGTAATCCCGATCTTAAACGTCTCGAAAGCGGCCGAAAGCTAGGCTGCGGCTGGAACAAGGTCAACGCGCGCTTTCCCATCTCGTTCAACGTTGGAAGGCGCAGGGAGCAGCCAGTGGCGGAAGCCTCCGGCGAACACGGTCCGGCGCAAGCGCGGGACGACGACACTCTGCTGCAAGGCAGGGTCGCGGTCCTCTTTCGCCTCGCGCGCTACGACCTCTCCTTTCCATTCGCCGCCCTGTGCGTGGCGTCGGCTCTGCTGCAGCAGAACGTGAACTATGCCTTGGTGGCGCTGCCGATCGTCGCCTATCTCGGCGCGACGATCTATGGCCGCACGCTCAAGCGAGCCTATGACAAGCGCGGCGCCTACGACGATCCCGCGATATGGGCGCGGCGCTACACGATCTTCTCGGGCATCGTCGGCGCGACGTGGGGACTGGGCGCGTTCCTCTGGCTCGCTGCCGCATCGTTCACGGCCGAGACGTATCTCGTGCTCGCCTTCCTCGGCATGAGCGCGGCCGAGTTCGTTGCGCGCTCCGCCTACCGGCCGGCCTATCTTGCGCATGCCGTTCCATCGCTCGGCTCGCTTGCTCTCGCGCTCGCACTTCAGGGCGATCAGACGCTCTCCGCCGTCCTCGTGATCTTCTTCGGCGGCGTGCTCTACTCCTATGGCGGGACGATCGGTGAGCTGCTCGAAGAGTCCATCATCCTGAGGCGCGACAACGCGCATCTGATCGTCCGCCTCAACGAAGAAAAGACCGCCGCCGAAACCACGCGCGACCACGCGCAGGCCGGCGAACGCGCCAAATCGGCCTTCATCTCCAATATCAGCCAGGAGCTGCGCACACCGCTCAACGCGATCCTCGGCATGGCGCAGCTCTTGGAACGTAGCGAGCTCGAGAAAGCGCAGCGCGATCACGTCAAGGTGCTGCTGGAAGCAGGCCGCGGACTGAAGACGCTGCTCGACGACATCATCGCGCTGGGAAACCAAACGGACGAGACGATGACCGTCCCGATCGAGGGCTGCGATGCCGCCCAGGCGGCGCGGACCGTGGCCCGCCTGCTCCAGCCGAACGCATGGGAAAGGCGTCTTCGTCTGTCCGTCAATGTCGCGGCTGGATTGCCGCGGGTCGCTTGCGATCCCCGCCTTCTGCGGCGCGTACTGCTGAAGATCGCCGGCAACGCCATCCGCTTCACCGAGCGCGGCAATGTCGAGATCGCGCTCGACGCCAAGCGCGACGCCGCGGGCCGGTCCTGCGTGCGCTTCGCCATCACCGATACGGGGCCGGGGATTCCTACGCATATGCAGTCGGCCATCTTCGATTCGTTCACCAGGCTCAGCACGAACCCCGCGGATACGCCGCATGGCGCGGGCGTCGGCCTCTCCGTCGCCAAGCGCCTCGTCGAGTTGGTCGCCGGCAATATCGGCGTGGACAGCGAACCCGGCATGGGCGCGCGCTTCTGGGTCATGATCCCCGTGACCGAAGCGCCCGCCACAAGCCAACCCGACAATATCGAGAGCGCAGCACCGCCTGTCGCGCTCCAGGTGCTGGTTCTCGCCCGCGATCAGGCGATGCGCGCGGCGATCGACCGCATGCTGACCCCGTTCGGCAACCGCCTCACCTTCGCGGACAATCTCGGCCAGGCCTCGACCATTTCCGCACGCAACACGTTCGATGCGATTCTGTCGACGGCCGGTCATGTCGACTCGCTGTCGGCGACGCCGGGTCACCGCACGCCGATCTTGGCACTTGCCGCGTGGGACGAACGTCCGCCGACCGGCGCGAGCCACGTCCTGCGCTGGCCCGCGAGCGCCGATGCGCTCTACGCGGCGATCGCAACCATCATTGGCGAGCAAAGCGCCAAGGCGAAGGGCCGGAGCAAGCCGGAGCGCGCTGAAACGGCGCTCGACGCCAGAGCGATCGGGGAGCTGGAGAAATCGCTCGGCCTCAAGACGCTGCTCGATATTCTCCAGTCCTACATGCAGACCGCAGAATTGCTCGCGAAATCGGTCACCGCCGCCTCCGACCGCGGCGACTGGGCGCAGGCGGCCCGCCTCGCGCAGGACTTCGCCGGAATGGCCGGCGGGCTCGGGCTCACCGGGATGACAGCCGCCGCGCGCACGCTCGCGCAAGGCGCGCGCGACGGCGCCGGCAACGACATCCTCGCCAAGGCCGCGCACGACGTGCTCGATGAGCACAGAAGGGTCGCCGAGGGCCTGCGCAAGCTTTACCCCGACCTTCCCGCCGAGACCGCAGCCGCGGACGCTGCTTAGTCGCAGAGAATCCATTAGAACTGCCCCTCCCCGAACGGGCGAGGTTGGATTGCGTCTGCCGCATTTGGAATTGCCGGCGCTTGCGATTACCGGCGGCGGCGCATGGCTCGCCGCGCCGTCCGGCGACGTGCGCCAGATCGCGGAGCGCGAAGCCCGCGATCTGATCTCGAGCGGCGACGTGTTTGCTTTGCCACGCGCTGTTTGTCACCTCGCGCTTCGGCGCGCGGCCCGTGAGAGCGCTGTATGACGTGCTCGAGCTCTTCGCGTTCGTGCGGCCGGGTGAGGCGTGCCTCCCGAGCCCCCTCGGACTTGCCCGCGCGCTGCACATCAAGGAGCCGCAGACGGCGGAGGACTCCGCGCGCGTGTTGCATGCGGCCGCCGGCACGCTGCTGGATGGATTGCTGAAGCTTTCTTCCGACGAGAAGGATCGCGCCCGCAAGGCCGCGAGCCAGATGGTGAAAGCCGGCTGGCGCTGGGGTCCATCCGTCCTCGCCGTGCTCGGCGAACCGGAACGCGCGCTCTCGCCGCTCTCGGGCTTCGATTCCTGGCGCGGTCTCGCGGAATGGGAAGACGAAGCGCCCGCCGGACGGCCGAGCCAGCACGCGATCGACGAGGACAGCGCCCAGGCGCGCCTGCAGACCACCGTCGTCCGCTACGGCGGCGCACGAAAGCAGCAGCGCGAATTCACCAGCGCGGCGATGCCGGCATTCTCGCCGCGCCTGCGCGCGGGCGCGCCACGCATCGCTCTTGTCGAAGCGGGAACGGGCACGGGAAAGACGCTCGGCTATCTCGCGCCCGCCTCGCTGTGGGCGGAGCGCAACGGACCCGGGCCTCTGGATCTCCACCTACACGCGCAATCTGCAGCGCCAGATCCTTCAGGAGACGGCGAAGCTCTATCCCGATCCGAAAGAGCGCGACGAGAACGTGGTCCTGCGCAAAGGCCGCGAGAATTATCTCTGCCTGCTGAATTTCGAGGACGCCGTGAAACGCACGGCGCTCACGCCCGGCCAGCGCACGGTCGCGCTCGCACTGATCGCGCGCTGGATTTCGGCGACGAAGGACGGCGACTTGTCGGGCGCGGAGTTTCCCGCGTTCCTCGCCGCGTCGATCCCGATGCGCGAGCTGACCGACCGGCGCGGCGAGTGCATCTACGCCGCCTGTCCGCATTACCGGACCTGCTTCATCGAGAAGGGGCTAAGGCGCGCGCGCCACGCGCCGATGGTGATCGCCAACCACGCGCTCGTCATGGCGCATGCCGCGCAGGACGGCGTCAGCGACTCCGATGCGGACGACATCCCGCCCGACAGCCGCCTGCGTTTCGTGTTCGACGAAGGCCATCACGTGTTCGACGCGGCGGACTTCGCCTTCAGCGCCCATCTCTCGGGCGCCGAGATGGCGGAATTGCGCCGCTGGCTGCGCGGCGCCGAGGGCCGGAGGACGCGGGCGCGCGGACTGCACGAGCGCATTCGCGAGCTGCTCGGCGACGATATCGAAGGCGTCAACGCGCTGGAGGAAACGCTCGCGGCGTCGGGCGTGCTGGCGGCGGAAGGCTGGCTCGCGCGCATCAAGAGCGGTCCGCCGCGCGGTGCGGGCGAAGCGTTCCTCGCCGCGGCCTACTCGTATGTGCGCGCGCGAAGCAGCGAGACGGACACCGCCTACGGCAGCGAAGCCGAAGCGGTCGATCTCCCGCCCGAGGTGATCGCCGCCGCCCGTGCGCTCGATCACGGATTGACGCGGCTGATCGGCCCGCTCATTCGCGTGGCCGGCGCGTTGCGCGGACGGCTGAGTCGCGAGGCGGCCGAGCTCGACGAGAGCCTCACCGTGCGGCTCGAAGCAGCCGCGCGCGGCATCGAACGGCGGGCGCGGCTCCTCGTTCCGTCGTGGCGCTCGATGCTCGCTTCGCTCGAAGACGAGAAGGGCGCCACCACCGAATTCGCCGATTGGTTCGAGATCGAGCGTGACGACGGACGCGACTTCGACATCGGGCTCAAGCGCCACTGGATCGATCCGACCATTCCATTCGCCGAAGCCGTGCTGAAGCCCGCGCACGGCGTGCTGATCACGTCTGCCACGCTGCGCGACACCGGCAACGGCGAAGAGGGCCTCGACTGGCGCGCGGCCGAAGTGCGCGTGGGCGCGCATCATCTGCCCGAGCCGCCGTCGCGCGCGCTGTTCGGCTCGCCCTTCGACTGGGCGCGGCAAGCACGCGTGCTTGTCGTGCGCGATATCGCGCGCGGCGACATCGAGCGACTGGCCGCCGCCTATCGCGAGCTGTTCCTCTGCGCCGGCGGCGGCGGGCTCGGGCTGTTCACCTCGGTCCGGATGCTGAAGGCGGTGCATGCGCGCATCCACACCGCACTCGCCGATGCGCATCTCACGCTCTATGCGCAGCACATCGATGCGCTCGACACCGCCACGCTGGTCGATCTCTTCCGCGCCGAGGAGAACGCCTGCCTGCTCGGCACGGATGCGCTGCGCGACGGCGTCGACGTCCCGGGCCGTTCGCTCCGGCTCTGCGTGTTCGACAAGGTTCCGTGGCCCAAGCCCACCATCCTTCACAAGGCGCGGCGCGAGCGCTTCGGCAAAGGTTACGACGATTTGATCGCCCGGCTCCGCCTGAAGCAGGCCTTTGGCCGCCTGATCCGCAGCGACGCCGACAAGGGGGTGTTCGTGGTCCTCGACGGCGCCTGCCCGAGCCGGCTGCTCGCCGCACTCCCGCCCGAGGCGCCGGTCCTGCGCCTGGGCCTCGCGGAGGCTGTCGCCGAAACGCGCAGATTCCTGTAAACGAGCCTAGTGTCGCGGTTTCGAAGTTCGCAATATCATCGATATCAGGCTCCGGGCGAACTTCGAAACCGAAACGACACTAGGAATCAATAGTTTGCTAGTGTCCTTCGATTTCGAAATTCGCAAGAGGCGCGATATAGAGATGCAGCGAATTTCGAAATCGGGACACTAGATGGACCAGCGATCAGGAACGCTCCCATGAAGCGTGCGACCTTGGGCGTCGCGGCCGCCGGTGCACTCGCAGCGGCGATCGTGCTCGCGGGCGGTATTGCGGTGACGCGCACGCTTATGGTCCCGGCTCCGGTGGAAAACAGCGCCGTGCCTCCTCCGCCACCGGTGGATTCGATGAATGTGGCGCGGCGACTGTCCCAGGCGATCCAGTTCAAGACGGTCAACTACGGCGAAGGCGTGCGCGAGGCCGAGCGCAAGGACGCGCTGATCCAAACGTTCCTTTGGTTGGAGCGGACCTATCCCTATTTCCACGAAGACGCACCGCAGGAGATCTTCGGCGAGACCGTGCTCTATGTGTGGCGCGGGACGGACGACAACCTCGCGCCGGTGATGATCATGGCGCATGTCGATGTTGCGCCGGTCGCCGAGGACACCGAAGGCCAATGGACGCACGCGCCCTTCTCCGGCGACCTCGCTGACGGATTCGTGTGGGGCCGCGGCGCGTTCGACAACAAGGGGGCGGCGATCGCGCTGATGGAAGCGGGCGACCGCCTCGCGCAATCCAATTTCCAGCCGCGGCGCACGATCATGTTCGCCTTCGGCGAGGATCAGGTATCGGGCGGTACGAAAGGCAATGCTGCGATCGCCAAGGCGCTCTCCGATCGCGGCGTCAAGTTGGCCTGGGTGCTGGACGAAGGCAGCCCGATCCTGAAGCAGCCCTATCCCGGCATCGACCGGCCCGTGGCGTTTGTCTCGATCGCCGAGAAGGGTTTCCTGCGCCTCGAGTTGAGCGCGAAAGAGGGCGACAACCGGCAGGTTGCGCTCTCGCGCGCCGTCGACAACGCGCTCGCGCGCTCGTTTCCGTCCGACATCGATGCGATCCAGCGCGCGAAGCTGAACGTGCTGATGCCCTATGCGCCGTTCGGCGAGCGGCTGAAGATGGCCAATCTCTGGCTGACCAAGCCGCTCGTCATCGGCACGATGCAAGCGAGCCCTGAAACCGCGACCGCGCTGCGCACGACGGTATCGCTCGCGAACCCTTCGGGCGCGGAGCCGGACGCCGATGCCGATGTCCGCGCGGTCGACGTGCATCTGCAGCAGGGCGACACGATCGCCTCCGTGACCGAGCAGATCGAATCGGCGATCGGCAGCGACGAGATCGAGATCCGTCCTGTGACCGCGACCCAGTCCGAGCCGTCGCGCATCGAAGACATCAACAGCCCCGCCTACGCTTACATCGCGCGCGGGATTGCCGAGACCTTCGTCGTTCCCGTGGCGCCCGAGCTGATGACGCGGCCGACCGATTTGCGGCACTATCTGCCTGTTGCGGACGCCGTGCTGCGCTTCACCCCGTTCACGGCCGCGCCCGAGGATCTCGCGCGCATCCAAGGGGTGGATGAGCGCGTCGCCATCTCGGACCTGGGCCAAGCCGTCGGCTTCTATACCTGGTTGATCCGGAACGCCGCTCAATGAGGAAAATTCCTGGGAGTTGTTTCCGGTCCGTGACCGGATGTCGCCGACTCCGGCTAATGAAGCGGGTATGGGACGCGCCGCTAGAGCCATGATCGCAGGTCTGCCTTTTGACGATGGCCCGCGCGAGTTCGCGGCCGACAGCCCCTACGGCAAGCATTCCACGGGCATCCTGCCGAGCCACGTGATCAAGCGCCTGATCCGGACGCGCCGCGAGGTGCTGGCGACGGAGGAGATCGGGGAGGAGCAGATCCAGCCCGCGAGCCTCGATTTGAGGCTCGGCGCCGTCGCCTACCGTATCCGCGCGAGCTTCCTTCCGGGCCGCGACCGCCGCGTCATCGACAAGCTCAGCGACATGGCGATCCACGAGATCGATCTGCGCAATGGGGCGGTGCTGGAAACCGGGTGCGTGTATCTCGTGCCGCTGATGGAGCGGCTGGAGCTCTCGTTCCGCATCTCAGGGTTGGCCAACCCGAAGAGCTCGACCGGGCGGCTCGACGTCTTCACGCGGCTGATCACCGATCACGCGCAGGCCTTCGACCGCGTGGACGAGAATTATCACGGCCCGCTCTATGCCGAGATCAGCCCGCGCACCTTTCCCATCCTGGTGCGCAAGGGATCGCGGCTGAACCAGCTCAGGCTGCGCCACGGCTCGCCGCAATTCACCGACACGCAGTTGAAGCGCCTGCACGAGGACGTGGGTCTCGTCGACGGTCCGGCCGATATCGAGGGGGGGCTTGCGCTCTCCGCCGATCTCCAAGGCGACTCGCTCACGGGGCAAGTGGGCTGGCGCGCGCGCCGTCACGCGGGCGTGATCGATGTGGACAAGCGCGGCGCCTATGACCCGCTCGATTTCTGGGATCCGGTCTACGCGCGCAAAAGCGCCGGCATCGTGCTCGATCCCGACGAGTTCTACATCCTGGCGTCGCGGGAAGCCGTGAGCATCCCGCCCGACTTCGCCGCCGAGATGATGCCGTTCAACCCGATGGTGGGCGAATTCCGCGTCCACTATGCCGGGTTTTTCGATCCCGGCTTCGGCCACGAGACGGGTCAGGGGCGCGGCGCGCGCGCGGTCTTGGAAGTGCGCTCGCGCGAGGTGCCTTTTGTGCTCGAACACGGCCAGACCATCGGCCGGCTCGTCTTCGAACGGTTAACGGACACGCCGCCCCAAGTTTATGGGCAGGCCTTGGGTTCGAACTACCAACGGCAGGGGCTGAAGCTGTCGAAACACTTCCGCGCACCCTAGGTCGTCCGTACGCGTCGGTCGCCGACATGTGTTGAAACTGTGTCATTTCGTCAACACGGCGTTGCAGAATTGGGGGTGCGACCGAAATTTCGTTGCAACGGGAAGCCGTTCATTCATTGTAACAAAAGCGTGTCTGTCGGGGGCGAGGGCACGCAGCCCCGAACTAGCAGGGGGCAGGCGTTAGGCGGCTAGGTCCACCCGTGTAACCGGGGCGCGGATCGGCCGCCTTCGCGTTTCTGGGACACGCTTCTTCCGTATCGAGATCGGTCTGTGCGGCTCGGACCGCCGTGTTATGATTTCACGACGGAGCGCGGGCGTAGTTCAGAGGTAGAACGTCAGCTTCCCAAGCTGAATGTCGTGGGTTCGATTCCCATCGCCCGCTCCAGTTTTCACTCGCGAAGCGAGCGAGGCTACCGCGCCGAAGCCCGAAGGGCGAAGGCGGGCCACTGCATCAGTGAGCTACGGCTCGGCAAACCACATTTCACTCGCGAAGCAAATTCAGAAATTACGGAACGCTGCGTGTGCCGTGCGTGAACTGTTTTAACGCATGTTTAAAACAATCAAATCTCTTCGGTATTTCTGTCGTTTAGAGTGCTTTAACGCTGAGGCCATCTGTCATATCGCACCGCAGCGCAAGCCTGATACAACTCTGCGCATTGTGAGTGACAGGGGGACAGTGTTAATGCGCGAACATCATCTCGCGGACGCCGCGTTGTTGCTCAAAGAGCGTGAAGAGCGAGTGGCCCGGCAGAAGGCCCGGTTGGAAAAGTTGGAGCAAGGCGGCCACTGGGACCTCGCGAAAGAGGCGCGCCAGGTGTTGGAGCTGCTCGAAGCCGCGTTGCGCGAGACAAACCGGGCCGCGGCGTAATCACCGCAATCATCACCATCGACGAAGAGCGACGCTACCGTCCTGCCGCCGTCAGGCGCAGCAGCGTGCCGTTGCTTTCGTCGAGCGCATAGACGGCGCCATCCGGTCCCTGACGGACATCGCGGATGCGGCCGCCCACCGAAATCCGTTCTTCCGCGGTGACCTGATCGCCGCTCAATGTCAGACGGACGATCGCTCGCGCGACCATGCCGCCGATGAGCAGGTTCCCCTTCCACGCGGGGATCGCGTCACCGGTGTAGAACGTCATGCCCGACGGCGCGATCACCGGCACCCAATGCCGGATCGATTGCCCGAAATCGGGGCGCGTGGTCGGTGCCGGAATCGCGCGGCCGTCATAGTGCCGGCCCCAGCTCACCAGCGGCCAGCCGTAATTGCGGCCGGCCTCGGTGATGTTCAGCTCATCGCCGCCCGCAGGTCCCATCTCGTGCGTCCACAAACGTCCGGTCTCGGGATGGATCGCCGCACCTTCGACATTGCGATGTCCGTACGACCAGATTTCGGGACGCACATTGCTGCGTCCGACGAACGGATTGTCGGCGGGCACCGAACCATCGCCGTTGATGCGCAGCACCTTGCCAAGATGGCCGGAGAGATCCTGCGCCGGATCGAACTGGAAGCGGTCGCCCGTCGTGACGAACAGCGTGCCGTCGCGCCCGAATGCAAGCCGCGAGCCGAAATGCGCGCCGCCGCCCGTTCGCGGCACGGCGCGGAAGATCACGGTCGTGTCCTGCAAGCGGTCATCGGCGAAGCGCGCGCGCGCGACAGCGGTCGTGGCGCCACCGTCGCCCGGCTCGCCGAACGAGAAATAGACGAGACGGCTCGTGGCGAAGTCCGGCGCCAGCGCAATGTCGAGCAGACCGCCCTGCCCCGATGAATACACCGCCGGCACGCCCGCGATCGGCGCCGACACCTGGCCGTTGCGCGTCACGATGCGAATCCGGCCCGAGCGCTGCGTCACCAGCATCCGTCCGTCGGGAAGGAAGGCGACAGCCCAAGGATCGTCGAGATCGCTCGCGACCGCCTGCACCGCGATCGGACCCGATTGTGTTTGGACGGTTCGCGGATTTTCGGCGCCGCATGCGGATTGCGAAAGAAAGACCGCGGACGCTACAGCCATGGCAAAGAGATTGTTCCGCAAATGTCCCTCCTCAGAGCTTCAGCTGTGCGTTCTCGCGGGTCATCATTGAGACAGGTTTAGGATGTGGCGCGGAATACTTGCTGCAGGCGAAGCGTTTTCACCTCACGAAGGATTGTCAAATTTGCTTCAACCATGCCGCCCATGGTAGTCGAGATTCGGATGACGAAAACGGCTTCCGGTTCAGACGGTTGGAAGAATAGAGGTTGCGCCATGTCGAGTATCAGGATTTCCGCAGTCCTTCTTGCCGGCGTGCTCATGGCCGGTGAGGCCGCCGCTCAGGGCCCCGTTCCACCGCCGCAGCCCAATACGCCCGCTCCGCCGCTGCCGCCCGCCGGCCCCGCCCCGCGCCAACAAGCGCAAAATGTCGGCCGGCCGCTTCTCTACTGGGCTGCAGGTGGTGCTGCGATCATCGCGGGCGTCATCCTGGTCGCGCAGGACAACGACGACACCAGCGTGACGACGACCAGCACGACAGGCACCAACTGACGGGGATCTGGCCGTTAGGTCTCGGCGACTTCCTCGATCACCACATCGTATCCCCACAGACGCTCGAGATGCGGGAGCACCATGTCCCGCGTCTGAGCATGGAGGGGCACGCCGCGATGCATCCGGTGCACGAGGTAGAGCTTCCGGTCGCCTTTCATATTGGCGCTCGTGACCTGAATATTCGGATCGGCGATGCCGACATCGTATTGGCGCGCGAGCGTGGAGCGCACGCGCCGGTAACCGTTCTCGTCGTGGATCGCCGAGACCGTGAGCGCCGGAGCATCGGCCTGATCGGCCAAGCGCAAAGAGGCGGAGATCGCGCATCACCTTGGGGGATAAGAACTGCTCGATGAAGCTCTCGTCGCGATAATTCGCCCATGCATCCTTCAGCACGGGGCGCCAATCGCCGGCTCCCGCGAATGAGGGAAACCACATGCGGTCCTCGTCCGTCGGCTGCTCGCAGATGCGCTTGATGTCGGACATCATGGCAAAGCCGAGCGCGTAGGGATTGATGCCGGAGAAGCGCGGGTCTTCGAACTCCGGCTGGAAGACGACCGCCGTGTGGCTCGCGAGGAATTCGAGGATCGAGCCCTCTGTCAGCATCCCGCGGTCGTACATCATGTTCAGGATCGTGTGGTGGACGAACGTGGCGCAGCCTTCGTTCATCACCTTGGTCTGCCGCTGCGGATAGAAATACTGGGCCAGGTGCCGCACGATGCGCAGGATCTCGCGCTGCCAGGATTTCAGCGACGGCGAGTTCTTCTCCAGGAAGTAGAGGATGTTCTCCTCCGGCAGCTTTGGAGCATCGCCGAAATCGTCCTCATCGATATCCCAGATGCGCTTGGGCGGCGGCGGCTCGGCGCCCGCGGGAAGCGTGCGCCACAGCTGGCTGTAGTCTTCTTCCGCGTGTTCCTCGCGCCGCCGGTGCTTTTCGAGCACGCGGGCCCGCGACGGGCGCGGCGGCCGGCGGTAGCGGAACACACCCTGATCCATCAGCGCATGCGCGGAATCGAGGATCGCCTCCACATCGTGATGTCCATAGCGCTCTTCGCAGGCCGCGATGTAACGCTTGGCGAAGGCGAGGTATTCGAGAATGCTCTCGGCATTCGTCCATTGCTGGAACAGGTAGTTGTTCTTGAAGAAGTGATTGTGGCCGAACGCGGCGTGGGCGAGGACGATGGTCTGCATCGTCATCGAATTCTCTTCGAGCAGATAGGAAATGCACGGATTGGAGTTGATCACCATCTCGTAGGCAAGGCCGATATGGCCCGCGCGGTAGAGGCCTTCCTCGCGCGCGAACAGCTTGCCGAACGACCAGTGGTGATACATCAGCGGCATGCCCAGCGCCGAGTAGGCATCGAGCATCTGTTCGGTCGAGATGATCTCGACCTGGTTGGGATAGACCTGGAGCTTCAGCTCGTTGACCGCAATGTCCTCGATCGCCTTGAAGACGCGGTCAAGCGACTGAAAGGACCATTCGGAATCGGTGAAGAGCGGAGACGTCATCAGGTCTCACGCGTCCTGTTTCTTGAACAGTTCGTGGAAGACCGGGAAGATGTCGGCGGGCTTGGCGATGCGCTTGGTGACGAAATTCTTCCACTCCTCCGCCACGCCGCGATAAGCGCGCCATAGCTCGGCGCCTGCCTCGTCGTTGGAAAACACTTCCATCTCGCGCTCGTCGAGGATCTCGATATAGGCGTAATACTGGCAGATCGGCATCAGCTCGGTATACAAGAGCTCGACGCAGCGCTTGGCATCGCCCGATTGCGTGTAGCCGTCCGAGGCCTGCGCGGCATAGATGTTCCAGTCCGACGTCGTGTACCGCTCGCGCTGGATCTCGAGCATCTTGTCGAGCGCGGTCGAGACGATCGTGCCGCCCGACTGGCGCGAATAGAAGAACGTCTGCTCGTCGACCTCCTGCGCGTCATGGGTGTGGCGGATGAAGACGATGTCGACCTTCTTGTAGCGCCGCTTCAGGAACAGGTGCAGCAGCACGAAGAAGCGCTTGGCCAGATCCTTCTCGCGCTCGCCCATCGAACCGGACACGTCCATCAGGCAGAACATCACCGCCTGGCTGGTCGGCTCGGGCTGCTCGACGAAGGTGTTGAAGCGCACGTCCAAGGGATCGATATAGGCGACCCATTTGCGCTTCGCATTGATGCGTTCGAGGTTCGCCTTCAGCTCGAGGATGCGCGGATCGTCCTTCCCGAGCTCCTCCTCCAGAATCACGATCTCTTCTTCGAGCGCCTTGACGTCGGCCAATGTCGGGCGCTTCAGCGCAAGCCGGCGACCGAAGGAGTTCCGCATCGTGCGGACGAGATTGATCTGGTTGGGCGAACCCGACGTGCTGAAGCCCGCCCGGCGCCAGTGCTGAGACGACACCTCGGCAAGTGTGGTGCGCACCAGATTGGGCAATTCGAGATCCTCGAAGAAGATGTCGAGGATCTCGTCCTGGCGCATGGTGAACTCGAAATCGTCCTCGCCCTCGCCCGAAGTCGCCGCTTCCTTGCCGCGGCCGCCCTCGCCTTGCGTGGGCTTCTTGATCTGGTCGCCGGCCACGTACTCCTTGTTGCCCGGCAGCACGAAATCCCGCGCCCCACCCTTCTTCGGGTCCAGGCGGAACCGCGGCTCGCGCGTTCCTTGCGTCGAGATCTTGATCTTGCGGTCCTTGGCGATGTCGGCGACGCCGGAATCCTTGAGATTCTTCTGGACCGCCTCGCGAATCTGCGCCCGCGCCCGGCGCAGGAAGCGCTGGCGGTTGGCGAGACTCTTTCCCTTGGGGTTGAGACGGCGGTCGATGAAGTAGGTCATGCCTCGGTCCTACTCGCCCGCGATGCGCTCACTACCCGGCCTTGTTGACGCGCATATACCATTCGACGAGGCGGCGCACCTGGCGCTGCGTGTAGCCGCGCGCCAGCATCCGCTTGACGAACTCGTTATGCTTGGCATCGGTCTCGCTGTCCTTCTTGGACTCGAAGGAGATGACGGGCAGCAAATCCTCGACCTGCGTGAACATCCGCTTCTCGATCACGTTCCTGATCTTCTCGTAAGCGGTCCAGGCCGGGTTCTTGCCGTCGTGCTGCGCACGATAGCGGAGCGCGAACTTCACCACCTCATTGCGGAAGTCCTTCGGGTTGGCGATGCCGGCCGGCTTCTCGATCTTGGACAACTCGGCGTCGAGCGCGTTCCTGTCGAGCAACTGACCCGTGTCGGCGTCCTTGTAATCCTGGTCTTCGATCCACGCATCGGCATAGGCGATGTAGCGGTCGAACAGGTTCTGCCCGTACTCGCCGTAGGATTCGAGATAGGCCTTCTGGATTTCCTTGCCGATGAATTCGGCATAGCGCGGCGCAAGCTCGGCTTTGATGAACTCGAGATATTTCTTCTCGGTGTCGTCGGGGAATTGCTCGCGCTTGATCGCCTGCTCGACCACATACATCAGATGCACCGGATCGGCCGTGATCTCGGAGTGGTCGAAGTTGAAGGTCTCGGACAGCGCCTTGTAGGCGAAGCGCGTCGAGATGCCGGTCATGCCCTCATCGACGCCGCCCGCGTCCTTGTACTCCTGGAGCGTCTTGGCCTTCGGATCGGTGTCGCGCAGCTTCTCGCCGTCATAGACCCGCATCTTGGAGTAGAGGTTCGAGTTCTCGTGCTCCTTGAGCCGCGTGAGCACGCAGAAGCGCGCCAGCATCTCCAGCGTCTCCGGCGCGCACGGGGCGGAGTCGAGCTCGCTCTCGCGCAGGAGCTTCTTGTAGATCTTGGTCTCCTCGGTGACGCGCAGGCAGTACGGCACCGTGATGACGCAGATGCGGTCGAGGAAGGCCTCGTTGTGCTTGTTGGACTTGAAGAGCTGCCACTCGGCCTCGTTCGAATGGGCGAGGATGATGCCGCTGAACGGAATGGGTCCGAGCGTCTCGGTGCCGATGTAGTTGCCCTCCTGCGTCGCGGTGAGCAAGGGATGCAGCACTTTGATCGGCGCCTTGAACATCTCGACGAATTCGAGAAGGCCCTGGTTGGCATGGCAGAGGCCGCCCGAGAACGCGTACGCGTCGGGGTCGTTCTGCGAGAAGTGCTCGAGCTTCCTGATGTCGACCTTGCCCACGAGAGCCGAGATGTCCTGGTTGTTGTCGTCGCCGGGTTCGGTCTTGGCGACCGCGATCTGGCGCAGCTTCGAGGGATAGAGGCGCGCCACCTCGAATTTCGAGATGTCGCCGCTGAATTCGTCCAGGCGTTTGACGGCCCACGGACTCATCACGCCGCTCAAGCGGTGACGCTCGATGCCGTATTTGTCCTCCAGCAACGCCGCGAGGTCGGCCGAGCGGAAGAGACCGAGCGGGCTTTCGAACACCGGACTGATCTGCTTGCCCGCCTTCAGCACATAGATCGGGCGCTTCTCCATCATCTCCTTCAAGCGCTCGGCGAGCGAAGACTTGCCGCCGCCGACGGGACCGAGCAGGTAGAGGATCTGCCGCTTCTCCTCGAGACCCTGGGCGGCGTGCTTGAAGTAGCTCACGATCCTCTCGATCGTGTCCTCCATGCCGAAGAAGCCCTCGAAGGCACCGGTAGCGCTTGATCGTCCGGTTAAAGAAGATTCGGGACAGGCGCGGGTCTTGCGCCGTGTCGATCAACTCCTGCTCGCCGATGGCCGAGATCATGCGCTCGGCGGGGGAGGCATAGAGCATCTTGTCGTCGCGGGCGGCTAAGAGCCAGTCCCTCAGGCTCATCGTTTCCAGCTGTTCACGCGAATAGTCGCGATTGAACAGGTCGAAGACATCGAGATTACTCATTCTCTTCGGCTCCTTCGGGCCGGATGCCTGATTTGAATTCAACAAGATGTCGAATACGTGGCATGCAGCAATCACAAGAAGCGCGGTTAGTTTGCCAGCAATCTGATGAACGCACGCTTAACCCCGCATTTCTGCCCTGTTCATGTCGCCGCAAGGCGCCAGGAGCGCCTCACACAAAACATTCGGAAGGGAGTGGGGTTCCAGCCCGTCGCCTGGCCGATCCAGCGCGTTCACCGGGCCGCGCCGCTCGTGCCTTCCGCAAGACTCGCGACCACTGATTTGCTTGCAAAGTGTATCGCGAGTAGCGCCATTTCAAAAGGAAAGGAGTTTCACGCTTTGCACAGCAATGAGGCGGGTACCCGTCAATTTCCCCGATATGCACAAGGAAATCGCCGAGCCCTCTAACTTGCGTCAATAACGCGCAGACATGGCTTGCCGTTCCGATAGAGCCTTCCGCGCCGATTTTTCTTGCCAAGTGGCGGTTCCAGCCGCCAAGCTCGAATCATGCTTGCGCAGCTCACAATCCGTAAAGCGCGGCCGTCGGATGCCGAGTCGGTGGCGCGCATCTATGTCGATGCCTGGCGCGACACCTACCCTCTGATCCTGCCCAACAGACTTTTGGCAAACATGAGCATCGAGGGCCAAAGCGCCCGCTGGCGAAACGCGATCGCCATGGCGGCCCGCGAAGCGGTCTATGTCGCCGAGGACGACAAGGGCACCATCGTCGGCATGACCAGTCTCGGCCGCGCGCGCGATTCCGGGCTCGGCTACGACGCCGAGATCTACACGCTCTATGTCGACCCGGTGCTGACGGGGCGCGGCATCGGCCGGGCGCTGCTCTCGGGCGCGTTCTCAGCGCTCGCCGAACGCGGCCACACGCGCTGCGTCATCTGGGCCCACGCGAAAAATCCGGCGCGGTTCTTCTATGAAGCGATGGGCGGAAAGCTGATCGCCGAGCGCGTGACGGCGATGGCCGGCGCGCCAGTGCCTGAGGTTGCGTTCGGATGGCCGAAGCTCGCGCTTGCCGAAGCGAGCCGCAATCTTAAAGCGTGACCCGCTCGAAGCGGATCACGCCCCAGAATCCTAGCTGCAAACGTCCAGCATCGGGTTGATCATGCACGCCGCCATGTAGTCGGCGCCGGCCTTCACGTCCTGCTGAAGCGTGTTGTACGAGAAACCCCTCAAGCGCAGGGCCATCGCACGATTGGGATCCATGGCTTCTTTGTCGTTGTCGAGGAACGTCGTGTAGTCCTCGATCGCCTTTTCATATTGCTTCTGCTGAACGAGCAGGCCGGCGCGGCGGAAGCGAGCCTCCTGATCGTCCGGTTTCAATTTGAGAGCCTCATCGAAGTCCCTCATCGCTTCGGCGGATCTGGTTCTTCTTGAGAAATGCAATGCCGCGGCCGATGTAGTCGTAATAGAGCCGGGGCGTCTTCATCGGCGCTTCGATGGCCGCCGTGTAGCGACGGATCGCCTCGTCGTCGTTTCCGGCCGCGAGCGCCTCGTCGCCGGCGTCCTCGTCAGGCGAGCTGCTCGGCGGTGGGGGCGGCGCGGCGACCACGACGGGCGGCGGCGGAGCGGAGCCCGGAGGAGGCGCCAAGCTGGCTAGGTCGACGCCCTCTTTGATGAAGAAGAGGACGGACGGATTCCCCTGCTTGCCTTTGTTGTCGACCGGGCGCTCGCTATACGTCAGGCTCTTGCCGCCATTCCCGAGCGTGCGCGTGCCGATTGCAACCGTGTTCCTGCGCCTCTCATACATAAAGAGGGCCTGGTTGTCGTTCAGCTTTTGCCATTTCGCGGCGTCGTAGTCGGGGAGACCCGTCGCTGGACGACTCTTGTTATCGTCGACGACCTCAACCGTCCCTTTAATCGGGTTGCCTTTGCCATCGACGCCCTCGACGTCCTTCGTCATGCCGCTTGCCGCCTTGGAGAAGGTCAGCGTCATGCTCTTGTAGCGCTCCGGACCGGAATATTTCGACCTCTCAGGGACGAGGATCCATTTTCCGACCAATGCATCGCTTTGCGCGGTGACGATCTGCGGAAGCGCGGCACCGACAGCGGCAAGGACCACAATCGCAGCGCGCTGCAGAAATTTCGAACGTGTAGAACTCATTTGGCCCTCTTCAGTCTGAACGAGTGTAGTCGCTGCGTCGTCGTAGGCAGCGCGCATTGCGGTCGCGGAGTATAGGACTGCAGCACCTGGATACAACCGGAAGCTTGCCGCATCAAAGCGCTCCGCGCGCCGCCGGCTCGGCTGGCGGGCGTGGCTAGGCGCGTGATTTCACGGGGAAATACTAAGGCTTCACCGTCGGAGAGGACGAGACTGCCGCTCAATGACCCCAATGTGAACGGTAGGCCTAAGCATCCCTGAGAACCCCTTATTATGTAGCGATTATTATTGGCCCGATCCTGAGAGGGCAAGCCAAACAGCTTGCGGCGCTGTGACAGTCGTCACATCCGGCTACTTGCGCTTTGCAAGGATGCGCGAGCGCAACTCCGCGGCGTGGTGACCGGCGCGGAGCGGCAGCAGACGGGCAAGGGCGGTGATCGTCTTGTATTGCGCGCCCGGAACGCAGACCGCCCGGTTCTTCATGACGGCATCGTAGCCTTCGCGCGCCACGCGATCCGCCTTGAGCCACATCATCTGGGGCATACGGCGCATCTCCCCACGCGTCCCGTTGACGTCATGGAATTCCGAGTACGTGAATCCGGGGCAAAGTGCGGTCACATGCACCCCGGTCCCCTTCTGCTCGCTGTTCAGCGATTGCGAGAGCTTGATCAGCATCGCCTTTGCGCCGCCGTAGAGCGTGTGGCTCGCAGCGCCCGGCATCAATCCCGCGACCGAAGCCACGTTCAGGATGCGGCCATAGCCGCGACGGGTCATGCCCGGCAGCAGGCGATGAATGAGCTCGCAGGGCGCCGTCATCAGCACCTGGAGGAAATCGCGCTGCGTCTCCCACGCCGTGTCACGGTAACGATCCGGCACGGCGTACCCTGCATTGTTGATCAAGGCGTCGACCGCGACACCCTCGCCTTCGAGCGCCGCAATCAGGGCGTTGGGTGTCTCGGGACGCGCGAGATCGGCCGGAATGGTGCGTACGCGGACGTCCTGCAGCCTTCTGAGCTCATCGGCCAGCGCATCGAGACGCTCGGCACGGCGGGCGGTGAGCACCAGATCGAACCCGTTGGCCGCGAAAACCCGTGCGAGCTCCGCGCCGATGCCGGCGGACGCGCCCGTCACAAGCGCCGTACGTCCCTCCCCATCGCGTCGGCTCATGCGTCGTCGTCGCTCGCGCTTCCCGGGGCGAGGTCCTTGGGACGCACATAGTCGACGAGCTGTCCTGAGCCGGCTTTTAGATTGCGCCAGGAGGTGATCTCGAAGTCGAACACGGCGAGCGCCGCGGTCGGGAATTTCTGGTTCAGCCGCTGAAGGCGAGCACGTTCTTGAGCATCCTTGGGCTGGACGGCGAGCGCGATCGCCAGCTGCTCGATCCCGGGATTGTGGCCCACAAAAAGCAGGGGCGACGCGCGGGCGGGCGCCTTCTTGAGATTGGCCAGCAGAACCGGCCAGTCCGCGAGATAAACCGCTCTCTCGTAGCGCAATTCGGGCTTCTTCCGCCACGCCGCAAGCAGCAGATCGAGCGTCTCCCTGCGTCCGCTGCGCCGTCGAACAAAGGACCGCCGCCGGCAAGTACTCCCGGCTCCGCATATAGCGCGCGATCTCGGGCGCCGCGTTGCGGCCGCGGGCCGACAGCGGCCGCTCATGATCGTCGGCGTCCTTGCCCCAATCCGACTTGGCGTGGCGAAGCAACAGAAGGCGCAAAGCGGGCGAGCCTCCGGAAGGCGGCGAACAGTACAAGGGACGCCCAGGCGCGCCAATGGCCGCCGGCTTGCCGGTCGTTTGGCGAGAGCCTACCCTCCGATTGCTCGGTTCACGGAGGGTTTCATGTCGCGATTGTCGATCCTGTGCGCGGTGATCGGAGCAGCCCTTTTCGCGCTCATCTCCGGCCCTTCCCTGCCGGTGAACGCGGCCGAGGATCTGGGCCCGGCGATCGGCGCACGCGCACCCGACATCGGCAGCCCGCCCGATCAAACCGGCGCACCCCGGACGCTGCAGTCGCTGATGGGGCAGAACGGCCTCGTTCTCTTCTTCTTCCGCTCGGCCGACTGGTGCCCCTTTTGCCAGGCGCAGATGATGGACCTCAACACGGCCGTCGCGGCGCTCGAACGTCGCGGCTACCGCATGGCGGGCATCTCCTATGACAGCCCGCAAATCCTCAAGACGTTCATCGACCGCCGCCGGATCGGCTACACGCTGCTGTCCGATCCGAAGTCCGAGATCATCGACCGCTACCGCCTGCGCGACCCGCAATATCAGCCGGGAAGCCCGGCCCACGGAGTGCCGCGGCCGGTGATCCTCATCCTCGACAAGACCGGCACGATCAAAGCCAAGCTGTTCGAGGAGACATACACGAAGCGTCCGCCCGCGACCCTCTTGATCAGCACGATCGACAAGGTGGCCGCCCAGGCGAGCTGAGGGACGTCGCCCGCAAAGAAAAAGCCCAGCCGAAAAAGCCGGGCTTTTTATTCTTGTACGGTGGCTGGGATCGTCAGTGCTTCGGCTTGTTGAGATCGCGGATCGCGTCCTTCGCGCCGCCGACCGCGTTCCTGACCTTGCCTTCCGCTTTGTCCATCTTGCCTTCGGCCTTGAGCTTCTCATCGCCGAGAATCTTGCCCAGACCTTCCTTGACGGCGCCCTTCTGCTGCTGGGCAACGCCCTTGACCCGTTCCTTATCCATGTTTTGACCACTCTACCTTGGTGTTCCCCGTCGCAAAGGTAACGACAGGCAAGCGCCGCGGTTCCCTCCGCGCAACCCGTTGTCTTCTTGGTCAACTTGACGGGTGCGACCGCCGACCCTATCGCTTCCCCCACGTGCGGTTGGGGCAGGATTTCTTATGGCGACGAATAAGGATTGGAAGAATTGGCGCAAGCAGACGCTCGCGGTTCGCGGCGGCCAGCGGCGCACGCCCTTCCAGGAGACCAGCGAAGCCCTCTTCATGACTGCGGGCTACGCCTATGAGGGCGCCGAGGAAGCCGAGGAACGCTTCAAGGGCGCGCCCGGATACACCTATACGCGTTATGCGAACCCGACCGTCTCGATGTTCGAGGAGCGCATGGCGCTGCTCGAAGGGGCGCCCGAGGCCCGGTCGACCGCTTCTGGAATGGCGGCGGTCACGGCGACGTTTCTGTGCTGCCTGAAGGTGGGCGATCACGTTGTGGCGTCACGCGCCCTGTTCGGCGCCATCCGCTACGTGACCGAGGAAGTGCTCCCCCGTTTCGGCATCACGCACACGATCGTGGACGGGCGCGACCTGGAGCAATGGAAGGCCGCGGTGCGGCCGGAGACGAAGCTATTCTTCTTCGAGACCCCGTCCAATCCGACGCTGGAACTGGTCGACATAAAAGGGGTCTGCGACATCGCGCACAAGGCGGGCGTGCGGGTCGTGGTGGACAACGCGTTCGCTTCGCCCGCGCTGCAGCGGCCGATGGAGTTCGGCGCCGACATCGTCGTGCACTCCTCGACCAAATATATCGACGGCCAGGGGCGCGCGATGGGCGGGGTTATTCTCTGCAAGGAGGATTTCCTCAAGGATCACCTGCAGATTTTCCTCCGCAATACCGGTCCCTGCATCAGCCCGTTCAACGCCTGGCTGCATCTGAAGAGCCTGGAGACGCTCGACTTGAGAATGAGGGAGCACTCGCGCAACGCCACCAGGATCGCCGACTTCCTGAGCGGGGAGAAGAATGTCCACCGCGTGCTCTATCCCTTCCGCAGCGACCATCCGCAGCACAACACAGGGCTCGCAAAAGCTCAGATGTCGGCCGGCGGCGGCGTGGTCACCTTCGAAGTGGCGGGCGGCAAGAAGGGCGCGTTCAAGGTCGCCAAGGCGCTGAAGCTCGTCGACATCTCGAACAATCTCGGCGACGCCAAGAGCCTGCTGACGCATCCGGCAACGACCACGCACCAGCGCATGACGCCGGACGCGCGCCTCGCTGCGGGGGTAACCGATGGCATGCTGCGCATCGCGGTCGGGCTCGAAGATCCCGAAGACCTCTGCCAGGACCTCGCCCAGGCGCTGGCCAGCATCTGACGGAGCCGTTCATGTCGGAACACCACGCGAACATTTCCTGGCACGCGCACGAGCCAGGACTACACCTATCAGACCTACAACCGCGCGCATGAATGGCGGTTTGCAGGCACGACGGTATCTGCGTCCGCGGCCAAGGAGTATCGCGGCGATCCTGACCGCGTGAATCCCGAAGAAGCTCTCGTGGCCGCACTGTCGTCGTGCCACATGCTGACCTTTCTCGCGATCGCCACGAAGCGGAAACTGTCGCTCGATTCCTACACCGACGATGCGGTCGGGTTCATGGAGAAGAACGAGGCCGGGCGCCTCGCGATCACCCGCGTGACCTTGCGCCCCAAGATCGTGTGGACGGCGGGCGTCGACCGTCTCGAGCGCCGATCTCGAGGCGATGCATCACGAAGCGCATGAAGGCTGCTTCATCGCCAACTCGGTCACGACCAAGATCACGGTGGAGTCGCAGTGACCAAGCACACCTACGAGGCGATCACGCGCAATATCCGCGTCGCCGTGGTCCCGAGCTTCCTGGACGACCAGTCGGAACCGGACGAACGCCGCTATCTCTGGGCGTATCAAATCACGATCGAGAACCGAGGCGGAGAGACCGTGCAGCTCCTGTCGCGCCACTGGCGGATCACCGATTCCAACGGCCGGGTGCGCGAAGTGAGAGGCGCAGGCGTGGTCGGCGAGCAGCCGGTGCTCCAGCCGGGCACCGCGTTCGAATACACCAGCGGCGCGCCGCTCGAGACCCCGTCGGGCTTCATGACCGGCAGCTACCAGATGCGCGCGAGCTCGGGCGAAAACTTCGAGATCGACATCCCGCTCTTCGCCCTCGAAAGCCCCTACGAGGAACGCCGGATTCATTAACCTTGGCCGGCGCCTGCCCGGGAATCCGCGGAAATCCGCGGGCGGGCGTTGACTTCTTGTGCTCTAATTCCGACTTGTGGACTTGGTCCCTGCCGCCAGGAGACAGCCATGGCCAATGCCGACAAGCCGCGACTTGCCGTCGCCACCTGCCCGGACAGCGACCCCCAAGGTGCAGCGCCCGAGCCGGGCCGAAGCCGAAGCGGCCGTCAGCACGCTGCTCCGCTGGGCAGGCGATGATCCCGCGCGCGAAGGGCTCAAGGACACGCCCGCGCGCGTCGCCCGCGCGTTCGAAGAGTGGTTCTCAGGCTACGGCAGCGATCCGCAGGCCTATCTCGCGCGCACCTTCGAGGAGGTCAGCGGCTACGACGAGATGGTCGTTCTAAGAGACATCCGCTTCGAGTCGCATTGCGAGCATCATCTGGCGCCGATCATCGGCCGCGTGCATGTCGGTTATCTGCCGAACGAGAAGATTGTAGGAATCTCGAAGCTCGCGCGCGTGGTCGATGCCTATGCGCACCGCCTGCAGGTGCAGGAGAAGATGAACGCGCAGATCGCGAACTGCATCCAGCACGTGCTGGAGCCCAAAGGTGTCGCCGTCGTGATCGAGGCGAGCCACCAGTGCATGACCACGCGCGGCGTGCACAAGACGGGCGTCGTGCTGGTGACGTCCACCATGCTGGGCGCTTTTCGCGAAGACGCGCGGACGCGGCGTGAGTTCCTCAACATGATCGGCAACCCCGTTTCGGGCGACCGAAGCTGAGCCGAAGGCGTCGATGACGGCCGCATCATCCGTTGTGGAGCTGACGAAGCGGCTGATCGCGTTCGACACGGTAAGCCGGAATTCCAATCTCGAGCTGATCGTCGTTCGTCTCCGAGCTGCTCAGCAATGCGGGTGCGCGGCTGCGGCTGACGCATGACGAGCAGGGCCGTAAGGCGAACCTGTTCGCCACGCTCGGCCCGGACCGCGACGGCGGCTACGTGCTCTCCGGCCACAGCGACGTCGTGCCCGTCGATGGGCAGGACTGGTCGAGCGATCCGTTCAACGCCGAGATCCGCGGCGACAAGCTCTATGGCCGCGGCGCCTGCGACATGAAGGGATTCATCGGCACCGCTCTCGCGCTGCTGCCGGAATTCAAGGCCGCCGACTTGAAGCGGCCGGTCCATTTCGCGTTCTCGTTCGACGAAGAGGTCGGCTGCGTCGGCGTTCGCCGCCTGCTCGACGATCTCAAGACAGCCGGCATCAGGCCTGCGCTCGCCATCATCGGCGAGCCGACAAGCATGCGGGTCGTGGGCGCGCACAAAGCGGGCGCGGTCATCGAAACCGTCGCCAGAGGCCGCGAAGGTCATTCGAGCGCGCCCGGACGCGGCGCGAGCGCGGTGATGATGGCGGGCGAGTTCATCGCCTCGCTCTCATCGCTCGGCGAAGAGCTGAAGCAGGACCGCGACGAGTTCTTCGAGCCGCCCTACACCACCGTGCAGGCGAACGTGATGTCCGGCGGCACCGCCGTGAACGTGCTCGCGCGCGAGGCCCGCGTGGTGTGGGAATACCGCTCGCTTCCCGATCGCGACGAGACGACGATCTTCGACCGCGCCAAAGCGCGCTTGGCCGACATCCTTCCGCGCTACCGGACGGGTGCGCCGGAAGCCGACTTCACCACGCATGTCCACGCGGCCTATCCCGGCCTCGTGCGCGACGTCGATTCACCGGCGGTGCGGCTTGCCTGCGCGCTTTCGGGAAGCAACGACGTGCACGCGGTGTCCTACGGCACCGAAGCGGGCCTGTTCCAGCAGGCGGGAATTCCTGCGGTCGTCTGCGGTCCGGGCTCGATCGATCAGGCGCACAAGGCCGACGAATTCGTCGAGCTGGATCAGCTCGATGCCTGCGCCGCCTTCCTGCGCCGCGTGGCCCAGCGCGCCGCGCAGTAAGCCTACGCGAAGCTCGCCAGCGGAAACTCGTAGACGGTCGCGCAGAATTCGCAGCGCGTGCGGATCACGCCGTCGGGATCGGGCAGGTCCTTGAGCTCTTCGGCCGGATACGCGCCCAGCACCGAGCGGATGTTCTCGGGCCTGCACGAGCACTCGAAGCGCAGCGCCTGGCTCGGATGCACGCGCACCTCGTCTTCGTGGAACAGGCGCCAGAGCACCGATTCCGCCGAGATCGCCGTGTCCAGCAGCTCGTAATCCTGCAGCGTCTTCAGGAACAGCTGGATGCGCTCCCAGTCGTCATTGGTCTTGTCGCGGTCGGCTTCGCGCCCAGGCACCGCCTGCACCATGATCGCGCCCGCGCGCCAGCCGCGCCCCTCGCCCGAGCGATAGGTCGGACCCGCCGAGAGACGCAGCGCCGTCGGCAACTGCTCGCTCTGGACGAAATAGGTCTCGGCCGACGCGGACAATCCGTCGGCTGAGAGCGGCACGAGGCCCTGATAGGTCTGTGCGCCCTTCTTCTGCTCGATCGTGATCGCGAGCGCTCCGCTTCCGGCAAGCTTGGCGAATTGAGCCGGCTGCCCGCTCGCGGCGAACCCCTGCTCGTTGAGCCGGGCGTAACCGCGCAAGCCGCCGCCAGGAGTCGCGCTGGCGAAGTAGTCCGTCACCAGCATATCGAGCGGACCGTTGCCTTTGAGTTGAACGCTGAGCCGGCCTTCGAACTTGAGCGCCGAGCCGAGCAGGGCCGCGAGAACCAGAGCCTCGGCCAGAACGCGCTGCGCCGCCTCGGGCAAAGGATGCGCGCTCAGCGCGCGGCTGGACACGCTGTCCAGGCGGATCAGCCGGCCGCGCAGACCGAGGTTCGGCAGCTCGAACGGCAGCACAAAGTCTGCCGATGGCGCAGGCGTATAGGTGGCGTCTGAGGTCGTCGCAGTGGTGGAGGTCATGAGCCTATCTGGGTGCAAAACCCTCCACATGCAAGTGGAAGGGGGAAGGCCTCACCCCAGGCACCAGACGAGGATCGCCTTCTGCACGTGCAGCCGGTTCTCGGCCTCGTCGAAGACGACGGATTGCGGCCCGTCGATCACTTCGTCGGTCACCTCCTCGCCGCGATGCGCGGGGAGGCAATGCATGAAGATCGCGTCCTTGGCCGCCTTCGCCATCAGCGCGCGATTGACCTGGTAGGGCTTCAGCAGATTGCGGCGGCGCGTCGCTTCCTTGTCCCCCATCGACACCCAGGTGTCGGTCACGATGCAGTCCGCGCCTTTCGCGGCATCCTCGGGATCGGTCATCACCGTGACCTTGGCGCGCGCGCTCTCCGCCCATTTGCGCAAGCGCCGGCTTCGGCGCGAGCGACTCCGGTGTCGCGATCCTCAGCGTGAAATCGAAGCGCGCGGCCGCATGGACCCAGGAGGCGCACACATTGTTCGCATCGCCGACCCACGCCACCGTGCGGCCGCGGATCGATCCCTTCTTCTCCTCGAAGGTCATGACGTCGGCCATCACCTGGCAGGGATGCGAGAGCTTGGTCAGCCCGTTGATCACCGGCACAGACGCCGCAGCCCGCAAGCTCCATCAGCATGTCGTGACCGAGCGTGCGGATCATGATCGCATCGACATAGCGCGAGAGCACGCGCGCGGTATCGGCGATGGTCTCGCCGCGCCCGAGCTGCATCTCGTGACCGGTCAGCATGATGCAGCGGCCGCCGAGCTCCTGCATGCCGACATCGAAGGAGATGCGCGTCCGGGTCGAGGGCTTCTCGAAGATGAGCGCGAGCACCTTGCCCGTGAGCGGCGCGTCCTTGTCCTCGGCGCCGCGCGAGAGACCGTTGCGCGCCTTCTTGCGCTGGCGCGCGGCCGCGATCAGCGCCTTCAGCGTGCCGGGCTCGAAATCGCACAAATCGAGGAAATGCCGTGGCGACGAATCCACGGGTTTGCGCGTCTGCGCCGCCCGCTCGCTCATACCGCCTTCCTCTCCTGCTCGAAGCTTGCGCAGGTGTCGCCCAGTGCCGCGACCGCTTCCTTGATCTGGCGCTCCTCGATGTTGAGCGGCGGCAGAAGGCGGACGACGTTTTCCGTCGCACCGACGCCGATGAGCCGGTTCTCGCGCAGGCGCGCGATGAAGGCCGGCGCCGGTACATGCAGCTTCAGCCCGAGCAACAATCCGCGGCCACGGACTTCGGCGATCACGTCGGGATGCTCGGCCTGCAGCATCGCAAGATTCTGCTGCATCGAACCGGCGAGCTTGCGCACGTTCTCGAGGAAGCCGGGGGCCAAGATCACGTCGAGCACTGCATTGCCCGCCGCCATGGCGAGCGGATTTCCGCCATAGGTCGAGCCGTGCGTGCCCGCCGTCATGCCCTTGGCCGCGCGCTCGGTCGCGAGACATCCGCCGAGCGGGAAGCCGCCGCCGATGCCCTTGCCCACCGCCATGATGTCGGGCGTGAAGCCCAGCTCTTCATAGGCAAAGAGCCGGCCCATCCGCGCGATGCCGGTCTGGACCTCGTCCAGCACCAGGAGCAGCCCGCGCGAGTCGCAGTAGTCGCGCAGGCGCTTCAGGAATCCCGCGGGCGGGACGTGAATGCCGATCTCGCCCTGCACCGGTTCGACCAGGATGCCCGCGGTCTCAGGCCCGGTCGCACGCACGACCGCGTCGAAATCGCCATAGGGCACCTGATCGAAGCCATCGACCTTCGGGCCGAAGCCTTCGAGATATTTCGGCGAGCCGCCGGCCGCGATCGTGGCCAAGGTCCGGCCGTGGAAGGCGCCTTCGAAGGTGATCAGCCGGTACCGCTCGGGCGCGCCGCTCACATAGTGGAAGCGCCGGGCCATCTTGATCGCGCACTCGACCCCTTCGGCGCCCGAATTGCAGAAGAAGGCGCGGTCGGCAAAGCTCGCCTCCACCAGCCGGCGCGCGAGCTTTTCCTGTCCCGGGATGCGGTAGAGATTGGACGTGTGCCACAGCTTCGCCGCCTGCTCCTGCAGGGCGGCGACCAGGTGCGGATGCGCATGGCCGAGCGCGGAGACGGCAACCCCGGAGCCGAAATCCAGGTAGCGGTCGCCCTTGGAGTTGATCAGGTAGGGACCTTCGCCGCGGTCGAACGCGATGTCCGCCCGGTTGTAGTTCGGCAATAGCGGCGAATTCACAAAACGCTCCCCAGGAATTGAAAAAGCGAAACGCGAGTTATACCGGAACTCGCTCCGCCCGGACTCAGAAATCTGACACATGGATACGCGGCGTCTTTGACACTGGTTTGCGCGTTCTCCAAGACGGTTTCCGCACGTCCAAATCCAAATGCTGTGGACAAGGGATAGCGAGGAGACCGCAGTGGTTGTGCAGAAGTCCCTGTCTGGTACGATATCTTGTGGCAAGGAGCTTAGGGGACGCCGATGGGTTGGACCGACGAACGCGTGGAACAGCTGAAATCCCTTTGGAATGAAGGGCTTTCCGCGAGCCAGATTGCTCGTGTCCTCGGCGGGGTCACGCGCAATGCCGTCATCGGCAAGGTCCACCGCTTGGGTCTTGCGGGACGCGCAGGCCCGGCGCGTTCCGAGCGCCCGCGCAGCTCGATCTCGCACAAATCGGTCGCGCGCGTTGCCGCCCCCGAGCCGCCGGTGGTGGAGGAGGATCCCGTCGTGCTGGACGACGGCCACTTCGCGACCGTGCTGACCATCAACGATCGCATGTGCCGCTGGCCGATCGGCGATCCCGCCGAGAACGAATTCCACTTCTGCGGCCGCAAGCCGAGATCGGGTTCGCCCTATTGCGAGGCGCACGCTCGCAAGGCCTACCAGCCGCAGCCTCAGCGCCGCGACCGCCGCGCCGCCGGCGGCCACTAGACTCGATAGATCGGGGGGCATGAGCGCGATCCGATTCTCAAATCGGGTCGCGCTTGGTTTTGTTTGTCGCGTTTTCTCACGCCGAACCGCGCGCACGCGCCAACTTCGGCGGAAGACGCTTTAGGCTGCGGAGTCCGCGTCGGCTTTGGCGGCGAATGTCTCGTCGAACGAGTAGCCGGCCGAGCGCACGGTGCGGATCGGGTCTTTCTCGCCCGGCTCGTTCAGCGCCTTGCGCAACCGTCCGACATGCACATCGACCGTGCGGGCCTCGACATAGACGTCCGATCCCCAGACCGAGTTCGAGCAGCTGCTCGCGTGAGAAGACGCGGCCGGGATGCTGCATGAGCTGGTCGAGCAGGCGGTATTCGGTCGGACCCAAATGGATGTCGCGGTTCGCGCGCCGTACCCGGTGCGATGTGCGATCGATGGTGATCTCGCCCACCGTCATCACGTCCTCGACAAGGCTCGGACGCACGCGGCGCATCACCGCGCGAAGACGCGCGAGCAGCTCGGTCATCGAGAACGGCTTGACGATGTAGTCGTCGGCGCCGGTGTCGAGTCCGCGGATGCGATCGGGCTCCTCGCCCCGCGCCGTCAGCATCACGATGGGCACGTTGCGCATATGCCCGCGGCTGCGGAGCCGGCGGCACACTTCGATGCCGGAGAGCTGCGGCAGCATCCAATCGAGCAGCACCAGATCGGGCTTGGCTTCGTCGGCCAGCAGCAGCGCTTCTTCGCCGTCCTTCGCCTCGAAGACGCGATAGCCTTCGCGCTCGAGATTGTAGCGCAGCAAGGTCGAGAGCGCCGATTCATCCTCGACGATAAGAACCGTAGGCTCTGTACTGCCCTTCATATGTGAAATCCGTCAGAGATCATTTCGGGTCATGGGGTATGGGTGTCGTTGAGGTGAGATCGGCCTTGGGACGGTCGAGGCGCATGAAGGAGCCGGTGACCATGTGATAGACGGTCTCGGCGATATTGGTCGCGTGGTCGCCCGCGCGTTCGATGTTCTTGGCGATGAAGAGCAGATGCGTGCACAGGCCGATCGTGCGCGGATCCTCCATCATGTAGGTCAGGAGCTCGCGGAACAGGCTGTTGTAGAGCTCGTCGATTTCCTCATCGTGGCGCCAGACATTGCGCGCGGCTTCCGCATCGCGGTCCGAATAGGCGTCGAGCACCATCTTGAGCTGCGCGAGCGACTGGCGTCCCATCCGCGCAAGACTTTGCGTCAGCCGGATCGGCGGCTCGCGATTGAGCACGAGCGCGCGCTTGCCGATGTTCTTGGCAAGGTCGCCGATGCGCTCCAATTCGTTGGCGATCTTGATCGCGGCGAGCGTCGCCCGAAGATCGACCGCCATCGGCTGACGCAGCGCCAGCAACTTCAGCGCGTGCTCTTCGATCGTCTGCTGGATACGGTCCACGCGCTCGTCGGAACCGATGGCCGCTTCGGCCAATTTTCCGTCGCGCTTGGCGATGGCTTCTATGGCGTTGGCAAACTGGGCTTCGGCCAGTCCGCCCATTTGGGCGACCGTATTCGCCAGAGACTCCAGTTGCTCCGTGAACGCCTTCACGATGTGCTCACTCATTGGCCACCCCTGGCACCCGCACACTCGCCAGCCGGTCTTTCGCTTAGGCTGCTTCGGTCAACGGGTTGTGACGTTTATATAACAGTTTGATGACAGCACCCGATCCCGGCGAAATTCAGGCGGGGACGGCGGCCGGCAGGAACACGGTAAACGTGCTGCCTCGCCCGGGCGTGCTCTCGATATGCATCCGCCCCTGATGCCGGTTGAGGATGTGCTTGACGATGGCCAAGCCGAGCCCGGTACCGCCGCGTTCGCGGCTGCGCTTGATGTCGACACGATAGAATCGCTCGGTCAGCCGCGGAATTGCCTCGCGCGGGATGCCCTCGCCCTCATCCTCGACGGCGACGAAGACCTGGCCGCCCTCCCGCCGGCTCCCCGATTCGACACGTCCGAACGTGACCCGGACGGTGCTCTTCTCGTGGCCGTATTTGATGGCGTTGTGAATGAGGTTCTGGAACACCTGCGTCAGTTCATCGCGATCGCCGACCACGAAGAGCGGCTCCCCGGGCGCGATCTCGATGGTGATCTCGTCCGCCTGCGCGAGCGGGGAGAGAGCGCGCGCCGCACCTTTGACGACGGCGACGACATCGACAACGCCCGCGGGCGGATTGTGCTCGTTCAGCTCGATCCGGGTCAGCGAGAGGAGATCGTCGATCAGGCGGCGCATGCGCGCGGCCTCGACATTCATGATCTCGAGGAAGCGGTCGCGCGCCTCGGCGTCGTTCCTCGCGTGTCCCCTCAGCGTGTCGATGAAGCCCGAGACCGCCGCCAGCGGCGTGCGCAATTCGTGGCTCGCGTTGGCGACAAAATCCGCGCGCAGCTCCTCGGCCCGCCTGACCGCCGTGAGATCGTGGATCTGGATCAGGATGCGGCCGCCGCCTTCGCCGCCGCGCGTTCGCACGATGGAGGCGCGGAAATGCCGCTGCAGCGGCACGAGGATGCTGAACGTCACCGTTTCCGCGTCCGCGCCCGCGAGTATCCGCTCGACCGCTTCCAGCAACTCGGGCGTGCGCAGCACGGCCGAGATGTGCTTGCGCTCCGCATCGGCGCCGACCAAAGGCTCGGCCGCGCGGTTGGCAAAGACGATGCGCCCCGTGGGATCGAGCAGCAGCAGCGGATCGTCGAGATACTGCATCACGTTCCGCGCGGCTTCGGGAATTCCACCCGCGCTCGGCAAGGGCGGCACGAGTGGGGCATTGCGCACGCGGTCCGGCCGCGCCGCTGCCAGATAGAGGCCCGTGCCCAAGATGAAGGCGCCAGCGACCGACGCGACGACGACCGCCGGCGCGCCCGCGACGGCGACCAGTCCCAGCACGACGACGGCAAAGGCCGCCGCGCCAAGATAGGCGCGGCGCCAGGCGGTCGTCTCTCCGCGGCTCAAATCGCTCATGCCGTCCAGGACCGAGGGGATATCGCCGCCTTATAACACGCTTGCGCCGCCGTTCAGCCCGCCGATGCGCGGATCGGAAACCAACGCACAGGATTCGCGTTAGGGGTCGGCTCGCGCCTGCCCGCACGAGCGGGCCATCCATCCCTGTACGGATCAACTCTCGTGTTGTGTCCGCGAGATGACGCCGATCCGAAATGGTTCCGGAAAAAATTTGGCGCCTCTCGCGGCTAAGGACGCGCTCCTGGGCCGTTCTAGATTTGGGAAGGCCCGATGGCCGTGGGCGAAACGGAAGAAGAAACAACAGATATGGAGCGAGGACATGACGAGATTTGACAGATTGTTCGCGACCGCGATCCTTTCTGGAGCGCTCGCGCTGGGCAGCGGCATGAGCATCGCAGCGGCCCACCATGGCGAACCGAGCGACCACAGCACCACCAAGGGAAAGACCCTCTCCGAGATCGAAATGCGCGAGCGCCAGATCACGGCCGAGCTCAATCGCAAACAGCTGCAGGGTCCGCAGGTGGCAATGGTCACGCCGGCGCCCATGACCGAAATCACGCCGGCTCCTATGTCGGATGAAATCCCGGCAGCGATGCCTGCGATGCCGAACGATGAAGCAGGCTGCGTCTCCGGATGAATCAGCCTGACGTCGCCGCCATCGAGAGACGAGGCGGAAGTCACCAACTAACGCCGTCCCAATCCGTGACGAAAATAGAATGCCGGGCCCGAAACGCCCGGCATTCTTTCTTTTGTACGGACGTCACGTGGCTCCGCACGACGATCAGCTGCCGATCACTCCATCTGTATACGGATCAACATCGCTGGCTGAGGCGTGACCGATACGCGTCTTGTGCGGCAAAAATTTCGTCGGCTGAGCGCAAAGAACTCGCTCGCTCGACCGTTTAAGCGGACGGGTGACCACCGGCCCCGTACGAAAACGGTCCAATGGAGCGACTCATGGCCATGAAATTGAACATATCTGTCGCGACGGCAGCGTTGTCCGCCGCGATCGCATTTGGCGGCTTGAGCGTTGCCGCGGCGCCTCAAGCCGATGCGAATAAGACGCCCCAGACAAATGCCAAGGCACGCCTCCAGCGACGAAGGCCACGCCTCAGACGAATGCGAACAAAGCTGCACCTCAGGCAGACGCGAGCAAAGCGGCCGCTCAGACGAAAGCGACTCCTCAGGCCGATACGAGCAAACAGGCCGCGGCTCAGACCGACACCAGCAAAGCCGCTGACGCGAGCACGTCGGCTGAAGCCAGCAGCAGCGCCGCAACGACCAGGAGAGCGGCAGCAGACCGCCGCGAGCGCCCGGTCACGGCCAATCTCAATCGCCAGCAACTGGCGCGCGCCGCTCAAGTGGCGCAAGCCTCCCCCGCGCCTGCGCCGTAGCAGGCAGCGTACGAGACCAGATGGATGGCAGACCCATGTCTGTCATCCATCTTTCTTTATACGGATGATTTAGGAGACGAGCGCCCGCCCGCGTTCACCGTCTCGCACGGTGCGGACGCGTGCGCCGTCGAGGAATACCCGAACCGCGTGATCGACACGCTCGTCGATCGCTGCGTTGTCCGGCTCGCGGCGTTCGCCGATCAGGACCCGCATCTGCAGTTCCGCGATCGCCATATAGAACAGCATCTTCCCCGCCGATGCCGGATCGGGCACGTGCAGGATGCCCCGCTCGTGCTGCGCGGCCAGCCACTCCGTCAGCGGCGAGCAGACTTTGGTCGAGCCTTCGCGATAGAACGCGTTTGCGAGCTCGGGCGCCCGCTGGGATTCGGCCACCGCCAGGCGATAGAGCGCCGCCTGGCGCGGCGCGAGCACGAAGCGCGCGATCTGCCGAAGAAACTGCCTCAGCACGTCTTCGGGCTTGCGTGACTCGTCCGAGCCTTCGCCTTCGATCATCGCCGCGAGTTCGTTGCGCCGGGAATCGATGACCGCGGCAAACAGCTCCTGCTTGGTCTCGAAGACCTGGTAGATCGTCTTTTTCGACATTCCCGCGCGGCGCGCTATGCCGTCCATATTGGCCGCGCCGTAACCCATCTCGACAAACACATGCTCGGCTGCGGCAACCAGGCGCTCGCGGCGCGCGGCATCATCAAGCTGGCGCGGACGCCCGCGGACGGTTGGCCGCTTGAGCTCGTCAATCGCTGTGCGAGAGCGTCCCTGGTGCGAACTCGTGGTACTCTTCCCTTCCAGTTGCAGGGTGGGGGCCGGCCAGAGGAATTTCCCCCTATCCTGACGTTCAACCTACAACCTTGACAGGCATATGGGAACTGCCTAGTTTCCAAACCCTGTCGCTAGCGACTGCCTGCGCGCCTCGCTGTGAACAGTCATCGCCAAAAGTTGTGATATCAGGCTATAGACTAATCGGTAACAGAGGGCGTTGAGCGTGCGCGCGGCGAGAAGAATTCCCGCTTTCCTATTGGTTTCGGCTTCGGCAGCCCTTTTGGGCTGCACGGTGGGGCCTGATTTCGAGCGCCCGGCGGCGCCCACGGTCATGCGCTATACCGAGCAGGCTTTGCCGCCGGAGACTGTGTCCGCGGACATTCAGGGCGGCGACGCGCAGCGCTTTATCGATGGCGCCGACGTCCCCGGCCAGTGGTGGACGCAGTTCGGCTCGGACGCGATCAACCAGCTCGTCGAGATGGCGCTCGCCGGCAATCCCGACCTCGACGCGGCCCAGGCATCGCTTCGTCAGGCGCGCGAGAATTACATCGCCACCGCCGGCGGCCTCCAGCCGCAGGTGGATGCCAAAGGCGGTATCGAACGTCAGCGTCTGATCAACGAGGGCGACACGTTCGACCTGTTCAGCGCCTCGGTCGACGTGTCCTATGTCATTGACGCCTTTGGCGGCTTGCGCCGCGGCCTGGAAGCGCAAGGCGCGGTCGAGGAGACCACGCGCTTCGAGCTCGAAGCGACCTATCTGTCGCTGATCTCCAACGTGGTCATCACGGCGATCCGGCAGGCGTCGCTGCGGGCCCAGATCGCGTCGCAGCTGGACATCATCAACGCCCAGCAGCAGCAGCTCGACCTTCTGAACCAGCAGTTCGAGCTTGGGGCGGTCGCGCGAGGTGACGTGCTGCAGCAGCAGGCGCAATTGGCGCAGACGCAGGCGACCCTGCCGCCGCTGCAGAGGGAAGTCGAACAGGCGCGCAATCAGCTCGCTCTTCTGCTGGGACGCTTCCCTGCGGAAGGCCAGATTCCGACGATCGAGCTGACCGAACTGACTTTACCCACTGAGTTACCCCTCAGCGTTCCCTCGAAGCTCGTCGAGCAGCGTCCCGACGTGCGCGCAGCCGAGGCCACCCTCCATCAGACGAGCGCACTCATCGGCGTCGCGGATGCGAACCTGCTGCCGAATTTCGCGCTTGCCGGCAGCTTGACCGCGAGCTCCGGCACGCTCGGCGAGTTCCTCACGCTGCAAGACACCTTGCTCGACCTCGCGGCCAGCGTGACGCAGCCGATCTTCAACGGCGGCACGCTGCGCGCGCAGCAGCGGGCGGCTGTCGCGCAATTCGATCGTGCGGCCGCGCAATACCGCAGCGTCGTGCTGAGCTCGTTCACCGATGTCGCCAACGTGCTGTCGGCGCTGCAGCGCGACGCGGAAACGCTCCAGGTTCAGCTCTACGCCGAAGAAACCGCGCGGCAGAGCCTCGACATCACGACCGAGCGCTTTCAGGCCGGCGCGATCGCCTATCTGGCGCTGCTCGACGCGCAGCGCACATATCAGCAGGCGCGTATCCTGCTCGTGATCGCGCAGGCCAACCGCTACGAAGATACGGTCGCGCTGTTCACCGCGCTTGGTGGTGGATGGTGGAACCGTCAGGATGTCGCGGAAGACTTCGCGACGATGGCGCCGCCATGAATCGCTACGAACCGCAGGACACGTTGGCCGCGCAGCGCCCGCCACGTCGGCGGCTTTGGCTGTGGCTGCCGCTCGTGGTGCTGCTCGCCGTGGGCGTCTATGCGGGCATCGGGGCTTTCCCGATTATCGCATTTCAGACCAAAGGCTTCCCGGCTCCGCCGCCGGCCTCGGTGTCGACCGCCAAGGCAGTGCTCGAGGAGTGGATGCCGCAAATCGAGGTCGTCGGGACGTTCCAGCCGGTACGCGGCGCCGACCTTTCGGTCGAAGTGCCCGGCATCATCGATCAGGTCAGTTTCGATTCCGGCGGTGACGTGGCGGCCGGCGCCCAGATCATCAAGCTGCGCGACAGCGACGACGTCGCCAAGCTGCGCACGCTGGAGGCCAACCGCGATCTCGCGAAGAGCAATTTCGACCGCGACAAGGCCCAGCTCGACCGCATGCTGATCAGCCGCGCCCAGTTCGACGTCACCGCGGCCAATCTCCAGGCGCTACGAGGCTCAGGTCGCCGAGCAGCAGGCGATCATCGCCAAGAAGACGCTGCGCGCGCCCTTCGCGGGCCAGCTCGGCATCCGCGAAGTGAACGCCGGCCAATATATCAGCCCGGGCACCAAGGTCGTCACGTTGCAGGCGCTCGATCCGATCTATCTCGACTTCTTCCTGCCCCAGCAGGTGCTGGAGCGGGCGCAGGTCGGGCAGGCTGTGACGGTCCGCGTGGACACCTATCCGCACGCGACCTTCAGCGGGACGGATCACCACGATCGATCCCAAGGTCGACGCGTCCACGCGCAACGTCGCTGTTCGAGCCACATTGCCCAACCGCGACCGCCGCCTGCTTCCGGGCATGTTCGCGACTGCTGGAAATCCAGACGGGTCAACCGGTGCGCTACATAACGCTGCCGCAGACCGCGATCACCTTCAATCCGTACGGCAACATGGTCTTCCGCGTGACCGAAGAGGCCGACAAGGAAGGCAAGCAGTCGCTGATCGCGCGGCAGACCGTGGTGACGACGGGACAGACGCGCGGTGACCAGATCGCGGTCCTTTCCGGCTTGAACGAAGGCGATCTGATCGTCAGCTCGGGTCAGACCAAACTGCAGAACGGCGCGACGATCACGGTGAACAACGCGGTCCAGCCGAGCAACGATCCCAACCCGCAGCCTCGCGAGAGGTAAAGGCTCCCATGGGTGGTTTCACCGATATCTTCGTCAAGCGTCCGGTGCTCGCGACCGTGGTCAGCCTGCTGATCCTGGTGATCGGCCTGCGCGCCGTGCTGTCGCTTCCGATCCGGCAATATCCGCGCACGGAAAACGCCGTCGTGACTGTGACCACGCTCTATTACGGCGCGGATCCCGACGTGGTTGCCGGCTTCATCACCCAGCCGCTCGAACAGGCGATCGCACAGTCGAACGGCATCGACTACATCACGTCAAAATCGACCAACAGCGTCTCCACGATCACGGTCAATCTCAGGCTGAACTACGACTACAACCGCGCCGTAACGGAGATCCAAAGCAAGATCAGCTCGGTATTGAGCCGCCTGCCGCCGCAATCGCAGCAGCCTTCGCTCCAAGTTCAGGTCGGCCAGGTGGTTTCGGCGATGTATCTCGGCTTCCGCTCCGAGGTTCTGCAGCCCAATCAGATCACCGACTATCTCGTCGCGCGTCGTTCAGCCGAAATTGCAGGCGGTGCCCGGGCGTTCAGACCGTGAACATGTTCGGCGCGCGCAATTTCGCGCTGCGCGCCTGGCTCGATCCGGCAAAGCTCGCCGCCTACGGCATGACCGCCGCCGACGTGAGCGCCGCACTTGCCGCCAACGACTTCATCTCGGGCCTCGGCAACACCAAGGGCCAGATGGTGCAGGTCAATATGACCGCATCGACGGATCTTCATTCGCTCGAGGAATTCCAGAACCTCGTCGTCAAGCAGGAAAGAGGCGCGGTGGTGCGGCTGTCCGATGTCGCCACCGTCGTCTTGGGGGCCGAGGATTACGACACCAACATCACCTATAACGGCCAGAATGCCATCGCCATGTCGATCGACATCGCGCCCGACGCCAATCTGCTCGACGTGATGCAGGGCGTTCACGCGGTGTTTCCGGAAATCCAGTCGCAGCTGCCCGAAGGGCTGGAAGGCGCCATCCTCTACGACGCTTCGAGCTTCGTCAGCTCCGCAATCGCCGAAGTCGAGTCGACGATCACCGAGACCCTGCTGATCGTCGATGTTGGTGGTGTTCGCCTTCCTGGGTTCGCTCAGGTCCGTGATCATTCCCGTCGTCGCCATTCCGCTGTCGCTGATCGGCGCCTTCATCATGATGCTGGCGCTCGGGTTCTCGATCAATCTGCTCTCGCTGCTGGCCATGGTGCTCGCGATCGGCCTCGTCGTCGACGACGCCATCATCGTGGTCGAGAACGTGCACCGGCACATCAACGAGGGCGCCAAGCCGTCCGATGCGGCGCTTCAGGCCGCGCGCGAGCTTGCGGGACCGATCATCGCCATGACGGTGGTGTTGATGGCCGCCTACGCGCCGATCGCGTTCCAGGGCGGACTCACGGGCGCGCTCTTCATCGAGTTCGCCTTCACCCTTGTCGGCACGATCATCATCTCGACCATCGTCGCGCTGACGCTATCGCCGATGATGTGCGCAAAAATGCTGCGAGCCCACGAGGACCAGGGCAGCGGGCATTCAAGCGCGCATCGTGCGGTTCATCGACCGGAGTTTCGACGGGCTCCACCGCTTCTACAGTCGCCGGCTTCACGGCGTGCTGAACTATCGGCCCGTCGTCTATGCGTTCTGCGTCATCACCGTCATCGGCACCGCCGGACTTTTCATGATGACCCGCCAGGAGCTCGCGCCCCAGGAGGATCAAGGGTTTCTTTTCGCCTTTGGCCAGCCGTCATCCACGGCATCGGTCACGCAGTACAAGGATTTCTCCAGCGAGGTTTATGAAGACCTGGGTACGAATCCCAATATCGACTTCATCTTCCAGATCGGATTCGCCGAACCAGCTGATCAAGTTCTTCGCGCTGAAGCCTTGGGATCAACGCGAGCAGAATTCGTGGCAGGTCCAGCAGGACGTTCAGGGCGAGCTGACGCAGTTTCCCGTGTTCAACAATTTCTTCGTGGGCCAGCCGCCGCCCCTGCCGAGCACGTTCGGCGCCCAGGTGCAGTTCGTCATCAGCACGACCGAATCGTTCGATCGGCTGAACGAGGTCGTGCAGGCGTTCATGACGGAAGTGAACAAGAGCGGCCGGTTCTTCTTCGCCGAAGCGGATCTGAGGGTCGACCGGCCGCAGGTGACGGTCGAGATCGATCGCGAAAAGGCGGCGGTGCTCGGTCTTTCGATGAGCGATGTCGGCAACGCGCTTTCGGCCATGCTCGGCGGCGGCTACATCAACTACTTCAGCATGGAGGGACGGTCCTACCGCGTGATGGCGCAGGCCGACCAGCCGTTCCGGCTCAATCCCGAGCAGGTGCTGAACTACTACATCCGCACGCCCAACGGCGGCCTCGTGCAGCTCTCGACGATCGCGACCATCAGCCAACGGACGACGCCGCAATCGGTCAACGCATTTCCAGCAGCTCAACTCGGCGACGATCGGCATGGGCGGGATTCGATAACTCAGGGCGATGCGTTGACCTTCCTGCAGGACTTGGCGGCCCGCACTCTGCCTGAGGGTTACCTCATCGATTACGCCGGAGAGTCGCGCCAATACATCCAGGAGTTCGAGCGGCTTCCTCCCGCTGATCGGGTTCGCGCTGATCATCGTCTTCCTTTCGCTTGCGGCGCTGTACGAGAGCTTTCGCGATCCGTTCGTCATCCTGCTCGGCTCGGTTCCGATGTCGGTCGCGGGCGCGATGCTGGCGATGACCTTCGTCTCGGGCTTGGGCGTGTTCTATCCGCACATCATGCAGTTCGCCGGCGCCACGATGGAACATCTACACGACCGTGGGCATGGTCACGCTGATCGGACTGATCAGCAAGCACGGCATCCTGATCGTCGATGTCGCGAACCGCCTGCAGCGCGAGGGTCACTCCAAGCGCGAAGCCGTCGAGCTCGCGGCCGGCATCCGCCTGCGCCCGATCCTGATGACCACCGCCGCCATGGCGCTCGGCGTCATCCCGCTGCTGCTCGCCACCGGCGCAGGCGCGGTGGCGCGCTTCGCGATGGGGCTCGTGATCTTCAGCGGCATCTCCATCGGCACGCTGTTCACGCTCTTCGTGGTGCCGACGTTCTACGTGCTGATCGCGCAGGACTTCTCGAAGGCGCGCGCACGAAGCCGGCGCCCTGCATCCGCACCCGGTTCCCGGCGAATAGGATCTACGCGAGCCGTAGCCGGCTGGAAGCGGCGCTCCGCGGTCTCGACGTCCGCGAGCGTGGGCAGCCGCGCCTCGTTCCCCAGATAGCGGATGGCATGCGCGGACGCCGCGCGCGCAAAGCGGAAATGCGCCTCCCACGAAAGATGCAGGCCGCGCGAGATAGGAATAGACATACGCGCCGTGGAACACGTCGCCCGCGCCGTTGGTGTCGACGATCTCGCGCGCGGGCACGGCGAGCGCCGGCATGGTCTGGACCACGCCCTTCTCGTCGTACCAGAAAAGACCGCGCGCGCCCTGCGTGACGCCGCCGATCCTGCAGCCCTTGTGCTTGAGGAGGTCGAGGACGCCCGACGGCGACATGTTGAGCTGCTCGCAGAACCGCTCGGAGACCACCGCGACATCGATGAAGGGCAGCAGCTCCATCGTGTTGACGCGCAAGCCCCCGCCGTCGAGCGACGTCAGGATGCCCGCCTCGCGGCACTGTCTCGCGTACTGGATCGCGGCATCCGGCATATGGCCGTCGAGATGCAGCGCGCGGCAGCCGGCGAGATTGAGCGGCGGGCACGGATGGAGATACTGGTCGTCGCGCGCGCGCAGGATCGCGCGCTTGTCGCCCTTGGGCATGACGAAGGAGAGCGAGGAGCGCTTCACCTTCCGCGCGTGCACCGACACCTGATACCTCGCCGCCATGTCCAGGAACATGCGGCCGAGCCAGTCGTCCGCAATCGACGTCAAGAGATCGGGCGGAATGCCGAGCCGCGCGCAGCAGAACGCCGCCGTGACCGCGTTGCCGCCGAACGACACCGCGTAGTCGCGGGCGACGTCCTTGTCGTCGCCGGTCGGGATCTGGTCCGCGACGAGGGTGACGTCGATATAGGTCTGGCCGATGAAGAGCGCTTGCATACGAAACTCTAGGGGGCCTGCGACGCGTGATAGCAAGCCGGCGATGGCTTCGCAAAAGAGGCTCGCGTCGCCCTTGAAGAACGCCTGGTCGAGGTCCGCGGCCGTGATGATCTTCGCGCACGAGTTGCGCCACTTGGCGATCGTCGATCAGCTTGACCGCCATGGCGACGTAGTCATCGACCGTCTTCGCCGCGAGCGCGGGCGGAAGGCCCATTCTCGCGAATATCGCAGCGTCTGCGTGCGCGTGGGTCTCCGCCCCATCGAGACAAACCCCAGGCAGCGAGAAGCGGAAACAATCGATGATCCCGTTCATGTTGCCGTAGGGGAACGGATTGAGGAACAGATCGCATCTGGAGAGCCGCTCCATATAGGCCTCGTGCGGCAGCTCGGGGAACACGGTCGATTTGGGAACCTGGGCCTTCACCGCACGCGCAAGCTCCAGATACGGAAGCCCCGTGCCCGCCAGCGGGAAAAAGTGGAACTCGAGCGGCGATGTCGCTTGCGCCGCGATGCGCGACAGCGCCTCGAACAGCTTAGGATTGAGCTTCATCGTGGACGCAGGAACGGCCACGCGGATCGTGCCGTCGGACTGCGGCCTATCGAGACGCGTGAACGGGCGCGGCGCGAACGGCATCGCCGCTTTGGGCAGCTTCAGCACCTTCTCCGAGAACGTGTGCGCGCCGCCGGCAAAATCCTCGGGCACGATGAAATAATCCATGACCTCGCTCATCGTCGTCGCCGTGTGTCCGAAGGAAACGCACTGCACGGGCGCAAGGCGCAAGGATGCGAGCGCGATGACCTGCGCCACCATGCCCACGCCGAGATAGAGGATCATCGCGGGCTTCCGCTCGAGGATCGCATCCGCGAGCTGCTTGACCTGCGGCAGGAACTCGCCGGTCTTGATCGGCAGACACTCGTCGAAGAACGAAGCGATCGGCGTTCCGGCCGGATCGGGATGGATCACGCCGACGACGTTGAACCGCTCGCGCAACGCGGCGATGGCGCGCGAGTGCGTGCGGTATACCGCGTGGCCCACATTGAAGTTCTCGCCGACGACGACAATCGTCGGCCGCGCGGGCAAACGCTCCGCCCGTTCGGATGACACTTCGCGGCAGCCATGGTCGAGGCAGGCGCTGCGCATCTGCTTCATCAGATCCGCCTTGATGGCGTGCTTCCTCGGCGTCATCGCATAGCTGCAATGCATGTAGATCTCGGGCAGACGCGCGAGCGTCATGTCGCCGAGCTTCATCTTGGTAAGCCTTCCGGGCAGCCATTCGAGGATCCGCTCGCGGAATTCGAACGCGCGCGGCCAGAACACATAGCGCGAGCCGACATAGTGGAGGAACGCGACGGCCGTCCCCACAGCTGCTGACGTTCCAGTAATCCTCGAGGTTGCCCTGGATGCGCGAGTTCATCGATCTCAAGATCAGAAACCGCAGGAAGTTCAGCCCTTCGAACGTAAGGCTCGTCCCCTGCGACGGCCGCGCGAGCACCGGCACCACATGATCGGACGTGCGGTAGCCCGAGAGCGAGAAGATCAGATCGATCCAGCGGTGATAGGTGAGCAGCTGCTCGAAATCGCCGGTGGTGAGCGGCACCTCGGGATCGACCATGACCCGCCCGAAGGCCGCGGCGAACCGCGTACAGAACACGAGCGCGATGTCTTCGGCCGAGCCGTCCGAGGTGATCGTCGCCGAGCGTGGCCTGCTCCAGCCGGCCATAGCGCGCGTCGATGCCGTGCAGGATGCCGAGGATGGTCTGGACCGCTGGTCCCAATTGACGCTCCGCGACCTGACGTTCGAGAACGGGGAGCGAGGGGACTTGTGTCGTCATGCGAAAGCGATGAACGCCCAGAGCCGGCCCGGCAGTTATTGGCAATTCCGCCCTGCCTCACAAGAGCCCGACGCTTGCCACGGATCGCCCCCTCGGGCGAAAAGGGGCGTGAGAGCCAGGGTTTAGACAGGACCAGCAATGAGCGGCAGTGATCTCGCAGGGCGCATGTCCAAGCTCTTGACCGACACCTTCGCGAAGCTCATTCCGCGCGACCCGCCGATCGGCCTTGTCGGTTTCCCCGAAACGGCCAATTGCGGCGATCACGCGACATGGCTCGGCGAGAAGCGGCTGCTCAAGGAGCTCGGCCTCGTTACCGCCTATGAATGTTCCGCCCGCACCTACGATCCCGATGAGATGCGCAAGGCGATCGCGGGCGGCACGATCCTGATGCATGGCGGCTCCAATTTCGGCGACCGCCACACCGCCTATCACGAGTTCCGCCTTCGCGTGCTGGACGATTTCCCGAACAACAAGGTGATCGTCTTTCCGCATCACGTGACATATCTCGACAACGATTACCTGCAGCGCACCTCGGCCCTCATCGGACGCCATCCCGACGTCACGCTGTTCGCGCGAAGCCTGATGACGCAGCATCTGCTCGCGCGCCATCTCGGCTCCTCCACGCGCGTGGAGCTCGCGCCCGATCTCGCGTTCATGCTGGGCCCGCAAAAGCGCAGTGCCGATCCTGCCTATGACGTCGTCTGGATCGCGCGGACCGATTCCGCGCGCGCGGGCGACCAGACCGAAGTCGCTGCGCGGCTCTCGTCGCAGGCGGCGGAAAAATTCCTGCTGCCGCGCTACCCGGACGGCATCGAGGTCAATTTCGTCATCAAGCAGCGCGAGCCCACGGTGCTCCTCACCGACTGGTTTTCGCTCTTCTTCGAGAACGAGGCCGCGAGGACAGGCATCCGCAAGCTTCCCTTCGACGCGCAGTCCGAGGTCTATCTCTCGCGCGCGCTGCACATCCTTTCGCTCGGCCACATCGTCATCACCGACCGCCTGCTTGCGCACGTGCTCTGCCTGCTGCTCGGCATTCCGCATGTTCTTCTGAACGACGAGTTGGGCAAGAACTGGCACTTCCACGAAACCTGGACGCGCGACGCAAGTCTGTGCCGCCTCGCGCGCACGCCCGCGGAAGCCTGGAGCATCGCGCGCAATGCTGCGCCCAAGGCCAAGGAGCGTGGCGCCGGCACCGGCCCGTGGAGCTGGGACAGCCCATAGCACCCGGGCGCCGGTTTAATCGCCTTGATCCAGGAGATCACGATGAGAACATCCCGCGGTACCCTCGGACTCGTACTGACCTCTGCAGCTCTGCTGCTTACAGCCTGCGGGACGCCCTATTACTATGGCTATGATCGTTACGGCTATTACGACAGGCAATCTTACTACAGCAGTCCGTATGAGCGGTGCTACGGTCCCTACCAGCCGAGCTATTGTTTCCCGACCTTCAGCGGCGAGCGGCGCGCCCGCCGTTGATCCGCCCTAACGAGCTCGCGGCTCAAAGCACGCCCGGGATCCAGCGCTTCACCTGCGACTTGTACGCGCGATAGGACTCGCCGAACTGCAACTCCAGGCGCTGTTCGTCGCTGAGCACGCGCAGATGAAACCATCCGGCGTGGAACACAAGCAGCGCCAGCGCGAGCCACGATGAGAACGTGATCGCGAGCCCCGCCATGAAGATCAGGTGCCCGAGATACATCGGATTGCGCAGATAGCGATACGCGCCGTCGGTGACGATCCGCTCGGGCGGCTTCTCGATGCCCGGCCCGCCGCCGCCGCGCGCCCTGCGATCACCGCCGACCAGGCGATACTGCAGATATCCCCACAGAAGAAAAATCGCGCCCCACGGGCGGATCGGCGGCAATCCTTGGTGCCGCGCCGCTTCGAACGCCAGCACCAGCAGCGGAAACAGCACGAAGGTGCGGTTGGGCGTGCTCTTGACCCAGCGCAAGATGGTCTGCCATGCCGTCGCCATGGTGCCTCCTCCCCCGCGAGTGTGGCCGATGCTAGAGTGCGTTCAAGGGGTTTCGATGAGTGATACGGCGGCCGCGGCGGCGGAAAACAAGGAGTGGGCGGAAGAGATGGCGCCGAAAGGCGCGATCCGCCGCTACGACCGCACGCCCGTCGTCGAGGCCGCGCGCGAGCTCGCCGTCCCCGACAATCTCGGCAATGCGCTTCTGATCGGCCGCCAGTGGCTGATGATCTTCGCCGCCGCGGCGCTCGCCGTCTGGTCGGAGCACTGGGCGGTCTACGCGCTCGCGATGATCTTCATCGGCACGCGCATGGTCGTCCTCGGCGTGCTGATCCACGAGGCCGCGCACAACCACGTCTTCTCGAAGCCGATCGTCAACGACGTGCTCAGCGAATTGTTCATCGGCTTCCCGGCGGGCATCAGCATCCATCTCTATCGCGCGACGCATTTCTGGCATCACCGCGCGCTCAACACGATGGAGGATCCGGACTACGCCTTTCAGCGCTCCGATCCCGACCAGCATTTCCCAAAGACCCGCGCCGCTCTCCTCTGGCTGATCATCCGAAGCGCGCTCTTCGTGAACTTCCCCCAGATGGCGCGGTTCGCCGGCAAGTGGTGGATGCCCGCGCGGTTCCTGTTCACGCCGCTTTCACGCTCGCCCTTCCCGCTCTGGGCGCGCATTCTCTACGTCGTGTGGGCGACGACCGTGCTCACCGTGCTGATCGCGACCGGCTATCTGCTCGATGCGATCATCCTGTTCGTGATCCCGTCGCTGTTCTGGACCAATTGCGTGAGCCGCCTTCGCGCCGCCGCCGAACACGGCGCGCTGCCGCTCAAGACCGAGCTCACCTCCACGCGCACCGTGGTGCCGACGCTGATCGATCGCTGGTTCGTGGCGCCCGTCGGCGTCTGCTATCACCTCGAGCATCATCTCTTCCCCTACGTGCCGGGACGCAACCTGCACAAGCTGCACGAGATCTTGATGCGCGATCCCGCCTATCGGCACGAAGCGCACGTCACCTACTCCTACGCCAATCTGATCAAGGAATTGATCGAGGCGCCGCCGCGCGAATCCGCCGCCGCCGCGGCCTGACCGTCAACCACAACCGGCCTCGCCCCACGACAGCAGCGGCGTTTTGTGGCAAGGTCATCCCCAGGTGAGGATCCCATGGAGGTCAATAAAATGCGTCGTTTGGGTTTCATTGCGGCCGCGGTCGTGGTGTGCGTGTCGAGCGCGGTCTACGCGCAGGCGTGGTCGGAATACATCAACCGCCAGGAGTTTTTCACCGTCAACTTCCCGGGCGATCCGACGGTCAAGGAAATTCCCTACAAGACCGAGAAGGGAACGAACCTGAAGGCCAAGGTCTTCACCGCGAATGCCCCCGCCGGTTCGATCACCGCCGGCCGCTATGCGATGACCGTCGTCGATTACAGCACCGCAAAAGGCGAGCTTTCGGCCGCGGTCGCCGAGGCCGCGAAAATCTATCGCGCGAAAGGCAACCCGACCTATGACGACACGGGCAATGTCGACCGCATCAAGACGCAGCGGCAGACGATCGAGACGTCGAACATGACCTACATCATGACCGAGATCCTCGCGCACGGCACGCGTCTCTACATCGTCGAAGCCGAAACGGCGATGAATGTGCCGCCGCCAGCACAGTTCCAGGCCTCGGTCCAGATCCTGGACGAGAACGGCCAGCGCATCCGCTACGAGAACGACGGCGTAACGCGCATCAGACCGAACCAGTAAACCAGCGATGGATCCCGAAGCGGGCGCTGTCCTCAGACGGCGCCCGTTTTGTTTTCGGGCCCGTCCCCCGCCTTTGTTGACCCTCGGCAAGTGATCAGTATGATCCGCGCCCTCCGTTCATTCGATGATGCCCCCGTGGCGGAACGGTAGACGCGGCAGACTCAAAATCTGTTGCCTTCACGGGCGTGCTGGTTCAAGTCCGGCCGGGGGCACCAACATCTAGAGACCGGGAGAAGCTCTTCGCCCTGCCCGCGCGCCTGCTCTACAGTGGCCCGGACCAACCCCGCAGGGTCCTATGAACGACTTCGGCAATCTGATCTGGCTGTTCTTCATCTTCATCGTGCTCCAGCCGATCCTGGCCGCCCGCTGGCTCAGGATGGCGCGCGCCTCGAAATTCGCCAGCATCCAGCGGACGCGCAACACGCGCATCATTGCGGTCATCCACCGTCAGGAGGCGATGCGGTTCCTGGGCTTTCCGCTCGCGCGCTATATCGACATGGACGATGCGGAGAAGGTGCTCTACGCCATCCGCACCACGCCGCCCGACAAGCCGATCGACCTGATCCTGCACACGCCGGGCGGCCTCGTCATCGCGGCCGTTCAGATCGCGCGCGCGCTCAAGGCCCATGTCGGGCGCGTGACCGTGTTCGTGCCGCATTTCGCGATGTCGGGCGGCACGCTGCTCGCGCTCGCCGCCGATGAGATCGTGATGAGCCCGCACGCGGTGCTCGGCCCCATCGATCCGCAGATCAACGGCCTGCCCGCCGCCTCCATCATCAAGGTCGCGGCCGAGAAGCCCCTATCCGAGATCGACGATCAGACGCTGATCCTCGCCGACGTCGGCCAGAAGGCGATCGATCAGCTGAAACGGCAGGCGAGCGAGCTGATGCGCGCGCCGATGTCGCGCGAGGCGGCGGTGGCGCTCGCTGAGAAACTGACCCGCGGCACCTGGACACACGACTATCCGATCAGCGCGGATGAAGCCAAAGAGCTCGGCCTCAACGTCAACACCAACATGCCCGACGAGATCCTCGAGCTGCTCGCGCTCTTCCCGCAACCGGTGCGCACGACCCAGAGCGTCGAGTTCGGCCCGGGTCCCGCACCGGCGAAACCCTAACGCGATGCGCTGGCAGGCCGAGATCGAGCGGCTTCAGCAGTCGCATCGCCACCGGGCGCTCGCGCTTCCCAAGGGCGTCGACTTCACGTCGAACGACTATCTCGGCCTCGCGCAGCATCCGGGCTTGCGCGAAGCGTTGATCGCAGCGCTCGAACGCGACGGCACCCTGGGCGCCGGCGGCTCGCGGCTCTTGCGCGGCCATCACGAAGAGCACGCGCGGCTCGAAGCCTTCGCGGCCGAATTTCTTCGGCGCAGAGAAGGCGCTCTATTTCGGCAGCGGCTTCCTCGCCAATTTCGCGCTGTTCACCACGCTCCCCGACCGCCACGACGCCGTCGTGTTCGACGAGCGCATCCATGCGTCGGTGAAGGAGGGCGTCCACGCATCGCTCGCCGAACGCTACCGGGCGCGACACAACGATCTTTCGTCGTTCGAGGCCGAGCTGAAACGCGCGCGCGAACGCGGCGCGCGGCAGGTCTTCGTCGCGGTCGAGTCGGTCTACAGCATGGACGGCGACTTGGCGCCTCTCGCCGAATTGTCCGAGTTGGCGCGCCGGTTCGACGCGGTCCTCGTCATCGACGAGGCGCACGCAACCGGCATCTTCGGTGCGCGCGGCCGCGGATTGGCGGAGAACATGCCCGGCGCGATCACGCTGCACACCTGCGGCAAGGCGCTCGGCGTTGCGGGCGCGCTGGTGTGCGCCTCCGCTGAGACGGTCGACTACCTCATCAACCGCGCGCGGCCGTTCATCTACTCCACCGCGCCGCCGCCCTGCCTCGCCGCCGCCGTCACGCGCGCGCTCCAGTTGGTGGACGAAGAGCCGTGGCGGCGCGAGCGCGTGCTCGAGCTCGCGCAGCTTGCGCATGTCGAGCTCAATCCGGACACGCCGTTCGCCGGCAGTCAGATCATTCCCGTCATCATCGGCGCGGACGAAGCGGCACTCTCGGTCGCGCAGCGCGTGCAGGAGGCGGGCTTCGATGTCCGCGCGATCCGGCCGCCGACCGTGCCCGAAGGCACAGCGCGGCTGCGCGTGTCCATCAACGCGGGCCACAGCGAAGATCAGATCCGCGCGCTGGGCGCTGCCATCCGCGCAGCCCGCACGATGAAACCGCTGATCGTCACGGCCACCGATACCGATGTCGGCAAGACGGTCGTCTCCGCGATGCTGACGCTCGCGCTCGACGCGATCTACTGGAAGCCGATCCAGGCGGGAACCGCGGACGGAACCGACCGTCAGCGCGTCGCGACGCTCACCGGCTTGCCCGAGGATCGCTTCCGCCCCGAGCGCTACATCGTTGCGCGAACCGCTCTCTCCGCATCGCGCCGCCGAACTGGACGGCGTGGAGATCGATCCTCGCCGGCTCGAACTGCCGGCGGATATTCCGTCCGGCCGCTGGCTGATCATCGAAGGCGCGGGCGGCGTGCTGGTTCCGATCAACCGCCGCATGCTGCAAATCGACCTGTTCGCCCGCTGGCGTGCGCCCGCCGTGCTGTGCGCGCGCACCTCTCTCGGCACGATCAACCACACGCTGCTGTCGCTCGAAGCGCTGAAGCGGCGCGGCATCGCTGTGCTCGGCATCATCTTCGTCGGCGAGTCGATGCCCGACACCGAACGGACGATCGTCGAGTTCGGCGGAACCAAGTCGCTCGGCCGCCTGCCGATCCTGCCGCGTCTGGACGCACCCGCGCTGAAAGCGGCGTTCGCCGCCTCGTTCGACCGGCGCGATTTCGAGGCCGCCCATGAGCGCTGACAAACCGGCGATCTGGCACCCGTTCACGCAGCACGGCCTCGGCATTCCCGAGATCAAGATCGCGCGCGCGGAAGGCGCCTACCTCTACACCGACGATGGCCGCGCGATCATCGATGCGATCTCCTCCTGGTGGGTGAACCTGCACGGCCACGGCCATCCGCACATCGCGCGCGCGATCGCCGAACAGGCGGCGAAGCTCGATCAGGTGATCTTCGCCGGCTTCACGCACGAGCCCGCCGAGCGCCTCGCCGCGAAGCTGCTCGGCATCGCGCCGCGCGGTCTCGAGCACATCTTCTTCTCCGATTCCGGTTCGACCGCGGTCGAGGTCGCGATCAAGATGGCCGTCGGCGCCTGGCACAATCGCGGCCATAAGCGGCGCGGCGTCATCGCGCTCGAGCACGCCTATCACGGCGACATGTTCGGCGCGATGTCGGTCGGCCAGCGCGGCCTGTTCAACGCCGCCTACGAGCCGATGCTGTTCGACGTCTCGTATCTGCCGTTTCCCGCGCGCGGCGTGGAGCACCACACGATCGACGCCCTCGAACGCCTGCTCAAATCGCAGCCCAACCACTTCGCCGCGCTGATCGTCGAGCCTCTCGTCCTCGGCGCAGGCGGGATGCGCATGTACGCGCCGGAGGTGCTGGCCGAGACTCGCCGCGCTCTGCCGCCGCCACGATGTGTTCCTCATCGCCGATGAAGTGATGACCGGCTTCGGCCGCACGGGGACGATGTTCGCGTGCGAGCAGGCGGGCGTCGCGCCCGACCTGATGTGCCTCTCCAAGGGGCTCACCGGCGGTTTCCTGCCCATGGGCGCGACGCTCGCGAGCCGCGCGATCTACGACGCGTTCTATTCGACCGATCGCGCCAAGACCTTCTTCCACAGCACGTCGTATACGGGCAACGCGATCGCCTGCGCTGCGGCCGTCGCCAGCCTGGAGATCTGGGAGCGCGAGCCCGTAGCAGCGCGCATCGCGGCGATCGCGAAGCACCACACCCAGGCGCTCGCGCGATTCCGCGCCCGCCCGCACGTCAAGGATGCGCGCGCCTGCGGCACCATCGCCGCGATCGAGCTCGAGGTCCCGGACGGCGGCTATTTCGCCGAGCTTGGTCCCAAGCTCAATCGCTTCTATCTTGAGCGCGACGTGCTCTTGCGCACGCTGGGGAACGTCGTTTACGTGCTGCCGCCCTATTGCACGACCTTGGCCGAGTTGGACCGCATCTATGACGTCATCGACGACTCGCTCGCCCTCGTTCGAGGTTGACGGTCCCACCGCCGCGGTGAAGCAGCGGCTCGGCTGGTTCTGCGCTCATCCTGCGGCACATGCGCGGTTCCTGAACACGCTCTCCCTGATGGAGCACATCGGCAGCCGCAAGATCATGGCGAGCCAATCGGAGCGCGGCCTTTCCGGCGACACGTTGCGCCATCTCGCCGAAGAGACCCGGCACGCCTATTTCTTCAAGCGCGCCGCCGAGAAGCTCGCGCATCGCCCGCTCGGCTACGGCGCTGGCGAGACCATCGCGGGTGCGGCCGCGCGCTTCTACATGGAGCGGCTCGACGCGGAGATCCTGCACGAGCTCGACGGCTCTCCGCGAAAGCCCCCTGCCCTATCTCTACATGTCGCTGATCGTCGAGCTTCGCGCCGTGTGGTTCTACCGGCTCTATCAGGAGACGCTGAGCGAGCACGGGCAGAACCTCTCCCTGCGCAGCGTGCTGGCCGAGGAAGAGCTGCATCTTGGCGCGATGCTCGCGCGTTTAAGCGACATGGACAAAGACTGCGCGCCGCGCGTGAAGCGCTTCCAGTCCCTCGAACTTGAGAGGTTCCGCGTGCTGTGGGACGCGATCGAAGCCGAATGCAGCGGCGAGCGCCTGGCGGCGGAGTGACATGGACATACGGCGCATCCTGATCGTGGCCGGCATCGTCCTGCTGGTGGCGGGCCTGCTGTGGCCGTTGATCGCGCGCCTCGGCCTCGGACGGCTTCCCGGCGACATCGTGATCGAGCGGCAGAATTTCCGCTTCTACTTCCCGCTCGTGACCTCGATCCTCGTCAGCATCGTGCTGACCGCGCTCTTCTGGCTCTTCCGCCGCTGATTCAGAAATCAGGTTTCGCCGACTGCGCGATCGGGATGGTTTCCAGCCCCATCAGCGAACCCGGATTCTCCGAGCAGATCGCCTCGAGCAGCGGCCCTTCGCCGGCGCTCGCCAGCATCGCGACATTCGCGATATTCGTCCGCCGCGCGATCCCTTCCTTGCGGCTGTAGCGCTGGATCGCGGTCCAGGGCGTCGTGAACGCGCCCGGGTCCTCGACATAGACCTCCACTTCCAGCGTCTCGGGATCGACCAGCCGGAACCGCTCGACGACGTGCATCTGCTCGGTGTGCGGCGTCTCGAAACCGTCCACCGTGGTCTTGTCGTTCAGACCGATCGTGTCGACGACCAGCGTATCGCCCTCGTAATGGCCGACCGATTCGCCGTGCCAGGACGGCTTCAGATCCTTCGAATGCGGCACGTTGAGAAAGACCCGGCGAACGTCGGCGAAGCTGGTCAGGATCATCAGCACTTTCGTCGGTCCCTGGACGAAGTACATCGGCCTCGTCATCGGCAGCAGGTCGAACCTGGGCACGCCCACCGGATAGCAGCTCGCGTGCAGCGAGTAGGCGGGCTTGCCCGACTGTACGAGATCGTTCTGCTTGCGGATCACCTCGCGCGCCCAGGGCTGCAGGATCGGATTGTCGAGATCGGCGAAGGCGAAGGTCGGCTGCTGGCCGGTCACGCGATAATCGTCGTTGGACACGCGCGGATATTTCGGGTGCTGCATCACCGGACCGGGACCGCTCTCGGGCGCGATGAACTCGCGCTTGTAGGCGAACCACGTCGCACTCGGATGAGGCGCGAAATCCGGCCTCTTGACCCCTTGTGCGATCACCGATGAGCTCACGCCGGCGGCCACGCAAACTGCCGTGGCGAAAACGCCTGCCATAAAGGTTCCTGCATGTCGTGACATCGGATCCTCCTTTAGAGGTCGAAAGCCCAGGAACGACAGATCGTAACGGCCACGTTACGCCTTTTGGGCGGCTCCGTCAGCGGCGTTTCTCGCTCTTCTCTTTTGGCCGTCCGAGCGCTAAGACCGCCATATCGCAGCGCGACCTATGACCGAACGCCCGATCCGCCGAGCCTTGATTTCCGTGTCCGACAAGAGCGGCCTCATCGAGTTCGCGCGCGGGCTCAAGGGCCATGGCGTGCAGCTGATCTCGACCGGGGGCACCGCGAAAGTCGCTGCGCGACGCAGGCCTCGACGTGACCGACGTGTCCGCCGTCACCGGCTTTCCGGAGATCATGGACGGGCGGGTGAAGACGCTCCATCCGAAAATCCACGGCGGCCTCTTGGCGAATCGCGGCGAGCAGTCCCACACCGAAGCGATGCGCGCGCACGGCATCGAGGGGATCGACCTGCTCGTCGTCAATCTCTATCCGTTCGAGTCCACGGTCGCGCGCGGCGCCGATTTCGAGACCGTGGTCGAGAACATCGACATCGGCGGCCCGGCGATGATCCGCGCGGCGGCGAAGAACCACGACTGGGTCACGGTCGTCGTCGATCCCGAGGACTATCAGCCGCTCCTTTCCGAGATGATGGGAACGCAGGGCAAGGTGCGCGCCGAGACGCGCCGCCGGCTCGCGCAGACCGCCTTCGCGCGCACCGCCGCCTACGACGCCAACGTGTCGAACTGGCTCGCAGCGCCAACTGAACGATGCGGCGCCGCCGCGCCGCCGCGCCTTCGCCGGCACCTTGCGCAGCGCGCTCCGCTACGGCGAGAACCCGCATCAGGCCGCCGCCTTCTACGCCGGCGGCGAAGCGCGCTTCGGTGTCGCCACCGCCGAGCAGGTGCAAGGCAAGGAGCTCTCCTACAACAACATCGCCGACACCGACGCGGCCTACGAGCTGGTGGCGGAGTTCGGCGTGGAACACCCGGCCTGCGCGATCATCAAGCACGCCAATCCCTGCGGCGTCGCGGTCGGCTCATCGCTCGTCGACGCCTACAGGCGCGCGCTCGAATGCGATCCGGTGAGCGCGTTCGGCGGCGTGCTCGCGTTCAACGCGACGCTCGACGGCGCGACCGCCGAGGAGATCGCCAAGCTCTTCACCGAAGTGATCATCGCGCCCGATGCGGATGAGGATGCGCGCCGCGTGCTCGCCGCGAAGAAGAACCTGCGCCTGCTCATCGCGGGCGGCCTTCCCGATGCGCGCGCATCCGGTCTCACCTTCCGCTCGGTCGCCGGCGGCATGCTGGTTCAAACCCGCGACAATGCGATCGCGGCGCGGGCCGACCTCAAGATCGTCACCAGGCGCAAGCCCACCGACCGCGAGATCGCCGACATGCTGTTCGCGCTCAAGGTGGCCAAGCACGTCAAATCGAACGCGATCGTCTATGCGCGCGACGGCGCAACCGTCGGCATCGGCGCGGGCCAGATGAGCCGCGTCGACTCCGCGCGCATCGCCGCGACCAAAGCGCGCGAAGCGGCCGCAAGCCGCGGGCTGGCCGGAACCCAAGACCAAAGGCTCCGCCGCCGCGTCCGAAGCCTTCTTTCCGTTCGCGGACGGTTTGCGCGCGGTCGCCGAAGCGGGCGCCACCGCCGTCATCCAGCCCGGCGGCTCGGTCAAGGACGACGAGGTCATCGCCGCCGCCGACGAGCTGGACCTCGCCATGGCGTTCACCGGCATCCGCCACTTCCGCCATTAACCATAGGTTGCTGATTTTTCACGCTCCTGCGGAACCTTGCGGGTTCCGCTCGCGTTTTCAGCGCGCGTGGGGATTGGAGGGGATGCGTAGGTTGACAATGTCCACGATGAATCCGACTGACAAGAACCCGTCCGAGCGCCTTGCCCGCTATCGCGCGATGGCCGATTCCGCCCGCCGCGAAGCCGCCCGGACCAACGGCGATGCCCGCGAACTCCTATCTTTTCATCGCCGAGCAGTGGGAACGGCTGGCCGAGCTGGCCGAGAAGCCGTCCACGGGCAGTTTTGGCTGAAACGATCAGACCGCCTCCGCGCGTTCCTCGCGGACGAACGAGAGGCCGATCAGCCCAAGCGCCAGGAACCCTGATGTCGTGACCATGCCCCATTGCTGGCTGCCGGTCGCGCTCGTCACGACGGCGATGGCAAGCGGGCGCCATGAACGCGGTCGCCTCGCCCGAGAGCGCGAACAGCCCGAAGAACTCCGTCATGCGCTCCTGCGGCGCGATGCGGGCCATCATGGCGCGGCTGTTGGCATAGGTGGCGACCAGGCAGATCGCGATCAGCATCACGGTGGCGATGTAGAAAAGCTCGGGCGCGGTGCGGAAGACCGGAAGGTCTGCCGCCGCGGCGCCGGGCTGATAAGGCACCACGAAGAAGATCCGGTCGGGCGCAAACCCGAGCGAGGCCAGCGCGCCGATGATCACGCCCGTGAGCGAAAGCTGCAGCGCGCGCTTGGTGCCGATGCGGTCGGCCAGCCGTCCGCCGAGAATGCCCGCCGATCGCCGCGAACACCGAGACGATGATCCCGTACAGCGCGCTTTCGATCGCGGTCCAGCCGAACACGCCCACGGCATAGACGCCGCCGAAGGAGAGCATCACGTTCAGCCCGTCGTTGTAGATCATGCGCGAGCCGAGAAACGTCCCGACGTTGCGGTAGTGGCGGAGACTCTTCAGTGTACGGACGACAGAGGTGATGCCCTTGCCGCACCGCCTCGCCCACCGGCAATCCGGTGGACGCCCGATCGGGCGTGAACAGGAAGAACGGGATGCTGAAGAGCGCGAACCACAGCGCGCAGAGCGGGCCCGCGATCCGCTCGTGCTCGTGCGCCGCCTTGTCGAGGCCGAACAGCGGCTCCGCCGGCAGATAGAAGAACACGAGCACGATGATCAGCAGGACGATCCCGGCGACATTGCCGAGCCCCAAGCCCAAGCCCGACCACGTCCCGATCTTCGGGCCCGGAACGATCGACGGCAGCATCGCGCTGTGAAACACGAGCGAGCCGTCATAGGCGATGTTGCTGAGCGCGATCGACGATGCCGATGCCCGCGAAGACCGAGGCCCATGCCCATCGGCTCGCCGAACCACAGCGTCGCGGTGCTGAGCGCGAGCACGATCGACAAGACGAAGATCCACGGCTTCCGCCGCCCGCCGGCATCGGCGATCGCGCCCAGGAACGGCGCGAGCAGCGCGACGCCTAGACCGGCATAGCCCTGGATCTCCGCCCACAGCGCCTGGCCGCGGACCGGATCGCCGACGACGTCGCGGCTGAAATAGGTCGCGTAGATGTAGATCGTGATGACGAGCACATAGGGGTTGCGCCCCCATTCGAAGAGCACCCAGGACGCACGGCCGAGCGAGGAGACCGACGCGGCATCCGAGGCCACGCCGCGCGCTCAGTATTCTTCACCGCCGTGGATGCCCCAGAGACGCGCGCGGGCGATCCAGCCCTCGGCGCCGGGGAATTCGACCTCGCAGGCGAGCATGCTGCAGCCGAGCAGCCGCCCGATGGCGCCGGCTTGCGCGTGCGCGAGGACCTGGGACGTCGTGTCGTCGCGGGCGTAAAGCTCGGCGCCGGGACCGGTGGTCACCACCGCCGTGCGATCGCGCGTCAAGAGCGCCATGTGCATCCAGCCGACCTCGCCGTCCATGTCGCGCACGCGCCGCCACACGTCGAACGTCGCGATCACTTCCAGCGGCAGGCCCTTGTGCCGGTAGATCCACTTCACGCGATGCATGTCGCTCGGCCCTTCGCGCATGAAGGCTTCGTCCACCTTGATGCTGACGAAGTAGGGCTGCGGCCCGGACGCCGCGGCGAACGCCGCCACGCCGGTGACGACGGAAAGCACCGCGGCAACGGCGGAAATTCGGTAACGGCGCGAAGGAAAGACGCGAATCATCGGTGCTTCGATGTAAGGGCAAGAGCGGCCCGGCTGAAAAGCCAAATGCGTCCAAACACAGGTTGACTCGTTGAGCCTGCTGTTTGCAATTGGGCGGCGAAAATATTTCGAGGCACGCCATGAACACCAGGCCGCTTGTGATCGTGACGCGACGTCTACCGGACGGCATCGAAGCGCGAATGCGCGACCTGTTCGACGCGCGCCTCAATGTCAGCGACACGCCGATGGATGCGACCGCGCTGAAGGAAGCCGTGAAGAGCGCCGAGATTCTTGTACCGACCGTCACCGATCGCGTCGGCGCCGAGATCATCGAAGCGGCCGGACCGCAGCTCAAGCTGATCGCGAATTTCGGCGTCGGCTTCAACCACATCGACGTCAAGGCCGCCCGCGCGCGCGGGATCGCGGTGACCAACACGCCGGGCGTGCTCACGGATGCCACCGCCGACATCACCATGACGCTGCTGCTCGCGGTGACGCGCCGTGCGGTGGAAGGCTCGGACGTGCTCCGGAGCGGCAAGTTCGCCGGCTGGAATCCCACCTGGATGATGGGCGTGGGCCTAAGGGGCCGCACGCTCGGCATCGTGGGCATGGGGCGCATCGGCGAGGCCGTGGCGCAACGCTCGCGCGCCTTCGGGATGAAGATCCACTACCACAACCGCAAGCCGGTCTCGGCCGACATCGAGCGCGAGCTGGAGGCGACCTATTGGCCCGATCTCGACCGCATGATCCCGGAGATGGACATCGTCTCGATCAACTGCCCCTCCACGCCCGAGACCTACCATCTCATGTCGGCGGAGCGGATCGCGCGGATGAAGAGATCCGCCTACCTGATCAACTCGGCGCGCGGCGACATCGTGGACGAGGCGGCCCTGGCGGACGCGCTGGAGAAGGGCGCGATCGCGGGCGCCGGCCTCGACGTGTTCGAGAAGGAGCCGAAGGTCGAGCCCAAGCTGCTGGCGCAGAAGAACGCGGTGCTGTTCCCGCATCTAGGCTCGAGCACGATCGAGGCGCGCACGGGGATGGGCGAAAAGGTGATCGCCAACATCCTGGCGTTCACGCGAGGGGAGAAACTGCCGGACCTCGTCAACGCGTGAACAGGTCCAGCGCAAATCAGAACCTCATGCTGAGGTGCGCGGCCTCCGGCCCACGGAGGCCGCGCCTCGAAGCATGAACGCCTACTCGGCCGGAACCGCCCGGCTGCGTCCCAGGAACGGGAACTGCGGAGACGGCTTCAGTGCGTAAGCGCCGTCGCCAACGCCTGCTTGCACCAGAAGGGCCATGGTCCACAGGAACGGCAGTTCAGCAGCGGGCCCGGTCGCCGTGGTGAAGAAGAAGCCGTTACGCGAAAACCAGAACTGAGCGGCCGCAACCATCAGCGGCACGGAGTAGAGCGCGACCCAGCGCGTGTAGATGCCGGGGATGAGCAGCAGCGCGCCGGCGAATTCGGCGCTCAGCACGTACCAGACGACGAAGTCCGGATAGCCGTTGTTGTTGAGGTTCTCCCACCACGACATCAGGCCTGCGCCGTCGTTGCGGATGTAGAATTTCCAATAGAGATGCGCGATCGCAAGAAAGCCGAGCGTGCAGCGCAGAAACAGCGCAGCGTATGGCGCCGTACGTTGGTCGATCATGGGCTCCTCCCAGCCTGTTTGTCGCCTAAGGATTGCAATCCCCCGGTTCGGCGTCAATCCGGTAGCAGGGTCAGCGCAACGCCTCCCGGAACACCGACACCATCTTCGCCCAGGCGCGCTCGGCCTGGGGCTCGTTGTAGACGGTGTGGTCCTTCACGCACCACCCGTGCTTGGCGCCCGCATAGAGCTCGCTGTCGTACCGGACCCCGGCCGCATCCAGCGCCGCCTTCAGCTTCTCCACCGCTTCGGGCGGCATCGAGCGGTCCTCGATCGCGAAGCCGAAATACATCTCGGCTTTGATCTTCGGCGCCAGCGTGTGGGGGAATCCGGCTCGTTCGAGGCGAGCTGGCTCCCGTGGAACGAGACCGCGGCCCCGACCTTCCCCGGCACGGAAGCCGCCGTCCGCATCGCAAGCCCGCCCCCCATGCAGTAGCCGGCCGTGCCGATCTTGCCGTTCACCTGCTTCAGCCCGAGCAGGAACTCGACGAACGCCGGCGCATCGCGCGCCGCACCCGCGGCCGTCACCGACGGGCGGATTTCCGCCATGCGCGCCGCCGTCTTCTCTTCGCCGAACTTGAACGGGTCGTGGTACACGGGCACGCGCGAGACCCGGTAGAACGGGTTCGGCTCCAGCACCACGAAGCCCTCGGCCGCGAGCCGCTTGCCCATGTCGCGCGACACCGGGCGCAAACCGCCGATGTCGGAATACATGATGATGCCGGGCCAGGAGCCCTGCTCGCTCGGATAGTACAATTCGCAATCGCAGACGCCGTCCGGCGTCTTCACATCGACCTGCTTCTCGATCATCGGCGACTCCACTCGAACATCGAAACCGGCTTAGTCATGGGCGGCGGGATTGCGCTTCGGCCGCGAGATACAGCGGTTGAGCCAAGCCTGCACGTTCGGAACATAGGAGAGATCGATATCGCCGTAATGGGCGATGCCCACCACGCTGGCCACATTGAGGTCGGCGACGCTGAACGCGTTGCCCACAAGCCAGTCGTGAGTCTTGAGATAACCGTCCAGCACCTTCATGGCCGGCTTGACCTTCTCCGCGCCTGCCTTTGCGCCTTCCACGTCCTTGCTGATGCCGAGCTTCACCAGGAGAGAGGTGATCACGAGGTGCTCGACTTCGGACGCGGCCCAGAGCGTCCACTGGAAGACGCGCGCCTCGTCCTCGATGTTGGTCGGGTAGAGTTTGCCCAAGCCGTACTTCTTGGCGATGTACAGATTGATCGCCAGCGACTCGAACAGCTTGAGGTCGCCGTCCACGAAGCCCGGCGACTTGCCGTTGGGATTGATGGCGAGAAAATCTGCTTCTTTCAGCGCGCTCCAAGGAATGTCGATAGCCTCGCAGGGAACGCCGGCTTCGCCGGCGCACCACGTGATGCGCCCTATCCGGGACATCGCCGGCCCATAGACCTTCAAACTCATTGCCCACCTCCCGATCGTGATTGGATTTATGAGCCTCATGCCAATCCTCGCGGCCGCAAGCTTGTCAATCGACTTGGCGACGGCCGGTCGAGGATTCGCGCATTCAAGAAGTGGTGCATGGCCGAACGGCCGCACCTTCACAATGTTGCACCGCCCACGCCCCCATGCTAAGTCCCCCGCGACCCGGCTCCGGCGACGGATTCGGTCATCTTTTTGTTGAAAATTCAAACACTTAGCTCGGCGCGCACGGGCCGGGTGCAGGTACCTCAGAGACAGGATTGACAGTGACGTCCGACGACAGCCGAACAGGCGGCTTGGCCCTGCGTTACGCCACGGCCGTTTTCGAACTGGCGGCGGAAGAGCGCGCGCGTCGACCGTCTGGCCGCCGATCTGACCGCCCTGAAGGGCCTGCTCCAGGCGAGCCCGGACCTCGCACGGCTGGTGCGTTCGCCGATCTTTTCCCGCGAGGAACAGGCCCAGGGCATGGAAGCCGTTCTCGCCAAGGCCGGCACCGGACCGCTCGCCCGCAAGCTCGTCCTGCTGCTGGCCCAGAAGCGCCGCCTGTTCGCGCTCGCCGACGTGATCCGCGCCTTCGAAATCCTGGTCGCGCGCCAGAGGGGCGAGATCGCCGCCCACGTCACCTCGGCCCGCCCGCTCTCGTCCGCCGAGGCCGACGAGCTGAAGCAGCTGTTGAAAAGCCGGCTCGGCCGCGAGCCCCGGCTCGAGCTGACCGTCGACCCTTCGCTGCTCGGCGGTCTCCGCCTGAAGCTCGGGTCGCGCATGATCGACTCATCGTTGCGCACCAAGCTCGAAGGCTTGCGTGCGGCCATGAAGGGCTCTTCGTAAGGACCACGCGGTTCGAAGGGCACCGTTTTGATTTGGAGGTAGGAACATCATGGACATTCACCCGTCCGAAATCTCGGCCATCCTCAAGCGCGAGATCCGCAATTTCGACGCCGAAGCCGAGGTCAGCGAAGTCGGCCAGGTGCTGTCGGTCGGCGACGGCATCGCCCGCGTCTACGGCCTCGACAATGTGCAGGCCGGCGAGATGGTGGAGTTCCCCGGCCAGATCAAAGGCATGGCGCTGAACCTCGAGACCGACAATGTCGGCATCGTGATCTTCGGCGAAGACCGCTCGATCAAGGAAGGCGACACCGTCAAGCGCACGGGCGCCATCGTGGACTTCCCGGTCGGCAAGGCGCTGCTCGGCCGCGTGGTCGACCCGCTGGGTCAGCCGCTGGACGGCAAGGGCGAGATCGCGGGCGCCGCCGAGCGCCGCCGCGTGGACGTGAAGGCGCCGGGCATCATTCCGCGCAAATCGGTGAACGAGCCGATGCAGACGGGCTTGAAGGCGATCGACAGCCTGATCCCGGTCGGGCGCGGCCAGCGCGAACTGATCATCGGCGACCGCCAGACCGGCAAGACCGCGGTCGCGATCGACACCATCATCAACCAGCGCAACACCAACAAATCGGGCGACGAGAAGGCCAAGCTCTATTGCGTCTACGTCGCGATCGGACAGAAGCGCTCGACCGTCGCCCAGATCGTGAAGACGCTCGAGGACGCGGGCGCGATGGAATACACGACCGTCGTCGCCGCGACCGCCTCCGACCCCGCGCCGCTGCAATTCCTGGCGCCGTTCTCGGGCTGCACGCTCGGCGAATGGTTCCGCGACAACGGCATGCACGCGCTGATCATCTACGATGATCTCTCCAAGCAGGCGGTCGCCTATCGGCAGATGTCGCTGCTGCTGCGCCGCCCGCCGGGCCGCGAAGCCTATCCGGGCGACGTGTTCTATCTGCATTCGCGCCTGCTCGAGCGCGCCGCCAAGATGAACGACGCGAACGGCGGCGGCTCGCTGACCGCGCTTCCCGTGATCGAGACCCAGGCGAACGACGTGTCGGCCTACATCCCGACCAACGTGATCTCGATCACCGACGGCCAGATCTTCCTCGAGACCGATCTCTTCTATCAGGGCATCCGCCCCGCGGTGAACGTCGGCATCTCGGTGTCGCGCGTCGGCTCGGCGGCGCAGATCAAGGCGATGAAGCAGGTCGCCGGCTCCATCAAGCTCGAGCTCGCGCAGTACCGCGAAATGGCGGCGTTCGCGCAGTTCGGCTCGGACCTCGACGCGGCGACGCAGCGTCTGCTCAATCGCGGCGCGCGCCTGACCGAGCTTCTGAAGCAGGCGCAATTCTCGCCGATGCCGATCGAAGAACAGGTCATCTCGATCTACACCGGCGTGCGAGGCTATCTCGACAAGCTTCCGGTCTCGGCGGTGCAGCGCTTCGAAGCCGAGCTGCTGCGCCTGATGCGGAGCAAGCACAAGGACGTGCTCGACTCGATCCGCACCGGCAAGCAGATCACGCCCGAGATCGAGAGAAACTGAAGCATCCTCGAAGAGTTCTCGAAGAGCTTTCCGAAGCGCTTTCCGGCGCGCAAGAGCGCTTGATGAGACGAACCGTAATGCCGAGCTTAAAGACCTTCCGCAACCGCATCGCGAGCGTCAAGGCGACGCGCAAGATCACGCGCGCCATGCAGATGGTGGCCGCCGCCAAGCTGAAACGCGCGCAGGACGCGGCGCAGGCCGCGCGGCCCTATGCCGAGAAGATGGCCGCCGTGATCACCTCGCTCGCGGGCTCGATGGCGGGCAATCCCGGCGCGCCGAGATTGCTGACGGGCACGGGATCGGATCAGGTCCAGCTCGTGATCGTGGCGACCGCCGATCGCGGCCTGTGCGGCGGCTTCAACACCAACATCGTGCGCCGCGCGCGGCTCTTCATCGACGGGCTGCTGCGCGACGGCAAAGAGGTGAAAATCCTCTGCGTCGGCAGGAAGGGCCGCGACCAGCTGAAGCGCCTTTACGCCGCGCACATCATCGACACGATCGAGATGGGCCACGTGAAGCGGCTGGGCTTCGCCGATGCCGCCGAGATCGGCCGCCGCGTGCTCGAGCTCTATGCCGAAGGCCAGTTCGACGTCGCCACGATCTGCTATGCGAAATTCAAATCGGTGATGTCGCAGGAGCCGATTGCGCAACGCCTGATCCCCGCGCCGGTCGAAACGCCAGCCGATGGCGCCAAGCACGCGGCCGGCGCCGTCTACGACTACGAGCCCGACGAGGCCGAGATCCTCGCCGAGCTCTTGCCGCGCAACGTGTCGGTGCAGATTTTCCGCGCGCTCCTCGAAAACGCCGCGTCCGAGCAGGGCGCGCGCATGACCGCGATGGATTCGGCGACCCGCAACGCGGGCGACGTGATCGACAGGCTTACCTTGCAATACAACCGCTCACGCCAGGCGATGATCACGAAGGAACTGATCGAGATCATCTCCGGCGCCGAAGCGCTCTGATCGACTGAAAGGTGACGTCATGAATGCTCCGGTGAAGACCTCCAGCAACAAGATCGGCCGCGTGTCCCAGGTGATGGGCGCCGTCGTCGACGTGCATTTCGACGGGCCCGCTGCCCGAAATTCTGAACGCGCTCGAAACCGACAACAACGGCAACCGGCTGATCCTCGAAGTGGCTCAGCACCTGGGCGAGTCGACGGTCCGCACGGTGGCGATGGACTTCGACCGAGGGCCTGGTGCGCGGCAACGAAGTGCAGGACACCGGCCAGGCGATCGCGGTTCCGGTCGGCGAGGGCACGCTCGGGCGCATCATGAGCGTCATCGGCGAGCCAGTGGACGAGGCCGGGCCGATCAAGGGTACCAGCAGACGCGGCATCCACCAGCCGGCCCCCTCCTTCGTCGAGCAATCGACCGAACAGCAGATCCTCGTGACGGGGATCAAGGTCGTCGACCTGCTCGCGCCTTATTCCAAGGGCGGCAAGGTCGGGCTGTTCGGCGGCGCCGGCGTCGGCAAGACCGTGATCATTCAGGAGCTGATCAACAACATCGCCAAGAAGCACGGCGGCTATTCGGTGTTCGCGGGCGTCGGCGAGCGCACGCGCGAAGGCAACGACCTCTATCACGAGATGATCGAGTTGGGCGTGAACAAGGACCCGAAAAAGAACAACGGTTCGACCGAAGGCTCGAAATGCGCGCTCGTGTTCGGCCAGATGAACGAGCCGCCGGGCGCGCGCGCCCGCGTCGGCCTGACGGGCCTGACCGTCGCCGAATATTTCCGCGACCAGGGCCAGGACGTGCTGTTCTTCGTCGACAACATCTTCCGCTTCACCCAAGCCGGCTCGGAAGTGTCGGCGCTTCTGGGCCGCATTCCTTCGGCGGTGGGTTACCAGCCGACGCTCGCGACCGACATGGGCGCGCTGCAGGAGCGCATCACCTCGACCAACAAGGGCTCGATCACCTCCGTGCAGGCGATCTACGTGCCTGCCGACGACCTGACCGACCCCGCGCCCGCGACCTCGTTCGCGCATCTTGACGCGACGACCGTGCTCTCGCGCCAGATCGCCGAGCTCGGCATCTATCCCGCGGTGGACCCGCTCGACTCGACCTCGCGCATTCTCGATCCGCGCGTCGTCGGCGAGGAGCACTATCGCGTCGCGCGCCAGGTGCAGGCGACGCTGCAGCGCTACAAGTCGCTGCAGGACATCATCGCCATCCTGGGCATGGACGAGCTCTCCGAAGAGGACAAGCTGATCGTCGCGCGCGCGCGCAAGATCCAGCGCTTCCTCTCGCAGCCCTTCCACGTGGCCGAAGTCTTCACCGGCTTCCCCGGATTGTTCGTCGACCTCGCCGACACGGTGAAAGGCTTCGCGGCCGTCGTGAAGGGCGACTACGACCATCTGCCGGAAGCGGCGTTCTACATGGTGGGCACCATCGAGGACGCGGTGAAGAAGGCGCAGAAGATGGCGGCGGAAGCGGCGTAAGCATGGCCGACAAAATTCATTTCGATCTCGTCTCGCCGGAACAGATGCTGTTGTCGGAAGACGTGACGATGGTCACGCTCCCCGGCACCGAAGGCTATTTCGGCGTGCTCGCGGGCCACGCCCCGGTGATCTCGACGCTGCGTCCCGGCGTGATCGAGGTGAAGGACGGCGAATCCGGCGACATGCGCATCTTCGTGCGCGGCGGCTTCGCCGAAGTCGATCCGACCAAGGTCGTCGTGCTCGCCGAGGAAGCGATCCCGCTCGCCGATCTCGACGTCGAGGCGCTCGAGGCCCGCATCCGGGACACCGAAGAAGACCTCACCGCGGCGAAGACCGACTCCGAACGCGCCCGCGTCGCCGAGACGCTCGACTACCTGCGCCAGCTCCGCGCCGCGGTCTGACTGCTGCATCCTTCGGTTGAACCGTTAACGCGTTCGCCGCGTTCTTAGCGATTGAGCCTGTGGAGCGCCGCGGGGCGCTGAGGTAGACTCGGGGTCACATACATGACACATCGGCCAAGAGGGCTGGAATGACCGATGGCGTGATCTACGCTGCGGGTTGGACGCTGGATGATGTCGACTGGTCGCGCTTCGAGCCGGCCAAGGTCGAGCCCAGTCTGCTTGCGGCGGTGAAGGCCGCATCGCTCGTCGAGTACAACGCGCCCGACTATGTCGCGTATCTGAAGCGCGTCTTTAGCGGCGCGTCCGAATCGACCATCCGCAACATCGAGCATTGGGGCGAAGAGGAGATCCAGCACGGGCTCGCGCTTGCGCGCTGGGCCGAGCTCGCCGATCCCACCTTCGATTTCAACCGCGCCTTCGCCCGCTTCAGGACGAAGTACCGCCCGCCCCATTTCGAGAACGCGGATCGCTCCATACGCGGGTCGCGGCGCGGCGAAATGATCACCCGCTGTGTCGTGGAATCGGGAACGTCGTCCTTCTACAGCGCGATCCGCGACGCGAGCGACGAGCCGGTGCTGAAGGAAGTCGCCGGACGGATCGCGGCCGACGAATTCCGCCACTACCGGCTGTTCTACGACATCCTGCAAGCCGACCCGGAGCCCGACCTCCCTCGCTGGCGCAAGCTTTGGGTCGCGGTCACCCGCGTCCGGGAATCCGACGACGATGAGCTCGCCTGCGCCTATTACTGCGGGAACATCGCGCCCGAGCGCGAGGCCGAGATGCCGTACAAGCGCAAGACCTACGCTCGCGCCTACCACGCCAAGGCGATGACGCTCTATCGCCGGCACCACATCGACAAGCTGGTGAAAATGGTGGTGAAGCCCACCGGCTTTAACCCGGCGGGCACGATGAGCGAGCTCGCGGGCGCTGCGCTCTGGCGGGTCCTGACCGCGCGCGCCGCGATGATCGCGAACGCCGACGCCAAGACTCGGGCTCACTAGGCCCTTGATTTGCCGCACGTTCTGCGGCGAGCCCTGAGCCCTCTCGTCCCGAAAGGTCTGGCTTGCCAGCGCATTCTGGGCCAAATTCGCCCCATGTCCGACACCTCGCTCTCCGAATTGTCCTTGCTGGACGCGCAAAACCTGCACCGCTCGGGGCGGCTGCAGGAGGCGGCGCGGGCCTATCACGACTTCCTGCGCACCAATCCCCGGCATTTCGAGGCGCTGAGCGCGCTCGGCATGATCTACTTCCAGGTCCAGCAATACGACCGGGCGCAGTATCTGATCGGCGAGGCGCTCAAGCTCGATCCTTACGACACCAATGCGCTCTGCTTCCGCGGTCTCGCGCTGATGAAGATCGGCCGCCGCGAGACGGCGATCGAGTGCTTCGACCGCGCCATCGCGATCAAGCCCGATTTCGTCGAAGCCTTCACCAACCGCGCGACCGCCTTTTCCGAGATGGGCCGCTTCGAGGAGGCGCTTGCCGCGTTCGATCAGGTTCTCGCGATGGAACCGAACGACCCGATCACGTGGAACAACCGGGGCAACGCCCTGGTGTCCCTGAGTCGGCTGGACGAAGCCATCGCATCTTACGACACGGCGCTCGCGGTTCTGCCGGGCTTTCCCGAAGCGACAGGGAACCGCAGGCGCGTGCTCGACGCTCTGCGCGGCACCAATTCGCCCTTCGCGGACAACGCCTACACCAAAGGCGTGCTCCTGATGCGCGAAGGCCGCTTCCACGATGCGGTGACCGCGTTCGACGAAGCGCTCGAAGTCAGGCCCAATTTCGTCGATGCGATCTCGAACCGCGCCACTGCGCTCTCCGAAATGAAGCGCTTCGAAGAGGCGCTTGCCGGTTTCGATCAGGCGCTCGCGGTCGATGCCGAGCACGCCATCACCTGGAACAACCGCGCCAACACGCTCGCGGCGATGAAGCAATTCGAGGATGCGGTCTTAAGCTACGACCGCGCGCTACAGCTCGCGCCGACATTCCACGAAGCGCGCGACAACCAGCTGAACGCGCTGTTCGAGCTCAAGCGCGGCAAGCGCTGCCCGCCGGCCTACATGCGCGGCCTCTTCGACGATTTCTCCTCGCATTACGACGAGACGATGCTGGAGAAGCTCCAGTACCGCGCGCATCTGCACCTGCGTCAGCTCGCCGAACGCGTGCTGCCGCGGCTGACGCCGCCCTGGCGCATCCTCGATCTCGGCTGCGGCACCGGCCTCGTCGGCGATGCGTTCAAGGACTTGGCCGCGGGCGGCCGCCTCGACGGCCTCGACATCGCGCCGCGCATGATCGAAGCCGCCCGCGCGCGCGGCATCTATGACGAGCTCATCCTGGGCGACCTCGAAACCGAGCTGTACGCGCCCGGACCCAACTATGAGCTGATCCTCGCCGCCGACACGATGATCTATTTGGGCGATCTCGCGCCGACATTCTTTGGCGTCGCGAAGCGGCTCGAGCCCGAAGGCTTCTACATCTTCGCCGTCGAAAGCACCGCCGAAGGCGAATGGCAGCAGACGCCGGCGAACCGCTTCAAGCACAACACCGCCTATCTCAAGGCGGAGGCCGAGCGCGCCGGTCTGGTGTTCATCGACACGATGGCGTGTACGCTGCGCAACGAGGCGGGAACGCCTGTTGCCGGTCTCGCAGTCGCCTTGCAGAAGCCGCCCTCCTAAGTTTCGAGCGCCATGATCAATCCGCTGATGAGAACCGCGGCGAGCCTCCACCAGGCCGGTCGATACGCCGAGGCCGCGCAGCTCTATCAGCAGGTGCTGCGCGCCAATCCGCGCGACGCCGAAGCGATCTACTCGCTCGGCATCATCCATCTGCAGAGCGGGCGGCTCGAAGAGGCGCAGACATCTCTCGCGGACGCGCTGAGGATCAGGCCGCGCTTTCCCGAGGCGCTGTGCACGCGCGGCATCGCGCTGATGCAATTGCGGCGCCGCGAGGAAGCGCTTGCCTGTTTCGATCAGGCGATCGCAATCCTCCCCGATTTCGTCGAAGCGTTGTCGAGCCGGGCGACGGCGCTCCTCGAAATGAACCGGCTCGACGAGGCGATCGTCGCGTTCGATCGCGTGCTCGCGATCGATCCCAAGCACGCGATCAGCTGGAACAATCGCGGCAACACCTTCGTCGCCATGCGCCGGCTCGAAGAAGCGGTCGCGAGCTTCGACAAGGCGCTCGCGCTCAAGCCCGATCTCGAGATCGCCCAGAACAACCGGATGCTCGCGCTCCTCGAGCTGAAGAAGGTGAGCCGCATTCCCGCTCATGCGGTCAAGGCGCTGTTCGACGACTATTCGTCCTACTACGACGCCGCCATGCTGGAGGCGCTCTCCTACAAGGGGCCGCAGCATTTGCGTGCGCTGCTCGCGCGCGTGTGGCCCGACGCCAAGGCGCCGTTGGACGTCCTCGATCTCGGCTGCGGCACGGGTCTCGGCGGCGAGGCGTTCAAGGAGTTCGCCGAAGGCGGCCGGCTCGACGGTATCGACCTCTCCGCCAAGATGATCGACGAGGCGCGCAAACGCGCGATCTACACCGACTTCATCGTCGACGATTTCGAGTCCGCGCTCGCGAAGCCTCGACCGCTCATACGATCTCGCCATCGGCGCCGATGCGCTGATCTATTCCGGCGACCTCGGCCCCACGCTCACAGGCGTCGCGCGCCGCCTCGAGCCGGGCGGCCTCTTCCTCTTCACGCTGGAGAAACTCGCGAGCGGTGAGTACGAGCAGACCGCGGCCAATCGCTTCCGCCACGGCGAAGCCTATATCCGCGAAGCCGCCGCACGCTCAGGCTTCGACGTGCTCGACATCGTCGAGTGCCCGCTCAGAAACGAATCCAAAGACCCCGTCGCCGGCTTCGCGGTGGCGCTGAAGAAGCCGTCGGCGTAGGTGCGAACGCGCTTGAGTGGGACGATTTTCCGAACGTGACAGGTCGAACCCGCTCGTCGGATTCGGGGTGCGTTCAGCCTCATAGTCTTGGTCGGATGTTCTGGTTCCAAAGCAGAAAACCGCGCTGTCAGGCATGGTGCCGCACCCTTTCCGTAGCGGGCGGCAACGCGGTAGAGTGGCTGCAGTCTCGCCCGGGATGGGCCAAGGGAGGATGGAATGAGAAAAATCTGGATGCTGACGGCGAGTTGCCTCGTGGCCGCGAGTGTGATCGGATCTGCGGCATTGGCGCAGAACGCTGAAGCCGAAGCGGCTGCCGCCAAGGCCTCCGCTGCCGCGGCCGCCGCTCGCGCCAAGGCGCAAGTTTCCCCCAACGATCCGCTCGAGAAGATCTGCCGCATCGGCCCCCGCTCGCGCGAGGTCGATATCCAGAAGATCGAGCCCTTCAAGGTCTTCGACAATCTCTACCATGTCGGTCCCTGCTACGTGACGTCGTGGGTCCTGACGACGCCGCAAGGCCACATCATGTTCGACACGGCGCAGGAGCCCTTCGTCGGCCTGATCGAGGAGAACATCAGGAAGGTCGGCATCAACCCGCGCGACATCAAATACATCGTCGTCAACCATGGCCATACCGACCATTTCGGCGGCGCGAAGCGTCTGCAGGAATTCACCGGCGCGCGCGTCGTGGCTGCGCCCCAAGACTGGAAGATGATCGAAGACACGGCCGGCAAGCCCAACAACCGCGACAACGGCAAGCCGACCGACGCGCCAAAGCGCGACATGGAAGTGAATGAAGGCGATCGCCTCGACCTCGGCGATCAGCACCTCATCATCCACACCTCTCCTGGCCACACACCGGGCAATTTGTTCATCGAAGGCCTCGTGCTGCGCGACGGCGCGCAGACTTATCGCGGCATCTGGGGCGGTGGCGGCGGCGGCGCGCCGGGCCTTGCCGGCGCCGAGCAAGGGGTGAAGAACGCCGAGAAGCTGAACGCCGTGAAGGGCGTGCAGGTCTATGTCCAGACCCATGCCTGGCAGGACCCGAACGGCTATCCGGGCGGCGGCATCCACGAGCGCGCCAAGAAGCTCGCCAGCCGCAAGGCGGGCGAGCCGCATCCCTTCGTCGATCCAGCGACCTGGGACGCGCGCGCCAAGCGCCAGCTTGAAACGACCAAGAGAGTGCTCGCTGAAGAGCAGGCCAAGGCGGGCGCCACCAAGGCGAAGTAGCCCAGCCAGGGCCGTGACGATACTGAAGCGGGTCCAGGAGTTCAGAGCGAAGGCGTAGGATAAGCTTTCGCTCTGGCTAAGTCTGATTCCGGCGAGGCGCGGACCTAGCCCGGTAGCTGGGTCATTTCATGTTGCGGCGAGGCTGCTCTCTCGAGGATCAAAGCGTCCGCTTCACCATCAGCTGCTTGATCTCGGCGATGGCCTTCGAAGGGTTCAGTCCCTTCGGACACACGTCCGCGCAGTTCATGATCGTGTGGCAGCGATAGAGACGGAACGGATCCTCCAGATTGTCGAGCCGCTCGCCGGTCGCCTCATCGCGCGAATCCACGATCCAACGATAGGCCTGCAATAGCGCCGCCGGTCCCAAGAACCGCTCCTGGTTCCACCAGTACGACGGACACGAGGTCGAGCAGCAGGCGCACAGGATGCACTCGTACAAGCCATCCAGCTTTTCGCGCTCTTCGACCGATTGCCGCCATTCCGCCGCGGGCGTCGCGGTCTTCGTCTTCAGATACGGACTGATCGACGCATATTGCGCGTAGAAGCCCGTGAGATCGGGCACGAGGTCCTTCACCACCGGCATGTGCGGCAGCGGGTAGATGTTGATCGTGCCCGAGATGTCGGACATCGCCTTCGTGCACGCGAGCGTGTTCGTGCCGCCGATATTCATCGCGCACGATCCGCACACGCCTTCGCGGCACGAGCGCCGGAACGTCAGCGTCGGGTCGACCTCGTTCTTGATCTTGATCAGCGCGTCCAGAACCATCGGTCCGCAGGCGGTCGTGTCGATCGTGTACGAGTTCGACGTGCGGGCCTTCGGTGCCTTCGGGATCGTAGCGGTAAACGCGAATCCGCTTGGGCCGCTTCGCCGCCTTGCCCTCGGCGGATTTGGTTGCCGGCCAGGTCTTGCCGGGCTTGACCCGGCTGTCCTTCGGCAATCGCAACTGAACCATGAACGTCCCCGTCAATGTCGATGTGATGTTGCAATAGCAAGCAGGTCCCGCCCTGACAATCCGCCCCGCCCTAAGCTTTTGTGGCCACGAACACCTTCTCGCCGCGCGCGAGCCCATAGGTCAGCACGTCCTCGCCCTCGGCCGTGAACTCGTCCAGCTTGAAGCCAGCCGCGCGGATGCGATCGCGCACGTCCGCGCCGTAATAGCGCACATGGTCCGACTGGCCGTAGTGCCGCATGCGCTCCTCGGGTGTGGTGACCGCCTTGTTCTCGTAGGTCGTCGACCAGCCTTCGATGACCGGCAGCATGATCAGGGCGACACCGCCCGGCTTCAGCACGCGATAAACCTCGGCAAGCGCCTTCTTGTCATCCACATGTTCGAGCACATGCGAGCACACGACGCAGTCGAAGCTCGCATCCGGCTCTTCGATCGCCTCGATGTTGCGGACGATTTCGGCCTTCCCCGGCGTGATGTCGGCCGACTGATACGCGCCTACTCGCGCCTTCAGGAGCTTCGCGAGCCCCGTCTCCGGCGCGAAATGCAGCACACGCGCGGTCGAGAGCGCGCGTCCGTGCCGGTCCAGCCACAGCGCGAACAGCCGATAGCGCTCGGCCGAGCCGCACTTGGGGCAGCGTGCATCGATCCGGCGCGGACGGCCCGCGGCCTGAAACCGCCCGCGATAGCCGCACACGCTGCACGTCCGTGCAAACGACGCGCCCTTCGATCCATGGCTGGGCAGGAGGCGACGGACGAATCCGCTGAGACTCATGGGATGTGGATAGCAAAGTGCAGGCCCTCTGGAAATCGCCCCTCATGCCTCCCCCGGCAGCGGCGCCACGCGATGCCAGTTGAGGTTTCTGGTGAGGTACATCACCAGCGCCAGGATCGCGAACAGGAGCAACGAGCCCAGCAGGAGCGCATAGTCGTCCACCTGCAGCAGCGCATAGAGCGCCCCATACAGCACGCTCAGGACCGCAAACAGCGTTCCGGCACGCCCGCGGCTCCCCAGCGCACTGATGCTGTAGGCGGTCGTGAGCGTGACCGTTGCGGTCGCTGCGATGACATAAGCAGCGTCGAACCCAAGGTGCTCCGAAATCGACAGCAGGAGCAGGTAGAACAGGACCTGCGCGGCTCCGATCAGGGCGTACTGCGCAGCATGCAGCCGTGCGCCGGTCAGAAGCTCCACGGCGAAATAGGCGAGGAACGCGAGGCCGACAAACAGGACGGCGTATTTCAGCGATCGCGCGACCAGCTGATAGAAGCTGACCGACTGATAGAACTGAACGCCCAATCGCGTCTCCTGGACCTTGGCGAGGTCGCTTGTGTCGTTGAAGACCTGCCCGAAACCCCTCGCCAGATAGGGGATACTCCAGCTCGCGGCGAACCCGCCGCCATCGACCTGCCGTTCCGTCGGAAGAAAATCGCCGAAGAAACTGGGGTCGGGCCAGGCCGATTGCACGTCGACCGTCGTGTCGTTGCCCGCCGGAACGAACGCGAGCTCCGATGAGCCGCGCAGCGCGAATGTGGTCTGCAACGCGAGCCGGTCGGGCGCCGCCGTCAACCCGAGCGGCGCGTGGATCGCGGTGAACTTCGCATCGGCTCCGGGCGGCCCGGCGCCTGGCGCGAAGGGGACGTTCCTCCCGTCGATGACGAGCGCTGCGTTCTGCTGCATGCCCCGCACATCGGTCAGACCGATAACGGCCACAGCTTCCGGCCAAAGCACCGTCGCACCGGCCGGCGCCGCTTTGGCGATATCGGCGGGCTCGAAATCGGCGCCAAGAGTCAGATCGGCCGTGTAGACGGTCACATCGAAGATGCCGCGCGACCGTTGTTCTGTCCGAACGTTGGCCGCGTAGCGCGCGCGCGTGGGCAGCAGGATCGCGGTCCGCCGTCTGAAGGTGCTGATCGTGCCCGCACCAAAATTGTCCGCCGCCGCAATCTCATAAGGCACGAACAAATAAATGCCGGAGATGTTCTGGGCCCGGCCCCATGCCGCCTCGATGCCCGTGGCGGCTTCGGTTGCGCGGCCCTGCCGCTCGGCGACCGCAAGCGAAATCATCAACAGCGGAAGGCACATCAGAACGGTCAGGCCGATGATCAGGAAGAACTTGAAACCGGGCGAGCGGCCGTAACCCCGCGCGGACTCCGGGCTTGGAGTATTCATGGAATTCCCCGTCGAAAAGACGGGCGCGAACCTGATCGGCAATTCGGGCGGGATAGGGGCGCGTTTAGGGAGAAATGGTGCTGTCTTCGCGGCGGTTCGTTGTAACGATCAACCCGATCCGACCTGCTCGAAGACCCACGCCGAACTCGGCGGCCTGGGCCTTGACCGCGTTCCGGATGACGATCTGCTCGGTCCTGCGAGACGCGCCGCCGCCGAAATAGATGCTCTCCTCGACCGACAGATCGCCGCCGCCGCACCGGAAGCGCCAGCCCTCGCGGTTCGGCAGCTTCAGGATCACCGACGATCCGCCTTGCGCGAGCGACAGCCGCACGTCGGGATGGACGTGGAAGCGGATCGCGTAGGGCACGCCGTTGCGCGCATCTCTATGCCCCGACGGCGGATTGGGATTGACCGGAATGATGCGGTCGGCACCGGTCAGCGTGAAGCCGCCGCGCGACAGCGTCATGCGGCGCTGATGCACCAGCCCGTAATGCGCCACATACGCGTCGTGGCTCGCCTCGACCGACAGACCATGCGCGCTTTCGAGCCGTCGCGTCTCCACACCGATCGGACCGCCGACAAGCCGGGGGCCGAGCAGACGTGCGAGAAGCCCATCCGTCAGCACCGTCGCCTGCGAGCGCTCATCCAGCGTCAGCGTCGAGTGGGCGGGCGTCGATCTCAGCGCGCGCTGCCAATTCAAGTCGCCGCCCGCGAACGCGCCGCAATTCACCACGAGGCGATGCGCACCCGAGCTCATCTCGAAGCTCAGACACCCGGCATGCGCGCCGGTCGAGAACGCACCTTGCGCCGGCGCACCGGCATCGAACAGAACGACCGCGCGGCCGAGCGCGAGCCGGTGATAACCCGAACTCGGGGAGATGCGTCAGCCGCTGATCCTGTCGCTGATCCTGCGCGATGAGGCCTGAGATGATGCGCGCATCCTCCTCGCCCCCGCCGCCGAACACCGCGAGAGCCCCATCGCCCAGGCGGAAGAATTTGAGCAGCAGGAGTGTGCGATCCAGCATCTGATCGAGCGCCGGCATCGGCCTCGCGCCCGGTAAGCGCCAGCGCCTGCTTCAGCATCGTGAGCAGCCGCGCGACATCCAGAAGCTGCCCCGGCGAACGGCTGATGTGACCGCCATCGGACAGGATCTGGCGGTCGATCTCGGCCGAGAACCGTTTGATGCCCCCCGCGGCGAAACGGTCGTCCGCAAGGCACAAACCCGCGAGCGCCAACGCAGCAGCGCATTTCAGGCGCGGCAACCCTTCGGGCGCGCGGTGAAGCGAGCGCCCGAGCACAAGCGCCTGATCGCGCAGCGACGTGAAGAATTTCACCCGCCACGCCTCGTCCAGATCGCCCAGGAAGAACCGGCCGTGACAGAACAGATTGATGAACCGCTCCGCCATGACGTCCGGCTGCCAGGCCGGAATCGTGTAGCGCGCGTTCCGGTTCAGCCAGTGCTGCGTCAGCTTGAGCGCGAACTCGCGCGCGAGATCGCCGCCGGCCGCTTCCAGATGGCGCAGCCAGTCGAAGCCGTGCAGCGCGGCCGCAAACTCCGCGCTCGGCGTGGGCTGATCGAAGATCGAGCCTTGCCTTATGTCGACCGCCTGTCCGCCCAGCCGGAACCGGCCGCGCATCAGCGCATCGGCATCCTGCAGCACGCGCGTGCGGTGGTCGTCCGTGTACGCATGAATGCGCCCAGGCACCGGGCCGCTCAGCGTCTGGCGGTAGAACCAGGTCTGCCGCACCAGGCTCATGACGTCGTCGCATCCCTGCCCCGATCGCGACGCGCGCGGCTTCCGGTACCAGCGCCATCGGCGAGGGCTTGCGCACATGCGCGTACCGGCCGACCGGCAGGTCGTCGGCGTGATTCAGGTCAGCCGCGGAGGCGAGCGATATTGCCGGCATAATACGCGCGGCCTTTGCCGCCCTTCTCGAAAACCGCCGTACCTGCGACCAGCACATCGGCGCCGGCGGCGACCGCCTCCTTCGCCGTGTCGCTGTTGATCCCGCCGTCCACTTCCAGCATCACGTCGCGGCCGCTTCTGTCGATGCGCTCGCGCACGGCTTTGATCTTGGGCAGTTGGCTCGCAAGGAACGCCTGTCCGCCGAACCCGGGATTGACCGTCATGATCAGAACCAGATCGAGCAGATCGAACACCGGATCGATCACCTCGACCGGCGTGCCGGGATTGAGCACATAGCCCGCCTTCTTGCCGAGCGAACGGATGAGCTGCAGCGTGCGGTGCGGATTGGGTCCGGCCTCGGGATGGATGCTGATGATGTCGGCGCCCGCTTCGGCAAAGCCCGTCACATAGGGATCGGCGGGCGCGATCATCAGATGGCAATCGAACGGCTTCTTGGAACGCCCGCGGATGGCTTTGACCACGACCGGCCCGATCGTGATGTTCGGCACGAAGTGCCCGTCCATGACGTCGATATGGATGAGGTCGGCGCCGGCTTCGCTCACCGCCTCGACTTCCTCGCCCAAACGCGCGAAATCCGCCGAGAGGATGGACGGAGCGACACGGACGTCTCGGGCCTTGCGCTGCGCCATGACGTCGGACTATGTGCGCGATTCGGGCCCGTGGGACAAGGCGGAAAGCAGCGCGGCAAAACGCCTTGTGCCTCCAAATCATTCGCCGGCCACGATATTGCCGGCATGGCGACCAGCACGCCCAGGAGGCGTTGGTTAAGGTTGTAAAGCGATGTCGCTTCATGTTTGCCCGGGACAAACGTAGATTGCCCAAGGGGCAAGGCAATCCCATGCGATCCGGCATCTCTCAAGGGCGAGATTCAAATGGCTCGGGTTCCCACGCCGGTTCCTGAGGCTCAGAAGCGGGGCGAAACAAGTCGGGGCGTACACCAGGCCGGTGAAAGCCTCTCAGCCGCGCCGGACGCGCAGAGCTTGGCCGAGGCGCTCGCATGCGCTGACCGGGAAATTGCCCTCAATCCCCGCGATCCGGACGCCTTCAACCGTCGAGGCACCGCGCTGAAGAGGTTGCAGCGCTTCGAGGAGGCGCTCGCGAGCTACGATACAGCGATCACTCTTAGTCCTGACTATGCCGAAGCCTTCAACAACCGCGGAACGGTCTTGAAAGAGCTCGGGCGCCTGGATGATGCATTGGCCAGCTACGACCGCGCACTTGATTTGGATCCACGACGGCATGACGCACGGAATAATCGCGGAGTCGTACTCAAGAACTTGCAGCGGATCGACGATGCACTTGCAAGCTACGATGGGGCAATCGCTGTTAAGCCGGACTTTTTCGAGGCGCACAACAATCGCGGAGTTGCGCTAAAGCAGCTGGACCGTCTCGACGAAGCTCTTGAAAGCTTCGAGCGATCCATAGCCATCAATCCGGTTTACGCCCCAGCGTTTTTCAGTCGCGGCAACGTGCTGATCGAGCTGAAGCGCATCGACGAGGCGATCGCAAGCTATGATCGGGGGCTCTCCCTCAAGCCCGGCGTTGCAGACGCGCTCATGAATCGCGGTATCGCCAAGCTGTTGGCCGGCCGTTACGTGGAGGGCTGGCAAGATTATGAGTGGCGCTCGAAGACGAACGCGCTTTCAAGGAACTGGCCGCGGATGGATGCTCCCGAATGGCAGGGCGATGATATCGCGGGACGTCGCATCGCGGTGCATGCCGAGCAAGGTTTGGGCGATACGATTCAATTCGCCCGTTATCTGTCACTCTTGATCGAGCTCGGTGCAACGGTAAAGCTGCTGGTACCGCCAAAGCTACGCCGTTTGCTGAACGGCTTGGGGTTGCAAATTGAGATGCCCTCATCGATCAAGAGGGGCGACGTGGACGTTCATTGCTCCCTCTTGAGCCTTCCGCTGCGCTTGGGCACCGAGGAAAACTCGATCCCTGACGAAGTTCCCTATCTCAAGCCCGAGGAAGAGCGCGTTCACCACTGGACGCAAGCGCTCGGCGATCATGGCTTTAAGATCGGCATTGTCTGGCAAGGCAGGCCGAACCGCGACATCGATCGCGGCAGATCCATCCCCCTCGCCGAATTTGTCCCTCTCGCTCGCCTTCGGGGCGTGCGCCTGATCAGCCTGCAGAAGAAAGACGGGCTCGATCAGCTTCCCGACCTGCCAAACGATGTTACGATCGAAACATTGGGCGAAAATTTCGATAGCGGCCCCGATGCATTCATCGATTGCGCCGCTGTGATGGCTCATCTCGACCTGATCATCACCTCGGACACGTCGACGGCCCATCTGGCCGGCGCGTTGGGACGTCCGACCTGGCTCGCACTCAAATATGTGCCGGACTGGCGCTGGCTGCTCGATCGCGACGACAGTCCCTGGTACCCCACGATGCGCCTATTTCGGCAGAGATCGAACGGTGACTGGGGCTCCGTATTCTCGAGGATCGTACGGGAGCTGCAGCCCCTACCCGGTTCGCGCTTTCATTCTCCTGATCCCCAAGACACCCGCAAAAGCTGAGCCTCCCGCGACATCGCGCCCCTCAAATCGGACGCCCGGCGGTTGACATACCCCCCACCCTTCCTACACTTCGGCCCCGCCAAGACAATGCGATTCAACCAAGGCATTTTCCATGGACCATAACGGTCACATCCCGGGGCCGGGTACGCGGGCCTTGGGGAAACCTAAAGCTCGTCCGCTCTCTCCCCACATGCAGATCTGGCGCTGGACCATCACGATGGCGGCGTCGATTACCCACCGCGTGACGGGTGTGGCGCTCGCCGGAGGAATGCTGTTTCTCGTCTGGTGGCTCATCGCCGCCGCCTCGGGACCCGAGGCCTATGCCGTCTTTGCCCGCGTCGCCGCTCATCCTGTCGGCCAGGTGATCCTGTTCGGCCTGCTCTGGAGCCTCGCCTTTCATCTTCTCAACGGTATCCGCCACCTCGCCTGGGATTTGGGCTACGGCTTCAACATGCCGACGGCTCGCCTCACGGCCGCTCTCGTCTATGGGCTCTCTCTGCTGATCGCGATCGGCACGTTCGCGGTCGGACTGATCGTCCGGGAAGGGTTGGGCCTATGAACGACGATCTCAGGACACCGCTCGCCCGCGTCGAGGGCTTGGGCTCCGCGAAATCCGGAACCACCCATTTCTGGCAGCAGCGCGTGACGGCCGTAGCACTCGTCCCCTTGTCCGTCTGGTTCGTCGCATCTGCGCTTGCCTATGTCGGCGCCGAACAGGGCGCGGTCGCCGCATTCTTCGCCGAGCCCGCCGAAGCGATCCTCATGTTCCTGTTCATCGTCGCGGCCGTCCATCACATGTCGCTCGGCCTTCAGGTGATCATCGAGGACTATATCCATCAGGAAGGCATGAAGCTCACGCTGCTCGTGCTCAATCGGTTCGCCTGTTGGGGCATCGGCGCCGCGGCGGGCTTTGCGCTCTTGAAGCTCGCGGTCGGAGCACCGGTATGACGGCTTATCCGATCACCGATCATACGTTCGACATCGTCGTCGTCGGGGCCGGCGGTGCGGGTCTTCGCGCGACGCTCGAAGCCGCCAAGCGCGGATTGAAGGTCGCCTGCATCACCAAGGTCTTCCCCACGCGCAGCCATACCGTCGCAGCCCAAGGCGGCATCTCGGCCGCGCTCGGCAACATGCATGAGGACGATTGGCGCTGGCACATGTACGACACCGTGAAAGGTGCGGACTGGCTCGGCGATCAGGACGCGATCGAGTTCATGTGCCGGCAGGCGCCCGAGGCCGTGTACGAGCTCGAACATTTCGGCGTGCCGTTCTCGCGCATGGAAGACGGCCGCATGTATCAGCGCGCCTTCGGCGGCATGTCGATGCATTACGGCAAGGAACAGGCGATGCGCACCTGCTCCGCCGCCGACCGCACCGGGCATGCGATGCTGCACACGCTCTACGGCCAATCGCTGCGCTACGACGTCAATTTCTTCATCGAGTTCTTCGCGCTCGACCTCATCATGGAGGAAGGCGCCTGCCGCGGCGTGATGGCGTGGAAGCTGGACGACGGCACCATCCACCGGTTCCGCGCGCATCGCGTGATCCTCGCGACCGGCGGTTTCGGCCGCGTCTATTTCTCCTGCACCAGCGCGCACACCTGCACCGGCGACGGCAACGCGATGGTGATGCGCGCGGGCCTGCCGCTGCAGGACATGGAGTTCGTGCAGTTCCATCCGACCGGCATCTACGGCGCGGGCGTCTTGATCACCGAAGGCTCGCGCGGCGAAGGCGGCTACCTCACCAATTCGGCGGGCGAGCGCTTCATGGAGCGCTACGCGCCCAACGCGAAAGACCTCGCATCGCGCGATGTCGTCTCGCGCGCGATGACCATCGAGATCCGCGAAGGCCGCGGCGTGGGTCCGCTCAAGGACCACATCCACCTGCACCTCTCGCATCTCGATCCGAAAGTGCTGCACGAGCGGCTGCCGGGCATCACCGAATCCGCGCGCATCTTTGCCGGCGTCGACATCACCAAGGAGCCGATCCCGGTGCTGCCGACCGTGCACTACAACATGGGCGGCATCCCCACGAACCATTGGGGCGAAGTGCTGACGATCAAGAACGGCGATCCCGATACTGTCGTGCCCAATCTCTATGCCATCGGCGAGGCAGCGTGCGTCTCCGTACACGGAGCAAATCGCCTGGGCTCGAATTCGCTGATCGATCTCGTCGTGTTCGGCAAGGCCGCGGGCGCGAAAGCGTCCGAGGGTCTCAAGGACGGCGAGAAACACTCCGACCTGCCCAAGGACGCCGGCGATCACTCGCTGGCGCGTCTCGACCACTTCCGCAACGCCAAGGGCAAGACCTCCACCGCCGAGCTGCGCCTGGCCATGCAGCGCGCCATGCAGGAAGACGCAGGCGTGTTCCGCACCGGCCCGATTCTCGAGGCCGGCCAGAAGCGCGTGCGCGAGATCTACACCGCCACGGCCGATATCGGCGTCCACGATCGCGGCATGATCTGGAACACCGATCTCGTCGAAACGCTGGAGTTCGACAACCTGCTCGGACAGGCGATCATCACCATCGACTGTGCCGTCGCGCGCGAGGAATCACGCGGCGCACACGCCCGCGAGGACTTCCCTGAGCGTGACGACAAGAACTGGATGAAGCACACGATGTGCTGGTTCGATTTCGAGACCGCGCAGACGAAGATCGACTACAAGGCCGTCCACACTTACACGCTGTCGAACGACATCCAGTACATCGCGCCCAAGGCCCGGACGTACTGATCGCCCTCAAGCTCACGGCGAATTAAGGATCGCATCGATTGTTGGTTCCGCCCGCGTGGTGTTAAGGTGCGGGCGGATGGGCACTCCAGACACGGAGGCCATGATGCGTTCACGCGAACTTCCCTCGCGCCGCTCCCTTCTCAAGGGCGCGCTTGCCGCAAGCAGCGTTGCGGTCTCCGCGAACTATGCCGGGCACGTTTTCGCACAAACGGCCGTGCCCACGCCCGCCTGCACGGATGGGGACGATCCCACCGAAGAGCAGATCGAAGGTCCGTATTTCAAGCCGCGCTCGCCCATGCGCACCGACCTGGTCGTTCCCGGCACAAGCGGGAAGCTCGTCACGCTCGAAGGCCATGTGCTGACGCGGTCGTGCCGTCCGGTCGGCGGCGCGCTGCTCGATCTGTGGCACGCCGATGAGAACGGCGACTACGACAATTCAGGCTTCCGCTACCGGGCGCATCTCTTTTCGGACGCATCGGGCGTCTACCGGTTCCGCACCATCCTGCCCGGTCTCTATCCGGGCCGCACGCGTCACTACCATCTGAAGGTGCAAGCGCAACGGCTGCCGGTCCTCACGACCCAGCTCTACTTCCCGGGCGAGAGGATGAACGACCAGGATCCGCTCTTCTCCGAAGCGCTCCTGGTGCGTTTCGAACAGGGCCCCGAGAGATCGTTCGCGCGGTTCGACTTCATCCTCGATCTCGCCTGACAGTCACCGCGCCCGCGATGACTCTGGAACCGCTACTGAACGCCCCAACCGCGGTACAATTTCATGCCGCCACCGTGGTTCCGGCGTTCTTCCTCGGCGCGTGGCAGATCGTCGTGTCGCGCAAGGGATGGCCGTCTCATCGCGCGATCGGTTACATCTACCTCGCTCTCATGACGGTGACGTCGATCGCCGCCCTCTTCATCCACCAAATCAATCCCGAAGGGCCGTTCGGGTTTTCTCCGATTCACATCTTCGTCCCGTTGACGTTGATCGGAATTGTCGGCGCGTTGTACGGCGCGCGAAACGGCAAGATAGTGCTGCACAAGCAGGCGATGATCGGCACATATATCGGCGGACTTCTTATCGCAGGAACATTCGCGCTGCTGCCCGGCCGCATCATGCACGCCGTCATCTTCGGATGACGGCTGCTTTAAGGCTTCATTAACCGGATCGTCACGCCCGCGAAAAGATTGCGGTAACCATTCCCGGCTTATTTTCTTCGGCGAATAGTCGAAGGGAATCTGGCGCGAGATGATCGGCGCGTGGAGCATCAATGTCAGTGGCCGGGTGTACGGCCCTTTTACCTCCGAACGGATGCGCGGCTTCGTCGGCGAAGGCCGGCTTGCGCCTCACTCGCTGGTTGCGCGCGAAGGAACGGACGACTGGCACGAGGCACGCGAAGACCCTGAGTTCTCCGACGTCTTCAAAGAGCGTGGCCGCGCCGCTGCACCTGCCGCCCCTGCGGCAACTCCCGCGCCCGCGCCGGCGCAGCAACCCATCCGCGCAACGCAACCCGCCATCGCGCCACAACCCGCGCCACAACCTGCGCCGCAGCCCGCGCCGCAGCCTCAGGCCGTGCCGGCGCCACAGCCGCAGACACACGCGCCACAGCCGATTGCGGCTCCGGCCGCCGAACACACGGCCGCGCATTTTGCCGTGATCCTCGACCAGAAAGCGCAATCGGCCGCCAGCAACATCGAAGTCGCGATCAATTCGCTCGGCGCCGCTTACCGGCTCACGACCAATGTGTGGATCATCTCCACCGAACAGAGCGTGAGCGCGGTGAGAAACCGGCTCGTGCAGGAGCTCGGCAAGGCCGACTTGCTGTTCGTGATCGATGCGTCGCGCGGCAAAGCCGCCTGGTTCAATTTCGGACCGGAAGCCGACGTGCGCATCCGCCGCGTCTGGCAGAAAACCGCCTAGTCGCGAATTTCCGTCAGCTCCTCGCGATAGCGCTGCGAGCGATCGAAATAGATCTCCGCGTTCATGATGAGCATGCCGACCTGATCGTCGGGAATGCTGCGGACGACCTTGCCGGGCACGCCCATGATCAGCGAATTGTCCGGGAACTCCTTGCCTTCAGGGATCAGCGCGTGCGCGCCCACGATCGAGTTCTTTCCGATCTTGGCGCGATTGAGCAGCGTCGCGCCCATTCCGATGATGGTGTTGTCGCCCACCGTCGCGCCATGCAGCACGACGCCGTGACCGATCGTCACGTTCGTTCCCAGCGTGATCGGTATGCCGGGATCGGTGTGCAGAATGGAAAGGTCCTGGATATTGCAGCGCTCGCCCACCGTGATCCAGTCGTTGTCGCCGCGAAGCACGCTGCCGAACCACACGCTCGCGCCTTTCAACAGGCGCACGCGGCCGATCAATGAGGCATTGGGCGCAACCCAATACTCGCCGTCCTTGGGCACGACCGGACGCCAGTCCTTGAGCGCATATAGTGGCATGTCGAACTCCTTACGCTGTCACATTTCCGCATAAAATATTGCAGAGCCGCCCGCGACAAGATCGCAAAACATTTGCACGATGCGACAGAAGAACCGCGCGACGGAGTTGCAGAAAGCGGATAGGCTCTGATTCGGCAGTTGAGTCGCGAAGGTATCCTTGTCGGCGCCGATGACAAGACGAACCGATCAAGCCAGCCCTGTATCAGGCGCCAATTCGCTCCCGCCCCCTGCCATCGATCCACCCATGGTGTTGTGACTCGAGGAGTAACAATGGCCAAGCGCGCCGCGCGGAACAAACTCCGCGATCGTGAGTACGAAGACTCTGGAACCGTACAGGCATTGTTTCCGTCATCGATCGGCTGGAACCCGCGAGACGCCGACACCCGCGATCGAAAATATGTAAAGAACGTTCGTGCCATGAGCACGATGCAGCAGTCGCTCATCGATGCGATGGACGACCACTCGGTCGTGGTGGCGCTTGGGCCTGCGGGAACCGGCAAGACCTATCTCGCCATCGCCAAGGCCGTGGATGCGCTCGAACACGGGCGCGTCAATCGCATCGTGCTCTCGCGCCCCGCCGTCGAAGCCGGCGAGAATCTCGGCTTCCTTCCGGGCGATGTCGGCGAGAAGCTCGCGCCTTATCTGCGTCCGCTCTATGACGCGCTGACCGAGCGTCTCGGCACGAAACGCCTCAAGATGCTGCTCGCCGAAGGCGCGATCGAAGTGGCGCCCGTCGCCTATATGCGCGGGCGCACCTTGAACGACGGCTTCGTCGTGATCGACGAGGCGCAGAACTGCACGTACGGCCAGCTCAAGATGCTGCTCACGCGTCTTGGTTGGCGCTCGACCATGGTGCTGACAGGCGATCCCGACCAGACCGACCTGCTGCCGGGACTGACCGGTCTCAAGGACATCGCGGGCAGGCTCGAACGGGTCGAAGGCATCTCCGTCGTGCGGCTCACCGACGCCGACATCGTGCGCCATCCGCTCGTCGGCGGCATGCTGGCGGTTCTGTAGAGCCTCCGATGCGTTGCCGTTGAATGGTGCGAGCAGCGCCTAATTTGTGTGCAGTGCCGAAAGCTGCTTGCGTGACAACCGTATAACCGCTTCATCGCGCACGAAAAAACACCATTTCTGCGGTGGCATACGCGTTGCATTTCATCATCTCTGACCGTCTGCACGGAGAATGAAATGCGCGCCGCCAAGACTCCCTTCCGTTTCGTGTTGAGCCTCGCCGCCTCGCTTATCGTCGGCCTGGGTGCCGCCTATACCGCCGCGGCTCCTGCGCCGACGGCGCCACTGAGGATCGGCTACAGCGACTGGCCGGGCTGGGTCGCATGGCAGGTCGCGATCGACAAAGGCTGGCTCAAGGAAGCAGGCATCAACGCGACGTTCGAGTGGTTCGACTACGTGCCGTCGATGGACGCCTTTTCGGCGGGCAAGCTGGACGCGGTGGCGATGACCAACGGCGACGCGCTGGTCACCGGTGCGGCCGGCGGCAAGAGCGTGATGATCCTGATCAACGACTACTCCAACGGCAATGACATGATCATTGCGCGGCCCCAATACAAAAGCCTGGCGGACCTCAAGGGCCAGAAGATCGGCCTCGAAGTCGGCTTCGTCTCGCATCTCCTGCTCCTCAACGGGCTCGAGAAGGCCGGTCTGAAAGAGAGCGACATCGAACTCGTCAACGTGAAGACCAACGAGACGCCGCAAGTGCTGGCCTCCGGTCAGGTGGCCGCCGTCGGCACGTGGCAGCCGAGCTCGGCCGCGGCGCTTAAATCGGTTCCCGGCTCGCGGCCCGTCTACACGTCGTCTCAGGCGCCCGGCCTCATCTACGACACGCTCGCTGTGAACCCGAACAGCCTTGCAAGCCGCCGCGCCGACTGGGTCAAGCTGGTGATGGTGTGGGACCGCGTCGTGAAATACATCAATGATCCGGCAACCCAGGGCGACGCGCTCAGGATCATGGCCGCGCGGGTTGGCCTGACAGCCGATGAGTACAAGCCGTTCCTCGCCGGCACCAAGCTTCTGACCGCTCGAAGAAGGCAAGAAGGTCTTCGCCAAGGCGCCGGGTCTCGGCTCGATCTACGGCTCGTCCAAGATCGCCGACGATTTCAACATCAAATACGACGTCTACAAGTCCGCGCAGAACGTCGACAGCTACATCGACGGCTCGCTGACCATCCAAGGCAAGTAGTCGCGGGAGTTTGGATGCAGAACCGGCGGAAGTGGTTTCAGGTCGGCAGGCCACTTCCGTCGAAATTGAGTGGTGTGTTTGCCGTCCTCTCCTTCTTGTTCCCGGTGTTGCTCTGGTGCGTTGTGAGTTACGTGCCGTTTGTTTGGCATCCGCAGATCCTGATCACGCAGCCGGGCTCGGTGGATTACCTCCAGCCCGGCATGCGGATGGATAAAGCCCAGTTCGACGCCGCGGCGGACGAAGCGCAATCCCAGCAAAAAGCGGTCCCGGAAGGCGTGCCCGCCAATCCGATCTACCTCCCCGCCCCGCACGAAGTCGTCCGCGCGTTCTACACCGCGTTCACCACCGAGCCTCAGAGCCGCGACGGCAATTGGCTGCACGAAAGCCTGTGGCACAGCATCCAGATCATCTTCTGGGGCTTCTTCATCTCCTCGCTGATCGGCGTGCCGCTCGGCATCCTCTGCGGCGCCTACGGCCCCTTCGCGCGGCTGAGCGAGCCGTTCATCGAGTTCTTCCGCTATCTGCCCGCGCCCGCGTTCGGCGCGCTCGCCGTCGCGATCCTCGGCATCTATGACGGGCCCAAGATCGCCATCATCGTCATCGGCACGTTCTTCCAGCAGGTCCTCGTCATCGCCAACACCACGCGCAAGCTCGACATCACGCTGGTCGAAGCCGCCCTGACCTTGGGCACGAGGAATGCCCAGGTGCTCCGGCGCGTCGTGCTGCCGGGCATCCTTCCCGACCTCTATCGCGATCAGCGCATCCTGCTCGGCTGGGCGTGGACCTATCTGATCGTCGCCGAGCTGATCGGCACCAGCTCGGGCATCACCTGGTTCATCACCCAGCAGGCGCGCTACCAGCAATTCGCCAACGTCTACGCCGCGATCATGATGATCGGCGTCATCGGCGTCGGCACCGATATCGTGCTCGCGCGCCTCGGCCGCCGCCTCTTTCCGTGGGACCGCTCGCTGGTCAAGAGCGACGCATGAACCGCATCCTCACCACCGATTCGCCGAAGCCGTCCTATCTCGATCAAGCCCCCGCCGTCAGGGAGCGCTTCGAGCGGATGAAAGCGCGCGACGTGCTGCTCGAGGTGCGCCATCTCGACAAGCTCTTCCGCACGAAGCAGCAGGAAACGCTCGCGCTCAGCGACATCAATTTCAGCACCTATCGCCGCGAGTTCTTGAGCATCGTCGGCCCCTCGGGCTGCGGCAAGTCCACGCTCATCCGCATCCTCGCGGGCCTCGAAGAACAGACGTCGCGGCGACGTCCTGCTCGACGGAAAGCCCGTCTGCGGTCCCGGCAGCGACCGCGGCATGGTCTTCCAGAGCTACACGCTGTTCCCCTGGCTCACGGTCAAGAAGAACGTGATGTTCGGGCTCGAGATCAACAATTACGGCACGGTCGAATCCGAGCGCCAGGCGCTGCAATGGCTCCAGCTCGTGGGCCTCGAGAAATTCGCCGACGCCTATCCGCACCAGCTCTCCGGCGGCATGAAGCAGCGCGTGGCGATCGTGCGCGCGCTCGCGACCCAGCCGCGCATCCTGCTGATGGACGAGCCCTTCGGCGCGCTCGACGCGCAGACGCGCTTCCGCATGCAGGCGCATCTGCTCGAGATCTGGCGCAAGATCGACATCACCATCGTCTTCATCACGCACGATCTCGACGAGGCGATCTTCCTCTCCGATCGCATCCTCGTGCTCTCGGCGCATCCCGGCCGCGCGCAGGAGCTCATCGAAGTGCCGGTGGCGCGCCCGCGCAACACCACGCAGTGCTTCTCGCCCGAGTTCATCGCGACGAAAGCGCGGCTGGAAGAGCTGATCTACTCCGCCGAGCCGGAAGACGAGAACGACTATCCAGTCGTCCCGCGTCTCGCCGAAGCCGCCGACAACGTGGAATAAGCCATGAAGTGGTTGGAGCGGACCTGGGACGAGTTTCCGGCGGATTTGGCTGCGGCGCAGGCAGCGGCGATCTTGCCCGTGGGCGCCACCGAGCAGCACGGCCCGCATCTCGGCTGCGGCGTCGATACCGTGATCGCCGACAAGCTCGCCTCAGCCGTCGCCGAGAAGCTCAACATTCCGCTCTTGCCCGCGCTCGCCTATGGCTGCTCGATCGGTCACAGCCGCCGCTGGCCCGGCACGCTCGCGCTTCAGCCGATCACCATGATCGAGATCGTCAAGCAGATCGGCGACTGGGCCTATCACAGCGGCGTGCGCCGGCTCTTCATCGTCAACGGCCATGTCGGCAACGCCTCGCCCTTGCGCTGCGCGCTCGAAATGCTGCGCGCCGAGCACGACGACATGATGGTCGCGCTGTTCAACTCCGGCACGTTGAGCGCGCGCGTGCGCAAGGCGCATTTCGCCGACGCCGAGGATTGGCACGCCAACGACGCCGAAACCTCCCTGATGCTCGCCATCGCGCCCGGCTACGTACGCCCCGAAAAAATCCCCGCCGCCGACGACCCCGACCGCACCACCGGCTGCGTCTTCGCCCATCCCGTCAACCGCACGAGCGCGAACGGCGTCACCGGCAGCCCGAGCCTCGCCACCGCCGAGAAAGGCCGCCTGTGGTTCGATTGGATGGTCGAGGATTTGAGCGCTCTGATCCGCCGCGGCATGACCGAAACGCCGCCGCTCGATCACTCCTATTTCAGCAAGTTCGGATGATTGGACTTTAGAAGGAGCCTCGCATGTACACCGCCGAAGCGATCAAGCGGACGCAAGACGAGTTGCGCGGCAAGGGCGTCAAATACTGCATCGGCGCCTATGTCGATATCCATGGCGTGCCCAAGGGCAAGGTCGTGCCCATCGATCATCTCGAACAGATGGCGGGCGGTTCGGAGCGCTACACCGGCTACGCGCTCGACGGCCTCGGCCAGGCGCCGCACGACGACGAGATCACCTCCGTCCCCGATCTCAGCCACATCATCCAGCTCCCGTGGGAACCCAAGGTCGCCTGGATGCCCGCCGACAACGCGTTCAAGGGCAAGCCCTATGCGCTCAACACGCGCGTCGCGCTCAAGAACGTGCTCGCCGAGGCCGCGTCGATGGGCCTCGGATTCAATCTCGGCATCGAGTGCGAGATCTATCTCCTCAAGAAGAATCCCGACGGCTCGCTCTCCGTGCCCAATCCCGACGACAAGCTCGTCAAGCCCTGTTACGACGTGCGCGGCTTCCTCGACAATTTCACCTGGCTCGACAAGGTCGCGACCTGCATGAACGATCTCGGCTGGGACCTCTATTCCTTCGACCACGAAGACGGCAACGGCCAGTTCGAGTTCGACTTCCACTACGCGGACGCGCTCACCATGTGCGACCGCTTCATCTTCTTCCGCTACATGGCCAAGCACTACGCGAAGGAAGAGGGCCTGATCGCGACCACGATGCCGAAGCCCTTCGCGGACAAGACCGGCACCGGCGCGCATTTCAACATGTCGCTCCGCGATCTGAAGAGCGGACGCAATCTCTTCGCCTGCGACCCCGCCGAAGACAAGCGCGGCCTCGGTCTCACCGAGACGGGCTATCACTTCATCGGCGGCATCCTGAAGCACGGTCGCGCGCTCTGCGCCGCGTTCGCGCCGACCGTCAACAGCTACAAGCGCCTCGTGCGCCAGGGCCGCATGAGCTACTTCTCGTGGGCGCCCGTGTTCAATTCCTACGGCTCGAACAACCGCACGAATTCGGTGCGCGTGCCGATGGGCGGCGGCCGCTGCGAATCGCGCAACGCCGACGGCGCGGTCAATCCCTATCTCGCCGCCACTCTCGCGCTCGCCGCGGGCCTCGAAGGCGTCCGGCAGAAGCTCGATCCCGGCGAGCCGAACGAAGACAATCTGTATATGATGTCGGACGCCGAACGGCGCGACCGCAGGATCGATTTCCTGCCGCAGACCTTGCAAGAAGCGGTCATGGCCTTTGCAGCCGACCCGCTGGTGGAGAAGACGCTAGGGAAGGAGCTACGCGATGAGTTCATCCGCTACAAGACCGACGAATGGGAGGCGTATCACCTCACGGTCAGCCCGTGGGAGATCGAGCGCTACAGCCACCTGTTCTGACCTGCGGTGACATCGTGGACACTCGTGAAGAAAGTCCGGAGTTCTACCGGCAGCGTTATCTCGAGCTGAAATCGCGCGCGCAGAAAACCAACACGCGCCGCTCCAGCGCGCCCCTAACGTCGAACGCGATCGCGATACCGACCGACGCGATCCTTGTCGAGGAAACCATCCCCGGCGGCTGGTATTGGACGCATCGGATCGAGCGCGGCCACACGCTGCGCATCGCGGGCGAAGCGGGCACCGAAGGCGTCTCGGTCCTCCTCTGGAACGCTGACGACACGAGCGAACGTCTCAATCCCGCCGACACCGTGAAGGTGCAATGGACCGCGCGCATCGGTCTCGGCAAGCTCCTGCTCTCCGACATGGGCCGCGTGCTCGCCTCGATCACCGCCGACAGCTGCGGACTGCACGATTGCATCGCGGGCGGCAGCACGCCCGAATCCAACGCGCGCAAATATGGCGACACGACGCATGCATCGCAACACGCGCGACAATTTCCTCCTCGCCGCGGCAAAGCACGGGCTTGGTCCGCGCGACGTCGGCCCCTGCATCACCTTCTTCGCGGGCGTGGCGACCAATGATATCGGCCGTCTCGTCTGGACGAGTCGGCCCTACGGAGAACCCCTATGTCGATCTGCGCGCCGAAATGAATCTTCTCGTCGCGCTCTCGAATTGCCCGCATCCCATCGCGCCCACGCGCCGCTTCGAGGTGCCGCCGGTGCGCGCCGTGATCTGGCGCTCGCCGCCACCCGCGGCCTCGGACCTCTTGCGCATGGCGACCGAAGAAGCCGGCCGCGCCTTCGAAAACACCGACGCGAGCTTTGTGGGCTGAAGGAGCGGCAATGAACAAGACAACCCGCACGCCGGGCACTGCCGTGTATGACCGCGTCATCGCCGCGCGCACGCCGTGGTCGCAAATCATCCGCAAGGGCCAGACGTTCTCGATCGTCGACCTCGAAGGCCAGCAGGCCGTCGACACGCTGTTCTACGCCGCGCACGATTTTTCAGCGAGCGCTACGACGCGCAAGGAACGATCGCAGCACAGAGGCTCGGCCTATATCGGCAACGGAACGCGCATCCTGTCGAACCGCGGGCGCCTGATGGCGACGATGATCGGCGACAGCGTCGGCGCCCACGACACCTCGGCCGGCGCCTGCAGTTGCGAGGCCAACACCGTGCGCTTCGGGCATCACACGCGCTACATGCACGCCTGCCGCGAGAATTTCGTCGTCGAGCTCGCGAAGCACGGCATGACCAAGCGCGACATCGTCTCCAACATCAATTTCTTCATGAACGTGCCGATCCTGCCCGACGGCGAGCTCGCGATCGTCGACGGCGCCTCCAAGCCCGGCGACTATGTCGTGCTCAAGGCCGAGATGGACGTGCTCTGCGTGATCTCGAACTGTCCGCAGGTCAACAATCCCTGCAACGGCTTCAAGCCCACACCCGTGCGCGTCATGATCTGGGACGCCTAGAGCAGATGTTTCGCTCGGTCCTTGTTGCCAACCGCGGCGAGATCGCCGCGCGCATCATCCGCACATTGAAGCGGCTCGAGATCGAGGCGATCGGCGTCGCCTCCGACTCCGACCGCTTCACGCCGCCGATGCGCGCGGCCGACCGCGTGATGCGGCTCGGCGCGGGAAGCGTCGCGGAGACCTACCTCAACGTCGACAAGATCGTCGCCGCCTCGCGCGAGAGCGGCGCTCAAGCGATCCATCCGGGCTACGGCTTCCTCTCCGAGAACGCCGCCTTCGCCGAGCGCCTCGCGCGCGAAGGCATCGTCTTCATCGGCCCGCGTCCCGAGCACATCCGCGAGTTCGGCACGAAGCACGGCGCGCGTGCGATCGCGGAGCAATCGGGCGTTCCGCTTCTCCCCGGCAGCGGTCTTCTCGACAGCGTCGAGCACGCGCTCTCCGAAGCCGCGCGCATTTCCTATCCCGTGATGCTCAAGAGCACCGCCGGCGGCGGCGGCATCGGCATGCAGCTCTGCGCCAATGCGGATGAGCTCGCGCGACCGCTTCACCAAGATCGCGCGGCTCGCCGCCAACAATTTCGGCGACGCGCGTCTCTTCATCGAGCGCTTCGTCTCCCGCGCGCGCCACGTCGAGGTGCAGATCTTCGGCGACGGCAAGGGCGGCATTGTCGCGCTCGGCGAACGCGACTGCTCGGTGCAGCGGCGCAATCAGAAAGTGGTCGAGGAAACCCCCGCGCCCGGTCTCAGCGACGCCGCGCGCAAACGCCTGCGCGAAGCCGCCACAGCACTCGGCCAAGCGGTGAAATACGAATCCGCCGGCACCGTCGAGTTCCTCTACGACGTCGACCGCGAAGAAGCCTACTTCCTCGAAGTGAACACGCGGCTTCAGGTCGAGCATCCGGTCACCGAGGAAATCTTCGGCGTCGATCTCGTCGAGTGGATGATCCGACAGGCGGCCGGCGAGTTCACGCTGCCCAAGCCCGCCGATCTCAAGCCGCGCGGTCACGCGATCGAGCTCCGCCTCTACGCCGAGGACCCCGCGCGCAATTTCCGTCCGTCGACCGGCATGATCACCGACCTCGCGTTCGCCGCTGACGCACGCATCGAGACCTGGATCGAGCGCGGCTCCGAGATCACGTCGCTCTACGATCCGTTGCTCGCGAAGATCGTGGTCAAGGGCGACGACCGCAACGATGCGCTCGCGCATCTCCGCACCGCGCTCGATGCCACCGCCGTCGCCGGCATCGAAACCAACCTCGCCTATCTCTCCGCGATCGCCGCCTCGCCGTTCTTCCAATCGGGCACGAGCACGACGGCGAGTCTCGCCTCGCTCGCCTATCAGCCCGCGCGCGTGGAAGTCGTCGCCCCCGGCACGCATTCGAGCCTGCAGGATTGGCCGGGACGCATCGGCTATTGGGATGTCGGCATTCCGCCGTCCGGCCCGATGGACGACCGCTCGCATCGCCTCGTCAACCGCATCCTCGGAAACGCCGAAAGCGCCGCCACGCTGGAATGCACGCTCGCCGGCCCCACGCTCAAGTTCCTCTCCGACACCGAGATCGCGCTCGGCGGCGCCATCATGGAAGCCGCGCTCGACGGCGTGCCCGTGCCCTATTGGGAGAAGATCGCCGTATCGCGCCGGCCAAATCCTCGCGCTCGGCCGCATCGGCGGACCGGGCTTGCGCACCTATCTCGCCATACGCGGCGGCTTCGACGCGCCGCTCTATCTCGGCTCGCGATCCACCTTCGCGCTCGGCGGCTTCGGCGGTCACGCGACGGGCACGATCAAGGCCGGCGACATGCTGCGCATCGGCAGCGACAACACGCACACGACACGCCCCATCGACAGACAGCGAAATCCCCGCGCTCACCAACACCTGGGAGATCGGCGTCCTCTACGGCCCGCACGGCGCGCCCGACTATCTGACCGAAGCCGACATCGAGACGCTGTTCAGCGCCGAATACGAGGTGCACTTCAACAGCGCGCGCACCGGCGTGCGCCTGATCGGTCCGAAGCCGCAATGGGCGCGCGCCGATGGCGGCGAGGCGGGCCTGCATCCCTCCAACATCCACGACAACGCCTATGCCGTGGGCGCGATCGATTTCACCGGCGACATGCCGATCATCTTGGGTCCGGACGGCCCGAGCCTCGGCGGCTTCGTGTCGCCCGCGGCCGTCGCCCAAGGCGAGATGTGGAAGCTCGGCCAGCTCAAGCCCGGCGACAAGGTTCGCCTGCGCGCGGTCTCGCTCGCCGAAGCCGCGCAATTGAAGCAGAACGCGCCCGTCACCTTCTCGCGCGCCGTACCCGCACGGCGACGTGCTCATGCGCTTCGAGGACAAGGACGGCATCGTCTACCGGCGCGCGGGCGACGACAACGTCCTCGTCGAGTACGGCCCGATGGCGCTCGATCTCTCGCTCCGCTTGCGCGCGCACGGCCTGATGCAGGCGATCACCGCGAACAAGCTCCCCGGCATCGTCGATCTCACGCCCGGTATCCGCTCGCTCCAGGTCCACTACGACAACGCGGTGATCAGCGAAGAGCGTCTGCTCTCGGCGCTGTTCTCGCTCGAGCGCAATCTCCCCGATCCCGAGTCCGTCTCGGTCGAGAGCCGCATCGTGCATCTGCCGCTGTCGTGGAACGATCCGCAGGCCCAGCTCGCGATGCGCAAATATCAGGAGCTGGTGCGGCCGAACGCGCCCTGGTGCCCGTCGAACATCGAGTTCATCCGGCGCATCAACGGCCTTTCCTCCGACGAAGACGTCAAGCGCATCGTGTTCGATGCGGATTATCTCGTGCTGGGCCTGGGCGACGTCTATCTCGGCGCGCCGGTCGCAACCCCGCTCGATCCGCGCCATCGCCTCGTGACCACGAAATACAACCCCGCGCGCACCTGGACGCCGGAGAACGCGGTCGGCATCGGCGGCGCCTATCTCTGCATCTACGGCATGGAAGGACCCGGCGGATATCAGCTCTTCGGCCGCACGATCCAGATGTGGAACCGCTGGCACACGACCGCGTGCTTCGACAAACCCTGGCTGCTCCGCTTCTTCGACCGCGTCCGCTTCTTCCCGGTGTCGAGCGAAGAGCTGCTCGATGCGCGCGAAGCATTCCCGCACGGCTGCTATCCGATCAAGATCGAAGAGGGCCGCTTCACGCTCGCCGAGCATCGCCGCTATCTCGACGCCAACGCGAAGGAGATCGCCGCGTTCAAGACCACGCAGCAGCACGCCTTCGAAGCCGAGCGCCAGCGCTGGAAAGAGCTCGGTCTCGATTCCTATGTCGTCGACGCCGATGTGCCACATACCGCAGCCGACGATGCGATCCCCGATGGCATGCGTCCGATCTACGCGCCGGTGACCGGCACCGTCTGGAAGATCGAAGCCGAACCAGGCAAGCACGTGGACGTGGGTCAAGCCATCGTCGTGATCGAGACCATGAAAATGGAGACGATCATCCCGTCCACCCATAGCGGAATCGTGCGCGAGCTGCGCTGCCATCCTGGCCGCGTGGTCAAGGCCGGCCAGATCGTCGCGCTCATTGGAGATGCCGCATGATTTCGGGCCCGTTCGAAATCGCTGGATTGAGCCACGCCTACGACGAGCGCCGCTTGTCGCCCGTCGACGTCGCCGCGGAAGCGCTCAAGCGCATCGCGGCCTATCCGGATCCCGCCATATGGATCACCCGCGTGCCGGACGACGAAGTGATGGCGCGCGCAGAGGCGCTGGCGCACAAGGACCCAAAGCACCTGCCGCTCTTCGGCATTCCCTTCGCGGTGAAGGACAATATCGACTGCGCCGGATTGCCGACGACCGCCGCGTGTCCCGCCTTCGCATACACGCCGGCGCACAACGCGCACGTCGTCGAGCGTCTGCTCGCGGCGGGCGCGATCCTGATCGGCAAGACCAATCTCGATCAGTTCGCAACCGGCCTCGTCGGCACGCGCTCGCCCTATGGCGCGCCACGCAGCGTGTTCGACAATCGCTACATCTCCGGCGGATCGAGCTCCGGTTCGGCCGTCGCCGTCGCCGCGGGTCTCGTCGCATTCGCGCTCGGCACCGATACCGCGGGCTCCGGCCGCGTGCCGGCCGCCTTCAACAACATCGTCGGCCTGAAGCCGACCCGTGGCTTGGTCAGCACGCGCGGCGTCGTTCCCGCCTGCCGCAGTCTCGATTGCGTCTCGATTTTCGCTCATAGCGCGGGCGATGCATCGAATGTCCTGTCGGCAATGGGCGGCTACGATGCAGGCGACGACTATTCACGCCGATGGGACGACCCTCGGCACCTGCCGCAAGAGACCCCGAGATTCGGCGTGCTGCCGTCGAGCGAACGCGAGTTCTTCGGCGATGACGAGAACGCGCGGCTCTACGCGCGCGCGATCGCGCGCATGGAAGCGATCGGCGGCATCAAAGTCGAGATCGATTTCGCACCGTTCCGAAAAGCCGGCGCGCTCCTCTATGAGGGCGGCTTCGTCGCCGAACGTCTGGCGGCGCTGAAGAATTTCGTCGCCACGCACGGACACGAGATGGACAAATCCGTCCATGCCATCGTCACCGGCGCATCGCATCTATCCGCCGTGGACGCGTTCGAAAGCCAGTACGCGCTCGCACGCTACAGACGCGCCGCCGAAGCGGAATGGGCGAAAATCGATTTGCTGCTGCTCCCGACCGCGCCCACGCAATACACGGTCGACGAGGTGAACGCCGATCCTCTCGCGCTCAACCGCCGGCTCGGCCACTACACGAATTTCGTGAACCTGCTCGACTGCGCGGCCATCGCTGTGCCGGCGGGTTTCCGCAGCGACGGCCTCCCCTTCGGCGTCACGTTGGTTGCGCGCGCGTTCTCGGATTCGAGTCTCGGTGTCGATCGCCGACCGCTTCCACCGGGCAGAGCCGAGCGGCATGGGCGCGTGGCGCGATGTGCCCCCCAATCCCCGTTCCGCCATCCGCACGGGAATGGGCGAGTCGGCCGAGCTGTTCGTCGTGGGCGCGCATCTCACGGGAATGCCGCTCAACCACGAACTGAGAAGCATCGGCGCCGTCTTTCAACGCGAAGCGGCGACGGCGCCGGACTATCGGCTGTTCGTGCTACCCGAGCACGAAACCCCCAAAACCGGGTCTCGTGCGCGCACCGGGTTTCAGCGGGCCGGGCATCCCCGGCGAGGTGTGGAATGTTCCGTTGTATCGGTTCGGCCACTTCGTCGCGCGGATACCGGCGCCGCTCGGCATCGGCAAGGTGACGCTCGAGGATGGCGCTGAGGTCAGCGGATTTCTGTGTGAAGCACACGCCGTCGATGGCGCCGCCGAGATCACCGACCAAGGCGGCTGGCGCCGCTATGCGCTCAAATTCCTGAAGGTGAAGTAAACCGCGAGGCCGAGGATCGAGCTCCAGTAGCAGACTGCCGAGATCGTCAACCAGAACCGCGGAGCAGACCATTCCCGGCTGATGCGGGCTCTGACCGCCGTCTCGAACATTTCGCTCGGACCGGCAAACATCAGAACGCAAACGCGAACGAAGTGTCCGTAAGTTGTCTCAGGTTCGAAACCGGTGATGCGATACAGATTGGCCGCGATCGCCGACACGGTGAACCCCGACGTGAGCACGAGCAGAAATAGGTCCAGCGAGTACATGATGACGCCCCTGATTTCCCTGGGAAACTGCAGGGGCCATGCCTGGATTCCGGGCACTTTCTGTGCCGATTTGCGACAGACTGTCCCCTTTAGGAGCGAAGTGGCGTAACCTAAAGCCTCAGCAAGGTAAGACCCATGGACCGGGCGCGGATCGACCTTGGCAGTCCGGCAAAACGGCGCTCGGGCTGGTTTGCTCCGGCGGTCGCGTTCTTCGTCACCGCGTGCTTGTCCGCTGTCGTCTTGGCGTACTACTTCGCGCCGGGACCGCCCGGTCTTGGTGAAGAGCTGCCGGAGCCGACCGACGCGACGCGCCCGGTGACGCTCACCATCGGATCGGCGCGCTTCCGCATCCCTGCAAACTACGTCCAGCTCGCGAGCGCACGGCGCGGCGGAGCGCTCGGCGAAGTGTCGCTTGCTGCGATGCTGCCGCGCCTCGATGGTTTCAGTCTGGCCGCCGCGAAAGAGTTCACCGGCCATGCTCCCGATTCACCCATCGTGATGATGCAGATCCGCAATGGCCCCCCGCCGCTGCCCGAGGCGGAACGTCTTGAGCGCATCTACCGATTGCAGATCGCCGACCCGCAGGGCGAGCGACAGGGCGACGGGCTCATGCGCTACAGTTTCCGGCAGGAATCCGGATACCGCGCACAAGAGCTGTTCACCGGCGCGATCGATGGACAACCCACCGTGATTCTGTGCGACCGGCTCGCGGCCGACACGCCGGCGCCCAATTGCCTGCGCGACGTTCCCTTCGGCAACGGCCTCGGCCTCTCCTACCGCTTCAAGCGCGTCCATCTCGCGCGCTGGCGCGAGATCGACACCGCGGTCCGAGGCCTCGTGAACGGCTTCATCGAACGCAACAATTGAGCGCCTGAACAATCGATCTTGGAGAAAGCGGGCGTTCGAGTTCGGATGCGCAGCGAGGCAAATTCTGCCCCTCAACTCTCATCGCGGACATGCCGTATAAGTCCCGCTGATCTGTAGGGGATATGGGTTGGGATGATCGCCGAGTTCATCTTCGATTGGGCTCAAAGGACGCCCGAAAAAACGGCCGTGATCTACAATGAACGGCCTTGGTCCTACCGATCGTTCGCAGAGCATATCGCGATCGCGCGCGGATACTTCCTTAGGCGAGGTTATTCCGGCCCCGGTTATGCGGTGCTCGCCACTTACAATCGGATGGATTTCTGGATTCTCAGCTTGGCGCTGCGCAGCCTCGGCCTGACCACCGTGGCCGTAGGCAATGCTGCGATGTTGGGCGAGATCCGGCTGCCCGACATTCGCTGCGTGGTCACCCGAAAGCGTGAGGTGTGGCCCGACCTTGCCAGCCTGTGCAAAGCGCGAAGCTTGGCGCTGCTTTCAGTATCGTTGGAGGATGAACCTTCACGGGAAGCGGCGCTGCCCCAAACTCCTCACGAGCCTGGCGGTCACATCTTGCTCACCTCGGGCACGACCGGCCGGTTCAAGATGCTGCTGAGCACGCCTGCCATCGATGCTGTTTTCCTGCGCTGAGCACCGATGAGCGCTCCGTCCTCCGAAAGCGGCAAGAGCACAATTCGATGGACGGATGTCGGTGCCCATCGTGCGATGCCGTTCCGCTCGTAGCCGACCGCTTGGCCCGTCGCAAAAACGCGCGAGATGTGATGCTGGCGCCAGAGCCAGGACAGCAATCGTGCAAGCCAGTCGCTGCCTCGGATCGCCTTGGTCGAACCCGTTCTCGGAGATAACCGCGCGGCTTTCGCCTTGGAACCGACGATCGGCCACGATCAGGCAGTTGCACCTGTCGCCCCGCGAATTGTTTCGGGTCGAGCGCGTACCGGCTAGGCGAGTTTGCCCGAGCGCAAGCCGCGGATGGGCCTACCGGCTATCTCGGCGATGAGTCCGCCACCGCAATCCACTTCAAGGACGGTTACTTCTATCCGGGCGATCTGGCCATCGCACGATCCGACGGGCGTATCGCGCTGCAAGGACGGTCCACTGACGTCATCAATATATGGGGAAAGAAGATCTTTCCGGGGCCCATCGAGGACCGCTTGTGCGAGTCCCTGGACGTCAGCGGCGCCTGTCTGGTTTCCATGCAGAACAAGAGCGGCGAGGAAGAACTCTATGTCGCAATCGAAGCCGCTATGCCGATCAACACCGAGCGCCTGCGCACCGCACTCGATGGAGCCTTGAAGGCATACCCCCAAACGCATGTCTTTTTTGTTCCATCTCTGCCTCGCAATGAGATGGGAAAGGTGTTGCGCCAGGCCGTTCGAGAGCGGATCACCGCCGGCGTATCGCGGCCCACGTGACGGATCACTAAGTGCGCGACGCTGGCGCCTGCGGCAAATCCATCTCCAGGATCGCCATGTTGAACGCGTAGGAGACTTCGCCGTCTTCCTCGTCCTTGAAGATCACGCCGATGAATTCGCCGCCGACATGGACTTCGACCGAATCCGCCTGGGGCCGCTCGATGATCGTGATGGTGTCGAGGCGGAACAGGTTGCGCAGATATTTCTCGATGCGCCAGATTTCGCTTCGCGTCACGGTCACGCTCCATCTTCAGGTGCTTTGACCTCGCACGCCCGCCCCAAGGCGGTCAAGCGCCGGTCAAGCGACGAGATCAGACGTCGGAATCGGGCTCGGGAAGCTTGTGATCCATGTCTTGCGAGGGCCGCGCCGATCCCGCTTTGCCGATGACGCGCGCGGGCACGCCCGCAACCGTTGTATGCGGCGGCACAGCTTTCAGTACGACAGATCCAGCGCCCACGCGCGCGCACTCGCCGATCTGGATATTGCCGAGAACCTTCGCGCCCGTCGACAACAGCACGCCGCGCCCGACCTTCGGGTGACGGTCCTCGTCCTGCTTGCCGGTGCCGCCGAGCGTCACGCCGTGCAGCATCGAGACGTCGTCGCCCACCACCGCCGTTTCGCCGATCACGACGCCCGTCGCGTGATCGATCATGATCCCGCGCCCGAGTTTCGCCGCAGGGTGAATGTCGACGGCGAAGAGATCGGACATCCGGTTCTGGATGAACAGCGCCATCGTCTGGCGCCCATGCGTCCAGAGGTAGTGCGCGACGCGATAACTCTCGAGCGCATGGAATCCTTTGAAGAAGAGAAACGCCTGCGCGTAAGAGTGGCACGCCGGATCGCGCTGAAAGACGGCGGAGAGATCGGCCCTGACCGCCTCGCCGATCGTGGGATCGGCTAAGAGAACGTCTTCGAAAATCTCGCGCACCTGCATGGGCGAAAGGTCTTCGTCGCCGATCTTCTTGGCCAGATGGTACGACAGCGCCTGTTCCAGGCGCTCGTGCTTCAGAATCGTGGCATGGGCGAAGCTCGCGAGCTCGGGCTCGCTCTGCGTCATCTCTTCCGCCTGCTCGCGCAACGCCGACCAGATCGGATCGACCTTGTCCTTCGCCAGGAGTTTGCGTTCTCGGTTCATGAAACACCTTCCGTACTCATCTTACCGGTACACCTTCAAGGTCCCAAGTGCGTGACAATCGGGGGTTCCCCGCTGCCCGCGCTGTATAAATCGCCTTTTGCAACACCAAAGCCCCAGATATATGGTCCCGGCCGCTATCGTTAAGGACCGCTTTCGCCGATGTCCGATTATTCCGCCGTTCTGAACCTCCCTGCCCCAGAGACCCTGGACCTTTTGCTCAGCCGGCGCTCGGGCTCCGCCAAGATGATGAAGGGACCGGGACCGAATGCCGATCAGCTGCGCAAGATCCTCGCTGCGGGCGTCCGCGTGCCCGACCACGGCAAGCTGACGCCGTGGCGCTTCATCGTGTTCGAAGGCGACGGCCGGGCGCGCATGGGCGCGATCCTCGCTGAAACCATCGCGGGCGAACGAGACATCTCGCCCGAACGCATCGAGCAGGAGCGCAATCGCTTCATGCGCGCGCCGATCGTGATTGGCGTGGTCAGCCGGGTGCGCGAGCAGATTCCCATTCCCGTCTGGGAGCAGGAATTGTCGGCCGGCGCGGTCTGCATGACGATGGTGCTCGCGGCCCATGCGATGGGCTTTGTCGCCAACTGGATCACCGAATGGTGCGCCTATAATCCGCAAGTGCTGGCGCGCGTGGGACTGAAGCCCACCGAGCGGATCGCCGGTTACATCTATATCGGCCATCCGGTCGAGCCGCTGGAAGACCGCCCGCGGCCCCCCGTCGATTCGATCACGACACGGTTCTAAATAGTCGCGCTCGTAGACCACCGCGTTCCAGAAGCGCACGCGGTGCGAACCGGTGCGCGAAAACCCGCGCAGACGCAGCACCCGGCCGATCATGGCGTTGAAATAGCCATGCGCGACAAGCACCGCGTCACCGTCATTGGCGGCCGCGCGTTCGAGCAGGATGTCGGCCGCCGCCGCCGCGCGCGCTTTGGCGCGGCGGTAATTCTCGATCTCGGGATGGTAGCCGGCGTGCCACATGACGCGGGCCATCACCGCCCAGGCCGGCACTTTCAGCTTCACCAGCGGGATCTTGGGCGCGGCCAGCGGCGCCTCTTCGAACAAAGGATCGGCGATGATCTCGGCTTCGGGCAGCAGCCTGAGCGCGCTGTCGCGCGCACGCGGCGAGTGGCTCGTGAACACCGAGTTCAGGCCCCGGACCAGAGTCTCGGAGCTCCTCGGGCGGCGTGCTTTGCGGATCCAGGCCGGCATCCTGATACTCGCCGATATAACGGCGGAATCCGTGGTGTCCGGTCCGTGGCTTGAGCGCGATCGCTGGTTTGCCGTGACGGACGAGGATGATCCTCACCCGCCCTGCCAAAGAGCCTCGCACGTCACGTGCTAATGCGTCTGCCGCAAGCGTCATGAAATGGTTGCGCGGAGTGTGAACAATTGCCCCATCTTCCTTAACCACGACAATATCCAGGGAAATCCATCAGGCAAGCGAAGTTTTTCGTTCCGACCGATTCCCTGCGAAGTCTCCGCTTCGCCTCCCGCAAGTGCGAAGGCGTCAATTCGGGTGCATTCACCCCGCTCAGACTCGGGACCCAATTTTTCGGCGGAATGCACAAATTGTGGGCACTTTTTCGCGATATTCGGCCGTTTGGCCGCCATTACTGCGTAGATGTTACTCAGAAGACACAATTTTGCAGTGCAGCGCAATTGTTTTCGGATGCTCCCTTCCATTAGCTGAGCCTGTGGTTCTGGGGGGCGACGGCCAAGCTTTCGCTTCGCGGATGGGTGCCCGGGGGCCTTCAGCCTGCCGGGTGGAGAAGAGGGAAAAGCGACATGAAGAAACATCTTTCAACCGTGCTTGGCGCAACGGCTCTGGGTCTGGTGTCGATGACGGCAACCCCCGCATCGGCGCAGATCGAAGGCTTGAGCGCCAACGCGGCCGTCACGACGAACTACGTCTTCCGCGGAATCTCGCAGAGCGGCGCCAATCCCGCCGTCCAAGCCGGCCTCGACTATGCCGTTGGCGATACCGGCCTCGCGTTCGGCACCTGGGCGTCGTCGATCGACTTCGGCAACGTCGATGGCTCCGACGCCGCACCGATGGAATTGGATCATCTACGGCAGCTACACCTTGGCGATCACTGATGCCTTCGGTCTGGTCGTCGGCGGCATCGGCTACCTCTATCCGAGCTCCGCCACGGGCGCGAATTTCAATTGGTTCGAGATCTACGGCGGCCTGAGCTACAATTTCGGCGTCGCGTCGGTCAGCGGACGTGTCTACTACTCCCCCGACTACGTCAATCTCAGCACGAGCCAGTTCTACTACACGGCCGGCGTTTCGGTCCCGGTCGACCGACTGGCTCGCCCTGAACGCAAATATCGGTTTCACAGACGTTGACCACCCGTACGATCCGGCCAACGGCGTCTTCATCGTCGAAGACTACATGGACTGGAACGTCAGTGCGGTGGCGACCTTCGGCAATTTCAGCCTCACCGTCGGCTACACCGACTCCGATCTCGAAGGCCCGTATGAGATCCAACGGGCCGTTCCAGACGACGGGACAGTTCTACGGCATGATCGGGTTCAGACTGCCTGCACCTTGAGTTCCTGATTGCGAGCCTGTGGCAAAACCCGCGTGCGTACCACGCGGGTTTTTGCTTTCAGTAGGCGCCGATCGTCGGCCGCCCGGATCAGGCCGCGGATCATCCGGTACAGGAACCAGATGAACAGCACCGGGAAGATGGCCATCCAGGCGAGCAGCGGAAACGCGAGCGCCGACATCGCCGGCCAGGCGAAATCGCTCTCGAACAGCGCGGCCAGCGAAAAGAGCGAGATCGGGAACGTGGCGAACCCGACGATGAGCGCCGCGAACATCACCCAGAACGCCACGATCAGGTTCCTGAAGTGGCTCTCCCACACCGTGCCCACGGCATCCGGCCTTTTGATATGGGCGATGATGACGCCGATGATCGCGGTCAGCCCGTTGATGAAGGCGACGAGATACAGCACGTAGCAGATCATCGCCGTGGTCCGGAGACCGGAATGCTGCGCCTCGCCGGGCCCGGGAACCGGAGCCGGAGAGAGATGTTCGCCGCTCGTCTCTGCCATGGCATCTTCCTTCGCCGCTGATATGAGCCCGAACGGCTGACCCGCACAAGACCGCTCGACACGTGTAGTATCCGCCACAGTGGGCCGAAGGCAGACGGCACGGGGGCGCATGGTCGATTGGGTTGCCAAGCTGAAGCGCGAATTGGCGCGGCCGTTCCGGAAGACCGCGGCGCCCGCGATTCCGCTCGATTTCTCGCCCTTCCAGCGCCGACTCCTCAGCAAGGTCCGCTTCTACACCATGACTTCGCCCGAGCGCGTCGCCGTGCTCGAAGCCGCGGTGCGCCATGTGATCGGCAACGAATATCCCGGGCGCGTTCGTCGAATGCGGCATCGCCAAAGGCGGCTCCAGCATGGCGATCGCCTGCACGCTTCTGGACATGGGCGTCAAGGACCGCGATCTCTATCTCTACGACACGTTCGAAGGCATGCCCGAGCCCCAGGACATCGACCGCGGCCGCTTCGGCGAAGCCGCCGCGGACAGCTGGCGCAAGCATCGCAAGCGCTCGGCGCGCGAAACCTGGATCGAGCACGGCCTCGATGAGGTGCGCGAGAATCTCTTGAGCACCGGCTACCCGGAATCGCGGATTCATTTCATCAAGGGCATGGTCGAGGAGACGCTCCCAACCAAAGCGCCGGCAGGCGCGATCGCGCTCCTGCGTCTCGACACCGACTGGTACGCCTCGACCAAGACGGAATTCGATCACCTGTTCCCGAAGCTCGTCCGCGGCGGAATCGTCATCGTCGACGACTACTATCGCTGGACCGGCGCGCGCAAAGCGGTGGACGAGTACGTCGCCGAGCACAGGATCCCGATCTTCTGGGCGCGCATCGACGACGCCGCTGTCGTCGGCGTGAAGCCCTAGACTTTCTGGGCATCAGCCGGACTGGTATCGTCTCGACTGCAGGGTTGGTGAGACGGTCATGACAGTCTTGCGTACCCACAGAACGTATTACGCGTCGAAGCATCGTGGCGGGTCTCACAGCCAGCGCGATTGCTCGAGCCGCCGCCGCCCCCGCAACCGAGTTCTATCGCGGCAAGACGCTCACCACCGTCGTCGGCTTCGCGCCCGGCGGCGGCGTCGACACCGCCGCGCGCGTGATCGCCCGCCATCTCGTGCGCTTCATTCCGGGCCAGCCCCGCTCGATCGTGCAGAACCTCGAAGGTGCCGCCGGCATCGTCGCCGCGAACTACGTGACCACGCGCGCCGCGCCCGACGGTCTCACCATCGCCGTGCCCGGCCGCTCGTGGTTCGTCGAAGGCGTCACCAGCGGCATCGGCGTGCGCTTCGATCCGACCAAGCTCAGCTATATCGGCAGTCCGGGCGCGGTGAACTCGGTCATCTATATCCGCACCGCGACCGGCATCCGCTCGTTCGACGAGCTGATGGCGGCGAAGCGCACCTTCAGCTTCGGGGCCCTCGCCAGCAACACGACGACGGCGATGGTGCCGACGATGCTCGTCCGCCAGGGCGCGCCCATCAAAGTGGTCTTCGGCTACGGCTCGAGTGCCCGCATCATCGTTGCACTCGAGCAAGGCGAAGCAGAAGGCATGTTCACCGCGGAATCGACGTTCGGGCTGCGACAGGATTTGCTCGACCGCAACGTCCTCACCGTCATCCTGCAGAACAAGCCGGTGCATCCTGGTATCCCGCTGTTGCGCGATGTGATTCCTCGAAAGTGAACATCCGGTGCTCAATCTGGTGATGGCGCAGGAAAGTTTTGGCCTGCCCGTGATGGGCCCGCCGGGGATTCCGGCCGAACGGCTGGAGATCCTGCGCACCGCCTTCACCGCGATGTGCAACGACGCCGAATACAAGACGGAGGCGGACCGGGTTGCTCTGCCCGTCGGTGCGCCGCTCTCCGGCGCGCAGGTTGCTACCATGATGAACGAGCTCAAGGCCTCCGCCACGCCCGAGGTCGTCGCCGGCTACAAGCGGCTCGGCGCCGCGCCCAGTGACTTAAGCCTCTCAGCCGCGCATAATCGCTTCAACAAAAACACCCTTAGGGAGGGACGACGTGTTGAAACATCTGTTCATCGCAACGGCTCTCGCGAGCGTCGCGGCAATCCCGGCATCCGCGCATCATTCGGGCGCGATGTTCGACGATGCGAAGGAAGTGGTCCTGGTCGGAACGATCAAGGAGTTCCAGTACACCAACCCGCATTCCTGGATTCAAATCCTCGTTCCGCGCGAAGGCGGTGGCGACGTCGAATGGAGCATCGAGACCGCCGCGCCGATCGTGCTGCTGCGCGCCGGCATCCGGCCGAACTCGCTGAGGCCCGGCGACAAGGTCACCTTGCGCACCCATCCGCTCAAAAGCGGCAGCGCCGGCGGCAATCTCATCGACGTGAAGAAAGAGGACGGCACCGTCCTCTCGACCCGCGCGAGATGACCATGCGCACGCGCCTCATTGCGGCCCTCGCGATTGCGGCCGCCGTCACCGCGGGTCTCGCCGCGCAATCCGCACCCGCGCCCGCCGGCAAAGCCACGATGCGCGATTTCGCCTCGCTCCCCGATTGGACCGGCATCTGGATGGGCACCGGCGGCAACATATTCGACCAAAGTAAAGGCGGAGGGAATGTAAACGCCAATCCGAACGTGCGCGACTACCCGCCTTACAAGCCGGAATGGGAAGCGGCCTATACGCGAGTTCCTCGAGACCGTCATCAAGCAGGGCAAGTTCGCCGATCCGCTGACGGTGGGCTATCCGGGCGGGATGATGCGGATGATGACGCCCGCGCGCGGCCTGCAATTCATCCTGCGTCCCGAGCAGGTGTGGATCGTCTACGAGCGTCCCGACGTCCGCTACATCTACACCGACGGCCGCCCGTTCCCGCCACCCGAAGAACTATGGCCGACCTTCGAGGGCTACTCGGTCGGCCGTTGGGAAGGCGACACGCTGGTGATCGAGACGCGCAGCATCAAGGGCGGCATCCCGATCGACCGCACCGGTGCTGCGCTCAGCGATTCCGCCACCGTGCGCGAGCGCATCCGCAAGATCGACGCGCGCACGCTGGAATCGCAGATCACGATCGAGGACCCGGTCGCATTCACGCGGCCCTGGGTCGTGACGCGGCGCTATACCAAGCGCGACGAGCAATATCCGCGCATGGAGAACGTGTCGAGCCTCGAGAACCAGCGGAACCCGCTCGTCAACGGCGAGACGCAGGTCATCCTCGCCGATCAGGACGACGTGACATCGCCCTATCCGCAGGACATCAGCCGTTTCGCCGTTCCAAGATTCCCGCGACCCTAAGCCGCCGGCGCAGTCTCGCCCTTGATCTGCGTGCGGTGCATGATGCGGCGCGTCTTCGAATCGAACGCATCGCGGCGATGCATCGTGCAGCGATTGTCCCACAGCACGAGATCGCCGACGCGCCATTGATTGTACCAGCTGTACTCGTCGCGCGTCGCGTAGCTCCAGATCTCGTCGAGCAGCGCCTCGGACTCCGCAAGCGGCAGCCCCACGATATACGCGTTGCGCCGCCGCCCGAGATACAGCACGCGCCGCCCGCTTTCGGGATGCGTGCACACCAGCGGATGCACCTGTCCCGCCGATCGCATCGGATCGTCGATCGCGTCCACACCCAGGCGCACATAGCCGCCGGAATTGTACGTGCCGTCGTGCTTGATCTTGAGCCCGTCGAGACGCCGCTTCAGCGCCGAAGGCATCGCCTCGTAGCCGAGATACATATTGACGAAGCCGGTGTCGCCGCCCGACGGCGGCACTTCGAGCGCGTAGAGGACGCTCGCCTTGGGCGGCTCAGGGATATGCGACATGTCGGTGTGCCACGTCGCCTCGCCGGCGCCCAAGCTCCCGATCGGCTCGCCGTTCTCGATCACGTTCGAGATCACATAGATCTCGGGCTTGCCCGGCACGAACCGCCGTCCGGTTTCCTGCACGGGCGCCCAGTCGAGCTCGCCGAACCGCCGGCTGAACGCCATCAGCTGGTCGTCGTCGAGCTCCTGCCCGCGGAACAGCAGCACCAGGTTCTCGATCCACAGCCGATGGATCGCCGCGAAATCCGCATCGCTGACGGTGCGCAAATCCACGCCGCGCACCTCGGCCGCAAGCGGTCCCCCTGAAGGCACCGCGGTAATCCGGGGGGCGTAGGTCGTGCTCATTGAAGACTTTTAGCGCGTAGCCCCGGACGGTTACAATCGCCCGTCCCGAAAGGTTTGCCCAATCCGTGCAGCGATATCACACTCTGGTCCTGGGCCTGGGCGCGATGGGCAGCGCCGCGCTCTACCAGCTCGCCAAACGCGGGCAGACCGTCCTCGGGATCGACCAGTTCTCGCCGCCGCACGCCCTCGGCTCCTCGCACGGCGACACACGCGTGACCCGCCTCGCCATCGGCGAGGGCGCGCACTACATCCCGCTCGTGATGCGCTCGCACGAGCTCTGGCGCGAGATCGAGGACGAAACCGGCAGCGACCTGCTCGCCGATCACCGGCGGGCTCATCATCTCGAGCAGGTCCACATCATCGCACATGCACGTCGCAGGATTTCTTCGGCACCACCGTCGCCGCGGCCGAAACCTACGGCATCGCGCACGAGATCCTCGACGCGCGCGCGATCCGCCAGCGCTTCCCGCAATTCGCCGTGCGCGACGACGAGATCGGCTACTACGAGTACGAGGCCGGCTTCCTCCGCCCCGAAGCGTGCGTCGCCGCGCAACTGGCGCTCGCCGAAAAATACGGCGCGACGATCCGCCGGAACGAAAAGGTTCTCGGCTTCGAAGAAAATTCCAGCGGCGTCACGGTCAGCACAGACAAGGACACCTACATCGCCGACCGTCTCATCGTCAGCGCGGGCGCGTGGCTGCCGCAACTGATCGCGCGCCAATACGCGCAGCCGTTCAAAATCCGCCGCCAGTTGCTGTTCTGGTTCGCGCCCAAAGGTCCGATCGCGCCGTTCGAGCTCGGCAAGTTCCCGATCTACATCTGGGAAATCCAGGGCCGCCCGCAGGCGATCTACGGCTTCCCCGCGATCGACGGCGAGAACGGCGGCATCAAGGTCGCGACCCCGCAATACGAGACCGAAACCACGCCCGAAGCCGTCGACCGCACCGTCTCCGACGCCGAGAAGCGCGCGATGTACGACTACATCGCGCCCTACCTCCCCGGCTTCTCGCAAGACATGCGTCAAAGCCGTCGTCTGCCTCTACACCGTCACGCCCGACGCGGAGTTCGTCATCGACACGCATCCCGACATGCCGCGCGTGATCATCGCCTCGCCCTGCTCGGGCCACGGCTTCAAGCACTCGGCCGCCATCGGCGAAGCGCTCGCCGAGATCGTCATCGACGGCAAAAGCCGCCTCGACCTCAGCCCCTTCAAATTCAACCGCTTCGCCTGAGCCGATGACCGCACAGGACGAAATGCTCCGCGCCTTGCTCGACAACGGCATCCTCCGGCTCAAGCCCTGCAAGCACGGGCCGATGATGTTCTTTGCGAACGACGCGGTTATCGGCCGCTCGCTCGATCTCTACGGCGAGCTCTCCGAACCCGAGATCGAATTGTTCCGGCAGTATCTCCGTCCCGGCATGGTCGCGGTCGATGTCGGCGCCAACATCGGCACGCACACCGTGTGCTTCGCGCAATCCGTCGGCCCGAGCGGCCGCGTGCTCGCCTTCGAGCCCCAGGGCGTTCTCCATCAGGTGCTCTGCGGCAATGTCGCGCTCAACAACTGCGGCAACGTCACGGCCGAGCACAAAGCGCTCGGCGCGCACTCAGGAACCGTTGTCGTGCCCTGGCTCGACTACGCGCGCGAAGGCAATTTCGGCGCGCTCGAATTGGGCGCGTGGACCCAAGGCGATACGGTACCCATCACAACGCTCGACTCCTACGCGCTCGACGCCTGCCATCTGATCAAGATCGACGTCGAAGGCATGGAACGCGACGTGCTCGAAGGCGCGCGCACGACCATCTCGCGCCATCAACCGCTGCTCTATGTCGAGAACAACAAGCCCGAGCGCTCGAAAGACCTGATCGCGTGGCTGCTGACCAACCACTACCGCCCGTATTGGCATCTGCCGCCGCTGTTCAACCCGAAGAACCATTTCGGCGAGACGAAGAACGTCTTCGGCATCACGATCTCGGCCAACATGCTGTGCGTGCCGAAATCCAAACCCTCCCGCGTCGAAGGCCTGCGCGAAATCACATCTGCCGGACGATCGCTGGTATCTCGGACTAGCGCCGTCTTCGCCGTTCGCGTGGACGCTGACGCCGAACGCGGCTTCCGCTTCGGCTTGCTCGGTTCCACGACCGTTGGCCACCGCCGTTGCTCAACTCGGCTTCTGCCAGAAACCAATGCGCCTTGTCCCGGCCTTGCGGCCGGCCTTCGTTTTCCCAGATTTCATATGCGCGCCGAAGAATATGCGGTGTGAGATCGTTGTTGATCATGGCTCAACGCTCCTCAAGCTACGAACTGATTCCCGCACGTAAAACGATACGGGATTCGCGCCGAAGATAGAAAGCAAAGGTTGCTCGCGTCCTAATCCAAAACGGCCCAAAATTTAGGCAGAGAGCGCTTCGTCACATAATTTCAAAGGCAGCGTGTTGCCGCCATCGCCCGTCATTCCGGCAGCCCTGCGCGCCTCAGACCGTTCGCGAACGTCGCGAGATGCTCGTCTCGATGAATCGGCAGCCACTCTCGAATATTGGAGACGCGGAGCGTGGGATCGAGCTGGCGCAAATGCTCGATCGCTCGCCGAGCTTCCTCCTGCCGGCCCGCAAGCGCATGGCTCGCCGCGATGATCCCCGCGACCATCAGGAAATCCGGCAATTGCCGGAACGATTTCTCCGCCCACGACGACGCGACATCGAAGCGCCCCGCGAACAGATGCGCCACCGCCATTCCCGCCTGCATCCGATACATCTCGGGGTCCAGAGGGCTCAACCGCATCGCGCGGGTGAAAAATTCGATCGCGCTATCCGGATTGCCGCTCCAGACTCGCAAGAAGCCGCCCAGGAACCACGCGGACGCGAGATTCGGATTGAGCAGTATCGCCCTGTCGATCAAGCCGATCCCGCCCTCGAGATCGCCGGTCAAGTGGCCGAGCGCATGCCCGCTTCGCGTCAGCGCAACCGCATCGTCCATGCCCAGCTCGACCGCCCGGCGCACCAACCGCGCGCCCTCGGCCGTCTCTTTGTCGCGGTCGGTCATCCACCCGTTGACCTTGCGCCAGAAAATGGACCAGCCCGCCATCGCATGGGCCGATGCGAAATTGGGGTCGCGTTCGAACGCGCGATAGAACTGGGCTATGGCCTCGCCGATGGACTCCTTCGTGCCCCGATGCAGGTGCGCCATCCCGCGCAGGTAGTAGTCATAGGCGTCGAGGCTTTCGGTGGGCTTCCGCTTCGCGCGTTCGATTTCCGCGAGCTCCAGCTGAGGCGCAATCGCGCCGACGACGTTTTCGGTGACTTGATCCTGCAGCTCGAAGATGTCGCCGAGCGTGCCTTCGAAACGGTCGGCCCAGAGATGCCCCCCGGTCGTTCCGTCGATCAGCTGTCCCGTGATGCGCACGCGATTCGTGGCTCTGCGCACGCTTCCTTCCAGCACATAGCGCACGCCGAGCTCACGGCTCACCTGCATCACGTCCACGGCGCGGCCCTTGTAGGTGAAGCTCGAGTTGCGCGCGATGACGAACAGCCAGCGCATCCGTGACAGCGCCGATATGATGTCCTCCACCACGCCGTCGGCGAAATACTCCTGCTCGGGGTCTCCGCTTAAGTTCAAGAACGGCAAGGCGGCAATGGACGGCCGTCGGGAAGTGCGAGCCCGTGTGCGCGTGTCTCATGCGATTGGAGATGGGTCGTCGCAGACGCTGAAGCTGCAGGCGATTGCGCGTCCTTGACGTCGCCGACAAACCGGAAGCCCTTGCGGGCGATCGTTCGAAGCAGGCGCTGGTCCTCGCCGGTGTCGCCGATCGCCTTGCGCACCGCATTGATATGGCTGGTCAGCGTCGATTCAGAGACGATCCGCCCGGCCCAGACCGTGTCCAGCAGATCATCCTTGCTGACCACGTGGTCGCGGTTCTTCACCAGATAGACCAAGAGGTCGAAGACTTTCGGCCCGATGGCGATCTCCTCGGAACCCCGAGTAAGCTGCCGCCGGTCAAGGTCAAGCACGTAGTCTTCGAACACGAATTGCATCCGGCGCTCCGTGACCCAGCCCCGATGTGCAATACTGCGGCCGGCACCGTCGCATTGATAGCAGACTGTTTTGTGACGCGATCTTGGACAAAGGGCCAAGATAAATCCAAGGACATTTCAAGGCCGCTCCAAGGTCTTCCGCCCGGTTTGTAGGCACTCTTCGTTCACACGATCGCGATGGGCGCGACCGGCATCGACGGAGGAAAGCCATGAAAATCGTAGTCATTGGAGGCAGCGGCCTCATCGGGTCGAAGCTCGTGAGCCGGCTTCGTCAGGTGGGCCATGAGGTTGTGGCGGCATCGCCCAACACCGGTGTCAACACCATCACGGGCGAAGGCCTGGCCGAAGCGCTGGCCGGCGCTCAAGTGGTCGTCGACGTGGCGAACTCGCCGTCGTTCGAAGCCAAGCCCGCCTTGGAGTTCTTCGAGACGTCCGGCCGCAATCTTCTGGCCGCCGAGGCGAAGGCTGGCGTCAAGCATCACCTTGCGCTTTCGGTTGTCGGAACCGACCGCCTTCTCGAAAGCGGCTACTTCCGCGCGAAGATGGCCCAGGAAAACCTGATCAAGGCCTCCGGGATCCCCTACACGATCCTGCACTCGACCCAGTTCTTCGAGTTCATCGACAGCATCATCAAATCCGGCGCGGACGGCGAGGTGTTGCGCCTGCCGCCGGCCCTCATCCAGCCCATCGCCGCGGATGACGTCGCCGCGGCGCTCGCCGATCTCGCGGTCGGAGCTCCGGTCAACGGCACGATCGAGGTCGCCGGCCCCAAGCAATACCGCCTCGATGCGCTCGCGCGGGAGGTGTTGGCCGCAAAGGGCGACCGGCATCAGGTCATCGCCGACGTTCACGCCCGCTATTACGGCGCAGAACTGAGCGACCTCACGCTCACCCCCAGTGACCACCCGCGCTTCGCGCCGACCCGGTTCGAGGACTGGTTCACCCACTCCTTGGCCCAGCAATAAGTCGCCTGCCCCACTCAACCAACCACGCAAAGGAACCAAGACGATGACCACGATCACAACCAAGGACGGCACGCAGATCTTCTACAAGGACTGGGGCTCAGGACAGCCGATCGTCTTTCACCACGGCTGGCCGCTCTCCGCGGACGATTGGGACACCCAGATGCTCTTCTTCCTGAGCAAGGGCTACCGCGTCATCGCGCATGACAGGCGCGGGCACGGCCGCTCGACGCAGACCGCCGACGGTCACGAGATGGACACCTACGCCGCTGACGTCGCCGCGTTGGTCTCAGCACTCGGCCTCAAGGACGCGATCCATGTCGGCCACTCGACCGGCGGCGGCGAGGCGACGCGTTATGTCGGGCGCTACGGCAAACAGAACAAGGTCGCCAAATTGGTGCTGATCGGTGCCGTACCGCCGCTCATGCTGAAGACACCTGGCAATCCCGGCGGCACGCCGATCGAAATCTTCGACGGCATTCGCGAGCAGCTCGCGGCCAACCGGGCAGACTATTATTGGACCTTTCCGATCCCGTTCTACGGGTTCAACCGCCAGGGGACCCCGGTGATCGAGTTGATCCGGGCCAATTGGTGGCGCCAGGCCATGATGGGTGCCGCGAACGCGCATTACGAGTGCGTCAAGGCCTTCTCGGAGACCGACTTCACCGAAGACCTGAAGGCGATCGATCGTCCGGTCTTCGTCATGCATGGCGACGACGACCAGATCGTCCCGATCGCGGATTCGGCGCTGCTGTCATCCAAGCTCGCCAAACGCGGGACGCTGAAGGTCTACAAGGGCTTCCCGCATGGCATGTGCACCACGCACGCCGAAGTCATCAACGCCGACCTTCTCGCGTTCATTAGAGCGTAGTCCTTTACCCCCTCTCGATGTCAAAGCTGGGAGATCAGTCATGAATAACGAAGAGCGTTTCGACGGTATCAAGGGCTTGGGCATTTTCTTCCGTTCATGGCGGCCCAGCGGAAAACCGCGCGCGGTCGTGGCCATCTGCCACGGGCTCAATGCCCACAGCGGTGAGTATCTGTGGGTCGGCGATCAACTGCAGGCCGCGGGCTTCGCGGTCTACGCGCTCGACCTGCGGGGCCGGGGAAAATCGGACGGCGATCGGTTTTATGTCGATGACTTGGCGGACTATGTCAGCGACGTCGCGATGCTCATCGAGCTGGCGAAAAAGCGCGAACCAGGAGTGCCCGTCTACCTGCTCGGCCACAGCGCAGGTGGTGTCGTCTCGTGCGTCTACACGCTGGACAACCAGGACAAGATCGCGGGGCTGATCTGCGAGGACTTTGCGTTCCAAACTCCGGCGCCCGATTTTGCTCTAGCGGTCGTAAAGGGCATCAGCCACCTGGCGCCGCATGCGCACGTGCTCAAGCTCCACAACGAGGATTTCTCCCGCGATCCGAAAGTCGTGAAGTCGAAGAACGAGGATCCGCTCCTCGCTCATGAGGTCCAGCCGTCGGCGACGATCGCCGCGCTGGCGCGCGCAGACGAGCGGCTGAAGCGCGAGTTCCCCCTGATCGAATTGCCCGTGTTCATCCTGCATGGCACGGCGGACAAGGTGACCAAGCCGAGCGGCAGCCAGATGTTCTACGACAAGGCAGGCTCGAAGGATAAGACCCTGAAGCTCTATGAGGGGCACTATCACGATCTGCTCAATGACATCGGCAAAGAGCAGGTGATGGCGGACATATTGAGCTGGATCGACAAGCGTCTGCCGCGTGCCTGAGAGTATCCGGCCCGATCATAGGCTAAATCCTATTTACATAGGAGTTAACCTATATCAGGATGGGGCCTTTTGGAGGTCCCGTGGCACCGCAGTCCGTCCAGCGAACGGTTCAATTGCACCGGCCGGGATCGGGCGCAGGCGTTAACCATGGTTTGATTTTTATCAAACGAAAAACAATCAAACGCCGCCGGATGTGGAGAGCGATCGAAAAATTCGCGATTTCGAACGAACAAACTATTGCAGACGCCGTTCGCGCCGAATGATCAAGCACTTGGATAGAGCCGACCCGCGCGTCACACCGATACGTGCGCCGCACCCGATTTCGCCGCGAGCGCATCGCCCACGGCTGTCGCAAACGGCTGATCGGGCGGCAGCACGACCGACGCCGACCGCACGTGCTGATGCGTGACCTCGACACCCGGCGGCACCGTGCCCTGCTCGGCCAGCGCCTTTGCCGCGCGCAGCAGCCGCCGCCGCGCCATCACGATGCCCTTGTCGGTGCCCACGAGATTCTCGCGCGCGCGGTCGACGATCGGGCCCATGCTTTCCTGGATCGAGGCGTCCTGCATCGCGAATCCGGCGACACCGCCATAGGTGCGGCCCGCCTTCTGCGCCTTGCGGTCCATCAGGTAGTCGTTGTCCTTGTTCGCGAGCGGCCGGAACGTCTTCGGATCGACGAGCGTGTGGATGCCCTTCCCCTCGCGCATCGCCTGCACCTGCTCATCCGTGAGCGCGCGGTCGGCGTGGTAGTCGAAGCTCCACGCCCAACTGTTCTCGTCGTCCATCGGGATGAAGAAGTGTCCGTGCACCGGATGATCGCCGCGCGGCGGGATCATCGTGAACGACGGCATCACCCATTGCGTGATGCGCCAGTAATATTTCCCGTCCTCGGCGTTGCGGCGCGCGCCGATATAGAGACCGCCGGGGCTTTCGACGACGTCGAACACGGGCATCAGATCGCCCATGTTGTACCGGTTGCCCTTCGAGCCCTTGAAGATCGGATCGGTCTCGAGATCGCCGCGGTGCAGGAACGAGACGTGGCTCGAATCGATGCCGCCCTCCAGCGCCTGGAGCCAATTGCATTCCTGCCAGCGCTTGGTGATGAAGCGGCTCGCGTCCGGCACCATCGCGAATTCCCATTCGGGGAGCGGCGGCTGGCGGTCGGGCGGGCCCATATAAGTCCACAGGATCCCGCCGCGCTCGATGAGCGGATAGCTCGCAAGTCGGATGCGCTGGCAATGCGTGCTGCCTGGCGGCTCGGACGGGATCTCCATGCACTGACCCGTCACGTCGTATTTCCAGCCGTGATACGGGCAGCGGAGCCCGTTCTCCTCGTTGCGGCCGAACCATAGCGACACGCGGCGATGCGCGCAGAACTCCTCGATCAGGCCAAGGCGCCCCTGCGTGTCGCGGAACGCGACCAGCTTCTCCGAGAGAAGCTGCACGCGCACCGGCGGTCCGTCGGGCTCGGCAAGCTCCGAGGCGAGCAGCGCCGGGATCCAATAGGCGCGGAAAAACTGACCCATCTGGGTGCCGGGCCCCGTCTGCGTGAGGAGATCGTTCTGTTCCTTGACCAGCATGGCCATCCTCGCTACTGTGCGCAAAGCGCACAAATTCATTCGTTAGCGCACAGAATAAACCCCGGGAAAGCGCGCCATCAAGGGCGCGCGGGACGCCATGGCCGCCACCCCTGAAACCGATGCCTTGAGCCGCTCCTATGTGGAATCGCTCGCGCGCGGGCTCGCGGTCATGCGCGCGTTCCGCGAGCAGAGCGACCGCCTGACGCTCTCCGATGTCGCCCGGATCACCGGCCTCTCCCGCGCCGCCGTCCGCCGTTCGCTGCTGACGCTCGAGGCGCTGGGCTACGCCGAAAGCAGCGGCCGCTATTTCAGCCTCTCGCCCCAGGTGCTCACGCTCGCGCAGGCCTATCTCTCATCGAGCCCCGTCCCGCGCGTCGCGCAGAGCTTCCTCGAGAAGGTCAGCGAACAGCTCGGCCAATCCTGCTCGCTCTCGATCCTGCACCACGACGAGGTGATCTACATCGCCCGCTCCGCGCGCAAGCGCATCGGCTCGCTCCACCGCGACGTCGGCACGCATATGCCCGCGCATTGCACCTCGATGGGGCGCGTGCTGCTCGCGGCCCTCTCCGACAAGGAGCTGGACGCGTTCCTCGCAACCGCAAAGCTCGAAAGTCACACGCGCTACACGATCACCGATTCGGTCGAGCTCCGCGCGGTGATCGAGAAGGTGAAGCGCAGCAATCACTGCCTCGTCGACCAGGAGTTCGAGATCGACCTCCGCACGCTCGCGATCCCGATCCACAACGCATCGGGGCGCGTGATCGCCGCGATGAATATCGGCGCGCGCGCGAGCGAGACCGGCAAGAAGCAGATGCTCGACGAGTTCCTGCCCGTGATGCGCGACGCCGCCGCCAACATGCGGCCGCTGCTCGTCGGCTAGCTCCAGCTCAGATCATGGTTCTTGAACGGCGTCGACCTGATCCGTTTGCCCGTCGCGTAGTAGATCGCGTTCGCAATGGCCGGCGGCGTCGGCGGACCCGCCGGCTCGCCAAGACCACCCCACTTCGTTCCGCCCGACATCGCGAAGTGAACCTCGACCTCCGGCATCTGGTTGATCCGCACCAGGTTGTACGTGTCGAAGTTCGTGTTCGTGAATCGCCCGCCCTCGAGGTCCAATCCGCCGAGCCACGCGTGCGACAGCTCCCAGCAGACCGAACCCTCGGCCTGCTCGGTCGCGACATGCGGATTGATGATGTGGCCGCTGTCCATCACGAGCACGACCTTCTCGACCGTGAGCTGCCCGCGCCGGCTCACCGACACGGTCGCGCACGCCGCCACGATCGAGCCATGCGATTCGACGACGGCAATGCCCATTCCTTCGCCTTTCGGCAGATCGGTACGGAAACCCGCCTTCTCTTTCAGCGTGTTGAGCACGAGCTGCCAATCGGACATGCCCTTCGTCATCTCGATGCGCCAGTCGAGCGGATTCCATCCGCCCGCGATCGCCATCTCATCGACGAAGGACTCCGTGAAGAAGCCGAGCTGGTTCGCGCCCGGCGCGCGATGCGTCGAGCTCGGGATATGGGTCTTGCCGTTGTGCCGTTCGTGATGCCGGTGCGGCACCTTGTACGGCATGTTGTAGATGCCGTAATCCGCGGTCGCGCCGCCGATCTGGTTGATGCCGTCCTGCGAGAACCACATCGCGCGCGTGACCATCGCTTCGGGCAGACCGTTCGCGCCAAGCGCCGCGCTCAACCGGCCGACGGCGAGCGGGCGCTGCTTGTCCTGCGCGATGTCCTCTTCGCGCGACCACAGCACCTTCACCGGCCGCCCGACCTGTTTCGATATCTCGGCCGCCTGACGCGTCACACCGGTGCCGCCGGCGCCGTTGCCGCCGAAGCCGCCGCCCAGGAACATCGTGTGCGCATAGACATTCTTCGGGTCGACACCCAACTGGTCGGCGACCAGCAGCACGGCAGCCGACTGATCCTGCGTCGGCGACCACACATCCACGCGATCCGCCTGCACGTGCACCGTCGCGTTGATCGGCTCCATGCGCGCATGCGTCTCGAACGGCCGCTCGTATTGCGCGGTCACGACCTTGCCCGATTTGGCGAGGATCTCGAGCGCCATCGGGTCTTCCTTGCTGATGAGACCCTTCACGTCCATCAGCTTGCGCCCCTCTTCGAAGAGGCTCGCGGAGCTCGCCTTCGCGCTCTCGCCGAAATCCCACTCGACGGGCATCAGATCGAGCGCCGTCTTCGCGCGGTACCAGCTGTCGGCAACAACCGCGACCGCGTTCTGCAGATCGGGCTGACCGCGCTTGTCGGGCACCGCTTTGAGCTCGACGGCGGCGATGACGCCGGGCCGGTTCCTGATCGCCTCGAAATCGTAGCGCTTGAGCGTGCCCCACGGCACCGGGCTCGCCTTCACCGCCGCGTACACCATGCCGGGCACGCGCGTATCGATCGCATATTGCGCGCTGCCATTCACCTTGACCGGAATGTCCAGGCGCTTGGTGGGCTTGCCGAGCAGCCACCATTCGCCGGGCTTCTTGATCTCGGGTTCCTTGTCCAAGGTGATCTTCGCCGCGGCAGAGGCAAACTCCGCATACGTTCCTGTGCGATTGCCGGCCTTGAGCACGCCCTGCTTGGCGACGATCGAGGAACGCTCCACGCCCCAGGCTTTCGCCGCGGCTTCCTTGAGCCGCTCGCGCGCGGATGCGCCCGCCTGCATGATATGCGGATGCTGAAGCCGCACGAGCTGCGAGCCGTGCGTGCTCATCACCTTGTATTCCTTGTTGTTGCGCAAGTGGCGGTTCGGATCGGCGAACACGACCTGGATCTTCGACCACTCGACATCGAGCTCCTCGGCGAGCAACAGCGCCACCGATGTGACGCCGCCCTGCCCCATCTCGGTGTGCGGCACGCGCAGCGTGACGGTTCCCTTCTCGTCGATCGTGAGCCACGCATTGACCTCGATCCCGCCGGTCGGCGTCGTCGAGGGCTTGGGCTCGATCTTCGCGGCCTGCGACTGAGGAATGTGGAAGCCCATCATCAAGCCGCCACCGGCGGCGAGCGACGTGCGGATGAAGGTGCGGCGCGAGAGCTTTGTCTTGGACATGTCAGCCTCTCTTATTCGCAAGCTCAGCGGCGAGCCGGACGCCACGGCGGATTCGCAGATAGGTGCCGCAGCGGCAGAGATTGTCGGCCATCGCCGTGTCGATCTCGCCATCCGTCGGATTGGGTCGCCGCGCGAGCAGCGCCGAGGCCGCCATGATCTGGCCCGACTGGCAGTACCCGCATTGCGGCACGCCGATCTCGGTCCAGGCGACCTGGACCGGATGGCTCGAGTCCTTCGACAGACCTTCGATCGTGGTGACCTGCTTGCCTGCCGCGGCCGATGCGGGGATCTGGCAGGCCTTCATCGCCATGCCGTCGATATGCACGGTGCAGGCGCCGCAACGCGCAATGCCGCAGCCGTATTTGGTGCCCGTCAGCCCGATATTGTCGCGCAGGACCCACAGCAGCGGGGTCTCCGGCTCGACATCGACCGTGTGGCTCGCGCCGTTGATGCTCAAGGTGATCGCCATGGCGTGCTCCTGATGCGTGACGTCGAGTATATCCAAGTATCGAATCCCAAGCTGACGAAATCCTTATCGCATTGCCGTGAAGTGCAGGGATTTGGCGGTATCCTTGATGTCGCTAAACGGCTGAAATACCTTCATCCGAGCCCATCTAGGGGAACTCATGCGCAAAGCCGTCCTGCTGTGCCTAGGCATGATCGCCATGCTTGCCGGCGCGACGCTCTCAGCCGCCGCCCAGCCCGCCGATGCGTTCTACAAGAACCGTCAGGTGCGGCTGGTCATCGGCGCCAATTCCGGCAGCAGCTTCGATGCCTATGGCCGGCTGCTCGCCGCGCATCTCGGCCGGCACATTCCGGGCAATCCGACCATCGTGCCGTCGAACATGCCCGGCGCATCCGGCATCACGTCGGCGGCGTATCTCTATCGAGCCGCGCCCAAGGACGGCTCGGTGATCGGCACCTTCAACGACAACATGCCGCTCCGCCAGGTGCTCGAACCCGAAGCCTCGCGCTTCGATCTGAAGGGCTTCAATTGGCTGGGCGCGATGGGCAATTCGGTCGCGGCGCTGATCACGTGGCATGCGAGCGGCGTGAAAACGCTCGACGACGCGAAGACGAAGACCGTCGTCCTTGGCGCGCTCGGCAACGATGGCGGCAACGCCGTGTACCCGCGGCTGCTGAACAAATATCTCGGCACGCAGTTCAAGCTGGTCTTGGGATATCAGGGCGGCAACACGCTCCAGCTCGCGATGGAACGCGGCGAGATCGACGGTCGCGGCGCAGTGGTGTGGTCCGGCTTCAAAGCGGGTTGGCCGCATTGGATCGCGGAGAAGAAGATCAACGTGCTCGTGCAGGTGGGCCTCGCCAAGGACAAGGACCTGCCCGACGTGCCGTTGCTGATCGATCTCGCGAAGACGCCGCAGGAGCGCGCCGTCTTTCAGTTCCTCTCATCCAACACCGCGGTGGGATTTCCCGTCGTCGCGCCGCCGGGCGTACCACCGGATCGAATCGCGATTTTGCGGAAAGCGCTGGCCGAGACGATGAGCGATCCTGCGTTCCTCCGCGACGCCGAACGCCAGCGCCTGCCGGTTCAGTTCACGCCGGGAGACAATGTGCAGCGGATCGTGCAGAGCCTGGTCGCCGTCTCACCGGACGTCATCGCGACGCTGAAACAAAGTCTCGAGCCGTAAACGACTCAACCATGCGGCCATTGCTCATCGGCTGATCTCCGCCGTTCTGTGCTACTCCTCGAAAATGGACATCCCTTCCTGGATCTGGCCGATCGCCGTGTCGCCGATCATCGGCAGCTTTCTCGGCGCGGTGATCAAACGCGTCGAGGAGCCGCACTCGATCGTGCTCGGCCGCTCGTCCTGCGAGTCGTGCCACGCGACGCTGGGCCCCCTCGACCTGATACCGCTCGTGAGCTGGCTCGCCTTGCGCGGCCGCTGCCGGCGCTGCGGAAAACCCATCGGCCTGTTCTATCCGGCGATCGAGCTCGCGGCCGTCTTCATCGCCGTCTGGGTCGTGAGCGTCATGGACGGAGAGCTGATCTGGGCGAGCTGCATCCTCGGCTGGACGCTGCTCGCGCTCGCGGTCATCGACTACAAGCACTTCCTGCTCCCCGACTTCCTCACGCTGCCGCTGATCCCGTTCGGGCTCTTCGTGATCTGGCTGAGCGAACCCTCGGTGCTCCCGCACTACATCGCAGGCGCCGTCGCGGGTTTCGTCGTCATCGTGCTCTTGCGCGAGGTCTATCGCCGCCTGCGCGGGCGCGAAGGCATGGGGCTTGGCGACGCCAAGCTGCTCGCGGCGTCGGGCGCCTTCGTCGCCTGGGAGGGCCTTCCCAGCGTCATCCTGATTTCGTCGCTCGCGGCACTCGTGGCCGCACTATTCCAAGCCGCACGCAAAGGCGGCCTTTCGCTCACCGACCGGATGCCGTTCGGCACGTTCCTCTGTTTCGGAACCTGGCTCGTCTGGCTCTACGGACCGTTGACGTTCGCTACTTGACCTCGACGAGCTCGATGGCTTCGCGGCTCGGGCCTTCGATCATCACCGCGCGCGTGTCGCCCAGGCGATATTCCTGCTCCAGGAACCTGACGTTCTCGCTTCTCAACTTCGCAACCCACGCATCCAGATTGGCGACGCTGAGCGCGACATGATCCATCAGCCGGCCCCGTGTCGGCTCGAGCGGCGCCTCGCGCTGGCGCATGTACCAGTTCATCGACACGTCGCCGAAGATCACACCCGCCGTCGGCGTGCGGTACATGCCATCGCGATTGAGCGCGGGCCACGTGCGATCGGGACCACGCGCGACCTTGCAATCGGCATCCGTCCGCGGCTGCGCATTCTGAGGCAACGGCGCGTTCAGATGCCGCCGGTACCAGACCTGCGCGCAGAACGGATCGTCCTGATAAAAATGCACGTGGTTGAAGCGCTCGGCCGGGAAGTTCCCCTGATACTCGATGAGCGCATTGTCCGGCCCTCGCATGTACGCGAACCCCGCGCCGCGCAACGGCTGCACGCCCGTTGCCTTCGCATCGGCGATCTGCGCCGCCGTCCGTCCGAGCACGCCGCCGGTGCCGGGCCACGTATCGCTGCTGACGAACACCGATCCGCCGCCATCGCCCGTGTAAAGCGGCGCGAGCATCACGTCCGCGCGTCCCTGATACGCCGTCATGTTCATCCGCACGTCGGTGACGTGCCAGCCGAAGTGCCAGAACGCGGTCGCTTCCGGATCGGACGCGGGCGCCGTATTCACCCGGTTGAACAGCACGAGCACATTGTTCGGCGAAGCGAGCGCCGGCATGCCGCCCCAACTCGTCTTCGACGTGCTCGGAAACTGCCGGACGTAGAACGCGATCGCCGCATCCGGGTTGATCGAATTCAGATGCAGATGATGGAAGCCCGGCGCCGGCAGAGGTGTCTGCGAGACAACCGGGCCGATCGCGAACACACCCACAAGCATCGCAGTCATGGGGAGAAGACGAACGTTCATTGTCGGCCTCCCGGTATTGGTGGTCCCGCCTGGATTGAGCTTATGAGAATGCCGCCTGCGCTGCCAACAGGCCCTGGACCTGTGCGAAGCAGTTCAGGCAGGCTCACGTGAGCCTAAAGGATTCGCCGTGGTCGACGATCCCCGTCACGATCCGCGTTGGCAGCGTCTGCACGATCGAGAATGGGTCTGCCCATGCTGCGGAGTTGCGCACTCTGGTCTGTTCGATATCGGCTACGCGAGACCGGAGCTATGGACCGGGCCCGATGATTGCCGCCCCAATTCGGAAATTTGGCCCGCGAGGAACTTCCTATTGCGCGCGAAGAATATCCTGACCGAGGACTTTTGCGTCCTCGACGGTGAGCACTACTTTGTACGCTGCGTCCTTGGGCTGCCGATTGCCGGCGTAGCCGGAGGAGCGGTTTGGTTTCGGAGTGTGGTCCTCGCTGTCGAAGGACAATTTCGACCTCTACCTTAAGACCTTTGACAGTGGCGAACAAGGCAGCCTCGGACCGTGGTTCGGCTGGTTCTCCAATCGCCTTCTCGATTATCCCGAGACCCTGAGCCTGAAATGCCAAGTGCACCCACGCGATGGTCGGATTCGTCCGTGGATCAAGCTTGAACCAACGGAGCACCCGCTCGCGATCGAGCAGCAACAGGGAATCACGTTCGACAGGATTCTCGAGCTCTACGCCCTCAGCGGCCACGATCTCCGCAGCGCTCTGACCGACTGACGCTACTTCGCGCCGTCTTTGGCGGCGGGGTCGGGTTGGTCGGGTGTGTCGTAACCTTCCAGCCGCGGCGGCGCGTTCGGATACCAGAACGTGCTGTGGCAATTCTCGCAGGCGGTATCGAGCACCTCGCCCGCGGCGATGAGCTGGTCCGGGCTCTTCGCCTCGATCGCCTTCATCACCTCGAGCCCGGCATCGTGAAGCCCCTGCGACAGCTGCACCCAGGCCGAGCGGTTGGTCTCCATCGCCTTCTGGATATCCTCGGGCGTCTCGCCGGCGAGTTCCGCGGGGTCGAGACCCACGCCCTCGGGGGCGACTCGGCGGCCGGGCATGGCCAGCAGGTTGGCGCCCTCGATCACCAGGAACGCCTTCAGCTTCAAGGCCTCCCATTCCTCGTCCGTGCGGGGCTGCTTCTCCTCGATGCCATTCGGGCCGACGATCGACGCCACCGAGTTCCAGATCTCGTCGGCCGCCGGGTCGACCTGCGCGTCCATGATGTCCTGGATCGTCGCCGTGATCTTGTAGGGGGACTCGGTCTCGGTCGTCGCCGTCTGCTCGGAGCATGCGGCCAAGCCGGCCAGCAGCGACAGTCCGGCTGCGGTGAGGAACATCCTTAAGTGCATGGGCTGGCCTTCGGTTACGTCTATGATTCTACGCACCTCCCTACACCAATCCCTTTTCGACGGGAACGCGGATGTGATGGACCGTGACGCATCGTCTTGATCGGGATCAAAACTCGTTGAGCCCTCCGGCGACAGTCGGGCAGCCGCAGGTCCAGTGCTAGAACGTGGGTACGGAGCCAGACGTGGAGGACGCTATGGGCCTTTGGAGGAAATCGGCATTGGCTGCGATGGTGATCGGCGGAAGCGGACTGGGCATGGCCTCGGCACAGATCAACGGCCCGATCCCGCCGGCGATGCTGGCCGGATCGTGGAAGGCCCCAAATGGCACCTGCCAAGCGGCTTATTTCACCGCGGGCGAGGAAGGAAAGTCCAAGCGGGGCGAAGAGGCACTTGGCGCGACCGTGTCCGACAAGGGAACAACCGTGACCGGGCAGATCATCCTGAGGGGCGCGCGGCAGGGACAGTTGGTCAATCCCGCGAGCGACCGGGCCGTCTTCTTGATCGACATCCTCGCGGGCCCGAAGGTCAAATTCATCCCCATCGGCGAGCCCGTGCTGGCATGGCCGGAAATCGATACGGAGAAGTGCCCTTGAGCCCCCAATCGGGCGATTCGGTCGCATTTACTAAGGGGAAGTACGGAGTTGAATGGCTTAGCCATATCCCCAATTCGTGAGCATGTTCCCGGTTCGGACGGTTTGCTTTGAGCAGGGGACCGGATATATTTGGAAACGCCAACTCTTGGGAGAGTGAAATGAAATTGACGTCTTTCGGCCTCGCGGCCGCTGCCGCATTGGCTGTCGCCGTTGCCATTCCCGCCGCTGCGCACCACTCGCACGCGAACTACGAAACGCTGAAGTGGACGAACCTGACGGGCGCCGTGAAGGAAGTTCACTGGCTGAACCCGCACGTGTGGGTCTACATGACGGTGAAGGACGAGGGCGGTAAGGAAGTTCTTTGGACGCTCGAAGGCGGCAGCCCGGCTGCTCTGACCCGCGGCGGCTGGACGAAGGACTCGGTGAAGGCTGGCGACCAGATCAACGTGCGTTGCCACCACGCCAAGGACCTTTCGCCGAACTGCTTGCTCGGCTTCCTGACCCCGCCGGGCGGCGTTCCCAAAGAGTTCGACTGATTTAGCATCTATGCGGCAGAGCACAGGCGGCCACCCAAGTGGCCGCCTGTTCGCATTTGTGGTTGGTGCTTGATTGAAATCCTGACCTAAAGCGCCCTGGCCGTTCGCGCCACACCGCGCTCCGCCATTCTCCCCGCCGCCGCAATCGTCGCCTTGAACGTCGTCGCCGACGCGGGCGTCAGCAACCTGTCCGCATTCGCCGACATCGCCGCAAGCCGCGCCGGCACGTCGCCGTAACGCGCCGTCTTCACCAGATCGAACACGCCGTCGAAGTCCCTCGAGAGCGCCGCACGTCCTTGCGCCGCCTGGTTCGGATCGAGGAACGCGTTGGCCTCTAACAGCGTCACCCCGATTTGGAGATACCCCCACGCGGGCGCGAGCGAGGTCAGGTCCTTCGTCATCAGCACGTTCGTGAGCTGCACCGCCGCCGCGGTCTGCTTCATGAAGACATCCGTGCTGATCCGCGTCTTGGCCGACGGGTAGTACGCCTGGAAGCCCGCGCTCGGCCAATCGCCCGAGATGTGCCAGCCGGGCAAGCCGCCGAGCTCGACGAGATGGCGCGCAAACCCGCCGCCGAGCCAATTGAGCTGCGCGCCGCCGTTCACGCCCGGACGCGCCGGCACCATGTTGATCGCGCGCGGCACCGTCTGCTGCTTGATCGCATTCGTCGCCTCTTCGATCGCGAGCGGATTGGGCCAGCCCCAGATATACGTCGTCGCGGCGCGTCCTGTGGCTGCATAGTTGTTGTCGGTCTCGGCGAATTGCAGCCCGCCGAAATGTTCGAGCGCAAGCCCGCCGACCACGGTCTTAAACCGGTCCGGCTCCTCCTCGAGGATGTTCAGCGGATAGCTCGCCTCCGTTCCCGCAATGAAATGGCGCGACTCGAAATAGACGACGATGCTCTTCGGCCGCTCGGCTTGCGGGATCTTCGCGTAGTAGTTCAGCACGGCGAGAATCCCCAAGCCCCCATTGTCTTCGACGATGCTTGGGCCATCGACATGCGTCGAAAGCAGGATCGCCTCGTCGTTGGGCGTGCCGTAATTGCGGCCCGGAAGCGTGGCGACCGTCTCGAACGCGGTCGCGTTCTCTTCCTGATGCGCATCGAGGATCAGCGTCGCGGTCTTTCCTGCCGCCGCATCGGCCAGCACCTTTGGACCCGCGACGCGGTCGAGCATCAGAAGCGGCACGTTGTGCTGGCGTGGCGTCGGGTGGATGCGGGTTCCCTGCGACGCGAGCGGCGACATATCCATCACCGTCACCGCAGCCGCCGCGCCGGCCGGCACGAGCACGTTGGTGACGACGTCGCGGATCTGGCCGAACTGGTCGCGGTTGCGGTAGCTCGATTCGACGCTGACGGGCGTCTTCTCATAGAGCTTGCCGGGGAAGGTTTCGGGGTCCGAGCGGTACTCGTAATCCTTGTAGCCGATGTTCGGACCGGGCGTGCCCCACTGCGGTGAAGCCTCGCCTCCAGCGGGTCCCGGCGCGGTGCAGAGCGGCGGGTTGCCGCAATAGGTCGACGGCGTCGTGGGCGCGGGCACGCCGAGCGGCACACGCTGCGGCGTCGCGAATGTCGAATAGGGCTGCTGCTTCACGACCACGATCTTGCCCGCGAGCGCGGAGAATGGCGGACGCCGCTCCACCGGAAGCGTCAGGTCGTAGAGGATCGTCGGCGCGGTGACGCCTCTGGGTCCGGTCGAACCGGATTGCGTGCCGTAGGAGGCGACATCCACCTTCGTGCCGTCCGAGACCAGCGACCAGCCGCTCTTGTCCGGAAACTCCGTCGTGTACCAGCGCGTGTAGCGGAACGAATGATCGGCGATGTCGACCGCACCGAGCGTTTTCAGCTCGTCACGGATCAGCGCCATGAATTTCTTCCACGCCGGCCCGCCGGTGTATGCGGGGCCCGCGGCGTCGCGCTGATCGTGCCAGCCCTGCACCTTGGCCGCCGAGATCATCAGTGTACGGTCGATCGCGGTGAGCTTCGGCGACACCACGGGCTGCGCCGCGTCGGAGGAGACGAGACCTGCGAAGCTAGAGCGCGACTGCGATGCTCGCGGCGGCCGGCAAACGGCGAAGACGATTCATTGGGTGCTCCCCTGGTCGCATCGTCTGCAGCTTATGCCGGAAGTCCTTGCGGACAAAACGGGAACGTCACGGCCCCGCACCCATTCGCGTGATTTTCACCGGCTTGTTCCCAGACGTCTCGAATAGCCTGCTAAATTCGCGACGGCTGAGGCCACTGCCCGGGGAGGCGCACATGTCGAAAATTCGTCGCGTTGGAATGGTGGCGGCGTCGGTGATCGCCGCTCTCTTCGCCGCATCCGTGGACACGTTCGCGCAAGGCGGCCTGCCCAATCCCTATCGTCCCGTGCAGGGGATTGCCGACGGCGGCGGACCGTATGTGCCCGGCGGCGGCTGGGCGAAGCTTCCCGGCGGCCGGCAGATGGGCCCGCCCGCATCCGTCGACATCGACATCGACGGCGAAAGCCTCTGGGCCATCATCCGCTGCGACGAGACGAGCCCGGTGCCGCTCGCGCAAGGCGGCCGGTTCGGCATCGACTGCCTGACGCCGGAAGGCAAGATCAAGGACATCGACACGGTGTTCAAATTCAGCCCGCAGGGCGAAGTCGTCAGAAGCTTCGGCCGCGGCATGTTCATCTGGCCGCACGGGCTTCATATCGACCGCGACGGCAATGTGTGGGTGAGCGATGCCGCGACAACGCCGGCCGTCGCGATGGCGGCGAAGGCGGGCGTGAAGGCCGGACACCAGGTGGTCAAGTTCAGCCCGGAGGGCCGGGTGCTGATGACGCTCGGCGAACCGGGCGTGGCCGGCAACGACGAGCGTCATTTGCGCTCACCGAGCTCGATCGCGGTCGCCGAGAACGGCGACATCTTCGTCGCCGACGGCCACGAGCTGAACGGCAACAACCGCGTGATGAAGTTTTCGCGCGACGGACGCTACCTGATGCAATGGGGCAAGACCGGCTACGGGCCCGGCGAATTCCGCACGCTGCACGGCATCGCCATCGATATGCAGGGCCGCGTCTACGTCGCCGACCGCAACAACAACCGCATCCAGCTCTTCGACCAGCAGGGCAAGCACCTCTCGACGTGGCTGCAATTCGGCACGCCCTCCGGCATCGCCTTCGACGACAAGGGCAATATCTTTGTCGCGGATTCCGAATCGGACAGCGTGAACAATCCCGGCTGGGAGCAGGGCATCCGCATCGGCGACGTGCGCACCGGCTTCGTGCACTCGTTCATTCTGGATCAGGGCGGCGATCCGAGAACGCAGACGGGAAGCGGCCCTGAGTTCGTCGCCGTCGACAAATACGGCAACGTGTTCGGCGGCGAGCCGCGCCCGCGCGTGCTGCGCAAATACGTCAAGGTGCGCTGACCGCTAGTCGTAAAACGCGGGCGACTTTTTGAGTTTCGCGTCCGCGGTGAAATCGTGCTCGATCCAGAGCTGCGCTTTGGATTGCGCGAGGAACGAGTCCAGCGCGGCCCGCGAAGCGATCGTCTGCTGAACGTTGAATTCCGTCGTCGGCACGCGATTGAGCGTCCGCTCTTCCGGGTAGTGATAAAGATCGCCGCTCAGCACGATCGGCCCGGTCCGCGCCAGCTTCACGAACAGCACCTGATGGCCCGGCGAGTGGCCCGGCGTCGCTTTCACCACCACCGTTCCGTCTCCGAAGACATCGTGATCGTTCGTGGTGATCGGCACCGTCCTGCTGGTTTTCAACGCGCTGAAGTTCGCCGGCTCCGTGCGCGGCGAAGGCGGTTCGGCAAACATGAGCTCACGTTCCGAGTCGCGGACGAGCCACGTCGCGCCGGCGAACAGATTGGCGTTCCCGACATGGTCCCAGTGAAAATGCGAGAACGCGAGATGCGTGATGTCGCCCGGCGCGTAGCCGATCTCGGCCATCTGCGACTGGAGCGTCTTGGTCGAGGTCGCAGCCCGAAGCGTCGCGGGCCCGCCGCCTGGCCTGAACGCGCTGTCGGGAACCGCGCCCACGTCCCACATCAGATTTCCTCTGGGATGCGCGATCAGAAAACACGGAATCGACATCAGGTTGGTCGCGATCTCCTCGCGCTTGAGCTGGTAGACCGAGATATCCGCGATGTTCAGCTGGCCGCAATCGAAGACGTACAGCCGGACCGACTGCGGCGGCTGAGCCCTTCTTTGTTGCGCCATCCCCGTCGGCGACAGAACAAGAATCGCGACAATAGCGAGCATCGTTGCGCGAAGAGTTCCAAGGGTCATGACCTGTCCTCCCGGCTTCAGACGACACCATCATAGCATGGCGGTTTGCGGCTGCGTTCGCTATAGGGTCGCCCAGAGACATCAAAACCGGAGAATGAAATGGCGACGCGGCCGCAGATCATTGCGCTCGAAGAACATTATGCCGATGCCGAGTTGCAGGCGACGTTCCAGGGGTTCGACGCGAACCGGGCAGCGCCCATGGTCGAGCGGCTGCTCGATGTGGCTGCGCTCAGACTGCGCGAGATGGACGAGGCCGGCATCGACCTCCAGGTGCTCTCGCACACCGCGCCGTCGGTGCAGAAGCTCGATCCCGAGTCCGCCGTACGCCTCGCGCGCGCCGCCAACGACCGGCTGTATGAGGCTGTCCGCGCGCATCCCACCCGCTTCGCCGGTTTCGCCGCGCTCCCCACGCCCGATCCCAAAGCGGCCGCCGACGAGCTGGAACGGACCGTCACGAAGCTCGGCTTCAAGGGCGCGATGGTGCACGGCCTCACGCACAACCGCTTCCTCGACGAGAAAGCGTTCTGGCCGATCTTCGAGCGGGCGCAGGCGCTCGACGTGCCGCTCTACATGCATCCCGCGATTCCGCATCCCGCGGTGATCGACGCCTACTACAAGGACTACGCCAAGGAATGGCCGATGCTGCTGCGCGCCGGCTGGGGCTTCACCGCGGAGACCGCGCTTGCCGCGATCCGCGTCGTGCTCTCCGGCGTGCTCGACGAATATCCGAAGACGCGCATCATCCTGGGCCATCTCGGCGAAGGCATCCCGTTCTTCCTCTGGCGCATCACGCACTCGCTCGCGCGCCAGGGCCGCGACGTGAAATCCTTCCGCGATTATTTCTGCGAGCACTTCTACGTCACGACCAGCGGCTTCTTCTCCAACCCGGCGCTGCTCTGCACGATGATGGAGATGGGCATCGACCGCATCCTGTTCTCGGTCGACTACCCGTTCGTCGAGAACACGCTCGGGTCGAAGTGGCTCGACACGCGTGCCGCTCTGCGCCGAGGACAAGGAGAAGCTGATGTCCGGCAACGCCAAGCGGCTGCTGAAGCTCTAACCGCGCTTCTCGATCATTGCCCACACGCGCGACGGCGTCAGCGGTAGCGCGTTCGGCTGCACGTTGAAGCGCGCGAGCGCGGCGGCGACGGCGTTGGCGATCACGCCGCCCACCGGAATGATGCCGCCCTCACCCGCGCCCTTGGCGCCGAGCGGATTGTGCGGCGCGGGGTGATCTTCGAGCGCATGCACCCGAATCGACGGAAAGCTGTCCGCGGTCGGCAACAGGTAGTCGGCGAGCGTCGCGGTGACGAGCTGGCCGTTCTCGTCATAGACGAGATGTTCCAGCAACGTGCCGCCGAGGCCCTTGCACGATCGCGCCCAGCGTCTGCCCGTGCAGCGTCGCGGGATTGATGATGCGGCCGACATCTTCGACCGCGACATAATCGAGGAGCTTCGATCTCGCCGGTTGCGGCATCGACCGCGACATGCGCCGCATGCGCGCCGTAGGAGTAGGTGCGCTTCGTGCTGGAGAAGACGCCATCGGCGGAGAGTCCTTCGAACTCGGCGAAGCCCATCGAGCGGCCGGCGGGTCCGACCGCGCGGCCATCGACAAGCTCGATGTCCGATGCTGCGCACGCCATCCGTTCCGCGGCCGCAGCCTTGATCGAGTCGCGCAACGTGTTCGCCGCGGCGACGATGGCCGAGCCGCCCATGACGATGGAGCGCGAGCTGTAGGAGCCGAAGCCTTCCTTCAGCGTATCGGTCGAGCCGTGATGGACGCCGCCGATACGCTCGATCGGTAACTCGATCGCGTCGGCGGCAATCTGCGCGAACGCTGTCTCGAGACCCTGTCCGATCGCGCACGATCCCACGATCACGGCGACCTTGCCGCCAGGTTCGATGATGAGCCGCGCGTGCTCGCGCGGCCCCGACGCACCGCCCTCGAAGTAGCAGCCAATCCCGAGCCCATGATAGCGCCCATCGATCAGGCGGCCGTTCAGCTCTTGCTTCTCCGCCCAGCCGATCTCGGCAAGGCAGCGATCGAGCGTCGCCGAATAGTCGCCGCTGTCGGTCTCGGCTTCGATCTTCGGCCGTACGACGGTCGCGAGCTCGTACGGCATCTCGGATGACGCGATCAGATTCCGCCGGCGCAGTTCGACGCGGTCGATGTGAAGCTCGGCGGCGATCATGTCGAACAAGCGCTCGCGGCAGAAATCGGCCTCGTAGCGGCCGGGCCCGCGATAGGTGCCGACCGGCGTCTTGTTCGTCAGATGAAGCGAGACGCTGAGATCGATATGCGGAATGCGATACGGTCCCGAGAGTATCTGGATGATGTTGCGTCCGGGCGTGGCGCCCACCGTGCGGATATAGGCGCCGATGTCGACATCGGCATGCCCGCGCAGCGCCACGATCGTGCCGTCGGCGTTGTAGGCGATCTCGATGTCGCACTCCGCTTCGCGCGCGTGATTGGTGGCGAACAGGTTCTCGCGGCGATCCTCGATCCAGCGGACCGGATGACCGGTGAGCCGCGCCGCGAACGGGATCAGGAAATCTTCCGGATAGAACTCGCCGCGCGCACCGAACGCGCCGCCGACATCGTTCTCGATCAGCGTGACGGCGTCCTCGTTGAGGCCGAGATGGCGCGCGAGAATCCGCCGGTTGGGGAACGGCACCTTGGTGGCGCCGTAGAGCGTCATGTGTCCCGAGGCCGCGTCCCACTCGGCCATCAGACCGCGCGGCTCCAGCGCGACCGCGGTGTGGCGGTGGATCGCGAACCGTTCGCGCCGCGTGTGCGACTTGTGCGCGGCGAAGGCGGAGACCGCGTCGCCCTTCTGCGCCTTCATCGTCGTCGCGATGTTGTTCGGGATGTCGTCGAACAACAGAGCGTTCTGCACACGTCCATCGACAACGGCGGGCAGCGCGTCGATGGAAAGATCGATCGCCTGCGCGGCGTCTTCGGCAATCTCGGCGCTCTCGGCGACGACCACCGCAACCGGCTCGCCGACATAGCGCACCTTGCCCTCCGCGATCACCGGCTGCTCGCAGAGCAGAAGCTCGGGCATCGGCTCCTGTCGCATCGGAATACGTGGAACCTTCGCACCGATGTCGGCGGCGGTGATGACCGCGTGCACGCCCGGCATCGCGCGCGCACATCGGTGTCGATCGCGACGATCCTTCCGTGCGCGACCGGCGAACGCAGGAGCACCGCATGCAGCAGGCGCTCGCGCTTGAGATCGCCGACATATTGTCCGCGACCGGTGAGAAAGCGGAAATCCTCGAACCGCTTGAGCGGCGCGCCGATATAGGAATTGACCGTCTTCACCCGCGCGCTCAGCCGAGCCGGATGCCGGTGAACTTCCACTGCGACAGCTCTTCCATCGCGTAGCGCACGCCCTCGCGGCCGTAACCGCTCGAACCGACGCCGCCGAACGGATAGGAGTCCAGACGGAAGCGGCTCGCCTCGTTCACCCACAGCGAGCCGACATTGAACTTGCGCGAGATCTTGAACGCGGTGTCGAGGCTCGATGTGAAGCACGCGCCCTGCAGCCCGAACTCCGACGAGTTGGCAAGCGCGAGCGCATCGTCGACACTTTCGGCCGCCTGAAGCGTGACGACCGGGCCGAACGCTTCCTCCAGCAGCAGCCGCGCATCCTTCGGCGGATCGGCGACGATGGCCGGACCCAGAGATGCAGCGATCGCGTGTCGGCGCGAGCACGATCCGCGCGCCTTTCTTTGCCGCGTCGTCGATCATGGCCGAGACGCGGTCGGCGGCCTGACGGCTCACCATCGGACCGACATCGGTGGCGGGATCGTTCGGGTCTCCGACCTTCAGCTTCTTCGCCGCCGCGACGAACAATTCGAGGAACCGGTCATAGGCCGCGCGCTCGACGATCACGCGCTGCGCCGAGATGCACTGCTGCCCGCTCGCTTCGAACGCGGCGCCCGCGATCTTCTGCGCGGCGTCGGCAAGATCGGCATCCGCGCAGACGATGTTCGCCGCGTTCGAGCCAAGCTCGGCGACAACCTTCTTCGCGCCCGCGATCCGCGCGAGCTCGCGCCCCGCCGCGGTGCCGCCGGTGATCGTGACCGCCGCGACCAGCGGATGCGCCACGAGATGATGCGCGGTCTCGCGCGCGCCCGGCACGACATTGAACAATCCGTCCGGCAGTCCTGCGCGCTTGCACGCGTCGGCGTAGATCAGACTGACTTCCGTCCCCGGCGGCGACGGCTTCGCGACCACGGCGTTGCCCATGGCGAGCGCAGGCGCGAGCTTCTGCGACAGCAGATTGGCGGGCGCGTTGAACGCGGTGATCGCGGCAACCACGCCGTAGGGAATGCGCGTCGTGAAACCGAAACGTCCGGCGCCAAGCGCCACGGCATCGAGCGGCAGCACTTCGCCCAGCATATGCGGGAGCTGCGCCGCGGTCGCGCGCAGGAACAGCGGCCCGCGCTTGGCCTCGAAGGTCGCCGCGCGGCGCGGCTTGCCGATGGCGACGACCAGCGACTCCACGATCGCCTTCTCCGCCTTCTCGATCGCATCCGCAGCGGCGTTCAGCCAAGCCACGCGCTGAGCGACCGTCGACTCGCGATTGGCGAGATACGCCGCATGCGCGTTCTTCACCGCCGCATCGATGACCGCTTCATCGGAGTCGGCGACCTGCGCGACCTCCTTCTCGTCGATCGGCGAGATGAGCGGGGTGAATTTCGTGGCGGACGCGCTCGCGCCCCCGATCCACGGCTGAAAGGTCTGGCTCATCGTCGTGTTCCTACTTCAAATGCGCATCGCGGCGCTTGTAGAGCGCATCGTCCGCATAGCCCATGGTGTCGGGCCGCGCGCGCCCGAGCATCACCTGGAAATACACCGGCTCGAGAACTCTCGTTCTGATAGCCGTGGATCACGCCCGGCGGACACGCGATGCATTCCCAGGGCCCGAGCGTCTTGCTCAGCCGGCGGCCGTTTTCGTCTTCGACGAACACGGTGAGATGCCCGCGAAGAACGAAGAACACCTCTTCGACTTCGTGCGTGTGCGCGGCGTTGCCCTGCCCGGGCTCGACATACATGATGCTGAGCGTGAACCCGCGCGCCGGGATCACGCTCGGATCGCCGTGCTTGCCCGAGCCGCCGGCGCCGATGAAGCGGTGCTGCGCGCGCTTGTAGCCTTCGATCTTCGCGTCCTCGAACGCAGCCCAGTCGGCCTTCTTCTCGCTGAAGCGGCCGACATAACGCTGCATGATCTCTTCGAGCGACAGGCCCTCGACGTCGGAGTCCCGTTTGTGCCGCGCAACGCTCATTGTCCTCACCTGAATAGCGATCGGCTCATGTTGGGCGCGCTGCCAAAACGCGTCAAGCCGACGGTTTCTCGTCATGTATCATGTGCCAGAGCCGCGACGGCGACAGCGGCAATTCGTGCGGCTGCACGCCCAATGACGACAGCGCCGACGCCACCGCATTCGAGATCACGCCGCCGACCGGAATGATCCCGCCCTCGCCCGCGCCCTTGGCGCCGAGCGGATTGATCGGCGAGGGCTCCTCTTCCATCAGGAACACGCGGATGTTCGGGAAGTCGCTCGCGCTCGGCATCAGGTAGTCGGCGAACGACGTCGTCAGCAGCTGGCCGTTCTCGTCATAGACGAAATGTTCGAGGAACGCGCCGCCCAATCCCTGCACCAGCGCGCCGGTCACCTGACCCTTCAGCGTCAGCGGATTGATGATGCGCCCCACATCTTCGATCGCGACATAGTCGATGATCTGCACATGCGCCGTGCGCGGATCGACCGCCACATGCGCCGCGTGCGCGCCATACGAATACGTGTGGTGGTGATTGGCGAAGCTGCCTTCGGCGCTCAGATTGTCCGCCGCAAGCTCGGCGAGGCTCAGCGATTGTCCGCGCGGGCCCGACACGCGCTCGTCCGCGATCGCGACATCGGCGGGCGCGCAGCCGAACCGCTTCGCCGCCGCGTTTCTGATCTCCTGATGCAGCGCGGTCGCCGCGGCCAGCATCGCGGAACCGCCCATCACCACGGCGCGCGAATGATACGAGCCGTAGCCCTCGCGCAGATACGTGGTCGAGCCATGCAAAATGCGCACGCGATCGAGCGGCATCTCGAGCGCGTCGGCCGCGATCTGCGAGAACACCGTCTCCAGGCCCTGGCCGATCGCGGACGAACCGACATAGATCGTCGCCGAGCCATCCGGCTCGAGCACGATCTTCGCGTTCTCCTTCGGGCCCGCGGCGCCGCCTTCGATGAAGCAGCCGACCGCGATGCCGTGATAGCGGCCACCGATCAGCTTGCCTTGCAGCTCCGACTTCTTCGCCCAGTCGAATTCCTTCAAGCAGCGCGCGAGCGCGGACGCATAATTGCCGCTGTCGTATTCGGTCTCGGCTTCGTACGGCGAAATCTTCGCGATGTGGTAGGGCATCTCCTCCTTGGAGACGAGATTGCGCCGCCGGAACTCCACGCGGTCGATGCCGAGATCCTTCGCGACCAGATCGAACAGCCGCTCGCGGAAGAAATCCGTCTCGAAGCGCCCCGGCCCGCGATACGTGCCGGACGGCGTCTTGTTGGTGAACTGCACCGCCACATCCACGTGAATGTTCGGGATGCGGTACGGCCCCGACATGAACTGCGCGATGTTGCGCGGCGCCACCAATCCGTTGGTGCGGATATAGGCGCCGACATCGGCCCACGCGTGTCCGCGCAACCCAGGATCGTGCCGTCGCGGTTGCACGCGATCTCGATGTCGCAGTCCGCGTCGCGCGCGTGCTGTGTCGCCATCAGATTCTCGCGGCGGTCCTCGGTCCACTTGACCGGACGTCCCGTGCGGCGCGCCGCGAACGGGATCAGGAAATCCTCCGGATAGAACTCGCCGCGCGCGCCGAAACCGCCGCCGACATCGTTCTCGACGAGATCGACCTTGTCCTCCGCAAGGCCCAGCTTCTCCGCCAGCATGCGGCGATTGAAGAACGCGACCTTGGCCGCGCCATGCAGCGTGAGCCGGCCTTTGCTCTCGTCCCATTCGGCGAGCAGGCCGCGTGGCTCCATCGGCACGGCGGCGTGGCGATTGACGCGGAACTGCTCGCGCCGGATGTAGGGCGCATTCCGGAACGCCGCCGTCGCGTCGCCGAGCACGGCCGTGTACTTCACCGGCTGATTGCTGCCGTGACGCTCGAAGAGCAGCGTTTCGTCGCGCGCGGACGCGTGGCGATCGGTGACCGCCGGCAGCGGATCGATGTCCACCTCGATCGCGTTCGCGGCATCCTCGGCAAACGCGACGCTGTCGGCGAGCACGAGCGCGATCGGCTCGCCGACATAGCGCACCTTGCCGTGCGCCAACACCGGCTGCTGGAACGGCACCAGCGACGGCATCGGCTGCAAACGGATCGTGACGGTCGGCACCGGCGAGCCGACATCGGCCGCGGTGATGATCGAGTGCACGCCCGGCATGCGCAGCGCCGGTTTCGTGTCGATCGAGCGGATGCGCCCATGCGCGATCTGGCTGCGCAAGCACGACCGCGTAGAGCTGCTCCGCCTTCTCGACATCGTCGATATACTCGCCGCGCCCGCGCAGGAATCGCAGGTCCTCGACGCGCTCGACCGGACTGCCGATGTGGCGGTTCGTGACCATTTCAGTCCTCGCGCGTCTTGCGGTACGCGGCGCGCGCATCGAGCACCGCCTCGACGATCGGGATGTAACCGGTGCAGCGGCAGAGATTGCCCGACAGCACGTCGCGCACGCGATCGGCATCCGCGTCGGGCTCTTCGCTTAAGAGCGCGTGCGCGGTCGTGATCATGCCGGGCGTGCAGAAGCCGCACTGAAGCGCGCCGTGCTTGCGGAACGAGGCCTGCAGCGGCGTCAGCGCGGCGTCGTTGCTCAACCCCTCGACGGTGACGACCTCCGCGCCCTCGGCCTGCACCGCGAGCATGAGGCACGAGCGCACCGCGTCGCCGTTGACGATCACCGTGCACGCGCCGCACACGCCGTGCTCGCAGCCGAGATGCGTGCCGGTGAGCCGCAGCTCATGCCGCAGGCAGTCGGCGAGCGTCATGCGCGCCGGCACCGCGACCTCGACAAGCCTTGCCGTTGACCGTGAACCGCGTCTTCGGCTGCGTCATCGCGCAACTCCGGCGGCGCGCATCAGCGCGCGCTCGGTCAGCGTGCCCGCGAGCGCCCGGCGATACGCAGCGCTCGCATGGATGTCGTCCGGCGGATCGACGGCCGCCGACACCGCGCGTCCGGCTTCGACGATCAGCGCCTCGGTCACCGCGCGGCCGTTCAGCACCGCTTCGGCCTCTTTGATGCGGCGCGGACGATTGGACGCGCCGATCACGCCGATATGCACGTCCTTGGCGCGGTCGAGACCATCTTGGTCGTAGAACACCGCAACCGCGCCCAGCGCGAAATCGCCGCGCCGGCGCGAGAATTCCTCGAAGCCCCAGCGCCGCGCCGCGGGCCACGCCGGCAGGCGCACGTCGGTGATGATCTCGTCGGGTTGAAGCACGGTCGTCAGCGCGCCGAGGAAGAAATCCGCCGCGCGCACCACGCGCGTTCCTGCCTTGCCGACGATCGCGATCACCGCGTCGCACGCGACCGCGATCGCCGGGCATCTCGGCCGCGGGATCGGCATGCGCGAGGCTTCCGCCCACCGTGCCGCGATTGCGGATCTGATAATGCGCGACATGCTCGATCGCCGCGACCAGAAGCGGATGCGCCGTGCGCAGCGCTCGCTGTCGAGGATGTCGCGCCAGCGCACTTTGGCGCCGAGCCGCACGCCGTCCTTGCCGATGTCGATGCGGTCGAGCCCTTCGAGCTTGCGCAAATCGACCAACAGCGACGGCGTCGCCAGCCGATACGCCATCATCGGCATCAGGCTCTGCCCGCCCGCGATCACCTTGGCCTCGCCCTGATGCGACGCGAGCAGAGAGACGGCCTCCGCGAGACTCGCGGGGCACGCATATTCGAATGGCGGCAGTTTCATTCGTCGTTCAATGGAAAGTCGATGGCGGACACCTAGCACAAACGGCGCGGACGCGATAAGGCGATTTGGCGTGAAACGGCAGGCGGCCGAGGACGATATGCTCCGCTTGAGACAAACCGCCAGAGTGGTGTTGGACGTGGCCGGAAAGATCTGGACCGCGCCGAACACGCTCGCGGGCCTGCTGCTCGGCGCGGTTGCGCTCTCGGCCGGCGCCCGCGTGCGGCTCGCGCACAACGCGATCGTGTTCCACTCCGTCCCGCTGGTGCACCGCGCGTTCGTGCTCGGCAACGTGATCATCAACCCGATGGCCGACCTCGACTGGCGCTGCGCCACCTATGAGAGCGTCGCCCGCCGCAAGCGCGACCCGCTGTGCGCGATCGAAACGGTGCATATCGGCAAGCACGAGGAGGCGCACACCTGGCAATATCAGGTGCTCGGGCCCTTCTTTCTTCCCGTCTACGCGCTGACCATGCTGCTGCCGTCGCCCACACCGTTCGAGCGCGCGGCGGACGAATACGCGAAGTCCGGCCGCGGCTGGTGGCCGTCCTTCAGTCGAGGAACGAGAGCGGACGCGCGACCGCCTCAAGCGCCTGGCGCTCGGCCGAAACGCCCCATTTGAGCTGCACCACAGCCGCCGCGATCATCAGACCCGCGCCGAGAAGATAGCCGCCGAAGACGCTCCCGCGCGAGCCGGTGTCGATCAGGATGCCGAACAGAAACGGGCCGGCGACGCCGCCGATGCCCGTGCCGATCGCATAGAAGATCGCGATCGCAAGCGCGCGGATCTCGACCGGGAAACACTTCGCCCACGGTCAAATACGCCGAGCTCGCCGCCGCCGAGGCGAAGAAGAAGATGATCATCCACGCCAGTCGTCTGGGTCTCCGCCGACAAGAGCCCGATGCTGAACAGATACCCCGTCACAGCCAGCAGAACCCCCGAGATCGCGTAGGTGAACGCGATCATCGGCCTGCGTCCGATGGTGTCGAACAGCTTGCCGAGGATGAGCGGCCCAAGAAAATTGCCGGCCGCGAACGGCAGGATGTACCAGCCGACATCCTCGGCGCGCACGCCGTAGAACTCGGTGAGGATCAGCGCATAGGTGAAGAAGATCGCATTGTAGAAGAACGCCTGCGCGGCCATGAGGGAAAGCGCGACCAGAGTCCGCCGCGGATAGACTGTGAAGCAGCGTCGCCGCCACCTCGCGCAGGGGCGTGTGATGCCGGCCGCGCAGTCTCGCGAGGGGAAGCCTCGCGGAAAGATCGTGCCTCCCTGCGAATCCATCCTCGATCTCCTTGAGGATCGCTTCGGCCTTCTCCTGATATCCGTGCGTGATCAGCCAGCGCGGGCTCTCCGGTATCCAGAAGCGCATGAAGAAGATGACGAGGCCGAGAACGGCGCCGATGAAAAACGCCACGCGCCAGCCCGTATCGGGTGCGAACAACGCGGGATCGAGCAGGACGATCGAGCCCGCCGCTCCGATCGCCGCTCCGACCCAGAAGCTTCCGTTGATGATGAGATCGGTCCGTCCGCGATAGCGCGCGGGAATGAACTCCTGGATGGTCGAGTTGATCGCCGCGTACTCGCCGCCGATGCCCGCGCCGGTGAAGAAGCGGAACGCGGCGAAGCTCCAAATGTCCCACGAGAAGGCGGTCGCCGCCGTCGCCACCAGGTAGACGCCGAGCGTGATGAAGAACAGCTTCTTGCGTCCCGCGCGATCCGCGAGCCAGCCGAAGACCGCCGCACCCAGAACCGCGCCAAGAAGATAGGCGCTGCTCGCAAGACCGACATCGGCATTGCTGAACTGCAGGACGGGACTTTCCCGGAGCGCACCCGCAACCGATCCGGCCAGCGTGACCTCGAGCCCGTCCAGGATCCAGGTCACGCCCAGCGCCACCACGATCAGCGTGTGGAACCGCCCCCACGGCAGGCGATCCAGCCGCGCGGGAATATCGGTTTCGACAACGGCATAGGTGCGGGGCTGCGTCGGTTGCTCCCGTGAAGCGTGAGGTGCCCCTTCTAACGCTCCACGCGGGCTTTGGTCGTGATATGCCCGTGACCTAGATGCGCGAAACCTCGATCACCGAGGGCGGGAACAAATCTTCCAGCGACAGCTTCCGGCTCACCAGCCCCTGCTCGTATGCGTAACGCGTCAGCGCTTCGATCTCCTTCGCGTTCTCCTTCACGCCGTAGCGCCAGAAATCCTCGCCCATCAGCGCGGCGGACTCTCCTCGGCTTCCGCGATGAGCCATGGCAGCGTGACGAGCAGCGCATTGATGTCGCGCACGTCGTGCATGGCATATTTCTTGGCCTCGCTGAACGCCTTGTACAGGCTCGCGGGCAGCCACGGGTGGCGCTCCACCAGATGCCGCTTCACGCCCATCAGATGCATGATCGGGAACATCCCCGTCTTCTTGTAGTAGGCCTTCTCGACCTCGCGATAATCGGGAAACAGCCGCGCGATATTCGGCGCACGCTTCACGAAGCACGACGGCGCGCGGGCGCTGAACATCGCATCGAGCTCGCCGGCTTCCAGCATCGCGGAGAGCGCCTTGTCGGGCACGGACTTGAGATCGAGACCGGGAATGGGCTTGAGCGGCGTGCGTTCGGTCCGTCCCGGCTCTTCGATGCCGCCCTGACGCCAGCTGATATCCGTCGGCTTCACGCCGTATTCGTCCTGCAGGATGCCGCGCAGCCAGACGACCGCGGTGATCTGATATTCGGGCAACCCGATCACCTTCCCCTTCAGGTCGGAGGGCTGCTTGATGCCTCGATCGGTGCGGATATAGACCGCCGAATGCCGGAACAGCCGCGACACGAACGCCGGCACGCCGACATAGGGCGACGTCCCCGCGTCCACCGTGCGGATATACGAGCTGCACGACAGCTCGCAGACGTCGAACTCCTGATGCTTGAAGGCGCGGTGGAACGCCTCTTCGGGCTCCATCGGCAAGATAGGTGACGTCGCAGCCTTCGACGGTCACGCGGCCGTCCTTGATCGCGCGCGTGCGGTCATAGTCGCCGCAGGCAAGCGTGATGGGAATTCGCACCGGCATTCCTAAATCTCCCCCTTATCTTGACAGCCCATGCCCGCGCCGACAGTTTGCGGCCGCGACGCTAAACCACAGAACCGCCGATGGCCAATCTTCGATTGACGCTGGCCTGCGGGCCATACGACCGCACGCAAGCCTTGCGTGACGGCACGATCACGCCCGAAGGGATCGAGCTCAACTATCTCACGCTCCAGCCCGCCGAGATCTTCTGGCGCATGCTGCAATATCGCGAGTTCGACGTGAGCGAGATGTCGCTCTCGAACTACACGACGCTCGTCAGCGGCGGCAACTCTCCGTTCATCGCGATACCCGTGTTCCCGTCACGCGTGTTCCGCCACAGCTATTTCTTCATCAACCCGAGCAGCGGCATCGCCAAGCCCGCCGACCTCAAGGGCAAGCGCGGCGGCGTGCCGGAATACAGCATGACGGCTGCGGTCTATATGCGCGGCCTGCTCCAGCACGAATACGGCGTGAAGCCGAGCGATGTCGAATGGGTGCAGGGACGCGCCGACCGTCTCGGCCGCGCGCTCCCGCCCGACATCCGGCTCACGCAGGCGCCCGCAGGCACCGAGCTCGGCGATCTGCTCGAAAAGGGCGAGATCGACTTCCTGATGACGGCGAACAATCCGCTCTCGTTCCGGCGCGGCTCGCCGAACGTGAAGCGTCTGTTCCCGAACTACGCCGAGATCGAGAAGGACTATTACCGCCGCACCAAGATCTATCCGATCATGCACACGGTGGTGATCCGCCGCGACATCTACGACCGCGATCCGTGGGTGGCGCTGTCGCTGTACAAGGCGTTCGTGCGCGCGAAGGAATATTCCTACCGCCTGTTGCTCGAAACCGGATCGCCGAAGGCATCGTTCGCGTGGCTCCAGCCGATGATCGAAGAAGAGCGCGCGATCATCGGCCGCGACTGGTATCCCTACGGCATCGAGCAGAACCGCCCGACCATCGAAGCACTGCTGCAATACACTGAGGAGCACGGCCTCACCGACCGCCGGCCGAGCGTCGAAGAACTCTTCGCGCCGAGCACGCTCCGCGACATCCCGCTCTCCGAAGGCCAGCAAGTGTGATCGACATGCACGTAAGTTGACCCACACGAATTGGCCAGCACCTTAGCTGACACTTTGGATGTCGTCAGTTCGATTTCGCGCGGCGCCGACGGTCGAAGGAGACTATGGCCGTCGATTTCGTGACATCTTCACGTCCGGCTTTGACGAGGATGCGCTTACGACGCACCGCGCGACCTCATTCGAATTCGGGACTGACGACCGGCGACCTCGCTGAGGGCATCTTCGCCACGCGACGGTATCGATCGCCGATGCGCAGTATCGAGACCACGGCCTCGGCGCGGCGGCATCATCGTTCGGCAACGATGCACCGTCGATAACCGGCTCGTGTCACGCACGGCAGCTTCTACGGCGATTTCGAAGCCTTTTCGGAAGGCGTACCGTCTTCGGCGACGTTCATTCGCCGGCGGCCAGCGTGCCGACGATCTTCACCTCGTCCGGTTCGAGCGCGACGAGGTCGGCGCGAAACCCGGCGCGATGCGCCCCAGCTGATCGCTCAACCCCAAGAACCGCGCGGGCGAGAGCGACGCGTAGGTCAACGCCTCGGTCAGAGTCACGTCGAGATAGCGCACGCAGTTCCACACCGCCGTCGCCATGTCGACCGCCGAGCCCGCGAGCTGACCGTCCTTCGTCGCGCAGCGTCCGTTCTCGGCGACGATCTCGTTGCCGTAAAGGGTGAACGACGTTTTCTTTCCGCCGACCGGCGGCATCGCATCGGTGACGAGCATCGGCGACCCCGCGCCGCGCAACGCGAACTTCAGCATCGGGATGGAGACGTGCTCTCCGTCGACGATCAGCCCGTACCAGCACCCCGCCGCTTCCAGCGCCGCCGCGATCGGCCCGGGCTCGCGGCTTGCAAGCGGCCGCATCGCGTTGAAGAGATGCGTGAAGCCCGTGAGCCCATCGGTGATCGCGGCTCGCGTCTCCTCATACGTCGCCATCGAATGGCCGAGCGAAACCTTCACGCCGCCGTTCACAAGCTCGGTGATGAATTTCGTCGAGACGCATTCGGGCGCGCAGGTGACGACCGTCGTTCCGCCCTTCAGCGATTGCAGCAACTTCAGGTGATGCGCATCCACCGCACGGATCAGCTCGGGATTGTGGATGCCCGGCTTCTCCTTCGAAAGGAACGGACCTTCCAGATGGATGCCGAGAACGCCCGGCAATGTCTTCATCGCCGTCTGCACCGCGTCGATCGCCTGCTTCATCTTCTCGTCGGTGTCGGTGATCAGCGTGGGCAGGAACGAGGTCGTGCCGTAGTGCCGGTGCGCCGCCGCGATCGCAGCGATCGCCTCCGGTGTCGGCTCGTTGTTGAACAACTTGTCGCCGCCGCCATTGACCTGGACGTCGATGAACCCCGGCGCAAGCCACACGCCGTCCGGGAGCTCTTTCACCGGCAGGTCTTCGGGCAAGTTCTTTCGCGGCGCGACGCCGACGATCAGCTGGCCTTCGATCAGGACCGCGGAATTGTGCCGTACGGTGATGCCGTCGAAGACGCTGTCGGCGGCAACGGCATGGCGCTTGGGCGTGCTCATCGTGTGCGTGTGACCTTCTGCAGATGGCGCGGCTTGTCGGCATCGCCGCCGCGCAAGCGCGCCAGGCGAACAAGCATGGCGTAGAAGCTTTGGATCAGGCAAATCGCGTCGGTCTCGGGATGGCCGGATGCGAGGGCCGGAAGCCGTCCCGCGCTCCCCTTCCCGCGCGCCGTGGCGAAGACCGCCGCACCCTTGCGGCGAAGATCGGCTTCGAGCCGGCGCAGATGCGGCCGCCGCATCATCCGCCGGCATGAACATCAGGATCGGGAAGCCCTTGGACACCAGGCTCACCGGCCCATGCAGGAACTCCGATCCGCTGAACGCCTCGGCATGAAGACCGCAGGTCTCCTTGAGCTTGAGCGCGGCTTCGGCGGCGATCGCAAGCGTGGGTCCGCGCCCGATCGTCATCATGCTCGTGGCCTCGGTGAGCGCGCCGAAGCTCGCGCTCCAATCGAGCGCAGAAGCGCGCTCCAGGCGCTCCGGGAGCCGGACCAGCGCCCGTTTGAGCTCGCTCTTGCCGCCCCATGCGGCCGTCAGCCTCAAGATCGCCGCGAGCGTTGCGATAAAGGTCTTGGTCGCGGCCACGCTCAGCTCGGGCCCTGCCCCCAGCGGCAGCACGACATCGCACACATCGGCGAGCGGCGATGCGACATCGTTGATGAGACCGACCGTCAGCGCGCCCGCCTTCTGCGCGGCCCGCGTCTGCTCGATCAGATCGTGGCTTCGGCCCGATTGCGAGATCGTCAGATGAAGCTGACCCTTCAGCTTCAACGGGGTCCGATAGACCGTGACGATGCTGGGCGCGGCATCGGCCACCGGAATGCGCAAATGACGCTCGATGCTGTGCTTGGCGAAGATCGCCGCATGCGCCGAGCTGCCGCGCGCGCAGGTCACCGCAAGTTGCGGCGGCCTCGCCTTCAGCCGTTTGACGAGCGCCTCGAGCGGGCGCTCGCAGAGACGCCTCCTGGCGCTCGACGACGCCCGGCGCCTCTCTGCTCTCGATAGCGATCTGGGACTGAGACTTCGTGCATGGACCTTGTGGGGCTCGCTGCGCGGATCGCGCCCGCGATATACTCCGAATCAGCAAGGCCAGGATGCCACAACACCGCCTAACGGTTCCTGCCCGCCGCAAGGGTCCCGTGCCATAGACACCGAACGTCTCAGTCCCCGCTATTCCGGCATCGATCTCTGGGCGCCGTCCGACATCCTGGACGCGATGATCGAGGGCCAGTTTGCCGCCGTCGGCGCGGTCCGGGCGGCAAGGCCCGCCATCGAGCGCGCGGCGCTCGCCATGGAAACGTGCCTCTCGGATGGCGGCCGGCTGATCTATGCCGGCGCGGGCACCTCGGGCCGTCTCGCCGTGCAGGACGGCGCCGAGCTGATGCCGACCTTCTCGTGGCCGCCGGACCGCCTCGTGCTTCTGATCGCCGGCGGCGACAAGGCGCTGATCCGGGCGGTCGAAGGGGCCGAAGACGACGTCAAGCAGGCGCAGGCGCTGATCAAGAGCCACAAGGTGAAGAAGCCCGACGTGCTGATCGCGGTCGCGGCGAGCGGCACCACGCCGTTCACGCTCGCCTGCTTGCGCAGCGCCAAACGCGCCGGCGCGCTGACCGTCGGGATCGCCAACAATCCCAAGACGCCGATCCTCAATGACGCCGATCACCCGATCCTGCTCGAGACCGGCCCCGAGCCGATCGCAGGCTCGACCCGGATGAACGCGGGCACCGCGCAGCGGATCACGCTCGGCCTCTTGTCGTCGCTCGTGATGATCCGCTTGGGCCGCGTCTATGACGGGATGATGGTCGACGTGCAGGCGACCAACAAGAAGCTCGCCCGGCGCAGCGAGACCATGCTGATGCACCTGACCGGCCGAAAGGAAAAGGACGTGCGCTCGGCACTCGCGCAAGCCGACGGCAACATCAAGCTTGCCGTGCTCCTGCTGAAAGGCTGCGGGCTCGACGAAGCAAAGTCGCTGCTCAAGCGTTCGAAAGGACACTTGAGGACCGCAATCGCACGCTTGGAGAAAGACGGCTAGCGCCGCGGAATGATCTCGTATTGCCCATTCACGCTGCTGTTGATCATGGGATGATCGTTGTTGTTCTGAAAGTTCGTGTTCACACTCAACGATGTGAGCTTGCACTCGGCTCTCATGACCTCGGCGAGCAATGCGCACTCCTCCATCGCCATCCGATAGAGCTGGCGCCGTATCGCCTGGTCCGCGCGGTGCTGCTCTTCGAACGAGACGCTCGAGATGCGTTCGGAAATGCTCATCCCGATATTGATGCGCGTGGGAACCTGAACGGGGACAGCTTGCCTGTCGCCGCTCGTTTGTGCACTCGCGGCCGTCGTTGCAGTGAGCAATACCAGCGGTATCAGGACTAGAGCTTGGCGCATTTGAGAATCTCCCGAAGGGCGCGCGGACCTGGACACGGAATGATTTCCGCGACGCGTGCGCTGCCAAACACTATCTGACGGCCGACTGCGCGAAATTTTGGAACAATCCGAGGTCTTTTGATGGCGGTTTATCGTTAATGCGATAATCGGTCCCGATGGAGCCCGCATGACGCCGGTAAGACTGATCGTCCGGAACACGCTTTGGATCGCAGCCATGGGCGCGCTGCTGTTCGTGCCCGCGGGCACCTTGGCGTGGCCGGGCGCGTGGGTGTTCCTGGCCGAGATGTGGGTTCTGGCTTTCGCCCTCGGTCTATGGCTGCTGCACTACGATCCGGCGCTGCTGAAGGAACGCACCGGCTCCTTCGTCCAGCGCGATCAGCCGCAGGTCGACAAGCTTCTCGTCGTCTCGCTGATCACCTTCTACATCGCCTGGTTCATCGTGATGGGGCTGGACCGGCGATACGGCTGGTCGTCGCGTCCCCGTTTGGCTGCAAGCGCTCGGCGCGGTCGGCGTCTTCCTCTCGGTCTATCTCGGCTATCTCACGTTCCGCGAGAACAGCTTCGCCTCGCCCGTGGTGAAGATCCAAACCGAGCGCGCGCACAGCGTCGTCACCACCGGTCCGTACGCCTATGTCCGCCATCCGATGTATGCCGGCGCGCTGTTCCATTTCACCGGCCTGCCCCTGCTGCTCGGCTCATGGTGGGGCCTCGCATTCCTGCCCGTCTTCATCGGCCTGTTCGCCATCCGCATCGGCATCGAGGAGCGGACGCTCCGAACCGCGCTCAAGGGCTATGACGACTACGCCGCCCGCGTCCGCTACCGCGTGATCCCGCTGATCTGGTAGCGGTCGACGCGAATCACGGCACAATACGGCATTGCAGAATCAACTCAGCGGCCTGCCGGTGGATACCCTGAACCCGACCGATCTGACGAACCTGCTCGTGAACTGGGCGGACGTCTTTGTTCCGCGCCTCTTAGGTGCAATCGTTATCCTGATCGGAGGTCTTGTCGCGATCCGCTGGCTGTCACGCGGACTGGGGCGCGTCCTTGCCAAGACGCCGCGGATCGACCCGACGCTGCAGCCCGTCTTCACATCCGCGCTCCGTTACTCCGGGTTTGTTCTGGTGATCATGGTCGTGCTGGGACAACTCGGCATCGAGACGACCTCGCTTCTGGCCGTGCTTGGCGCTGCGGGTCTCGCCATCGGATTGGCGCTGCAGGGCACGCTTTCGAACATCGCCGCCGGTCTCATGCTGCTCCTGCTCCGGCCGTTCCGGGTGGGCGATTTCATCGAGATGCCAACGGTCGTCCCAGGGATTTCAGGATGGGTGCAGGAAATCGGCCTCTTCACCTGCTCGCTCCAGACCTACGAGGGTCTCTTCCTCTTCGTCCCCAATTCCGTGGTGTGGAACGCGCCGCTGAAGAACCACAGCCGGCATCCGGCTCGGATGGTCGTCTTCTCCATTGCGCTGCCGGCGGCGGCCGACGAGAAGCGTGCGCGCGAGGCCTTGCTCGATCTCATCAAAGGCGAGGACTTCCTCACCGAGCCCAAGCCCTCGGTGTCTGTCGAGAGCGCCGGCACCGAAACCCTCCGCCTCAACCTGACCTGCTGGACCTCGCCCGCGCGGTTTGCGCGCGTGGCGCATACGCTTGTGGAATCCATCCGCAGCACGCTGGGCGCGTTGGGTCCGGAATTTCGGCCGCAGCAGATCGCCCGCACGCTACCGACCGACGCGGACCCATCGCGGTTCCTCTTCGAGGGCTCGCGCGCCTGACGCCCGAAAGCCGGGTTTTCCTGAAATGACAAAGGGTTCTCCGGTATCCGTCGCAAGACCCGCTTGAGGACCGAAAGTCGCCGAGTCCGGGGGCCGTACTGCAGACAGGTTCCGCGTAACGCCCCGAGATTTCTGTGGGCGAGATTTGCTAGACTGGCACATCGACGCAGGAGGAGACCGTCATGCCGAACAACCGGGCGCTTATGGGTACCGTGTCACTGATCGCACTGAGCGCAGCAGGTCTCTTCATCGGCGCTCCCGCCGAGGCTCGCGTCACCAAAATTCAGATCACGGAGAAACAGTCGCCGACCTTCGGCGGCTACGTCTTCACGGACGTCGGCGCCTACGAAAAGATCGTCGGCAAAGCGTATGGCGAGCTCGATCCGAAAGACCCCAAGAACGCCGTCATCGTCGACATCCAGCTCGCGCCGAAGAACGCCAAGGGCAACGTCGAGTACGCCGTCGATTTCTACATCTTGAAGCCGATCGATTTGAGCAAGGGCGCTCACAAGGCCATGTACGAGCCGCCCAATCGCGGCGGCAAGACGCACGGCCCGCTCAATCGCGGCGGGGCCGGCGACGACCCGGGATCGGTGACCGATCCGAAAGTTCTCGCCAACACCTTCCTGCCCCCGCGCGGCTACACGATGATCTGGAGCGGCTGGGACTACTCGGCCGGCTCCAGCAACGCCGACTACAACACCACGATCACGCTTCCGGTCGCCAAGAATCCGGACGGCTCCACGATCACCGGACCGGCCTACGAATACATCGTGGAGCGGGCGAAGTCGTACGACTTGAGCTATCCCGCGGCGACGCTCGATAAGAGCAAGGCGAAGCTGACGCACCGCGTGCGCATGGATGATGTGCCGGAGGTCATTCCCGCCAGCGGCTGGACCTATGACGACGACGGCACGTCGATCTCGCTTCTGCCCGCCGGCACGGAGTTCAAGGCGAACGACATCTACGAGTTCCACTACACGGCGAAGGATCCGACGGTGAACGCCGTCGGCTTCGCCGCGGTGCGCGACTTCAACGCCTTCCTGCGCTACGAAACCAAAGACGATGCCGGCACGCCGAACCCGCTCGCCGGCGACATCACGCGCATCTACACCGAGGTTCAGTCGCAGCCGGGCCGCATGCTCAACGACTTCCGCAATCTCGGCTTCAATCAGGCCGAGAACGGCAAGATCGTGTTCGACGGGATGATGCAGTGGATCGCCGCCGGCGACGGCATCAACATGAACTACCGCTTCTCGCAGCCCGGACGCACTCAGCGCAACCGGCAGGATCAGCTCTACCTCGAGGGCATGTTCCCGTTCGCCAACCAGACGACCACCGATCCGATCACGGGCAAGACCGCGGGCCGTTACGATGCCTGCACGAAGTCGAACACCTGCCCGTTGGCGATGGAGATCTATTCGGAGAACGAATACTGGGTGAAGGGCGCATCGCTCTTCCACACCGATCCCGCCGGCAAGGTCGATCTCCCCGACCATCCGAAGGCGCGTCTCTATCTGATTTCGAGCCACCAGCACGGCTACGGCAACCCGACTTCCAAAGGCGCCTGTCAGCAGCTCCTCAATCCGCTGAATTCGACGCCGGTGCAGCGCGCGCTTTGGGAAGCGCTGGACCAATGGTCGACCAAGGGCGTCGAGCCGCCGGCGAGCAGCATTCCGCGTCTTGCCGACGGCACGCTCGTGCCCGCGATGCCGCAGAGCGCGGTCGGCTTCCCGAAGATTCCGGGCGTCACCTATAACGGGCTGAAATCGACGCGCTATCTGTTCGACTACGGCGCGGATTTCTACCGCACGGGAATCATGACGGTGAACCCGCCGGTGATCACGCCGCCGATGTTCGACAATCCGAAGAACGGCAAGATCTATCCGACCTACGTGCCGAAGACCGATGCGGACGGCAACGACATCGCAGGCGTCCGCCTCCCCGATGTGACCGTGCCGCTCGCGACCTATACCGGATGGGCGCTGCGCGCCGGCCCCCAAGCCGGCGACGGCTGCGAAGGCGCGGGCCAGATGATCCCGTTCGCGAAGACCAAGGCCGAACGCATGGCCTCGGGCGATCCGCGTCCTTCCGTCGAGGAGCGCTATTCCTCGGCCGCCGACTACGAAACGAAGACCAAGGCCGCGGTCGAAGACATGGTCGCCAAGCGGCTGATGCTTCGCGAAGACGCGCAGCCCGCCGTCGACCGCATGGTCAAGCGCTATAGCGACCTGATGAAGGCGAACTAGGACCGCAGCGACTCCCCAAGCGCGACCGATCGGCCGCGCTTGGGTAGCGCTCTCGCGAAGCGGTCAATCACAAACAGGAACAAGGCCTTGGACAGGCCTTCCGTTCGCTCGACCGGGAGCGGCTGGGAGGGCTATTGTTGCAACCACAACGCCACCGCTTCGGGAGGAATTTGATGCTGAGAGTCTTGACCGCGCTCGGCGCGAGCCTGTGCCTGGCCTTCGTGTCGGGCGCGGCCGCGCAGGACCGCTCGCAGTCGCGCTCGATGATCGTCTCGAAGGGCGGCGTTGTCGCGAGCGAGAGCGTGCTCGCCTCCCAGGTCGGCGCGTCCATCCTCGAGAACGGCGGCAACGCGATCGATGCGGCCGTCGCGACGAACGCGATGATGGGCCTGATCGCGCCGATGAATGACGGCGTCGGCGGCGATCTCTTCGCGATCATCTACGACGTCGAAGTCGAAGAAGCTCTACGGCATGAACGCGTCCGGCTGGTCGCCGCGCGATCTCACCGCCGATTACCTGCTCGGCAAGGGCATGAAGTCGATGCCGCAGCGGGGCATCCAGTCCGTGACCGTGCCCGGCACGGTCGACGGCTGGGACAAGATGCTCAAGCGCTTCGGCACCAAGGGGTTCGCCGAGCTGCTCGCGCCCGCGATCCAGCATTCCGAGGAAGGCTTCGGCGTCGGCGAAATCATCAGCGTGATGTGGCGCGACAGCGAGAAGACGCTCGCCGCCGATGCCGCGACGGCGAAGACCTATCTCCCCGACGGCCGCGCGCCGCGCGTCGGCGAGTTCTTCAAGAACCCCGATCTCGCCTGGACCTATCGCCAGATCGCCGAGAAGGGCCGCGACGCGTTCTACAAGGGCGAGATCGCGCAGAAGATCCTCGCGACCACCAAGCTGCACGGCGGCACGATGCAGGCGGCCGATTTGGCCGAGTTCGAATCCGAATGGGTCGATCCGATCTCGACCACCTATCGCGGCTGGACGGTGTGGGAGCTGCCGCCGAACGGCCAGGGCATCGCCGCGCTCGAGATGCTCAACATCATGGAGACCTATCCGCTCAAGGACTACGGGCACAATTCGGTACGCGCGCTGCACGCGATGATCGAGGCGAAGAAGATCGCCTATGCCGACATGATCCGCTACACGGCCGATCCGAAATTCACCAAGATCCCGACCGAAGGCCTCAAGTCGAAAGCCTTCGCGGTCCAGCGCGCGAAGCTGATCAACGCGTCCAAGGCCGTCTGCGATGTCGGCCCCGGCGTTCCGCCCGAAACCGATCGCGGCACGACCTATCTCTCCGTCGTCGACAAAGACGGCAACATGGTCTCGCTCATCCAGAGCAACTATTCGAGCGTCGGCTTCGGCGCAGGCATCGCCGTCGGCGGCGCGGGCTTCGCGCTGCAGAACCGCGGCGGCCTGTTCTCGCTCGACAAAGGCCATCCGAACGCGCTCGTCGGCCGCAAGCGTCCGGTTCACACGATCATCCCCGCGTTCATGGAGCGCGGCGACGTGAAGATCGCCTTCGGCATCATGGGCGGCTGGAACCAGGCGCAGGCGCACGCGCAGTTCGTCTCGAACATCGTCGACTTCGGCATGAACGTGCAGGGCGCGCTGGATCAGCCGCGCTTCTCGAAGGAGACGTTCGCGGGCTGCGACGTGAATTTCGAGGAGCGCATTCCGGAGAAGACGCGCAACGAGCTGACCGCGATGGGCCACAAGATCATCATGCGCGGCGACTTCTCGGTCACGCGCATGGGCGCAGGCCAAGCGGTGCAGCGCGATTTCGCCACGGGCATCAATTTCGGCGCGTCCGATCCGCGCAAGGACGGGGCTGCGCTCGCCGAGATGAGCCGCGGCACTGGCAAGGGAGCAACGACCAATGGCAAGCAAGCGAGCAACTAACAGGACTCAAGAGCCGGAAGTCGTCGCCGGCAACGGGCTTCTCCACCGCCGCGCGCTGCTCGGGGCGGGCGTCATGCTGGCGGGCGCGGCCGCCACCGGCATCGGCGCGACCGGCGCCGCCGCCGAGCCGCTGAAGGACGCAGCCTGGAGCCTCAGATGGGGCCAGGTGCTTCCGGCCTACCAGGTGCCGTCGCGCTTCGAGCGCAACGTCGTCCGCACGCTTGGACAATCCCGACAACATCCCGCGCAACTCGCGCGCCCGCACGCCGCACCATCTGCTTGAAGGGCATCATCACGCCCAACGGTCTCGCCTTCACCATCTGCCACGGCGGCGTGCCCGACATCGATCCCGCGCAGCACAAGCTCGTCATCCACGGCCTCGTCCGCCGCCCGCTGGTGTTCACGCTCGACAGCCTCGAGCGCTATCCGATGGTGTCGCGCATCGGCTTCGTCGAGTGCGGCGGCAATTCCGCGCCGCTGTTCTCGAACGAGCCCTTGCAGGAGAACGTGCAGGCGCTGCACGGGCTGGCGTTCTGCTCGGAATGGAGCGGCGTGATGCTGTCGACGCTGCTCGAAGAGGCGGGCATCGATCCACGCGCGAAATGGATGATCGCCGAAGGCGCGGACAACTCGCTGCTCAGCCGCTCCGTTCCGGTCGCCAAGGCCTTGGACGACGCGATGATCGCGCTCTACCAGAACGGCGAGCGCATCCAGCCGGGCAACGGCTATCCGATGCGCCTGTGGCTGCCCGGCTACGAAGGCAACATGAACGTCAAATATCTGCGCCGGATCAAGCTCACCGAAGAGCCGGCGATGACGTACTACGAATCGCGCACCTACTCGCAGATCCTTCCCGACGGCAAAGCCTACCGCTTCTACTTCCTGCAGGAAGTGAAGTCGTTCATCACCAGCCCCTCGCCGGGATTGGTGTTGAGCGGCGGAGCCGGCGTCTACGAGATCAGCGGCATCGCCTATTCCGGCACGGGACGCATCACCAAGGTGATGGTCTCCGCCGACGGCGGGCAGAGCTGGGGCGAAGCCGCGCTGCAGGATCCCGTGGTGCCGAAGGCGTTCACGCGCTTCCGCATGCCGTGGCGCTGGAACGGCGGCGCCGCCACGCTGCAGAGCCGCGCGTTCGACGAAGGCGGCAACATGCAGCCGACGCGCGCGCAATTCGTCGCGCATCGCGGCCAGACGACGCGGCCGCCATCGGTGCTCGGTTTCCCGAGCCAGCACTTCAATGCGATCACCAGCTGGGGCGTCCAGGCCAACGGGAGCGTGCGCCATGTCTACGCTTAGGATCGCAGCCGTCGCGACATCGCTCGCGCTCGGGCTCTCGGTCGGCGTGTTCGCCGCCGAGAACCAGAACACGCTTCGCCCCAATCTCGGCCAGGCGATCACGCCCGGGCGATCTCGCGCCGTGGGACATCTCGGTGATGCCCGACGGCACCGGCCTTCCTGCGGGAAGCGGCACCGCCGTGCAGGGCGCGCCGATCTTCCAGGCGAAATGCGCCGCCTGCCACGGCGAGAACGGCAAGGGCGGCGAAGCCGCGATGGTCACCGCGGGCCCGCCCCGCGCGACGCTCGACGGCGGCAAGACCATCGCCAATTTCTGGCCCTACGCGACGACGATCTTCGATTTCATCCGCCGCGCGATGCCGGCGAACGCGCCGAAATCGCTCACCGACCAGGAGGTCTACGCGCTGACCGCCTATCTCCTCTCGCTCAACAAGCTGATCGGCGAGACCGACGTGATCAACGCGCAGACTCTGCCGCAGGTGAAGATGCCGAACGTGAACAACTTCATCATCCGCTTCCCGGAACGGATTTGAAACGCAACCGCGTGAACGAGAAGCCTGAATTTCACCTCCCCGTTTACGGGGTCGAAGCGTCGCCGCCGTAAGCGCGAGACGCTTCGAGTGGGGGAATGCCTGCGAGCAACACGTGACGGAGGACATCATGCGTCGCATCCATCGTACGAGCTGTCGCGCTTGGCGTCGTCATTGCGCCGCGGTCATGGCGGCTTCGAGCCTCGCCCAGAACGACGCCCGATCCCAACTCCGCGCCCAATCCCTATCGCGAGGACGTCGGCTGGGCGAAGCTCGAGCAGGGTCGCAAATGGGGCGCGGCCGTCGGCGTCGACATCGACCGCGACGGCAAGAGCATCTGGGTCTTCGACCGCTGCGCGAGCGCGACCGACTGCTCGAATTCGCCGCTCAACCCGATCCAGAAATTCGACGCCTCCGGCAAGCTGGTGACGAGCTTCGGCGCCGGCCTGTTCAACTATCCGCACGCGCTCTACGTGGATCGCGACAACAACATCTGGGTCTCGGACGGCCGCGCCAAGGACAACAACGGCAAGGGCCACACCGTCATGAAGTTCAGCCCGCAAGGGCGGCTTCTGATGACGCTCGGCAAGCCGGGCGTCGCCGGCAACGGTCCCGACACCTTCAACGGCCCGTCCGATGTCCTCGTCGCGCCCGACGGCAGCATCTTCGTCGCCGACGGCCACGGCGGCGAGACCAACGCGCGCGTCGTGAAATTCACCAACGATGGCAAGTTCATCAAGTCGTGGGGCAAGAAGGGCTCGGGCCCCGGCGACTTCGACGCGCCGCACGCGCTCGCGATGGATTCCCAGGGCCGCCTCTTCGTCGGCGATCGCACCAACAGCCGCATCCAGATCTTCGACCAGGAGGGCAAGGTCCTCGCCGAATGGCGCCAGTTCGGCCGGCCGAGCGGGCTCTACATCGACAAGAACGACATCCTCTATGTCGCCGACTCGAACTCGAACCCGATGACCAATCCGGGCTTCAACTGGGGCATCCGCATCGGCAGCGTGAAGGACGGCAAGGTCACCGCCTACATCCCGTGGCACGAGACCAACACGCTCGAAGGTGTCGCGGCCGACGACGCCGGCAACGTCTATGGCGGCTTCACCAACACCCTCAACTTCCGCCGCTTTGTGAAGAAGTAACGGAAACACAAAGAGCACGAAGGATTGCACAAAGCACACGAAGGCGTAACGCGCCTTCCTGTGACCTTCGTGCCTCCTTCGTGATCTTCGTGTCCCCCTTGTTGGTGCGGGTTCCCAACGTCCACATTTTCCTAAAATTCACCCACATCCCCTCGCCACCTGTTTAGCAAACAGGCGCTCGATCGTTTCCTGCCCTCTCCGCCCGCACTAGAAATCGCGCTTCGAAATACCGATCGGAGTGCCCCATGCGCCGTCACGCGATGATTGCCGTTGCTATCGCCACGTCTCTTGCAGCCGCGGGCTGCCAGACCGAGAACGCCTATACGGGCGAGAAGCAGACCTCGAAGGCGACCAAGGGCGCCCTGATCGGCGCGGCGGGCGGTGCGGCGATTGGCGCGCTCACCAACAAGAACCAGCGCGGCAAGAACGCGCTGATCGGCGCCGGCATCGGCGCGGCCGCGGGCGGCGGCATCGGCTATTACATGGACCGCCAGGAGGAAGAGCTGCGCAAGGAGCTGCGCGCCGCCGGCGTCTCGGTCGAGCGCCGCGGCGACACGATCGCGCTCAACATGCAGAACGACATCCTCTTCAGCGTGGGCTCATCGACGCTGTCCTCGCGCTCCGAAGAAGTTCTCCGCGCCGTCGCCATCGTGCTCAAGAAGTACGATGAGACCAGGGTCAATGTGCACGGCTTCACCGACACCACGGGCACCAGCGCCCGGAACGAGGCGCTGTCTCAGCAGCGCGCCGAGGCGGTCGCCGCCTCGCTCGCCCGCAACGGCGTGACGTCCGCGCGCCTCAACACCCGCGGCATGGGCGAGAAGAATCTCAAGGTCTCGACCGCCGACAATGTCGCCGAAGCGCGCAACCGCCGCGTCGAGATCGTCCTCGAACCGATGAACGGCTAAACCGTCAATCGCTCGCGCTGACGCGGGCGGTCTCGGGTTTCGTCGCGAGCGTCGCCGGACAGGGCCAGGCCTCTCTCAACGCCAGGGCAACGCCCATGATGTTGCGCTGAGACCGGCTCTCCGGATGCTTTTCGGCCCAGGCGAGGAACGCTTCGATCATGGCGCGGCCGGTCGGCACGCCACCTTCTGAAACGGTGGCGCACATGGCGAAATTGTCGCCGAACTTCGCATTCACGGCCATGAGCTGGCCGACGCCCAGGATATAGCCGAGACAGAACCGCGGCCCGTTCGCCGCGGTTTCGTCCTTGCACGTCTGGTAGAGGAACTGAACCGTCGTCGGATCGGGCGCGGCATGGGTTGACCCGCCGCCGAGACATGCGGCGGCCGCGAACGCAACTACAAACCTTCTCATGGGGGTGCCCCGGTTTCGGTCGGCGAGTTAACGATAGCGGCAAGCCATCGATCGGGAAATGGCGACTGCCGATCACAAATGATGCCGCGTACTTCGGCATCTAGCGGCGCTTGAGTCCATTGCGCAGTGTCACGGAACGCCTTATACGCACCGCCCATGCAGCCGGTCATAAAGCGCACAAGCACGACGAAGACGCCCATCGATGGGGCGTTGGGAGCTTGCGCGCGCTGATTTAAGACTGCTGCGAAAGTTCTCAAGGCCTCACCGGGATCGGCGGGGCCCTTTTTGTTTCTGGCGCCTCCCGTCCCACAAATCCGGAGACGAAGATGCCAGTACAAAGCACCAAGGTCTAAGACTTGCCGTTGTCGGCGCGACCGGCGCCGTCGGACGGAGATCGTCAAATGTCTCGAGCGACGCTCCTTTCCAGTCCGCGCGCTGCGGCTCCTCGCGAGTTCTCGCTCCGCCGGTACGACCGATCGGATTTCAAGGGCCGCTCCCTGCCCGTCCAGGAGCTCACGCACGACGCGCTTCGCGCTCTCGACGTGGTCCTGTTCGCGGCCAGCAATCGCGTGTCGCTCGAGTTCGCGCCCACCGCCGTTCGCGAAGGCGCGGTCGTCATCGACAACTCGTCCGCCTACAGGATGAACCCCGACGTACCCCTCGTCATTCCCGAGATCAACCGTGAGGCCATCGCAACGCACAAGGGCATCATCGCCAACCCGAACTGCTCGGCGATCATTTCGATCACGCCGCTCTGGCCGCTGCATCGGGAATTCCGCATCCGGCGTCTCTTGGTGTCCACCTACCAGGCCGCATCGGGTGCAGGCGCCGCAGCGATGGCTGAGCTGGTGGACTCCACGCGCGCGCATCTCGACGGCGTTCCCTATGCGCCGCGGGTCCTGCCGCATCCCTATGCCTTCAATCTGTTCAGCCACAACAGCGCGGTCGATCCTGCCACCGGTTACAACGGCGAAGAGCTGAAGGTCATTCAGGAGACCCGCAAGATCTTCGGTGAGCCTGACCTGCTCGTGGGCGCGACCTGTATTCGCGTGCCCGTGCTGCGCGCTCACGCGGTGTCGCTGAACGTGGAATTCGAGCAACCCTTCGACCTCGACAAGGTGCGCAGGGTCTTGGCGAACGCGCCGGGCGTGCGGATCGTCGACGACTGGAAGAACAACGTCTTCCCGATGCCGAAGGACGCATCCGATCAATTCGACATCCTTGTCGGGCGTATTCGGCGAGACCTGAGCGACCCCTCGGGCCGTTCGCTGTCGCTGTTCTCTGCCGGCGACCAGCTGCTGAAGGGCGCGGCGCTCAATGCGGTTCAGATCGCCGAGGACCTGCTTGCGGTCCACGCCACGTGAGGATGGACGGGTTTCGAGTGACCTTTTCCCACAATCGGCGTATAAGAACAAATAGAGAACTTTATGGACAGTCAGGTGAGAACGGTGAAACGGAAAAAATCGCGAAATCGAACGAACAGACTATTGAAGGCGAGGAAAGATTAGAATGATCAACGCGTTAGACGAAGTCTGGCCCAAGAGGCTCATTCGTGGAGCTCGACCGAATGGCAACGACTTGATCTCGTTGGAAAATCTCCGTGCATCGAAAAATTCGAGCGACCAGAGTTTTGAAAACGAGAAAACCGACAGCATGATCAATGACTTGGACGCTGGCTACCGATGCTGAAATAGTCGGCGCGACAAGCCCCGCCCCAAGGGCTCGTGTCAGCCGCAGTCGATTTGGTTCTAGTGTCCCGTCCATGACGCCGCTGCTCGCGCTCACCGCTCTCAAGAAATCCGTCCCCGGCGGCCGCGTGCTGTTCGAGGGGCTCGATCTCCGCGTCGATCGCGGCGAGTTCGTCGCGATCAAGGGCGAATCCGGCGTCGGCAAGTCGACGCTGCTCAATCTCGTCGCCGGCCTCGATGTTCCGGACGCAGGCGCAGATCGCCATCGACGGCGTGGCGCTCGACGGCCTCGACGACGACGCCCGCACGCTGCTTCGCCGGCAATCCATCGGCTTCGTGTTCCAGGCGTTCCACATCCTTCCGCATCTGACGCTCAACCAGAACATCGCGCTGCCGCTCATGCTTCAGCGCGCCGACAGCGATACGGCGATGAAACGCGCGGACGAGATGCTCGCCTCCGTCGGCCTGGAAGGGCGCGGCGAGGATTATCCGCGCGCGCTCTCCGGCGGCGAGCTGCAGCGCGTCGCGATCGCGCGCGCGCTGGTGCACCGGCCGAGCCTGCTGCTGGCCGACGAGCCCACCGGCAATCTCGATCCCGAAACCGCGACGCGCATCCTCGATCTGTTCGCCAAGGCGGTGCGCAGCGCGGGCGCGGCCACGCTGCTCGTCACGCATTCCGATGTCGCGGCCTCGGTCGCGGATCGCGCGCTCACGCTGACACGGCAAGGATTGGTCAATGGCCGCGGCCGCTGACGCAACACGCATCGGCGGCAGGGCGGCGCGCTGGATGATCCTCGGCGAATGGCGCGCGCATCCGGGCCGCGTGATCGTCGCGATGATCGCGATCGCCGTCGGCGTGGCGCTCGGCTTTGCCGTGCATCTGATCAACGCATCGGCGCTCAACGAATTCGCCCGCGCGGTCGCGAGCGTCAACGGCGCGGCCGATCTTCAGGTGCGCGCCAAAAGCCCGCTCGGCTTCGACGAGACGCTCTATCCGAAGCTCGCGCAAGCTCGACGGCATCGCGAGCGCGAGCCCCGTCGTGGAATTGCGCGCGGTCGCCGACATCGCCGGCGGGAAGTCGCTGACCTTGCTCGGCCTCGACATGTTCCGCGTCGCGACCGCGACGCCGAGCCTGATCGTGCGCGCGTCCAACGCAACGAACGACGACGAGGCCTCGGACGGCGCGCAGGCGACCGGCGGCGACGCGTTCGCGGCGAATTCGCTGTTCCTCTCGCAGGCCGCGCTCGATGCCACCGGCAAGCGCATCGGCGACATGATCGAGCTGACCGCTGCGGGCCGCACGATCCCGTTCGTGATTTCAGGCACGCTTCCCGCCGTCGAGGAGGATCAGAGCATCGCCGTCATGGACATCGCCGATGCGCAGTGGCGGTTCGATGCGCTCGGACGGCTGCACCGCGTCGACCTGAAACTCGCGCCCGGCATGGACGCGGCGCGCATGCGCACAGCCATCGCGGCGCTGCTGCCGTCCGATGCCGAGCTCGTCAGTCAGGAGACCGAAGCACGCCGCACCGACAGTCTCTCGCGCGCCTACCGCGTCAATCTCGACATGCTGGCGCTGATGGCGCTGCTCACCGGCGCGTTCCTGGTCTACTCGGCGCAGTCGCTTTCGGTTGCGCGGCGCCGCGCGCAGTTCGCGCTGCTCCGCGTCCTCGGCGTCTATCGCCGCGGTCTTATCGCGCAGGTGCTGACCGAAGGCGCCATCGTCGGCGCGGTCGGCGCCATCGTTGGCCTCGCGATCGGGCTCGTCATCGCCGATGCGGGCTTGCGCCTTCTGGGCGGCGATCTCGGCGGCGGCTATTTCAGCGGCACGCGCCCGCAACTCACATTCGCGCCCTGGGCGGCGCTGACGTTCTTCGTGCTCGGCGTCGGCGCGGCTCTCGTGGGCAGCCTGCTCCCCGCACGCGAAGTGGCGCGCGCGCAGCCCGCGATCGCGCTCAAGGACGTGGGCGACGCGGCCGATCCGAAAGCGCGGCCGCATGCGCGGCTCGCCCTCGGTTTGCTCGCGGCCGGAACCGCCGCGGCCTTCCTGCCCGCGATCGGCGAGCTTCCGCTGTTCGGCTATCTCTCGATCGCGCTGCTGCTCGCCGGCGGCATCGCCGCGATGCCGCTGCTCGCGCGCCTGCTGCTGACGCCGCTGCAGCGCTTCGGGCGCCTCTCCGCGTCCGCCGATCTCGCGCTGAAACGGCTGTGGGGCGCGCCGTCGCAGGCCGCGATCGCGCTCGGCGGCATCGTCGCGAGCACGAGCCTGATGATCGCCATGGCGGTGATGGTGTGGAGCTTCCGCGGCTCGGTGGATGAGTGGCTCGTGCAGGTGCTGCCGGCCGACATCTATCTGCGCCTCGAAGGCGACAGCAGCCTGGACGCCGAGCGTGCAGAAGAAATTGCTGGCGACGCCCGGTGTGGCCTCGATCAATTTCCGCAAGATGATCCCGTTGCGGCTCTCCGCCGAACGGCCCGCGGTCATTCTCGTCGCGCAAACCATCGACAGCGACAATCCGGCGAAGACGCTGCCGATCATCGGCGCGACGTTCGCCGCTCCGCCCGGCGCGACCGCCGGTGTGGGTGTCGGAACCCGCGATGCGGCTCTACGGCTACCAGGCGGGAGAGACGATCGACCTGCCGATCACCGGGCGCGAAGCCGACAAGCCGGCGAGGTTCTTCGTCGCCGGCATCTGGCGCGACTACGGCCGGCAGCAGGGCGCGATCACGATGGACACCGCCGACTACACCGCGCTCACCGGCGATGAGACGCGCACCGACGGCTCGGTCGAGCTCGCGCCGGGCGCCACGGCCGGGCAGGTGATCGAAGGCTTGCGCGCGGCTCTGCCACAGCCGCTCGCGGAGCGCATCGAGTTCGCGCTGCCGGGCGAGCTGCGCGCCCTGTCGCTTCGGATCTTCGACCGCAGCTTCGCGGTCACCTATCTGCTCGAAGCGATCGCGATCCTCGTGGGCCTCGCCGGCGTCGCCGCCACGTTTTCCGCGCAGACGCTCGCGCGCACGAAAGAGTTCGGCATGCTGCGCCATCTCGGCGTGACGCGCCGCCAGATCATCGCCATGCTGCTGATGGAAGGCGCGCTGCTCGGCGCCGTCGGCGTCATCGCCGGTATCGGTCTCGGGCTCGCCATGAGCCAGGTGCTGATCCACGTGGTCAATCCGCAATCCTTCAACTGGACGATGGAAACGCGGCTCCCGTTCGTGCTGTTCGCGACCGTGACCGTGGCGCTGATCGGCGCCGCCGCCGCGACAGCACTGCTCGCGGGACGGCGCGCGCTGTCGCTCGACGCCGTGCGCGCCGTGAAAGAGGACTGGTGATGACGCGCTTCTGCTCTCTCGTCCTCGCACTTCTTCTCGCAACAGCGGCAACCGCCGCCGACGCGCCGCGCTTGCCCACCTACCCCGCGGTGGTGCCGGGCGTCGAATTCCGCTTTCCCGACGGATCACGGCGCGCATCCGGAATTCCGCACCGAGTGGTGGTACATCACCGGCTGGCTCGAGCCCGCGGACGGCCCCGCGTTCGGCTTCCAGGTCACGTTCTTCCGCACGCGGCCTTCCGTCGATCAGGACAATCCGAGCGCGTTCGCCGCCAAGCAGGTGCTGTTCGCGCACGCGGCGATCTCCGATCCCGCATCGAAGCAATTGCTGCACGATCAGCGCGCGTCGCGCGCCGGTTTCGGCCTCGCGGAAGCGTCGACCACCGACATGGACGTCGTCATCGACGACTGGACTCTGAAGCGCACGCCGGACGACCGCATCGTCACGAAGGTCGCGGGCAAGGATTTCGCGCTCGATCTCGCATTCACATCCACGCAGCCGATCCTGCTGCAAGGCGAGAAGGGCTTCAGCAAGAAGGGCCCGCGCCCCGAACAGGCGAGCCACTACTACAGCATCCCGCATCTGCAAGTGTCGGGAAGCGTCCAGCGCGGCAATCGCACGGTCGAGGTGAAGGGCACCGCGTGGCTCGATCGCGAATGGTCGTCGGCCTATCTCGATCCCCGCGCGGTCGGCTGGGACTGGGTCGGTTTCAATTTCGACGATGGGGCTGCGCTGATGGCGTTCCAGATCCGCGGCGAGGACGGCACCGCGCTGTGGGCGGGCGGCACCTATCGCGACGCGCAAGGATCGGCCACGACATTCGCACCCGGCGATGTGCGCTTCACCACGGAGCGCACCTGGCGCTCGCCGCGCACCGGCGCGGAGTATCCCGTGGAGCGCGGGCTCACCGTGCGGCTTCCCACCGGCGAGCGGCAATGGCGGATCAAGCCGCTGTTCGACGATCAGGAGCTCGACAGCCGCGCCGGAGGAGGCCCGGTCTACTGGGAAGGCGCCGCGCAAATTGAAGGCGGAAGCGGCTATCTCGAATTGACGGGCTATTTCCGCCCGCTGAAACTGTAGGCCTCTGGGAGGAACCACATGCGCACGCGACTGCTGACATCGATGTTTGCGACCATCGCGCTGAGTTGCTTCGCGGCCGGAGCGTTCGCGCAAGGCGATCCACCCAATCCGTATCGCGCGACCTATGGCTGGGAGAAAATGCCCGAGGGGCAGAAGCTCGGCGTCTCGAGCGGCGTGTTTCCCGACCGCGACGGCAAGCACATCTGGATTCTCGCGCGCTGCGGCGGAAACAATTGCGCCGGCACGACCGCCGATCCGATCCTCAAATTCGATCTCGCCGGCAATCTCGTGCAGAGCTTCGGCAAGGGCCTGCTCGCCTTTCCGCACGGTTTCTACGTCGACCGCGAAGGCAACATCTGGGTCACCGAAGGCGCGCCCGTCGGCGATCGCCGCGGCGAGCCGGGCTTCAAGATCGGCAAGGGCCATCAGGTGTTCAAGTTCAGTCCCGAGGGCCGGCTCCTGATGACTCTCGGTCAGGCCGGCGTCGCGGGCGACGGACCCGACCGCTTCAACGGTCCGTCCGGCGTCGCGATCGCGCCCAACGGCGACATCTGGATCGTCGACGGCCATCGCGGCGGCAACAACCGCGTGCTGCGGTTCGCCAAGGACGGCAAGTTCATCAAAGCCTGGGGCGGCGGCGTGGGCTCCGAGAGCGCAGACGCCGGACGCTTCAGCGATCCGCACGCGATCGCCATCGATTCCACGGGCCGCATCTATGTCGCCGACCGCGGCAACAACCGCATCCAGGTGCTGGACACGGAAGGAAATGTCGTCGCGCAGTGGAAGCAGTTCGGCAAACCGAGCGGCATCTATATCGACGCGCGCGACCGCATCTATGTCGGCGACGGCATGTCGAACGCTGCGCGCAATCCCGGCTGGCTTCCCGGCATCCGCATCGGCGATGCGAAGACCGGACAAGTGACCGCGTTCATTCCCGACCATCAGGAATACAAAGACGGCGAAAGCGGCGTCGAGTTCCTGGCCGTCGATGCCAGCGGCAACATCTATGCCGGCGAAGTCACGCGCCAGCGCCTGGTGAAATACGTGCCCATCGGGCAGTAACGTCCGTGTACGAATGAAAAAGGGCCCAGCGTTTCACTGGGCCTTTTTCGTTTGGTGTGATCCGCCTCAGTTCGCAGCGAAGCAGTAGAAGCGGCCCGCGCCGCCGGTGCGCTTGAGCGCATCCAGGCTGCAGCCCTGCGTCATGTGCGACGAGTTCCACGACGTGTTCGCCGCGCTCATGCGGTCATGATGGCCGATCATCGCCTTGTTGGTGTCGGCGTTCGACGTCCAGTTGGCGCAGGTGCGGTCTTCGCCCGCCGGGAACGCTTTGCCGTGCGAGTCCGAGCCCGTGAGGATGTCGTGCTCGTTCACCGGCATGCCGCGGCCGGGGATCGATTCGCCCTTCTCGGTCAGCGCGGTTTCGATCTGCAGCAGATTGCGGTCGCGCTCCACGTCGCCGTGCAGGTCCGCGAGACTGGCGGCGATGCGGGCGCCCTTGGCGTTGAACCACGGCCCGTTGCCGATGCGGTCGCGCGCGTTCACCGCGCCCTGACCTTGCGTGCTCAGATAGGCGCGCCACGTGCGATTGCCCTGGCCTGCCGCGGCCGCCAGGCGCTGACAGGTTGCATCGGCGCCCGCGAGCCCGCCGAGATTTCCGCCTTGGCTCGTGCTGGTGACGAAGAAGCTCATCGGACCCGTCGGGTTGCCCTGCGCCAGCACGCCGGCCGACCCCATCAGGGTCACCGCGAAAGCGGCAAGAATCATGCGTTTCATGCTCATGAACGTATCTCCTCGATTGGTATGGCCGTGATGTTCAGCCCGGCCGTCATTCTGTCCGATTCAGCTCGCGCAAGAGGGACGATCGCCAGGACGGTGAGCCGCACGATAAAGTGACCGCCCTTCTTGGCCGCGGCGGCCTCGTGCTAGCGTGGCCCCATAACAAGCCCCGGGTGAGGAGCAGGAGCGGATGGACGAGCACAAAGTCTTCATGAGATGCGCGTGGCGGCTGATGCCGTTCATCCTGCTGCTCTATTTCATCAACTACGTCGACCGCGTGAATATCGGCTTTGCCGCGCTCACCATGCGCGGGGATCTGGGTCTTACGGCGGATCAGTTCGGCTGGGCCGCGGGCATGCTCTTTTGGTCCTACGCACTGTTCCAGGTGCCCGGCAACATCATCATGGAGAAAATCGGCGCCCGGCGTTGGATCTTCACGATCCTGCTGGTCTGGGGCCTGATTTCCGCATCGACCGCGTTCGTTCAGGACGCGCCAAGTCTGTATGTCGTGAGGCTGCTGTTGGGCGCCGCGGAGGCCGGCTTCTTCCCCGGCATCCTGCTCTATCTGACGTACTGGTTTCCGCAGGCCTATCTCGGGCGCATGGTCGGCGTCTTCATGTCGGGCATTCCGCTGGCCTTCATCATCGGCGCGCCCGTCTCCAGCATGATCCTGCAAATGGACGGCGTTTGGGGCCTGCAAGGCTGGCAGTGGCTGTTTCTGATCGAGGGGCTGCCTGCCGCGCTGCTTGCCTTCGCCGTGCCGTTCTATGCTGCCGGACGGTCCCCATGACGCGGCGTGGCTGACGGCGGACGAGAAGAAAATGATCACCACGCGGCTCGTGCGCGAGGACCGTGGCGAGAAAGGCAGTTTCTGGGCGGCGTTTCTCGACGTCCGCGTGATCGTCCTCGGCCTCACGCTCGCCTGTATCCAATGCGGCCTTTACGGCACGCAATTGTGGCTGCCGCAGATCGTGCAATCGCTCGGCTTCTCCAACTTGATGAACGGCTTCGTCACGGCGATTCCCTTCATCTTCGGCGCTTTCGCCATGTCGCTGTGGGGACACAAGAGCGACGTCGCAAAAGAGCGCATCTGGCACATCGTGTTGCCCTGTTTGTTCGCTGCGGCCGGTCTCGTGGTGGCGAGCCTGACAGGCAACTACCTCATTGTTCTGATCGGTCTCGCGTGCGCGCTCGTCGGTCTCCTCTCCGTCGATGGACCTCTCTTCGCCTTGCCGCGAACGTTCTTGAGCGGCGCGGCGGCAGCGAGCGGCATCGCTCTGCTCAATACGTTCGGGAGCCTTGGCCGCGGCGCAGGCCCGCCCATCGTCGGATTCTTCGTCGAGCGTTCCGGCGCCTATTCCCAAGGCATGGTGGCGCTCGCCGTATCCATGGTGCTCGCGGCCATCATCGTTCTTGTGCTCGGGCGCGTGATCGCCACGCGCAAAGTGCGCATGGCAAGCGAAGCGGCACGACCGGCCGAGTAGGATCAGCGCGAAGCGGGCGCGCTCCGCGCATAGCGGGTGCTGAGCGGCTTCACCTCGTAGTCGGGATGATACCGGCACGGGCCGTCATAGGTCGCGCGCAACTGTCCGCAAGACGCGGCAATCGATTGCGGCGAAGGCTTCGTGCCCTTCTCGATCCATTGCATGAGCGCATCGAGCGATGCAGCAAGCTCGGGCGCGCTCTGCGCCGTGTGGGCGCCCTCGTCGGTGTAAGCCTGCACCAGAAGATTGCCCTTGCCCTTGGACTTCACCGCCTCGCGGTATTCGTATTGCGCCTCGACCGCGGCCTGCGGATCGTTCATCGAGTGGATCGAGACCACGGGAATGGTGATCGCACCCGTCGGTTGTCCGTCGGCGATCAGCGCGGCGCGCGCGGCCGTATCGGCCTCGAACCGCGTCACACCGCGATTGAGCGCCGCATCATCGCGATGAGCCCCAATAGCGGACATTCGCGTTCGAGAACGGGTTCTTGCCTTCCGTGATGCGCGCGTTGATGTCGCGGAAGACGAACGCCCCCGCCTGCATGTGGCGCACCAGCAGCGCTTCGGGAAAGCGCATGACGCCGAGGATGTCGGCGAGGTTCTTCTTCTGCTCATCCGTGCGCGCGCTCGCCGGCTTGGTCACGCCGGTGCACGCGTCGATGCGCGCGGTCAGCTCCCTCACCGTCATCTTGGACTCGGCCGGCAGACCCGGCCCAAAGCGGATACTGCCCGTCCGACGCGGCCGGGAGGTTCTTGCAATAGTATTGATAGACCGCGCGCAAATCGGCGCGGAATTCGTAGTTGCCGATCGAGCCCGAGACCGCGCCGCTGTTGAAGAACGCGCCATCGTAGTTCGCGGCGTGCTTCTCGATCAGCTTCGAGCCGACCAGACCGCCATACGATGCGCCGTGCAGGATCGTGCGCTTGGGCTTACCGATGCGGTCGATGAAGAACTTGCGCGCGTCGTCCGTGTCATCGGCCGCCATCTGCACGCCGTAGCCTTCCTTGCGATAGGTCGAGGCGATCCAGGCGAAGCCCATCTTCACGCCGATCGAATACTTCGCGAGGTCGTCCTTGCTGTCGTCTTCGGCGGGCGCTGTGACCGACGGTCCGCCATGGGCGAACACGATCAGATTGCCGTTCCAGCTCTTGGGCATCGCCGCGAGCAGATAGGCGCCGGTTTCGAGCTTCGCCCCATAGCAGGTCGCGATCGCCGCGACCGCGTCGGGGCATGCGACTTGAGGTGGAGGAGTGGCCGCCTTCTCCTGGGCAACCGACGACGCGGACATGAGGGCAAGGGCCAACACTCCCGATCCTGCGGCTACGAATTTGCGCATGTCCCTCTCCCTGTTTGCCGCATCCGGCGGGTCCAAGCGTTCATGCTATAACAGGCCCGGATGCCGTTTCGAGGGCTTGTCGGGTCGATTCGCCCCTCTACTATGGTGTCCGGACCGCCTCGGGGGGACCATGGGGAGGCGATTGAGAATGCACGAAGACCTGCTCTTCGCCCGCTGCGCGCGCTGGTTTGGGGGACGCGTTTGAGCCCCGCAGCCGCATCGCGCCAGCCGATCTACTACGGCTGGTGGGTCCTCTGCGCCGGCGCGATCACCGAGATGCTGGCGATCGGCAGCACCAGTTACGCGGCCGGCCTTTTCGTGCTCCCCCTCGAGCGAGAGCTCGGTCTTTCGCGAGCCGAGGCCAGCAGTGCGATTCCGATCGTCTTCAGCGGCGGCGTCGTTGTCGCCGCGCTCGTAGGGTATCTGCTCGATCATGTCCCCATTCAGCGTGTCATCGGAATCGGCGGATTGCTCCTGGGCGCTGGGTTCATCCTGATCTCGATGATCTCCTCGCCGGCTTTGATCGCGTTGATCCTGTTCGTTCCCGTCGCATTGGGATTCATGGCGATCGGACCGCTGACGACGACGACCTTGGTGTCCCGCTGGTTCTATCGGCGGCGGGGGCGCGCACTCGGAATAGCGACCGTCGCAACGTCCGGCGGAGGCATCATCGTGGTGCCGGCGTTGAGTTGGGCGATCGAAAACTACGGCTGGCGCGTCGCATTGCAGATCGAGGGTCTCGTCATAGCCGCGCGTCGTATTCGCCCTTTCCGCATTCATCATCAGGAGCGGACCCGCCGAGTTGGGCCTTGCGGCGCATTCCGAGAACAAGGGCCGGCCGACCGGTGAAGTCGAACGGGAGCCAGCTTCGCGCGCTCCATCACGGCAGTGGCGGTTTCGAGAATTCCTATCCACATTCAATTTCTGGGCAATCGCGCTTGCCCTTGCCGGAATGATGGGGATCAGCCAGGCGATTGTCGTCACGATCGTGCCCTACGCGATCGGACTCGGTGCGTCCGCGGCTTCGGCCGCGTTCTTGATTTCGACGTTCTCGGTCACGGCAGCAATCGTCAAGGTCGGCAGCGGCCTTCTTCTCGAGATCATCGACCGTCGCCTCGTCATGTTCGCGTCGACCCTCGCGATGCTCTGCGCGATGCTCGTGCTTCTTTGGTCGTCGGACTATTCGATGCTGCTCCTCGCATGCTGTCTCGCCGGTATCGCGCAGGGCTGCATGCTCCCATCGGCACCGGCGATCGTCGCCGAATATTTCGGATCGGTCTCTTTCGGCACGATCATGGGCTGCATGTACGCGGCGACGGGCATCTCATCCATCGTCGCCGTCAGTTTTGCCGGCGCGGTCTTCGACCGGACGGGGAGCTACGATGAGGCGTTTTTCGCGTTCGGAGCGCTGTCCATCTTGGCAGCCATTGCGATCGCGGCCATGCGTACCGCCATCCGCAAGCTTCACGACGCGAAGTAGGCGATAGATGTCGTCTCAGCCGGCGGCGGCCTTCATGGGAGTCCCCATGAATCCGGCGAACAGGTTCACCAGCGGTTCGCCCCGATAAGCCGTGGCAAGATCATCGGGAGCGATGAATTCGTCCCTGAACCAAGGGAATTTCTGCGGCGAGAACGACTTGATGGCCCAATCGATCATGCGCGATACCCTGGCGATGCGACGCGCATCGGGATGGTAGGTGAGCCAGATATCAACCGTTTCATGAATCCCGAGGTCCAGAGAAACAAGCTCAGCCCCGATCGCCTTTGCGTAGGTGGGGAGCACGCCGATGCCTGCACCCTTGGCGATCGACCAATAATGCGCGCTGCTGACATTGGTGCGCAGGGCAACGAGGCCGACCGCCGGAATTCCGGGGAACAGGCGGTCGTACAGCTTCCGCCACTGAACATTGTCGTCCGACTGAATGAGGATCCGGTGCTGAGCCAGATCTCTGCGCGGTCTTGGGATGGCCGAAGGTCTGAAGGTAGCTTGGTGCGGCGAAAGGCACGAAATGCAGTCGGCCGAGCTTGACGACGCGCAGATCCGGAGCGGTCGGGCGCGTGATCTGAATCGCGATGTCGGCTTCCATGCGAAGCACATCGGCGGACTTCATCGCGCAATTGACATCGACGAGCAGATTCGGATTCGCGCGTTGAAACTCCACGAGACGCGGCGCAATCCAGAACGTGCCAAGCCCTTCGGTCACCGCGAGACGGACTTCGCCCGACAGGCTCGTCCTCTGATCGCTCGCTCTCAGAAGTCCGAAAGACGCGACCTCCATCTGCGTGACGGCCGCGATCACATTCTCGCCTTCGACGGTCGTGCGAATGCCGTCGACATGGCGCGTGAGAAGCCTCACGCCAAGCGCACTCTCGAGGTCCTCGACGCGACGGCGGAGCGCGTTGACGGACTGCCCGGAAGCTTCCGACGCTTTGCGGAAACTTCCTGCGCGAACGACCTCGAGGAAGACGCGTGCCGACTCCCAGTCGGGCGCAGGCTTGGACGCGGCGCGCATAGCCTGTTCCGCTTTCGGAACACCCCGTTCGTCTAAAGCGTGCATACGTAACCGCCCCCTGCGTCTAGGATTTTTAGCACAATAGAAGATGGCGGGGCAAAGCTATGACACAACATCCTCTACACTTGGTGCGCTCCAAAGAGAACACCCAACCCGACGTCGGCGCGGCATCCGTTGGGCGAGATGGACGCCGAACGGGTGGCAAAACACTTGGTCCTTTTCCGCCCGTCCCTTGAAACCATTGAGGAACTGGTCGCGCGCGCCAGGGCGAGTATCCCCGGAATGACCGAAATCGAGACGGTCGTCAGCGTCGTGAAGCACAACCCCGACTGCGTTTGGGCGATTGCAAGAGCGCAGTAGATACAACCCAAGCGTGCCCGCGGGAGAAGGTTTTATCGCCATGCTCCCGCTGAATGCGGCCGGTCTGATGCAGTTGGCGAGCGGCACGCTGGATACTCGCCATCCCGATCTCAGCCTGCTGGCGCGGCCAGGACAGCGGCCGGCCGGGATCTATATCTGGGCCACATACGCGCCAGGCGTGCTTGCGGCAGGCGTCGCGCTGTTCATGCAACAGATGGACGCGCCGACCTATCGCGGGATCGATCTGTACACGCGACCGAATACGCCTGACGGCTTTCGTTTCAACGAGACGCTGGGGCTGAAAAAGGGAGCGAAAATCGGTCCGGTCTTTGCTCCGCATCTGTACACCTTTCAGCGCGCCCCTCGCGAGCTCCCGCTCTACGACAGCTATCGTCGCGATACCGGCGAGCGCCAAGTTTCGGTCACCGTGGCGCGGACCTTCGAAGACCTCATGCGCGTCGCAAGTCTAAGAAGCGCGGTCTACATCGGCGAACAGGAATGTCCTTACGAGGAGGAATTCGACGGCAACGATCTCGCCGCGACGCATTTGATCGGTTACATCGGCGACGAACCTGCGGGCTGCTTGCGAATTCGCTATTTCGCCGACTTCGCCAAAGTCGAGCGCCTCGCTGTCCGTAGGGAATTCCGGAGCACACGGCTGGCTTTCCAGCTGGTGCGAGCGGCCATCGAGCTCTGTCGCAAGAAAGGCTACCGCCGGCTGTATGGCCACGCGCAAAAGCGCCTGGTCAACTTCTGGAGTCGCTTCGGCTTCAGGCTCTTCGAGGGCGGCCGCGAGCTGGTGTTCTCGGACTTCGACTATGTCGAGATGGTCGCGGAAATCGATCGTCACCCCGATGCCATCAGCATAGGGGCCGATCCGTACGTGATGATCAGGCCGGAAGGACGCTGGCATATCCCGGGAGTGCTCGAGCGTTCGGCGCGCCGCGAGGCAACGCAACCTTCAATCCAACACGACCTTCAATCCAACAAAGGGCGTCATGAGTACGATTGTCGATCTCAGGAGGTTCAGGGATCGCGGGCGGGCCGTACCGACCCTGGTGCTTGTCGATCTGCATCACGAGCTGTTTGACCTGTTCGAGGTGCGGCGTCTCGGGGCCGACACGGGCGCTGGACAATTGTCTCACGCTGCTGCAGCACGCCAGGACCTTGGGGTTTCCGGTGGCGTTCACGCGCCGTGTCGCTGCACCGCTCAGCATAGGTGCGGCCCCGACCTATCCGCGCTGGATCAACGGCTTCGAGCCCCAGAGATCGGACATGGTGTTCGACCGCTGCAAGCCGTCCTGCTACGCGAGCTCCGACTTCGCGGAAATGGCCGAGCATCTCTGCGGCAACTTCGTGGTCGCCGGGCAGGCGGGCGAATTGTCCTGTCTGTCGACCGCGGTGGATGCGTTTCACCGCGACCAGAGGCCGACGTTCCTGACAGATGCCCTGGTGACGCGCGGCGGCAAAGACCTTCCAGCGGCAACGATGGAACGCGGCGCTTGGCGCATATCGTGTCCCTCTATGTCGATACCGACACGGCCGGAGGGTGGATGACAGCGACCATGCGGCGGGTGAAGGTGCGCGAATGATGACCGCCAAGCCCGCACATCCGCTGAGTTACTTTGCGGTGGTCCTCTCTCAGATGACGGCCACGCTCAAAGACTTCGACATGCCGGCAACCGCGGCCCTGCTCGAGCGAGCAAAGGCCGACATCGAGGAAGAATTGGCAAGAGACCCGGAAAAAACAGGTTTCGGAGGCGGGAAAAGGACCCCGGCGCGAGAGCCGCCGCTAGGCGGGTTTCGCGCACCGGGATCGGAGATGGAATTTACGGCTTGGCGAACGATGCCTTCACAGGTTGCGCTCGTGCGTCCTTTGAATGAGGCATCGTGAGCCAGGTTGGGCGGCCGACTAGTCCCCCTGGTCGGCCGCCCTCTCTTTTTGAAACATTTGCGAAGCTACTTGAGAGCCGGCCGCCGCCGAAGCCGTTTTTTGACGCGGTGGCGCAACCTCCACAAGGTGGAGCACGCGCTCCCTCTGTGTTAACCCCGGCAAGCGCTGTAGAACTGAATCAGTCAGCTGCGGTGTAGCCGGGGGGCAAGCCAGTGGACGGGCGGAAGTGGGGCTTAACGCCCCACGCGATTGTGCTTGCATTGCAGGCTGCCTCGGGAACGTCCGCGGCTGCGGCCGAAGCCGTGCCGCCCGAAGCAAGCGAACTCGTCGTCATCACCGCCACCCAACGGACAATGGACGCGTTGGATGTTCCGGCAAGCGTCTCGGTGTTCCCGGACGATCGTCTTGCTGGCGCGCGAGTGAACACCATCAAGCAACTCGTAGCGCTCGCGCCGCAATTGAACACGATCAACACGATCGGCGAATCCTTTGGTCAGCTCATCACCGTGCGCGGCATTTCGACGTCGGGCGCCGATATCGGGCTTGAACCGGCGGCGGGAATAACGCTCGACGGCGTTCCGCTCCCGCGCGCCAATGTCGCGCTGTTCGATCTTCAGGGCATCGAGCGCATCGAGTTTTTGCGCGGACCGCAGGGCACGCTCTACGGAAAGAACACGACGTCGGGCCTGATCAACGTCCTGACGAAACGTCCCTCGTTCACGCCCTATTTCGAAGCCAGTGGAACGCTCGGCAATCGCGATCTGAGGGAAGTGCGCGTGACGGCCGAAGGAGCGCTCGGCGCAACGCGGGCTCGCAGGCCGCATCGACGCGCTCTACGGCACCGTCGATGGATATCTCGAAAATCCCAATACCGGGCAGGTCTATGGCGGGCGGGAGCGCAAGCAGATCCGCGGACAGCTTCTCTATGCCGCGACGGATCTCGATATTCGCGTGATTGGAGACTATCTCCGCCACGACGGTACGGTGAATTCCGCCGTCTACCGCGTTGTCGGGCCGACCGGGCGCGATCATCACCGCGCTGACCGGACTGCCGCTGATCGCATCGCAGAACGCGAGCGATCTGTCCCAGATCGACGATCTGATCGCCGCGTTTCGAGAAGAGCGAGAGCGCAGGCGCGACAGCGGAAGCGAACTGGCAAACCTCGCTCGGGCGGGTCACGGCGCTCGCGTCCTATCGCAGCACGACATCGGGCCGGGGCTATGACGTCGACAACAGTCCCGCCGACATTGCCTACGATCCGAACGACGGCGAACGCTTCAACACGGCGACCGCCGAGCTGCGCCTGCAGGGCGTTGCAGGACGTCTCGACTATCTGTTCGGCGCTCATGTCAGCCGCGACCTGATCACATCGCGCGACACCTATACCGAGGGCGCGGATTTCGAGCCCTATGTCATGGCGCTGTCGAATGCGATGGCTTCCCACCTTCACCGGGCTTCCGTTCGGCGAGAACTATCCGGCGGGAAGCGCGGTGCTGGACGTGTTCCGCCAGCGCGCGACGAGCTATGCGTTGTTCACGCATCACGTGTTCGCCTTGACCGATCGCCTCTCGCTCACCGGGGGACTGCGCTACACGCACGAGAACAAGTCGCTCGACGCGACGATCGCGTCCGACACGCCGGGTTGTGCCAGCGCTGTCTGCGATCCATGGGCCCACGCTTGCCGGTGTGCCCCCGACTTGAGAGGCCTGATCTGCATCCCCAATCTCGACCCGCGCTACGACGGGATCTACGCGGCGGAACGCGACGGCGGCGACTGGTCGGGCACGGCCGCCCTGTCGAACCGCTTCTCGGAGTCGTGGGACGCCTATTTCAGCTACAGCCGCGGCTACAAGGCGGGCGGTTTCCAGTTCGACCGCTCGGGGATGGATCCGCTCGCGCCATCGCTCACGCAGCTCATGTTCGACGAGGAAACGGCCGATTCCTTCGAAGGCGGCATCAAGGGCGCTGCGCCCGACGGCGCGTGGCGCCTGAGCAGCACCGTCTTCCACACGCACGTTCAACAACTATCAATTCAGCTGGTTCACCGGGCTCAACCGCCGCACGACGAACGTGCCGGAGCTCGTCGTCGAGAGGCGTGGAGCTGGAGACCGGCTATCGTCCGGGCGCGCTCGAGTTCTCCTTCTCCGGCATCTACCAGGAAGTGCAGTTCGGCGATTCCGGTTTCCCGGCCAGGCTCGACGCAGGTGCAGGGCACGACGCCGCCGGTCGCGCCGCGCTGGATCCTGGCCGGTACGGTCGGCTATGAGCGGCGCGTTCGAGGCGCTGGGTGTCACGGGATTCGGCAACATCGACGTTCGCTGGCAATCGAGGGCCTATGTCGGAGCGTCGGCGGATCCGTCCGGCAAACTTCAGCCAGGACGCCTATGCGGTCGTCGGCGCGCGCATCGGCGCGCAAACTCTCGACGGCCACTACAGGCTCGAAGTCTGGGCGCGCAACCTGTTCGATCAGCGATCCTGGTCGATCCTCAACAACACCACGCTGCAGCCGGGCATCGGATCTCGGGCTTCGTCATCGACCCGCGTTCGTTCGGCGTGACCCTCACCGGCGCGTGGTAGCGCCTACGGATTGAGGAGCGGGATCGACTTGACGTCGGCCGGCGGCGGCAAGGACGATACGAACGCGTAGATGTCGGCGACATCCTTGTCGGGAACCACCGACGCGACATAAGGCGGCATCTCGTCCTGGGGCTGGCGCAGCTGATTGAGGAAGGCCGGAAAGGCGATCCCCATATTCGCCAAGCGCAACCCGCCGGTGCGTCCGCCGCCACCCTGCCCGACCGTGCCATGGCAATAGGAACAGCCGATGGCCGTGTAGAGCTGCTTGCCTCTCGCCGCGTCGCCTGACGGCGCAGCACCTTGCGCCAGCGCAGCCGCACCCGCCGTAAGCGTCACAACGCAGAACCGCCGAAGCGCGCAGGATCGTGTTCATCATCGCCTCCTTCAGCGCCCCTGTGTGACGACATCGATGAGGCACGGCTCGCCGCGCTTCACGATGTCGATGCCGCGCCTCAAGGCCGCGGCAAGATCCTTGGGATCGGTGATGGGACCGATACCGGCGCAGCCCATGCCTTCGGCGACCTTGGCGTAGTCGATATTGGGATCGCGCAAGGTCGTGCCGACATGGGCGTTCTCGAGACCGCGCATGTGGCGCGCGGCCACGCGCTGCACATGCATGACTTCCTGATGGTAGCCGCGATTGTTGTGCACCACCCAGAGCACCGGGATCTTGTGGTGCGCGGCGGTCCACAACACGCCGATGGTCATCAACAGATCGCCGTCGGGCTGGATGGCGACCGTGAGCCGCCCGCGCTTGCGGTTCGCGAGCGCAGCACCGCACGAGGCCGACGCGCAATAGCCGATGCCCATGCCGCCGCCGTCGCCCAGGAAATGATGGTTCTTGTCCATCGTCCACAGACGCTGCGGCCAATAGCTGAACGTCGATGTCGGCGAGGCGAGGCACCAATCGGGCTCGTTCTTGATCTGCGCCCACACCTCCATCGAGAGGCGCGCGGTCGTGATCGGGCTCGCATCCCAGCCATAGGTCGCGTCGGTCCGGGCGCGCTGCACGTCGGCGAGATGGTCGGCGGCGAATTTCTTGCCGCGCGCCTCGAAGTTTGCCTTCTGCGCCGGCGTGATGAGCCGCTTCACCTGTTCGATGAGCGCGGGCATCGTGGTTTCGGCGTCGGCCGCGATCGCGAGATCGACATCGGCGAAGCGCTGGAAGTCCTGGTAGTTCGACTTGATGTAGAGATCGCCGGAGCCGAGATGGACCGTCTTGCTGCCGGCGCGCTGGAGCGATTCCGAGCTCCGATGCAGCTGATCGCGATAGGAGTTCAGCGACGCCCAGTAATCGTTCATCTCGAGACCGAGGATGATATCGGCCGCGCGAACCTGCCCGCGGGCGCGTCCGCTCTGGTTGAGCGGATGGCGCGACGGCATGTTGAGGCGCGCGCTCGTATCGATGACCGCGCACTGCAGCAGCTCGGCGAGCTCGACGAGGCGATCATTGCCCTCCTGCGTGCGCGCGTAACGGTCCGCGATCAGCACGGGATGCTCGGCATTGACCAGCATGCGTGCGGTTTCCGCGACCGCGCCCGAGTCACCCTGGGGAGCGGCGACCTCGGGAAGCTTCGGTATCCGGAGCTTCGCGCCCTCTTCGATCGGATTTTCCTGAAGAGCGCCGTCGGCGACGATCAAGCACCGGGAGCGTCGGCGGCGTCATCGCGATCTTGTAGGCGCGGACCGTCGACTCGGCGAAGTGCTGCAGCGATGCGGGATAATCGTCCCACTTCGTGTAATCGCGCACGATGAGCGCGGTATCCTGGGCGGTGTGGTTCCACTCGATCCCGGGACGGCGCTCTTCCACCGCCATCGTGTTGCCGACCACGCAATAGACCGGCACCCGGTCGCACCAGGCGTTGTAGAGCGCCATGGTCGCGTGCTGCAGGCCGACCGTGCCGTGCGCGAAGATGCAGAGCGGCTTCTTCTCGATCTTGTAGTAGCCGTGCCCCATCGCGGCCGAGATTTCCTCGTGCGAGCAGGTGAGGAATTCGGGATCCTTGTTGCCGCCGTAATTGACCAGCGATTCGTGCAAGCCCCGGAAGCTCGAGGCGGGGTTCGCCGCCATGTACTCGAAGCCGATGCTCTTCAGGCAGTCGATCATGAAATCGCTGCCGCTCCGCCCGACCGTCAAAGACTCCATCGCGGGCGGGACTTGCGGTCTCGGCCGCGCGGTTGGGGAGCGGCACCGGATTGCGCGCGGGCGCCGTCGATTGGGCGGCCACCGCCTTGAGCGGTGTCGCCAGGGCCGCCGCACCGGCAAGCCCCGCGCCCTTCAAAAACCCGCGGCGTTTGATATTGGGAATGTCTGTTTTCTTGGACATCTCGGACCCCCGGTTTCCTTTCGGCTGTCGCCTGATGCGTCAATGGCGTGGTGCGGCGATACTAAGGTCCGGCGGCAAGGGTGTCGATGACCGCCGGGCGGCGCCAGCCCCAGCTCCGCGAGATCACAAATTGAGGAGTTGGCCGTCTGGACTCGGGCTCTCGCTGCCCCATGTTAGACTTCGTAAGGGGTCGAGGAGAGCCGGATGACCATCACGCTGAACCACACGATCGTTTTCGTCCGGGACAAGAAGGCGTCGTCCAAGTTCCTGACGGATCTCTTCGGATTGCCGCCGGCCAAGCCGTTCGGGCCGTTCCTCGCGGTGCAAGTGGGCGATGTCACCCTCGACTTTGACGAGGTCGAAGACCCGTCGATGGGCCACTACGCGTTCCTGGTCAGCGAAGCCGAGTTCGACACGATCTTCGGCCGCATCCGCGAGCGCAAGCTGCCCTACTGGGCCGATCCCTTTAAGGGCAAGCCGAACGAGATCAACCGCCATGACGGCGGCCGCGGCGTCTATTTCGACGACCCCTCCGGGCACAAGCTCGAGATCATCACGCGGCCCTACGGCTCGGGCAAATCCTGAACGGCGCGAACGTCCCTACGCGTCCCACAGAATGTCGCTGCCGACGTCGAGATCGCCGAGCGACACGCCGGTGATCTTGACGAGGCCCTGCAGCGATCCGCCCGCGCTCGCCTTGACCGAGACGAGCACGCCGCCGGCGACGGCGGAGAGCGCGATCGCGTTGTCGGCGAGCGGATTGCTCCCGCCATACCAGGCGAGCAGCGTGCGCAGATCGACCAGATCCTGGCCGACGGTAAAGTCGGTGATCTGCTTCTGAGAGCCCATCACGTCGAAGTCGAAGATGTCGTTTCCGGCGCCGCCAGTCAGCACGCAGGCGCCGGTCCCTGCGCGGAGGATGTCATTCCCCGCTCCGCCGTTGATGATATCGGGCCGGCTGCTCGCGATGATCAGATTGTTGAGGCCGTTGCCGGTCGCCGTGTGGGTGTTCGTGCCCGTCAGCGTCAAGTTCTCGACATTGTTCGCGAGCGTGTAGGACGACGCCGACGAGATCACCGTGTCGATGCCGTTGCTCACGCTCTCGACCACGTTGTCGCCCGACGCAGTCGACGACATAGGTGTCGTCGCCGGCAAGGCCCGTCATCGTGTCGTTGCCCTGCTTGCCGTCGATCCGGTTGTTGGCGGCCGTGCCCGTGAGATTATCGGCGCGCCGCGTGCCCGTGATCGTGTTCGTGTACGCACCGCTCACCGGCAGCGTGAACGGCGGCGGACCGGGTGGCGACGGCGGTGGCCCCTGCACGTTGAGGAATGAAAAGTCGTCGGCAGCGAATGAGCTCTTCAATACGTTCTCGAATGTCAGCGATCTCGCCGTTGCCGAGATTGAGGATCGTATTGGCGCCGTTCTGGGTCATCGCCGCCTGAACGGCGCTGAATGACCCGAGTGCGAAGCCATCAAGGACGACGGTATCGTTTCCATAGTTGAAGTCTGTGATGACGTCGCTGCCCGCACCGGCGAGGATTTTGAACGTGTCGTCGCCGTAACCGCCGGTAAGCGTATCGTTACCCTGAGCGCCGTCGAGAATATTGTTCTGCGTGTTTCCGATAAGGAGGTTGGCGATCCCATTTCCCGTTCCGTTGAGATAGCCATAGTCCTGGGCGAGTGTCAGCTTCTCGATGTTGTTCGCGAGCGTGTAGCTGACGTAGGAAAGAACCTGGTCAAACCCTTCGTTGACGTTCTCGACCAGCGTATCGTCGAGGCTGCTCAAGATGTAGCTGTCGTCTCCGCCCGCGCCGGCGAGAACGTTTGCTCCATCATTGCCGATCAACGTATTGGTGAGCGCGTTGCCGGTGCCGTTGATGTTGCTGCTGCCGGTGAGAGTCAGATTCTCGAGGTTGGCCCCAAGCGTATAGGCGATCGAAGCAAGGACCTTATCGGTTCCTTCTCCGGCGTTCTCGACAATCGAATCGGCAAGACTGCTGATGACATAGGTATCGTCGCCAGCGGCGCCGGCGAGAACATTGATGCCCGAATTTCCCGTCAAGACGTTGTTGAGTTCATTGCCCGTGCCGTTGATATTCGCACTGCCCGTCAGCGTTAGATTCTCGACATACGAGTCCAGAATATACGAGATGGAGCTACGCACGGTATCGGCGTAGTAAGGGCTCGACCAAGAGACCTCCACGACGGTGTCACCTGCATTGTCGACGATGTAGGTGTCATTTCCGGAATTGCCGATCATCGTGTCGGCGCCGACGCCACCATCGAGAATGTTGTCACCGTCGTTTCCGGTGATGACGTTATTGAGCGTATTGCCCGTGCCGTTGAGAGACTCCTGGTATCCGACAAGCGTCAGGTTTTCGACGTTGGCGGGAAGAGTGTAGTCCTTCACAGAGGACTGCACCGTGTCGGTGCCTTGGCCGGAGCTCTCGACGATCGAGTCGAACTGCGCGACTCCCGCAGCCGCATAGTTGTAGTTCACTGTACCGTACGTTGCTCCGACGAGGAATGGCCCGGGATCCAACTCCAAAGTGGCGGAGAAGCTCACGAGAACCGGCGAGGGCCCACTGTAGTCAATGACGAGCTCAACGATCGTGAAGCTCCCGTCCTGCCCATAAGACGAGCCGGCGCCTATGACACTGACACCAGCATGTCCAGGCGTGACCCAGGGCAGAAATTCCGCGTTGTCTGTAGGTGCCCGGCGCGAGATTGGTGCCAAGCGCCGTCGTCGAAAGCTCCACGTTGAAGTAAGTATGCGTGTCCTCGATCCTAAGATGGTCGATGAGACCATCCCCCGTAAAATCATACAGAGTGAAAAGGGTTTCACTTAGCGCGGGAGCATCGGACCACGCTTGTCCTGCTTCCAGGTCGCTAGGCCTTCTTTCGAAGAGAAACGACGTCTGCCCTCCCTCGACGCTGTTGATGATGTAGGTGTCGTCACCGATCCCCCCGATCAACGTATCGAACCCGGTGCCGCCGTTCAGCGTGTCGTTCCCGCCCCCACCGGTGAGAACGTTCTTGCCGAATCCCGGCCTATGCTGATCGGTCCCAATCAAAACGTTGTCGAGACCGTTCCCGGTACCGTTGATATTCCCATTGCCGATCAGCGACAGGTTCTCGATGTTCGCAGCGAGCGTCTGAGCGACCGACGAAACGACGATGTCCGTTCCCTCACCCGAATTCTCACTCGCTGTGTCGCCGGTGCCCAAATAGAAGACATCGTCACCGCCACCGCCGCTGAACGCGTTCGCGGCGCTGTTGCCGATGAAGATGTTGCTCAGGTTGTTTCCTGTACCGTTGATCGCAGAAACACCGGTAAGCGTAAGATTCTCGACATTGGCTTCGAGAGTGCGCGTGACAGTGCTCTGCACCGTGTCGGTGCCTTGAAACGAATCCTCGATAATCACATCGCCGGCGTTGTCGACCACATATGTGTCGTCACTGCCACCGCCAACCATCGTATCGGCGCCGGCCATACCATCGATCGTGTTCTTGCCGCCATTGCCGGTTATTGCATTGTTAGCCGCATTGCCCGTTCCGTTGAGATCGTGACTGCCAGTGAGCACGAGGTTTTCGAGGTTGGCGGCGAGCACGTAACTCATTGCCGCACGCACCGTGTCGGTACCTTCGCCTGGATCTTCGACCACCTCGTCAAGTGTCGCGGGGCCTGCTGGGGCGTAGTTGTAGTTGAACGTGCCGAAGCAGGGTAGACTGACCGGGGCCGCCCTCGTCCAGCTCGAAGTTGACGGAGAGACTGAGCAGAACCGGCAATGTCCCCGCTGTAATCGAACGCGATGTTCGCGATGGTAAAGCTGCCATACGTATAGCTAAGCCAACTGCTCGAGATCGTGACCTCCAATCCAGCATGGCCAGGCGATATGGTCCCCTGGTCGGTGTCGAAATAGGTGCCCGGCAGCGAGAGCGATCCCCAGCTGCTCGGTGGAGATTTGTATCGATGCACGATCACCGCTTAGCGGATCAGAGTAGGAAAAGTTAAGCAGATCGACATGGCTATTCTCGTCCAACCCGAAGAGAGAGCACGTTAAAGTGGTCGGGATTGTTGAACGAAAATACCGACCCATAGATTTGACTGTAGTAGCCCGGTTCGGCGTAAAAGATGGCTGAACTCTCGCCACCTTCGAAATTGGTCGAGAATGAACGTGTCATCTCCCGGGCCTCCGATCAGCGTGTCGAAGCCAGTTAGTCCTTCAAGCGTATCGTCGCCGCCCTTACCGTCGAGCGTGTCGTTGCCACGCGTGCCGATCAAAACCTCGTCCGGATCGACCGTAAAGTTGAACGCGGTCGAAGTCGAAAAACCAGCAAACGGATTGTTCGCGAGATCGAGAACGACGCCCGATGCCATCGTGATGTAATAGCTCTCGCCCGGCACAAGATTGTTGGAAGGGTTGAGGACCAGCCCTCCGCCCGCCAGCATCACCTTGGTCGTATCCGTTACCGCAAAGCTTTCGACGAGCGAACCGTCGGAGGATTTCCGCAGTTCAATGTTGCCCGAACCTCGTTTGATGATCTCGCTGAACCAGAGCGTGATGTTCCCGTCTGGAGCAACATCGACAGCGTTGTCTTCGGGATTCGTCGAGACCAGCGACGGCGGTGTCGGATCAGATGTGGTGAAATTGAATTGGCTTGTGCCCGATATGCCCGCGAACGCATTCCCGGCGAGGTCCTGAATGACCCCATTGCCGATCACGACATAGTAGGAACGGCCCTCATCCAGATCGGACGATGGATTGATGGTCAGTTGATTGCCGGAAATGCCGACCTGACTTGAATCGGTGACGTTGATCGTCTTTATCGGCGTGCCGAAGGCGGTGTCGTAGATCAGAATCGATCCCGAAGCGGCCTGGATCGCCTCGTTGAACGTCAGAACGAGATTCGAGTTGGGAGCCACGCCGGTGGAGTTGTCCGCAGGTGACAGGCTCGACACGATCGGCGCCGTCGTATCGGCCGTCCCGGCGGTCGTGAAGTTGAGCGTCGTGGATGAAATGATGCCAGCAAAATAGTTGCCACCAACATCACGGATAGCATCGGCCGTAACCGTGACGTAGTAGGCGTGGTTCTCTGCAAGGTCGGTTGTCGGATTGATGATGACCTGGTTACCGGAGAACGTGACCTGCGTCGTATCCGTAACCGCGATGGATTTTGCGATGGTTCCGCCCACCGCATTGCGGATCACGATAAATCCCGTAGTGCCTGCCTGCACCGCTTCATTGAACGTGAGGACGATGTTCGCCCCGGCGGCGACGCCGGTCGCTTCATCGGCAGGCGTCGTGCTTTGCAACGTCGGCGCTGTGGTATCGGCTGGCGCGGCCGTCGTCGTGAAGTTGAACGTTGTCGACGACGAGATGCCGGCGAAATTGTTGTTCGCGAGATCGCGCACGACGCCCGACGCCATCGTGACGTAGTAGCCGCTACCCGCGGTAAGATCGGTCGTCGGATTGATCGGTCAGCTGATTGCCCGCGAAGCTGACCTGCGTCGCCATCCGTCACCGCGATCGTCTTGGCGATCGTGCCGTTCGCGTTACGGATCTCGATGTTGCCCGAACCCGCCTGCACCGTTTCGCTGAACGTGAGAACAAGATTGGAGCCCACGGTCACGCCCGTCGCATTGTCGGCCGGTGTCGTGGTGGTCAGAGTCGGAGCCGTCGTGTCGCCACGCCGGCGTTCCTGCCGTCGTGAAGTTGAACGCGGTCGGCGACGAGATGCCGGCAAAATCCTCTCCCGCGACGATTCTCGATCGCGCCCGCATCGATCAAAACGTAGTACCCCGTGCCGGGCTGCAGATCGACGTTGGGATTGATGATGACCTTCTGCCGGCCTGGCTGCTCTCGAGGCTCACCTGCGAGGGATCGGTGACGGAGATCGTGTGGAACAGCGTGCCATCGGATTTGTAGATCCGGATCGTGCCCGATGTGCCCAGCCTGAGGGTCTGGTCGAAGGTGAGGACGAGATTGGCCGTCACCGCGACGTTCGACAGATTGTCCGCGGGCGAGGTCTGTTGAAGGAGAGGCGCGCTCATTCGCTGCTATCCTGTTTGTCACAACCCAAGGGAGGATGAACCGCGCGACCTGTTGGTCCGCTCGACTCATCCCGACACGGGTTTGCGGCATGATTGGGACTGCGCGAACACGCAGATGCTCGCCCGCCGTCAGACCAAATCTCGGTCCAACAGCAGCGAGCCCAATCTCAGGTAACCCACACCCCCGCTTCCGACCAACTCGCAGCGCCCAGCAGCGCGGCCCGTGAGCGGCCGCGCAATCGGCTTCCCCCTTGCGAGAGGGTCACGGGCCAAGGATTCCATCTATCAAAAGTTGTGTCAATTGAAGGATTTACGACACGGGCAATGATTGGTAACCGCACGGGGCGCCCAGCTCGGCAAACGAATCCATTGTGCAATGCAACGTTTCTGCTTCTCGCGTGTTTTCTCCGAAACCCGTTCGGCCCCGGCCGAGCGCAGCCCTTTTTTGTGAATCCGCGCGAGGACCAATGATTAGCAAGGTGATCTATTTCGTCGACGGCTGGGTGAGGTCGAATATCGGTACGCAGTCCTACGCGCTTGATGCGGAATCGCTCGCGCGCCGCTGCATCAACGATGCCGCGAAGGCCGGATTCACCAACGAACAGCTCGAAGAACACCTCGGCACGGACCTGGTCGACTTTTTCACCGGGGAGCTCAAAGCGCGCGAGACGGCTCGGAGCCGCCGCCAAATCCAGACCGGGGTTGGGCTCTAGAGTAAACTCTAGGACCGGGCTCGCTTCGCTTTGGCCGTTGCGCGGTCGGCGGGGCCGAACGTCCTTGCCGCCTCGACAAGTGCTGCGATGGCCCAGCGCTTCACCTTCCGCGCCTCGTCGTCCTCCAGCTGGAGGACGTCCTTGACCACGATCACCCCCTCAGTGCCGATGATGAGCGCCAGAGCGCGCGTCAGCGTCTCGAGCCCCTCTCGCGTGAACTCGCCCCGCGCGGGCTCGAGAGCGGCTTCGATCAACGCCGTCCGGCGGTTCTGCCGGATCGGAAGCTCCTCCCCACCTCCCGTCCAAGCCGCCGTTCCATCGAATGGATCAGCATCATCCGGAACGGCGCCTCATTGGCGATGATCACATCGTGCAGAGCCGTATCGACGGTTTGCAGGCGTGCGACCGGATCGCTGGGAGAGCTCTGCTCGAACAGCTCTTGGGCCGATGGCACCGCCACATCGAGCGAGGCTTCGACGAGAAGCGCTTCCAGCCCGGGGAAATAGCGATAGGCCGTGGCCCGCGAGACGAGCGCCTCCTCGGCGATCTCATCGAAGCTCGGCTTGCGTCCCTGCTTCATCAGGCGCGAGGCCGCCTGAAGCAGATCCTTGCGGGTTCGCCGCTTCTGGTTGGCGCGCGCGGTCTGTCCCAATTCCGCCATGTCAGTCCTGCGGCAATTGCTGGATGATCGCGGCGAGATCGACCCAAACGTTCTCGCGTTTGATATCGCCGTTCTTGGCGAATTCGATGACGTGCAGCAGGCGGAATTCGAGCGGCCGGTTTTTGCCGTCCAGACCGAAGGGCCTGCCTGGGGCGCGGCCGCGCCAGACCAACTCGTCGACCATGAAATCGTCGCCATAGAGCCGGTTCAGACACTCCACCTTGCCGTCGGACAGATCGGCAAACAGCGCCCGATAGAACGGCCGCGCACCATCCCGGCCCTGTGTGGGTCCGAGCGGCCATCCGACGATGTCGTGGACGACATCCGGTGCGAGCGTCGCGAGAACGCCCTCCACATCGTCCCTCGCTTCGAAACCGAAATGCTCGTCGACCTTCCGGTCCATCTCCTCTTGGCGTCATCGCCATGATCCGCTCTCCCGCTGGCGTACTGAGATGGAGAGACCATAATAAGACTATAGTCTCATGTCAATACCATGTTCTCATTAGGGAGGGCGCTGGCAGGGCTGGACCAAGGTCCAATTCCCGCAAACGCGCGCCCTCGGAATACTTGCCGGGTGGGGGTGGGGCTGTCTCGCGCACGAGGAACCCATGAACGAGGTCGTCCCCCAAACTCCCATGCAGCCATGATCAGTGGCCGCGATGCGCTGTTCTCCGTCGAGCAGGCGATCAGCCGCGTCCGCGGTGACGAGCGCGGTCTTGACGAGGCACTGCGCTCAGGCATGGCGAATGCCCACCGGCTTCGCCATGAGCTGGCCGAGGGCTTCCGCACGCTCGCACGCGCCCGTCTCGACGCGATCGTGTGCGATCAGGTGATCGGCGGTCTCGATGAGACGGAGCGTCAGGCGCTCGCGATTCTCGAAGGCCGCCGGCGCCGGATCGAGGAGCTCGCCCGCAAGCGCGACGTTGCGCAGGCAGCACTCGACAAAGCGGAAGCGGCCAAGCACGAGCGCGATCAGGAGCTCGCCGATGCGCTCGAAGCGATCGACGACCTGCGCGATCGCACCGCGGCGCGGATGAAGAGCCGACGAGCGCTGGCGCAACGCCAAGGAAGCGGTCGAGACGGCGGCCGAGATCGCGGACAATGCAGACAAAAAGGCGGCCCAAGCCGAATCCGACCTCGGCGCGAAGGGCAAGCCCTACGAGAACGATCCGCTGTTCATGTATCTCTGGAAGAAGAACGCAGGTCAGGCCGGCGATACGAGCGGTGCGTTGGTGCGCCTCTTCGACCGCATCGTCGAGCGCTCGCTCGGCTATCGCGATGCGCGAGCGAGCTACGCGATGCTCAGGAGATTCCGGTTCGCTTGCGCGAGCACGCAACGAACAAGGAGCACGACATCGACACGGCAAAGGCGCACGTTGCCGCGCTCGAGCGGCAAGCCTTGGTCGCCGACGGAATCGAACCGCTGGAAGCCCGCGCCGAAACGGCGCACGCGGCCATGGTCTCGGCCGAGCAAGCGGTCGCAAAAATCACCGCCGATCTCGGTAAGATCGAAGCGAAACGCCAATGGATCCTCGAGTCCGACGACGAGAAGAGCGAAGGCCGCGCCGTCGATCTGCTCGCGCAAGCGCTCGAGCGCGAGGATCTGCGCCAGCTTTATCGCGAGGCGGCGAGCACACAAAGCTCCGCCGATGATCAGGCGGTTTCCGCGATTTCATCGGCGCAGGCCGCACTTCAGGAGACCGACGGCGAAGTGGCCCAAATCCGCGCTCGGCTGCGCGAAATGGCGCGCCGGAGAGCCGAGCTCGAAGGTGCGCGCGACCGCGCGCGCAGCATCGGCTACGACGATCCGCGCGGTGACGTTCGGCGGCGGACAGGATGTCATCGGCGATGTGATCGGCGGGATCTTGAGCGGTGCGCTGAAAGGCGCCGCGCTGGATCGCATCCTGCGCGACAATTACCGCGCGCCGAGACCGCACGCCGACCCCGATTTTGGCCGATCGGAAGGTGCATCATCGCTTCCCAGCCCCTGGCGCCACGGCGAGGGAACAGTCGGAAGCTCGCAGCTCCCTAAGGACGGCGGATCGCGCACCGCCGGCAGTCCTTGATTGCGGGGCGCGCGATGCACCAGCTCACGATCACACACGCCGAGCATTCCGATCCACGGATCTACGCGAGCGGAACGTCCGCGCCGACGGCTTTCGCTACGGCATCCATCAGGTGCGATTCCGGAAACGGCTTCTCCAGGAAAGCGACGCACCCGAAGTCCAGACATTGCAGACGGACGACATTCTTCTCGGAGCCGGTCATGAACACGATCGGAAACTCGAACCCGTCGAGAGAGAGACGGCGCGCGAGATCCAATCCCGACATGGCGCCAAGCTTGATGTCCACCAGGAGGCACATGGCCTTGCTCGCAGGCGCGGCGTCGAGGAACGCCTCGGCCGAAGCAAACAGCTCCACGCGATATCCGAACACCGACAGCAGCCGCGCCAGCGCCTTGCGCACCGAAGGATCGTCGTCGACGACGGCAATCGTTTGTTCGCCTTGGACCATGCTCACCCATCCTCGCTCCGGCCTGGAGCAATGGTTCGAGAAGGCGTCGATATGGGGGCCACGGGGCGCCAGTGTCTTGCGTCATTCGGCCAAAAATATGTCCGTGCGCGCCGTCCCCTTGGATTTCAGAGACCGGAAAGGACACCGTCATGGATGATCGCGTCACTCTCCGGTTGAGCAGGCTTCCCAGCGCTGCGGGTATCATGGGCAGACTCGCTTATGGCCGGGCAAAAACCGCAGGTGTCGCTGTGGCGCCGCTGCTCATAGCCTCGAACCTGACCGTCGAACAGATGGACGATCCGCGCATCCGCCTAAGGGTCCGCGATCAGATCAAGTTCTTGAACCTTGTCGCCGATGCACTTGGGGACGAGTTTCTGGGCTTCCACTTGGCTCAGATCCCGGACCTGCGGGAAATCGGTTTGCTTTACTATGTGCTCGCGTCTTCCGACATTTTGATCGACGCGTTGCAGCGCGGCGCCCACTACACCGCGATCGTCAATGAAGGTGTCTCGCAGAAATGCATAGACGGCAAAGACGTCCGCATCGTGCTCAACTATGTCGGGGTCAGCCGTCACCTCGATCGGCATCAAGTCGAATTCTGGATGACTGCGCTTGTGCGCGTGTGCAGGCAGCTGACCGGACTTCGCCTCCTTCCGGCACATGTGCGGTTCGCTCACTCGAGGGAACGACGTCCACCCGAGTTCACAGAATTCTTCGGTCACGACATCGAATTCGGCGCCCCTGTCGATGAAGTCGCATTCGCCAAAAGGGTCCGGAACTTGCCGGTGGTGAGCGCCGATCCCTACCTCAACAAGCTGCTCGTCAAATACTGCGAAGAAGCACTCGCGTGCGGACGCAGCCAAGGCTCGTTCCGGGCGAACGTCGAGAACACGCTCGTGCCGCTGCTCCCCCACGGCAAGATCAGGGCCGGCGACATCGCGCGACGCTTGGGCGTAAGTCAGCGCACCTTTGCCCGCCGTTTGGCGTCCGAAGGATTGACGTTCACCGGCGTCCTGGAAAGTCTGCGATTCGATCTCGCCAATCGCTATCTTGCCGAGGAGAGTTCTGCCGATCTCCGAGCTCGCGTGGCTCCTCGGTTATCAGGAGGTCGGCGCCTTCTCGCACGCCTTCAAGCGCTGGACCGGCAAGACGCCACGCGAGGCGCGCGCCGACATCGGCTCGTGATGTCTGCGTCGCGCGGCATCGGCGCAACGGATAAAGATTGTTGCTCCGTATACGTCCCACTTTGCGCGAACGTCGTCTCGAACACACATGTTCGAACCGCCAGATCCCGAACGCGCCATTCGAGAACGTTGAATTGTGTATCAATTTGAAACGGAAACGGCGCCGATCGTACCGCACGTTGACGCAATTGGCGTCGATCAAAAACGCCGTTATGTTGATGCCCAGGATGATTCTTCACACATCCTGAGGCGTGAGAACCCCGCAGATGAGCGGCCAGTGCGGCCGCACCGCATTCCTCGATATGATCGGGGAGGTCCCAGCGCATGTTCAGGTCCGAAAGGACTAAAGGCTGGGTCGGACCCGGCTCGTCTGCGGTCTTCTCAACTCCCCGATCGCCAGAGGGTGACAACCACTCGTGTTCATGCACGAGACGCGATGTTACACGCTTGTCTTCTCTAGTACTCCGTGTACGTATCATTAGCCAGCCGTCGGATGACGACAGTCACCCGCGCCAACTTCGAACCAATCCCGAAGTCCTCCCCGAATCTGACGGATAGGGCGCCCACGCCGCAGGAACCCACACGGTTCTTGGCGGACGCGCAAAAGGCACCTCGCGATGGGAGTGGCGCACCGGGCAGGATTCGAACCCACGACCCCCAGATTCGTAGTCTGGTGCTCTATCCAGCTGAGCTACCGGTGCTTATGGGGCGGCAGAACCTATGCAGGTCGGCCCGAATTGGCAAGCGCCCCGACCGAGAGCCGAACTAGAGCCGCAACAGGCGCAGGCGGAGCGCGTTCAGGATCACGCTGACCGAGGAAAACGTCATCGCCGCGGCCGCGATCACCGGGGAGAGCAGGACTCCGAAGATGGGGTAGAGCACGCCGGCTGCGATGGGCACACCGGCCGCATTATAGAAGAAGGCGAAAAACAGGTTCTGGCGGATATTGTGCATCGTGGCCTTCGATAGCCGCCGCGCCCTGACGATCCCGGAAAGATCGCCGTGGAGCAGCGTGATCTCGGCGCTCTCCATCGCAATGTCGGCTCCGGTTCCCATGGCAATCCCGACATCGGCCAAGGCCAAGGCGGGCGCATCGTTGATGCCGTCCCCGGCCATCGCGACGATACGCCCGGCTTTCTTGTGCGAGGCCACGATCTCGCTCTTCTGCTCGGGCAGGACTTCGGCCGCGACATCGGTGATACCAAGCCTGAGCGCAACGGCGACCGCCGTCAGCCGGCTGTCGCCCGTCGCCATGACGATGCGGATGCCGTCCTTGCGCAGGGCGTCGAGCGCCGCGCGCGTCGACGCCCTGATCGGATCTCCGACAACGACGATGCCGGCGAGACGTCCGTCGACGCCGGCAAAGAGGACGGTTGCGCCCTGGCGCCTCAACCCTTCGACGGTCGGTTCGAGCGGCGATGGATCGATCCCCTTATCGCGCAGAAACGCCGCGCGCCCCACCGCAATCGTCCGGCCCTCCACCTGGCCGCTCACGCCCTTTCCCGGCAGCGCCTCGAAATCGGCGGCGGGAGGATAGGTGAGCCTGCGCGCTTTGGCGGCCGCGGTGATCGCGCGGGCATAGGGATGTTCGCTCGCCTGCTCGACACCGGCCGCAAGCCTCAAGACTTCGGCTTCCGTAAAACCGGGAGCCGAAATAACGGCGGTCACCGTCGGCTTGCCCTCGGTCAATGTCCCGGTCTTGTCGACGATCAGGGTATCGACCTTCTCCAGGCGTTCGAGCGCTTCGGCGTTCCGGATGAGCACACCCGCCTGCGCGCCGCGACCAAGCCCCACCATCACCGACATGGGCGTGGCGAGACCGAGCGCGCAGGGGCAGGCGATGATCAGTACACTGACTGAAACGGCGAGCGCGTGCGCAAGCCTGGGCTCGGGGCCGATCAAGCGCCCACGCCGCAAACGCCAGGACGGCAACCGCGATGACGGCGGGCACGAACACGGCCGAGATCCGGTCAGCCAGACGCTGCACCGGGGCGCGGCTTCGCTGCGCATCCGCCACCGCGTGCACGATCCGCGACAGCATCGTGTCGGCGCCGACCTTCTCGGCCACGATCACGAGCTGCCCGCCCTGATTGATCGTGCCTCCGGTCACCTTGGCGCCCGGTTCCTTGGTCACGGGCATGGCCTCGCCCGTCATCATGGACTCGTCCACCGCGCTCCGCCCTTCGACCACGCGGCCGTCGACCGGCAATTTCTCGCCCGGCCGCACCCGCAAGCGATCGCCGACGACAACCGCGTCAAGCGCCACGTCCTCCTCGGATCCATCGGTGTTCAACCGGTGGGCCGTGGTCGGCGCGAGGTCGAGCAGAGCGCGGATCGCACCGCCGGTGCGCTCGCGCGCGCGAAGCTCGAGCACCTGACCGAGCAGCACAAGGACCGTGATCACGGCGGCGGCCTCGAAGTAGACCGCGACCGAACCATCCGCCTCGCGAAAGCCGGTGGGGAAAATGTCGGGCGCAACGGTCGCGACCGCGCTGTAGAGCCACGCGACCCCGGTCCCCAGCGCAATCAGCGTGAACATATTGAGCGCGCCCGACACGACCGAGTGCCACCCGCGCACGAAGAACGGCCAGCCGGCCCCAAACACCACCGGCGTCGCGAACACGAGCTGGAGCCAATTGGAGCCAACACCGCGACCCGAGGCCGACAAGATCGGCTCCCATCCCGGCCACGATCACCGGCACGGTCAACGCGAGTCCGATCCAGAAACGGCGCGTCATGTCCGCGAGCTCGCCGCCGGCTTCGGCTGTGCCGGGGATCAGCGGTTCGAGCGCCATGCCGCAGATGGGGCACGATCCGGGCGCATCGCGGACGACCTGCGGGTGCATCGGGCAGGTGTAGATCGCGCCCGCCACGGCCGGTTTGGGCACGGGCTGGTGGTGCGCGCAATGGTCGGCGTGATGCGCCGGCGTGTCGCGATGATGATCGAGGCTCATGCGGGGGGCCGCCGTTGCCGGTTGAGCTAATGAAATAAGCAATTGGCGCGGCAATTACCACCCTGCCGAAAATGTCGGCGGCACGAGTCACATACCCCACATTGCCCAAGCGTAGCCCGGCGCGTTAGCTTGAGCCTGCGGGTTTTAAGAGAAGCAGGGTTCATGAGGCGATTCGCATCGGCGTCGGCGATGCTCGCGGTATCGTTATTGATCTGCGGTGCGGCCCTTGCCGCTTCCTCAACGTCCAGCCCGTCCCCGGCAAATGCTGTCGCGAAGCGGCACATGATCGTCGCCGCGGAGCCCGATGCGTCCGAGGCCGGACGCCTCATGTTGAGAGAAGGGGGCTCCGCGGTCGATGCGGCGATTGCCGCGCAGATGGTGCTGACCCTGGTCGAGCCGCAATCCTCCGGCATCGGCGGCGGCAGCTATCTCGTCGTGTCCGACGGCGCCTCGCTCCACGCCTATGACGGCCGCGAGACCGCGCCCGCCTCCGCGCACCCTCGGATGTTTCTTGACGCCCAAGGGCGGCCGCGGCGCGGCGCCGACGTGATCCCCGGTGGATTGTCGGTCGGCGTACCCGGCACGGTTGCGGTGCTCGCGATGGCGCACAAGGCGCACGGACGCCTGCCTTGGGCGCGTCTGTTCGAGCCTGCGATCCGCCTTGCCGAGCACGGATTCGTCGTCCAGCCCCGCCTCGCGCGTGAGCTTCTCCAAGGAAGCGCTCAGTATGGCGCAATGCCGGGGTTGCGCGCGCTCTTCTTCAACGCGGACGGAACGCCGGCGCGCGCAGGCCAGACGTTGCGCAATCCGGAGCTCGCCGCAACCTTGCGCGAAATCGCCGAGAAGGGCCCCGATGCATTCTATCGCGGTCCGATCGCGGACAAGATCGTCCAGTCCGTCGCGAACGCGCCACGCAATCGCGCGGTGATGACACGCGAAGACATCGCGGCCTATCAAGCGAAGCCGCGCGAGCCTCTGTGCGGCGTGTATCGCCTTTACCGTATCTGCTCGGTTCCGCCCTCGACCTCGGGCGGCGTCACCGTGCTGCAAATCCTCGCGCTGCTCGAGCGCTTTCCGAGCACGCAGCTCCAGCCGGGCATGCTCTCGACGGTGCATCTCGTGTCCGAGGCAAGCCGCCTCGCCTATGCCGACCGCGAGCGCTGGCTTGGCGATCCCGATTTCGTGTCCGTGCCGCTGCAAGGCTTGCTCGACCGCGGCTACGTCGCGATGCGCTCGCGGCTGATCAATCCCGAGCGTTCGATGGGAATTGCGAGCGCCGGAACGCCACCGGTGAAACAGGGCGCGATCATCGACTACGCACCGCAAGCTCCTCAGGTCGAGATGGGAACGAGCCACCTTTCCGTCGTGGACGATCGCGGCCAGGTCGTCTCGATGACGACGACGATCGAGGCCGGCTTCGGCGCGCAGATCACGGCGGGCGGTTTCGTTCTCAACAACGAATTGACCGATTTCGCCTTTGAGCCCGTGATCGACGGACGGCCGGTGGCGAACGCGCCCGGGCCCGGCAAGCGGCCGCTCAGCTCGCAGGCGCCGGTCATCGTGTTCGGGCCCGACGGCCGATTCTTCGCCTCGCTCGGTTCGCCGGGCGGCCGCTACATCATTGCCTATGTCGCGCAGGCGCTCGTCAATCTGATCGATGGACAGCTGTCGATGCAGGCGGTCGCGGCCGCGCCCCGTCACGTCAATCTCAACGGAGTGACACAGATCGAAGGCGGCACCAGTCTCGACGCATTGGCGCCCCTGCTTTCGCGCATGGGGCACCAGGTGAGCGGGCCGAATTTCGATTCCGGCGTGAATGGCATCCGTCGCGTGGCGGACGGTTATCAAGGCGGCGCCGATCCGCGCCGCGAGGGCGTCGCGCTGGGCGATTAGCGCGCGCTCCGGATGAGTGGTTAGAGAGAACACGCAAAAAGCGTGCGGGACGCGCCTATTTCGACGCGAGCGTATTGGGGGGAACGAGCTTATGCGGTTGAAGACGCATGGATGACGGTTTGCTGCGCAGCGCCTACGCGCTTCAGCAGGCGGGCAATCTCGCGGAGGCCGCGCGCCTCTATGACGAGGCCGCGCGCGCAAATCCCAAGAGCTTCGATGCGCTTTGCCTGCTCGGCATGGCGCAGGAGCAACTCGGTCGGCGCGAGGACGCGCAGCGCAGCGCGGACAATGCGCTGAAGCTCGTCTCGCGCTCGAGCCGAGACCTCTACAATCTGGGCTGTCTCCTGCAACGGCTCTCGCGCCACGAGGACGCCCTTGCGAGCTACGACAGCGCGCTGTCGTTGCAGGAGCGACTATTTCGAAGCGCTGGTGCATCGTGGATTGTCGCTTCTGGAGCTTAAGCGCCACGACGAGGCGGTGGTCTCGTTCGAACGTGCGCTCAGTCTGAAGCCTGGAGAGCCCGGTGTCTGGTTCAATCGCGGCAACGCGCTGCTCAGGCTCGGAAGCAACGACGAGGCGCTCTTGAGTTACGACAAGGCGCTATCGCTCAAGCCCGACTTTGCGCAGGCGTGGGAGAATCGCGGCCATGCGCTGCTCAACATGGGTCGCAGCGACGATGCGTTCGCGAGTTACGACCAGGCCGCCTCGTATCGACCGGGCCAGGCGCAACCCTGGATCGTTCGCGGCAACGCGTTCATCGCGCTCAAGCGATACGAGGACGCGCTCCCCAATTTCGATCGGGCGCTCGCGCTCGAGCCGCAGAATTTCGAGGCGCTGTTCCAGCGCGCGAATGCGCTCCTGTACTTGCGGAAGCCGGCCGACGCGTTGCCGCTGCTCGATGCTTGCCTCGATATCAGACCCGATCATCCCGATGTTTGGGTCAGCCGTGGTGCGGCATTCGCCGGGCTCTCGCGCTACGAAGAGGCGCTGCCCTGCTATGACCGGGCGCTTGCGTTAAAGCCCGACTGCCTCGAAGCGCACGTCAACTGCGCGATCGCGTTCAATGCTCTAAAACGCCACGCGGAGGCGGCCGAAAGCGCGAGCGCAGCGCTCGCGCTGAAACCGGCCGAGCATGCTGCCCTGGCCCAGCGGGCCACTGCGCTCGCGGCGCTCTGGCGCTTCGACCAAGCCATCGACGATTACGAGAGGCTGCTCCAGCTGTCCTGTCGATTATCCCATCGCCGGCAATCTGTTGCATGCCTGCCTTCACTGTTGCGATTGGCGCAATCTCGCCGACTATCGCTCGGCTGTGGAGCAGGGCATCCGCGCCGGCAGGAGCGTCGTGAGCGCATTCCAATATGTGTTCTATTGCCGCTCGGCGGCAGAGCAGCTGGCCTGCACGAAGCTCTGGGTTCAGTCCGAGATCGCTCCCACGGAACCGCTCTGGCGTGGCGAACGCTACGCGCATGACCGCATCCGCATCGCCTATCTCTCGGAGGATTTCCGGGCCCATGCCGTGGCATCGCTGATGGCCGGCGTCTGGGAGGCGCACGACCGCAGCAAGTTCGAGACCTTCGCCATCTCGCTCGGCGTGGATGACGGCAGCGAAATGCGCGCCCGCGTTCAGCGCAGCTTCGAGCACTTCATCGACGTGCGCGATCGCAGCGATGAGGAGATCGCGGCCCTGTTGCGCGAGCGCGAGATCGACATTGTCATCGATCTGGCGGGCTATTCGGGCTATTGCCGGCCTCGCATCCTTGCGCTGCGGCCTGCGCCCGTCCAGGTCAACTATCTCGGCTATCCCGCCACGATGGGCGCAGAGTTCGTCGACTATATCATTGCCGACCGCACGCTCATCGGCGAAGCGGACCGGCAGCATTACAGCGAGAAGGTGGTCTATCTGCCGGACAGCTATATGCCCAACGACAGAGGCCGCCGCATCGCCGAGCATCGGCCGAGCCGCGCCGAAGCGGGTCTGCCGCCCGATGGCTTTGTCTTCTGCAGCTTCAACCGTGCGGCGAAGCTCCTGCCCGAGACATTCGATATCTGGATGCGCCTGCTGAACAAAGTGGAGCACAGCGTTCTTTGGCTCGCTGATCCCGGTCGGCCGGTGGCGATTCAAAATCTGCGCCGTGAAGCGGAAGCACGTGGCGTGGCAGCGGACCGCCTCATCTTCGCGCCTCATCTTCCTCGCGCCGAAGATCATCTCGCGCGGCTTCCGCTTGCCGATCTCTTTCTCGACACCGAACCCTACAACGCGCACGCGACGGCTGCCGACGCGCTGTGGACGGGACTTCCAGTGCTCACGCTCAAGGGCGAAACCTTCGCCGGCCGTGTTGCGGCAAGTCTGCTCAATGCGGTTGGACTACCCGAGATGGTCGCGCAAACGCCGCAAGTGTACGAGAACGTGGCTCTGATGTTGGCGCGTGAACCATCGACGATCGCCGCGCTCAAATCCAAGCTCGCGCGCAATCGGGAAACTGCCCCGCTGTTCGATACACTCCGCTTCACGCGCCACCTCGAAGCGGCGTACCTGCGCATGTGGGAGCGTGCCCAGAGTGGCGCTCAGCCCGAGAGCTTCGCCGTCGAGGCGCTTTCGTGAGCACGTTCCTGCTGCAGAATGCCCAGCGCCTGCACCAGGCGGGCAATCTTGCAGAGGCCGCGCGACTCTATGGCGAGGTGTTGCGCATCAATCCGCAGCAATTCGACGCGCTCTATGCGTTGGGTGTCGTCTACTACCAGTCGTCGCGCTTCGCAGACGCCGAGCGGCTGATCGCCGAAGCCATAAGGCTCAATCCGCGCACGGCTGAGCCGCATTATTTCCTGGGCTGCGCTCTGCAACGCCTGAACCGCAACGAGGAGGCGATCGGCGCCTTCGACCAGGCGCTGGCTCTCAAGTCCGGCTTCATCGATGCGCTGATGGCGCGTGGCGTCGCGCGCATGACGCTCAACCGCTACGAGGAAGGGCTCGAGGACTTCGACGCGATCATCGCCGCCGAGCCGCAGAATGCCGGCGCCTGGAACAATCGCGGCTGCGTGCTGCAAGGCATGAACCGCAACGAAGAAGCGCTTGCCGCCTTCGACAAGGCGTCGTCGCTGAAGCCGGACTTCATCCAGGCGCTGATCAGCGGCGGCAGCGTGCTCGCGGGGCTCAAGCGTTTCGAGGACGCCGCGGCGAATTACGAAAAGGCGCTCACGCTCAATCCCGACCTGCCCTATGTGCGCGGCAATCTCGTGTTGTACCGCCTCCAGTGTTGCGATTGGCGCCACCTGGAGCACGATCGTGCGCGCATCGCGGCAGACGTGAAAGCGGGCAAGCCCGTCATCCAGCCGTTCATCAATGTGACGCTGTCGAGCTCGATGGCCGACCAGTTGCAATGCGCCCGCAGCTCGATCGCCTACCAATGGCCGAAGCAATCGCGCGCGCTTTGGCGTGGCGAGTCCTATGGCCACGAAAAGATCCGCGTTGCCTATATATCGGCGGATTTCCGCGATCATGCAGTTGCGCGTCTGGTGGCCGGCCTGTTCGAGCACCACGACCGGTCGCGGTTCGAGACCACCGGCGTCTCGCTCGTCGCGGATGACGGCAGCGCCATGCGCCGGCGGCTGCGAGGCGCCTTCGACCACTTCATCGACGCTGACCGCCAAAGCGACGAGCACGTCGCCACGCTGCTGCGGCGAATGGAGATCGACATCGCCGTCGATCTGATGGGGTTCACGTCGGGGTGCCGTCCGGGAATCCTCGCGTTCCGGCCCGCCCCCGTGCAGGTGAATTTCCTCGGTTATCCGGGGACGATGGGCGCGCCCTATGTCGACTATATCGTCGCCGACCGCTTCGTGATCCGCGATGAGGATCGCGCGTTCTACACCGAGAAGATCGTCACGCTCCCCGACGCTTATCAGTGCAACGACCGGCAGCGCGCGATCGCCGCCGCCACCCCTTCGCGCGCCGATCTCGGATTGCCGGCCAACGCATTCGTCTATTGCTGCTTCAACAACAGCAACAAGCTGACGCCGGAGATGTTCGACATCTGGATGCGGCTGCTCCAGCAGGTGGAGGGAAGCGTGCTCTGGCTGCTGGAGGACAATCCCACGGCTTCGCGCAATCTTCGCCGCGAAGCGACCGCGCGCGGCGTCGCGGCCGAACGGCTGGTGTTCGCGCCACGCGTGAAGCCCGCCGAGCACCTGGCACGCCATCGCGCCGCCGATCTGTTCCTCGATACGCTCCCGTACGGCGCGCACACCACCGCAAGCGATGCGCTCTGGTCAGGACTTCCCGTGCTGTCCTGTTTTGGAACATCCTTTGCCGGCCGGGTCGGGGCCAGCCTGCTCAACGCCGCGGGTCTGCCGGAACTCGTCACGGACTCGCCTGCAGCGTACGAAGCCCTCGCGCTCAAACTTGCTCGCGACCGCGACACGCTCGACGGCTTGCGAAAAAAACTTGCACTGAACCGCGATACCTGTGCGCTCTTCGATACCGCGCGGTTCACGCGCCACTTCGAAGCGGCGCTCACGACGATGCGGGAACGCCAGCGCGCAGGACACTCTCCGGCGCATTTGAGGGTCGATGCGGTTTCGTCATGAACAATGTCTCGATCCAGGGAGCCAGGCGCGCGCATCAGATCGGGAACCGCCCCGAAGCCGTGCGGCTTTGCCGGGAGATCCTCCGCGTCAATCCGAAGGATTTCGACGCTCTTTACCTGCTTGGCTATCTGCACTCGCAGGCCGGAGAGCTCGAGGAAGCCGAACGGCTGATCGCCGAAGCGCTCAAGGTCAATCCCTATTCCTCGGACGCCGCCTATAACCGCGGCTGCATTCTTCAGACCTTGACGCGCAACACCGAGGCACTCGCCTGCTTCGATCAGGCGATCGCGATCAATTCCCGATTCCTGGATGCGTTCGTCAATCGTGGAATTTCCCTTCTCGCGCTGAAGCGGCCGGCCGACGCGCTCGCGGCCTTCGATCGGGCGCTCAAGCTCAAACCCGACGATGCGGAGTGTTGGAACGATAAGGCCACCGCACTTCTCGAACTCGGGCGGCCCGGCGACGCGCTCGCAAGCCTTGGCCGCGCTCTCACGCTCAATGCCGATTACGCGGATGGCTGGAGCAATCGGGGCGTGGCCCTCCACCGGTTGCGGCGCCATGCGGAAGCGCTGAACTCGTTCGCCAAGTCGTTGTCGATCAATCCGAACAGCTTCACCGCCTTGAGCAACCGCGGAAGCACGCTGATGGACCTCCACCGCTACCGCGAGGCCATCCAGGATTTCGACCGCGCGCTCACGATCAAGCCGGACTATGTCGAAGCGTGCATCAATCGCGGGATCGCCTTGACCGCGCTCAAGGAACACGACCGCGCGCTCGCCAGCTTCGGCCAGGCCCTGAAATCGCGCCCCGACAGCACGGAAGCGCTCTTCAACCGGGCGAACACCTTCATGGTGCTGAAGCGCTTCGAAGATGCCGCCAAGGATTGCGAAAGCCTCTTGAAGCTCGACCCCGAGTACAAATACGCGCGCGGCTTCCTCGCCTTCTTCCGGCTTCAATGCTGCGATTGGCGCGCGCTCGACGCGCAACGAGCAGCGATCGCGATGAGCGTGCGGGCGGGGAAACGCGTCGTGCCCCCGTTTGCCGCCGCCGCCCTCCTCGACTCGGCGGCCGACCAATTGGCCGCCGCCCGTATTTGCGTGGCCGACAAATACCCGCCGACGATCCAACCCTTGTGGCGCGAGGAGCGCTACCAGCACCGCAAGATTCGCGTCGCCTATCTCTCGGGGGATTTCAACAACACGGCGGTCGCGAACCTCATGGCCGGCGTGTTCGAGCACCACGACAGGTCGAAATTCGACACGCTCGCCGTGTCCTTCACCGAGAGCGACGGCAGCGAGATGCACACGCGTCTCAGGCGGAGCTTCGGGCGCTTCATCGAAGTATGGAACGTGAGCGATGCCGAGATCGCCGGATATCTGCGGCAGAACGAGATCGACATCGCCGTCGATCTGATGGGCTTCACCGGCGACGCGCGTCCAGGGATTCTCACGCTTCGTCCAGTCCCGTTGCAGATCAACCATCTCGGCTTCCCAGGAACGATGGGCGCAACCCATATCGACTACATCCTCGCCGACCGCATCGTCATACCGAAAGACGCGCGAGACGGCTTCGACGAAGCCGTCGTCCATATGCCGGACTGCTTCATGCCGACCGATTCCGTGCGGCCGATCACGCACCGCATGCCGTCGCGCGCCGAGGCCGGCTTGCCCGCGGACGGCTTCGTCTTCTGCTCGTTCAACAACAGCTACAAATTCGCGCCCGAGATGTTTGCGCTCTGGATGCGCTTGCTCAAGGGCGTGCAGGGGAGCGTGCTCTGGCTGTCGCACTCGAACGAGCCCGCGATGCGCAATCTGCAGCGCCAAGCCGAAACGGCGGGAGTGGCATACGACAGGCTGGTGTTCGCGCCGTTCATCGCGTCGTCCGCGGATCATCTGGCGCGGCTGTCGCTCGCCGATCTCTTCCTCGACACGCGCCCGTACAACGCGCACAGCAGCGCGGCCGATGCGCTGTGGGCGGGTGTGCCGTTGCTGACCCTTCCGGGGGCGACGTTCGCCGGACGTGTTGCCGCGAGCCTGCTTCATGCCGCCGGCCTTCCCGAGCTCGTCACCGAGTCGCTGGAGAACTACGAGGCGCTCGCGTTGGAGTTGGCGCAGAGTCCCGCGATGATCGATCACCTGAAAGCGCGCCTCAAGCGCGGGCGCCGGTCGCAGCCCCTGTTCGACACCGCACGCTTCACGCGCAATCTCGAGAGCGCCTATTTGCATATGTGGGAGCGCTATCAGAAAGGCGAACCGCCCGCGCATTTCGCGGTCACGCCGGTCGAGGCATGAGGGAGCTGCTGCAGAAGGCCTTGCTCGCCCAGAACGCGGGCAACTTGGCCGAAGCAGCGCGTCTCTACGGCCACGTCCTCAACACCGATCCGCGAAATTTCGATGCGCTGCTCTCGCTCGCCTTGTTGCATTTCAGGGCTGCGCGCTTCGGCGATGCCGAGCGTCTGGCGGCGGAAGCCGCGCGCGTCAACCCACGCTCCGCGGAAGCGGTCTTCGTTCGCGGCTGCGCATTGCAGCGGCTCAACCGCAACGCTGATGCGCTTGCCTGTTTCGAGGCCGCGATCGCGATCCGCCCCGCCTTCGTCGAGGCGCTCGTCAATCGCGGCGCGCTGCTGATCGCGGAGAAGCGTTTCCTCGACGCGCTCAAGTGCCTCGATCAGGCCTTGGCGATCAATCCCGCCATGCTCGAAGCCTGGAACAATCGCGGCAACGTGCTCTCGGAGCTTGGGCGCCATCAGGACGCCGTCGCGAGCTACGACAAGGTGATCGCCGCGCGGCCCGAAGCCCTCGAAGCGTGGATCAACCGTGGAACGGCGCTGATCGCGCTCCGCCGGTTCGACGACGCCCTCGCGAGCTACGAGCGTGCATCGCGGCTCGATCCGTCGCGCACCGATGCCATGGCCGGCTGCGCCAACGCGCTGTTCGAGGCCAAGGATTACGAACGCGCGGCCGAAACCTATGCGCACGGTGCTCGAGCGCGATCCTGCCTATGACTTTGCGCGCGGGAATCTGGCGTTCTCGCGCCTCTACTGTTGCGACTGGAGCTCGCTCAGCACGGATCGCGTGGTCATCGCGCGGGACCTTCAGGCGGGCAAGCGCGTCGCAAACCCATTCCAGGCGATCGCGCTCTTCGACTCGCCGGGCGATCTGAAGCACTGCGCGACGATCTGGAGCACGACAAAATACCCGCCCGCACCAGCCGCGCTGTGGCACGGAGAGACGTATGGCGATCGCGCAAAGATCCGCATCGCCTATCTGTCGGCGGACTTCAACGGCCACGCGGTCGCGACTCTCATGGCCGGTGTGTGGGACCAGCACGACAAATCGCGCTTCGAGACGACGGCGATCTCCTATGTCGACAGCAACGGCAGCGCGATGAGGCGGCGGGTCGAACGCGCGTTCGACCGCGTCATCGATGTCGCGGGCAAGAGCGATGCGGACGTCGCGGCGATGATCCGGCAGATGGAGATCGACATCGTCGTCGACCTGATGGGATACACGGGCGAATGCCGCCCGGGAATTCTGGCGCAACGGCCCGCGCCCCTGCAGGTGAACTTTCTCGGGTTCCCGGGAACCATGGGCGCGTCCTATGTCGACTACATCATCGCCGATCCGATCGTCATTCCCGATGACGACAGGCAGCACTATTGCGAAAGCGTCGTGCATCTTCCGGACAGCTACCTGCCGGCGGATTCCGCGCGGCGCATATCCGAGCGAAAGCCTTCACGCGCGGAAGCGGGCTTGCCGGAGCACGGCTTCGTCTTTTGCTCCTTCAACAACAGCTACAAGCTCTCGCCCGAAATCTTCGACGTCTGGATGCGTCTGCTCGCCGCTGTCGAGAACAGCGTGCTCTGGCTGCCGCAGATGAACACGGCAGCGGTTCGCAATCTTCGCCGCGAAGCCGGAAAGCGCGGCGTGGCCGAACAGAGACTCGTGTTCGCGCCCTTCGTGCCCAGCGATGAGGATCACCTCGCGCGTCTCGGCCTTGCCGATCTGTTCCTCGACACGCTCCCCTACAACGCCCACTCGACGGCGGTGGACGCGCTCTGGGCGGGCGTGCCCGTGCTGACCATGCGTGGCAACGCCTTTGCGGGCCGCGTCGCGGCCAGCGTGCTCACGCGCGGCGGGCCTTCCCGAACTTGTCGTACCGCTTCGATCGAGGACTATGAGAACCTCGCCCTCAAGCTGGCGCGCGAACCGCACACGCTTGCGGCGATCAAAGCGAAGCTCGCGCGCAATCGCGACACCTCCGTCCTGTTCGACACGGCGCGTTACACACGCGACCTCGAAGCCGCCTACACGCAGATGTGGCAGCGACAGCGTAACGGCGAAACGCCAACACATTTCGCGGTCCCTTCGGCGTCATGACCGAAGCGCTGCTCCAGAACGCGCTCAGGCGGCATCAGAGCGGCGATCTCGAGGGCGCGGCGCGTCTCTATCGCGAACTGCTTCACACCGACCGCCGGAATTTCCGCGCGCTGTACCTTCTCGGCTTCGTGCACTTCCAGAAGGGGGAGTTCGCCGATGCCGAGCGCCTGATCGGCGAAGCGCTTCTCGTGAACCCGCACGCGCCCGACGCCTGGTACAATCGCGGCTGCGCGCTGCAGAACATCGGACGGCTCGAAGAAGCGGTCGCCTGTTTCGACAAGGCGATTGGCCTCAACGCCCGTTACGATGAAGCCCTGATCAATCGCGGCGCGGCGCTCCTGGCGTTGAACCGGCACGAGGACGCGCTGGCGAGCCTCGATGCCGCGCTCAAGCTCAAGCCGAACGATGTCGAAGCCCTCTCCGGCCGCGCGAATGCGCTCATGGCGCTCGGCCGCAACGACGAAGCCCTCGTCACCATCGAACGCGCGCTCGCCATCGCGCCGGATCGCGCGGCAACCTGGAACAGCCGCGGCGCTGCGCTGGCGCAAATGAAGCGGCACGATGAGGCGCTCTTGAGCTACGAGCGCGCCATTGCGCTCGATCCGGGTCACGCGCTTGCGCGGATCAACCGCGGGCTCGCGCTCCTGGACTCGCAGCGAACCGACGATGCGCTCCGATGCTACGACGCGGATGTCGCGGCGATGCCGGCGAGCGCTGACCTCAGAAACGCCCGCGCCGACGCGCTCCAGCGCGCCAGGCGATACGAGGACGCGGCGCGCGACTACGAAGCCGTGCTTCGCGTCGATCCCGAACGCCCCTACGCGCGCGGCAATCTCGCCTTCTGCCGGCTGCATGGCTGCGACTGGCAGTCTCTCGAGGAAGACAGAACCGCGATCGCAGCTGGCCTAGGCGCAGGAAGACGGATCATCAATCCGTTCCAGACCATTGCGCTCTCGCATTCGCGCGGCGATCAGCTCGCCTGTGCAAAAATCACGGTGGCGGACAAATACCCCATCTCCAAACAGCCGCTCTGGCGCGGCGAGCGCTACAGCCACGAACGAATCCGGCTCGCCTATCTCTCGGCCGACTTCAACGACCATGCGGTCGCCACACTGATGGCCGGCGTGTTCGAGCACCACGACAGAGACGCGTTTCGAGACCATCGCCATTTCGTTGACGTCCAAGCGCGGCGAACGACCGGCGCCGACGCCTCGCGCGCGCGTTCGATCGCTTCGTCGAAGCGGGCGACAAGGACGATCTCGCCACAGCCAGATTGGTGCGCGAGATGGAGATCGATATCGCCGTCGACCTGATGGGATATACGGGCGAGTGCCGTCCTCAAGTCCTCGCGTTCAGGCCCGCGCCCATCCAGATCAACTATCTCGGATTTCCCGGCACGATGGGCTCGGGCGCATCGATTTCCTCATCGCCGATGCGACCGTCATTCCCGACGAGCATCGCAGCGACTACAGCGAGACGGTCATCCACCTGCCGGACACGTATCTGCCGGCCGACGACAAGCGGCCGATCGCACAGCACACGCCCACCAGAGCGGAAGCGGGATTGCCGAACGACGGATTCGTGTTCTGCTCGTTCAACAACACCTACAAATTCACGCCCGAGATCTTCGATGTCTGGATGCGCCTGCTCAAGGCGGTCGAGAAGAGCGTGCTCTGGCTGCCGGCAACCAACGACGCCGCCATGCGCAATCTTCGCCGCGAAGCGGAAGCGCGTGGCGTGGACGCGTCGCGATTGATCTTCGCGCCCTTCCTCGCGTCGGCGGACGAGCATCTCGCGCGCCTGAAGCTGGCCGATCTCTTTCTCGACACGCTGCCCTACAACGCGCACTCGACCGCCAGCGATGCGCTATGGGCAGGCCTTCCCGTGCTCACGACGCCCGGCGAAACATTTGCCGGGCGCGTCGCGGCAAGCCTGCTGAAGGCGGTCGGATTGCCGGAGATGATCGCGAATTCGCTCTCCGCCTATGAGCAGCAGGCGTTGCGGCTGGCGAATGATCCCGCGGCGTTGCGCGAAATCAGAGCGAAGCTCGCGCGCAACCGCACCACCTGTTCCGCATTCGACACCGCGCGCTTCACGCGCAATCTCGAAGCCGCGTTCCTCGCGATCTACGAGCGCAGCCGCGCTTAACTACGCCGCCTTGCGCAGTACTTCATCGGCAAGCAGGCGAATCTCCGTCGCCGCCGCGGAACGCGGCTCGGTCTCGGTGACGCCCTTGCCGTCGATCAACGCGGCGACAAACGCCGTGCGATTGCCGAGGCAAGCCCGTGAGATGGGCATGCCCGCCCTCGTCATGTCGGCGACCAGCGCGTCCGCTACGCGCGCCCGCGGCGGCACGCGGTTGAGCACGATCAGCGCGTGGCCGCCTTCGCGGGCGATGAGCTCGAGCGTCGGAAAGGTCGCCCACAGATCCATCGGGCTGAGCTGCATCGGCACGATCGTCACCGCGGCTGCGCGCACCGCAGTCCTCAACGCGACCTCGTCATGCGGCGGGGCATCGATGAGCACGATCTCGGAGTCGAGCTTGGCGCGGTCGATCTCGCCCTGCGCGCGCCAGCTGGTGCCGGTGTAGATGCTGAGCCGCGCGTCCGGCCCGAGGCGGGTCTCCCGCAGGTGAAACCACTTCGTCAGGCTCCCGAGGGGATCGAGATCCACAAGCCCGACGCGCTTGCGCACGTCGTCTTCGCCGAACCTCCGACCACCCAGCGCACAGGCCAGATGGACGGTCACTGAGGTCTTCCCCGCACCCCCCTTTGACTGAGCAATCGCGATGACCAACGCCATGGCGGGTCTCCCGATCTAGAGGGTCGATGGGTGCGAATACCACAATATCTAGACGGAAACCACGAAGAACAGGCGCAGGAAGCGGTGGATGGTCTGGCCTCCTGGGCGCGGTGGATAGGCAGCCGCCAAAAGTCCGCGGTAATGCGCCAAAAATTCGTCCTTGAGCGGAGTCTTGAGCGCCGCGGCAAACGGTCTCAGTCCCGTTCCCATCATCCAATGGAAGACCGGGTCGTTCCCTTCGAGCACATGGAAGTAGCGCGTCTCCCAGAGATCGACGGATGTCGCGGCCGGTTTCAGCAAGTCGAAATAGGCCTCGGGCGCGAGCACATTCCACCAGTCGCGCACGTCTTTCAGCTCGTCGCGCCAGCGTGGGTCTGAGACCGCCTGGCGGAGCAGGACATGACAATGCTCCTCGAAATTGCGCGGCACCTGTACCGCGAACACACCCCCCGGCCGCACGAACGACAACAGACGCGGAAGGAGAGTCTCATGATCCGCGAGCCATTGGAGCGCGGCGTTCGAGTAGATCACGTCGTAGGTCTCGTCCGGCGTCCACGTCGCGATATCGGCCTCGATGAAGCGCGCATCGACGCCGCTCTTGCGCGCGTCCGCAAGCATCTCGGGGGCGAAATCGATCGCGTCGATCTCGGCCTCCGGCCATCTCGCCCGCAACAGCGCCGTGGAATTCCCCGGACCGCAGCCGAGATCGGCCACGCGGCGTGGCTCAGACAGGGGCACGCGCGCCAAGAGGTCCGCGGCCGGACGCGTTCGTTCCGCGCCAAAGGCGAGATAGGTCTTCGGATCCCAACCCATATCGGCCTTGAGCGCTCAGCCCGTGCGGTCGGGAATCGTGAGGCGGAAACGGGTGCCCGATGTATCGGTGCACACCAGCGCGATGTCGCCGCCATGCGCCTGGAGCAGCTCCCGCGAGATGGCGAGACCCAAGCCCGATCCGCTCGCGCGCGCCGTGCCGGCAAACGGCTGGAACAGCCGCTCGCGAACCGAGGATGGAATGCCGGTCCCGGTATCGGCGATGTCGATCGTGACCGCGCCGCCTTGGCGTGCAGCCTCGACGGTGATGCGCTTTTCGCGCCAGGTCACGCATTCGAGCGCATCGCGTGCGTTGCTGAAGAGATTGAGCAAGACGCGGAACAGCTGCTCCGAATCGGCATCGATCTGCATGCGCTGGGGGACGCGGTTCTCGAAGATAACTCCGCTTCCCTCGGGCAGCGCCGATGCGGCCGCCTCTTCGACCAACGGCGTCAGCACGATCCGCGCGCGCTGCGGCGTGCGCTCTTCGGCCTTGCCGAACTTGAGCGTGTTGGTGGCGAGCGCGACCGCGCGGTCGAGCGCATCGACGAGGCGCGGCGTGACGCGTTTGACCACCGGGTCTTCGATTGTCGCCAGGCGATCGGACGCAATCTGCGCGCTCGAGAGAATGTTGCGCAGATCGTGCTGGATCTTCGCCACCGCAAGGCCGAGCGCCGCAAGCCGCGTCTTCTGCTGCAGGAAGCCGTAGAGCTCGTGCTGCATCGTGGAGAGTTCGCGTTCGGCTGTGCCGATCTCGTCCCGGCGCGAAGAGGGATGAAGAATGCGTGCCGGGTCTTCCGGGTTGGCGCGGAACGCCGTCATCGCCGCGGTGATGCGCTGCATCGGCCGCACCATGAAGAAATAGAGACTCAAGAACACGAGCAGCGCGGTCAGCAACGAGATGAAGAGAGAGAGCCCGAGCACGTTGGTCGAAAACGACAGCAACGCGGCACGGATCGGCTCCTCGTTGGCGATGACGATGATGTTCATGTCCTCGCCGATGCCGGTCGTCCCATCGATGCGGATGATGCGATCGCGCGGCGCGAACAGGCAGCGAATCACATCGCGCAACTGTCCGATCAGATCGGTCTGCGTTGCATCGTAGATGGCTTGAATCGCCGGCGGCTCCGGTCCGACCAGGAAGAGCTCGTGCTGACCGCCGCCGCGGAGAATCACCGCTTCGGCGCCCGCCTGTTCGAGCAGCTGCATGCGCAGCTCGTCGGAGAATTGCTGACCCGGCGCCTCGGTGAAGGGAAGGATCGCAAGCTGAGCCGAGTGGATGCGGTCCTGCAGAAGCTGATTGTGATAGCGCGCGACCGACGGGAAGTAGATCAGCGCTACGCTCAGCATGACGAAGAGAATCGTGAGCAGCAGCAAGCGGCCTGACAGACTGTGCGTCGCCAGCCGCCAGCCGAACCGCGCCGGAGCTCGGTTGTCCTTCAGCATCCCATCAGAAAACACCAGTTCGCGGCGAAAAGCATGTCCAATCTGGCACATTTTGGCGGACGGCCATCGGGTACTTTCCTGAAGATGACACCTTGTTTTTCCAGAAGAAAATTGTCCTCGGGAAGCGGATGAGGCGACTTGGCGACTCTATCCTCCGCCGAAGGACACGGACGACAAGCCCCGGTCCGTTAAGGGCCGCTAACCGCGCCCCTTAAGCTTAAAAGATCGGCTGAAAGCCTGTGCAAGCGCCTTGGCACGTCCCGGCGGTTGAACTAAATTCGCCGCCTCTTTTGCCGGAAACAAACGCGAGGGAAATACCCCTATGTACAAACTGATGCTTGGCGTTGCCGCTATCGGCCTGGCCATCGCGCTTCCCGCCATTGCCCAGGCTCCGCAGCCCGATCAATGGCTGGCGAAAATGCCCGCAGCTCCCGAACGGGACATGATCGCCAATGCTTGCCTCGGCTGCCACAACGCCGAGCGCATCGTGGGCGCCGACCATGACGCCTTACGAGTGGGACGTCCTCGTCACGGGCATGGTGAATGTGGGCGCTCCGCTGACCCAGGACGAGAGCACAAAGGTCAAGGCCTACCTGACCGAAGAACCTGCCGGCGCAGGCCGAGCCGAAGCTGAAGCTGCTTCCGGGCCCCGCGAAGGTGCGCATCGTCGAATGGCAGGTCCCGACCAAGGGCTCGCGTCCGCATGACCCGATCGCGACCAAGGACGGCTCGCTCTGGTACACGGCTCAGCGCTCGAGCATTCTCGGCAAGGTCGACATGAAGACCGGCAAGATCACCGAGTACAAGACCAAGACGCCGATGTCCGGCCCGCACGGCCTCGCCGACGATGCGGACGGCAACATCTGGTACACCGGCAATTTCAAGAGCCATGTCGGCAAGCTGGACGTGAAGACCGGCCAGTTCACCGAATACAAGATGCCCGACGCGAAGGCGCGCGATCCGCACACGCCGATCTTCGACCGCCAGGGCAATCTGTGGTTCACGCTGCAGGGCGCCAACATGATCGGCCGTCTCAATCCGAAGAACGGCGACCTCAAGATCGTTGAATCGAAGACGCCGCGCTCGCTGCCCTACGGCACGGTGTTCGACACCAAGAACCAGCTCTGGATCGTTCTGTTCGGCACCAACAAGCTCGCCAAGGTCGATGCCGACATGAACATCACCGAATACACGCTGCCGTCGGCCGACTCCCGTCCGCGCCGTCAGGCAATCGATGCGGATGACGTGATCTGGTACGCCGACTTCCCGCGCGGCTATATCGGCAAGTTCGACACCAAGACCGGCAAGCTTGTGAAGGAGTACCTGTCGCCGAGCGGTCCGAAGTCCGAGCCGTACGGCATCACGGTGATCAACGGCATCGTCTGGTACAACGAAGGCAACGCCCATCCGAACGGCCTCGTCCGTTTCGACCCGAAGGCCGAGACCTTCCAGACCTTCCCGATCCCGTCGGGCGGCGGCGTGGTTCGCAACATGGAACCGACCCCTGACGGCAAGGGCATCGTGATGGCCATGAGCGCCCAGGACAAAGTCGGCGTCGCGTGGATCGACCAGTAAGAAAGACCGGCGGAGCGGCCCTAAAGCCGCCGCTCCCTGGTTGACAGCGCAGTCCAGGGCCCTTAGGAAGCACCCCTTCCTTGGGGCCCTTGGTTTTCCGGACATTCGGCAGTGAAACGCACCTATCAACCGAGCAAAATCGTCCGCAAGCGCCGGCACGGATTCCGCAAGCGCATGTCGACCAAGAACGGGCGCCTGATCCTGGCCCGCCGGCGCGCTCACGGCCGCAAGAAGCTGTCGGCCTAAGAGTCCGCGGCGTAAAGCCACGTGGCGGTCAGCGCTTCCTCGAAAATCCGTATCGACCGGATAAAGCGCCGCGCCGATTTCCTGCGCGCCCAGAAATTCCGCCGCCAATTCACGCCGGGTCTGACGCTCGAATCCTGCCCCTCTCCGGAGGATGTTCCCTCGGCCGTCTGCCGGGTCGGCTTCACCGCAAGCCGCAAAGTCGGCTCGGCGGTCAAACGGAACCGCGCCAAGCGGCGTCTGCGCGCGGCAGCCGCTGAAATCCTTCCCCTTTTAGGACGGAAGGGGCATGACTATGTTCTCGTCGCGAAGGTCGCGACCTTGTCGCGCCCCTATGCCGCGCTTTTGGCGGATTTAACCAAGGCACTCACAGGCGCCCATGCCGAGTTCGAGGCACATGCGAAGCGCGGACAATCCGGCGCACGGAAGGACGATGAAGCAGGCAATGAGCGCAAGAGCTGAAAAGCTGGCTCGCTACGCCCGGAAAGCTTTGGTCTTCGGGCTGAGCGTGCCGATTTACGCCTATCGCTACATGCTCTCGCCGATGCTGCCGCCGTCCTGCCGTTTCGCGCCGAGCTGCTCGGCCTACGCCTTGGAGGCGCTGCACGTCCACGGCCCGCTCAAGGGAACTTGGCTTGCGGTCCGCCGGCTCTGCCGGTGTCATCCCATCGCTTTTCTCGGCGGCGGCTCGGGAATCGATCCCGTTCCTCCCGGTAGCCGTCAGGAGCTTTCATGAACGAACAGCGTAATCTCTTCCTCGCCATCGTCCTGATGATGGCCGTCCTGTTCGGCTGGCAATATCTCGTTTACGTGCCGCGGATGCAGGAAGAGCAGGCGAAGCTCGCCGAGCAGAAGAAGACGGAAATGCCGCTCGCGCCGGGCGTCAGCGCGCCTCAGTCCGCGCCGGGCGTCGTGCCGCGCGCCGATGCGCTCGCTCAATCTGCCGCGCGGGCACCGATCGAAACGCCCACCCTCGACGGTTCGATCAACCTGACGGGCGCCCGCTTCGACGACCTTCGCTTGCGCCAGTATCACGAGACGCCCGATCCGATGAGCCCGGAGATCGAGCTCTTGTCCCCGATGGCGGCGGAGCACCCGTATGTCGCGGAGTTCGGCTGGATTGCCGGACAAGGCGAAACCCAGGCGATGCCGAACGCCGAGAGCATGTGGCGGCTCGTCCAGGACGGCACGCTCTCGCCCGACAATCCCATCGAGCTCGCCTATGACAACGGCCAGGGCCTGACGTTCACGCGCCGCGTCTCGGTCGATGACCGCTACATGTTCACCGTCGCCGACACCGTGACCAACAACAGCGCGGCCCCCGTAACACTATCGCCCTACGGCCTCGTGATGCGCCGCAATGTCCCGCCCACCACCTATTACTGGGTCATTCACGAGGGCTTCATCGGCGTGTTCAACGGGACGCTCGACGATCCGACCTATTCCGAGCTCGGCGACGACAACGCCACGCAGCAGTTCCAGAGCACCGGGGGATGGCTCGGCATCACCGACAAATACTGGATGGCAGCCGTCGTTCCGCCGCAGTCGGAAGCGTTCACCGGGACCTACAAGGCGTTCGACGCCAACGGCACCAAGGCCTACCAGTCGGACTTCATGCTGACGGCCAAAACGGTCGCGCCGAACAGCTCGGAGACGGTCGTCCACCACTTCTTTGCCGGCGCCAAGGTGGTGGATATCGTCGACGGCTACGCAGAGACGCTCGGCATCAGCCGCTTCGACATGGCCGTCGATTGGGGCTGGTTCAATCCGCTGACGAAGTGGATGTTCCTGGCCCTCGACTATATCTACCGCTTCGTCGGCAATTACGGCGTCACGATCCTGATCTTCACCGTCATCGTGAAGCTCTTGTTCTTCCCGCTCGCCAACACGTCCTACCGCGCGATGAGCAAGATGAAGAAGCTCCAGCCCGAAATGGAGCGGCTGCGCGAGCGCTACAAGGACGACAAGGTCAAGATGCAGCAGGAGCTGATGGCGCTCTATCAGAAGGAGAAGGTGAATCCGCTGGCCGGCTGCATGCCGATGCTGGTCCAGATTCCGGTGTTCTTCTCGCTCTACAAGGTGCTGCTCGTCACCATCGACATGCGCCATGCGCCGTTCTTCGGCTGGATCCGCGATCTCTCCGCGGCCGAGCCCATCTCGCTGTTCAATCTCTTCGGCCTCCTGCCGTTCACACCGCCGGCCGTTCCTGATGATCGGCGTCTTCTCGATCATCATGGGCATCACCATGTGGATCCAGACGAACCTCAATCCGCCGCCCGCCGACCCGGTGCAGGCGAAGATGTTCAGCTACATGCCGATCCTGTTCGTCTTCATGCTGGCGAACTTCCCGGCCGGGTTGGTGATCTATTGGACCTGGAACAACATGCTGTCGATCGCGCAGCAGATCTACATCATGAAATCGACCGGCACGCCGATCGATCTCCTCGACCGGCTGCGCGGCATGGGCACGCGATTGAGACGCGGCGAACCGGCGGAGAAACCGGCCGGGCCGCCTGACTAGATCGCCGGACGTGTCCACCGCCGAGGCCCTTGAAAGCGGACGCCTGCTCTTCGCGAAATCGTGCGATTTCGTGCTCGGCGCGGCGAAGCTCGACCACATCCCCGGAAGCCGTCTGCCCGAAATCGCCTTTGCCGGACGGTCCAATGTCGGCAAGTCGAGCCTCGTCAACGCGCTCACCGGCCGCAAGACGCTCGCGCGCGTGTCCAACACGCCGGGGCGCACGCGCGAGATCAATTTCTTCCGCCTGGGCGACAGATTGATGCTCGCCGATCTTCCCGGCTACGGATTTGCACGCGCATCCAAAGCCCAATCGGAGCAGTGGGCGGGCCTCATCTTCGAATATCTCCGCGGGCGGCCCAATCTCCGCCGCGTCATCCTTCTGATCGATTCGCGGCGCGGTCTGCTCGAGAACGACGTCGAGGTGATGACGCTGCTCGATCGCGCCGCCGTGTCGTACCAGCTCATCCTGACCAAGACGGACAAGCTGAAGCCGGCCGAACTCACCGACGATCGCCTCGCGGGTCGCCGCCGCGTCGCGGACGCACGGCGCCGCTCACCCGGACCTGATCGCCACCTCCGCGATCACAGGTGAGGGAATTCCCGAGCTCCGCGCCGAATTGGCTGCGTTAACTGAGACTTAGTCACAAAGTCGCATCTCGCACGCCCTTGGTGACGGCACAGCGTTTGCGATATAAGCGCCGCCAACCACATCCATCCCGAGGGCCGGCATGAACGTTCACGACGAGACGACACGGGACCTGCGCAATCTGGCCCGGTGGCGGCAGACCGCGCGCGTGCTCGTCGAAGCGCTCCCTTTCATCCTTGCCTACGACAACAAGACCATCGTGGTGAAGTATGGCGGCCACGCGATGGACGACGGCCTGCCGACCGAGTTCGCGCAGGACGTCGTGCTGATGAAGCAGACCGGCATCAATCCGGTCGTCGTTCACGGCGGCGGTCCGCAGATCGGCGCGATGCTGAAGAAGCTCAACATCACCTCCTCGTTCGTCGACGGTCTGCGCGTCACCGATGCAGCGACCATGGAAGTCGTCGAGATGGTCCTCTCGGGCTTGATCAACAAACAGATCGTGACGGGCATCAACGCCGCCGGCGGACGCGCTGTCGGCGTGTCGGGCAAGGACGGCAATCTCGTGCTCGCGAAGAAGGTCGAGCGTACGAAGCTCGACGCTGCCACGGGCCAGCGTGTTCCGATCGACCTCGGCTTTGTCGGCGAGCCCGAGCACGTCGATGCCGAAGTCCTCAAGATGATCATGAATTCCGACCTGATCCCGGTCGTCGCGCCCATCGGCGTCGATCACAAGGGGCAGACCTACAACATCAACGCCGACACGGTGGCCGGCGCGGTCGCGGGCGCGATCGCGGCCCAGCGCCTGATCCTCCTGACCGATGTCGAAGGCGTGCTCGACAAAGAGGGCAAGGTCGTCCCGCACCTCAAGGTCGCCGAGGCCAAGGCGCTGATCGCCGACGGCACGATCTCGGGCGGCATGATCCCCAAAGTCGAGACCGCGATCGACGCGGTCGAAAGCGGCGTGCACGCCGCCGTCATCCTCGACGGCCGCATCCCGCACGTGCTCCTGCTCGAGCTCTTCACCGAGCACGGCGCCGGCACGCTGATCGAAGCGTAGCGCTCCCCGCTCATTCGCGCTTCGACCGGGCATCACGCCCGGCAGAGTGATATACTTCCCTCAGTGGAACAGCCCATCGGCGACGGGAGGAGTCCATGAGGGCACATGTCGCTTTGTCGGTGGTTGCAGGCGTCTCCATGATCGGTGTGGCCTTCGCGGCAGACGCACCGCAACGACGCACCATTCCCATTTTCGCCACCGGTCCAAACACCGGCTGGGTGCTCGACCGTGCGATTGGTCCCGACGACCTGATCGCGCCTCCCGAAGGTGGGCCGGGGCCCGTCACCTATGACAGAGCCTATCCCTACGTGCCCAACAACACGCCTGGGAAAGGGCCTTCGACTTACCGGGTGGCCGATCTCGACAATCCGATCCTGCAGGAATGGCTCAAGCCCTCGATGAAGAAGGCCAATGACGAGGTGATCGCGGGCAAAGTGCCGTACCGCGCGCGCGAGCGTTGCTGGCCCGTGGGCGTGCCGGGGTTTGATGCCTATTCGCTGGTCGAGCCGTTCTACTTCTACCAGAGCGCCGACAAGATCACGGTGATCAATCAGGGCGGACCGGAAATCCGGCACATCTACCTGAATGTGCCCCATTCAAAGGACGTGAAACCGTCCTGGTACGGAGAATCCGTCGGCCACTACGAGAACGGCGATACGCTCGTCATCGACACGATCGGGCTGAACGATAAGACCTTCGTCGACAATTACCGCACACCGCACACGACGCAGATCCACGTGACCGAGCGCTGGAAGCTCGCGGCCGATGGTAAATTCGTCGAGGTCACGGTCTTCGTCGAGGATCCCGGCGCATTCACCACGCCCTGGAAGGCGGTGCAGCGCTGGCGGCGTGTCGAAGACGCGCCGATCCTGACCGTGCCCTGCAACGAGAACAACGGCGACTTCTTCAACCAGGGCCTTGTGCCGCTGGCCGAGGCGAAGGCGCCGGATTTTTGAGTTCAGGCGTTGCTTTTTACGAGACCGAAATAGGAGAGATGCCACTGCATCTCCGCTTCGGTGAGCGGGTAGGCAACGCCCGCGCGCGCCGGCAAAATCTCGTCGGCGTGCAGTCTTGCGATGAGGGTTTGGATTTTGAACGCCACACGCATCGAAAGGCCGGCCTGCCAGCACAGCGCCGTGATCGCCTTGGCGTTTCGTGAGGCGAAGATCTTTTCGACCGTCTGACGCGAGGCCGGCGTGAGCACGGCCAGGCATTCGAGCGTGACGTCACGTTGACCGGTGAGCACGGCCTTCTCGACATAGGCTTCGGTCAGCTCGCCCTTTTCGTAGGCTTTCAGGATTTCGGCGCGCAGACCGTCCGCCGCGCTGCGCGATTTCTCGTCGTCGCGTTCGAGCCGCTGGCGCAGGCAGCGGTTGAGGTGGGCCTGCGTCTCATCGTCGAGACCGTGGCGCTCGCAAAGCTGCTCCAGAATCGCGGCGCCGACAAAGCCGGCGATGCGTCTGAGCGCGCGCAGCGACAAATCCGTGCGCATCGCGAGCGGTCCGTGCCACGCCTCGATCGTCTCGGCGTGATCGATGATCTTCTCGAGCGCCTCTTCGCGGACCCGCGCTTTCGGATTGGCCAGAAGGGCCGCAACCGCGGGAATGTCGAGCGAGGCGACAATGGCATCCGACACCGCTTCGCTCACACCCCGCCGTCTCGCCACCGCCGCGAGCGCGTCTTGCGCCCGCGCCGTGGCGATGACTTCGAGCAGATCGGCATCCGAGAGCAGCGGCGAGTATTCGAGAATGGGCGCCGAGACGGTCGCCTCGACATCGTGGGCGAGCTTGAGCACCACGTCCCGCGGGACGCAGTCGAGGCCGGCGATCTCTTCCGCCAAAATCGCGCGCACCCGCGGCGTCTGATCGTCGGCCAATTTCTGCAGCGTTTCGAGCGTCAGCTCGCAGACGCGTTCGCGTTCCGAGGCGAGCAGGTCGGGAAGCAACCGGCCGATCTTGCGCGCAAGCTCCGCGCGCACCACCGGATCGACGTCGTCGGCGAGAATCCGGTCGGCCTTGGCGGGCGTCGCCGGATTGGACGCGACCGCGCGCCGCGTCGCCTCATCGCCGTTCGCCGCCAGGTAATAGAGCATCTCCGGTTCGGCGTCGGCGCGTCCGGCAAGCTCCTGCTGCGCCGAGCGCTCATGCGATTCCAAGACCGCGCGCGCATCTTCGTAGGAGAGCGTCTTGGGAAGCGCGCGGGCACCCACGAGACGCTTCAGGAACGCCATCATCGTTCGGTCTCGCCGGTAGAATGCACGTCTCAGCGCCGGTCAAATGCCGGCCCAAGCTTCCCATTCGCGCTCCTAAGGTCCCTTTAAGAGTGCGGCCGAAGCGGGCTATACGGTCGGCCGATTGCTTAGCGAAGTCTTAAGATTGCAGGGATCACGCCGACGATGAACGACAGCGAATTGCAGCGCCTGATAGACGACGCCTGGGAGGCCCGGGACCGCCTTTCCGCCACGACGGGAGGTCCCGGTCCGCGAGGCGGTCGAGGCCGCCCTTGCGGCTCTGGATGAGGGCCGCCTGCGAGTGGCCGAGAAGGTCCAGGGCGAGTGGCGCGTGAACCAGTGGCTGAAAAAGGCCGTGCTGCTGTCGTTCCGCCTGAACGACATGACCGAGATTTCCGGCGCGCCGGGCGGCGCCCATTGGTGGGACAAGGTCGATTCCAAGTTCAAGGGCTGGAGCGCCAACCGCTTTCGCGCCGCCGGTTTCCGCGCCGTCCCCGGCTGCGTGGTGCGCCACGCCGCCCATATCGCCAAGGGCGCGGTGCTGATGCCGTCCTTCGTCAATGTCGGCGCCTATGTCGGCGAAGGGACGATGGTCGACACCTGGGCGACCGTCGGGCTCCTGCGCGCAGATCGGGAAGAACTGCCACATCTCGGGCGGCGCCGGCATCGGCGGCGTGCTCGAGCCGCTCCAGGCCAATCCGGTGATCATCGAGGACAACTGCTTCGTCGGCGCGCGCTCCGAGGTCGCCGAGGGCGTGATCGTCGGCGAAGGCTCGGTGCTGTCGATGGGCGTGTTCCTCGGCGCATCGACGCGCATCATCAATCGCGCGAGCGGCGAAGTGATCTATGGCCGCGTGCCGCCCTATTCGGTGATCGTGCCGGGAAGCCTGCCGGGCGCGAGCGGGGGACCGGCGCTCTATTGCGCGGTCATCGTCAAGCAGGTCGACGAGAAGACGCGCGCCAAGACGTCGATCAACGAGCTGCTGAGGGACTAACAGCTGTGGCGGCAACCGATCCGATTCCATTGACGCAGGCGCTGATCCGCTGTCCTTCGGTGACGCCGGACGATGCGGGCGCGCTCGGCGTGTTGGAAGCGGCGCTCACACCCTTGGGCTTCGCGTGCAAGCGCCTGCGCTTCGAGGCCGACGGAACGCCGCCGATCGAGAATCTCTACGCGCGCCTCGGCACCGCGCGGCCGAACTTCGTTTTCGCCGGACACACCGACGTCGTGCCGCCGGGCGAACGCAAAGGCTGGCGTCACGATCCCTATGCGGCGGAGATCGCAGGCGGCGTGCTCTACGGGCGCGGCGCCGCCGACATGAAGAGCGCCATCGCCGCGTTCGTCGCCGCAACCGCGCGCACGATCGCGAACGGCAAGCCCAAGGGCTCGATCAGCCTGCTGATCACCGGCGACGAAGAAGGCCCCGCGATCAACGGCACGGTCAAAGTGCTCGACTGGATGAAAGCGAACGGCGAGCCGCTCGACCATTGCGTCGTCGGCGAGCCGACCTCGGCCGCGCGCGCCGGCGACGTGATCAAGATCGGCCGGCGCGGCAGCATGAATGTGCGCGTGACGGTCAAAGGTATTCAGGGCCACGCGGCGTATCCCTCGCGCGCGCTCAACCCGATCCCGATCATGGCTTCGTTCATCACGCGGCTGTCGTCCTGGACCTTGGACAAGGGCAGCGAGCATTTCGAGCCCTCGACGCTTGCGCTCACAACCGTCGATGTCGGCAATCCGGCGGTCAATGTGATCCCGGCGGAAGCGAGCGCCGGCTTCAACATCCGCTTCAACGATCTCCATACGCCGCAATCGCTGATGAAGACGATCGAAGCGCTCGCGCGCGACGTCACGCGCGCCTATGGCGGCGAGATCAAGCTCGCGCTCCAGGTCAGCGGCGTCTCGTTCATCACGCATCCGGGCAAGTTCACCGATCTGCTGTCCAGCGCGATCCAGCGTGTGACGGGGCAGGCGCCCGAATTCTCGACCACCGGCGGCACATCGGATGCGCGCTTCATCAAGGATCACTGTCCGGTGGCGGAATTGGGGCTTGCGGGCGCCACGATGCACAAGGTCGACGAATGCGCGAGCCTTGAAGATATCGAAATCCTGACACGAATTTACCAAGCGATCCTGGAAGACTATTTCGCCAATCCGCCACGCGGGTAAGCGAATGAGAAATCAACCGATCGGCGTGTTCGACTCCGGCATGGGCGGGCTCACCGTCATGCGCGCGCTTGTCGAACGGCTGCCGCATGAGAGCTTCGTCTATCTCGGCGACACGGCGCGGCTTCCCTATGGCAGCAAGAGCGCAGACACCGTTCGCCGCTACGCCGTGCAGTGCGCGAGCGCGCTGATGCGCCATCGGATCAAGCTGCTCGTCGTCGCCTGCAACACCGCATCGGCCACCGCGCTGCCCGCTCTCACGGAAGCGCTGAAACCGATACCCGTGCTCGGTGTCATCGAGCCGGGCGCGGATGCGGCGGTCGAAAGCCGCACCATCGGGCCGCATCGCCGTGATCGCCACCGAAGGCACGGTCAACGGCCGCGCCTATGAGCGCGCCATCCACGCGCGCAATCCCGGCCGCCATCGTCACGCAGCAAGCCTGCCCGCTCTTCGTCGCGCTCGCCGAGGAAGGGCTGACACACGGTCCGATCGTCGAGCTTGCCGCCAAGCGCTATCTCGATCCGCTGTTGGCCGGCGCGCCGCCGGAATGTCTCGTGCTCGGCTGCACGCATTTCCCGGTGCTGAAGGAAACGATCGCTCTCATCGCAGGGCCGCGCGTCAAACTGGTCGACAGCGCGGAAACAACCGCCCTTGCCGCACAGCGTCTGCTCGACGAGCGAGGACTTGCGCGCACCGGCGGTCCAAGAACCCTGCGCTTCCTGGCGACCGACGCGCCGGAACGCTTCGCCCGCGTGGGCGAGATCTTCCTCGGTGCGAAAATTCCCGCGACGGAGGTCGAACTGGTCGACCTGGATGTCAGTAATCCACGCGCAGCAGAGTAAGCCCGTCCGGCGGGGCGACAGGCCCGCACCGCGTGCGGTCGCGCGCGGCCAGCGCCTGGGCGACAAGCGCATCGGTCCACTTCCCCTCGCCCACCAGCTTCAGCGTGCCGACCATCGAGCGCACCTGATGGTGCAGGAACGAACGCGCGGACGCGTAGAACACGATCTCGTCGCCCTGCGCGGAGACGTCGAGCCGGTCGAGCGATTTCACCGGCGACTTCGCCTGGCACTCGGACGAGCGGAACGTCGTGAAGTCGTGCGTGCCGATGAGCGTGCGCGCGGCCTCGGCCATCGCGCCCGCGTCGAGCTTGCGCCCGATATGCCAGACATGCCCGCGATCCAACGCCGGCGGCGCGCGGCGGCAGAGCATGCGATACTCGTAGTGGCGGCGCCACCGCTGAAAACCGCGCGTGGAAATCGGCCGCCGCCACCGCCGCTTCGATCACCGAAACCGGTGCAGGGCGCAGATGCGCATTCAGCGCATCGCGAACCTTGTCGGCCGGAAACTCCTTCACCAGATCGAAATGCGCAACCTGTCCGCGCGCATGCACGCCCGCATCGGTGCGGCCCGCACCGGTCAGTGTCACGCGCTCCTGCGACAGCTTGAACACGGCCTCTTCGAGCGCGGCTTGCACCGACGGCCCGTTCTCCTGCCGCTGCCAGCCGGCGAACGGTCCACCGTCATATTCGACGACGAGCTTGTAGCGCGGCATCAGGAGAGCCTGTCGCCCGCCTTGAGCGCGAAGCCGCGCAGGAAGGCCTCCGCCTCCATCGGCGCGCGGCCCGCGCGCTGCACCGTGATCAGCTTCAGCGCGCGATCCGAACACGCGACCACCAGCGGCGACAGCACCTCGCCCGGCTCGCCCGATCCGGACACCGGCTCGGCCAGCAGCACTTTGATGCGCTCGCCCTTGGCTTCGAACCACGCGCCGGGCGACGGCGAGAGCCCGCGGATCTGCCAGTCCAGCTCGCGCGCGCTGCGTTTCCAGTCGATCCGCGCTTCGGACTTCTCGATCTTGCGCGCATAGGTGACGCCGTTGCGATCCTGCGGCTGCGCGACGATGGCCCCCTTTTCGAGCTCGGCCAGCGCGCGCCCCAGCAAATCCGCGCCGAGCCGCGCAAGCTCGTCATGCAGCTCGCCATGGGTCTTGCGGCCGATGGCGACGCGCTCGCTCATCAGCACGGGGCCGGTGTCGAGCCCCTCCTCCATCCGCATCACTTGCACGCCGGTTTCCGCATCGCCCGCCATGATCGCGCGCTGGATCGGCGCGGCGCCCCGCCAGCGCGGCAGCAGCGAACCGTGCAGATTGAAGCAGCCAAGCCTTGGTGCTTCGAGCACCGCCATCGGCAGGATCAGCCCGTAGGCGACGACGATCGCCGCATCCAATTTGAGCGCCGCAAACGCCGCCTGCTCATGCGTGTCCTTCAGGCTGCGCGGCGTGCGCACCTCGATGCCGGCGGACTCCGCCAGCTTGTGCACGGGCGATTTCTCTTCCGAAAGCCCACGGCCCTTGGGGCGCGGCGGCTGCGTGTAGACACAGGCGATCTCATGTCCCGCCGCGATCAGCTCCGCGAGCGACGGCGTCGCGAAGTCGGGCGTCCCCATGAAAGCCAGCCTGAGCGTCATGGCGATCCCGCCCGCATGGGGCTCACTCCCCTTTGCGCTTCAGCTTGGCGGATTTGCGAAGGGCGATCGAGCGCTTGAGCTTGGAGAGATGGTCGATGAACAGCAGACCGTTGATATGGTCGATCTCGTGCTGGAGGCAGATCGCCATGAGGCCGTCGGCCTCCAGCCTCTGCTGACGGCCCTTCTCGTCGGTGTATTCGACCGTGAGACGCGTGGGGCGGCTGACATCCTCCCAGAAATCGGGCACCGACAGGCAGCCCTCGTTGTGGAGCACCAGTTCCTCGGACGCCGCGACAATCTTCGGGTTGACGAGATAGATCGGTTGGCTCTTTGGTCCGCCGGGATCGAGATCGATCACGGCCAAACGTTTCGGTACGCCGACCTGGATCGCGGCCAGTCCGATGCCGCTCGCATCCTTCATGGTGTCGAACATGTCGTCCATGAAGCGCTTGAGCGCGCGGTCGACCTCCGGCACCGGCTGAGACACCAGTTTCAGCCGGGGATCGGGCGCCTTGACGATCTCGAGAATGGCCATGGCGGGCGGACATAGGAGATGGGCCCCTTAGGGTCAAGCACCGGCACGAATCCGTTATGATCGTGGCCTGAGTCGGGAAAGCTGATGCCGAACTGGATCATCATCGTTGCCGTTCTGTGCGTGGCCATCGGCATCGCGCTGACGATCTACGCCCTCTTCCGCGTCGCCGACGCCCTCCGCGAGGCAGAGAACGGCAAGGCCCAGCGCGACAACACCGAGACGCTCCTGCTGGAGTCGCGGCTCCGGGAACTGGCCGCCGCCCAGAACGAGATCGCCGGGCGCTTCAGCCAAGCCATCGAGAGCCAGTCGCGGAGCCAGACCGATCTCCAGCGCGCGGTCGCCGAACGGCTGGAGGCGCTCGACAACCGGCTGGGCGAGAACCTCAAGGAATTGGCCGCCAAGACCGCCGAGACCTTGGGTGGGCTCCAGCTCCGGCTCGGGCTGATCGACACCGCCCAGAAGAACCTGATGGACCTGTCAGGCCAGGTCGTCGGCCTTCAGCAGATCCTGTCGAACAAGCAGTCACGCGGCGCCTATGGCCAGGGCCAGATGGAAGCGATCGTGCGCGACACGTTGCCCGCGGGCGTGTTCGAGTTCCAGGCGACGCTCTCCAACAAGAACCGGCCCGACTGTCTCATCCGCCTGCCCGGCAGCAACACCGCGATCGTCGTCGACTCGAAGTTCCCGTTGGAGGCGTTCGAGCTCTTGAAGAGCGCGGCCACGGACACCGAGAAGCGCGCGGCGGAAGCGCGCGTGCGCGCCGATGTCGGCAAGCACGTCAAGGACATCGCGGAGAAGTATCTGATCCCCGGCGAGACGCAGGCGCCCGCGATCATGTTCGTGCCGTCCGAGTCGCTCTATGCCGAGCTGCACGATTCCTTTTCGGACCTGATCCAGAAGGCGGCGCGCGCGCAGATCATCGTCGTCTCGCCCAACATCTTCATGCTCGCCATCAACACCGTGCAGACGGTGATGAAGGACGCGCGCATGCGCGAGCAGGCGAGTCTGATCCAGAAGGAAGTCGGGCTTCTCTTGAACGACGTGCGTCTGCTGTCGGACCGCGTCGGCAAGCTGCAAATCCACCTCGGTCAGGCGGAAGGCGACATCAAGAACATCCTGATCTCGGCCGGTAAGGTCGTCGGCCGCGCCGAACGCATCGAGCGCGTCGATCTGCAGCCTTCCGACCGCGCCCTCCTCGCACCGGGCGAGTAACCATGTCTCGCTTCATAAATGCGGCAGAACGACGGATTAAGGCTCTACCAGCGTTTGACGCTGAATAAACACGCATACCCCCCCTGGTAAAGCCGCGCCGGGATACCCATATTGGCAAAGGCTTGTCTAAAAGCAGGATGCAACCTGCGATTTGTTCGGCTATTCATCGCGGCCGGACGAAAACGCTTACTCAGAAGCTTTTCGGTGAGCGGCGCCTCAGTTTCTCGAGCGCCTTACAGTTACCGGACAACACGGCCGGCTCATTTTCATACCGTCAACTGATTCGCTCGCACGGGCGACGGATGAGCCAAGAAAGGTCAACGATTCAGTGCCCAAAACGCCGCCGCGGGACGCCGCGCAACAGAGTGCCCAGCAGTATTTCAGGAAAGCGGAGCTCCAACCCGAAACCTCAGCAAAGAAGCTGCAGAAAAAGGAGCGCGTAGCCAGTGCGGCGAATACCGCACGATTGCGCGAACTGCGCCTCGCCAAGGAGGCGGCGGAAAAGCAGGCCAACGAAGCTGCGGGAATTGATCCCGCCAAAAAACGCAAACCCGCACGCACGGTCAAGTCCATAGTGAGAATGAGCTACTGAGCTCGGCGCGCGAAAAACGAAAGCGACAGACACGTGGATACAATGGAAAGACTACATCTCTTCTCGACGCGTAGGACGCGCGAGCGAGCGAAGCGAGCGGCGTTTGAAGCGAAGATCGCCGACTTTCAAACCGCTCAACTCGCCCTGCGAGTCGCGAGCGAGGAAGCGGAAGCGATATCGCCCGCTGAGAAGTCTGAAGCGCAAAGCAGGTCCAGTGCCGAGCGGCGCAAATCTGCCCCTGCGGTGTAACAGGGCTTGACCGGTAGAGGCGCGTGGCGAAGTCGTCGCCGCCGTTTTCGTGTGAGCGTAGATCCCTATCCTGGAGAGTAAGATGACGAAACCACAGAAGGTCGGTGGCGCGAGCGTTCGCGAACAGAAAGCGGCCGCTCTGGACACATTCATAAAGCAGGAGCTGGCCAGGAAGCGCGCCGCCGATGCAGCAAAGACGGCGCGGTTGAGAGCGTTGCGATTGGCGAGAGACGCGGCTGAGAAACCCGAACCTGCGCCGAAAGCCAAGCGCGCCTTGCGTAGAGACGAAACGCCGGAATGAGCTCGCCCGATTTAAGGTCCCTGGTCGAGCCCTACGAGCAATCCCGTCGCCGCGACGAGCATGTTCCAGCTCTTCAGCACCGTAGGGCTGTTTGTAGGCGCCTGCGCACTGATGTACTGGTCGCTGCAGCTGTCCTATTTCCTCACGCTCCTGCTTGCGGTTCCGACCGGCGCTCTTCTCGTGCGGATATTCATCATCCAGCACGATTGCGGCCACGGGTCGTTTCTGAAAGCGCGCTGGGCGAACGATCTGACCGGCAGATTGTGCAGCGTCTTGACGCTTGCGCCTTATGTGAATTGGCGCCGTCACCACGCTCGTCACCATGCCAGCTGGAACAATCTCGACAAGCGTGAGTTGGGGAGCGACATCTACTCCGCCTGCCTGACGGTTGCCGAATACAAGGCGATGACGCCCTGGCAACGCCTCTTGTACCGATTGCCCAGGCACCCGCTTGTTGCGCATGTCGTGCTGCCGCCCCTGGTGTTTCTGGTTCTCTATCGCGTTCCGTTCGACACGCCGGCGAAATGGGTGAAGGAACGACGGGCCGTTTACTGGCTGAATGCCGCGCTGATCGCGATGGTATGCGGCCTCGGTCTTACCGTCGGTTTCGCTCCGGTTCTTCTCGTTCAGCTTCCCGTGATGGTTGTGGCCTCGATCATCGGGGTATGGCTGTTCGCCGTTCAACATCGCTTCGAGGACTCGCGCTGGGCGCGACAGGCGCAATGGAGCTTCAACGGCGCCGCGCTCGAAGGTTCGTCCTTCCTTAAATTGCCGCGAGTCCTTCAGTGGTTCACGGGAAGCATCGGCTTTCACAATGTCCATCACTTGGCGCCGCGGATTCCGAACTATCGGCTGGAACGCTGCTACCGGGAGGTCGATGCGTTGCAACAGGACGCGCCGTTGACGATGCGATCGGCCTTGTCGGCGATCCGGCTCGCGCTGTGGGATGAAGACCGGCAACGCCTTGTCCGGTTCAAGGACGTGAGACTTAAAACGGCCGGCGGGCTTTGAACGCGGCTGACAGCGTGCCTTCGTCGAGATAATCGAGCTCCCCGCCCACCGGCACGCCGTGCGCGAGCCGCGTCACCTTCACGTGCAGCGGTTCGAGCGCATCCATCAGATAATGCGCGGTGGTCTGGCCTTCGACGGTCGCGTTCATCGCGAGGATGACTTCGCCGACACCGCCGCGCGCGCGCTCCACGAGCTTGCCGAGATTGAGCTTGTCGGGCGTGATCCCGTCGAGTGCGGAGAGCGCGCCGCCGAGCACGTGATAGCGCCCGCGGAAGACCCCCGCACGTTCGAGCGCCCAGAGATCATCGACATCCTCGACCACACAGATGCTCGTCGCGTCGCGCGAGGGATCGCGGCACAGCCCGCACGGATCGGTGGTGTCGAGATTGCCGCAGGTGGAGCACTGCTTGAGCGCGGCCGCCGCTTCCGACAGGGCGTCGGCGAGTGGTTCGAGCAATGTCTCGCGTTTTTTCAGGAGAGCGAGCGCCGCGCGGCGGGCCGAGCGCGGGCCCAAGCCCGGCAGCTTGGCGAGCAGGTGGATCAGGCGATCGATTTCTTCTCCGCGCGGCGAGCCGGACACGTGCGTCTCAGCTCGATCCGGGCATGAAGCTTTTCATCAGATTGCCGAGGAAGCCCGCGTCCTGCATGCGGCGGGTCTCGAGCTTCTTCTTGCCGTCGGCATAGGCGGCCGCGACGAGGTCTTCGACCACGTGCTGCTCTTCGGGCTTCATCAAGGACACGTCGATGCGCACCTTCTGGATGTCGCCGAGGCCGTTCACGACCACGCCGACGAGGCCGCCGCCCGATACACCCTCCACCTCCATCGACGCGAGCGCCTTCTGCAGCTCTTCCGCGCGCCGCTGCATCTCCTGGATTTGGTGCATCATGTTCGTTTCCATCGACTCAGGACTCCTCATCGGACATGGGCGGCGGCGTGTCGACTTCGCGTTCGCGCACCGCGACGATCTCGGCCCCCGGGAACGTGTCGAGCACCGCGCGCACGAACGGCTCCTGCGAGACCGCATCCTTGCGCGCCTGTTCGGCGGCGGCGCGCTGTTCGAAGAGTGTGGCCGCGCCGCCTTCGGAGGCGAGCGTCACGATCCAGCGCTCGCCCGTCCAATCGCGCAAGCGCTGGCTCAGATCGGACGCGAGCGTGCCCGACGCGACGCGCGACGGTCGGAATTCGATCCGGCCGCGCTCCAGCGAGACGAGATGCACGTTGCTCTCGAGCTGCGTCGCGAGCAGGCGCGCGCCCTTGGTCTTCGCCAGCGCAACCATGTCTTCCAGCGTGTTGAGCTCGACCGCGGGCGCGGAAGCCGTCGGCTGCGGCGGCGCGTAATGCTCGGGCGCGGCGCGAGGCGCGGGCTGCGCCTGCACGGCCTGGGCCTGCGCGCGTCCTCCGGATGATGGAGGCGTGCGCGGCGCGGGCGCTGACGGCGAAGCAGGCGCTTGAGAAGCCTCGCCATCGCGCAGATGCCGCACGAGCTGCTCGGTCGGCGGCAGGTCCGAGGCATAGGCGAGACGCACCAGCGCCATCTCGGCCGCCGGCAGCGGATTCGCCGCATCGCGCACTTCGAGCAGGCCCTTCAGCAGCATCTGCCACGCGCGCGTGAGCGAGGCGACGCTGAGCTTGCCCGCCATCATCACCGCGCGCTGCGCTTCGGAGGAGCCGCCGTCGAAGAATCCCTCGGCGCCGGGCGCCACCTTCACGCGCGTCAGGAAATGCGTGGTCTCGAGCAGGTCCTGCATCACGACCAGCGGATCGGCGCCCGCGTCGTAGAGCTCCTTGAGCAAGGCCAGCGCATGGGCGATCTCGCCCCCCATCAGCTTCTCGAAGAGATCGAGCACGCGCCCACGGTCGGCCAGGCCCAGCATCGCGCGCACCGACTCGCCCGTGATCGTGGGCGAGGCCTCGCCCGCATGATGGGCGATCGCCTGATCGAGGAGCGAGAGCGCGTCGCGCACCGAACCTTCGGCGGCGCGCGCGAGCGAGGAGAGCGCCAAGGGCTCGATCGCGATCTTCTCCTTCGCCGCGATGCCGGAGAGATGCGCAACCATCACCTCGGTCTCGATGCGGCGAAGATCGAAGCGCTGGCAGCGCGACAGCACCGTCACCGGAACCTTGCGGATCTCGGTCGTGGCGAAGATGAACTTCACATGCGGCGGCGGCTCTTCGAGCGTCTTCAAGCAGCCCGTTGAAGGCCTGCTTCGACAGCATGTGCACTTCGTCGATGATGTAGACCTTGTAGCGGGCCGACGCCGGCGCGTAGCGCGTGCCCTCGATGATCTCGCGGATATCGTCGATGCCGGTGCGGGAGGCGGCGTCCATCTCCTGGACGTCGACATGGCGCGACTCGGCAATGGCGATGCACGGCTCGCAGACGCCGCAGGGGTCGATGGTCGGCGCCGTGCGCTTGCCGTCCGGCCCGATGCAGTTGAGCGCACGCGCGATGATGCGCGCGGTGGTGGTCTTGCCCACCCCCCGCACGCCGGTGAGCATGAAGGCGTGCGCGATGCGGCCCGCGGCAAAGGCGTTCGTGAGCGTCTTGACCAGGGCCTCCTGGCCGATCAGCCCGGTGAAGTCCTGGGGCCGGTATTTGCGGGCGAGCACCCGGTAGGGTTCCGCGCGGGAACTCCGCGACGGCTGAGGGGCATCGAGGCCCAAACCCGGTTCCTGGCTCTCGTCCATGGTCAGCAGCGCTTTCGGAAATCGGAGGAGGCTGGCAGACGACCCGAAACTAGGCTCGTTACGGCTGCTTCCTTCCGGACCTGACCGGATTGGCGAGCGTTTCGTCCGCCGCCAACCTCCCGAGGCACTATATCAGGGGCCAGACCCTCCGCGACAAGTCCGAACCGCGACGCTAACCTGTTGCCGAGCCCATGATTATTGGGGATCGAATGTTCGCCTTTGCCGGCAATCCGCTCGACCGCGCCAGCGAGAAGCGCTCGGATTCCGCGTGGCTGGCCGAAGCACGCGCGGCCCCCGGCTCGCGCGTGCTGCCGCTGTGGAAGCTTCAGCCGCTTCTGCTCGGCCCCGAGGACCAGGCGCGCTCGACCGAACTCGCGTACGTCGAGGGCGCACTCGCGAGCGGACTGGGCGCTGCCGACGCCATGGAAGTGTTCCTGGGGCTCGAGGGCCCGACCGCCTATTTCGCGCGCGACATCTCGGCCCTGCCCGATCCGCTGGCGGCCGCTCTCGCGGGGCTCGGACATTTCCGCGACGCGCGCGCGGCCGCCGCCCTGCTGCCGCTTCATCAGGTGGCGATCATGGGCCAGGCCAAGGCCCTGCTCGACTGGCACAAGCGCCACGGGTTCTGCAGCCAATGCGGCGCAGCCACGCTCTCCTCCGAGGGCGGATATCGGCGCGTGTGCCCGCGCTGCCAGGCCGAGCATTTTCCGCGCACCGATCCCGCCGTGATCATGCTGGTGACCGCGCGCGATCACTGCCTGCTCGGGCGCAACAAGCGCTTTGCCGGCGGGCACTACTCGACGCTCGCGGGCTTCGTCGAGCCCGGAGAGACAATCGAGGAAGCTGTCAGGCGCGAAGTGTTCGAGGAGGTCGGCGTGCGCGTGAACGGCGTGCGCTATTTCGCGACCCAGCCCTGGCCGTTTCCGTTCAACCTGATGATCGGCTGCTTCGCCGAAGCGGACATGAGCGACATCTCCGTCGACGGCCACGAGATCCTGACCGCGCGCTGGTTCGACCGCGCGACCGTGCGCCGCCTGATCGCGGGCGAGAGCAACGAGGTCAGCCTGCCGCGGCGCGAAGCGATCGCGTTTCATCTGATCCGCACCTGGGCTGAAGGGGGAGTAGGGTGATGGGGATCGGCGGACGCATTGAAGCTATTGAAGCTGATATCACCACGCTCATCGTCGATGCGATCGTGAACGCGGCCAATTCGGCGCTGATGCCGGGCGGCGGCGTCGACGGCGCGATCCGCAAGAAAGCCGGGCCGGAGCTGAACGACGAGCTGTCGCGCATCGGCTTCTGCGCGGAAGGTGATGCGCTGATCACGAGCGGCTATCGGCTGCCAGCAGCGTATGTCATCCACACGGTGGCGCCGATCTGGGCCGGCGGAGCGAAGCGCGCCGGCCAGGAGGAAACACTCGCGCGCTGCTACGCAAATGCGCTCAAGCTCGCGGACGAAAACAACGTCCGCACCATCGCGTTTCCGGCGATCGGCACCGGCGCCTATCGCTGGCCGCCCGATGTCGCGGCGAAGATCGCGTTCGACACGGTCGTTGCGCATCTCAGGCAGTCCGAAGTGCAGACCACTGTCACGTTCTGCTGCTTCGCGCGCGCCGACCGCGAACGCTACGCCGATCTGATCGCCGCTTTGCGCGATTAGTCTCGATCGGCCAATTTTGAAGCGGCGGATCGCCCCCCTCCGCTCGCCTTCGCGAGCACCTCCCCCGCTCGCAGGGGAGGAAAACAAATGCTTCGCGAAGCGCATCTAGGCGCAAGCGACGCTAGTGCGCTCGCGCCGGTGCGTGATGGACACGCCTGCGGCGGATCGCTTCCCACGCACCGACGAAGCAGAGCGCGAGCGAGGTGGCCGCGCTCATCGCGACGGGCGGGCCCTCCCAGAACATCACGGCCACGATCCCGATCAGGACAAACCCGATGGCGTGCGAGACCGGCGCATCGCCGCAGGTCATCCAGCGGAAGAGACCGCTGCCCAGAAGGAAGATCGCCGGTCCTCCGGCAAGAATCATCGCGACATTCATCTCCAGATGGCCGACCGGATGGGCAAGCACCAATTCGTCGCCGACCGCGGTCAGGATAATACCGGCGATGATCGGGATGTGCGCGTAGGTGTAGGCCGCGCGCGCGAGCGTGCCGGGATCGGTACCGGCGCTCGAACAGCTCGCTCGCCTCCTCCGCCGTGGTCGCGAAATAGACCCACCACATCGCGACCGTGCCGATGAACGATGCGGCGAAGCCCGCCGCGTTGTACGGGTCCCACTGCAATTCCGCGAACGTGGCGCCGGTCATGATCACGGATTCGCCGAGCGCGATGATGACGAACAGTCCGCAACGCTCGGCGATATGGGCCGGATCGACCGACCAATCGGCAATGCTCGAGCTGCCCAATCCCGGACACCAGAAGCGCACCCACGGCGCGAAGAAATCGATGGCGAGAGCGGTGAGCCACAACGTCCAGCGCGCCTCGCCCTCGGCGAGCGCGCCCGCGATCCAGAAGATCGACGCGAACGCCAGCCAGATCTCGATCCGGATGAAGTTCACGTACTCGTTGGAGTGGCCTCCGCGCAGCGCGAACACCGTGAAGAGCGTGCGTGCGTTGTGGATGACGACATAGGCGCAGGCGAACGCGAGCGCGCGTTCTTCGAACGCCTCGGGGATCGCCGCCGACAGCACGAGCCCCGCCGCCATCAGCACGAACAACAGGACGCGGACGGCCGCATGGCGCGTGTCGAGCCAGTTCATCGCCCAGGTGGTCCACATCCAGGCGACCCAGACGGCGAGCATCAGGAACGTGGCTTCCGCAGCGCCGTTCCAGGTGAGATCGGCGAGCAGGAGGTGCGAGAGCTGGGTCACCGAGAACACGAAGACGAGGTCGAAGAACAATTCGACCCAGCCGACCTTGCTGCTGTCCTTGGCGCCGCGCGAGCGGAGAAGCGTGTGGTGATGGACTGTCATGGACCGGTTCCGTTGAGACGCTATTGAGCCGAGTTTCGCGCACAGCGGCCAAGAGCGCCACTTTGGAGTGATCTTGGGCTTGAGCAGCCAAGCCATCGCGGGCGCGAATGAACGCGCGCAGGATTTTGATGTTTTCGGCACACATCCGCAGCACGCGGCGGATGCGCCGCATCTCGAGGACGTGAGCGCGGGAGCGGCCGCCGTGGCGCAGGGCGTTCGTCGCGCAGCGCGCTTTGCCCGCTTCGGTTCTCGGGCCGGTGGAATGACGCCACGGCTTGTCGCGGCGGGCGACGGCCGCCTGGAGCGCGCGACGCTCCGGGCGTCCAGCCTTTGGGCCGCTTCTTCCCCGATCCACAAGGGGAGGCGCGCGCGGCTTTGCTCAAGCGTTTGGCCCTACGGTCGTTTTCGCGCTTTCAACAGTCTGCTCGCTCGAATTTTTTGATGGCGATGCGGGCGGAGGTTTGAGCGCGGGTTCTTGAAATCGCCGAGCGTCCTGAACGTCGCGCGGCATTGCGCCTGGGCCCTGAGCGCCACCCGCATGTTCTCGAAGGTGAAGCCTTTTCGCCGGATGAAGTCCGTGAAGATCACATCGAGCGATATGCCCTGGATGGCGAAGACGCCTTCCACGGCAGCGGGATCGTTCACGTCGAAGGTCTGGGTGGCGGCTTCGAGGAGCGTGACCATGCGGTCGGTGTCGTTGACATCGAACGCATAGGCATTGCCTGCGCCGCGATTCATCTTCTGGAGGGCGGCGGCGAACCTTTGGGCAAAGGGGGAGTGGTGGGAACTCATCGAAACGATTTCCTTGTCTGGGGACGGTGGGAGCGGTCTCGGCGAGAGCGCCCGCGTCGGTTGTTCATGCTCTCCCGGCGCATTCGGCCGATGAGAACATTTCAAGAACAACAATGCGCGCGACTGGCAATAACGTCAAGAGGACGAAGGCGCGCTAACCGCGAAAATTACTCGCTCCATAGCGGTGATGTGCCGGCGCGCAGTCGTTCAACCGGCGAACGTGTTGAACCCGGAGCGGAAGCCTCTTGTGTCTGGCCGAGTCCGGTTATGGACGCATTTCGAGAGGAGAGCTGAGTTAACTGAAAGGTCTGAGAACCACCAATCTCAGACATCGCCCAGCCACATCCCGCGTCGGTGGAACTGGCAGGAAGCGATTTCGCACGATCTGCTTTCGCGCTTTGCGTTTGGGAACTGAGACCTAAGCCCAATTTCAAGCACATCGTCGAATTGCCTACGGTGCAAGCGGTCACGGAGGACGTTATGTGCAGCAGGCCGAAGCGCCGCGCGCACGCCAGTCTCCAGATGATGCGGATTTGGCTTGAGGAAATTGATCAATGAGCGGCATGACCGACAAAGCCCTGGACCGCACCATTCTACCGCTGCCAGAGCCAAAGAATCCCCCGATCACCGAAATCGACGCACGCAAGGCCACGCGGCCGGCGCGCTTCGAGTTGAAGCCACCGAAGGGCGCGGGGGGCACCCAACGTGCTCTTCATCCTGATCGACAACATGGGGTTCGCCGATCCGGCCTGCTTCGGCGGGCCGGTCAACATGTCCGTTCTCGAGCGCCTCGCCAGGGGTGGCTTGCGATACAACAACTTCCATACCGCGCCGGTCTGCTCGCCGACGCGGGTGGCCCTGCTCACAGGCCGCAACTCTCACAGCGCGAACATGGGCGGCGTGGCCGAGATGGGCACTGGGTTTCCCGGCATGACGTGCGTGCGTCCCAGCTCCATCGCGCCACTGGCCGAAACACTGCGGCTCAATGGCTATGGCACGGCGATGTTCGGAAAAAGCCATGAGCTGCCGCCGTGGGAGTTGAGCGTCTCCGGGCCACTCGACCGTTGGCCAGCACACTCTGGCTTCGACAAGTTCTACGGGTTTCTTCAGGGCGAGTCGGATCTTTACGCCCCGGTCCTCTACGACGGCGTGACCCGCATGCCAACTCCACGCACTCCGGGTTACCATGTCAGCACTGACATCACCGACAAGGCCATTGTCTGGGTCCGTACTCAGCAATCGCTCACGCCTGGCAAGCCGTTCTTCATCTACTACGCGGCGGCGGGTACACACGACCCGCATCATGTGCCCAAGGAATGGATTGAAAAATACAAAGGCAAGTTCGACCAAGGCTGGGACAAGCTCCGCGAGGAGACGCTCGCCCGGCAGATCAAGCTCGGCACAGTCCCGCCAAATACCAAGCTCGCGCCCATGCCCGAAGTGGTCAAACCTTGGGCTCCTTCAAGCCGGAGGAGCAACGGGTGCTGGCGCGCCAGATGGAAGTCTATGCCGGCATGGCCGAGCATACTGATCACGAGATCGGCCGATTGGTGCAGGCCATCGACGATCTCGGCGAACTGGACAACACGTTGATCGTCTGGGTCGCCGGCGACAATGGCGGGTCGCCCTTCGGTGGTCCGATCGGGTCGTTCAATCAATTGGCCTCGTTCAACGGCGTGCCCGAAACCATGGAGAACTTACTGAAGCACATCGATGACCTGGGTGGCCCGCATGCCAGCGGGCATTACGCCATGGCGTGGGGCCAAGCGAGCTGCACGCCGATGGTCGGCGGGCAGGGACACGCGACCTTCTCCTCCACGCGCAACGCGACTGTGATCCATTGGCCCAAGGGTATCGAGGCGAAGGGTGAGGTCCGCAGCCAGTTTCAGCACGTCATTGATTTGGCCCCGACGGTGCTGGAGGCCGCCGGATTACCAGAACCGAAGGTCGTGAACGGCATGACGCAGAAGCCCTTCGAGGGCCAAAGCCTGCTCCACACGTTCAATGATGCCAAGGCGAAGTCCCGTCACACCACACAGTATTTCGAATACGGCGGCAACCGCGCGATCTATCACGATGGTTGGTATGCGACGACGCTGCACAAAGCATTCTGGGAAAAGGCGCCGCGGGCAACCTTCGAGAACGACAAATGGGAACTCTACAACGCGGAGGAAGATTTCAGTCTGGTGAACGACCTAGCTGCGAAGTATCCCGAAAAGGTCGAGGCTCTCAAGGCGCTCTTCCTGAAAGAGGCCGTCAAATTCAGCGTGCTACCGCTCGATGATCGGGTTCTCGAACGTTTCAATGCCGCGATTGCCGGACGCCCCGATCTAATGGGCGGGCGAACGTCATTGACGCTCTACGAAGGCATGATCGGGCTCTCGGAAAACGCCTTCATCAACATGAAGAACCGCTCCTACACGATCACCGCGGAGCTCGACATTCCCGCTGGTGGGGCCGAGGGCGTGATCATCGCGCACGGCGGACACACCGGTGGATGGAGCCTGTACATGAAAAAGGGCAAACCGAATTCGCCTACAACTGGTTCGGTCGTGAGACCTATGAAGTGACCGCGCCCACGGTGCCCCGGGTCGGCAAAGTCTCGCTCCGGTGGGAGTTCATCTATGATGGCGGAAAGATGCCCGGCGCGGGCGGGAGAGGCGACATCTTCGTCAACGGCGAACAGGTGGCCTCAGGCCGTATCGATCGCACTATCCCGTTCTTCATCGGCACCGAGCCAGCGGACGTAGGAACGGACGATCTGACGCCGGTGACGGACGACTACGCGGCGTATGACAACAAATTCACCGGCATCATCCGCAAGATCGTGATCGATGTGGCCCCTGTGGGCGAAGCCTTCGATCCGCCGCTCGAATGGAATGGCGCCGGCTAAGGTCATTGCCAAAGCGCGACTTTCTAAATGTCGGCTTTTGGTGTTCAAAAGCTGCCGTTCCCATAAGGGCGGTCAAGTCCGCTTTTTCGCCAGGAACTGCCATTCCCATGGGCGTTCGAGGGTGGCGTCGTGCTCGAACAGCGCGGACCACGACGCGCGGTCTCCGCATTGAAGGGCGTCGATGGCCGCCTTCACGGTCGGATTGGTCAAGAGATCGGTACGCATAGGGTCACTCCGGAGCCTCCAGTCGAGCCGACTCAGTGCCACGGTCCTGCACGTCAGTCTCAGAAGATCGTAGCTCTTCTGCGCATATCCAGCCCCACGATCGGTGCGGCCTTTAAAGCGCGTTCCAAATTGCCAGAGCGGATCGACGAAGCCCTGGCCCGCGTCAGCGATCGTTCTATCGGTGACCGGATGTGGGCCCTGTAGCGGCTGCTACAAGGCTCGCCACCATGCGCCGAACTGTGAATCCTGCACCTCTAAGCAGGTCGCCAGCTCGGCGGCCTCGCTCCCCTTGCCGATCGATCCGGATCGCGAGCCGGAGAGCGCGTCAACGCGAAGGCCTTGGACGCGCCGCTGCACGCCGGGTCCTGTACGCGCCTCGGATCGATGAATCTTGCCCGAGGGCTCTCAGAGCGTCACGCCGCAGGCCGGCCGCACCGTTGTCGCGACGTATCGCCCGGAGCTCATCGTTTCGCAAGCGGCTGATTCAATGCGGGGAAACCGAACGACACGCTAAGCAATACAGCATGTTCGCAGACGCATGGCACTGCTCCTCGCATCCTCAGTGACTTCCGGAACGGATGGGCCGGGTAGACGCCGAGGACCTTGAGCGATGCGGTGAAGAACTGCAGCTCTTCGAGCGCGAGGCGCACGTTGCGCTCTTCGGGGTGGCCTTCGATGTCGGCGTAGAACTGGGTGGCGTTGAACGTGCCTTCGAGCTGATAGGATTCGAGCTTCGTCATGTTCACGCCGTTGGTGGCGAAGCCGCCGAGCGCCTTGTAGAGCGCGGCGGGCACGTTGCGCACCTTGAAGATGAAGCTGGTGATGACCGGACCGTTGCCGTTGTCGGCGTCCTCGGGCGCGGGCGACATGATCAGGAACCGCGTCACGTTGTGGTCGGCGTCCTCGACGCCGGCGCGGAGCACGGTGAGCTTGTGGATCTCGGCCGCGAGCGACGAGGCGATCGCGGCGACCGTCTTGTCCTTCAGCGACGCGACATGGCGGGCGGCGCCCGCGGTATCGGCCCAGAGCTGCCGCTTCAATCCGAGCTCCTGGACGATTTTGCGGCACTGGCCGAGCGCGGGCTCCTGGCTCACCACGGTCTTGATCGAGGAGAGCGTCGCGCCCTCGACGCCCAAGAGCTGATGGCGCACGCGGTGGAAATGCTCGCCCAGGATAAAGATCGGCGACTCCGGCAGCAGGTGATGGATGTCGGCGATGCGGCCGTGCAGCGAGTTCTCGATCGGGATCAGGCCGAGATCGACGCTGCCCTCGCGGATGGCGGCGAAGGCGTCCTCGAAGGTGGGCGCGGGCACCGCTTCGCAATGGGGCAGCGCCTCGCGCGCGGCGAGATGGGAGTAGGAGCCGGGCTCGCCCTGGAAGACGACGCGGCGCGCCTTTGTTATGGCCGAGGAGACGGTCATGGGAACGTTGTGCGGGCGACCGTCGCGCGGAGACAATTCCCCCACCCGAACCGCTTCCGCGCTGACGCGCTACAGCGGTTCGACCTCGTAGCTCCCCGCGTGCGGGGGAGGTGGATTCAGAGGTTCGTAACCGCCTTCATCCGATGAGCTTTCGCGCGCGGGCCAAATCGGCCGGAGTGTCGACGGAGAGGGGTACGGCGTCAATGCGCGCGACCTCGATGCGCATGCCGGCCTCAAGCGCGCGCAATTGCTCGAGCTTTTCGCGCTGTTCGAGCGGCGATGGCGGCAGCGCGACGAAGCGCTTCAGCGCGGCCCTCGTGAACGCATAGATGCCGACGTGATGGTAGAGCGGGCCTTCACCCGAAGGCGCGCGCGCGCGGGTGAAGTACAACGCGGGGCCGCTCGTGCCCGTCCCGTTCCAGGCGACCACCGGCTTCACCACGTTCGGGTTGTCGAAGTCCGCGGGGTCGGTGATGGGTGCTGCGAGCGTCGCGATGTCGGCGCCGCTCGTCTGAAGCGCCTCGGTCACGCGGCGCAGCGCCTGGGGATCGACCTCGGGCAGATCGCCCTGAAGATTGACCACCGCATCGAAGAGCGAATCGGGATCGGCAGCCAGAAGGGCCGCGTAGACGCGGTCCGAGCCCGAGGCGAGATTGGGATCGGTCAAAACTGCGCGACCGCCCACGCGTTCGACGGCGAGCGCGATCTCGGGCTCGGCGGCCGCGACCAGCACCGGACCCAACGGAGGCGCGCATCGCCTGACGCCAGACCTTGACGATCATGGGCTCGCCCGCGATGTCCGCGAGCGGTTTGCCGGGCAGGCGCGTGGACGCCATACGGGCGGGAATAATGATGACAGGGTTCATCAAAATTGGCATTCCTTATGCGACGACTCGCCGCAATGACGCTCACCCTCCGCTCGGTAATGTCCGCGGGCCCCGGGGGAGGGCCTCACCTACGGTGCAGGCGCCGGGCAGATCACATCGTCGGAGAACCTGATGGATTCCCACCAGTGGAACAAGATCATCGGTAGCGTGCTGGGCACGATACTTTTCGTTTTGGTCGTGCGCGCCGTGGGCGAAGCGATCTTCTTCGCCGGAGGAGCTGGAAGAGCCCGCGATCAAGATCGCCGGCTCCGAAACCGCCCCGTCCGAGCCTTCGGCCGCCGCTCCGCCGGCCGAATCGCTGCCGGATTTCGCGGCCGCCATTCCGGCCGCCGACGCGATGGCGGGCGGCATGGTCGCCGAGCGCTGCATGGTCTGCCACGGCTGGGACAAAGGCGGCCCCGCGATGATCGGGCCCAATCTCTATGGCGTCGTCGGCAGGGCGAAGGCCGCGGCGGCGGACTTCGACTATTCGCCGGCGCTCAGGGAAAAGGGCGGCAACTGGACCTACGAGGATCTGTACCAATTCCTCCAGCAGCCGGCCATCTTCGTGCCGGGCACGAAGATGGGCTTTGCCGGATTGCCGCGGAGCCAGGACAAGCTGAACCTGATCGCGTTCCTGCGGATGCAGGCGGATACGCCGGCCGAGCTGCCGGCCCGACCGAGTAGCAGCGCCCGCGCCTTAGGTCTACCTAAAGCCGTTTGATGGTGCGGACGGGGAGACCGTCGGCTTCGATCCGCGTGCGCGCGGCGGCGAAATCCTCGATCACGACCTGCATCGCATAGGCGCTCGCGTGGATGAGGCGCGCCTCATCGAGCATCGCGCCCATGTGCCCCTTCCAGAAGATCAGGTCGCCGCGGCCGAGCGGCGCGTCGAGCGCGATCGGCTCGCCGAGCGCGTTCTCCATCAGGTCGGTGTCGCGCGGGGCCAGGATGCCGGCGGCTTCGAGCGCGGTCTGGATCAGGCCCGAGCAATCGATGCCGGCGTAGGTCTTGCCGCCCCAGAGATACGGGACGCCCACGAACGCCTCGGTGACGGCGACCCAATCGGGTGCGTGCGTCTGAAGCGGAGCGATATGGGCGGAGAAGACGTAGCCGCCGTCGGCGAGCCGGCTGAAGCGGCCGGAATCCTCGGCGACATGGAGCTTCGCGTTCATCGGCAGGATCGCGCGGGAGGGCTGCTTGACGTCGGGCGCCGTGAGCAGCGGCGTCGCCCGCGCCGTGACCCGATGCGTGGGCGTTGCGGCGGGTTCGCCGAACGGATCGGCGGGGGCATAGCCGACATGGGAATCGAGCGCGGCCTGCCCCCACACCCAGCCGTTCTTCAGCTCGTAGACGGTGAAGAGCTCGCCGAAGAGGAGCTCGGTCTCGAGCATCGCGTCCGCCGTGGGCTCCGAACGCAGGCCGACGGCGGCGTGCGTGACCTGCTTGAGGCGGCCCTCGCGGTAGCGCTCGGCGGGGATGACGCCCTTCAGATGCGCGGCGGCCAGATCGGGTCTCGCCGCGGTGATGCGGCGATCGTAGGTCGCCGTCACTTGCCGTAGCGCTCGGCGATGACGGCGTACATCGCGCGGATGCCGGTCGCCTCGCCGCCCTTGCGGCGGCCGGGCTTGGGCCGGTCGGTCCATGCCGGGATGTCGAAATGGGCCCAGCGCTCGGTCTTGGTGATGAAGCGGTTCAGGAACAGCGCCGCCGTGATGGCGCCCGCGAGGCTGTAGTCGGGCGCGTTGTTCACGTCCGCGATCGGGCTGTCGACCGTCGGCTCATAACCGCGCCACAGCGGCAGACGCCACAGCGGATCGTGCACGTCAGTGCCGTGCCGCATCAGGTCGGCGGCGAGATACTCGTCGTCGGTGAAGAAGGGCGGCAGCTCCATGCCGGTGGCCGCGCGGGCCGCGCCCGTGAGCGTGGCGAGGATGAGCATCAGGTCGGGCGATTCGCCGTCGGCCTCGGCGAGCGCATCGGCGAGGATGACGCGCCCCTCGGCGTCGGTGTTGCCGATCTCGACGGTCAGGCCCTTGCGGCTGGTGAGCACATCGCCCGGGCGATAGGACGAGCCCGAGACGCTGTTCTCGATGGCCGGGATCATCACGCGCGAGACGGACGGGGAGCTTCGCCTCCATGATCGCGCGCGAGAGGCCGAGCACGCAGGCGGCACCGCCCATGTCCTTCTTCATGGTCAGCATGCCGGACGAATTCTTGAGATCGAGCCCGCCGGTGTCGAAGCACACGCCCTTGCCGACGAGGGTGACCTTGGGATGGCGCTCGTTGCCCCAGGTGAAATCGATCAGACGCGGCTCGCGCGGACTGGCGCGGCCGACCGCGTGGATCAGCGGATAGTTGGATTTGAGGAGCGCATCGCCGGTGATCACGGTGATGCGGGCGTCGAACGCCTCGGCCACCTGGCGCGCGGCCTGTTCGAGATCGGCCGGCCCCATGTCGTTGGCCGGCGTGTTGATCAGATCGCGCGCGAGGAACACGCCTTCGGCGAGACGCGAGATCAGCGCGCCGTCGACGCCCTCGGGCAGCACGAGGCGCGGCTTGTCCTTGCGCGCGGACTTCTTGCGGTAGCGGTCGAAGGCGTAGGTGCCGATCGCCCACGCATAGGCGGCGCGGGCGCCGGCGAACGCGGGCGGGACATCGGAGAGCGCATAGATGCCGGGCGGCAGGCGCTCGGAGAACGCGGCGAGCGCATGCGGGTCGCGGCCGGCGCCGAGACCGAGCACGGCCGCCCCAATCCGGCCGTTCTCGCCGGGGATGAACTGCAGCTCGCCCTCTTTCGCCGCGAACCCGACCGCGTTGAGCCAGCGCGACTCGTTTGGCGCGCGCTGTCCCAAGAAGCGCTCCAGGTCCTTGGGCAGGACGGCGTGGAGCTTGACCGGCGTCTCGCCGCCGAGCTCGTTCAAATTTGCAAAGACACTCAGCATGCGAGGCCCTGATTCCCGTGCTGGAACCGCTTCTTATAAGAGTGCTAGTGGAAGTTCCGCAAATGACGCGAGGTCGCGATGGGCGCCCGCTACACTCTCTATATCGGCAACAAGAACACCTCGTCGTGGAGCTTGAGGCCGTGGCTCGTCATGAAGATGGCTGAGATTCCCGTTCGAAGAGGTGCGGATCAAGCTGAACATGGCCGAGACCAAGGCACAGATCAGCCAATTCTCGCCGTCGGGCAAAGTGCCGGCGCTCAAGATCGACGAGAATGGCGCGAGCCAGACCGTCTGGGACAGTCTCGCGATCTGCGAGACGCTGGCCGAGCGGCACCCTGAAGCGCGGCTGTGGCCGGAGAGCGGCGGCGCCAGGGCGCATGCGCGGAGCATCGTGGCCGAGATGCACTCGGGGTTCCCCGATCTGCGCCGGGCGCTTTCGATGGAGATCGCCGCGCGCCGTCCGACACCGGCACTTGAAGATCAGGTGCAGGCCGACATCGCGCGGATCATCGCGATCTGGACCAGCGTTCTCGACGCGCACGGGGGCGAAGGCGGGTTCCTGTTCGGCCGGTTCAGCATCGCGGACGCGTTCTTCGCGCCCGTCGTCACCCGCTTCGAGACCTACGCGATCCATCTTCCCGCGGTCGCGCAAGCCTATGCCCAACGCGTAGTGGCGCTGCCGGCGATGCACGAATGGGCCGCCGCCGCGAAAGCGGAAGTTCAAGCGACGTAAGACGAGTTTACTTCGGGGTGCCGCGGGACGGCGGAGCCGGCGGCGGTGGCTGCGGCTGCGGATCGAGCACGCCCATCTCCATGTAGAAGCGGGCAGCGCCGGGATGCAGCGGCGCGGTGGCGCCCTTGGCCGCCGATGCGAGCTCGATGAAATGCGCGCCCACGCGCTCGCCGTTCAAGCTCGTGCGGTTGGCCGGATTGAACAGGCTCTTCACCACGCCATAGACGAGATTGTCGGGCTGGGACGCATCGGTGATCCAGAGCGCGTCCACCGCGACGGTCTCGACTTCGCCGGCCCCGGGATACGTACCTTGCGGGATCGCGTGGGCGTAGAGATGCGGCTGCGCGCGCAACAGGCGGGTCCGGCCCTCGCCGTTGATGGGCACGAGCGTCGCAACGCCTTCGTCGAGCAGCTGCTGGATGAGGTTCACCGGCGTGCCGCCGACATAGAACACGGCGTCGAGCTTGCCGCTCTGCAGGAGCTCGGTCGCCTTCTCGCTCGGATCGTAATTGGGCACGATCGAGCGCTCGTTGAGCCGATAGGCGGCGAGGATCGCGCGGGCGGTGTTGATGGTGCCCGACCCTTCGCTCGAGAGCGAGACCCGCTTGCCGCGAAGATCGGCGACCGACTTGATGTTCGAGTTCTTCGCCGCCAGCAGATGGACGTCCTCGCCATAGAGATTGGCGATCACCCGCAATTGCTTCGAGGGCCCGGCCTTCGCGAACGGCCCCTTCCCCGCCACGGCCAGCGCGACGACATCGGTCTGCGCGATGCCGGAGCTGACATTGCCGGAATTGACCGCCGTCACATTCGCGATCGAGCCTTCGGAGGCGCGCGTCGAAACGATCAAGCCCGCGGGGCCACACACATCGGCGGCCTGGCAGCGGCCGACACCGGGCGGATGGCTGAGCAAATCGGCGAGCAGCTGGCCGACCGGGAAATAGCTTCCCGTCGTCGAGCCGGTGGAGATCTGGAACGCGACACGCTGAGGCGCTTCGATACTCTGCGCGATGCTGATGGCTGCGGACGCAAGCAGAGCGAAGGCGGCAACACTGCCTGCCACGAGACTCAAAAATGCAACATGTCTCTGCGGTCGCATGAACTCACCTATACCACGCTCAATGCGGCGGGAATTGGACCGATCGCCGCATTTGATGAAATGACAGGTGCAAATCTGCGTTGGTGCTTAAGCGTTTGTTGACAGCACGCCGACTGGGTCGAACCCTAACCGACATCCTTAATCGATGCCACGACGTTCCTCGACACCGGCCAGCAAACCATAGCCGGTGTGACGAAATTGCCATCACACAGTCATCGAGGAACAACGGACGCCAGGCTTACGCTTGTCACAATCCGGCGTCGGTGCGGAACACGTACCGGCGATAGGCCGTGAAGTTGAAAAAGACGCCGCTGACCGATCCTGCCGCCAGCGCGAGGACGGGATGGGCTTGCGCGATCGGGAACGCGGCAATCATGACCACGAAAACGGCATAGTTGACGGCGCCGCCCACGAGGTTGGCCGCGAAAAACCGCGCCCATTGCAGGTCGGGCCTCCCATTGTCGGCGTCGTGGAACGTGAAGGTCCGGTTGAGCCACCACGCCGCGCTGGTGGCGACAACGAACGACACCACCGGGCCACATAGGGCGACATGCCCAAAAGCGAGAGCGTCGCCTGGAACACGATCACGTCGATGCTGAACGAGACGATCCCGATGCCCGAGAACTTCAGGAAGCGGGTTCTGGTGATGTGGTCCATGGCGAACGGCAGATCGGGGTTCACTTGGATATGCTGAGGTAGTGCAGCCGTTTCAACTCCCGGCGGCCGCGCGTCACCGTATCGAGGATCAGCCCGCAGGCGAACGACAGGAAGGCAAGCAGCATCATGCCCGTGGCCAGGATGGCGGTTGGAAACCGCGGAACCTGCCCTGTTTCCATGAAGGTGATGAAGATCGGCACGGTCAGGACAACGGACGAGACCGCAAGCACGGCCGCGATCACGCTGAAGAACGGCAATGGCCGCTCCTCCTTGATCAGGACGAGGATCGTCCACAGCACGCGAATGCCGTCGCGGATCGTGCCGAGCTTGCTCGTCGAGCCCGGCGGCCGGGCGCCATAAGGGGCGCGGATCTCGGCGATCGGAAGCCTCAGTTCGAGGGCATGGACGGTGAGCTCGGTCTCGATCTCGAAACCATGAGCAAGGCCCGGAAACGACTTCGCGAAGCGGCGTGAAAACACCCGGTAGCCGGACAGCATGTCGGTCAGCCGGTTCCCGAAGATGCGGCTGACGATCCCGGTGAGAAGCCTGTTGCCGAAGCGGTGGCCCAGCCGATAGGCGGAGCCTTCGCTCGCATCGCGCGCGGCGTTGACCATGTCGAGATCGTCGTCGAGCAGCCGGTCGATCATCTTAGGCGCGCTTGCTGCGTCATAGGTGCCGTCGCCATCGACGAGGACATAGATGTCCGCATCCACGTCGGCGAACATCCGGCGGATGACGTTGCCCTTGCCTTGGAGCGTCTCCTTCCGCACGACCGCGCCCGCGGCGCGGGCCTGGTCGGCTGTGCCGTCGGTCGAATTGTTGTCGTAGACATAGACGGTGGCGGACGGCAGCTGGGCTTGGAACGCCTTCACGACGCCGGCCACGGTCGACGCTTCGTTGTAGCAGGGGACGAGAACCGCGACGCGCGGGGCCGCGGCCAACGCATGAGGAGCCGCACCCAGCCTCTCGAGAGCGGCGGTCGCGGGGTGGGCTTGAAGCTTTTCCGCCCTCAGCGGTTCCATCGTTCGTCAGCTCGGAACTGGGATGGCGCGAGTAAACGTCGCCCCCCTTTAACCGCCAGTTAATGGAGCGATGACTTCCCCTTAACGGCGAAGGGTTTGGCCCCGCGCCGCTTTACGAAATGTTTTCCGTGTTTGCGCACCATGCGGGCCAGGCCGCGTTAAGCCACAGGTGGGCGGATGAAGAGCGATTTCCTGGTGCGAGCCCCGTGGCTCGATGAAGAGCGCGTCACGGGCTATGCCTGGATCTTCGTCTCGCTCTATGCGGCGATCAGTGTCCTCTGGATCGCGCTCAGCCCGCAGCTGATCGATCCCAACGGCAAGCCCATCGGGACCGACTTCATGAATGTCTGGGCCGCGGGCAAGCTCGCGCTCGCCGGCGAACCGGGCGCCGCCTACGACTATGCGCGGCATTATGCGGTTCAGGCGCAAGCCCTGCACTACGCCGAAGGTCAGGAGGCGACCTATTTCGGCTGGCACTATCCGCCGTTCTTCATGCTCGTCGCCGCGCTGCTCGCGCTGCTTCCGTATGGAGCCGCGCTGGCGGCATGGATGGCGCTGACGCTTCCGCCGTATCTTGCTGCGATCCGGGCGATCGTTCCGCATCGCCGGTGGCTGCTCTTTGCGCTCGCGTTTCCCGCCGTGTTCGTGAATCTCGGCCATGGCCAGAACGGATTCTTGAGCGCGGGGCTGCTCGGCCTCGGGCTCCTGTCGCTCGAGCGGCGCCCCGTGCTCGCGGGCCTCTTCTTTGGCTTGCTGACATACAAGCCGCAGATGGGATTTCTTCTGCCGCTGGTTCTCATCGTCGATCGCCAATGGATCGCATTCCTCACCGCGGCCGCGACGGCGCTCGCGATGTCGTTGCTCTCCTATCTCATGCTGGGCGCGGAGTCCTGGCATGCGTTTTTCGGAAGCTTCGAGCTCACGCGCACCTACATCCTGGAGCAGGGCTCGACCGGTTGGGAGAAAATCCAAAGCCCGTTTTCCGCGATGCGCATGCTCGGTGCGAGCATCCAGACAGCCTATGCTGTGCACTTCGCGATCGCACTGTGCGTTACAGCGGCGGTTCTCTGGATATGGCGGAACCCTGTGGGAATGCCGTTGAAGGGAGCCGCGCTCGCGACCGGCACGCTGCTGGTGACGCCCTATGTGCTCGACTACGACCTGATGCTGCTGGCGTTGCCGCTCGCATGGCTCACGGTCGAAGGCGTGCGCACGCAGTTCCTGAACTGGGAGAAGATCACCCTGTTCGCCGTGTGGCTTCTGCCGCTCATCTCGCGCGAGATCGGCGCACTCGGCCTGCCTATTGCGCCGATCGTGCTGTCGGCTTTGCTCGTGGTGATCTCGAGGCGGGTGGCGAGCACCTCGCCTGCCGCGTTGGCGGCACGCGCCGCTTGACCGTCTCGAACGTTCCTATTGCGGCGGCAGCGCGCTGAGGCGCGAGGCGTCACTGGGCGTGAGCCGTACCCAGGTGACCTTTCCAGGTGTGAACAAGCGCCGCCCGGCTTTCGACCAGATGGGCGGAGCGTGATCGCCGACGATGAGAATATCGGCCGCTGGAATGTCGATCGCCATGCGCGCAAGCCCGGACATAAGGTCGGACCACATTTCGCTCATGTAGCAGACCTCGACCTGGTGCATCGGACCGCCGCGGCCGCAGTCGAGCTGCGGCGTGCCCTCCCGCGGCGCGATCGGCACATGGGTGCTCAGCGTGAGCCAGTAGAAGAATGTCGGCTGCGTCGCGTTCCGGAGCTCGCGGCCGATCGCCGGGATCAGATCGATGTCGCATGGTCCCCTGAACGGGCCGCCGCATTCCCGCCGCGTGCTGTCCACGATATCTTCGCCGAAGATCTGCTTTTCGAAGCCGAGTTTCGGATACCACAGCTCGCGCTCGAAGAACTTTCCGGTAAAACCATGCATCGCGATTGTGCGATAGCCGCGCGCGGCCATAAGCTGCGGCAGGCACTCGAGCCGCAGCCCTCCAATGATGCGATCGTAGGGTTCGCGGCTGTCGCAGAGCTCCCGAAGCTCGCCCGCGGTCGTCGAGCCGTAATAGGTGGTCGTGCCCGAGCTCACCGTGTAACGCTTGCGCAGCTCGGGATCGTCGAAGGCTTTCATCAGAACGGCCTGATGAAGCGGATCGGCAAAATGCCCCAGCGCCTCGACCACCACGACCAGGACATGGCGGCCATTGCCGGCGGGCACATCCTTGTTGAACCCGGAACTGTCGGCAGCCGACTCCATCGGCTGCCCTTTGGCGTAGAGCGTTCCGAAGTGATAGTGAGCCGACGTATTCGCGAGGAAATCGACGGCCGCGAAAACGAGGGCAGCGCCCATCAGCACCGCCGGGCTGCCGCGCTTGAGGACCTCGCGCTTGAGCGTCAGCACCGCGAGGTTGACGACCAGAAAAACCGAGAGCGCGAGGCAGATCCCCGCATAGAGCGGCGATGCGAAAAGGTTCAGTTCGGCACTCAGATGAAGCGCCAGGCCAAGTTCGCTCGGCGCGAGATTGAAGAGCAGCGCAATGGTCGCAATGGCATCGTAGACGGCGGCCGCGAGAAACAGCACCACGGTCAGAGGGCGCGGCACGATCCGTGCGATCAGCGCGACCGTCGCATAGGCGAGGATGGCGGTCGTCCGGGGCGGGGCACCTATGCCCAAGAGCAGAGCGCCGATCGATAGCGCATTGGGCAGCACGAGTCCCGCCGCGCACAAGAACAGGGTGGGGTTCGAGAAGCGCGCAAGCAGCGACCGGGCAAGCGCGGGGGGCTGCATGAAAGACTCCGTCAATGGCCGTCGAAGCAGCCCGTCACAGCGAGAGCGAAAGGACACACCAAATCCGCTAACAAACGCTGAATGGAGCACGGCGTTTTGCAGCGCTCAGGGGTTGCGTCGCCGGCATCGGCGGAACCTTCGAGATCGTTGCGACCGCGCGACTAGATGTCACGCGGCTCCAGCGATCCCGCACGGTGAGCGTTTCGCGCTGCGCGAGCGTGCGCTTGAACTCGGTGAGCTGGTTCGCCACGCGCAAACACCCGGCCTGATCGAGCCCGAAGACGAAAAACGAGACCCGGTCGGACGCGGGCGTTATTCGCTGCGTGCTCAGGCGAAGCTCCGCCACCTTGCGCCAATCCGCCGGGATGGAGTCGGAAAACACCTGCTCGGAGATCATGGCCAGGTGCACGCCGTGCCTGACCGTCAGCTTGTGCAGCATGTCGGAATCGCCTGACTGCCTCAGCCGGCGAGCCTCCTCCGAGCCCAAGCCCCAAAGGTCGAGAACATATCCGTCGTTCTGAAAAGCGACATAGCCGATATCGTTCACGGCAACGGGCGCTTTCCAATGATGCGCCGACGAACTCGTGCATCTGGCGCTGTTGCTCGTAGATGTTCTGCGCGGCGATGGGCGTCGTCATCAGCGGGTAAAACGTCTGCTGAAAGCCCTGCGTCGCCAGAACCACGATGGCCAACAGTGCATAGCTCAGCCGCAGCGTCCGCGATGTTTCTCGCCGGAGGAGACTGCCGGAGAAAAGATGGAGGGCCGCGCCGATGGCAAAGATGAAAACATAGCCCTGATAGCGCCCATACCACCCGAACCGGCCGAAGGCGAAGTGCAGCGCGATGACCGCGAGCACGCCGATCACATAGATGGAAGAGACCTTCTCGCCCGCGCGCCGCATACGGATCGCTTGTACCGCGATGAAGGCCGCGACTAACAAGAGCAGCCGCCCCTCGCCGTCCATGAAATTCGCAACGGCCCTGTCCATCGCATTGAGCGACACGCCGTAGAGTTTTCCGAGCAGATCACCCTGCGAAGCGATGTCAGCCGCGGCTGACGATTTGACCAGCACCGAACTCGGCAGCCACGGCAGGCCCAGAACGTTCATGGCGTGGAAATAGAGCGCGAGACAGAGCGCCGTGAGCAAAACGGACACGATCGCCAGCCGGGACTTCCCCGATGCGCCCAACATCAGAATCGCGAACGCGGATATCGCGAGCCCTTCGAACCGGATCAACGGCGAAAGGACAATGCAGAACACCAGAAGCAAATCGGCGTAACCGGATCGCGCCCCATCTCCTTTGCCGGCGTCGGTCTGCATCCGGTTGATCAAACAAACGATCGCGGCCGTCACCAGGATATGCAGCGAATGCTCCATTCCCGTGAACACGACGCCGAAGCCATTGACCACGAAGAAGATGAGGAGCGCCCAGACCCACGAGACGTTCTGCGGCCGGTCGGCTGGGCGATTTGGCCGAATCGACGATGATCTGGTGAATGACCAGCACGCTGGCGACAGCGAACAGGACGTTCAGGATAAGCGGGCCGGAAGCTCCCAGACCGATCGCAAGGAGCGGAACCAGCAAAAAGGGCCAAAGGATCGAAGACGATGGAGAGGAATATTCCTCCACATTGAGGCCGTAATGCCCGAAGCGCGCCAGGTTCTCCGCGAGCGCAAGATGGATGTAAGGATCATCGAGCGTGTAGGTGAAGTTCCCCTGCGTGGTCCACAGGATCAGCGCGAACTCGAACCCCACGACGATCAAGACGCCGACGATCAGGGGGTACCAGTCCCGGTGAAACCCAAGCCTGGTCATCCAGCAAGCTGCCCCGATGCTTTCCGCGCCACGGCGACAAGATTTTTGCCGAGGACATGCTGAAAGAACCTATCCAAATAGCGACTGCTCGGAAAAATGCGGCGATCGTAAAACCTGACGGCACTGGGCTGATATCGAAACATGCCGATCGTTTCCATGAGACGGACACTGAGTGCCGCCGGAAATCCGAGACAGTCGAAATATTCCAGCTTCGAGATATTGAAACCGCCTCTACGAAGCGCCGTGGCCAGCGTGTTACGCGTGAAGCGGGTGACGTGCCCCACCTCATCGTCAAGACTGGTCCACAACATTTCAAAGGCGGGAACAAAGACGAAAATCGTGCCGTCGGGGCGCAGGACGCGCCGAAGCTCCCTGATTTCAAGATCGAGATTCTCGATGTGCTCGAGGACATTCACGGTGTATATGAAGTCTAAACTCTCATCTTCGACCGCCCGGATGTCCGGGTAGATGCGACAGGGGAGATTCTCCTGAAGGAGGATTCGAAGCTTGGGGTCCTTCTCTACGCCTTCGACGGAAACGCCCTCATCGTGAAATTTGCCGATGAATGCTCCGTCACCGGCGCCAAACTCCAGGATATGCTTCGCGGTTGACGGTTTCGTTTGTTTGATGAGGTCGAAGACCGTTGCGTTGTAACGAACAGCTTCATGCATCGCCTCGAGAATCCGCATCCCTGTGTATTGGGGTTCTTGAATCATCCCTGCCCCCTAAGAGAGCGTCTGCTCTCGAGACCTTCCGACAGCGGCGCGTATCGCGGATGCGGAGAGAAAATCCAAAATTGCCGGGCAGCGAAATTGAAAAGGAACCCCGCCATCGTACCGAGGATTTTGGCGATCATCAGGTGCACGCCGAAGAACTCGTAGAGGACGTAAAAGACCGCCAAATTCCAGACGAACACGGCTGCGCTCGAAAGCGCCAAGAGCGCCAATTCGCTGCCCCACGGGGAGCGGGACCGGAATACGAACGCTCGCGATAGAACAAAGTTGATGCCGGTTGCGGTCGCAAAACCAGACAAGGCCGCAGCGATCGGCGGCATGGCCGTTGCGGCGACTGCAAATGTACCCCACTCAGTCGCTGCGCTGATGAAGGCGACCGCCATGTACGCCATCAGACCGGCGCCGTAGGCATTCGCGAAGCGAACCAGCGTCCACAATGAGCCCATGGTCCCGCGCCAATTTTTCGCTGGGGAGGCGATCATCGGAAAAGATTGTACTTCACGATGCAGTAGATCGCTCGCACTGCATCCTTCCAACCGATCTTCTTGCCCTCGGCATAGGTACGGCCATAATAGCTGATACCGACTTCATAGACCCGGCAACGAAGCTTTGAGATCTTCGCGGTGATCTCCGGCTCGAAACCAAAGCGGTTCTCCTCGATCGGAATGCTCTGGATGATCTCCCTCCGGAAAACCTTGTAGCCGGACTCCATATCCGTGAGATCGAGGTTGGTGAACATGTTGGAAAGGGTCGTCAGAATCGAGTTCGCGATCTTGTGCCAGTAGTAGAGAACGCGATGGGCGTCGCCGCCGGCAAAACGCGAGCTGAACACCACGTCGGCACGGTTCTGGAGTATCGGATTGACGAGCTTCGGATACTCATCGGGGTCATATTCCATATCGGCGTCCTGGATGATCACGAGATCACCCGTTGCCGCTCCAATCCCGGTTCGGACGGCAGCACCTTTGCCCCGATTGACATCATGATAGAGAACCGTGGCCACGCGCCCCGAGTCGGCAATCTCCGCTTTCAGTTTCTCTCGCGTGCCGTCGACGGAAAAATCGTCAACGATGATGATTTCCTTGTTGGGGTAAGGCGAGTTGTTGACCGCGTCGATGACCGCGTCGATCGTCGCGAGCTCGTTGTAGCAGGGGATCACGACCGAGAGACGCAAGGACGCGACGGCCGGCTGAACCGGGGTGAGTGTGCCGGGTCTCCATTGTGCGATGTTCATACATGCAACCTTGGCTGGTTGGATCGAGGTCGGTCCGCCGGTCGCCATTGTTCGACGTTCCTATTAAGCAATCGTTCAAGTCCACTCCGTCGCTTGGTAAATAATGAGCAATATGTGCGAGGTAAAAATTCCTATGAACACGCTGTAACCGATCGCTTTTTCAAATCGCCACTTCGCGTTGCGTGAAACGAAGTTGGACGATCGGCTCACGACGTAAAACCCCAGTATCGCGGCAAACTCCAGTAGCGGGTAGAACTCGCCGCGAAAGCGGAATGCCAAGAAGTAGTATGTGAGTATCAGGAATATCGGCAGCGAAAATCCGATGAGCAACGCGGTGGCATGCCGAAGATCCAGCCCAGCCGGGCCGCCCCTTCGGATCAGAGTGCAGAAAAAAATCATGGCAAGAAGCAAGGTCGCCGGATCCGACAGCAGAAAACTGCTCGGTGGCAGTTCTACGCCGTCGTAATAGCGCATCCGAAAATCGGCGAAGAGAAACTCGCCGTCCGGACCGCGCAAGAAGTTTATCGGAAAGAAATAGTACATCACGGAGTACGGAAGCCGGCTTACATTGAACTCGCCATACTGGTCGACAACGGCAATTCTGCTTCCAACCATCAAGCGGTTGAGATGAACATCCGCAAAGACAAACGGATTTCCCCATCGTCCGTAATTGACTATTCCGCAGAGTGTCGCAAAGGAGATCAGAATCAGCAGCGGCAGCATCACCTGACGTGAAATCAACCATTGCAGAATCGATAGACGCTTGTCTCCGTCACTGAAGGCGGCGGGCCCCGCACTTGACAAACCCGGGCAACACGCACGCGTTCCCAATGACACGAGCAACAGGCCCAACGCGGCATACAGCCCGATACCGGCGGTAACGCGCGTCATCAGCGCCAGACCAGCCAGGCAAGCCAGCGATGCGAGCACTGACGGCGAGAACCGCGACGGCAGGAGAAGCCCCCTCAATACGCAGTAGATGAACGCTGACGCGAGCGCCATCGCCCAGCAAATAACCTCCTGGTAGATACTGGACTTCAGAAACTGGACCTGAGGCCCGCCGACGAGAACCGATAATACGAGCAGCCCAAAAAGGGCGTTCTGCATCGCGTTCTCATTGCCCAACCGTCTGATCAGCAAAAAACTTGCACATTTGAAATACGCGGAGACGCACGCCGCCATGACCATCGACAGCCGGGTAATGTCTATGGTCTCGAAATCCCTGAACGGAAGAAGAGGCAGCCGCAGAAACGCCGGAGCGATGCCAAAATAGGTGTATGTCTTGCCGTCTTTCACGAATGCTTCCAGGCGGATTGCATCCGGATCGACCTCAAAGCTGCCCTGCAACAAGTGCGAAAGCATGCTGTTGAAAACGACGCCGGAAACGATGTCTCTCGGAACATCGTGGAAGAGGTCGAAGGTGCCGCCGGTGATCAGAAAGGAATAGTAGACAAACCCCAGGGCAACTCCGAGATAAAGGTGAGCCTCACTCGGTGCACGACGCATGTTTGCAATGAAGCGCATTGCAGACATGTTGGAGCCGAATTCCGCCTGCGCTTAATCGAGCGCCATGATGGTGAGAGCGGCAGGCCCCAGAATGATGACGACGAAAAGACACGGCAGGAAGAAGACGATCATCGGCACGGTCAGCTTGGCGGGAAGCGCGGCCGCCTTGCGCTCGGCTTCGAGCATGCGCATGTCGCGATTTTCAGCCGCGGTGACGCGCAGTGCCGTGCCAACGGGCGTGCCGTATTTTTCCGACTGCACGAGGGCCGCGGCGACGGCCCTGACGCCGTTATGGCCGCAGCGCTCGGCGAGATTCTGGAAGGCGACGCGGCGATCGGGAAGATAGGACAGTTCGGCGGTGGTCAGGCCCAATTCCTCGGCGAGCTCGACCGACTGCGTGCCCACTTCCTGCGCGACGCGGTTGAACGCCGATTCGATCGACATGCCGGATTCGACGCAGATCAGCAGCAGGTCGAGAGAGTCGGGAAAGGCGCGCATGATGGAGTCGCGCCGCTTCTGCGCGCGATTGCTGACGAAGATGTCGGGCAGATAGTAGCCGACGAGCGCCGCGCCGATGGCGATGCGCGAGCTTCACCATCGGCGGATACGCCAGATTGGCGATGCCGAAAACATAGATCAGCGCGCCGATGAAGACGACCGGCGGCATGAGAAAGCGGAAGAACATGAAGGTGACGAGCGGCCCCTGGCCGCGGATAGCCGGCGCGCGCCAGCTTTTCCTTCATGCCCGGCGATTCAAGGAGCTTTTCGAGCTTCAGATTGTCGAGCGTGCTCTTCATGAAGCCGATCGGCGTCGAGCGCAGCGACCCGCGCTTACCGGATTGAGCAAGCGCCTCGCGTTGTTTCTGGCGCAGTTCCTCGCGCCGTTGCGCCACCGCCTTCATGCGGACTTCGAGCGCGCTGCCCTGGAAATAGGGCAGCGCGAAGGTCAGAATCGTGGCGAACGCCGCGATCGCGGTGAACGCCGTGATCAGGAATTCACGTTCGAGAAGGAAGGCCCAAGAGCCGAGGTCGTTCATGTTGCCGTGTCCGTCAGAACTTGAAGCTGACCATTTTCTTCATCACGGCGATGCCGCTCGCCATCCACACGCCGCAGCCGAGCAGCATCAGATTGCCCATCTGGCGTGTCGAACATCGGCTGAATGTAGTTCGGCGTCGAAAACCAGATCAGCGCGGCGACGCCCGGGCGGCAGAGAGCCGATGATCGTGGCGCCGGCCTTGGCTTCCGATGACATCGCGCGGATCTTTGCCTGCATGCGCTTGCGGTCGCGCAACACGGTCGCGAGATTGCTCAGCGCTTCCGAAAGATTGCCGCCCGTCTTGGTCTGGATCGTCATCACGATGGCGAAGAAGTTCACCTCGGGCGTCGGCATGCGTTCGATGCATGCGCTTCAAGCCGTCTTCCATCGTGACGCCGACCTTGAGGCTTTCGACCAGGTGCTTGAACTCGCCGGCCACGGGCTCGGGAATTTCGGTGGACACGACCTTCAGCGCTTCGTTGACCGGAAGGCCCGACTTGACGCTTCTGACGATGGTTTCGATGGCCGGCGCGAACTCGTTGGTGAACTTCTTCTCGCGCTGCATCTTGAGGAATGCGAGCACCCAGCGCGGGAAACCGAACGTGAAGGCGAAGCCGGCCAACGGTGCGATCCAGAGCTGATGCGACACCGATGTAGAGCGTGCAGGAGGGTCGCAACCACGCCGGAGACCGCGGACAGAATCCAGAACATGCGGATGTCGATCGTCAGACCCGCCTGTTCGATGCGCCGCCGCAGACTGGGCCGCTTGTTCTTCTGGGCGTTCTGCTTTTCGAGCTCCTTCAGCATCGTCTGCACGTTCTTGCGACGCTGCTGATTGGCGTCAGGATTGTTGCCGCCCTTGATGATGCGCGCCTGCCCCGCCGGTCTTGCAACGGTCTGGACGCGCTTCTTCGCCGGGCTGCCCACATCCGAGAACGCGAACACCAGGCCGCCGAGCGAACAGGCGATAAGAGCCGTCAGAACTACAAAGATCATCGTGCCGTTCATTTGCGTTCGCCTTACACTTGTGCCGCGTCGAGCGCGTCTGCGAGCTCGTGCTGGAGGCCGAAATAGCGCGCGCGATCCCAGAACGCGGGACGCGCGATACCGGTACCCACGTGCTTGCCCTTGATCCGCCCGGTCTCGTCTTCGCCGTCGATCTGGAAGGTGAGAAGATCCTGCGTGATGATGACGTCGCCTTCGGTGCCGATCACCTCGGTGATGGCTGGTGATGCGGCGCGAACCGTCGCGCAGACGCTCGGCCTGGACGATGACGTCGACGGAGCCGACGATCATTTCGCGAATGGTCTTCGAGGGCAGGCTGAAACCGCCCATCGTGATCATCGATTCGAGACGGGAGAGCGCCTCGCGCGGGCTGTTGGCGTGCAGCGTGCCCATCGAGCCGTCATGGCCGGTGTTCATCGCCTGCAAGAGGTCGAACGCCTCGGGTCCGCGCACTTCGCCCACGATGATGCGTTCAGGACGCATACGCAGACAGTTCCTGACCAGGTCGCGCATGGTGATCTGGCCCTGCCCTTCGAGGTTGGGCGGCCGGGTTTCCAGGCGCACGACATGGGGCTGCTGGAGCTGCAATTCGGCGGCGTCTTCGCAGGTGATGATGCGTTCGTCGACGTCGATATAGGCGGTGAGACAGTTCAGAAGCGTGGTCTTGCCCGAGCCGGTACCGCCGGAGATGATGACGTTGCAGCGCGAGCGGCTGATCACGGCGAGCACCCGCGCGCCTTCGGGCGTGATCGAGCTGTAGCGGACCAGGTCTTCGAGCTTCAGCTTGTCCTTGCGGAACTTACGAATGGTGAGCGTGGGGCCGTCGAGCGACAGCGGCGGCGCGATGACGTTGACGCGGGAGCCGTCGGGCAGACGCGCGTCGCAGATCGGCGAGCTTTCGTCGACGCGGCGGCCGACCTGGCTCACGATGCGCTGGCAGATGTTCATCAGCTGCGCGTTGTCGCGGAACCGGATGTTGGTGAGCTGGACCTTGCCGCCGACTTCGATGAACACGCGCGACGCGCCGTTGACCATGATGTCGGCGATGTCGTCGCGAGCGAGCAGCGGCTCGAGCGGACCATAGCCGAGGACGTCGTTGCAGATGTCGGTGAGGAGCTGTTCCTGCTCCGCGATCGACATCACCACGCTCTTGATCGTGATGATCTCGTTGACGATGTCGCGGATTTCCTCGCGCGCGGAATCGACGTCGAGCTGACCGAGCTGCGCCAGATCGATCGTGTCGATCAGCGCGGAGAAGATCATCGTCTTGACGTGGTAGTAGTGGTCCGAGCGGTTGTCGACGGCGAGCGTCGGCGTAGACGCCGGTGCGGGACGCGGTGCCGCGCGGGCTGCGGCGCGCCGGCGCGGGCGTCGGCGCCTTGGCCGGCGCGGGCGCCTTGGGCTGCGCCGCAGCGGCCTGAGCCGCGGCCGCGGGCTTCTGGCGCAGCACTGGCCGCCTGCGGTTCAGATGAAGGCGCTTGCGCCCGCTCAGTCCGCGGGCGCGCGACTTCCTCTGCAGCGCCACGCTTACCGAACATGCGTTACCCTGCCTTGCGATTGGAGATGAACGGCAGGAACGAGAGCTTGCCCTTCTTCGAGACGTGCGTGACCGTCCGCGCGTGATCAGTCCGGCGAGCTTGCGGATGCCTTCCGACGTGGGCGATGCGGGCTGAACTTCGGGAAGCATCTGGCCGTTGTTGGCGGCGGTCCCGAACAAGTGCGGATCGAACGGCAGCACGAGCGCGGGCTGCAGGTCGACGGCCGCGGCAAATTCCTTGATCGGAATCTCCGGGCCGCTTCGGCATGCCGACCTGATTGACCACCAGCTTCGGCGGCGTGTCGTTGGGACGACGCGCGCGAATGACGTCGAGCATGTTCTTGGTGTTGCGCAGCGAAGCCAGATCCGGCGTCGCCACCAGCACGATCTCGTCGGCCGCGAGCAGAGTCTGGCGCGCCCAGGGCGTCCAGGCATGCGGCAAATCCACCATCACGCAGGGAATGGAGCGGCGCACCTGATCGACGACCGCCTCGTAGGCGCGACGTTTTCGATATCGTAGTCGCGGTCCAGGAGTGCGGGCGCCGCGAACAGCGAGAGACGATCGCCGCACTTGATCAGGAGGCGATCGAGCAACACGTCGTCGAGACGCTCCGGAGCGGCCAGCGCGTCGGCGACGCCCTGTGCCGTATCTTCGTTGAAGTTCAGGCCGACCGTGCCGAACGCCAGATCGAAATCGATGATGGCCGTGTCGATCTTCAGGCCTTCGGCGATGCACCAGCCGACATTGTGGGCGAGCGTGGACGCACCGACGCCGCCGCGAGCGCCGGCGAACACCACGACGCGGCCGATCGGCGGAGCCTTCGCCGTGACGTAAAGGTTAGCGATGGTCTCGATGATCTGCAGCGTATTCAGCGGCGCGACCAGATACTCGGAAACGCCGCGGCGCGTCAGCTCGCGATAGAGCTGGACGTCGTTGACGCGGCCGATCACGATCACCTTGGTGGTCTCGTCGCAGACCGAGGCGAGCTGTTCCAGCTCGGCGACGACTTCGTCGCCCTGACCACGCGTTTCCACGATGATCAGATTGGGCGTGGGATGGTCGCCGAAGAACTTGACCGCCCCCGGCACGCCGCCGGACTGCACGTTGACATGGGCCTTGGACAGCCGGCGATCGGCAGCCGCATGTTCGAGCGCGCCCAGCGTGTCGGGAAACTCGCAGAAGGCATCGATCGAGATACGCGGAACGGGCCGCTCGTAACTGGCGGCACCAAAACCACCTGTCGCGTCCGTTTCGACCACTGGCGGGTTGGACATACTCGTCTCCTGTTACTGTCGCGATCTGCGGAAACGGCGCCGGATTGCTCGTCGGTCCGTTGCGCAGACGTCGGTTCGCCCGCACGATATTTCTGGAGCACCGTCAGGCGCCTCTGGGCGTCGGCCTGACCCGTCGCATCGGGCGACACGAGATCCCGCGGATCGGCGACCATGGCGGCGATATTGTGCTGGGTCGCGCAGCCGAAATTCGGCGGCAGGACGTTGTTCGCGGTGTGCGTGAGATTGGTGCGACCAGTCGCCGCAGGGCGGCGCTTCGGCAACGTAGCGAATATACGTCACCCGGATGTCGTTGAGCGGATTGGGGCCCGTGGCGCCGCCGACCATGATCTGCGTGCGCGCCACGCCGATCTCGAGCAAGCTCGCGACGGCGAGGTCGGCGGCGGCAGCGGTCGGGGCCGGACACGCCGATCGAGCCCGAACCATGCGACCGATAGTCTTCCGCGAAACGCGCGAGCTGGCCGTTCTGATTCTGATCGAGCTCGGACTGTCCGTTGTAGATGAGGTTCAAGCTCATCATCCGCGGCTGCACGGAGATCGGATAGCGCTGATTGACGTTGAACTCCTGCTCCGGCCCATTGACGACGGGCGTGCTGCACGCCGCGGCGATCGGGAGAGCCGCCATCGCGCACAGCTCGCAGGACTTTGGACAATTTTGTCATGGCCGTTCTCCGCTATTCGACGATGTAGCCGATGGTGTTTCGGGGCGCGTTCGGCGGCATGATGTTCCGGCCGTACACGCTGTTCAGACGTCCCATGAGGATCGTTTCGAGATCGGTCGGCACGACGAAGCCCGTATCGGGCCGCGCGAGCCGCGCTTCGGTCACCGGATCGACCAGATAAGCGGTCACCATGACGACGAGCTCGGTCTCGCTGTTCTGGAAGTCGCGGCTGCGGAACAAGGCGCCGAGAATCGGCAGGTCCTTCAGTCCGGGGAAGCCGTTGATGTTCTGCTTGGTCTGGTGCTGCAGCAGGCCGCCGATCACCAGCGATCCGCCCGAGGGAAGCTCGACCGTGGTCTCGGCGCGGCGCACCGCGAGCGCGGGGATGGTGAGGCCATCGGTGATCCCGCCGCCGGCGAGACTGAAGGCGCCGGTATTGGTCAGCTCGCTGACTTCGGTCGAGACCTGAAGCGAGATGTGGCCCTTGTCGAGCACGACAGGCGTAAAGGCGAGACCGACGCCGAACTGCTTGAACGAGACGGTGACGTTGCCGTCACGATCGCGCGACACGGGAACGGGGAATTCGCCGCCGGCGAGAAATCTCGCCGATTCGCCCGAGACCGCCGTCAAATTCGGTTCGGCCAAGGTGCGGACGAGGCCGATATCCTCGAGCGCCTGGACCACGCCCTGCACATTGTTCGGATCGGGATTGCAACCCAGCACAAGCGCGTTGCCGAGACACTGGGCTCCGACCGAGCCGATCCTCGCGCCCGACAGATTGGAGAGCGCGCGGCCGAGCAGGCTGAACTGGTTGTCGGTGGAGGCGAAAATCGGCGTGCCGTTGAGGTCGCCGACCGCGGCCGTGACGTTGACGCCCAACTGCTTGGCGATCGTGCGGCCCATCTCGGCGACGCGCACCTTGATCAGAACCTGACTGGCCTGCTCGATGCTGAGCGCATTGACCACCTTAGTGGCCGCCCCGGCAAAGCGGGTCGCCATGTCCTGGGCCTGACTTGCCTGCTGGGCCGAGGTCACCGTGCCGTTGAGCACGACGTTGTCGTTGAGCGCTTCAGCCCTGATCTTGGCGCCCTTCAGCTGGCGCGAGAGCTGATCGTTCAAGTCGGCGACATCGGACCCGACGAAGACCTCGAGCGTGCCGATCTGCTTGCCCTGAGCGTCGAGGAAGATGGCGTTGGTCTGGCCGATCTTGAGCGGCCATGATGAAGATGCGACGCGGCGTCCGGACGACCGCATCGACGATCTCGGGATTGGCCACGAGGACGTCGCGCGCATCGGCATCGAGCTCGACGACGGCGGCCTTGTTGAGCGCGAGCGATATGCGCTGCGGCGCCCCGTTGGGGTTGGCGGCAATCCTGATGACGCTCGAGGAGGTCGCCGGCGCAGCATTGTTCTGGGCGGCCACCGAACCGCTGACCGTCACCATCGCGACGGTCAGCAGTCCCATTGCCGCAATGCGTTTCAGCGCCGCGGCAAAATTGTTGTTACGCCGATTCATTGCGGACTCCCTTCGGCCTTCGGTGGAGCGCAGCACGCCCGCGCGGAAAACCTTGATGCCGCTCTCTTCGGTACTACCCTCACCCAGCGCGTAGACGGGAAGCTGGCGGTTGTCGCCGAGCGCGCGCAGAGCAAGCGACAAGCCCCCCTGGCGAGCGGCGTGTCCCATCAACTCGGCTTGGCCCGGCGTCAGCTCCAGCGTCGCGGTCTTGCCGACGGCCCATTGCTGGGAGTCCTTGGACACTTGCGTCTGCGAGGTCTGATCGATCGCGAGCACACGCACGTCGCGCAGGATCGTATCGGAGCGGACAGTTCTTGGCGTTGGTGCCTTCGATCCTGCAGCTCGCGCGTGATGATGATGTCGACGCGATCGTTCGGCAGAATGAAACCGCCCGCGCCGGTTTCCGGCGCAACGACGATCGACACGGCGCGCATCCCGGGCTTGATCAGAGCAGCGAGGAAGCCCGCCTGGTCGGCGCGCACGACGAAGGCCTCGGTGATCGGCTGACCCGTCACGATCGGCGCGCGAACGATGTAGCCCTCGACGGCCTTGCCGATGTCGGGTTGTTCGGTCTTCGTGATGAACGGCATCAACGACCGAGGATTGCGGCCAGACGTCCCAGCGCACGGCGTCCACCTCGAGCGGGCGGCCGGGCTCGATCTCCTTCGAAGCCACCAGCACCTCGGCGGTGGGAAGAGAGGGCGCGGGAACGGACGCCTCGACTTGCGGCGTGGCGCCGCCAAGCATGCCGCGCACGAGCAGTGCGGCGGCGCCCGCAGCGATTGCCGCGACGCCCAGAATTGCGATTCGCGTGACGTTCATGATGATGCTCCTTATCAGCCGGAGCAGAGCACACAACGATTTAGAATTTGATTAATGACGACGTGAAAAACGTTGACTTTGACCGCATAAAAACGCGCTGCATTCAGCTAATGGCGGCGAGCCGAAATACGTCGGTGTTCGGCAGCACGTGAAGCGCGGCGAGCGCGAGAGCGACGCCGTAGGGCACGCCCGAGGCCGGATCGGCGAGGCGCGCAAACCACGGGAGCTTCGCAAGCATCGGCGGCAGAGGCATGCGGCGAAGCATGATGAGCCCGAGCGTGAGCGCTCCGCCCAACAGCAAGCCAGGATGACGTAGTCGTACAACGCATCCCACCCGAGCCAGAGCAGGATTGCCGCAAACAGCTTGGCATCGCCGCCGCCGACCCAGCCCACGGCGAACATGCCCATGCCGAGCAGCAAGCCGATCAATCCGGCGAAGAGATGAAGGCCGATCCCGTTCCAGCTCATCGCATGATCGCCAGAGGCGAGCGTCAGCGTGAACACGCCGAAAAGAACGACCATCGTTGCCGGCAGCAGATTGGGGATCCTATAGCTCGTGAGATCGAAGAACGCCGCCGTCATGAGCAGAGCCGGCACAACGGCCACGAGCACAATTGCCACGTTCATTGTTCGCTCTTGCCTTCCAGCATCTGCAAAAACGCCGGCCGCCTCTGTAGGCGGCCGGCGCTTTCCGAAGAGTTCGCTTCGAAAGTCGTTGACGAACTCTCAACGCGAAACCTTTTTCGAGTTAGTTCGCGAGCGACGTCGGACACCTCTTCAAAGGTGCCCGTCAGTTCCGAACCGACCGTGTTCACCGCAGCGATGATCACGACCGCAATGCCGGCCGCGATGAGGCCATATTCAATGGCCGTCGCACCCGACTCGTCTTTCAGAAAACGCGACATGAACTTGTTCATTGGAAGCTCCCACTTGAAGTTTCACCCAATGTCCGCGCCTGCCTTCTCGGCATCTGTACACGGACGATAGCGAATTTAGGGGAGAGGATTTAACGGATCGTAAAAGTGAGACGCTCGGAGTATTTGCGTCAAATTGGGGCGGCATCTCTTTCATGCGACAAGAACCGCAGAGATTTGCAGAAATACGACAAAAACCGCAGCAAGCATGGTCTTGCTGCGGTTTTTTGGCACAGAGCCCGATACGGCTTACTGCGAGCTCGGCTTCGACTTCTTCGAATATCCCGGTCAACGTGGAGCCAACCGTGTTGACGGCGGCAATGATAACGAGAGCGATGCCCCCGGCGATGAGCGCGTATTCGATTGCGGTCGCTCCGCTCTCGTCGCGCAGGAAAAGCCAGACGTCGTTCATGGCACAGGGTCCCCTCATGCTATCGACCAGAACCCAGCCGATTTTGTCAGAGCCGCGATAATGGCGGCGATCGCACGGCAACTCCCGCGTCTTCGCCGACATGGCTTAACCAAGAGTAAATTCGCCCTCCGGGATTGCCGGGGTCTCATCACCCCTCGCAGACCACGTTTGCGCTTTTGAGCAACCCAATTTCGCTAAGTCGGGACGGCTTTGTCGCGGCGACCGGGCGCGTCATCATCGGCACGGCGAAGCATGCGGCGCAACAGCACGCCGAGCAGCGCAACGAGCACAACCGGCGTCAAAAGGACGCCCGACGCCTGCGCAAGCAGGAAACCCATAAGCGCAATCACCCACGCGATTGCGAACACGACGAGCTCGTCGTGGCGGAATCCTGTTTCGAATCCTTCTCGCAGAAGCCAAAGCAGAGCGATCCCGATGATCGCAAGGTCGTAGCTGAAAGCGTAAGGCGAGAGCAGCGGAATAACCGTCACGAGCACGGCGGCACGGGCATCGAGCGGGATGTCATCGACGCCGCCAAACGACGAACAGGGCTACGAGGGCACCACACGAAACCGCGGCCTGGAGCGCATATGCGACCTGCACATCCAGCCCCGCGAGCCTCGCCGCCGCGAATGGGGTCACCATGAACGTCCAACTGAGCTTCCCATTCTCCATGAATATCCGCGCAACCTCGGTTTCGCGGAAGAAGGCGAGCCATGGATCCGGTCCCAGCGCAACCAAGCTCGCCGCCGCGAGCGCAAGCGCAACGGCGATGGCCGCTCCAAGCGCGCGCCAATAACGTCCGATGAGAAGGGCTGCGTAGACGGCCGCAGCAACATGGGGCTTGTAGCTCAGCAGTCCCAGGATAGCGCCCGCCAATACGGGCCGGCGCTCGAGGTTGAGCAAGCCCACCCACGATGATAAGCGCCGAAAGCACGCCGTTCTGTCCTGCCAGCACGGATTGCAGCGTGCCGGGGAAAATGAGAATCGCCACGCTCGCCAGCGCGTGCCCGGCATAGCGCCGAATGACAAGAAGAAGGGCAACGAGGGGCGCCAGCACCCAGAGCGCAAACGCGGCGGGATAGGACAGGAACGCCAGCGGCGCCACGAACATAAACATGACGGGCGGATAGAACCAGGGGAAGATTCTTCACCGGCGAGTCGACTCACCTGCTGCTGGGCCGCATGCATGGCGGCATGATCGTAGGCGTTCGCGGCTTCGCCATTCAGGGTGAGGCTCGCCGCGGAATAGAACGCATTGAAGTCGTCTCCGAGGTTCACGCCGTCAGGGCTTACCGAACCAGGCGGATTCCACAAGAATGTTTGAACAAGATGGGCAATCAGAAAATACGGGCTGAAGAAGGCGGCGAACAGAACCGCGAAAGACAGAGGGCTGAGCCCACGAACTCGATCGAGCAGTGGAGCAGCACCGGGATTGTCCATGCCGGGTGTCTTACGTTGAGCTGCGCCCATCCTCGACCGTCTATCTGTCGCCGCATTTCGGGAAGCACGACACGCGCGCCTCGTCGTTTTTAGGCGTGCCCATAGATCTCCTGTGCCAGGCAAGCGCCGTCATTTCTCTTATCCCGCCAAAGTGAACGAACCTTTAGCCGCGTCCATGGGATTGCGACGATCCCGATCGCACACGGCCGCGAACGTTTCAACAGCGCGGCCCGGAATTCATCATTGTTTTACGCAGCTGCGGTTACGCTCACGTGAATTCTCAACGGAGCACGCGATGCGCATGTCTCGCCCTTCCCCGTTCACGCTTGGCAACCTTGGCCGCCATCGCGGGCGTGGTCATGGTGTCGAGCGTGGTGTCCGCCGATCCCATCACGCTTGCGACGGACCAGGTCCGCATCGTGACGTTCAATCGGCCGGTCAAGACCGTGTTCGTCGCCAATCCGATCGTCGCGGACATCACGGTCATCGATTCTTCGCGGGCCTTCATTCAGGGCAAGAATCTCGGGACGACTCAGCTGATCGCGCTCGACGAGCAGGGCCGGGAGACGTTCAACGATCAGATCACGGTGCTCAACGCGCCTGGCACGCGTCGTCACGCTGCAACGCGGCAAGGCGCAATCGACGCTCAACTGCATGGACCAACGTTGCCAAACGGCGCCGATCATCGGCGACGCGCCGGAGCCGTTCGATGCCACCCTGGGCCAGATCACCAAGAGTGAGCAGATGAAGGCCGCGGCCGGCAGATAGGCTCCAGCACACACCCAACACTGCAAGGGCCGGCTCCGTAGGAGCCGGCCCTTTCGTTTGTGTGCCGCGTCTCGAGAGGCGCTCGCGCGGCCGCGACGAAATCGGGGCGCGCTCTTGGCCCGGTTCCTGTCACTATGCGCCCCTCGAAACGTCCACGTGGTTCCAAGCCATGAAGCTGACCGATCTTCCGACTGGAGTGACGGATTGGTCGACTCTGCATCGCGTCATCGCAGCCTGGGGCGACGGGTACGGCCACCATCCGCGGCCGCCACGTCGGCGATCTGCAGCTCCGCCTCGTCTCCTACAGCGCCGGCTACGCGGCCGATCATTGGTGCCACAAGGGGCACATTGTTCTTCTGATCGCGGGCAGCGCCACCATCGAGCACGAGGACGGCCGTCGCTACGAGCTATCGGCGGGGATGGCGTATCATGTGGCCGACAACGAGCGCGCACCGCACCGCCTGACATCGCGCGAAGGCGCCTCGGTGTTCATCCTCGACTGAGGCACCAGGCCCAAAATGCAAGAGCCGGCTCCACGCATCCGTGGAACCGGCTCCCGTTTTCTTGCAGCGGTCGCTTACTGCGACAATCGGAGCTGCGAGATTTCCTGGGCGATGTGCTGGAAGCTCGTCCTTCAGCTCGCGCGCCCGTCGTCGGATAGTAATCGTGATCGGAGGACGTCGCACACTGCGCCATCGAGCTCCTGTGCATCCTCATTGGCGCCGATGTCGAAGCCGACCGTGTAGACGATGACTGGCGTGGGCACTCGTCGGTCTCCACGTTCTTCATGTTCGTGCAGAGCGTCTGAGCCTGCGTGAAGGCGCGACTCGTTCGGAGCGTTGCAATTCTTATGGTCATTCTCGGTCGCCTGTAGCCACCGGGTAGTCGTCTGAATCCTGGCTGATCACGCCGTTGCAATAGGAGGTGTTGAACTCGCCGTCGGTCATGAGGATGACGATCTTGAAGAGCTTCGGGGTGCCATAGGCCGCGGGCTGGCTGGCTGTGGGCCAGAGATAGCTGAAGTTCGGCGAGATCATGTACCAGCCCCAGGCCAGTCCAATGTGACCGGCGGTCGACCCGGAGGTCTGCCAGGCCGTCGATCTGGGCCTTCAGCGCCACCTTGTCGATCGACAGCGGCGTGATCGTGGAGCGATATGCAAGGATTGTTGTCCGACCCAGGACCGAGGGGCGAGCCGGACCGCGTGGCAGGATAGTTCCTGCCCAAGAAGGCCGTGCTCGGCGCGGCGTCGGTGTAGGCGTCCGTGCCCGTTCGCTCGCTGACGCAGGTGCTGATCTGGAAGACCCGTGTTTGGCCGGTGCCGCTCGTGAACCGGTGGTACTCGCAGCCCACGGTCGTGCAATACGCCGATCCGCCGGAGGTGTAGGCACTGTAGGTCGGGGTCGTTGCCGACGGGCATCGTTCCCGACAGCACAAACGTGTTGCTGGTCACGCCCGAGACCTGCCAAGTGCCATCTCCTGGCCGTGGCGTGGTTGACGTCATGTGTGTCGGTATTGATCGGACGTCATGCCAGCGACGTTCTTGATGACGACGCGGTCGCCGTTGGCGAAGCCGTGGCCGGCCGACGTGACTTGAACCTCGCAGCCGTTGACGTTGACGGTGTTCACCACGCATTTCTTGATCGCGTTGACGCCGATGTGGAGAAAGTGCTGTAGCCGGACGAGGTGTCGAGGTTGTTGCCGTCGTAATCTCTTGAGCTGGAAGGTGTTGGCCGTCAGGCCCGTCGAAACTGACGATATACGGCTTGTTGTTGAGCTGGGTCATGCCGGTCACGCCAGAGATCCAGATCTTGTCGCCGCCGACGAGGCCGTGAGCGGTGGCGGTGACGACCGCCGGGTTCGCCTTTGTAACCCCTGCAGCCCCCGCCGTGATGGTCTTGCTGCATCCGGATACTTGCCATGCGGCGGCGGTGATCGTCTTCGCCAGCGGTGATCGCGCCGCGGACTGACGCCGCATAGCCGCCGACATTGACCGACGACGAATAGGGAATGATCGCCATCTTGGTGTAGTAGGGCGTCTGCACGTCCTGGACGATCATGTCGACCATGTCCTTGGCCGCGACCTTGAGATCGGTCGATTTTCTGACACGTGCCATGGATGCACATCGAACCGGTGATGTCGAGCACCAGCGCCACCTCGATGTTGTTCGCGCTGCGCGTGACTTCGTTCGAGACGTTGAGATCGAATTCGTCGATGCCGATGATCTTGAGCAGCACCGTGTCGACCTGTCCGGTCACGCTGAGCGAGATCTTCTCGCCGTTCTGGTCGAGCACCACATCTTCGGTGGTTCCGAGCGCGGTCGCCGGATAGTTGGCGTCGAAATATTTCTGCGCCATATCCTCCAGCTCCTCCTCGTTGAGGTCGAGCTGTGTGCCGACCGCAAGGGCCGCGGCGTCCAGAGCCGAGGATACTCGCGCCTTCATCGACGACGGCGCGCGCCACGTCGATCGCCGCTCCGCCCGTCATCAGCAACGTGACCGCCATGAGACCGAAGATCATCGCGACGTTACCACCGGTCGATTCGAGAAACCGACCGGCGAATGCGCGGGCACGCCGCGTCACATCAGGAAATACGCGCAAAGCCCCACCTCCAAAACTCTGCTTCTATTCGGCCTCGCACCATAGGGAGCAGAAGCGAAATTTCACGCTGGGGTTGCGATCGTAGTTATGGACTGGCTTAAAGCGCGCGCGCCGATTTAAGCATGAAGCCCGCGATGGTGAATCCACGGAAACCAAATTTTTCCGCGATCTTCCGCCAAATGCGCGGCAACTCTGATTAAGCGAGACGCGCCGACCGATAACGAATTCTTTGCGACGCCGCGCATCTTGCTTTGCGCTTAGGACCGGCGCGCGCAAAGTGGCGCTCAACTCAGGGGTTGCAGATGAGGCGTTTTCGAATACTCGAGGCGCATCCGGCGCGAGACCAAAGGCGCAGCCGGCGTTGAGTTCGCCATCATAGCGCCGGTCTTCTTCATGATGTTGTGGGCGATCTTCGAGACGGGCATGGTCTTCTTCGCCAGTCAGACGCTGACGCACGGCCTGCAGATGACGTCGCGGCAGATCCGCACGGGCCAGGCCGCCAGCGAAGACCTGAGCCAAAGCGAGTTCCGCCAGATGGTCTGCGACCAGGTCGGCTACCTGCTCTCCTGCGAGGCGGACAAGCTCTATATCGACGTTCAGTCCTTCTCGAGTTTCGGCGGCGTGGGTTTTCCGGCGCCGCTCGACCCCGAGGGCGATTTCGACAACGTCAATATGGACCATTTCGACATCGGCGAATCCGGCAACATTGCCGGCGGCTCCAGCATCGTCCTGGTGCGCGCCTTCTATGTCTGGCCGCTGTACACCCCCATGTTCAGCCACTTCTTCGGGAACATGTCGGGGGGCAAACGGCTGCTTTCAGCGAGCGTGGCGTTCAAAAATGAACCCTTCTAAATCGACTCTTCGTCAACGGCTCAGCCGCTTGCGCGGCGGTGCTGTCCACTGCTTCGGCCGCTTTGCCGCTGCGAACAGCGGCATGGCCGCGACCGAATTCGCGATGATTGCACCGATCTTGCTCGTGTTGTGGTTCGGCGCGACCGAAATCACGCAAGCCTATGATGCGAACACGAAGGTGACGACGGTGGCGAGCACGGCAGCGGACCTGATCGCGCAGGAGAAGGTCGTCTGCAACGCCGAAATGACCGACACCTTCTCGGCGCTGACCGCGATCATGTATCCGTACTCGTCCACCAATATGGAGATCACGATCTCCAGCCTCATCGACAACGGAAACGGGACGGTCAAGGTGGCCTGGAGCGATGCCCAGAACGCGACGCCGCGGACCGTCAACTCGGCCGTCACCATTCCTGCCGGGCTCGTGACCGACGGACGGCAGCGTGATCATGGCGGAGGTGAAGTACACGTTCAATTCACCCGTGCCCCACTTCTTCCCGGCGCCGACGCCGATGATGGACACGTACTATCTGCATCCGCGCAAGGTCGAGCAGATCGGGCGCGAATCGACCTGTACCTAGTTCGCCCTATAAGCCGCCAAAAACCCGCGAACAATCGCTTTCTGCTGTATCGTTTGCACTGAGCGAATCAGTGCGGGGTGCGTTCGTTGATAACGAACGGCCGATTGCCCATCGACAGGCTGAGCCGGCGGATTGTGGCTGCAGCCTTTGTTTCGCTCTTCGCCACAACAGCGATCTCCATCGTCTTCGTCGCGCTTGTCCGATCGGTGTCCGAAGGACTCGCGGAGGCGCAGATCGCGTCGGGCGCGCCCGAGACGCCGCTGATCCAGCTCGCCGATGTCCTCGTCTGGGGCCAAGCGAGCGCCATCGCGGCGCTGTCGCTGCTCACGGCCGCGCTGTTCGGATTTGCCTGGTACCTGCGCGCGCGCGTTCTCGCGCCCCTGGAGGCGCTGCGCCGGAGCCTCATGGAGGCGGCGTCGGGCGCGCTTGCGCGGCCGGTCTTGGGCGTCGAGCGCGGCGATGAGATCGGCGCGGCCGCACGAGCCGCGGACCAGCTGCGCGAGGCGGTCGCCGGTGGACCTGAGGAGCAGGGCCTGCACGGATTGAAGCCGCTGATCGAGCGCCTCGTGAAGGACGCCGGACGCCTCGAGGCCGATCTGGCACGGCTTTCGTCGACGACGACCCAGGCCCGCACGGCCATCGAGGACGCGAGCGTACGCGCCGCCAGGGCGAGCCACGCCGCGATCGAGGCGGCCGGACTCGTGCGCGATGGCGCTGAGCGCATGACCTTAAGGGCCGAGGACAGCATCGCCGGGCTCACGGCCGCGATCGCCCACCGGCCTTACATGCCGACCCACGCGGCCGCGTCCGAGCCCGTGGAGCTTGCCGGCCGTTTCGCCGCCGATGAGGAAGCCGCTTCCGTGCTCACCAGTCTCGCAGGCGATCTCGAAGCGCTCGAGCGGTTCGCGCACGACCGCAAGACGATCGCAAGCGAATCCGCCGCGGCGCTGACGGTGGCGCTGGTGGAGGCGATCGACCGCTTGAACGGCGTCGCCGATCGCATCTCGGCGACCGCCGATCTCGGACCGAAGAGCGAAGCGGCTTAGGACCTTCTCGGCCGCCGCGTGCCGAACGCGGATGAGGCCTTCCTGCGCGACCGAAGCGACGAGCACGCCGTCGCGGCGGAAGATCGCGCCGCGATTGAACCCTCTCGCGCCCGACGCGCTTGGACTGTCCTGCGCATAAAGCAGCCATTCGTCGGCGCGGAACGGCCGATGAAACCACATCGCGTGGTCGAGGCTCGCGGTCTGCAGCGTGCCGGCATAGAGCGTCAGCCCGTGCGGCAGCAGCGACGTATCGAGCAGCGTCATGTCGGAGGCATGGGCGAGCAGGCATTGATGGAGCGCCGTTTCCACCGGCAGCGGACCCACGGCGCGAAACCACAGAGTCTGGCGCGGCGCATGCTTCATCTCGGCGAACCGATTGACCGGATCGACCGGCCTGAACTCGAACGGCCGCGGGCGCAGGAACCAGGGGCGGACGTGTTCGGGAATGGAGCTCAGGATCTCGCTGCGCCACTCGTGTTCGCTTTTCAGGCTGTCGGGATCGGGCACGTCGGGCATCGCCGATTGATGCTCGAGACCCTGTTCGACGACCTGAAACGACGCGGACATCGTGAAGATCGGCTTGCCGTGCTGGATCGCCACCACGCGCCGCGCGGTGAACGACAGCCCGTCGCGGCTGCGATCCACCTCGTAGACGATGGGCACTCTGGGGTCGCCCGGACGCAGGAAATAGGCGTGCAGCGAGTGACAGACGCGGTCCTCAACGGTGCGCGTGGCCGCCACCAGCGCCTGGCCCAGCACCTGACCGCCGAAGACGCGCTGCCAGCGATCCTTGGGCGAGACGCCGCGGAAGATGTTCTCTTCCAGCCGCTCGAGATCGAGCAGCGCCAACAGCTCAGCCAGAGATTGCCGCGCGCCCTTCTCCCAGGTGGCGCCGTCCAACAACGCGGCCGAATCCTCGCTCATTTCCTCAGTATGGAAGGTCGGGGAGAGCCGCGCAAAGCGGCGGAATCGCCTTGAGCTTCGCGGCTGAGCCCAGGCTGACCGTAGAAATTCCGCTTGCCTGGGAACCTCTCTGCCTGGAAAAGGGGCCTCCAAACCTAGCGGACGATCGAATGGGAAACGTTCTCCTGCAGCGCGCCGCGCACCAGCGGTCCGCGACCACCAAGCGCGGCGCGCTGGAGCGCTTGTTCACGCTCATGTTCAAGGGCTTCGTGTACAACCAGATCTGGGAAGACCCTGCGGTCGACCTCGACGCGTTGGAACTCAAGCCACATCACAAGCTGATCACGATCGCTTCGGGCGGCTGCAACGTTCTCAATTATCTCGCGGCGGGACCCGAGCGCATCATCGCGATCGATCTCAATCCGAACCATGTCGCGCTGACCAAATTGAAGCTGCAGGCGTTCGATCACCTGCCCGACCACGACGCGTTCTTCCGCTTTTTCGGCCATGCCAACGACAAAGCGAACCGTCATGTGTTCGACGATTTCCTGAGCCGGAAGCTCGATGCCGAGACGCGGCGCTATTGGGAACGGCGCATGCCGCTGCACGGCCGGCGCATCAACATGTTCGCGCGCAATCTCTATCGCTACGGACTGCTGGGCCGTTTTATCGGCGTGCTGCACATCGTCGCCAAGCTGCACGGCAAGCGGCTTCAGGACATCCTCGCCGCAAAGACGCCCGAAGAGCAGCGCGCAATCTTCGACAAGACCATCGCGCCCCTGTTCGACAACAAGCTCGTGCGGTTCCTGTCGCGGATGCCGGTCAGCTATTACGGCCTCGGCATTCCGCCGGCGCAGTATGACGAGCTCGTCGCCTCGGCCCACGACGGCAATCCGGTGACGACCTTGCGCGAGCGCGTCGAACGGCTCGCCTGCGACTTCCCGATCGGCGAGAACTACTTCGCCTGGCAGGCCTTCGGCCGCGGCTATGACGTCGAAGGACGCACCGCCGTTCCGCCCTATCTGCACGCCGACAATTACGAGACGATCAAATCGAGGCTCGATCGCGTCGAGGTGCATCACGCCTCGATGACCGATTTCCTCGCCGAGCAGCCGGCGCGCTCGCTCAACCGCTATGTGCTCTTGGACGCGCAGGACTGGATGAGCGCCGAACAGATGACCGCGCTCTGGACCCAGATCGACCGCACCGCGGACGACAAGGACGCGCGCGTGATCTTCCGCACCGCCGGTCCGGATTCGCCGTTGCCCAAGAAGCTGCCGCCATCGCTGCTCGAGAGCTGGGAATACCACGGCGCGGAGAGCAAAGCCTTCCACGCCAAAGACCGCTCGTCGATCTATGGCGGGTTCCACGTTTACACGAGACGCAGGCCCACTTGATCGAGCAGTCGCACGACGCGGGTCACGCCGCGCTGATGGATCGCGTCTATCGCCATCAGCGGCATTTCTACGACCTCACGCGGAAATATTATCTCCTCGGACGCGACCGGCTCGTGCGCGAGCTTCAGGCGAAGCCGGGCGAGACGGTCGTCGAGATCGGCTGCGGCACGGCGCGCAACCTGATCCGCATCGCGGAAGCGTATCCGGGCGTGAAGCTCTTCGGGCTGGACGCCTCGGCCCAGATGCTGCGCACGGCGGACGAGTCCATCGCACGCGCCAAGCTCACCGGGCGCATCGGGCTCCGCCACGGCCTCGCGGAGGACGTCACGCCGGCCTTCTTCGGGCTCGATAAGCCGTTCGACCACGCGATCTTCTCCTACAGCCTCTCGATGATCCCGGATTGGCGGGCTGCGCTCGCGGCCGCCGCCCAGAGCGTGCGCCCGGACGGCCGCGTCCATGTCGTCGATTTCGGCGACCAGCGGGCGCTGTGGCCGATTGCGCGGCGGGGCCTCAGGGCCTGGCTCGCCCTGTTCCACGTCACGCCCCGCGACGAGCTCTTAGGCGCGCTGGAGGCCAAAGGGCCTGCTCAGACCGGATACGCGCTCCACGTGCTGCCGGGCCGCTATGCCTTCGTGCTGAAGGCCGCCCCCGCCACCGTCGCGGGTCTGATCGGACCAAAATAAAAAGGGCGGGCCAAGGCCCGCCCTTTTACCCCACCACTTCCCCGTTATCTCTGAGCGACGTTGCCGCCCTGCGCAGGGACAGAACGCTGCGCGGGCCGGGTCCTGGGCGCGACAGGCGCCTTCTTCGCGGTCTCGTCCGATGCGCTGGCCGTCGTGATCGGGCACGGCACGAAGCGCTGATCGATCACTGCCTGAGAGGTGAACGACACGAGCTGGACCTTCGAGCCGAGCGCCTCCTCGAAGGACGCCTTCGCGCTGGCGCAATAGCCGACGCTGTCGTTGATCACCGCCATCGACGACGAATTGGCAAGGCGCGTCTTATAGGCGTGATAGTCCGCCGTGCCGGTCTTGCCGTTAACGCGGCGGAAATAATTCTGGAGGTTCTTGTCGGAGGCCTGCAGCTCGGGCTGATAGCTGCGCACAAACTGGTTGTAGCTCTGCGACTCGCCGCACGACAGCGCCGCGACCATGAGCCGCTGCTGCATGGCAGCCGTCCTCAGCGCGTTCAAGTCGGCCGGACGCGCACAGCCCGAAGCCGTCGCCGCCGCCGCGTAAACATTGCTGCCCATACACACAAGCATCAGCGCCGCAGCGCCTGTCTTGACCATCTTACGCATAACGTTTCGACCCCACCCTTTTGCGCTCTATCCCGAAGCGCGTTGCCGGAGAACCAACACCATCTCCTTGACGAGGGCTACTTTATCATCGGCCCCAATATTGCCACAGACAAAAACCCGCCATGCTTAAGTGGAAGTTATTCCGTCGTTGCGTTTTTGCGCCAAAGTAAACGGCGCGCCGGTTCCCGCCGGCGGAACCCTCTGAGAGATCGCCTCTTTCGCGCTTTCGTGCATTGCGATATGGGTGCGCGCCCGCAAGGACTTGTTCCCGCCGCGGTGCGAACCGAATCCCGGAAGGACGGATTTATGGCCTACAAAGTCGCCGTCGTCGGCGCGACCGGCAATGTCGGGCGGCAGATGCTGAGCGTTCTCGCGGAGCGCCGGTTCCCCGCAAGCGAAGTCGTGGCGCTCGCGTCCACGCGCTCCATCGGCGTGGACGTTTCGTTCGGCGACCGGACGCTGAAGATCAAGGCGCTCGACTATTTCGATTTCCAGGGCACCGATATCTGCCTGATGTCGGCAGGCTCGAGCGTGTCCAAGGAGTGGTCCCCCAAGATCGCAGCCCAAGGCGCGATCGTGATCGACAATTCTTCGCACTGGCGCATGGACCGCGAGGTGCCGCTCGTCGTGCCCGAGGTGAACGCGGATGCGCTCGGCACGATCAAGAAAGGCATCATCGCCAATCCCAATTGCTCGACCGCCCAGCTCGTCGTCGCGCTGAAGCCGTTGCACGACGCGGCCAAGATCAAGCGCGTGGTCGTCTCCACGTATCAATCCGTGTCGGGCGCCGGCAAAGAGGCGATGGACGAGCTGTTCCGCCAGACTCGCGCGGTGTTCGTCGCCGACCCGATCGAGAAGGGGAAATTCACCAAGCAGATCGCGTTCAACGTCATCCCGCATATCGATGTCTTCCTCGACTCCGGTTACACCAAGGAGGAGTGGAAGATGATGGTGGAGACGCAGAAGATCCTCGACCCCGACATCCAGGTGACGGCGACCTGCGTGCGCGTTCCGGTGTTTGTCGGGCATTCGGAATCGGTCAACATCGAGTTCGAGACCCCCATCACCGCCGACAGGGCGCGCACCATCCTGCGCTCGGCGCCCGGCGTTCTCGTCGTCGACAAGCGGGAAGACGAAGGCTACGTCACGCCCATCGAAGCCGCGGGCGAAGATGCGACCTATGTCAGCCGCATCCGCAAGGACCCGACGGTGGAGTACGGTCTCTCGCTCTGGGTGGTGTCGGACAATCTGCGCAAGGGCGCGGCCTTGAACGCCGTGCAGATCGCGGAAGAACTGATCAACCGGAAACTGTTGAAGGGCAATAGGTGACGCCGTCTCGAAATTCGCCGGCTCTTTCGCAGTCGCCTCTCGAACACTACCGCGCGCTCGCTGACACAGGCGAGCTGAAACCCGACGACGCGCAATGGCGGGCTGCTGCGGCGCTCGATGCGCTTTATCGCAAGCTGAAGAACTACCGGCCGCGCAAACGCCGCCTGTTCAACCTCGGCGCAAGCGATCCGCAAAACGAGATCAAGGGCATCTATCTCTACGGCGATGTCGGCCGCGGCAAATCGTTTCTGATGGATCTGTTCTTTGCCGGTGTGAGCGTCGCCAAGAAGCGCCGCGTGCACTTCAACGCGTTCATGGCCGAGACCCATCAGCGCATCCACGAGTGGCGCACGCTCTCCGAGGACGAGCGGCAGGAGCATCCCGAGTTCGTGCGCGACGCGGGCGATGATCCGATCGCTCCCGTCGCCAAGCGCATCGCCTCCGAAGCGAGCCTGCTCGCGTTCGACGAGTTTCAGGTGGCCGATGTCGCCGATGCGATGATCCTGGGGCGCCTGTTCGAGAAGCTGTTCGCGTTCGGTGTCGTCATCGTCGCGACCTCCAACACGCCGCCGCAGCGGCTTTACGAGGGCGGTCTCAATCGCGGCCTGTTCCTGCCCTTCATCGCGATGATCGAAGAGAGGATGCAGGTCATCGAGCTCGACGGCGGTCACGACTACCGGCTCGATCGGTTGGGCGAACTCAACGTCTACATCTCCCCGCTCGGCCCGGAGGCGGATGCGGCGATGGACGCGGCCTGGCAGCGGCTCACCGATGCGAAGCGCGGTGTGCCCACGACCATGACCGTTCTGCAGCGCAAGCTCGTCGTGCCGCAGACGGCCAACGGCGTGGCACGGTTCACCTTCGATCAACTGTGCCGTGAGCCGCTCGGCGCAGCCGACTACGTCGCGCTGGCCAAGGCGTTTCACACCATCATGATCGACCGGATCCCGAGTTTTGCGCCCGAGGACGCGAATGCGGCGCGCCGCTTCTCGCTGCTCATCGATACGCTCTACGACGAGCGCGTGAAGGTCGTGTGTTCCGCGGCGGCGCCCCCGTCAGAGCTCTGCAACGAATGCGAGGACGCGGACTGGTTCAAGCGCACGGCGTCGCGGCTGATGGAAATGCAGAGCGCGCAATATCTGCGCTTGGGTCACGGGACCCACGAGCTCATGTCGGCAAACTGACGGCTTCCTCAACGGCCGGCGAAGAACCAATAGACCCGCTTGACCACCGAAAACTCGCCCTCGCCCTCCATCGAGCCAGGGGCGGCATTCGTTCTCACCAGCGGAGCGTTGTCACCGACCATGTAGAAAGCGGTCTGCGAACCCCGTTCGGGCGCAGTCGACGCACAAGCGGATACGGCAACGGCAAGCGTCGCCACAACCAAAGCGCGCGCAATCATCGGTACCCCCGATCTACTACCCACCCACACCCTTTGATCTTTTTGAGCTCTTTAAAAAGGTGGCGATCGAACCCACCTCCCAGCGAGTTCTCGCACGTTCAAGTGTGAGCTATGGTTAAGTGAGAGTCAAAGCGGAACTCCGGGTACTGACGGCCATGCCGATCCAGAATCTCCTAACGGTTGCAGTGATTTTCGCGCTGATCGCGCTCTTCATGCTGTTCAAGGATCGCATCGTCGGCGCGCTCAAGCGCTTCGACGCGCGGAACACGGCGCGGCGCGCGGAAGAAGCGCGAGCGCTCTTCGACAACTACGCTCATTACCGGCAGACGATGGAGCTCGCCGAGGAACAAGTCGAAGAGGTGCAAAAATTCCGCACAACCGATACGCGAACCGGTGAGCCGACCGAGCGCTTCGTCTTCCTCGGCGTCCAATACCCGACGCGTCGCGAGGCCGAGGCCGCCCGTCACGAAGCGATCATCGAGAAAGCGCGCGAGTTCTACATGGAGCTCGACAAGATGTATCTGTCGCGGCGGGGATGGCGGGAGCCGCAGGGCGAGCCTAAGGCGCTGACCGACAGCAGCAAGCGGACAAGGTCAGGCCGCCTCGCCCTTGAGCAGGCGCGGCAGCGTGCCGACGTCGCCGCCCGCGTGGCGCATGAAGAATTGGCGCAGAGGCGGGATCGCATCGACGATGCCCATCCCGAGATCGCGCACGAATCTGAGCGGCGGGATGCTGTTCGACATCAGCCGGTTCAGCCCATCGGTCGCGGCCGCGAGTGCGAGGCTGTCGAACCGCCGCCAGCGCTCGTAGCGCTCCAGCACGTCGCTGCGCCCGAAATCGAGCCCGAGCCTGGCTGCGTCGAGCACCGTCTCGGCCAGCGCCGCGGCATCCTTCAGCCCGAGATTGAGCCCCTGCCCTGCGATCGGATGGATCGTGTGCGCCGCATCGCCGATCAGGGCGAAACGGTGCTGCACGTAGCTGCGCGCCAGATGCAGCCGTAACGGATAGGACCAGCGCGGTCCTGTCGGGTTGACCTCGCCCAGATGGCCGCCGAAACGCACGCGAAGTTCCCTGGTGAATCCGGGCTCATCGAGGCCCAGAAGCCGGCGAGCTTCGTTCGTCTCCTCGGTCCAGACGAGAGAAGAGCGGTTCCCGGTCATCGGCAGGATGGCGAAGGGGCCTGCGGGCAGGAAGTGCTCGTAGGCGACACCGTTGTGCGGGCGCTCATGCTCGACCGTCACGACGATCCCGATCTGCGGATAATCCCAGGCGACCGAGCGTATGCCCTGCGCTTCGCGGAGCGCCGACTCGCGCCCTTCCGCGGCAACCGCAAGCGGGCTCTCGATCGCCTGGCCGTTCGACAGGCTCATCGTTGTCGATCCCTCGCCAACCGCGAGCGAGTCGACCGCAATGCCGGGAAGGAACACGAGGCCCGCGCGCGACCGAGTGGCCTCGAGCAGCGCGCGCCTGATGTGCCGGTTCTCGACGATGTAGCCCAGAACCTCGCCGATCTCGCGGTGATCGAAGTGCAGCGAGAACGGCGACGGCTTCCCCCCCAGCTCGCCGTCGCTGACCACGATGTCGTTGATCGGCTGGGCGTCGGGGGCCAGCGCCTCCCACAGCCCCAAGGCCTGGAGCATTCTCACGCTCGCAAAGGCGAGTGCGCTGACCCGTCCGTCGAAACGCTCATCCAGAAGCTGGGCCGGCATCATGGGGTCGGCCAGCGCGACCTTCATCCCCGCCTGCGACAGGGCCAGCGCCAGCGTGAGCCCGACCATGCCCCCGCCGGCTATCGCCACGTCGGTCCGGATGGGCGCGAGTGCCATAGCTTCCGTCACTCTCGTGGTGGACAAGCAACCGGTCAATGCCGCGTCAGGGCGCGCCTAAACTGTGTGCGATTCGCCCGTTTTGCACAAAAAATAGGCAAACAGGGTGGTCGAAACCTCCCGGAAGACTGCCCGGAAAACGGGAATATACGAAGGGAACCTGAATCTTACCGCATCTGCTCAGGCCCGGCACGGTTCTTGATTTCCGATTTGAGGCTGCAATCCGCAGTCATACCCGTAAATCAGGCCGAATGGGGGACCAGCAAATGAAATTCGTCACGGCCATCATCAAGCCTTTCAAGCTCGAGGAAGTCCGAGAAGCACTGTCAGCACTCGGTGTCCAGGGCATGACCGTGAGCGAGGTCAAAGGCTATGGGCGGCAAAAGGGGCATACCGAAATCTATCGCGGTGCCGAATACGCGGTGAACTTCCTACCCAAGATCAAGATCGAGGTCGCCGTGCGCGGCGAGATGGTGCAGGCGGTCGTCGAAGCCATCACCGCAAGCGCCAGGACGGGCCAGATCGGAGACGGAAAGATCTTCGTCACCTCGGTGGAACAGGTCGTCCGCATCCGCACCGGCGAAACCGACAACGACGCACTCTAGGGCTCTTGAATTGTCGCGTTTTCTGCGTCGAACCGGGAATCCACTTCGACGGAAAACGCTCTAGGCGCAAGCACGCTATCCACGAGGAAAACAAAATGAACGACATCACAAAATGGTTGGGAAGGACAATCGTCGCCGGTGCGGCTGCGCTGGTGATCATCAGCGGCTCCGCCTTCGCGCAGGGTGAGGCTGCACCGCCGGCGGAAGCGCCGGCCGCGACCGAGGCGGCGGCTCCGGCCGAAGCCGCGCCCGCGGAAGCGGCGCCGGCGGAAGCCGAAGCCCCCGCGGCACCCATGATCAACAGCGGCGACACGGCCTGGATGCTCACATCCACCGCGCTCGTGCTGATGATGACGATCCCGGGTCTTGCGCTGTTCTACGGCGGCATGGTCCGCAAGAAGAACGTGCTCGCGACCGCGGCGCAAAGTTTTGCGGTGACGGCGCTCGTCTCCGTCTTATGGATGGTCATCGGCTACAGCCTCGCCTTCACCGATGGCGGGGGGATGCAAACCATCATCGGCGGCTTCAGCTACATGTTCCTCGGGCCGATGGGGGTGAATTCGACCCACAGCCTCGCGGCGACGATCCCCGAATCCGTGTTCATGACCTTCCAGATGACGTTCGCGATCATCACGCCGGCGCTGATCACCGGCGCCTTTGCCGACCGCATGAAGTTCTCGGCGCTCCTCTGGTTCATGGGCCTCTGGCTGATCTTCGTCTATGCGCCGATCGCGCACGCGGTGTGGGGCGGCGGCCTCTTGGGCGGCATGGGCGTGCTCGACTATGCCGGCGGCACCGTCGTGCACCTGAACGCCGGAACCGCGGGTCTTGTGACCGCCATCGTGCTCGGCAAGCGCGTCGGTTACGGCACCGAGAACATGGCGCCGCACAACCTCGTGCTCTCGCTCATCGGCGCGTCGCTCCTCTGGGTCGGCTGGTTCGGCTTCAATGCCGGCTCGGCGGTCTCGGCCGGCGTCAACGCCGGCATGGCGATGGCGGTGACGCAGATCGCGACCGCGGCGGCAGCGCTCGCCTGGATGTTCGCCGAATGGATGGTGGCCAAGAAACCGAGCGTGCTCGGCATGATCTCCGGCGCGGTCGCGGGCCTCGTCGCGATCACGCCGGCATCGGGCTTCGTCAATCCGATGGGCGCGCTCTGGATCGGCATCGCGGCCGGCGTCGTCTGCTACCTCGCCTCCGTCCCGATGAAGCGGGCCTTCGGCTATGACGACGCGCTCGACGTGTGGGGCGTCCATGGCGTCGGCGGCGCGCTCGGCGCGATCCTGACCGGCGTGTTCGCCAGCAGCGCGATCAACTCGCTCGGCATGGGCTGGCTGTATGACGGCAATTTCGGCCAGATCATCACCCAGATCCTGGGCGTGCTCTACACCTTCGTGTACGTCGCGATCATGACCTTCATCATCCTCAAGGTTGTCGACGTGACGGTCGGTCTTCGCGTGAAGCGCGATGTCGAAGTGGAAGGCCTCGACATCAACCTGCACGGCGAAACCGTACACAGCTGAAACAACCAAGCATCTCCTGGTGCGGGGGCGCCTTCGGGCGCCCCTTTGCTTTTGGCACCCCCCACGGGGTAATTTGGCCCCCGAAGCGTTCGTAGCCAGGCGTCGGGGTCATCAGGTGTTTTCAGGCCGTTTGGCGGAGGTGCCGCTGTCGTCCTTTGCCAAGCTGAACCAGCTGATCAAGGACATCACCCCGCAATCCTTCCCCAACGGCGAGACACCGGTCGTCATGACGGTGGGCGAGCCGCAAGACCCGACGCCCGATTTCATCGGCGAGATCGTCCACCGCGAGTCCAAGGATTTCGGCCGCTACCCGCCGCTCGCGGGCACGGTCGAGTTCCGCGCCGCCTGCGGAGAGTGGCTGTCGCGCCGGTTCAACCTGCCGGCAGGCGCGCTCAATCCGGAGACCCAGGTGCTGCCGCTCAACGGCTCGCGCGAGGGTCTGTTCTTCGCGATGTTCCCGCTGGTGCCCGAGACGAAGAACGGCGGGAAGCCGGTCGTGCTGATCCCCAATCCGTTCTACTCGGTCTACCCGGCCGCGACGATCGCGGCAGGCGCCGAGGCCTACTATGTGCCGGCGCGGCGCGAGACCGGGTTCCTGCCGGATTTCGACCAGGTGCCCGAATCGGTCCTCCGCCGCACGGTCGCTGCGTTCTTCTGCTCGCCGTCGAACCCCGAGAGCGCGTGCGCGTCGGAGAAATACTGGCGGGCGCTGTTCGAGCTCGCCGACCGCTACGATTTCACCGTGCTCGCCGACGAATGCTACTGCGAGATCTACGACGAGGTGCCGCCGCTCGGCTCGATGGACATCCGCTACCGGATGCGCGGCGATTTCGAGCGCCTGCTGTCGTTCCACTCGCTGTCCAAGCGGTCGAGCGCGCCGGGCTTGCGCTCGGGGTTCGTGACGGGCCCCGCGCCGCTGATCTCGCAGATGACCTTCTTCCGCAACACCTCGGCACCGCAGGTGCCGCTGCCGGTGCTGGCGGCCTCGGCGGCGGCCTGGCGGGACGAAGCGCATGTCGAGAGCGCCCGCGCGCTCTACCGGCGGCGGTTTGCGGTGGCCGAACGGCTGCTCGGCAACATGCCGGGCTTCCGGCGGCCGGCGGGCGGGTTCTACATCTGGCTCGATGTCGGCGACGGAGCCGCCTTCGCCAAGGAACTGTGGCGCCGGAGCGGGGTCAGGGTGATGCCCGGCGCCTACATGGCGAAGGAGACGGTCGCCCGGCGATCCGACAAGCAATCCGGGCCACTCCTATGTCAGAATCGCTCTCGTTCACGATTCGTTAACCATTGCGGCCGCACTCGAAAGGGTGGCGGACCTCATGCAGAGGGGCGGATACCGATGAGCATGCACCGCACGGCTGTGTATCAACCGCGCTCGCGCCGCGCTCAGGTGGCCGAGAAGGTTCAGACCGCGCGCGTCTTCGTCACCGGGCCTCGTGATGGAAGGCGTGCGGCGCGCGTTCGGGCTGTGCCTCGTCGCGCTCGCCTTCGCGCTCGTCGTCGCGCTGATCACCTACGATTCGCTGGATCCGAGCTTCAACGTCGCCACGTGGCGGCTGCCGCAGAATTGGATGGGCGCGAGCGGCGCGTACGGCGCCGATCTTCTGTTCGAGACGATCGGCTGGGCGGCCTTCGTGCTGCCTCTGCCGCTCTCCGCCTGGGGCTGGCGCTTCATCGGCGGCGCGCCGCCCGGAGGCTGGCTCTGGCGCATCGCGGCGTTTGCCGGCGGCACGATCCTGATCTCGGCCGCGTTCGGCGTGCCCGCAGCGCTCGGATATCTGCCGGCGCTCGCGGGCGGCATCACCGGGCAACTCATGATGGTGGCGTTCGTCGTCCGGCGCGGAACTCGTCAGCTTTCCGCCGTTGACCTTGATTGCGGGTGCGTTGGCGATGGGTGGCGGCGCGTGGCTGGTCCTGCGCTCGGCCGATCTCGACTGGCGCGCCGTGGGTACGGCGTTCACCGCACTTCTCGCGGTCGGATTGGCCGGCGCCAATCTCATCGGCCGCGCCTTCTCCTTCAAGCGCAAACGCGTCGCGGCCAAGCCGAAAGCGGAGAAGTGGTACGCCGAGGATGACGACGCGCGGACGAAGCCGCGACGACGCAGCCGAAAGCGTTTGTCGCTACCGACGACGACGACGAGGACGGCGTTCCCGGAATGTCGGCGCGGCCCGAGCCGTTCACCGGGCACGACGCGCTGGGGCGCGTCCGCCGCAGCGATGACAAGAAGCGCAAGCCCAATCTCAAGACGCGGCTTCAGCCCGCGCTCAATCTCGCGGAAGGCGAGTATCAGCTGCCCCCGCTGAGCCTTCTCAAGGAGCCGCCGGTGGATACCGCGGGTCCCACGTTCTCGGACGATCAACTCGAAGAGAACGCGCGGCTGCTCGAATCCGTGCTCGGCGATTTCGGCGTGCGCGGCCGCATCGTGGCGGTGCGTCCAGGCCCGGTCGTGACGCTCTACGAGCTGGAGCCGGCGGCCGGCGTGAAATCGTCGCGCGTGGTCTCGCTCTCCGACGACATCGCGCGCTCGATGAGCGCGGTCGCCGCGCGCGTCGCGGTGATCCCGGGACGCAACGTGATCGGCATCGAGTTGCCCAATCAGCGGCGCGAGACCGTCTATTTGCGGGAATCGTTCTCGGTGCCCGAGTACGAGAAGTCGCGCGCGCCGTTGACGCTCGCGCTCGGCAAGACCATCGGCGGCGAGCCGGTGATGGCCGATCTCGCGAAGATGCCCCACTTGCTGATCGCGGGCACGACCGGCTCGGGCAAATCGGTTGCGCTGAACACGATGATCCTCTCGCTCCTCTACCGCATGCCGCCGCAGCATTGCCGGATGATCATGATCGATCCGAAGATGCTGGAATTGTCCGTGTACGACAATATTCCACACCTGCTCGCTCCCGTCGTGATCGATCCCAAGAAGGCGGTGGTCGCGCTCAAATGGGCGGTACGCGAGATGGAGCAGCGCTACAGCAAGATGGCGAAGATCGGCGTGCGCGGCGTCGAAGCGTTCAACGAGCGCGTCAAGGCCGCGCGCGACAAGAACGAGGTGCTGAAGCGCACCGTGCAGACCGGCTTCGACCGCGAGACCGGCAAGCCGATCTACGAGGATGAAGTCCTCGAGCTCGAGCCCATGCCGTTCATCGTCGTCGTGGTCGACGAGATGGCCGACCTGATGATGATCTCGGGCAAGGAGATCGAAGGCGCCGTGCAGCGCCTCGCGCAGATGGCGCGTGCGGCCGGCATCCACCTGATCGCCGCGACGCAGCGTCCGTCGGTCGACGTCATCACCGGCACGATCAAGGCGAACTTCCCGACGCGCATCAGCTTCCAGGTCACGTCGAAAATCGATTCACGCACGATCCTCGGCGAACAGGGCGCCGAGCAGCTCTTGGGACAGGGCGACATGCTTTACATGATGGCGGGCGGACGCATTCGCCGCGTGCACGGTCCCTTCGTGACGGACTCCGAGGTCGAAGACGTGGTGCGGTTCTTGAAGACGCAGGGCACGCCCGACTATCTCGAAGAGGTCACGGCAGAGCCGGACGAGGACGAAGAGGACGGCTACGACGCCTATGGCAGCGAGTTCGGGCGACGAGCTCTACGACAAGGCGATCGCCATTGTCGCGAACGAGCGCAAAGTGTCGACGAGCTATATCCAGCGGCGGCTGATGATCGGCTATAATCGCGCCGCACGCCTGATCGAGCGGATGGAAGAGGACGGCATGATCAGCAAGCCCAATCATCAGGGCAAGCGCGAGATCCTGCTGCCCGAGGGCCGGCAGTAAGCGCAGGCCTATCGCATGAACGAGGGGGATTGATGTCGTATATCGAGCGGTCCCTGGGCGTGGGCGAGCAGATCGTCATCCGCGCGCGGTTTCACTGGCTCTACAATCTGAGAGCCTGGCTCGCGATCGTCCTTCCCTTGATCGCGCTCGCAGCAATCGTGCTCTACGCCGATGAGATGGTGCGCGAAGGGCTCGCGATCTTCGCCGTCGCCCTGCTCGTCGCGGGCGTCATCGTGTTCTTCTCGATGATGATCCACAAATGGACGACCGAGATCGGCATCACCTCGCATCGCCTGGTCAAGAAGACGGGCTTCATCGCGCTCAAGACCGCGGAAGTCGCGCTGCACAACATCGAGGGCGTAAGGGTCACCCAGAGCCTGTGGGGCCGCCTGTTCGGCTATGGCCGAATCCGAGTCGAAGGGACCGGCGACGACCACATCGACATCCCCAATATCGACGATCCGGTGGGGTTCCGGCGCTCCATCGAAACGGCAAAGGGGATAGACGGTCCCGGCCGGGACTGAACAGTTCTGCGGCTGAATGACGCAGAATTGGGCAAACCGCCGGTCTCCGTACCGTGAAGCTTCGTTGACAGCCTCCTGACCCACCCTTAGTTATTGCGCCGCACAAAAGTGTGGGTAGTGGCAGGCCGGCCTTCCGTCCGGTCCTGAACAGGGCATCTTCGTCCAATGAAGGTACTCGTCCCCGTCAAACGGGTGATCGATTTCAACGTTGCCGTACGCGTCAAAGCCGACCGTTCGGGCGTTGACCTTGCCAACGTGAAAATGGCGATCAACCCCTTCGACGAGATCGCGGTCGAAGAGGCCGTCAAGCTCAAGGAACAGGGCGCGGCCTCCGAAGTCGTCGCGGTGTCCATCGGGCCAACGGGGGCCCAGGAAACGCTGCGCACCGCGCTCGCCATGGGCGCCGACCGCGGCATCCTGGTGAAGCATGACGGGCCGATCGAGCCGCTCGCCGTCGCCAAGATCCTGAAGGCGATCGCCCAGGAGGAGCAGCCCGGGCTTATCATCCTCGGCAAACAGGCGATCGACGACGACAGCAACCAGACCGGCCAGATGCTCGCCGCCCTGCTCGACTGGCCGCAGGGCACCTTCGCGGCCAAGCTCGAGATCGCGAACGGCGAAGCGTCCGTGACGCGCGAAGTCGACGGCGGTCTCCAGACCGTGGCGCTGAAGCTTCCGGCGATCGTGACGACCGATCTGCGCTTGAACCAGCCGCGCTATGCCTCGCTCCCCAACATCATGAAGGCCCGCAAGAAGCCGATTGCGGAGAAATCCGTCGCCGATTACGGCGTCGATCCGACGCCGCGGCTGAAAGTGCTCGAAGTGCGCGAACCCGAGAAGCGGCGCACCGGCACGCGCGTGGCAAGTGCGGCCGAGCTCGTCGAACGCCTGCGCGAACGCGGCGTGATCTGATGGCCAGCCTCGTCCTCGCCGAGCACAACAATTCCTCGCTCAACGAAGCGACCGCGAAGGCCGTCACAGCAGCAGCGCAGATATCGACACCGGTCCACGTGCTGGTCGCGGGCGCGGATTGCGCGAAAGCCGCCGAGCAGGCCGCCAAGCTGCAAGGTGTCGAGACGGTTCTCGTCGCCGACGATGCGCGCTACGCGAACCTGCTCCCCGAGCCGACCTCGGCGCTGATCCTGTCGCTGGCCTCGGGCTACGACGCGATCTTGGCGCCCGCGACCGCGAACGGAAAAAACATCCTGCCCCGCGTGGCCGCGAAACTGGACGTGCCGCAGATCTCCGAGATCATCGCGGTCCAGTCGCCCGACGTGTTCCGCCGTCCGATCTATGCCGGCAACGCCATCGAGACCGTCGAAGCCAAGGGCTTCAAGAAGGTTGTCACCGTGCGTGTCTCGGCCTTCGCCGCGGCACAAGCCGGAGGGAATGCGGCGATCAAGGCGGTCTCGCCCTCGTCCGATCCGCAGCTCTCGCGCTTCGTGAACGAGAGCCTCACGCGCTCGGAACGGCCGGAACTCACCGGGGCCAAGATCGTGATCTCCGGCGGCCGCGGCCTGCAATCGAAAGAGAATTTCGTGCTGATCGAGCGCATCGCCGACAGAGCTGGGCGCCGCCGTCGGCGCCTCGCGCGCGGCCGTGGATGCGGGCTTCGTGCCCAACGACCGCCAGGTCGGTCAGACCGGCAAGGTTGTCGCGCCCGAGCTCTACATCGCGGTCGGCATATCGGGCGCCATCCAGCACCTCGCCGGGATGAAGGATTCCAAGGTGATCGTCGCCATCAACAAGGACGAAGGCGCGGCCATCTTCAGCGTCGCCGATTACGGGCTGGTGGCCGACTTGTTCGAGGCCTTACCGGAACTTGAGAAAGCATTGGGATAATGAACGGTGGGATAATGACGGCTGGGGCGCTGGCCGCACGAAAGGGTGCCGAGACCTTTTTTCCGGTGGTGGGGAGGGGCAAAATGGAGGTGGGAGAGCGGTAGGTTGGCGATGAAAATCGAAAAGGTCGGCGTTATCGGCGCCGGACAAATGGGCGTAGGCATCGCGCATGTCTGCGCGCTCGCGGGCTATGATGTCGTCATCGAGGACATCAATCCCGACGCGCTCTCCAAATCGCGCCCGACGATCGAGCGCAATCTGCATCGCCAGGCGATGCGCGGCGTGATCACGCAGGGCGACGTCGAAAGTGCGCTGAAGCGCATCAAGACGACGGGCGACGTTTCGTCGCTCGTCGACCGCGATCTGATCATCGAAGCCGCGACCGAGAACGAGCAGGTCAAGCGCAAGCTGTTTCAGGAGCTGTCCTCCAAGCTCAAGCCGCACACGATGCTCGCGAGCAACACGTCGTCGATCTCGATCACGCGGCTCGCCGCTGCGACCGACCGGCCCGAGCGATTCATCGGCCTGCATTTCATGAACCCGGCGCCCGTGATGCAGCTCGTCGAAGTGATCCGCGGCATCGCGACCGACGACGACACGTTCACCTCGGTCGTCGATCTGGTGAAGAAGGTCGGCAAGACGGCGGCCAACGCCGAAGATTTCCCCGCCTTCATCGTCAACCGCATCCTGCTGCCGATGATCAACGAAGCCGTCTACACGCTCTATGAGGGCGTGGGCAGCGTGGAGGCGATCGACACCGCGATGCGGCTCGGCGCCAACCATCCGATGGGCCCGCTTGCAGCTCGCCGATTTCATCGGGCTCGACACGTGTCTGTCGGTGATGCAGGTGCTCTACGAGGGCCTGGCCGACTCCAAGTACCGGCCGTGTCCGCTGCTCGTGAAATATGTCGAAGCGGGCTGGCTCGGACGCAAGACCGGGCGCGGCTTCTACGACTATCGCGGCGAGAAACCGGTGCCGACGCGTTGACGCCGAGCGTGTGAAGGTTGCTGAATAGCCTCCGGTGGTCGCGGGGATATCGGCATGATCTTCGAATTGTCTCATAGTGAGTGTGCTGTGTTCGGCGGCGCTCTTTTGCGGCCTTGCACTCTCCACAACGCCTCGGGCCCAACCCCTCGGTCCAAACGCGCCGGCTTACACCGCCGACGGCCGCCTCCAGTTTCCGCGGCCTACCGCAAGTGGGTGTACCTCACCTCGGGCCTCGACATGTCCTATTTGCCGAACGCCCTTCGCAGGCTGTCGACCTTCGGCAACGTGTTCGTGAATCCGGAAGCTTATGACGCGTTCATCGAAAGCGGCACGTGGCCGGACAAGACCGTGCTCGTGCTGGAGGTCCGCCGCGCCGAGCAGGAAGCTTCGATCAATCGCAACGGACGCTCGCAGGGCGACATCGTCCGCACCGAGGTGCATCTGAAAGACAATTCGCGCTTCGGAGGCTGGGCGTTTTTCGCGTTTGCCGACGAGACGCCGGCCACGATGATTCCCCGGACGGCCAATTGTTACTCCTGCCATCAGGAGCACGCCGCGGTCGACACCACCTTCGTGCAGTTCTATCCGACGCTGCTCTCCATCGCGCGGGCGAAGAAAACGCTGACCGACCATTACCTCTCGGAAGAGGCAAAGAGCGCGCGGAAATAGCTTGTCGCGGCGACCCGGCCGAGCCCCATTAACCATGCCGCAGTTATGCGCCCGCCACACGGTTATCCCGGAACGGGAAGGACATAGGGTAAACGAAGTGCTAGCGTTCGCCCGGCGCTCACGAGGGGAAACAAGATGGCCTACATCGTCGGGTCGAACAGAGATGACGTTATCCCAGGCCCCGGCATCAACAACAACGGCCACGATGTCATCTACGCCTTGAGCGGGAATGACATCGTCGACGGCGGGTTGGGCAACGATCGGATCTATGGCGGTGGCGGCAACGATACGCTCACCGACACGAGCGGCCACAACACGCTGTACGGCGAGAATGGAAACGACACGCTGACGACCGGCGCCGGCAACGACACGCTCGACGGCGGGAGCGACGACGATATCCTCAATGCCGGTGAGGGCAACAACAAGCTCTACGGCGGCAACGGAAACGACTCGCTGACGGCGGGAAACGGCGACGACTCGCTCTACGGCGGAAATGGCACCGACATTCTCTTCGCCGGCAACGGCAAGAACACGCTCAGCGGCGGCATCGGCGACGACGCAGCTCACGTCAGGGACCGGCGACGACAACCTTTCGGGCGGCAACGACAACGACACGCTCACGAGCGGCGCGGGCCAAGACGTGCTCGATGGCGGAAACGGCAACGACATCCTCGATGCCGGGGGCGGCGCCGATACGCTCAAGGGCGGGTTGGGCGCCGACGACCTCACCGGCGGTGGCGAGAACGACCGCTTCGTCTATGGGCACCACCTGGAGATTCAAAAGTGGGGGCTGAAGACGACATCATCGACTTTGCGCCGGGCAGATCTGATCGATCTCTCCGGGATCGATGCCGTCGCGGCGTTCGATCGCAACGGCCTCATCATCAAGGACGCCGTGAACAACGCCTTCACGTTCATCGGCGCAGTCGGATTCACGGGCGTGCAGGGCCAGCTGCGCTACGCCGGCGGTGTTGTCAGGGCGATATCAACGGCGACACGATCGCCGATTTCGCCATCAACGTGCTCGGCGCACCGCCGCTCACTGCGACGGATTTCGTGCTCTGACCTTGACCTGACCGGTGCGGCTGATCCGAGCTTCGCCGCCATCGCGGTGCCGAGTTGGATGAGCCGCGGTCGGACCGGAACTATGAGCCCGACGCGGGAGGCGCGGAGATCGCTTTCAGGAACGCCACCGAATCCGCGTGATCCCATTTCTGCTCGCCCGCCGCGCGCGCGACTTCGCGTCCCTCGGCGTCGATCAGGATGGTGAGCGGGAGCTCGTTCGCCACAAAGCCGCGCATCGCCGAGAAGTCGCGATCGATATAGATCGGCAGCCCTTCGATCTTGGTGCGCTCGAGAAACTCCGCGACCTTCTGCAGCGTCATGCTTCTCGAGATCGAGCGGGAGGACGGTGATCTTGTCCTGCGGCAATTCCGCCTGAAGCCGCACGAGCGAGGGCAGCTCGTTGATGCACGGGCCGCACCATGTCGCCCACAGATTGACGAGCACATAGCGCCCGCGAAAGTCGTTGAGCGACAGGGCCTTGCCCTCGGCGTCGTAGAACGTCACCGCGGGCGCCGCAGGCGTCCCCTCGGTCAGTTGCAGCTTGTCGAGAATTGCGGGCGGCGACGCGCTCGCGTGGACATCGCGCGCCCTATTCTCGTATAGCAGCCACGGAAGACCCACGGCGGCGATTGCAGCCACCGCGATCAAAACAAGGCGCGTGCGAAACGTCATAGCTCCACGTCCCAAGCCAACAATCACCAGGTCAATAGCATGACCACGAACAAAATGTGGGGCGGACGCTTCAAGAGCGGCCCCGCCGCCATCATGGAGGAGATCAACACCTCCATCGACATCGACAAGCGCCTTTGGGTCCACGACCTCGAAGGCTCCGACGCCCACGCCGCCATGCTGGCGGCAAGCCGCATTATCGGAAAAGCCGACGCCGATGCAATCCGCAAGGGGTTGAAGACCATCGGGCGCGAGATCAAGGACGGCAAGTTCCCGTTCCGGCGCGAGTTCGAGGACATCCACATGAACGTGGAGGCGCGGCTCGCCGAGCTGATCGGCGAGGCGGCCGGGCGTCTGCACACCGCGCGCTCCCGCAACGATCAGGTCGCGACCGATTTCCGGCTGTTCGTCCGCGAGGCCTGCGCGCACGCGGACAAGGGCCTGCTCGAGCTTCAGCGCGCGCTGCTCAAGCAGGCGCGGAAGCACGAGAAGACGATCATGCCGGGCTACACGCATATGCAGCCCGCGCAGCCGGTCACGTTCGCGCATCATTGTCTCGCCTATGTCGAGATGTGCGCGCGCGACCGCGGCCGCTTCGCCGATGCCGGCCAAACGCATGAACGAGTTGCCCTTGGGCGCCGGCGCGCTCGCCGGGACATCGTTCCCCATCAACCGGAAGATGACGGCCAAGGCGCTCGGCTTCGATCAGCCGATGCGCAACTCGCTCGATGCGGTGTCGTCCCGCGACTTCGCGCTCGAGTTCCTCGCGGCTTGCGCGATCGCGGCGGTCCACCTGTCGCGGCTCGCGGAGGAGATCGTGCTCTGGGCCTCGCCCGCCTACGGCTTCATTCGGCTGCCCGACACATTCTCGACCGGCTCCTCGATCATGCCGCAGAAGCGCAATCCGGACGCGGCCGAGCTCGTGCGCGCGAAGGTGGGGCGCATCCTGGGCGCGTTCGCGGGGCTGCTCACCGTCGTCAAAGGGCTCGGTCTCGCCTACGCGAAGGACCTCCAGGAGGACAAGGAGCCGGTGTTCGCGGCCTCCGACGCGCTCGCGCTGTCGCTCTCGGCCATGGCGGGCATGGTCGGCGAGATGGAGGTCAACGCCAAAGCGATGCGGCGGGCGGCGGAAGCGGGCTATCCGACCGCGACCGATCTGGCCGACTGGATGGTCAAAACGCTCGATATCCCGTTCCGCGAGGCGCATTCGAAGGCGGCAAGAGCCGTGGAAAGGGCGGAAAAGCTGGGCGTTGCGCTGGATGCGCTGCCGTTAGCAGAACTTAAAAAGATCGAGCCCAAGCTTTCCAAGGACGTCTATAAAGTGCTGTCGCTCGAGGCGTCCGTCCGCGCGCGGCAAAGCGAGGGTGGAACCGCGCCGAACCGCGTCGCCGAGCAGATCGCCTATTGGAAGGCCAGGCTGAAGGAGCAGCGAACATGATCCTCAAATGGGCCGTTGCCGTGATCATCGCGCTCTCCGTCGTCGCCTGCGGCGTGAAGAGCAATCTCGATCCGCCGAGCGGCATGCAGGTGGACAAGAAGCGGCCCGATCCTTCGCTTCCGCCGCAGCCCCTCGGTCAGTGAGGCGATGAATCACTTCGAATACCGCAACGGCGTGCTCTGCGCCGAAGACGTGCCCCTCACCCTCATCGCGGAGAAGGTGGGGACGCCGTTCTATTGCTATTCGACCGCGACGCTGACGCGCCATTACAAGGTGTTCGCGGCAGCCCTGCCGAGCTCCGCGCTGATCGCGTTCTCGGTCAAGGCGAACGGCAATCTCGCGGTCTTGAAGACGCTCGGCAATCTCGGCGCGGGCGCCGACGTGGTGTCGGCCGGCGAGCTGAAGAAGGCGCGCGCCGCAGGCATCCCGGCGTCGCGCATCGTCTTCTCCGGCGTCGGCAAGACGCGCGAGGAGATGCGGCTCGCGCTCGAAGAGGGCATCTATCAATTCAACGTCGAGGGCGAGCCCGAGCTCGAAGCGCTGAACGAGGTCGCGCTCAGCCTGAACGCGAAGGCGCCGGTCACCATCCGGGTCAATCCCGACGTCGACGCCAAGACGCACGCCAAGATCACGACCGGCACCTCCGAGACCAAATTCGGCGTGCCCTGGTCGCGCGCGCGATCGGCCTATGCGCTCGCCGCGAAGCTCGAAGGGATCGAGATCGTCGGCGTCGACGTGCATATCGGCAGCCAGATCACCGAGCTTGCGCCGTTCAAGGCGGCCTTCCAGCGCGTCGCCGATCTCATCACGGTGCTGAGAGCGGACGGCCACCGAATCACACGGGCCGATTTGGGCGGTGGCTTGGGCGTGCCGTACCGCTTGGACAATTTGCCGCCGCCCGATCCTCAAGCCTATGGCGAGGTTATCGCGTCGATAACCAAAGGCCTCGATGTGCAGCTCATTTTTGAGCCAGGTCGCCTCATCGCTGCCAATGCCGGCGTGCTCGTATCACGCGTGATCTTTGTGAAACCGGGAGAATCGAAGACTTTCCTGGTACTTGACGCCGGCATGAACGATCTCATCCGGCCCGCGATGTACGACGCGCATCACGACATCCTGCCTATCAGAGAGGCGAAACCGAACGCACCCACGAGGCGTTACGACGTGGTGGGGCCGGTGTGCGAAACCGCGGATTTGTTCGCACGCGATCGAGACTTGCCGGAAGCTGAGGGGAGTGATCTGATGGCCATTATGACGGCGGGCGCCTATGGCGCGGTCATGGCATCCGCCTATAATGCTCGTCCCCCGGCGGCCGAAGTGCTCGTCCGCGGGCGGGAGTGGTCAGTAGTGCGGCCGCGCATGACGTTAGAGGCGCTTATCGCGCTGGATCGGGTTCCGAGCTGGCTTGAAAGCTGAGATCAAGATGGAAAATCGGGAAGCACGCCGGCGCGTAGCCGAGCGTTACGTCACCTCCGCGCGTCTCGTTCTGTTGTGGGAGCGCGTCTGGCTCGCCATGTGGCCCGGCATCGGGATTGTCGGGATCGGAATGATCATCGCCCTCTTGGGGCTGTTCTCGATCATCCCCGGCTACGTCCACGCGATCCTCTTGCTGATCTTCTTCGCGAGCGTCGGCTATTTCTTCTGGAGCACGTTCTCCAAGGTCCGCGGTCCGGGATGGGTGGACGGCGCGCGCCGTGTCGAGCGCGACAGCGACCTGCCCAATCGTCCGATCACGGAAGGTACCGACACGGTCGCAGCCGGCAAAGGCGATCCGTTCGCCGAGAAACTGTGGCGCTCGCATATCATCCGGCTGCTCGCCTCCGCGCAGCGGCTGACGCTCGAAGCTGCCGCAAGCCCAACATGGCGAGCCGCGATCCGCGCGGCTTGCGCTTTGCGGTCCTGATCGGCGTCGTCATCGGCTTCGTCGTGGCGGGCCCGCGCTCGGGCGAACGACTGGTGTCGGGCCTGCTCCCGGTGTTCGCCGAAGGCATCGACACTTCGGTGTTCGTCGCCTGGGTGGCGCCGCCGTCCTACACGCAATTGCCGCCGCGTTCGCTCACCGACGACTCGACGGTGATGCAGACGGACGACGTCATCCCCGCGCCGATCAACTCGACGCTGGTGATGCGCCTGCGCGGCACGGACAATCAGCCTGAGATCGACGTGCGTCCGATCCCGAAGGACGGCCAGCCCGTCTTCGTGAAGGGCGATGCCGGCTTCGAAGCGAAGGTCAACGTCGATACGCCGTCGCGCGTGTCGGTGCGGCTGGGCTCCAAGAGCTATGGCGACTGGCGCTTCGAGATCATTCCGGACAAGGCGCCGACCGCCGCCTTCACCGAAACGCCGCAGACGCAGACGAATGCATCGCTGAAGCTCGCCTACAAGACCGAGGACGATTACGGCGTCGTCAAAGCCGCCGCCCTGATCCGTCCGCTCGACGCCAAGGGCGAGGTGATCAAGACCGCCGAGACGCTGGTGGTCGAGCTCCCGGTGGGGGGCTCGGGAAAGGTCGCCTCCAACAGCGTGTTCCGCGATCTCACCTCGCACGCTTATGCGGGCATGAAGGTGCACATCGCGATGCAGGCGACGGATGCCGCCGGCCAGACCGGTGAAAGCCAGCCGCTCACCATCGAATTGCCGCACCGCGTGTTCACCGAGCCGCTTGCGCAGTCGCTGATCGAGCAGCGCAAGAACCTCGCGATGGGCGATGGGGACACGCGCGAACGCGTGGAGACCGCGGTCGATGCGCTCGGCCTCGGGCCCGAGCAATTCTACAAACAGGATTTCGGCTCTTACCTCGCGATGCGCGCGCTCAATCATCGTCTCGACAACAAGAGAGACGATCCGGCTGCCAAGAGCTCGCAGAACCTGATGTGGGACTTTGCGCTCGCGCTCGAGGAAGGCGATCTCGCCGATGCCGCCGAAGAGCTGCGCCGCGTTCAGGATCAGCTGAACGACGCGCTGGAGCGCGGCGCGCCGGACGAAGAAATCCGCGCGCTGATGGACAAGCTGCGTCAGGCGATGGCGCGCTACATGGAGCAGCTCGCCAAGAACGCGGAGCGTCAGAACCAGCAGGCGGGCCAGATGCCGCCGAACGCGCGGACCATGTCGCAGCGCGATCTGCAGGATCTGCTCAAGGCGATCGAGGATCTCGCGCGCACGGGCAATCGCGATCAGGCCCGCGAGATGCTTCAGGCGCTGATGCAGATGCTCGAGAACATGCGCATGATGGCCGGCCGCCCGGGTCAGGGTCAGCAGGGCCAGCAACAGAACCAGCAGCAGAACGCGCAGAACGAGGCCATCCAGGGTCTCTCGGACCTGATGGGACGGCAGCGTCAGCAGCTCGACCGGACCTTCCGCGCCCAGCAGGATCAGCAGAAGCAGGCTCAAAACCAGCGCGGGCAGCAGGGAAAGCAGGGCCAGCGCGGTCAGCAGGGGCAACAGGGCCAGCAAGGGCAGCAGGGCCAGCAGGGGCAACAGGGTCAGCAAGGCCAACAGGGTCAGCAAGGCAGCAGGGACAACAAGGCCAGCAGGGCCAGGGCCAGATGGGTCAGCAAGGCCAGCAGGGCGGTCAGCCCGGCCAGCAGGGCCAACCCGGACAGGGCCAGGGTCAGGGCCAGTTCGATCCCAACGCGCTCGCGGGCGACCAGCAGGACCTGCGCAACAGGCTCGACCAGATCATCCAGGGCCTGAGCCGGAATGGCGTCGAAGTCCCGCAAGGCCTGAACGACGCCGGCCAAGCCATGGGCCAAGCGCGCGACGATCTCGCGAACAGCCAGTTCGGCAGCGCCGGCCAGAGCGAGCAGCGTGCGCTCGATCAGCTGCGCGACAGCGCTCAGCAGCTCGCGCAGAACATGATGGCGCAGCAGAAGGGCCAGCAGCCCGGCGAAGGCGAGCAGGCGCGCGGCGAGCAGTTCGATCCGCTCGGCCGTCCGATCGAGGAACAGGGATCGATGGCCGGCGGCACGGTCGCGATTCCCAATCAGTCCGATCTCGCGCGCGCCCGCGAAATCCTCGAAGAGTTGCGCCGGCGTTCGGGCGAAGCCAATCGCGCCCAGCAGGAGCTCGACTACATCGACCGTCTGCTGAAGCAGTTCTAAGCGACGCGCCACCAGCGTTGAAGAAAGCCCCATGCGATGCATGGGGCTTTCTTTTTTCCGCTACTCGTCCTTCACGCGGATATCGGGAAAGCCGCGGCCAAGTCCTGAGCGGTCCATGCCGTAGCCGTAGAGAAATTCCGGCCCCGCCTCGAACAGCACATGATCGGCATCGGCGAGCCGATTGGCGTAGGGCTTCTTGACCGCGACGACGGAGATCACCGCGGCCGCACCCGCGTCCGCGAGCAGCTGCTTGGCGCGCGCGAGCGTGCCTCCCGATTCCAGAACCCCGTCGATCAGGAGGATCGTCTTGCCGCGCACCGCCTCAGCCGGGCCCTTCAGCACCATGATCTCGCCCGGCCGCTCGAAGCGCCCATACGAGCGGAGCCAGATGAACTCCGTCTCGAGATCGACGCCCTCGCGCGCCAGCGCGCGCATCAGATCGGCCGCAAACACGAACGCGCCCGCGAGCACGGGCACCGCGATCTCGGGCTTGAGCGCGCCCTCGCGCAATCTCGCGCGCGGCCGCTTCGACTCGCCGCCCGATCTCCGCTTCGGAATAGAGCTGGCGCTCGCGCGCGCTCATTTCGTCTCGCCGGCTTCCGCGAAACGGATATTGAGATTGCGCGCTTCGGGCGGCGGACTGGACAACCGCGTGACGAACGGGCTCTCGGCGCCGGGCTGCAGGCTCTGAACGCCCGTGTTGAACATCCAATGATAGATCTCGTGCTGATCCTGATCGCTCAGCATCACGCGGATGATCGGCACCGGAAGCTCGCGATCGCTGACATTGACGATCTTGCCCGTGACCGACAGCACGGGCTGACCGTCCTCGACCTCGTGTTGATAGGCGACATCGATCAGCGCGATGCCTTCCGTCTCGACCGGCAAGCCCACCACGTCATAGAGAGGTGCTACCCCCGGCCACAGCTCGACGATGGTCTGGCGATACTGAACCGCCGCCCAGCCGATCGTCACAGCGAGGAAGATCAGCGCCGCCCACGCGATCGCATCGGCGAGCACACCGCCCTTCGCGGCCTTGCGCTTCTTTGGCCGCGGCGGAGTCGTCGGCCGCCTGCGGCTTGAGGATGCTCGAGAGTGGTGCTGCCGTCACGGGTTCGGGCGCGCTCGGCTCGGGATCGGAGCGGCGGCTGCGCCACCACAGGCTCGAGCACCGGCTCGGGTTCGGGCTCTATCTCGGGCGCGGTTTGAAACCAGATATGGCCGCATTTCGCGCAACGCACGTTCCGGCCCGGAGCGACGAATCGTGCGCTGTCGGCCTGATAGCGCGTGCTGCAAGACGGGCAGGTTAGGATCATTCGCTTTGAAGCGCTCCCCGTGATTTTGAAAAGTGGCGCATCCCCTCCAGCATGACAAGACCGTCGCACTGCGGCCCCCAGCCAATTCCCTGTGCGCCGCGACGCGATCCCTCGTGGCGCTGCGGTCAGGGCCCCGCTATTCTCGGATGCGGTTTGGAATCAGTCGGGTAGCTCGCCGAGGCATGGTCCGTTTCGAAAATGTCGGGATGCGATACGGCGTCGGTCGCGAGGTGCTCCGCGACGTCAATTTCACGCTGGAACCCGGCACGTTCACATTCCTCACGGGCCCGTCGGGCGCCGGCAAGACGACGCTTTTGAAGCTCGTTCTGATGGCCGAGCAACCCTCGCGCGGCGTGATCTCGCTGTTCGGCAGCAATCTTGCGAACCTGAAGCGCGCCGAGCTTCCGCCGTTGCGGCGCCGCATCGGCGTCGTGTTCCAGGAATTCCGCCTGCTCGATCATCTGTCCGCGTTCGAGAACGTAGCGTTGCCTTTGCGGTTGGCCGGCCGGCGCGTCAACGATTTCCGCAAGGACGTGGAGGAGCTGCTGTCCTGGGTCGGGCTGGGCGAGCGGCTGGACGACAAGCCACCCACACTTTCGGGCGGCGAGCAACAGCGCGTGGCGATCGCGCGCGCGGTCGTCGCGAAACCCGAGATCCTTCTCGCCGACGAACCGACGGGCAATGTCGATCCCGACATCGGCGAGCGCCTGATCCGTCTGTTCGTCGAGCTCAATCGCTTCGGCACCACCGTGATGATCGCGACCCACGACCGGGCCTTGATCGAGAGTACGCGGGCGCGCGAGCTGCGCCTCGTGGATGGCAAAGTGATCGAAATGCGGGGACTAAGATGAGCGCTATGGACAACATCTCCTTCGACCGCGCCGGGCGCATTCTTCCGCGCGAGCAGGGTGCGATCTCGCTCGATCTCGTGATCGCGATCATGACCTTCCTCGCCGCGTTGGCGCTCGGCGGCGTGATGATCGCCGAGCGCTCCGCGCAATCCTGGCAGGCGGGATTGACCGGGCGGCTGACCGTGCAGGTGCTGCCGCAAGGCACGACACCCCCGGAAGCCGAAGTCAGGGCCGCGGTTCAGGCGCTTCGGGAAACGCAGGGCGTGGTGTCCGTCTCGGCGCTCTCGGACGCGGACAATCTGGCGCTCGTGGAACCTTGGCTCGGCCGCGATGCGATCGTCGCCGAGCTGCCGTTCCCGCGCCTGATCGACGTGACACTCGTGCCCGGCGCGACACCCGATCTCGAAGCGCTCGCGAGCCGGTTGAAGCAAGTCGCGCCGCACGCGGTGCTCGACGACCACGGCCGCTGGATCGAGCGCCTGCGCGGCACGGCCGATGTGGTGGTGCTCGGCGCGCTCGTGATCCTCGCCCTGATCGCGATCGGGACGGCGGCATCGGTCGCGTTCGCGACGCGGGCCGGCCTCGCCGCGCATCGCGAGATCGTGCAGCTTCTCCACCTCATGGGCGCCCAGGACCGGTTCATCGCCCGCGCCTTCGAGCGGCACTATTTCCTGGCGGCGCTCGCGGCCTCGGCCGTGGGGTCGCTGTTCGCCGCGGCCACGTTCATCGCCGCCGCCGAGCTCGACCAGTTCGGCCTTCCGGCGGTCTCGTTCCTGCCGCCGCTGGCGCTCTCTCTCGGAGAGTTGTGCTGGCTGCTCCTGGTGCCGGCCACCGCCGCCGGCATCGCCTGGGGAACCGCCCGGCTTTCCGTGATTTCAGCCCTGCACCAATTTTATTAGGCGCGGTAAACTGTTCCCTCGAGCGGAACAGGGCACGGCCGAATGCCAAGGCAGCGAATCCAGACCCAGCAGGCGAGCGCGTCCGCGCCGCGGTGGGTTTCTGTTTTCCGCTCTCGTCTGGGTGTTCGTCTGCTACGCCTTGGGCTTTGCGATTTTTGTCGTGGCGCTCCCCCGGCCCGCCTTGGAACCCGCAGGCAAGGCCGACGCGATCGTGGCGCTGACCGGCGAAGGCGGCCGCCTCGCACCGGCCGTGCTGCTGCTCGAGCATGGCGGGGGAAAGCGGCTCCTGATCACCGGCGTCAACAAGGCGACCTCGAAGCGCGGTCTCAAATCGCTGTTGCAGGACGCGGGCTCTGCCTTCGATTGCTGCGCCGATCTTGGCTTTGCCGCGACCGATACCAGGGGCAATGCCGAGGAAGCGGCGCAATGGGCGCGCCAGCACAATTACCGCAGCCTCATCGTGGTCACGACCTCCTACCACATGCCGCGCAGCCTCGCGGAGTTCGGCGCGCAGATGCCCGACGTGAAGCTGGTTCCGTTTCCCGTGCCGTCCGAGGAGCGCGATCCTCCGGCATGGCAAACCTTCCGCCGCCTGCATGGCGAGTACGTGAAATTCCTCGCAAGCCTCGCGAGGATCAGCTTCCAAGGCCTGACCGCACGCGCCGACGCATGAGTCTCTATGTGCGCTCGGCGCTCTTCTTGATCTGGTTCGCCGTCGTTTCGCTCGCGTTCAACGTCGCGGGTCTCCCGCTGCTCGTCTTTCCCCGGCGCGCGACCGTGTGGGCGGCCAACAAATGGGCGCGGCTGCTGCTCTTCGGTCTCGAGCACATCGTGGGACTGAAGATGGAGGTCCGCGGCTCCGCGCCGCAGAGGTGCCGCCCTCATCGCCGCCAAGCACTTCAGCATGTGGGAGACGATCGCGCTCCTCGCGCTCCTGGACGCACCGGCCATCGTGATCAAGCGTGAGCTCTTATGGATCCCGCTTTACGGCTGGTACAGCATCAAGCAGGGCATGATCCCGATCGACCGCTCGGGCGGCGCGAGCGCGATCCGGCGGATGCATGAAGCGGCCAAGCGCGCGATGAATGACGGCCAGCCGATCGTCATCTTCCCGGAGGGAACACGAAAGAAGCCGGGCGCCCCGCCCGACTACAAGCCCGGTGTCGCGGCGCTCTATGCGATGCTCGGCGTTCCGTGCATCCCGCTGGCGCACAATTCCGGGCTGTTCTGGGTGGGCTGGTTCCTGCGCAAGCCGGGCACCGTCGTCGTCGAATTTCTCGAACCGATCGCGCCGGGCCTGAAGCGGCGCGAGTTCATGAGCGAGCTTCAGACGCGACTGGAAACCGCAACGAACGCGCTGCTTCAGCGAACCACGTAAGTCCCGTGCGGCTTAAGAACAAATAAAGAACGATTTCTTGACTTCTGGCGGGGGCCGATGCGACCTTAGGGGTGGCCCAACAGGCAGCCCCATGGACGCGCTTTCACACCAGATTTGGGACATGAAATACCGGCTGAAGCGGCCCGACGGCACGCCCGTCGACCTGACCGTCGAGGACAGCTGGACGCGGGTGGCGCACGCCGCGGCCGAGGCCGAGGCGCCCGAGATGCGGCGCCAGTGGGAAGCCGCCTTTGCCGGCGCGCTCGCCGATCACCGCTTCCTGCCCGCCGGCCGGATCCTCGCGGGCGCGGGCACGGGCCGCGCGGTCACGCTGTTCAACTGCTTCGTCATGGGAACGATCCCCGACGACCTCGCGGGCATCTTCGCCCATCTGCGCGAGGCCGCGCTCACGATGCAGCAGGGCGGCGGCATCGGCTACGACTTCTCGACGCTCCGGCCCAAGGGCGCCGAAGTGAAGGGCGTCGGCGCGGATGCGTCGGGCCCGATCTCGTTCATGGACGTCTGGGACTCGATGTGCCGGACGATCATGTCGGCGGGCGCGCGGCGCGGCGCGATGATGGGCACGCTCTCCTGCTCGCATCCCGACATCGAGGAGTTCATCGAGGCCAAGCGCGCGCCCGAGCGGCTGCGCAATTTCAATCTCTCGGTGCTCGTCAGCGATGCCTTCATGGCGAAGGTCGAGGCCGATCAGCCCTGGGACCTCGTCTTCGACGGCAAGGTCTACAAGACCGTCTCCGCCCGCGGGCTGTGGGACCGCATCATGCGCGCGACCTACGACGCGGCCGAGCCCGGCGTGATCTTCATCGACCGCGTGAACGCGCTGAACAACCTTTCCTATTGCGAGACGATCCAGGCGACCAACCCGTGCGGCGAGCAACCGCTGCCGCCCTATGGCGCGTGCCTTCTGGGCTCGATCAATCTCGCCAAGCTCGTCGATCGTCCGTTTACGGACGAAGCGCGGCTCGACGAAGCCGAGCTCGCGCGGCTCACCGGCATCGCGGTGCGCTTCCTGGACGACGTGATCGACATCTCGCGCTTTCCGCTCGAGGCGCAGGCAGGCCGAAGCCAAGGCCAAGCGCCGGATCGGGCTCGGCGTCACCGGGCTCGCGGACGCGCTGATCTTCTGCCGCACGCGCTACGGCTCGGCCGAGAGTCTCGCGCTCATCGAACGCTGGCTCAGGATCGTGCGCGACGAGGCGTACCGCACATCGGCGAAGCTCGCGGAAGAGAAGGGCGCGTTTCCGCTGTTCGATGTCGACGCCTATCTCGAGCGCCCGAACATCGCCGCTCTTCCCGACGACATCCGCGCCGCGATCGCCGCGCACGGCATCCGCAACGGGCTCCTCACCTCGATCGCGCCCACGGGCACGATCTCGCTGTTCGCCGACAACGTGTCGAGCGGCATCGAGCCGGTGTTCGCGGCGTCCTATACGCGCAACGTGCTCCTGCCCGACGGCACGCGGCGGCAGGAGCTGGTCACCGACTACGCCTATGGCCGCTTCCGCGAGCTGTTCGGCGAGGACACCGAGCTGCCCGCCTATTTCGTGACGGCGCAATCGCTGTCGCCGGCCGAGCACGTGGCCGTGCAGGCCACGGCCCAGGCCTATATCAACTCCTCGATCTCCAAGACGATCAACTGTCCGCCGGGCATCTCGTTCGACGATTTCAAGGACGTCTACCGCGCGGCCTACGAGAAGGGCTGCAAGGGCTGCACGACCTACCGTCCAAATCCTGTGACGGGCGCCGTGCTCGCAACGGAATCGGCGGACGATCGCTCGCAAACCGCGCGGCTCGTTCCTATCGCCGGAGCGCTCGCAACGCCGCTCGCGGGCGCGCAGACGGGTTTCGCGCGCACGCGCTCTGGCGCTCGCGCCGCGGACGGCCGAACGCGCCGAGGGCGGCGATGTCGTCTACATGACCAAGCCGCTCGATCGCCCCGGCGAGCTGCTCGGTCATACGTACAAGGTTCGCTGGCCCGATCTCGACCACGCGTTCTACATCACGATCAACGACATCGAGCAGGACGGCCGCAAGCGCCCCTTCGAGATCTTCATCAACTCGAAGAACATGGAGCATTACGCCTGGACGGTGGCGCTCACCCGGATGATCAGCGCCGTGTTCCGGCGCGGCGGCGATGTGAGCTTCGTCGTCGAGGAACTGAAAGCCGTGTTCGATCCCCGCGGCGGTCAGTGGATGGGCGGGCGCTACATCCCCTCGCTGCTTGCCGCCATCGGCGAGGTGATCGAGCGCCATCTGATCGACATCGGGTTCATGTCCCGGCCCGACGGCAGCGAGACCGATGCCCAGCGCGCGGCCGCCGCGGTTGCCGGAGCCGAAGGCGCGGCCGTTCGCCGGTGCCCGCGCTGCTCGGCGGCCGCGCTGATCAACCTCGAAGGCTGCGACACGTGCATCAATTGCGGCTATTCCCGCTGCGCGTGAAGACTTAGCCGGGTTCCGCGTGCAATCCGGCCGCATTTGGTCGCAGAATCGGCCCATGTCCTACTCCAATCGCATCTGGATTTACGGCCCTGTCGGCCTCCTCCTGCTGGTTGCCATCCTCTATTCCGTGTTCTGGCGCGTGCAGGCCGACATGCTCGCGGCCCGCCTCGACAGCGCCAATGGCGGCGAGATCCTTCCCGGCATCGTGTTCTCGTTCGCCGAGAAGTCGGTGGGCGGGTTCCCCTTCCGGCTGGATGCGGTTCTCGAAGGCGTGACGTTCACGGATCGCCGCCCCGATGGCGAAACGTCCTGGCGGACCGAACGCATGGCCTTCCACCAGCTGACCTACCGCAACAATCTCTATGTGCTCGAAGTCGCCGGACTGCAGTCCTTCGAGCTTCCGGGTGAACCCGGCCAGCCCTCGCGCGTCACGCACATCACGCCGGCGATCGCGCGCGCGAGCGCGATCCTGCAAGACGGCCGGCTGACGCGTTTCGATCTCGATCTCCAGAACGTCGAAGCCAAGGACGCGCGCGCGGCGCCTGAAGCAGAACCGCACCTTCCGCGCCGGCCGATTGCAGTTCCATATGATGGGCCGCGACAACGACACGATCGATGTCGCGTTCAAGGTCGAGAACGCGACGATCGGCGAAGGCTACAAGCCGAAGCTCGCGGGCACGCTCGCATTGGCCGATCTGCGCGGACGGGTCCTGCAAGCCTGCGTCGTTCGAGCTGCTCGAACGGGGCGGCGGAAGTCTCACCGATGCGCTCGAACATTGGCGCCAGAACGGCGGCATGCTCGCGGTCGAACGGCTCGCGCTCGATTGGGCGGGCATCAAGACCGATCTGAAGGGCTCGCTCGGCGTGGACGGCACGCACCGCCTGGAGGGCGAATTGACCGGCGCCGTCGATGCAGGCGCGCTCGTGGGCTCGCTGATGGGTGCGCTCACCGGCGGACAGCTGAAACTGGACGCGGCGGACGCGAGGATTCCGATCTCGCTCAACTTCCGCAACGGCGACATCGAAGCAGGCTTGAATTTAGGACTTGGTGGTTCCCGGCGGTGAGCGTCCGAAATTCGGCGCCGCCGTGTCCTGCCCCGCCTGGATGATCGAGCGCCGTATCGCGCGCGTGCGCGTGAAGAGGTTGAACAGCGCATCGCCGTCGCCCCAGCGCACCGCGCGCTGAAGCGCGGCCAAGTCCTCGTTGAAGCGCCCCAGCATCTCGAGCACCGCCTCGCGGTTGTTCAGGAAGATGTCGCGCCACATCGTCGGATCGGAGGCGGCGATGCGGGTGAAATCGCGGAAGCCGCTCGCCGAGTATTTGATCACCTCGCTCTGCGTCACCGTCTCGAGATCGGCCGCAGTGCCCACGATGTTGTAGGCGATCAGATGCGGCACGTGGCTCGTGATCGCCAGCACCAGATCGTGGTGCTTCGGGTCCATGATCTCGACTTCGCTGCCGCAGCCGCGCCAGAAGCTGGCGAGGCGCTCGACCGCCGCCTGCTCCGTTCCGGGCGGCGGCGTCAGGATGCACCAGCGGCCGTCGAACAATTCGGCGAACCCGGCCTCGGGTCCGGACTGCTCGGTGCCCGCGACCGGATGGCCCGGCACGAAATGCACGCCGTCCGGCACGTGCGGACCGACATCGCGCACGACCACGGTCTTGACCGAGCCGACATCGGAGACGATCGCGCCCTTCATCAGATGCGGCGCGATCTCGGCGGCCAGCGTCCCATATGTGCCGATGGGCGTGCAGAGCACGACGAGATCGGCATCCTGAACGGCCGGCGCGATATCCGCATGCGAGCGAATCGGCAAAGCCCGCGGCTTGCGCGTTTGCGCGCGTCTCGGCGCGCGGAACGTAACCCGCGACATGCTCGGCCAGGCCTCTGCGCCGGGACGCATGTGCGATCGAAGAGCCGATCAGGCCGACGCCGATCAGCGCGATCTTCTTGAAGATCGGTTTGCTCCGCGCTCATGACGCCGCGAACTCCTTGAGCGCGGCGATCACGGCGCGGTTCGCGTCTTCGCTGCCGACCGTCAGCCGCAGACATTGCGGAAGCCCATACGACGCACAGCTGCGCAGGATGACGCCGCGCGACATCAGGAACCGATCCGCTTCGGACGCGCGCTTCGCGTCGGCGAAATGCACCAGCAGGAAATTGCCGACGCTGTCGTCCACGCGGATGCCGGCATTGCTGAGCTTGCGGATCTCCGCAGTCAGCCACGCGCGCCATGTGTCGTTGTGCTGAATCACGTCCTCGACAAAGCCCTGGTCCGCGAGCGCAGCGACCGCCGCCTTCTGTGCGGCGACGTTGACGTTGAACGGCGCGCGCACGCGATTGAGCACGTCCGCGATCTCTTTCGGGCAGTAGCCCCAGCCGATGCGAATGCCGGCCAAGCCATAGGCCTTGGAGAACGTGCGCGTCATGATCACGTTGTCCGAACGCATCGACGAGCTCGATGCCCGCCTCGTAGTCGCTCTTGCGCACATATTCGGCATAGGCCGCATCGATCACGAGCAGCGTCGTCTTCGGCAATCCCGCATGCAGCCGCCGCATCTCGGATGCGGTGAGATAGGTGCCCGTCGGATTGTTCGGATTGGCGATGAACACCATCCGCGTGCGCTCGTTCGCGCGCTTCAGCACCGCATCGACGTCGAACACGAGCTTGGGCTCCGGCACCTCGACCGGCGTCGCGCTGTTCTCGAGCGTCGCGATCTTGTAGAGCGAGAACGCGTGCTCGCTGAAGATCACTTCGTCGCCGGGCCGGACATAGCAATTGGCGATCAGGTGCAGGATCTCGTCCGAGCCGTTGCCGCAGACGATGCAATCCGCCGGCAGCTTTGAAATGCGCGGCGATCGCTTCGCGCAGGACGCGCGAGGTGCCCTCGGGATAGACCCCGAGCGCGGGCTCCGCGCTCTCATAGGCCGTGACCGCTTTCGGGCTCGGGCCGAACGGCAACTCGTTCGACGACAGCTTGAACGTGCGCGCCAGCACCCGCGGCCTGCGAGCGGCCCGGGACATAGACGCTAATGTCCAGCACGCCGGGCTTCGGAGCGATCGTCATGACGCCCCCGACTTGAGCGGCAGGGTGATCGGATTGGCGAAGCCGCCGATCGGCTCGATGCTCGCGATCGTATCCCCTGCCGCCTTGGCGAGCGCCGCAAGCCGCTGGTCGCCTTTCGCAACGAAGCCCTGGACTTCGAGCAGAACCTCATCCGGCACGTTCTTCTCGGCGGTCCGGCCCGCGGCCGCCAGACGCGCCGGAAGTCCGACCTCCTTCAGCAGCGTGGCGAGCCTCGTGCGGCTCTTGCCCGGCGGAACCTCGAGCAAAAGCAGCGTGGTGTCGTCGCCCGTCGGCTCCTGCTCGATGGCGCCGATGACATAGGCGGACGGCGCGTCGTCCGAGACGATGGGCAGTTTGGCGATGATGCGTGGTCCTTTCTCTCCTGCGGGCGCGAGCTGCGCCCACCACGCCGGACCCGGCTCTTCGATCAGCGGCAGCGGCACGACGCCGAGCGCATTCTGATCCTCCGCGCAGGCGTGGATCACCAGCGACGGCTTGCCGTGCGTGCGTAAGGGTGTCTCCGAGCCGAAATAGGCGCGCGCCATCTCGACATAGGCCGTCTCGCCGTCACCGGCGAAGACATGGCCGTGGAAGCTGGTCTGAGCCCTCAGCGACGACGAGATGATCTCGCGCCAGATGCCGACCACGAGCTGCGGCGCGAGCTCGCCCTGATGCCGGGCCAGAAGCCGGCGCAGGATGAGCGCCTCGCGCGCCGGCCGCATCGTGGCGCTCAGCGGGACCGGCGAAGACCCCGGCTGCTTCGCCCTGGCGATGGCGCGGCTGACCGAGACCCGGCGCGCCAGCAGGTCCTGCAGGGCGTCGTCGATCTTGTCGATCTCGCCGCGGAGATCATCGAGAGTGCCGGTCACCTGCTGCATGGAATGATGCGATCCCAACATCGTGCCGGGCCGCCCGCGCTCCGGCTGGACCGGCCCTCCCCGCTCGCGCCCATTGTTAGGGGCGGGCGTGGGCAATAGCAAAGCGCGGGCTTCCTTGCCAGCACCCTGCCTTTGCCGCAGTGTCCCGCGCCGAATCCGAGGCGAAAACCGAGGCAAGTCTTGTTCGAAGCGGAAGCCCGATGGCTGGAAAGACTGCTGCGCCCGTGGGGGCCGGAGCAGCTTTCGCCGCTTCTGAACGTGGGCAGCAGCACGCGGGAATTCCGCGAGGTGACCCAGCCCCACACCGACCGGCATCTGTTCCGGCCGCTCCGCGAGCGGGGGATCAAGCTCGTCCATCTGGACTCGCGCGACGGCGACGGCATCGACATCCGGGCGGACATCCTCTCCGACGCCGACCTGCCGCGGATCATGGCGTTCAAGCCGAAGGCCATCCTCTGCTGCAACATCCTCGAGCATGTGCGCGAGCCCGAGAGGCTCGCGCGCCGCTGCATGGAGATCGTGGGGCCCGGCGGGCTGATCTTCGTCACCGTGCCGCGCAGCTATCCGCATCACCGCGATCCGATCGACACGATGTACCGTCCCGCACCCGATGAGCTCGCGGAATTGTTCCGGCCGGCAACCCTGCTCAAGGGCGAGATCGTCGATGTCGGCAAATCCTATCGCGGCCAGGTGCGCCGCCGGCCCTGGATTTTGTTCCGGCACATCCTACGTTTTCCGTTTCCCTTCATAGGGTTCAAGGGGTGGAAACGGTCGATCGGGAAGCTCTATTGGCTGGCGCACAATTACGCGATCACCGGCGCCGTATTCCAGGTTCCGGCCCGCGTGGAACCGGCGCCGCGACTTGCTCCTGTCGTTGACAGGGGGGAGCATCGGATTTAGCACACGCCCCCGTTTGGAGAGGTGTCTAGTTGACCGAGGCCGTTCACCCGCGCTTTTTGCGCCCCTTGAAAGCGCCGGATGAAAATCTGGGCGAGGTGCTGCGGCTCGGGCCGACCCATCCGCTCGTGCTCGATTCGGGCAAGCAGCTCTCGCCGCTCACCACCGCCTACATGACCTACGGCAAGCTCAACGCCGACCGCACGAACGCGGTGCTCATCGCCCATGCGCTCTCCGGCGATCAGTTCGTCGCCAGCACCCATCCGGTGACGGGGAAGCCCGGCTGGTGGGACATCGTCGTCGGTCCCGGCAAGCCGATCGACACCGACCGCTACTTCGTCATCTGCGCCAATGTCGTCGGCGGCTGCATGGGCACGACCGGACCCAGCGACATCGATCCGGCCTCCGGCCAACCCTACGGGCTGAAATTCCCCGTCGTCACGATCCGCGACATGGTCCGCGCGCAGGCGATGCTGCTGGACGCGCTCGAGATCCAGCAGGTCCTCTGCGTGCTCGGCGGCTCGATGGGCGGGATGCAGGTGCTGCAATGGGCGGCGTCGTACCCCGAGCGCGTCTACTCGGCGATGCCGATCGCGACCGCCGCGCGCCACTCGGCACAGAACATCGCCTTCAACGAAGTGGGCCGCCAGGCGATCATGGCCGACCCCGATTGGCGCCAAGGCACTTATGCGCTCCACGACGTCAAGCCGTCGAAGGGCCTGGCCGTCGCGCGCATGGCCGCGCACATCACCTATCTCTCCGAGGCCGCGCTCCAGCGCAAATTCGGCCGCTCGCTGCAGAACCGCGACGCGCTGTCGTTCGGCTTCGACGCCGATTTCCAGATCGAGTCCTATCTGCGCCATCAGGGGCTGACCTTCGTCGACCGCTTCGACGCGAACTCGTATCTCTACATCACGCGCGCGATGGACTATTTCGATCTCGCGGCCGATTACGGCGGCGTGCTCGCCGAAGCCTTCCGCGACTCGAAGACGCGCTTCTGTCTGGTCTCCTTCACCAGCGACTGGCTGTTCCCGACCGTCGAGAACAAGCGCATCGCGCACGCGCTGAATGCGGCCGGCGCGAATGTCAGCTTCGTCGAGATCGAGAGCGATCGCGGCCACGACGCGTTCCTGCTCGATGAGCCCGAGCTGTTCGACACCATCCGCGGCTTCCTGAACGCGGCTGCCTACGCCAAGGGCGTGAAATGAACGCGCTCCCCAAGGCCGGCCCCGCGATCGCGCTCAGACCCGATCTCGCGCACATCGCCGAGATGATCCCGCCATCCACGCGCGTGCTCGACATCGGCTGCGGCGACGGCGCGCTGCTCGAATATCTTCTGCGCGTGAAGGGCGTCGACGGCCGCGGGCTCGAGCTCTCGCAGCACAACGTCAACCAGTGCGTGGCGCGCGGTCTCTCGGTGGTTCAGGGCGACGCCGACACCGACCTCACCGAATATCCGTCGGGCGTGTTCGACATCGTCATCCTGTCGCAGACGATCCAGACGACGCGCCGCCCGCGCTTCGTGCTCGAAGAGCTGCTGCGCATCGGCAAGCGCACCATCGTCTCGTTCCCGAATTTCGGCCATTGGCGCGTGCGCTTGTCGCTCGCCACCAAGGGCCGCATGCCGGTGACGAAAACGCTCGGTCACGCCTGGCACGACACGCCGAACATTCACCTCTGCACGATCGCGGATTTCATTGGGCTCGCGAACGAAACCGGCGCGCGCATCGAACAGGCCTGGGCGCTGCACGAGAGCCAGAAAACCCAGGCGATGCGGCCCAATTCATGGGGCCCCAATTTGTTCGCGCAGGGCGCGATCTTTCTGCTGGCGGGAAAAGACGTCGAGAAGAAGTAGCGGGCTTCGCGGGGGTTGCCGGGGAGGACGGAGCCGCGAAGCCCGCTCAGCCGGCTCAATGGACGCCGGTCGTCGCCTTTGACGTCGAGTTCGACGACGTCGATGCTTTTTCAGCGGCCTTCTTGTCCGGCTCTGCGGTGGAACAAGCGATGCTTCGCCGGCGCGGCCGGTGCGGGGTTGGCCTGAGCCGTTTGAGTCGTGGAACTCGCGGCAGGCTTCGCGGGCGTTGCGCTGGTGGCGGCATAGACGGGTCCGCCGAGCGCAACCGCGATCGCGAGAACCGACAGGGCGAGTTTGGTGGGACGCATGGATTTGCTCCTTTTGCTGAGCGCCGTATCACGGCGTCGAAGGAGACTATGCGCCCCTAACCTGTCGCCCTTCTGTAGCGACAGTGAATTCGGATCAATCTTGCGGTTCTGCGTCTTCTAGCGCGTGCTCGGGAATATCCGCGCGCGAACGCGAGCCCGCGATCGCCGGCGCCAAGCACGCGGCGGCGCGCTTCCTTCACGGGTGCTGGCACATACATCGACTTCGACGCCTGCACGATGTGAACACCCGCAAGTCCCGGCCACAATCGGTGCCCCAATTTCTCCCACGCATTGCCGGCGCGGATGGAACGCCGGCGCCCGAACGGCGGCATGAACAGCGCCGAGTCCCACGCTTCGGGTTGAAACAGCGACTGCACCAGCAGCCGCTCCAACTGACCGCGCGTATACGGCTGACCGTGGCCGAACGGCGATGTCTCGAGCTGAGCCCAGAGGCTCGCGCGATTCGGCGCGACAACGAGCAGCCGGCCCGCGGGCGTCAGCACGCGCCACAATTCGCGCAGCGTCGGACGCAGCGAGCTCCACGCCTCTCGAGACCGTGCACCACGAGCAGGCAATCGAACGACGCCTCGGGAAACGGCAGTGCCTGATCGTCGATCAGCGCCGTCTGCACGCGTCCGCCCGTGCCCCACGGGACCGCGCCCTGCGCCTCCGGCATCACCGCGAGCGCGCGCTCCGCTTCCGCGAACGAGCGCAGATAGGGCGTGGCGTAGCCGAAGCCGAGCAAGCGCTGTCCGGAGAGATCGGGCCACTGTTCGCGCAGCCGCCGCGAGATCAGCCGCCGCGCGACCTGGCCCATGCGGCTCTCGTAGAATGCCTCAAGTTCTGGCGAATCGAGCGGCATGGCGAATGCATAAAGCGTTTCCGCGCCCCTGGAAACGCTCCTGCAAATCAAACCTTAGGGCGCTGGCCTTTTTCAAGGGAACTTCACGAATCCGCAGTGGACCGGACGGCCATTTGATTCAATGATGCCGCCCATGACCACGCTCGAAATCGAACTCGTTCCCTGTCTCAGGGACAACTACGCGTACCTCGTCTTCGACCGCGCCGAGGGCGTGTGCGGCGTTGTCGACGCCTCCGAAGCCGAACCGGTCAAGCGCGCGCTGGAAGCCAGGGGGCTGAAGCTCACCCACATTCTCTCCACGCATCACCATCCCGACCATGTCGGCGGCAATCTCGCGCTCAAGCAGGCGTTCGGCGTGCAGGTCGTCGGCGCCGCCAAGGACGCCGCACGCATTCCCGGCATCGATATCGGCCTCAATGAGGGCGACACGTACCGGTTGGGCAGCCATGTCGCCCGCGTGCTGGAAATCCCCGCGCACACCTCGCAGCACATTGCGTTCTGGTTCGAAGCCGACCGCGCCGTCTTCACCGGCGACACGCTGTTCGCGATGGGATGCGGCCGCCTGTTCGAGGGCACGCCCGACATGATGTGGTCGAGCCTCACGAAGCTCATGCGTCTGCCCGACGACACGCGGGTGTATTGCGGCCACGAATACACCGAGGCCAACGGCCGCTTCGCGCTCACCGTCGAGCCGGACAATGCGGACCTTCAGACCCGCATGGAAGACGTGCGCGAGATGCGCGCGAAGGGCCTTCCGACGATCCCGTCGAACATGGGGCTCGAGAAGAAGACCAATCCGTTCCTGCGCGCGCAGTCTGCGGAGATCCGTCACACGCTGGGTCTCGAAGGCGCGACGAATGTCGACGTGTTCGCCGAAACCCGCCGCCGCAAAGATAAGTTCTGAGAGCTACTCGGAAGGCGCTTCCTCGTCGTCTTCGCCGATGCTGCTCACCGCACGCGCGGTGCCCTTGACCGCAGCACCCGCGACCACCGCGGTGGTCGATACGACAGCACCGGTGACGGCCGCGGTCGTGCGCACAATCGTGCAGCCGGATAGAAGCATCGCCAGCACAACAACAACCGGAACGGTTCGCATTTTTGCGCGGCCCCTGGACAGCGCACCATTGTCCCCCGGCAAGCCAGAGCGCCACAAGAGCGGGCATCGAATGTGATCGCGATGAACGGCGGAACTCTCATTCGAGCGTTAAGCGCGCGTAAAGACGGCCGCTACACTTCGCGCATTCACCCACCGATTCACCGTCTGCAGAACCAATCCTGCCCGAGCAGCATGTACATGTTGCGCTCCGGATTGATGTTCCAGGCACGGTTCTCGGGATCCGACACGATGATGCCGCGGGCCTCCACCCGATCGCCGATCCGGCATTGCGCGGCGTCGGATTTCTGCACCTGCATCCACATCGGCGTGCAGTTTTCCGGGCCCTTGAGCAGGATGTCGGCCGATGAAAACGGATCGGGCGCCGGCACGACTTCGAGAATCGTGCCGTAGAACGTGTCGACCGTCATATAATCGTCGGTGCAAATCTGCGCGCCCGCTGCGGTCGAGGGACCGAAGACGCGCGCAGCAATCACGAGAGAGAATAGCACCAACGTCAGGACACGCATGCTGAACCCGTTCGGAACCTCCTTTATGTGGCCGGAAAACGACACCCCGGCAAGAGATCGATGACCGAGCCCAACATCCTCACGATCGGCCATTCCAACCACGCGCTTGCGACGTTCATCGCTCTGATCGAAGGGGCCCGTGTATCGCTGATCGCCGATGTGCGCTCGCGTCCGGTCTCGCGCTTCGTGCCGCATTTCAATCGCAAGCCGTTGGAATCAGCACTCGCCGGGCACGGCGTCTCGTACCTGTTCCTCGGCCGCGAGCTGGGCGGCCGGCCCGACGATCCCGCGCTCGTCAAGAACGGCAAGCCGGACTACGCCGCGATGGCGCGCATGCCGGCCTTTGCCGAAGGCCTAGCTCGCGTCATCGAGGCGAGCGCCAACGAAAAGGTCGCGCTCCTTTGTGCGGAGCGCGACCCCATCGATTGCCACAGGTTCCGTTTGATCGGGCGGGAACTGGCAGCGCGGCACATCGCCGTCGCGCACATCCTGCCCACCGGCGAGATCGAACCGCACGCGGACACCGAACGCCGCGCGCGCAACAACGCCCCCGACGATCTGTTCGGACGATAGACCCTGCTACTCCATGCCGTCCCGCGTGCGGCGCACGGCACGCCCGACGCGCGCGCGGCGCACGACCTTGCGGGCTCGCGACCGCTTCGTGGCATTTTTGCCACCGAGGACGCGGCGTGCGACCAAGGCCCGTGCGATCTTCCGCTTCGCTCGTTTGACCTTCGTCTTCCGCTTCAACTTGGTGACGGCTCGCTTCCGCTCCGCGAGCGTGTCGTACTTCGACAGACCGGCTTCATGAAGAGCGATCGCAATCGCCTGCTTGCGCTTCTTCACTTTGCCGCCTCGTCCTCCGCGTCCGCTCTTGAGTGCGCCTTGCTTGTACTCCTCCATGACGCGTCCGACTTTCCGTCGTTGTCGTGGTGTTGCACGTGCCATAATTCCCGCTCCTTCTGGCGAGTTGCTCACCGCAAACGCAGACAGTTAAGTATGGTTCCGCACAGATGCGCGAAACACGACGCGGATCACGATGCGAAACCCGTCAGTCTCCGGACCATTCGTCCGATGAACGCGCCGAACAGCAGCACGCCATAGATCGGCAGACCCATGAACACGATGGCCAGCGGGAGAAGCCCGAGACCCGTTCCCGGAGAATGGATGAGAACCATGGCGACGACATGGCCCAAGATCGTCCAGAGGGGCGCGCGCAGCACGCTCTCGCTCGAAACGAGCGCGACGAGCACCTGGACGGCGGTGACGAGCGGAAGCCCGGCCTGCCAATAGACCGGCCGATCCCACCCCTCGCGGATGCCTTCGGCAAACGGCAACAGCGACGTGAGCGCCCACAGCGCAAAGCCGGTGGCGAAGAGCACAGTGCGTGCGGCGGCGAGGTTCATGATCCCGCGAGCATAGAACCAGGACGTTGCGCAATGGTTGAGAGTCTCGGGGTCGCCGTGGCAGGCTCAGACCAGTACTATTTTCGAAGGAGACGACGATGCCGGCAGTGCAACCCCCGATCTGCGAGTTCGGCTGGAAGGCGCGCGATTTCCAGCTCAAGGGCGTGGACGGCAAGACCTATTCGCTGAAGGACGTGCGGGGTCCCAAAGGCACGCTCGTCGTCTTCATCTGCAACCACTGTCCGTTCGTCAAAGCGATCATCGATCGCCTCGTCGAGGAGGTGGCCGAGCTCAAAGCGATGGGCTTCGGCGTCATCGGCATCATGCCGAACGACACGAAGGTCTCGCCCGGCAACTCGTTCGACAAGATGAAGGAGTTCTCAGCCGCCCATAGGCTCAACTTCCCCTACGTGATCGACGAGACGCAGAACGTCGCGCGCGCCTACGAGGCGGTGTGCACGCCCGACTTCTTCGGCTTCAACGCGAAGGACGAGCTGCACTATCGCGGGCGGATGGACAAGTCACGGATGAGCCAAGTGAAGGGCGCGCGCCGCGAGCTCCACGAAGCGATGAAGCTCATCGCCGAAACCGGCCACGGCCCGAAGGACCAGATCGCCTCGATGGGCTGCTCGATCAAGTGGGGATAAACGACGTGCGCGAGCGAGCGCCACCTCGGTCGTGACTCCACAACTACGGCGACATCGTCTATTCTTCTGCTCGTCTCCGCTGTCTCTGTCGAGGGGAACTGCGATAGCGGGTCCGTGGTGATTGTCATCAGGGCGCGGGGGCTTCCGAGCTTCGAACGGCCATGCGTCAGACGCGTCTGCAGCGATGCAGGCGGATGTCTCGTGGTCCGACCTCCGTAAATCCTGGTCGTACGTGTTTTCGACCGGGCGCATTCGCGAGGAGGGCCGCATGGCCACAGTCATGATCCTGTTCGATGGAGGAAACGTCCCCGTTGTGAGGGGGCGCAAGCCACCGGCGGACAACGTGCCGATCGCAAATCCAATCCCGACGGTCGGCAAGACCAACACCGCCATTCCTGGCGAACGTCGGGTGTGCGCTTCTATGGGCTGGACACGACCATCCCCCATCGCCCGCTTTGGCAGAAGGCGCTGGTCGCCGACAGCGTTGAGGCGAAGCTCACCTTTATGAAGATCGACGACATCGTGGCGATGGGATGAAGCGCCGCTGGCCCGCGATCCTTGCGATCGTCGTCGCTCTCGGCGCGCCGGGTGCGGAACCAGGGCGGTTGACCATCCGCTCGCGGGCGAGCAGCGCAATGTGGACCGCAGAGCGATCGCTGCTGACGCCGAAGCATCCCTTCGTCGTGCTCGCATTTTCCGGCGGCGGATCCCGCGCGGCGGCCCTCGCGGCCGGCGTGACCAAGCGCCTCGACCGCATCAGCCTATCGAACCGTCGTCCCGGAATCCGACGCCGCCTATCGCAGGACATCGCCGTCGTATCGTCCGTTTCCGGAGGCAGCGTCTATGCGACCTATCTCGCGCTCCACGGCGCGAGCGCCGAACAAGCGGCAGCGTTCCAGCAAAAGATCGCGACGTTCAACGGCATCGGCTACCTGACCCGGCGGCTGGTGAACCCGCTGACATGGATCAGTCTCAGGGTCCAAGGCAAGACCCGCATCGACGTCTTGCAGGACATGCTCGCGGGGCTTCTCGAAACCGACGCGACGCTCGAGGTGCTCAACCAGGCCGAACCGGCCGCTCGTTCTGCTCAATGCGGCCGATCTGGTGTCGGGTCAGGTCTTCACCTTCGATCCGAGGACGCTCGACGATCTGTGCATGAACTTCGACCGGGTGCCGCTCACGCTCGCCACCACGGCATCCGCGGCCTTCCCGGTCGCGTTCTCGCCGGTGCTCTTGCGAAACAACTCCTATTTCGACATGGCGGGATGCCCCACTCGGCAAATTCTGGCCGGCGATTGGCTGGACCAGATCAGGGAGCCCGATGGCCGCTATCTCGATCTCGAGCAATTCCGGCTGGGGCGCTATCGCGACTCCTTGAGGGCGGGCAATTACCCCGACACGAAGGCGAAGGATCCGAGGCCCTTCCGGAAACCGCAATACGTGCGGCTGGCCGATGGCGGCGTGGTCGACAATCTCGGACTGACCGCGGTGCGGCGAGAGTTCTTCGCCGACCGCTCGCCGGCGAACCTGGAGACGCTGACCCAGGAACAAGAAACTGAGGCACCTCGTCATCATCGTCGTCAATGCGCGCAGCGATCCCGTGAACTCGCTCGACGCCTCGAATGCGCGTGTGCGCATTCCGCGATACGCGTTCACGGTGGCGGGGTCCCTTGTCGACAGCGCGTCGGCGGGCGCCGCCTCGACGTTCCGCGGCTTCATGCTCAACCTTCTCAACGATCGGGCCAGCTTGCTCAGAGGCAACAATGAGGGCGCCGGGTTCGAGATCTATCCGATCGACATCGATTTCGATCTGCTGCCGGACGAGACGCACGACGCAACGAGTCCGGCGCGACAAGGTCAAGTCCGTCGCGACGAGCTGGACGCTCGAAGCAGGGCGATGTGCCGCTGGTCGACAGCGTGGCCGGAGAGCTCCTCTGGCGTCACCCCTGCTTCATCAGGCTTATCGAACAGATCCGACGCCCAGAGAGATCACGCCCGATGGCATGTGCCCTGGCCGCTCCCAGGCGTGCTCTGCCGAGTCGCCTGAGGCAGGCCGCTCGTGGAGGCGCGCGAGGCTGAGACTGCCCGAAGTGCTCATCGCCGAAAGACTGCCGCGGCAAAGTCGCCTGGGCGCCACAGTGGGGATCGCCGTCTAACAATCAAGGCGGCCTAGGCCGCCGTTTCTGTTATCGGACAGGTCTAATTATCCAAGAAGCTCCGCAGCTTCCGTGACCGGCTCGGGTGCTTCAGCTTGCGGAGCGCCTTGGCTTCGATCTGGCGGATGCGTTCGCGCGTCACGCTGAACTGCTGGCCCACCTCTTCGAGCGTGTGATCGGTGTTCATGCCGATGCCGAAGCGCATGCGCAGCACGCGTTCCTCGCGCGGCGTGAGCGTGGCCAGCACGCGCGTCGTCGTCTCGCGCAAATTCGACTGGATCGCCGCGTCGATGGGCAGGATCGCGTTCTTGTCCTCGATGAAATCGCCGAGATGCGAATCCTCCTCGTCGCCGATCGGCGTTTCGAGCGAGATCGGCTCCTTGGCGATCTTCAGCACCTTGCGCACTTTTTCGAGCGGCATGGCGAGACGCTCGGCCAATTCTTCCGGCGTCGGCTCGCGGCCGATCTCGTGCAGCATCTGGCGCGAGGTGCGCACCAGCTTGTTGATCGTCTCGATCATGTGCACGGGAATGCGGATGGTGCGCGCCTGATCGGCGATCGAGCGCGTGATCGCCTGGCGGATCCACCACGTCGCATAGGTCGAGAACTTGTAGCCGCGGCGGTATTCGAACTTATCGACCGCCTTCATCAGGCCGATATTGCCTTCCTGGATCAGGTCGAGGAATTGCAGGCCGCGATTGGTGTATTTCTTGGCGATCGAGATCACGAGACGCAGGTTTGCCTCGATCATCTCCTTCTTCGCCTGACGGCTCTCGCGCTCGCCCTTCTGCACCGTCTGCACGATGCGGCGGAAATCGGAGATCGATTGCCGCGTCTCCTGCGCGAGGCTCTGGATCTCGTCGCGCAGCTCGCGGACCTTGTCCTTCTCGTCGTGCGCGAAGTCCTTCCAGCCGGAGCCGGTCAGGCGTCCCACGCGGCGCAGCCAGTTGGGATCGAGCTCGTTGCCGAAATACTGCTTCAGGAAATCGATGCGATCCACACCGCGCGCTTCGGCCAGCCTGCAGCAGCTTGCCCTCGAGCGAGAGCAGCCGGCGGTTGATGCCGTACATCTGATCGACGAGCGCCTCGATGCGGTTGTTGTTGAGCCTGAGGCTCTTCACGAGATCGACGGTCTCGTTGCGCAGCTTGTTGAAGCGGCGCTCCTGGCTCGTCGAAAGCTCATCGGCGCCGAGCGCGGCCTCGACTTGCGCGTCCTGCAACTTGCCGAGCCGCTTATAGAGCGCTGCGATCTGATCGAGCGTGGCGAGCACTTGGGGCTTCAACGCGGCTTCCATCGCCGAGAGCGACAGATTGCTCTCGTCGTCGAAGTCGTCGTCCATGCCGGGAATGCCTTCGCCGCCCTCGCCTTCAGGCTTCTCGCCGCCTTCGCCGTCGCCTTCCGTCGGGCCTGCGGCTTTCGGCGCTTGCGGCTTTGGCTGCGGCGGCGGCGCCACTGGGGCAACGGGCGGAGATGCGATCATGGGCTTCGCAGCGGCCGCGGCCGGCATTACAGGCGCTGCACCCGCCGCACCGTTCGCTCCGGGTGCGGGCGCACCGGGCGCTGGAGGCTGACCGGGCACGACCATACCGGGAATCGCCGGAGCGCCGGGTACGCCGCCGGGCTGATCGGCGCCGGGGATACCGCCATACATCGCTTCGAGATCGATGATGTCGCGCAACAGCGCCTTGCCTTCGTTCAGCTCGTCGCGCCAGACGGTGAGCGCCTCGAAGGTCAAGGGACCCTCGCACAGCGCGCCGATCATCAGTTCGCGGCCGGCCTCGATGCGTTTTGCGATGGCGATCTCGCCTTCGCGCGACAACAGCTCGACCGATCCCATCTCGCGCAAATACATGCGCACGGGATCGTCGGTGCGGTCGTAAGTCTCTTCGGCCTTCTCGCTGACCTCGGCGACCTGGCGGCCGGAGGCAACGGCGGGAACCTCGGCGCCTTCGCCTTCTTCCTGCTCTTCGCTCTCGATGACGTTGATGCCCATCTCGTTGAGCATCGCCATCGTGTCTTCGATCTGCTCGGACGACACTTTGTCGGAGGGAAGAACGCGATTGAGCTCGTCATACGTCACGTAACCGCGCTGCTTGGCGCGCGTGATCATCTTGCGCACCGCCGCATCGGACAGATCGAGCAGGGGCGCGTCGGATTCTTCTTTCGGTGGGGTTCCCGGCTGCGCCGCATCAGGGCCGGCGGCGCCGTTCTTCTTCGCCTTGGGATCGATCTTGCCGGGGATTTTGAGCGACTCTTTGCCGAGCACAGCTCGCACAGGCTCGGGTTTTGACACTGCTTTTTTGACCTCTTCGCTACGCTTTACCAACGGCGATTGTTGCGGCTTCACCGGCTCCTTTGCCGTGACCTTTGTGGGTAATTTAGGGGCCGGCTTTGCAACAACGCTTCACTGGCTTTACAGGGACTTTCTTAGCCTCCGGTTTCTTCGGCTCCGGTTTGACCTTTTTATGCGCGATCGGACGCGCCTTTGTTTTGATGGCGGCTCCGCCCTTGAGCTTGACGGGCTTGGCCGCCGGCTTCGCTTTGGAGATTGTCTTCTTCGTCAATTTCAGTTTTCCGCGTCTGGGTCTGCCGCTTTCCGAATTTCGGCGTGCAGCCGTTGCAATTCTTCCCAATCCGAGTTCGAACCGCCGTCGAGATAGCGCTGAAGCGCCTGATCCCGCTTAGACTTCAATAACTCATCTACGCCTGAGGAATCGGGGTCCGCCAACTGCGCCCGTGTGCGTAACAGAAGAGCCTCGCGGGCCTCGTCATCGGGCTGCCCCTTGAGATCCGACTGAAGCACGGACTGCGTCCTAAGCCGTTCAGCAAGCGCGCCTATCCCCTGCCGAACGAAGTGGCCTTCGATCGCTGCTTTGTCAAGGCTTGCCACAGAAGTCGCGAGGTTTAGGAGTTCCTTCCGGACCCTGTCAAGCTGAGGGTCCTCCAGCGTCAGCCACGCCAAAGCTTCGGAATACCGCTCCACCAGGTGGGGCGCTGAGAGCAGGAGCCCGATCAGCCGGCGCTCGGTCAGGCTTTTGGCGGCCGAGAGCGAATTCACCGCATGAAGGCTGCGTTTGACCGCCGCCGAAACATTGTCCTGCACGGGCGGGGGTCCGTCGCCCCGGCGTCCATAGCCGCCCCGCTCTTTGCGGAAGTTCCCGCGCCAGGGGCGCTGACCGCCCGCTTGCGCCCGCGGTTCCGGCCGCTGGCGCTGCTTGAACGCCTTGAAGATACGGTCCGAAAAATCCCGCCGGTAATAGTCGGCGACCTTGCCGTCCCGGATGGATTTGGTGAGCGTCTCGAGCGTCGCCTCGAGCCCCGCCCGCCGCTCCGGGGTGGAAAAGTCCTTATTCTCGGTCTCCGAGTTCCACAGCGTGTCGGCCAGAGACTGGGCCTTATCGAGCAGCGCCCGCATCGGCTCGGCGCCCGACCGCCTTATGTAAGAGTCCGGGTCCTCGCCCGCGGGCAGGAAGACAAACCTCAGCGACTGCCCCGCGACCAGATGGGGAAGCGCAAGCCGGCTCGCGCGCTGGGCGGCCCGGCGCCCCGCATCATCGCCGTCAAAGGCCAGGATCGGTTCGGGCGACACCCGCCACAGCAGCGTCAGCTGATCCTCGGTCAGCGCGGTGCCCAAGGGCGCAACCGCGGTCGCGAACCCCGCCTCCGACAGCGCGATCACGTCCATATAGCCTTCGGCGACGATGAGCGGCGGCCCCTTCAGCGCCGCCTCGCGCGCTCGCGCGAAATTGTAGAGCAGGTGCCCCTTCGAGAAGACCGTCGTCTCGCCGGTGTTGATGTATTTGGGCTTGGCGTCGTCCGCCATCCCGCGCCCGCCAAAGGCGATGATGCGGCCGCGGGGATCGGCGATCGGGAACATCACCCGGTCGAAGAAGAAATCGCGCGCCGCCCGGCCCTCGTCGGCAGGCCGAACCAGCCCCGCCTCGACCATGTCGCCGAGCTCGATGTTGTTCGCGCGCAGATGCTGGATCAGCGCGGAATTGCTGTCCGGCGCATAGCCCAGGCGATAGCGCTTCTGCGCCTCTCTGCTGAGACCCCGGCCCTCGAGATAGCGCCGCGCCGCATCGCCCACGCGCCCATTCAGCTGATCCTCGAAGAACCGGCACCCGAGCTCGATGATCTCGTAGAGCGATTTCTTCTTGGCCTCGCGCGCTTCGTCTTCCGGCGTCCATTGGGGCAGCTCGACACCGGCCTCCGCCGCGAGCCGCTGCACCGCTTCGGGGAAGGTCAGGCCCTCGGTCTCCTGCAGCCACTTGAACGCGCTGCCGCCGGCCCCGCAGCCGAAGCAGTGATAGTTCCGCCGCTCGTTCTCGACCTTGAACGACGGCGATTTCTCCTTGTGGAACGGGCAGAGGCCCCAGAACACGCGGCCCTTGCGGGCGAGCTTGACGCGCCGGCCCACGAGCTTGACGAGGTCCGTGCGTCTCAGGATTTCTTCGAGCAGGCCCTCGCCGTAACGCATCAAAATCCCCGTTACGCGATCTTCAGAAACCAAGCACGAAAGCCTACGCGAATCCATAGGCTCGCCCCGCAGGGAATTTGTGAGTAAGGCCGTTCGGTCGCAGGCCTAAGATTTGGGCGTCAGCAGCTCTTTGACGAGCCCGCTCGCTTTGCCGAAGTCCATCTGGCCGGCATAGCGCTCTTTCAGCAGCGGCCATCACTTTGCCCATGTCCTTCATCGACGCAGCAGCCGTCTCCGCGATCGCGGCCTTCACCGCCTCGCGCGATTCATCCGCCGACATCTGTTTCGGCATGAACTCGCGGATGACCACGATCTCGTCGCGCTCCGCTTGCGCCAGCTCAGGCCGGCCGCCGGTTTCATACGTCGCGGCCGATTCCTCGCGCTGCTTGATCATGCGGCCGAGCACGGTCAGCACCTCGTCGTCCGAGATGTCGCCGCTCTTGCTCGCGATATCCTGCTTCTGAACCGCGTCCAGCATCAGCCGGATGGTCGAGAGGCGACGGACCTCCTTCGCCCGCATCGCGGCCTTCATTTCTTCGGTGAATCGTTGGCGCAATCCCATGCTTCGACACCTACCACGAGGACGCATTGACGGACAGAGACCCCATCCCTATGGTCCGGCCGCATTCCTTAAGATTCTGAGGCCACATGACCGAAGGCCTTCGCTCGTCCGCCGCGCAAAGCGCAGGCGAGACGTTTCCGCTCACCCGCAAACCCGCCGCCCTGGTTCTCGCGGATGGAACACGGTTTGACGGATACGCGTTCGGCGCGCCCACCACCGCCATCGGCGAGGTCTGCTTCAACACCGCGATGACCGGATACCAGGAGATCCTGGCGGACCCCTCTTATGCGGGGCAGATCGTCGCCTTCACGTTCCCCCATATCGGCATCGTCGGCACCAACGACGAGGACATCGAAGCCACCACGCCCGCCGTCAGAGGCGTCGTCGTCCGCGCCTATTCCGAGAGCCCGTCGAACTACCGCGCGATGGGCACGCTCGACCGCTGGCTCAAGCGCCACAATATCCCCGGCATCGGCGGCATCGACACGCGCAGGCTCACCGCGCGCATCCGCGAGTTGGGCATGCCGCACGGCGTGATCGCGCACGACACGGGCGCGGGTCTCGACACCGACACGCTGATCAAACAGGCGAAATCGTTCCCCGGTCTCGAAGGCCTCGACCTCGCGAAAGACGTGAGCTGCCGGCAGACCTTCACCTGGAACGAGACGCCCTGGCGCTGGAACGTGGGCTACGGCCATCAGACCGCGCCGTCCTGGCGTGCGGCCGTCGTCGACTTCGGCGTCAAGCGCAACATCCTGCGCCTGCTCGCGGGCTCGGGCGCCGACATCACCGTGCTGCCCGCGCAATCGACCGCCGAAGACGTGCTGCGCTACCGCCCGCACGGCGTGCTGCTTGTCGAACGGTCCGGGCGATCCCGCGGCGACCGGCCAATACGCGATCCCGATGATCCGTGGACTGATCGATAAGGGCCTGCCGGTCTTCGGCATCTGTCTCGGCCATCAGATGCTGGGCTTGGCGCTCGGCGGCAAGACGCGCAAGATGAGCCAGGGCCATCACGGCGCGAACCATCCGGTGAAGGATCTCGAGACCGGCAAGGTCGAGATCGTGTCGATGAACCACGGCTTCACCGTCGACCGCGAGACGCTGCCCTCGGGCGTCAAGGAAACCCACGTGTCGCTGTTCGACGGCACCAATTGCGGCATCCGTGTCGAAGGCGCGCCCGATCTTCTCGGTGCAGTACCACCCCGAAGCCTCACCCGGTCCGATGGACTCGCACTACCTCTTCGACCGCTTCGCCAAAGCCGCGAAGACCGCGCGCCTAGCGCAGGTGCTTCCGCACCACGAGCTTCAGCCCCGACCACACATCGCTCACCGCGCACACTTTCACGTCGACGAGATCGGTCTTCAGCGCGCGCGCACGGATCGCGTCTTCGGTGACGTCGGTCTCGATCTTCGCCGCCTTCTTGTACCAGGAGACCCAGATCGCGCCGTCTGTCGTCATCGCCTTGCGCGCCAGCGGCAGCTGCTTCTCCAGCGCCGCGAGCGAGGGCACGAACAGATGCACGATATCCGCCGAGCCGGGCTTCGCTTTCGCGACGATCGCCGCACCCGCCGGCATCGGCTCGACCAGCGACGCGTAGTCCTCCGGCGCGCCGATGATCAGCACCGTCGCATCCGGCTTGATGCCGAGCTTCTTCGCCAGCTTCGTTCCCGAATAGCCGGCCATCCATTCCTCCTGGCGGGTCCGCGTTAATCGTAATCGCAAAGATACCGGCGCGAGCGACATGCGCGTGTCATCGTTCGTGCTATAGTTTCCGCGGGGTCTTCCAGCACGAACGAACATCCATGAGTCTCGGTCTTCTTGTCGGCCGCTTCGCCGCCTTCCTGAACGAACAGCCGGCGACGTTCTTTGATTCGACACCCTCCGAGGCCGCCTTTCCGAGGGATCTCGAGCGCCTGCGCGAGATGTTCGGCCACCACATCGTGCTGCTCACGCTGCTCTCGCGCTCCGACGGCGAGGCCGTGATCCAGGAGCGCGAAGTCATCCTCGATCATTGTCTGAACAGAAGCGCGCAAGGCCGACGTGCCGGCCACCGCCGCCGAGGCCGCCGAGCTCGGCGATTATCTGCGCGAACTGCGTCCCATCACCGCGCAATTCGGACCGGCGATCCGACAGGCTCGAGCACGGCACGAAAGAGGAAGTCATCGCCGTCGTCACCGCCGCGATCGCGCTGGTCGATGCCGACGGCGCGCGCCGTCCGCGCGAAGTCGAATTCCTCGCCGACCTCAAGCGCGAGCTCCATGCGCTCGAAGAGGCCGAAGCGTACATGCATAAGGCGCATCTCTCCGCGCTCGTGATGTTCGCGATGAAGCGAACGCTTTACGCCGCCACACGCGTGGCGCGCACAAAAATTCCGCGCTAATCTTCCTGTGGAATCTGCGCACACGCAGGAGGGAAGCGATGACGAAGCGGCGGACCAACACAACACAGTCGCACGAGCATGAGCACGAGCGCGAGCGCGTGGCCGGCAACGGGCTGCTGCATCGGCGCGTCTTCCTGCAGGGCAGCGCCGCCATGGCCGGCGCGGCCGCCGCACTCAGCACCACCACGGCGCAGGCCCAGACCATCGGCGCCGCCTCGCCGCCCTGGATGCAGAAGCAGGGCGCGCCGTTCTCGGCCTATGGCGTCCCATCGCACTGGCGCACCAACATCACGCGCATCCTCGCCGCGGGCACGCCTGCGCCCGGCCGCGAAGGCGCCGGCTCCTCGCGCACGCCGCTCCACATGCTGGAGGGCACGATCACGCCCGCCGGCCTGCACTACGAGCGCCACCACAACGGCGTCCCCGACATCGATCCCGACAAGCACGAGCTGATGATCCACGGCATGGTGCGCCAGCCGCTGGTGTTCAATCTGAACTCGCTGCTGCGCTATCCGATGGAGACGCGCGTCCATTACGTCGAGTGCGCGGGCAATTCCGGCGGCATCGCGGGCGCCGCCGAGCCGCAGCAGGTGAGCGCGGGCGTGCTGCACGGCCTGCTCTCCTGCTCGGAATGGACCGGCGTGAAGCTCTCCGTGCTGCTGCAGGAAGCCGGCCTCGATCCGCGCGCCACCTGGCTCGTCGCCGAAGGCGCGGACTCCGCCGCCATGAGCCGCAGCTTCCCGGTCTGGAAGGCGAACGACGACGCGATGATCGCGCTGTTCCAGAACGGCGAGCCGATCCGCCCCGAGCAGGGCTTCCCGATGCGCGTGCTGCTGCCCGGCTTCCAGGGCAACACCAACGTCAAATGGGTGCGCCGGATCAAGGCGATCGAGGGCCCGATGCACACGCGCGACGAGACCTCGCGCTATTCCGAGCTGATGCCCGACGGCAAGGCGCGCCAGTTCATGCTCCAGTTCGAGCCGAAATCGGTGATCCTGAAGCCCTCGGTCGGCATGACGATGCAGGGCCCGGGCTATTACGAGATCTCCGGCCTCGCGTGGTCGGGCACCGGACGCGTGCGCCGCGTCGACGTGTCGGCCGACGGCGGCAAGACCTGGGCGGAAGCCGCCCTCACCGGCCCCGTGCAGCCGAAAGCGCTGACGCGCTTCCGCCTGCCGTGGATGTGGGACGGCCAGCCCGCGACCCTCGTCAGCCGCACCACCGACGAGAAGGGGCTCGTGCAGCCCGCCCGCGCGCAATGGCTCGCGCAATATGCGCCGCGCCAGAACTTCCACTACAACGCGATGCAGGCCTGGGGCGTCGCCCCCGACGGCAAAGTGAGCCACGTCTATGTCTAAGACGATTGCGATCGCGCTCGCGGTCTCGGCGCTTGCCGGCGGCATTGCCGCGGCCGCCCAGGTCGCACCCCCGCGTCTCGGCCGCGCCGCCACGCCCGACGAAGTCGCCAAGGTCGACATCTCGATCCCGCCCGACGGCAAAGGCCTTCCCCCCGGATCGGGCTCCGTCGCCCAAGGGGCTCAGGTCTACGCGCAGAAATGCGTCGTCTGCCACGGCGAGAACGGCGCCGGCACGCCATCGGGCGACCGCCTGTCCGGTGGCGTCGGCTCGCTCGCGAGCGGCACCTACGTCAAGACCGTGAACAGCTACTGGCCCTATGCGACGACGGTGTTCGATTACATCCGCCGCGCGATGCCGATCACCAATCCGCAATCGCTGACGAACGACGAGGCCTACGCGGTCACCGCCTATATCCTGTCGCTCGACAACGTGGTGCCCGCGCGATGCGACGCTCGACGCGCAATCGCTGCCGCGCGTGCAGATGCCCAACCGCAACGGCTTCGTGAACTGGGAACCTAAGACGCTGAAGCCCTAGAACAGCTCCGCTTCAGCTGAGCCCCATATAGACGCCATAGGCGCTGGTCAGCGTCAGGATGATCCCGACTGCGATCAGCAGCGGCCTCGCCGGCACTTTTGCCGCGAGAAGACCACCGAGCGGCGCCGCCGCCACGCCGCCGATCAGAAGCCCAACCGTCGCGACGGTGAACGCTTCGACGCCGAGGGCGGCGATGAACGTCGCCGAGACCACCACGGTCACGAAGAATTCCGCCGTGCTGACCGTGCCGATCACCTTGCGCGGACTGGCGCCCTGAACCAGCAGATTGCTCGTCACGACCGCGCCCCAGCCGCCGCCCCCGGCTGCGTCGAGGAAGCCCCCGACCAGGCCCAACGGCACGACCAGGCGGGGCTCCCGCTCGCGGGGCGGATATTTGATGCCGCGATACAGCAGGTAGACGCCGATCACCCCGAGATAGGTCAGCACGACCGGCCGCGCCATCTCCGCGGCGACGCTGGATATGACATACGCCCCCAGCACGCCGCCGATCATACCGGCGATGACAAGGCGCCCGAACAGCCGCCAATCGACGTTCCTGTGCGCGATATGGCTGACCGCGGACGCCGCCGCCGTGAAGCTCTCGACCGTGTGAACGCCCGCCGAGGCCGCCGCGGGCGCAACGCCGAGGCTGAGCAGCAGCGTGCTCGAGATCACGCCGAACGCCATGCCGAGCGCGCCGTCGATCAGCTGCGCCGCGAACCCCACCGCGATGAACGGGAGCAGGTCGACGATGGGGAAGGTGGGAAAATCGAACAACGCGCGTATGCCCCGGGCCAAGATGGAGCGGTCTGATACCGCACCGCCGGGCGGCCACAAAGCGCATACGGAGAGCGCAGCGATAAAAAAGCAATTGCACAAAGAGTTTATGTGACTTTCGAAATACTGCGACCACCGCGTGCAAACCCACATCTGGCGTGGACGAGGCGGGAGGAACAGACTCCGCACGCGAACGACATCGTGATAGAATTGACGGCCATAGCGGAGGCGGTGATGCCGCTAGAACAAAGTCTCAGGCCGAGCGACAGCGAGCCTCAGAGCCGCATCGACGAGTGGCTCCGCCTTCCCGATGCGGCGAAGCTGTGCGTGCGGGGCCTGAACAATTCGCGCCTGACCGTTACCGAAATCCGCTACGACCGCCCGAACTACGGCATGAGCGATCCGGTCATTCGTCAGGATGCTTTCGTGGTCGGATTGCAGCTGAAGCCGCAAGCGTTCCACGAGCTCACCTATTGCGGAAAATCGATCCCGGTTTACGGCGGGCACCCCGGCGATACGCTCTTCTGCGATCTCAGAGCGGTGGACAGCGTGTACACCGACGTACCGTTCCACTCGCTGCAGTTCTTCTTCTCGCGCGCCTTTGTCGACGAGCTTGCCGACGATCTCGGCTCCCCGCACATCGACGGCATCCACTTCCCGCCCGGCGTGCCGGTCAGGGACGCGGTGATCGCACGCGTCGGACAGCGGGTGCGGCCCTCGTTCGACACGCCGCACGAGATGAATGAGCTCTTCGCCAGCCACTGCATGCTCGCCCTCGGCGCCTATGTCTGCGCGACCTATGGCGACCTGCAGACGCCGAAGCGCGTCACCGGCGGATTGAGCACCTGGCAGGAGCGCGCCGCCAAAGACATGATCGAGGGCCATCTCGAGGGCGGCATCGCGCTGGAGGACCTTGCTGCGCTGTGCGGACTGTCCGCGAGCCGATTCGCGCACGCCTTCAAAGCCTCAACCGGGATCGCCCCGCACCGCTGGCTGCAGCAGCGCCGGATCGAGCGCGCCAAGGAGTTGCTCATACACTCTGCCGATACACTCGCCGGCATCGCGCTCGGCTGCGGCTTCGCCGATCAAAGCCACCTCACCCGCATATTCAAGCAAAGCGTGGGCGCAAGCCCCGGCGCGTGGCGAGAGTCATTCCAATAGGCCGATTCTTCGCGGTCACCAGAATTGTTCAATCTCGCGCCTTGCGTTTGGCGTAAACTGTCGCGAGCGGGTGCACGCGGCGCCCGAAGCAACGGGAGACTGGCGATGTCGAAAGCGCAGAAGGATGTCGTGCTCGTCCATGGTGGGTTCGTGGACGGCTCGGGATGGGAAGGCGTCTACGCAATCCTGAAGAACGACGGTTACAACGTGAACGTCGTGCAGAACACCACCGCATCGCTGCAAGGCGACGTGGCGACGACGCGCGCCGCGATCGACGCGATGAAGAGGCCCGTGATCCTGGTCGGCCATTCCTATGGCGGCGTGGTCATCACCGAAGCCGGCAATCACGAGAAGGTCGAGAGCCTCGTCTATATCGCGGCGTTCGCGCCCGATAAGGGCGAATTGATCTCGACCCTGATCGCCAATCCGCCGCCGGGCGCGCCGGTGCCGCCGATCCTGCCGCCCAAGGATGGAATGCTCATGCTCGACAAAGCGAAATTCGCGGAGTCGTTCGCCGCCGATCTCGAGCCGGCGAAGGCCGCGTTCATGGCGGACTCGCAGCGTCCGTGGGGGCTCGAAGCGTTGAATGGCGCGATCACCGCGCCCGCATGGCGCTCAAAGCCGAGCTGGTACCTGGTCGCGACGGCCGACAAAATGATTCCGCCCGACGCGCAGCGCTTCATGGCGAAGCGTGCCGATGCGACCGTTGTCGAGGAAAAGGGCAGCCACGCGATCTACGTGTCGAAGCCGGACGTCGTGGCGGCGCTGATCGAGAAGGCGGCGAACTAGCGAACCCACGCTGAATGCGCGATCGCTGCCTGCGGGCCGCCATCCGGAACCATTGTGCGTTTCCGTTCGTTAGCTGCGTGTGAAAACCCCCAAGAATCCGATCTTTGGGACGATTCGCCGGTCGCTGCTGGTGATCCGGTGAGCGCTCGGTTTGCGGCCCTCGCCTTTGCCGCTCTCACGTGCGCGCTGGCAGCCACGTCAAGTTCCGCGGCAGCGCCATCGCCGAGTTTCAATGAGGTTTCATCGGGAACCGTCCGATCAAGCCTCGTGCCGGACGACTACAAGATCGGCCCGCAGGACACGCTCGAAGTCGCCGTCTTTCAGGTGCAGGACCTCAGCAAAACCGTCCGCGTCGATAGCGGCGGCACGATCCTTCTGCCGCTGATCGGGCAAATGACGGCGAGCGGGCGGACGACCCAAGAGCTCTCCGACGATGTCGCGACCGAGCTGGGCAAGAAATATCTGAACGATCCGCTCGTCACCGTGACCGTCAAGGAGTCCGCGAGCCAGAGAGTGACGATCGATGGCGCCGTCATCCATCCCGGCATTTACCCGATATCCGGCGAGACGACGCTCATGCAGGCCGTCGCCTTGGCGCAAGGACCCGCCGAGCTTGCCGATTTGCGCCAGGTCGCGATCTTCAGGACCAGCGGCGCCCAGCGCCTGACGGCCGTGTTTGATCTTGCGGCGATACGCGAAGGGAAGGCGGCCGATCCTCGCATCCTCGCCAACGACGTTGTCATCGTCGAAACGTCGCGCGGCCGCAAATTCCTGCGCGGTCTCCGCGAGGCGATTCCGCTTTTTCAGATGCTGCTGTTCTTCTAAAGAGACCGCGCGGCTAAGCGCGGGTCAGTCTGCTCACCGCGACGTGAAGCGCGCCTCGGGTTTGATGCCGGCGGTGAGGCTGTTGTGGATGTCGGTCGTCGCGATCGCCGCGTGGCCGATGGCGACCGCCATCTGATCCAGCGCATCGACGACGTCGCCGATCGCCCACACGCCGGGCACCGACGTGCGCTGATGCTCGTCGGTGTCGATGCAGCCCTCGTTCGTGAGCGCGCCGCCGACCTGCTTGTAGAGGCTCGCGCGCGGGCGCGAGCCCATCGCGGCATAGACCGAGGCGAAGCGTTTCACCGCGCCGCTCTTCAGCCGCGCGCCGATGGACGTGCCGTCCCACTCCAAGCGCTCGACGCATTCGGTCGGAAGCTCGATGCCTCGCGCCTGCAGCTTCGCCGCGAGCTCGGCGGAGCACGAGACGTTGTCGGTGCAGAGCAGCGTCAGATTCTCGGTGAACCCGCGCAGGAAGAGCGCCTTCTGCAGCACGTGGTCGGCGGTGCCGTAGATCGCGACGGGCTGGTCGGAGACCTCGAAGCCGTCGCACACCGGGCAGAGGCGGATGCGCCCGGCATCGATGTGGTCCTTCAGCCCGTCGATCTCCGGCATGTTGTCGATGACGCCGGTGGCGAGGATCACGCGCCGCGCGGTGAAGGTTCGCCCGCCGGCATGCGCCTCGAACAGGCCATCCTCGCGCGCGCGGAGATCGCCCACCTGCGCGTGCTCGACCTCGGCGCCGTAGCGCGCGGCGTGCGCCTTCAGCCGCTCGATGATCTCCACGCCCGGAATGCCGTCGGGGAAGCCGGGGAAATTGTGGCTCCTCGGGATCAGCGCGGCGCGGCTCGAACCCGCATCGACGAGCCGCGTGCGGCGGCGGAAGCGCGCGAGATAGATCGCCGCAGTGAGGCCGGCCGGCCCTCCTCCGACGACGAGGCAATCGAGATCGGCGTCTGTCTGCTGCTGCATGTGATGATCCCCTCGCCGAGCTAAGCGCGAGCCGCTCTTGCGGTCAATCGCGTCGCTCATCGTGAGCCTGTCGAGCGATCGTCGCGAGCTTGTCGAGCCCTCATCGCGAGCCTGTCGAGCGACGCGTTGAGGAAAACTTTACGCGCGTGCCATAAAAACTCTTGCAATCGAGGGCACGGTTCCCATATGAACCCTCCCCGCTCGATTGAGCGGACAAAGCGGCGCGTCGCGGAAAGCTCTTCCGCCCGCCGCTTTCTTCTTGAGCGCATCAACACGCGCTCAACTTCTTGGGTGGCGCGCGACGGTTCGCGCGCTTTGTGTCGGTGACTTGGGAAGAGGAGCGTACGATGGCTCAACGTAAACACTCTCTGGCGGCGATCGCCGGCGGTCAGGCGCTGAAGCCGCGCGCAAAGGCGGCGCTTGCGCCGAAGCCTGTGCCGGTTCAGGTGTCCGAAGACGCGGATCACTTCATCACGCGCGACGGCGTCACGTTCGCCGGTCACCACCTGATCATCGATCTGTGGGAGGCCGAGGGGCTCGACGATCACGAGCGGATCGAGAAGGCCATGCGCGATGCGGTCGACGCGGCCGGCGCCACGCTCCTCCACATCCACCTCCACACGTTCGAGCCGAACGGTGGGATCAGCGGTGTGGCGGTGCTGGCGGAAAGCCACATCAGCGTCCACACCTGGCCGGAGAAGGGCTACGCGGCGTTCGACGTGTTCATGTGCGGCAACGCCGAGCCGAAGAAGGCGGTCAAAGTGCTGGAGCAGGCGTTCGCGGCCAAGCGCACGGTCCTGGGCTGCCACAAGCGCGGCGTCCTCTAAGCGTGCCTTGAGCGTTCTCTAATCGTGATGTAAGACCGCGGAAGGCGGGGCGCCGATAAGCCCCTGCGTCTGCGGCGCGGCGGCCGGGCTTTGCCCGGCCGTTGCCTTTTCAGGCGACTGCCGGCTCGCGCGACGTCTCCCTGTTCACCGGACTGGCGCGTTCGCGCTCGCGCATCGACGACGAGGCGATGGAACTTTCGCCAATCGCTCGTACCGCCATGACGCGCGATGGACGGCGATGGCACTCCTGCGATAGCGTTCGAGTCCTCAGGGGGACTCCACCGCTTTCGAGGAGCGTCATTCGATGACGAGGCTCTTTCTCGCGGCCGCCCTGATGGCCGCCGTTCCCACCTTTGCCCACGCTCAGACCGCGCCCATGGGTTATGTCGAGGGCGCCATCGGCATCTCGCTGATCGACGATGTCGAGACCGAGGATTATATCGTCGACGTGCCGGGCTTCGGCACGTTCGCGGGCCACGCGGAGGCCGACTACAACACCGAGTTCACCGGCGGCGCCGAGATCGGGCTCACCACCGGGCGCTGGCGCTTCGGCGCCTCGTGGGATTTCACCAGCGCGCAGCTCGACAAGGCCCGCGTCAGAGGCACGCTCGACGGCTTACCCTTCAACGAAGAGATCACCGACGATCAGCTCGCGGAAGATTTCGGGATCTCGCTCGACAACAACACGCACGTCTTCGCGGGCAACACCTACTTCAATTTCGGGCCGCCCGACGCGAGTTTCAGGCCCTATATCGGCGCCGGTCTCGGTGCTGCCATGTTCGAGAAGGCGTCGACCGAGTTCGCGGTGACCGCGACTTTAGGCGCGCGGTTTACCCTCGGGCCGCGCTCTTATGTCGGCGCGCGCTATCGGCTGACCCACATCGGCGGCCCCGAGGACGATGCCGGCGTCGAGTTCGACCCGATCACGTACCACACGTTCTCGCTGCTCTTGGGACTCTATTTCGGCGGTTAGACGTTCCCCAGCACGAACGACGCGATAAAGGCGACGACCACGACCAATCCGACCAGATAGATGATGCTGTTCATTGTGTCCTCTCCGGTTGACCCTGGGTTCACAACGGCTCCGGCGTAGCGGCGTTCCTTAGGCCGAGACCGCGCTCTAGGCTCAAGCTCGGGAACTCTTGGGGCTAAAGGGGCGTTCCTTGCTGCGTCCCTTCGGGTTCCCGGCGATGAAACATCTGGAAGTCGCGCAGAAGAGCCCGATCGGCGGTGAAGACAACGCGCGGCTGCCGGCCAATCTTTATCTGCGATATTTGAGCTTGGTCCCCGCCGCGATCGTGGTGGCGGCGCTCTATTTCGGCCGGCCGGTGCTGCTGCCGCTGGCCGTCGGCATCCTCTTCGCCTTCGCGCTTGCGCCGCTCGTCAGCCGCCTGCGCCGGATCGGCGCCGGGCGCATCCTCGCGGTGCTGATCGCCGCGATGCTTGCCCTCGGGATCACCGGCGCCATCGGGATGTACATCACGACCGCGACCCTCGAAGTGGCGGGCGAGCTGCCGCGCTATCAGACCAATCTGATCGAGAAGATCCGCTCGGTCCGCGGCACCACGGATGGCGGCGCGGTCGAACGGGCGTCCGCCCTGCTCAGGACCTTGCGCGAGCAGCTGGTGGCGAAGAGCGAGCCGCGTCCGCGCGTGCAGAGCTCCACGCCCGATCAGGGCAAGGAGCCGGTCCAGGTACAGATCCAGGAGCCGGAAACCGAGCCGCTCGATGTCGCGGCGGCGTTCGTCCTGTCGCTGGCGGGCTTTCTGCTTGGGACGGGTATCGTCGTCATCTTCGTGGTCTTCATCCTGCTCTACAAAGAGGACATCCGCGACCGCTTCATCAGGCTCGCGGGTGCCCAGGACATCCAGAAGACGACGCTGCTGTTGGACGAGGGCGCCGAGCGCCTCGGCCACTACTTGCTGACGCAGACCGCGATCAACGCGGTGTTCGGCCTCATCATCGGCGTGGGTCTGTGGCTGATCGGTGTGCCCCACCCCACGCTCTGGGGCCTGGCCGTCGTGATCCTCAGGTTCATTCCCTTCGTCGGCGTTCCGCTCGCCGCCATAGTGCCGGTGCTGCTGGCGCTGAGCGTGGACCCCGGCTGGTCGATGGCGATCGCGACCGTGCTCTTGTTCGCGGTGTTCGAACTGATCTTCGGCCAGGCGATCGAACCCTGGCTGTTCGGGCGGCGCATGGGGCTGTCGCCGCTCGCGATCGTCGTGGCGGCGACGTTCTGGACCTGGCTGTGGGGGCCGATCGGCCTGTTGCTGTCGACGCCCCTGACGATGTGCCTGGTCGTGCTCGGCCGTCATGTCGAGCATCTCCAGTTCCTGGATGTGCTGCTCGGCGACAAGCCGCCGCTCTCAGCCGAAGAGTCGCTCTACATCCGGCTCCTGGGCGATGACGCGGATCAGGCCGCCGCGGAAGCGGAGAGCTTCATCAAGGAGAACTCGCTCGCCCGCTACTACGACGAGGTCGCGTTGAAGGCGCTTGCGATCGGCAATTCCGATGCGCGGCGGGGCGCACTCGACGACGACCGTGCGCTGAAGGTGAAGGAAAGCACCGAGGCCCTGATCCAGAATCTCTCGGATGTGCAGACCGAAGACGCGGTCCGGGCCAAAGCACATCCGCCGGCAAGGGCCGGAGCGACGGTCTTGTGCATCGGCGGGCGTGGGGCGCTGGACGAAGCGGCCGCGCTGTTGCTGGTCAGCCTCTTGGAGAAGGCCGATGTGAACGCGCGGCTGGCGACCACTGCCGAAGCGTCGGACTCGGGCCCGCGCGAGCACGAGCGACATCACGGCCGTATGCGTATGCTATCTCGACCCGGCGAATTCCGCGCGGGCGCCCTATCTGCTCAAACGGATCAAACGCCGCATCCCGGACGCGATGCCCATTGCTGCCGTGTTCGGGTCCGAGACCGCGCCGAATCTGGGCGATGAATATCGTGTGGCGACGACACTCGATGCTGCCGTCCAGGCGATCGTGTCGACGCTTGCAGCGCGGCATGAGCCGGCGCAGGTCGATACGATCGAGCGTGAAAGACGGACTGAGCTCGAGCCCGCCGCCGCTAGTTCGACGTGGTGGTAGTCGGGGTCTCGTCGTCTTCATTGTTGCCGACGAAGATCATCGCCAGAACCACGCCGCCGAGGAAGCCGAGCCCGATGATGTTCCAAACGGTGTCGCCGCCGCCTTGCGCCTGCCGGATACCGGCCGCGCCTCCCGGCGGAAGCGGGGTCGAATTGCTGTCGGCCTTGGCGCTGATGGCCGTGCTTGCCGGCTGCGCGGACGCCCCCTGAGCCAACGCTGCGTTCATGCCACCGATTAAGACCGCGCTCGAAACGAGCAAAGCCACCATCTTCCGGACCATGACCGAAGAACCCCTCTTTATCCGCCCTCTGAAATACAAGACTAAGGCCCCGCCCTCTAGCGCCGCTGAAACAAAACGGGGATTTTTTGAACGATTCCCTTAACCTCGGCGGCTCGGAGCCGCCCCGCCGCCCTGTTCAGGGAGCCCCGAACGAGGTTGTGGCGGTGAAGGAATTGATCTGTGCGTTGCCGACGCCGGACACCAGATTGATGCCGACATTCGCGGCCACGTCCTCGAGATCGATCGTCGAGAAAATCTCGTTGGTGGCGTCCTGGAGCACGGAGCCGTTCGACACCGAATCCTGCCGCGAATCGGCCTGAGACTGCCCGAGTAGGCCGATGCCCACCGCAACGACCATCGAGTTGGCCTGCAGATTGAACGCGCCCGCCGCAGCATTCACGGCGATGTCTTCAGTGATCGGACCATCCGAGGCGATGCTGAAATCCACCGTGTTGCGCAGGACCGGGTTGGCCGCGTCCGCGGGATCGGTGTTGAAGCTGTTGTTCGTGAGGTTCTGCCTCAGAAAGCTGTCCGCCGGGTCAGGGTGTAACGACGTCCTGGTTCTCTTGGACGTTCTGCTCCCCGTCGCTCTCGTTCACGCCACCGGGATCGCCCTGCACCACATCGGCATCGACGGAAAGAGTGACCGTGTTGATGTCGTCCATGCCGTCCAGTTGGAACTCCTTGTCGACGAGGACCTGGTCGATCACTACGGGAGCGACGTCCACCGGGTCGTCGACATCAACGTCGATCCCCTTTGTATCGTCGATGTCGGTGTGAGCGTCGATCTCAACTTCGTAGTCGACGTGAGCGTCGATGTGATTGGAGTAGCCGACGCCTTTGACATCGATTTCGGTATCTATTTCGACATCCACTCCGTCCGCCACGTTGTAGTCGGGAGCGTAGTCAGCAGCGAGGGCCGCAGGCAACGACAGCAAAGCGGCCGCCGCGAACGCGACGCTGAGCGCGACTTGATTCCTGGACATTTCCCGTTTCCTCGAATTGAACCCACCCGTTCAACCGGCTCAACGCGTTACGCATGCGTGTCATGGAAAAGCTGGGAGCGGACAGAACGAACATTGTTATCAACTCAGCATATGAGTCTTAAGCTTCGCATTCCAGAGCGGGGAACGAATATTGTTTTATGACGGACGCTTACGTGGAACTCGCGCCTGTATCGGAATGGAACAATGCGCGTCACTCGTTAACCAAGCGAGGCGGGACTCAGTCGGGTTCGCCGTTCTCCGGCGCGATCCAACCCTTGAGGTCGCCTGTCGGCGGCATGCCGATCACGTGATATCCCGCGTCGACAAAATGGATTTCGCCGGTCACGCCGGCGGAAAGATCCGAGAGCAAATAGAGCCCCGCGCCGCCGACATGGTCGAGCTCGATGTTCTTCTTCAGCGGGCTGTGTGCCCTGTTCCACTTGAAGACGAGACGGGCATCGCCGACGGCGGAACCGGCGAGCGTGCGCATCGGCCCCGCCGAGATCGCGTTGACGCGGATATCGTCCTTGCCGAGATCGGCGGCGAGATAACGGACGGACGCTTCGAGAGCCGCCTTCGCCACGCCCATGACATTGTAGTTGGGCATCACCCGGGTGGCGCCGCCATAGGTGAGCGTCAGAAGGCTGCCGCCGTTCTTCATCAAGGCGGCGGCGCGGCGCGCGACATCGGTGAACGAATAGCAGGAGATGGAGAGCGTGCTGATGAAGTTCTGCCGGCTGGTGTCGACATAACGGCCCTTGAGCTCGTTCCTGTCGGAATAGGCGAGCGAATGGACCAGGAAATCGAGGTTGCCCCACTCCTCGGCCAGCGTCGCAAAGACGGAACCGAGCTCCGCCTCGTTCTCGACGTCGCCGGGGAGCACGATCCGGGAGGAAACCGACTCGGCCAGCGGTTTGACGCGCTTGGCCTGCGCATCACCTTGATAGGTGAAGGCGAGATCGGCTCCGGCGGCGGCAAGCGCACGGGCGATGCCCCAGGCGATGGAGTGGTCATTGGCGACCCCCATGACGAGACCGCGCTTCCCCGCCATCAAGCGAGCCGGCTCAGCGTGAGCGGTTTCGGCCATTCATCCCCCTGCGCGAACGCTTGCTGCTCAAGCGTCGTCGCGTTCAAAAATCAGCGTTGCGTTGGTACCGCCGAAGCCGAAGCTGTTGGACATCACTGCGGCAAGCTTGGCGTTGTCGATCCTCTTTCTGACGATCGGTGCGTCAGCGACCTCGGGATCGAGCTCGTCGATGTTGGCGCTCTCGGCGATAAAGCCGTTCTGCATCTGAAGGATGGAATAGATCGCCTCGTGCACGCCCGCAGCGCCGAGCGAGTGGCCGGTGAGCGATTTGGTGGAGTTCACGTGAGGCATCTTCTTGCCGAAGACCTGCCGCATGGCCCCGATCTCGATCTCGTCGCCCTTGGGCGTCGAGGTTCCGTGCGCATTCACATACTCGATGGGTTGCTTCGCGGTGGCGAGCGCCTGGCGCATGCAGCGCATGGCGCCTTCGCCTGACGGCGCCACCATATCGTAGCCGTCCGACGTCGCGCCGTAGCCGGTGAGCTCGGCGTAGATCTTCGCGCCGCGAGCGCGCGCATGATTGAGCTCTTCGAGCACGAGGACGCCGCCGCCGCCCGCGATCACGAAACCATCGCGGTTCTTATCGAAGGCGCGGCTGGCGCGCGCGGGCGTGTCGTTGAAGTGAGTCGACATCGCGCCCATGGCGTCGAAGAGGACGGAGAGACTCCAGTCCAGCTCCTCGGCGCCGCCGGCGAACATGACGTCCTGCTTGCCCCATTGGATCATCTCGGCCGCGTTGCCGATGCAGTGCGCGCTGGTCGCGCAAGCCGAGCTGATCGAATAAGAGGGGCCCTTGATCTTGAACAGCGTGGAAAGCACCGCCGAGCAGGTCGACGACATCGCCTTCGGAACGACGAAGGGGCCGACCTTCTTCGGACCCTTCACCGGTTCGGTGCGCGCGGTGTCGGCCGCCTGGATGAGAGCCTTGGTCGACGGCCCGCCCGATCCCATGATCATGCCGGTCCGTTCGTTCACGATGTCCTTTTCCTCAAGCCCGGAATCGGCGACGGCCTGCTGCATCGCAAGATAGTTGTAGGCGGCTCCATCGCCCATGAAGCGACGCGCGCGGCGATCGATCGTGCTCTCGAGATCGACCTTGAGGCTGCCTTCCACCTGCGACCGGAAGCCCATGCGCTCGTAGGTATCCGAGTGTGTGAGACCCGAGCGGGCTTCGCGCAGTGACGCGATCACTTCCTGCGTGGAATTTCCGATGGGGCAAATAATGCCAAGACCCGTGACGGCGACGCGCCTCATGGCCGGTCGAACCTCTTCAGCTTTGCGCAGGTACTAAACGGTTGCGGAAGCGTCCGCACCGTTGACGAAAAGACCGACGCGCAAATCCTTCGCTTCATATATCGGTTTGCCATCGACTTTCATCACACCGTCGGCAATGCCGACCACAAGCCTACGCATGACGACCCGTTTCAGATCCACAGCGTAGCTGACCACCTGGGCGGACGGCAGCACCATCCCAGTGAACTTCACTTCGCCGACGCCCAGCGCACGGCCTTTGCCGAGCCCGCCGAGCCAACCAAGGAAAAAGCCCAACATCTGCCACATCGCGTCAAGCCCGAGACAACCGGGCATCACCGGATCGTCCTTGAAATGGCTCTTGAAGAACCAAAGGTCCGGCTTGATCTGAAGCTCGGCCTTGATCTCGCCTTTGCCGAACAAGCCGCCCACGTCGCAGATGTGGCTGATGCGATCGAACATGAGCAGCGGGGGCAGTGGCAGCCTGGCATTGTCAGGCCCGAACAATTCCCCTCGCGCGCAGGCGAGAAGGGCCTGCATATCAAACGATGCTTTGCGTACCTGTTTATCCACGTCCCAATGGGCACGCGTTTGGCGTACCCCCCTTGTATTGCATGCGCCGGAGCCAATTTAGAGATGTTCTAATAACAGTGGCCCTCTTGTGGCTATTGATATAGGATGGTCTCGGATCGGGGCTAGTGCAAGGTCCCCGCGGGTATTTTCGGTTCCAGGAATGGCGGAACCGTTACCGCGGTGAGGATATTCTACGGTAAGGATTTGTTCATGGCGCAGCGGACACCTCATGTAAATACCGAGAAGTTGCGCAAGGCCGGCTTGCGGCCGACGCGGCAGCGCTTGGCGCTGGCTTCGCTGTTGTTCGCGCACGGCGACCGTCACGTGACGGCCGAGGGGCTGCACGAGGAAGCGGTCTCCGCCGGGGTCCCGGTATCGCTCGCGACTGTCTACAACACGATGCATCAGTTCACGGCCTCAGGGCTCCTGCGCGAGGTGACGGTGGACGGCACCCGCACCTATTTCGACACCAACACCGGCGATCACCACCACTTCTACTGCGAAGACGACGGCATGCTGATGGACATCGACGGCGCCCAGATCGAGGTCGCAGGTGTCCCGGTCCCTCCCCAGGGGTCGAAGGTCGACCGGGTGGATGTGATCGTGCGGTTGAAGCGCCGCTGAAAAATCTTCTTTAGAATAGTTCCAAACTGTTGACACCGGTGCTGTGGGCTGGCACGCTTCTCGTCAGGCGAGCGGACGGCCGTTCGCCGTATTCTATCAATCGGCGGCGGCAGTCCGAGGTTCGAACTCGCTGCTGCATGGCGTCGAGCCACATGTGATCGGAGAGAACCATGGATACAAAAACTGACGACAAGAGCGCGGGCAAATGCCCGTTCACAGGCGGAGGCCATACGCCCACGAACCGCCACTGGTGGCCGGACGCGCTGGATGTTTCGGTTCTCCACCGGAACTCCAATTTGTCCGATCCGATGGGCGAAGCGTTCGACTACGCCAAGGAGTTCAAGAACTTCTTGATCTCAACGCGGTGATCAAAGACCTGCATGCCCTGATGACGAACTCGCAGGAGTGGTGGCCGGCCGATTTCGGCCACTATGGCGGTCTGATGATCCGCATGGCGTGGCACGCCGCGGGCACGTACCGCATCACCGACGGCCGCGGCGGCGCGGGCGCCGGGCAGCAGCGCTTCGCGCCGCTGAACAGCTGGCCGGACAACGCGAACCTCGACAAGGCGCGCCGGCTGCTGTGGCCGATCAAGCAGAAATACGGCCGGAAACTCTCGTGGGCCGACCTGATGATTCTCGCGGGCAACGTCGCGCTCGAATCCATGGGCTTCAAGACGTTCGGCTTCGCCGGCGGCCGCGCCGATGTGTGGGAGCCTGAGGAGCTCTACTGGGGTCCCGAGGGGACGTGGCTGGGCGACGAACGCTACAGCGGCGAGCGTCAGCTTTCGGAGCCGCTCGGCGCGGTGCAGATGGGCCTGATCTACGTCAATCCGGAAGGCCCGAACGGCAACCCGGACCCGATCGCGGCGGCCAAGGACATCCGCGAGACGTTCTTCCGCATGGCGATGAACGACGAAGAGACCGTCGCGCTGATTGCCGGCGGCCACAGCTTCGGCAAGACCCACGGCGCCGGCGATCCGTCACTGGTCGGAGCGGACCCGGAAAGCGGCGCGCTCGAGGATCAGGGGCTCGGCTGGAAGAGCAAGCATGCCACGGGCATCGGAGCGGACGCCATCACCGGCGGTCCGGAAGTCACCTGGACGCAGACACCGACGAAGTGGAGCAACCTCTTTTTCAAGAACCTGTTCGAAAACGAGTGGGAGCTGACGAAGAGCCCGGCGGGGGCGAAACAGTGGAAGGCAAGAATGGCGCTGCGCCACGATCCCTGACGCCTACGACAAATCGAAGAAGCATGTGCCGACCATGCTCACCACGGACCTCTCGCTGCGGCTCGATCCGGCCTACGAGAAAATCTCGCGGCGCTTCTTGGAGCATCCGGACCAGTTCGCGGACGCGTTCGCTCGCGCGTGGTTCAAGCTCACGCACCGCGACATGGGCCCGATCGCGCGCTATCTCGGCCCGCTCGTGCCGAAAGAGACGCTGATCTGGCAGGACCCGATTCCTGCGGTGAATCATCCGCTGATCGACGACAAGGATGTCGCTGCGTTGAAGGCGAAGATCCTCGCGTCCGGCCTGTCGGTTTCGCAACTGGTCTCGACCGCCTGGGCGTCGGCGTCGACGTTCCGCGGCTCGGACAAGCGCGGCGGAGCGAACGGCGCGCGGATCCGTCTCGCGCCTCAGAAAGACTGGGAGGTCAACCAGCCCAAGCAGCTCGCGACGGTGCTTCAGAAGCTCGAAGCGATCCAGAAGGAGTTCAATGCTTCGGCCACCGGTGGCAAGAAGGTCTCGCTTGCCGACCTGATCGTTCTCGGCGGCTCTGCCGCGGTCGAAAAGGCCGCAAAGGATGCCGGCGTCGACGTGAAGGTGCCCTTCACGGCGGGACGCGCGGACGCGTCGCAGGATCAGACCGACGTCCAATCCTTTGCGCCGCTCGAACCGCGTGCCGACGGTTTCCGCAACTACATCAGCGGCAAGCAGCAGTTCATGCAGCCTGAGGAGGCCTTGGTGGATCGGGCGCAATTGCTGAGGCTGACGGGACCGGAAATGACTGTCCTCGTCGGCGGCCTGCGCGTGCTCGGTGCGAACGCCGGAGAGTCCAAGCACGGCGTCTTCACCAAGAAGCCCGGGACTTTGACGAACGACTTCTTCGTCAACCTGCTCGACATGAGCACGCAATGGCAGCCGTCGGGCAAAAACTCATACGAAGGACGTGATCGCAAGACGAACGCGGTCAAGTGGACCGGCACGCGTGTCGACTTGATCTTCGGTTCGCACTCGCAGCTCCGGGCGTTTGCGGAGGTCTATGCCTCAGCGGACTCGAAGCAGAAGTTCGTGAACGACTTCGTGGCCGCATGGACCAAGGTGATGAACGCGGACCGCTTCGACATTGCGTGATCTTCGCGAGAAGCTTTCAGATGTCATCTAGGGCCAAGGCGCTTCCGAGCGCCTTGGCCCTTTTCATGCGCCGCGGAAAGCGATTACCTACAGCTTCGTCTTGCCCGCGCAGATGTCTTCGTAGCGTTCGGGCGTCAGCTTGGAATAGCGCCCCGTTTCGGCATCGCGCACGAAGATCGGATCGGCGACGAGCGACGGATTGAAGCCCTGCTTCTGCAATTCCACCTTGCGCTGCTTGAAGGTGCTGGTGGTTTCGATCTGTTGCTGGAAGCGCAGGAAGATCGGGCGTGCGTATGAGGGCAGATACTCTTCAAGATGAGCGACGAGCGCCTCGATGTCGAACGCCGGCGCCGTGACGAGCGAGGCCATGCCGGCCTTCCCCTCGCCGCCCGGAATGACGACGCCATAGACGTTGGCCTCGTTGATGCCGGGAAACAGCGACAGCGCCTCGGCGACTTCGGAGGTCGCGACATTCTCGCCCTTCCAGCGGAACGTGTCGCCGGTGCGGTCGACGAAATAGAAATAGCCGTGCTGGTCGCGCCGCATCAGGTCGCCGGTGCGGAACCACGCGTCGCCCTTCCGGAACGCATCGCGGAGGATTTTCTTCTCCGTATCTTCGCTCTTCGTGTAGCCGTCGAAGCGGAAGCGCGGATCGTTGGGATCGATCTTGCCGATCGCCTCGCCCACTTCGCCGTTCGCGGTTTCCGTGCAGAAGCCGTTCGCGTCGCGCATGACGGCGCCCTTGTCCACGTCGTAGCGCACGAGCCTGATCTTCTGGATGTTGCGCATGTACCAGGGCACGCGGCCGATGGCGCCGATCTTGCCGTCGTAATTGATCATGCCGACATTGCCTTCGGTCGCGCCGTAGAACTCCATGATGCGCGGGATCTTGAAGCGCTCCTGGAAGCGCGCCCAGATCTCGGGACGCAGACCGTTGCCGATGGCGACGCGTAGATTGTGCTCGCGCTCGTGCGGGGTTTCGGGCGTGTTCAAAAGATAGCGGCAGAGCTCGCCGATATATTGGAACACGGTCGGCTTGTAGCGATGGCAATCGTCCCAGAATTCGGTGCGCCGAGAACTTGCTGCGCAGCACGACCGAACCGCCGCCCAAGAGCGGCGGGCCGAGCGCGGCGATGCCGCCTGAGGAATGATAGAGCGGCAGCACGTCATACATGCGGTCATCGGGCTTGCCGTTCACCGCGCCCTGGAACGACATCATGATGTGGAGCAGCCGCATGTGGCTGATGTTCGCGGCCTTGGGCAGACCCGTCGTGCCCGAGGTGTAGATGTAGAGCGCCTTGTCGCGGCAATAGAGATCGTCGCGCGAATTGGGCGCCCAGCGGTTCGGAGGATTGTTCCGCGAGCGCCGCGTCGAGATCCTCGCAGCCCTGCACCGCGCCGCCGGTGGCCCACAATTGCGGCGGCACCTCGACGCCCAAGACCGCGCTCGCGTAGCTGTCGACCAGCTCGCCGCCGAGGATGAGATGCTTGGCGCCCGCGATGTTGATCGAGTGGCTGAGCGCGGGTCCGGTGAGATGGGTGTTGATCAGAGCCGCGATGCAGCCGTTCTTGAGCAGCCCGATCCAGGCCATCAGATATTCGGGCCGGTTCTCCATCAGCAGCGACACGACATCGCCCTTCCGCAGCCCCTGCGCGCTGGCCCAGCGCGCAAACCGGTTCGCGCCTTGATCGAGATCGGCGAAGGTGACGACGCGATCTTCGTAGAGGATGGCGGGGCTCTGCGGCCGCTCGCGGGCCCAGCGCTCGATCCAATCGGCGACGGAGAGCTTCGCGCCCGGATGCACCGGGCGGGTCATCGCGAGCGTGCGTCCGGCTGCGGCGATATAAATCGCTTCCCGGCTTACCGCATCGGCTAAACCCATCGGCGAATGCTCCGATTCGGACCTTTGCAGCGAGCATAGGTTCGAGGCATGTGTGGTCAAGCAGTGGGCAGAGAATGCGCGTTCAGGACGCTGCGATGACGGGACCCGAACCGGAGAGCTTCGATCTGCGCGGGCTCAAATGTCCGATGCCGGCGCTGATCGCGCGGCGGCGCTTGAGCCGCTCGGCGCCGGGCACCGTGATCGTCGTCGAGACCGACGATCCGATGGCGCCGATCGATGTTCCGCACATGTGCAACACGGAAGGCTTCGAGGTCTTGGCCGTCGAGCGCAATGGCGATGAGGCGCGGATGACCTTGCGGCGGCCCGCGCCCTCATCGGCAGTCGATTAGATCAGCTTCGACGAGATCAGCTTCTCGGGGGTTGAGGCGCGCTGGCCGTTTCGGGAGCGGCGGGCGGCACCAAGCGCTGGAGAAGAAACTGGGCGTCGAGCGCGTCGGGGTTGCCGGCTGTCTGCTCGGTGTTCAGCATGACGATCTCCGCAAATGCGGAATAGCTCGTCACCGGCCGCACGTAGTTATACCCGGGCTCCGTATCCGTACGGTCCGTATCCGTACGGTCCGAAGGCGCCGTAGGGATAACCGTAGTAAGGCCAGCTGGACCAATACCACGCGCGAGGACCGTAGAACGGACCAGCAAAATAGGGATCGATGAAGTCCGACCGGTAATAGGTCCTGGCTTCCGTGTCGCGCTGATCGAAGGCGAAATGCGTGTAACCCGCGGCCAGAGTCACTTCGGCCGCACGGCGCAGCAGATAATTCTCCACGTCCTCGCGCCTGGTCGCACTGTTGGCGGAGAACGTGACGCGGTAGCGATTGGGGCTCAGCTGCAGATCGGTGTAGCCGACCGTCTCACCGGGACCGCGCGGTTTGTAGACCGGACCCGTCTGACACGCGGCGAGAAGCGTGACCGCGAGCATGGCCGCCATCGCCTTTGCAAAACGTCCGCCTTTGAACCGAATACCTGACGAGACACGACTTACTCCTTGATCTGCCGCTCCTTGGCGCCGACGGACACCATATATTAGCCGCTCCAGGCGCCGGAAAGGTGCCGCCGGATGACATCCGCGCCATGAAGCGGGGCACCCTCGCTCTCTCCAACTGAACCTGAACTGAACAGCAGCACGCCCCCGCTTGCCGTGCGCCCGGTAGTAATATATAAATGACTGGTCAGTTATTAACTGAAAGTCATGCGCCCGCAATCGAAACCAAAACGTGCCGCGAGGGCCTTGGTGCCAGGACGGCCGAAAGCGGCCCCGCCCCGCCCGGACAAGGCGCGCTGGCGCCGGCGGAAGGACGCGCGCCCGCAGGAGATTCTCGAAGCCGCACTCCAGGTGTTTGCCGAGAAGGGTTTCGCGGCGGCGCGCATGGACGAGATCGCGCAGAGAGCGCGCGTGTCGAAGGGCACGATCTATCTCTACTTCGAAAGCAAGGAAGCGGTGTTTCGCGCGCTGATCCAAGCGACGCTGGTCAGACGCGTTACAGATCTGGTGGCATTGGTTCGCGACCATAAGGGACCGGTCGCCCCGTTGCTGCGCGAGCTGCTGCTGCGGCTCGGGCATTTCCTCTCGACCAGCGATCTCGTGATGCTGCCCAAGATGGTCATTGCCGAAGCCGGCAACTTCCCCGACCTCGCGCGCATCTACCGCGAGGAAGTCGTCGAGCGCGGGCTCGCCTTGTTCGGAGGCCTGTTGCAGACCGGAATGGATCGCGGCGAGTTCCGCAAGGTGCCGGTGCATCACGCCGTACGGCTGTGCATGGCGCCGCTGTTGCTGGCGGCGATATGGCGGACGACCTTCGCGCCGCTCGACCGCGAGCCCTACGACTACGCGGGGCTGATCGACGCGCACGTGACAACGCTGCTCCGCGGCTTGCAGCCCGAGGAGCGCGCGGCATGAGACGGATGGCTGTCATTGCGCTCACGATGCTGCTCGCTTCCTGCGCGCCCGAGGAAAACACGCGCTGGCTCGGCTATGTCGAGGGCGAAGCGGTGCTGGTCGCGCCGCCGCAGCCCGGATGGATCACCACGCTGAACGTGCAGCGCGGCAGCCGAGGTGAAAGCGGGCGATCCGCTGTTCACGCTCGATGCGGTCCGCGAGGCCGCCGCCCGCGAAAACGCGCAGGCGCAGATCGCCGCCGCACGCGAACAGGGCGAGCAGGCCATGGCGCAACTGGCGCAAGCGAAGGCCGAGCAGGCCCAGATGGAAGCCGACATCGAACGCGCCGCGAAAGAGCTCGCGCGCCAACAGGACCTGGTGCGCATCGGCGCGTCGCCTCGCCGCGATCTCGAGACCGCGCAAGCGGCCTACAACAGCGCCGTTGCGCGGCGCAGCCAGACGCAGGCGCTGCAAGGCCAAGCCACGGCGGCAAAACGCCAGGCCGACGCGCAGGGGAAACAAGCCACCGCGACCCTCGACACGGCCGCGTTCAATCTTTCCCAGCGGGCGGTCACGTCGCTGGTCTCGGGGCGCGTGGAAAACGTTTTCTTCCGCGAGGGCGAATATGCCGGCAACAGCGCGCCCGTGGTTTCGATCCTGCCCGCCGGCAACGTGTTCGTGCGCTTCTTCGTTCCCCAAGCGGAGGTCGCCAATCTGATGCTCGGGACTGCCCGTGCATATCGGTTGCGACGGGTGCCCGCCCGATCTGATGGCGACGATCAGCTTCATCGCTTCGGACGTCGAGTTCACGCCGCCGGTGATCTACAGCGTCGGCAATCGCGAGCGGCTGGTCTTCAAAGCCGAAGCGCGTGCGCCGATGGGACTGCCGCTGCGGCCGGGCTTGCCGGTGGAAGTGTGGCCGGTCGAAACGGCGGCGGCCGCGGAGAAGAAAGCCCCATGACGGCGCTCGCGATCGACGTGCGCGGCTTGACCAAGCGCTTCGGTCGCAAGGTCGCCGTCGATCACGTCGACATCCAGGTGCCGGAAGGCCAGGTGTGGGGCTTCCTCGGCCCCAACGGCAGCGGCAAGACGACCACGATCCGCATGATCTGCGGATTGCTGAAGCCCGACGACGGCCAAGGCACATGCCTCGGCTATGACTTGAGGACGCAATCCGAGCGCATCAAGCGCGAGGTCGGCTACATGACCCAGCGCTTCAGCTATTGGGAAGATCTGTCGATCCGCGAGAATCTCGAATTCGTCGCGCGCATGTATCAGGTTCCCGACACCAAGGCGAAGGTGGACGAAACGCTCGAGCGGCTGGGACTTGTCGCGCGGCAGAACCAGCTCGCGGGCGAGCTCTCGGGCGGCTGGAAGCAGCGGATGGCGCTCGCCGCCTGCATGCTGCATTCGCCGCGGCTGTTGCTGCTCGACGAGCCGACGGCGGGTGTCGATCCGCAAGCGCGGCGCGATTTCTGGGAAGAGATCCACCGCCTGAGCGAGACGGGCCTAACCGTGCTCGTGAGCACGCACTATATGGACGAAGCGGAGCGCTGCGACCGCATCGTCTACATCAATCTCGGCAAGATCATCGCGCAAGGGACGGTCGCCGACGTCGTCAAGCAGTCGGGCCTGATCACGTTCCTGATCGAAGGCCGCGATGTGCGCCATCTGCTGTCGCAACTGGAGAACAAGCCCGGCGTCGAGCATGTCGCGTTCTTCGGCGCGGTGCTCCATGTCAGCGGACACGACCGCAAGCTGCTCGAGGACGCGCTTCGCCCGGTGCGCGGCATGGCGGGCTATCACGTCAGCGAGGCGGCCCCGAGTCTGGAGGACGTGTTCATCCATCTGCAGGGCGTGAGGGCGGCCGCATGACACGATGTTCTCCTTTGCCGCGGCTGTTCGCGGTCCTGATGAAGGAATTCATCCAGATGCGGCGCGACCGCATGACGTTCGCGCTGATGATCGGCGTGCCGGTGATGCAGCTTCTGCTGTTCGGGTTCGCCATCAACACCGATCCGAGGCATCTGCCGACGGTGGTGCATATCGCCGACGACAGCATCTACGCGCGGTCGATCGAGGCGGCGCTGAAGAACTCGGAGTATTTCGACATCGTGGCGGTCGCGCGCACGCCGCAAGAAGCCGAGCGCATGCTGGACGAAGGCGAGGTCGCGTTCGCGATCACGGTGCCGGTCAATTTCGCGCGCGACCTCGTGCGCGGCGAGTCGCCGCAATTGCTGATCCAGGCGGACGCGAGCGATCCCGCGGCATCCTCGATCGCGCTCGCGACCATCGGGGAGCTCGCGGAGTCCGCGCTGAAGGACGATCTCGTCGGGCCGCTCGCGAGCCGCGCCAACACGCCGGCGTTCACCGCGGTGATCCACCGCCGCTACAATCCCGAAGGCATCACGCAATACAACATCGTGCCCGGACTGATCGCGGTCATCCTCACCATGACCATGGTGATGGTCACCGCGATGGCGATGACGCGCGAGCGCGAGAAGGGCACGTTCGAGAATCTGCTGGCGATGCCGGCGAGCCCGTTCGAGGTGATGATCGGCAAGATCACGCCCTATGTCGTGGTCGGCTACATCCAGGCGACGCTGATCCTGCTCGGCGCCTACTACGTGTTCAACGTTCCGATGATCGGCTCGCTGACCTTGCTCGCGGGAACGGTAGGCCTGTTCATCGCGGCCAACCTCGCGCTTGGCTTCACCTTCTCGACGATCGCCAAGAACCAGCTTCAGGCGATGCAGATGACGGTGTTCTTCCTGCTCCCGTCGATCCTGCTGTCAGGCTTCATGTTCCCATTTCGGGGCATGCCGAACTGGGCGCAATGGGCGGGCGAAGCGCTGCCCAACACGCATTTCCTGCGCATCGTGCGGGGCATCCTGCTCAAGGGGAACGGCCCGGCCGAAATCTGGCCCAGCGTCTGGCCGCTCCTGATCTTCCTCTTCGTGGTGGGCAGCGTGGCTATGGTGCGCTACCGGCGCACGCTGGATTGAAGAAGGTCCAATCTTGGACGTTTCTCTAGTCTATTCAATGCCTTGACCTGTGGCACCCTGCCTCTTACACAGACTTGCTGTGGGCGGCCCTGGGGCGTATTTTCCGCCCCCTTAACGAGAGCCTCTCGTATAGATGGCCTCGGTCCCAACGCCGGCTTCCAAAACGGCAATCGTAGCGATGATTCTCCTGTGAACGAGATGGCCACGCGTCACCCCTCCCAACGGGGTGAGCATGTCAGCCACGGGCTCGGCGCCTGGCGGAGACGAAATCTCTGGCTGACGCTGGGCGCGCTCGGCGTCGTCTATGGCGACATCGGCACGAGCCCGCTCTACGCGGTGCGCCAGTCGGTGCTGGCGACGGGCGGCGCGATGCCCATGCCGGTAGCGGTGATGGGCGCCATCTCGCTGATCTTCTGGTCGCTGATGATCGTGGTGACCGGCAAATATATCTGCTTCGTGCTTCGCGCGCACAACCGCGGCGAAGGCGGATCGCTCGCGCTCGCCGCACTCGCCCACCGCTCGCCCGACCTGCCGCGCTGGCTGAAGATGCTGATTTCCGGGGCGGCCGTGCTCGGGCTGTCGCTGTTCTTCGGCGAAGCGCTGCTGACGCCGGCCATCACCGTGCTCGCCGCGGTCGAAGGCTTGCGCGTCGAGGAGCCGGCGCTCGAGCCGCTGATTCTTCCGATTCAGTCTGCTCATCCTGATCGGCTTGTTCGCGATCCAGAGCCGCGGCACGGGCAAGATCGGCCGCATGCTCGGCCCGATCATCCTCGTCTGGTTCATCGCCATCGGCGTCCTCGGCCTGCGCGCCATCATCGAGACGCCGGACATCCTGTGGGCGCTCAACCCGGCCTATGGCATCGTCCTCTTCGTCATCGATCCGCACGTCGCGTTCTTGGCGCTCGGTTCGATCGTGCTGGCGGTCACCGGGTCGGAGGCGCTGTTTGCCGATCTCGGCCATTTCGGCGCCAAGCCGATCCGGACGGCGTGGCTCTACGTCGTGCTGCCGGGGCTGGTGCTCAACTATTTCGGACAGGGCGCGGCGATCCTTCAGAATCCCGCCAATCTGGAGAACCCGTTCTTCATCCTCGCCTCGGGCGGCTTGCACTACCCGATGGTCGTGCTCGCCACGCTCGCCTCCGTCATCGCGAGCCAGGCGGTGATCACCGCGGTGTTCTCGATCACCAAGCAGGCGGTGCAGCTCGGGCTGCTGCCGCGGATGGAGGTCCGCCACACCTCGGCGACCGAGTTCGGGCAGATCTACGTGCCGCGCGCCAACGCGCTGCTGCTGGCCGGCGTGATCGCGATCGTGCTGATCTTCAAGAGCTCGGACGCGCTCTCGAACGCCTACGGCCTCGCCGTCACCGGCGTGTTCGTGATCTCGACATTCCTGGTGACGATCGTGGCGCTCCAGCAATGGAAGTGGAAGCTCTGGGTCGTGATCACCGTGTTCGGGACGTTCGGCATCGTCGATCTGGCGTTCTTCTCCTCCACGCTGACGAAATTCGTGCAGGGCGCGTGGCTGCCGATTTTCATCGCGGCGATCGCGCTGCTGTTCATGAACATCTGGCGCATCGGACGGCGCGTGCTGGCCGAGAAGGTCTACGGCTCGGGCCTTCAGATCGACACGTTCCTCGACGCATGGAAAAGCCGCCGATCCGCGTGGCGGGCACGGCGGTCTTCATCACGCCGCGGCTGGACGAGGTTCCCGGCGCGCTGCTGCACAACATGAAGCACAACAAGGTGCTGCACGAGCGGGTGATCTTCCTGCGCGTCGACGTGCAGGACGTTCCCTTCGTGCCCTACGAAAAGCGGCTGACGGTGAACAAGCTCGGCAAGGGCTTCTATTCGGTCGAAGTGCATTACGGATTCTTCCAGACGCTCGACGTGCCGCAGGCGCTCGAAGGCGCACGGGCCTATGGGCTTTCGATCGACGTCGACACGACGACGTTCTTCATCCGCCGCGAGACGCTGGTGCCGGCGCGGGTGTCCGCGATGTCCAAGTGGCGGACCAAGCTCTTCATCAAGCTCTACGAGTCGGCGCTCGAAGCGGCGCAATTCTACCGCCTGCCGCCTGGCCGCGTGGTGGAGCTCGGCTCGCAGACCGAGATTTAGAGCGATTGCGAGTTCATCGAGCCGACCGCTCGACCGCAACGCGCCAATGTCCACCGCAGCCTCGGTCGCTCAGCAGAAACGCTGGGCACGGCAGAAATCGCCAACTCGGACATTGAACGTATGAGATTCAGAAATCCGGCTTGTCGGCACTCGGCACTGCCGCCTGCCGGGTCAATTCATGCGGATTTTCGGCGCAGACCGCTTCCGGCATTTGGGGCGTGCCCCGGACATTCCTACCAGGCCGATAGATGACGGTCGCCGACCATGGCGTCGTGAAGGCGCCTGGATCCTCGACCGTGAAGTCGAGCTGCAGGTGCTTGCCCCTGGCGTTGAAATCGGGGTTCACTCCGGAGTCATTTCTGACGAAGCTCGCATTCTCTTTCGCGCCTCGCTCCAATGCTTGGTTCGCGGTTTCGTAGTCGATGAGCCGATACCGTTCGACGACGTGCAGTTTGTCCGTGTGCGGCGTGCCGAATTGGTCGACCATGGTGTATGGGCCCGTCTTGATTCCAACGGTATCGATCACCAACGTATCGCCCTCGTAATAGCCGACGGAATCTCCGAACCACGACGGCGTCACTTGCGCGGGATGAGCCTCATTCAGGCGCACGTGGCGGACTTCATGATCGAAGACATAGAGGATCGTGATGCTGTCCGGCTTCTGGAGAATCGCCATGCCGAGGTTATAAAAGACGAAAGGTACCCCGCCGGGCCTGCACTGATTGATCGGATTGTGAGCAGGGCCGTCGTTCAGCTCTTTTTCAGCGTGGGCCTTCACGATGTCCGCCGCCCAGGGCTGCAAGATCGGAGCGGTGTGATCGCCAACCCGGCGGCCGCCAATGCTCACAATAGGAGCGTTCTCGGGGGGGATGTCCTTGCCGTAGATATCGACCGCTGCCCTCGCGCGCACCTTGTTCAACACCGGACCGGGTCCCGATGCCGGCGGCGAGAAGCCGGGGCCGAGCGAATTCGCCCACAAGAGGGATAAATCCGGGACAGATGCGGCGCTTTGCGGTGCGGTGCTCGCTGCGCCTGCGGCCGGAGCTGCATCTTGCCCCAAGGCAGGCGTCGCCGCCGCTGCCGCCAACAACGCCCACAAAAGGAAATTCCCGCGCCGCATATCCATGCGAATCCCCCTTCATGCTTGCTGTCCGCACAAGCTACGCCGCTGGCGTTTCCTTGTACACGCGCCGTTGGCCGGGAGTAAAAACAACGGCCGCTTTGTCGCGGAAAACGGCGATAACCAAGGGCTCAGTCCACCGCGTAGGCGAGCGCTTTCAGATACGCGGTTTCCAGCAGCATGGGATGCACCGGATGATCGGGACCCGCGCCCGCCTGACGGATGAGGCGCGCCGAGCGTCCGGCCCGGCCGATCCCGGCGGCGCATTCGAGCGCGAAGCGCTCGGCCGGCATGTTGTGCGAGCACGACGCCAGCATCAGATAACCGCCGGGCGCCACGAGTGACGCCGCCAGACGCGCGAGCTTGCGATAGGCACGCGCACCGGTCTCGACATCCTTGCGCGACGGCGCGAACGGCGGCGGATCGGCGATCACGATGTCGAAGCGCTCGCTCGTGTGGCCGAGACGTTCGAGCTCCGCGAAGATTTCGGCTTTCCTGAAGGTGCAGAACGCATCGACGCCGTTCGCTTGCGCGGCGGCGCGCGCGAGATCGAGCGCCGGCGCCGACGAATCGACGCCGGTCACGTGCGCCGCACCTTCGACGGCGGCGAGCACGGCGAATCCGCCGCTGTAGCAATAGGCATCGAGCACGCGCTTGCCGCGCGCGAGCCCCGCGATGAAGCGGCGGTTGTCGCGCTGGTCGTAATACCAGCCGGATTTCTGGCCCGCTTGCGGATCGGCCAGATAGCGTACGCCGTTTTCCTGGACCGTCATCTGCGGAGGCGCATCGCCTTTGGCGACGCGCACGTAAGACTCGAGCGACTCGAGCGTGCGCGCAGGCGTGTCGTTCCTCAGGATCACGCACGCGGGCGCGATCACCTCATCGAGCGCAGAAAGGAAAGCATCCGTCAGGTGTTCCATGCCCGCGGTCGTGATCTGGATCACGACCGTATCGCCAAAGCGGTCTACGACGACGCCCGGCAGCAGATCGCCTTCGGCGTGCACCAGCCGATAATAGGGCTCGGTAAAGAACGCTTCGCGCAAGCCGCGAGCGCGGCGGAGCCTGTCGGCGAAGAATGCAACGCCGAACTCCGTTTCCGGCTTACCCAGCAGCCGCACCGCGATCAGGCTCTTGGCGTTGAAGTAACCCGCCCCGATCGGCGTTCCGTCTTCGGCGGCAAGCTCGACCAAGGTTCCGGGCGGCAACGCCTTTACGGACGCGTCCAAGGCAAGCTCATTGGAGAACGCCCAGGGCGCGCCGGCTTTGACGCGCCGCCCCTCGCGGACCTTAAGACGAATAACCGGACGTTTGCTCTTCACGCGGACTTCTGTTGCAGGGTGCGACGGGCCTGTATAGAGCAAAACCGAGCCTTCAAGGGGACGAACACATGACCCGGCTCCGGCACCTTGGCATCCTGCTGTGTGCGTCGGTCTCCATCGCCTCCGCAAACGCGGCGGACGATGAGAAGCGCCACGCGGTTCCGGATTTCTCCGGCGTCTGGTCGCACACCTGGAAGCTGCCGGGCGCATTCGACAAGCCGGCGAGCGGTCCGGGTCCGGTCGGCGAAGACCCGAAGAACCCGCATCGCGACAACGGCCCGTGGGCCGCGGACTGGACCAATCCGATCCTGCAAGCCCACACGCGCGAACAGCTCAAGAAGATCACCGAAGGCGAGCTCAACGAGAACCCGCACGACGAGGCATCGACCAAATGTCTGCCGCCCGGCGTGCCGAGCATCTTGGGCTTGCGCGACTTCATGCAGATCGTTCAGGGCAAGAACAAAGTCTGGATCCTGTACTCGCGCGATCATCATGTGCGGCATGTCTATCTGAACGCGAAGCACACCGACGGCACGAAGCGGACCTGGCTCGGCAACTCGGTCGGTCACTACGAAGGCGACACGCTGGTCATCGACACGATCGGCCAGAACGACAAGACGGAAACCGACCGCTTCGGCACGCCGCACTCGGACCAGATCCACGTGATCGAACGCTATCGCCTGTCACCGGACGGCAAGCAGCTCGATGTCGATTTCAAGGTGAGCGATCCCGGTGCATTCACGACCGAATGGTCGGCGCATGCGGGCTATGTGCGCGACAAGGCCTTCTTCGAAGAGAACGCCTGCGCGGAGAACAATGGCGGACACGGCATCAGACGCGAGATCGACATGCCGATCGCCGACAAGCCGGACTTCTGATCATCACAACCGGCCGCGGATCCACTGCGAGAGCATCCACTTCTCGCCGCTCGTCGGCGGCAATCCGGCATGCAGCACGCGTTTGTCGGGCGAGCCGTCGGGCTCGACGTTCCAGAAGAACAGCGCGTTGCCTTTTTTCCCGCGATAGCGCTTGCCGAGAATCGGAAACTGCGTTTCGCCGCCCTCGTAATCGTCGTTGAGCGAGAGCAGGAAGGTCAGCACGCGCTGTCCGCCTTCCACGATCTCCTTCGCGTGGCCGGGATGGGCTTCATCCAGATAGTCGTAATGCGGAAGAAAGCGCTGGCCCGGCGTGTAATGCAGCACCGCGGTCGCTTCCAAGCCGGGGACGAACAGCTCGGTCACCGTGGCGATCCGGTTGCGCAGAAACTGCAGGATGAGATCGCCGTCGTCGGCGCCGAAGTGGCACTCGGAATTGTCGCGCACGGCTTCGTGCGTGGGACCGCCGCTGACGAGATCGAACACTTTTGCCGGGCCAAGCCGCGTGCGTGCACGCTCGACGATCCAGTCGCAGATTTCGGGCGAGGCGAAGTTCTCGATGATGGCGACGCGGGGCGAAGCCGAGACGACCGCGAATTTCGGCACAGCGAACCAGGCGGGAAGATCGATCGCGCCGCGGAGCCGCTTCCAGTCCGAGGCTGCGGCATTGCCGCCTATGAGCTCGCGCGCCAGCGCCCAATCGCCGGCAAGGCCTGCGAGCGAAGCCTGCGCCAGCGGCCATCCCATCTCGGCCGAACGCACCACAAGATCGAGCGCGTTGCCCCAGTCCTGCGGCACGCCGATACCTTCGCCGGCGTGAAGCGCCATCCGGTGCACGGTTTCTGCGCTGATGGGTCCTTCCACGAAGGTCGCTCGATGCAATGACAGCGGGCCACGATATACGCGGGCCGAGGGCCGTTCGGCTACTGTTCCCTAAGCCAAGCCGGGCGCGAGCGTATCCATTGCGACAGCAGCCACTTCTGGCCGCGCCGAAGCATGGTGCCGGTGTGGAGCGTACGGCGGTCGGGGGAGCCGTCGGCGGGCAGCACGTTGTCGTAGAACAGGGCGTCGCCCTTGGTTCCCTTGTAGCTCCGGCCGAGCCTCGGGAAGTTGGTCTCGCCGCCCTCATAGCCGTCGTTGAGATAGGCGAGGAACGTGACGGCGCGCTGGCCGGTGGAGGCGATATCGCTCAACGCCGCCTGCGTGTTGGGCTCGATGAAATCGTAATGCGGCGCGAACTGCTCGCCGGGGGAATAGTGCAGGACCGAGGTGTCCTCGAACCCGTAGACCGAGTGGCCTGTGAGCTGCGCCATCCGGGCGCGAACGATGGCGATCACCACGTCGGACTGGGCCACGTTGAACCCCCAGCAACTGTGGTTCCGGCCCTCGACGACCTGCGCGCCACCGGTGCGCGGATTGAAGGTCTGCGCCCGATGCAAGTTCGGTCGCGCCCGCTCGATCAGCCAGTCGCACACGCCAGGCGAAAGGAACCGCGGGACGGTGAAGACGCGGGGCGAGGCGAAGTCCAGCCGGGGCGCGGGCACCTGCAGCCAGGAGGCGAGATCGATCGCATCGCCGGGAAGATCGGCCTCGGCCGGGGCGGGCTTTCCTGTCAGCAACGCCTTCGCGCGCTGCCAATTGCCGGACAACCCGGCGAGCTCGGCCTGCGCGATCCTGTGGCCGAGCGCGGCCGCCTGTTTCAAACGGATGAGCGCATCGGACCAGCTCTGCGGCTCGCCTATGCCCTCGGCCGCGAACACGGCCAGGCGATGGGCGGCCTCCGCACTTCCCTCCTCGGCCGCCGCATGCGTCCAGTGAAGGGCCTCAGCCACCTCATAGGGCGGATTGGCGATGAGCTGTTCGCCGAGCGCGAGCTTGACGTCCGCGGGTCCGGATTCGGCGGCCCGGCGGAGCCAGTTGCGGCCGGCCTCGGTCTGGCCGGCATCGAGAAGGGTGCGGGCCATGCTGATCTGGGCGGAACGATCGCCGCCAGCGGCCTGGCTTTCGACGTCCGTGATCGAGGACTCCACCATCCCCCAGCCTCGTGCGGTCGTTTCGCGAGGCTAGTCCCCGATGCAATCTGCAATCTCTGACTATTGTTAGATTTTTGGCCGTTCTTTTCACGTAAGCGACGGAATCTGCGGCCAGATTCCGAGTTGTATCGTCGGATCGAGGTGGTGGAACGGTTCAACCCACGCGGAAGCGAACCCATTGAGAGAACAGGTATTTCTCTCCGCGTGTGGTTGCCGTGCCGGCGTGGAGCGTGCGCCGGTCGGGGGCGCCGTCGGGGGTCGCGTTGTAGAAGAGCAGCGCGTCGCCCGTCCGCCCCTTGTAGCGCCAGCCGAGCTGGGGGAAGGCCGTCTCCCCGCCGTCATAGCCCTCGTTGAGATAGACGAGGAACGTGAGCACGCGCTGTCCGCCCGAGGCGACCGCGGCCGCATGGCCGGGCTCCCGCGTATCGAGGAAATCGAAATGCGGCTTGAACTCCTCGCCGGGCGCGTAGTGCAGCACCTGGCTGTCCTCGAACCCCAGGATCGGCAGCTGCGTCAGTCGGGCGATGCGCGCGCGCAGCATCACCAGCACCATGTCCATGCGGGCGACGTCGAAGGCGCTGCAGCTGTTCGTGCGTGCGATGTCCTCGTAATGCGCATGTCCGGTCTTCGGGTCGATCGTCTGTGCACGGACGAGTCCGGGACGCGCGCGCTCGATGAGCCAGCGGCAGATCTCCGGGGAGGCGAACCGTTCGATCACGCCGATGCGCGGCGAGGCTGAGGCGACTTGCGCGGGCGGCGAGCGCAGCCACTGAGCGATATCGATCGCCCGCGCGGAGGACCTTCCAGTTGCGCGTCGAGGCGCTCCAGTCGGCGGCATCCGCCGGAGCCCAGTCGCCCGCAAGTGCGGCAAGCTCCGCGCGCGCTTTGGCATAGCCAAGCTCGGCGGACCGCGTCAGATGATCGAGTGCGGCCTGCCAGTCCTGGCGGGCTCCGAGGCCTTCCGCGGTTGCCACGGCGAGCAGATGCTCGGCCGCGCCGCTCCCTTCCGCGGCCGCTGCCTGCGCCCACTGATAGCCGGCGGGAACGTCATAGGGCTCGTGGGACAGAAGGCGCTCGCCCAAGGCGAGCTTGGCCTCGGTCGAACCAGCGCTGGCGGCACGGCGAAGCCACTCGCGGCCGCGCTCGGTCTGGCCCGCGTCCAAAAGGCTGAGCCCAAAGCTGATCTGCGCGGCCACGTCGCCGGCAGATGCCCGGGCCTCGTTGTCCCCGGTCGACGACACGGCCTTCCCCCCCGGGTGGCTCGGTCATTCGCGCAACGGTAGTCCTGACGGACCTATACAATCCATCCCTATTGTCAGGTTTCGACATTTCTTTTTGTTGCTGCACAAAAGATAAGCGGCGGAATCTACAAAAAGATTCCGTGCTTTCTGGCCGGCAGTTTCGCTTTGGCGCTAGCGGCGGCGGTTGATCCGCGAGCAGTCGTATTGCCGGTTGGGAAGCCCGGCGCTCGTTCCGACGGCGCCGGTCGCCAGATTTGTCGGATTGCCGTCGAGATCGATCCCGTTCTCGTTGATGAGCGATACGGATTGTTCGAACAGGAACGCGGGGAAGTCGTTCAGATCGGCGACCGCTTCGGTGATGTAGAGACGATTGGCGGCCATGTAGACGCTGCCGCGCAGCGCGCGCCCATCGGCAAGCGCAATTTGGACCTGGTGCCCGCGGATGTTGGGCTCGTCATACCAGACCTCATAATCGAAACGCATCTGTCCCTTTCGGCCCAAGGCCGCAACAGCGTTGCCGATGAGCTGCGCGTCCTGGGCGGGACCGTCCGCGAAATGGACAACCGTGACGCTCAGCATGCTCATGCGGTTCTCGACATAGAACTGACGGGCCGGCGCGCTGCGTTGACCGTCGCGATAGGTGATGTCGCGAAACTGGGGCTCGCTCGGGAAATGCGCAGCGACGCGATACTGGCAATTCACATACATATCGTCGCCGATGATCTCGCCCTGCGCCTGCGCAGCGCCCTGCAGCAGCGGCGCCACCGCGCAGGCGAACAGTGCAACGTAGATGGGGCGATGTTTCGACACGGCTTCTCTCCGCCTGCGACTTTGGCCATCGACCAAGTAGCATGACGGCCGGCGCGATAAATGCCCCTTCCCGAAAACGCCCGCGTGGCTAGACGTACCGTCATACGAAGTTCAAGTCCGCAAGGGTCTTCGAAATTGACCGAATTGCCGCCCAAGCAGGATCACGAGATCAGCGCCCGCCTGGTAGCCTGCAACGCCGTTCGCATCGACGACGAGGAAGGTCTTTTCGGACAAACGCGCCGGAACTCGGCGTGAACAGCACCGCATGATGACCGGCGAGATGCGCAGCCATCGACGAGCGGCCGAGAGATCCGCATCGAAACGCCTTGTCCCGAGCGACCCGGTGTCGATCCACCTGTCGACGCCCGTGACCTGATACCAGAGATCGAACCGGTCGAAGCTCAGCGTTGAAATCGCTGATCGTGTCGTAGCCGCTGCCCGTGGAGTGCGTCACCGCGACGTACGACGAAGGTGTCGAACCCGCCCGCGCCCGTCAGCATGTCCTTGCCGCCGAGCCCTGCGATCGTGTCGTCACCCACACCGCCCGCGAGCGTATTCGCCCTCGCCGTTTCCGGTCAGCGTGACGCCAGGAACGCTCTGCGTGACGAAGTCGAACCCAGGTCCGCCGAACCCTTCGAACGGATTCGCCGGACAGATCCTCGACCGCGTCCGCCTGCACCTCCACGTAGTACCCTGTGCCCGGTGCGAGATCGACATTGGGGTTGACGGTGACGATGTTGCCGGAGATTTGCACCTGGCTCGTGTCCGAAAGAGCGATGCTCTTGAACGAGCTCGCCGTCGGTCGAATTGCGAATTTCGAGACTGCCTGAGCCCGCCTTTACCTCTTCGTAGAAGGTGAGGACGATAGTTCGTGTTCGCCGGAGCCGTGCTTTCGTCTCCAGGCGTAAGCGTAAGCAGCAGTGGCCCGATCGCTCGTGGGCACTTGCTGACTAATGCCAGCTGCGCCTCGCGCGTAGGTCGCCAGCGCCGCTTCCGCTTCCACCGGCCGTCGTGAAGTTCAATGCGGTTGGCGATGTGATCCCGGCGAAGCTGTGTCCCGCGAGATCCTTGATCGCGCCCGCATCGACGAGCACGTAGAAATCGGTGCCGGGGAAAAGATCGTAGTCGAGATTGATGGTGACCGTGTTGGACGAAAACGTCACCATGGACGTGTCGGTGACTTGGATGGTTTTGTAGTACAATCCCGTCGCCGTCGTCGCGTAGACGATGATCGTTCCTGTCCCAGCCTTCACCGCTTCGTTGAATGTCAGGACGATGTTGGAGCCGACAGCAACAGCCGTTGTATCGTCGGACGGTGAAGCCTGCATGAGTTGTGGAGCTGCTCTATCGCGTGTCCGCGCCATGACTCATTATCCCCGGCCGCGCGCGCGTGACGCGCGCGGTATCTGAATTCCTGTGCTGAATGGACCACCCAAGTCGGGCGAACGTAGGGCAAGATTTCGGACCGATCAATCGTTGCGCGTTGACCGGGGTCTTCAGACCTTCTGTTGCGCCGCGTGCCAGCCGCCCAACCTGCCATAGGTCGCCGCCCGGCAGATGCCGTGCTGGCCGAACCCGCCCGACGAGTCCCCGCAGGCATATAGACCGGGGATCGGCTGGCCGTGCAAATCCAGCACCTGCGCCGAAACGTTGATCCGGATGCCGCTGTAGGAATCGTGCAGCGCCGGCGTATGCCAGGCCGCATGGAAGGGCGGCTTCGCGATCTTGTGGAGCGGCCGCGGTTTCTTGAAGTCGGCGTCCACGCCCGAGTCCACGAACGAGTTGTAGCGCTCGACGGTCGCCTTCAGGGCCGCCGCCGGCATCGGCCGCCACTGGTATTCGTTAACGATCTTCCGCGCCAGATCCTCGATCGTGTCGGCGGAAAAGAAGTAGCCGTCGAGATCGACGTAAGGCGGCTTCACGTTCCACTTCTCGCGCGCGACCGCATCGGAATCGAAGATCGCCCAGATCGGCCCGCCGCCGTTCATCTTCTTCGGATCGCCGGTCCAGGCGAGCGCGGCCGCGTAATACTCGTAGTCCCGCGTGTGCGCGGTCTCGGTGTAGAAGCGCAGCCCGTTTTCCTTGACCAGGATGACGTTCTGGTAGTCCTCGACCTCGAGACCGATGGCGCGCGCGCGGAAGAAATGCGGCGCGGTCGCATAGAGCTCGGTTCCGCCGCCGTTGCTCTTCTTCCCCATGCGGCCTTTGTTGATCAGGTTGTCGTCCTGCGTGGTCTGGCAGGCGGTCGCGCCAAGCGAAGCGCCGATCGCCATCGCGGCGATCTCGCCATCGGCCGTGCGCTGCGTCCACTCGCTGTTCTCCGCCTGATACTCCTCGGTCAGACGCGGATCGAACATCGTGCGGAACGCGGGATTGCCTGCGCTGCCGCCGGTCGCGACGACGACGCCTTTGCGCGCGCGGATGTTCATCCGGCGCGTGCCCTGGCGGTGGTTGTTGTCGACATCGACGATTTCGATGCCGGTGACGCGTCCTGCCGTCGGGCTCTCGCGGTGGATCTTCGTCATCTGCTGCTGGAGCAGGATCTCGACGCCCATCTCGCGCGCCGTCTTCGCCAGCGGCCGCACGAAACCCGGCCCGCGCGCGGGGCCCGTCGCTTCATTCGGCCAATGCACGACATTGAGCCGCGTGCGGAAGCGATCGAGCCGATCCGGGTTCGGACGATAGCCGTCCCACTTGATCCCGTGCTTCTCCAGCCAGTTGAACAGATCGAGATTGTTGTCGGCATAGGCGCGCACCAACTCGCGATCGGAAAACCGGCCGATCGGCTTCTCGGGCGCGACCAGTCCTCGAACACCTTGTCGGGCGTGTCGTCCCTGCCGAGCTGGCGATCTTTCTGAAGCCGGTTGCCGCCGCCGATATAGAGGCCGCCGAAGCTCATCATCGCGCGGCCGCCGATGTCGAAATTCTTCTCGACGATGATGACCGAAGCGCCCTTCTCGCGCGCGGCGATCGCGGCCACGAGACCGCCCGCACCGCCGCCGATCACGACCACGTCCGCCTCACGGTCCCACGCCATGGCGTCGGCCGCTTGGGCCGGTTGCGCCGACATCGTGCCGATCGCGACCGCACCGGCCGCGGCACCCGAGGTGAGGAAATCGCGCCGTCTCAGCGACGAGGACTCGGGAACGGCTTTGTCGGGTCTGGCCTTGCGTGGGGATTTGGACACGGAAATCTCCTCCCGGAAACCGGTGGTTGCAGGTTAGGAGCGCGCCCCCAGGCGGTCAATCGACGGTCAATCGATCGGCTAGCGAGCGCCCCCGAGGCTGACCCGGCCAAGGCCGCCCCGTTCGAACGTCTCCTCGATCATGGGATCGAGACGTCTGGCGGCTTCCAGATCGGCGTTGCCGCCGGCGTTGTCGCCCGTCTGCATCCTTGCCAAGCCGCGGCCATAGAGAGCATCCGGGGAGTCCGGGGCCGTCCGAATGACCGTCTCGTAATCGGCAATCGCCAGAGCGTATTGGGCCGACTTGAGATACACGAAACCCCGGCTTTCCAAGGCTTCGAAATCGTCGGGGAAAAATCGCAGCGCCTGCTGGCAGTCTTTGAGCCCGTCTTCAAATCTCCCCACTCGGGCAAGCACGACACAGCGGTTCGAATAATGGTCGCCGTTGTTCGGCTCCAGCCGGATAAGCGCCGTGTAATCCGCGATGGACGCGTCGAACTTATCCTGAAACAGGTATGCGATCGCTCGCCCGCCATACGCGTTCACATTGTCAGGCACTCGACTGATGACCTGACTGAAATCGGCAATCGCGAGATCGTATTTTCCGCCTTGGCGATACGCGATGCCGCGATTCACCATGTAACGGGCCTGGGGGTCGAGCATGAGGGCGCGGGTGTAGTCCTCGGTTGCGAGCTCGTAGTTCCCCTGAAACTGATAGGCGGCCCCGCGCACGTTGTAGGCCGTTGAAAGTCCCGGATTGATCCGCAGCGCTCGATTGAGGTCGGCGATGGCCTCTTCATATTGCATCTTCTGCAGAAACGCCCCGCCGCGGTCGGCAAGCGCAAGGGCCTGTCTGGCCGGATCAAGACCCCCGGATCGCAGCGCTTCTGTCGTCATGACAAGGATCGCGTCCGGGTCGCTCCGGTCGCGCTGCGTGGCGGTGGTCGGGGTGCTCTCCTGGAGCGCCTTGTCCGTCAGCTCGAAGGCCGGATCCAGCCCCTTCTGAGCGCCTGGGCCGAAGACGGTCTGGGCCGTGCTTTCCCCTGCGTGGCCTGCGAGGCACATGAGACCTGCCGCCAGTATTCCTCGCTGAAGCCGGTTCATGGGACGCCCCTCTAAGCTACGACCAGACTAACATTTTCCTCCGGCGAAGAGGATTCAAGCGCACGTCATGGTTTACGTCCAGCTCAGATCCTGACGGCTGAGCGGAAGCGAGCGGACGCGCTTGCCCGTCGCCATGTGGATCGCGTTGCAGATCGCCGGCGCGATCGAGCGGCACCGGCCTCCTCCCCGATGCCGGAGATCCAGCGGTTGGTCTTGATGTATGGATCGCGATGTCCTTCGGGAACCGGTCCATTTTGACGGGCGCGTAGTTGTCGTAGTTCGTCTGTTCCACGGCGCCGTTGCGGAACGTGATCTCCTGGCTGAACACCGGGCCCAAGCCCCAGGCCATCATGCCGCGGACCTGACGTTCGGGGCGAGCCAGTGCTCGTAATAATGCGACCCGTCGTCGGGCTCGCCTCGCGCCTCGGCCGCTTTCAGCTCGTCGGCGAGCGCGGCTGCCCATTCCTTCCACGTGAAGTGCCCGGCTTCCGAGAGTTTGACCGCCAGCGCAAAGCGCCTGCGCTTGCCAAGGCTCGGCGAACACCGGCCCGCCTTCGTCGCGCGGAAGGCGCGGCAGCGCGGCGAGGCGGTCCGCGTCAGGCCCGCTCAAGATAATCGTCCCACATGTCGATATAGACGCTGTCCTTGGGCTTCGCCTGCGCGCCCCACAATTCGCGCGCTTCGAAGCGCACCGAATAGAGGTGCTGCGGCTTCTCGCCCTGGCCGATGGCGTTGGTGTCCGGAAACGCATAGACGCCGTAGTCGCGCGTGACAACACCGGTTCGCCCGCGCGCGTAACGGGGAAGCCGCGTGTGCGTCGTCGGATTGATGTTCTTGGCGCGCACGCGCTGGCCGACGCGGAAATTGGGAGCGTCGGGCACATTGCGCGTATTTCGGCGTGCCGTTGGCGAAGAATGTCGGCACGCGCGCCGCCAGGAGTGCGGGCGTCAGTTTCGCGGAGCCCGCGGCCGGTACGCCGGAATCGATTTCCGCGCGCGTGACCATGCCGGCGTCGAGCAGGGTCGTGATCAGCCCGGTGTACCAGAGCTCGTAATAGCTCATGCGGAGGAATTCGGCCGGCGGAATCAACTCGCGCGCATAGCGGCGCTGATCGACGCCGAACTTTCCCCACGCGGCGATGCCCATGACCATCGTGATCACGCGGCCCTCCCACGGCGCATGAAACACCGGCTCGTTGGCCTCGCGCTGGATCGGACCGAAGCCCTGCATCCCCCCCATATCGTGCAAGCCGTTCATGGGGTCGCCCTCCCAAGCGTCACTTTGCCGACGCCGATCATCGAGTCGCCGCGTGACCAGCGCAGCGAGCGCCTCTTCGCTCATGCCTTCGGTACCCGCCGGTCTTTCCGGCAAAACCAGATAGCGGATCTCCGCGGTCGCATCCCAAACGCGGACTTCGACGTCGTCGGGGATCGTGACGCCGAATTCCTGGAGCACGCCGCGCGGATCGATGACCGCGCGCGAGCGGTACGGCGCGGACTTGTACCAGACGGGCGGCAGACCGAGCGTCGGCCAGGGGTAGCAGGAGCACAGCGTGCAGACGACCATGTGGTGGACCGTCGGCGTGTTCTCGAGCACCACCATGTGCTCGCCCTGTTGTCCGGTGTAGCCGAACTCGGCGATCGCAGCGTCGGCATCGGCGAGCAGCCGGCGCTTATAGGCGGGATCGACCCAGGCCTTTGCCACGACGCGCGCGCCGTTGCGTGGGCCGACCTTGTTCTCGAACGTATCGACGAGCGCGTCGAGCGCCGCCGGATCGACCAGCCCCTTCTCGACCAGCAGCGATTCGAGCGACTTGACCCTGAGGGTCATGTCCGACGGCAACAGCCTGATGATCGTGACCGGCCTCAGCGGCGTGCGCCTGGCCGGCCGCCGCACCCGCGGCGGCTCCTGCGGCGGTCGTCAGGAAACCCCGGCGTGTCGTGTCCATGCCTTCTCCTCGGGAATAGCCACTGGAAGCAGGCATATTACACCCAGGAAAGGCTGCGAAACACGCGGCTTTGGGGCTGAAACGCGATGGCCGGTTTCAACAGTGGACAAGCGCGCTTGGCGTGAGTAACGCTCGACCTATGAGCACAAAATCATACAGCGTCCGGGAAATCCTCTCCGGTCAGGCGCCGGCGGACGCACCGGTGACCGTCAAAGGCTGGGTGCGCACACGGCGCGACTCGAAGGCCGGCATCTCGTTCGTGCATGTCTCGGACGGCTCGGCCTTCCATCCGGTGCAGGTGGTCGCGCCCAATACGCTCGCCAACTACACCGACGAGGTGCTGAAGCTCACGGCCGGCTGCGCGGTCGAGGCCATGGGCGCCATCGTGCCGTCACCCGCCAAGGGCCAGCCGTTCGAGATGCAGGCGAGCGCGATCAAGGTCTTGGGCTGGGTGGACGATCCGGACACCTATCCGATCCAGCCGAAGCCGCACAGCCTCGAGTTCCTGCGCGAGGTGGCGCATTTGCGCCCGCGGACCAACGTGATCGGCGCGGCGACGCGCGTGCGTCACACGCTCGCGCAGGCGATCCACCGCTTCTTCCACGAGAACGGCTATCTCTGGGTCAACACGCCGATCATCACCTCGTCCGACGCCGAAGGCGCGGGCGCACTGTTCCGCGTCTCCACGCTCGATCTCGCGAACCTGCCGCGCACGCCCGAAGGCAAAATCGACTTCGCTCTGGATTTCTTCGCGCGCGAGGCGTTCCTCACCGTCTCGGGCCAGCTCAATGTCGAGGCGTATTGTTTGGCGCTGACCAAGGTCTACACGTTCGGGCCGACGTTCCGCGCGGAGAACTCGAACACCAGCCGGCATCTCGCCGAGTTCTGGATGATCGAGCCCGAGACCGCCTTCGCCGATCTTGCGGACAACGCGACGCTCGCGGAGCGGCTGCTGAAATACACGCTCAAGGCGCTCTTGAACGAGCGCCAGGAGGACATGGCCTTCTTCGATGAGCGGATCGAGAAGGGCATCGTGGCGAAGCTCGAAGGCATCGTCGTCATCCGAATTCGCGCGCATGGATTACGGCGAAGCGATCAAGGTGCTCGAGCAGGCGAAGGAGAAGTTCGAATTTCCGGTCAAATGGGGCGTCGACCTGCAATCGGAGCACGAGCGCTATCTGACCGAGAAGCACGCCAAGAAGCCCGTGATCGTCATGAACTACCCGAAGGACATCAAGGCGTTCTACATGCGGGTCAACGACGACAACAGGACGGTGGCGGCGATGGACGTGCTGGCGCCCGGCATCGGCGAAATCATCGGCGGCAGCCAGCGCGAGGAACGGCTCAGCGTGCTGGACGCACGCATGGCCGAGCGTCATATCCCCAAAGAGCACTACGAGTGGTACCGCGACCTGCGGCGCTACGGCACCGTGCCGCACGCGGGCTTCGGTCTCGGCTTCGAGCGCACCATCGCCTACGTCACCGGCCTCTCGAACGTGCGCGACGCGATCCCCTTCCCGCGCACGCCGGGCAACGCACGGTACTAAGCGGCTGAGGTTGCTATGGGCCGCATGGATCTGAACAAGGACAAAATCGCGGCGCTGGTGTTCGCGCATCTCGTCTGGATCGTGGCGGCGGCCGTTCCGTACGTGACGACGCCGGGCACGGAACTGTTCTCGTTTTCGGCGCTGGCCTTGATATTCGGCGGCGTGCTCGTGGCTGGGCCCCTGTTCGGGCTCGCGTTCCATGGCGTGCGGTCCATGATCGGGAACGCGCTGGCCGCGCCGGCCGGTGGACCAGGCCGCAATCCCCTGACGATCACCACGGCGGGTTTGCTGCTGGTGCTCGTGGAAGTGATCATCATCGTCACCGTCGCGAACTGGAGCTTCCAGCGGATCGAGACGGCGCGCGCCGGTTTCCCGATCGAGTACGCCCTCGAGCGGGCGAGCTTCAATGCCGCGATCGCGACATTCGCCAATGCGAACCAGGTCCTGCAGGAGGCGAAGCTCGCACGCGAGTCCGGCTCGACCGACGCCGAGAAGGAGGCGCAGGCGGTTGCACTGATCGAGGAAGGGCTGGATTTCAACCGCGGCGTGACCGACACCTTCCTCGCCTATCTCGAGCCCGAACTGCCCGAGCGGTATCGCACACAGCTCGTTCGCGGATACGAATTGGTGCTCGAGGGACGCCAGGCGAGCGATACCGAGAAGGAGACGGCGGGCAACGCGCTGGTGCGCGAGTTCTACCAGGACTACATGCCGAGCCGCGTGAACACGATCCTCCGGCGCATGGGTTCGCAGGCCGCACCGCCGGCGCCTCCGCAATAGAAGCGGCTGCGACTACAGCGACGCCTGGCCTGAGGCGGCGAGCGCAGCACGCACGCGCGCGGGCGTGAGCGGCACGCGGCGCATCCGGATTCCGACCGCATCGAACACGGCGTTTCCGATCGCAGCCGGCACCGGCGCCGAGGCAGCTTCGCCCGCCCCCATCGGCTTGTCGTACGGGCTGCCCATCAGGTCGATCTCGATCACCGGCGCGTCGGGGAAGGTGAGGATCGGATAGCTCTGCCAATCCACACTCGTGACGCGGTTCTGATCGAAGGTGGTTTCCTCGAGCAGCGTGCGGCTGACCGCCTGCAGGATGTTGCCTTCGACCTGCGAGCGCACGATGTCGGGATTGATCATCAGCCCCGCTTCGTAAGCGCAGACCACGCGATCGACGCGCACCCTGCCGCTGTCGCGATCGACGATGAGTTCGACGCCCAGGCCCATGCGGTTGTCGACGTGCTTGTAGTGCACATAGACGATGGCGCGCCCGCTCGCGATCCGATCGCCCGCGCTGGCCGTCTGCGGCGACGGACGACTCCGCCAGTTCATCATTTCCGCCGCGCGTCTGAGGATCGCAGCACCCCGCTCGTCCTTCAGATGATGCAGGCGATATTCGAGCGGATCGCGACCCGCGGCGGCCGCGAGCTCGTCCATGAAGCACTCGACCGCGTAGCAATTGCCGAGCTTGCCCGGCGCGCGCAGGTTGGACGGACGCAACGGCGTCGTCTTCAGCCAGTGCACCGTCGCGGTGAGGTTGGCGAGGTCATAGGGCGGATAGGCGTTGCCCTGCACCTGGGCCACCGCCTGGCCGTCAGGTTGCGGGATACCGGCCGCGACAAACGAAAGCAGCGGCCGTGCGAACAGATTGGGCGTGTTCATCGGCAGCCACGCCTCGGTTTCCCAGGCGGCGATATTGCCGTTCGCGTCGAGTGCGGCGCGCAGATCGAGAAGCTGCGGCGGGCCTTTCGGGTCCCAGCCGGTCTCTTCCTCGCGCGACCACTGCACGCGCACCGGGCGCTTCAGCGTGTGCGAAAGCAGCGCGGCTTCCGCGGCGGCATCGTCGTGGCCGTTCATGCCATAGCAGCCGGCGCCATCGAGATAGACGACGCGGATTTGGTTCTCCGGCATGTTGAGCGCACGCGCGATCACCTGGCGCGAGCGATGCGTGCCTTGCGAGGCGGACCAGACGGTGAGCTGTCCATCTTTTGCATCGGCCACGGCGCACGACGGACCCATCGAGCCGTGAGACTGCGCGGGCCATTCGTAGGTCGCGTTGAGCCGCCGTGCACCCGATTGCAGCGCCGCTGCGGAGTCGCCCTTTTTGGTCAGCTGTTCATTCCGCTCGGGCGCGGTCGAGCGCATCATGGCGTACACGCCGTCCGAGCCTGGCAGATTGCCGCCACCGGTCCAGCGCACGCGCAAGCCGCGCGCGGCACGCACCGCATTCCATTCATTTTCCGCGACCACGGCGAGGAAGTTCTGGATGCGCACGACGCGGGCGCCGGGAATGTTCGCGATCGACGTTTCATCCACATCGGCGAGCGTTGCGCCGATCGACGTGGGCCGGATGACGCGCGCGTGCAGCATGTTCGGCAGCTTGAAATCGTGCACGAACGTGTGCCGCCCGGTCATCTTCGCGGGCAGATCGGGCCGCTGCAGCGACTTGCCGACATATTTGTATTGGCGCGGCGTTCTTGAGTGGCGCTTTCGTATCGGTCTGGATATCGAAGCGCTTGCCGCCCACGAGATCGCCATAGGCGACAGTGCGGCCGTTGTTCGCGCGCACGACGCCATCGGCAACGCTCAGCTGCTCGACCGGAACCGAAAGCCGTTCGGAGGCGAGCTTGAGGAGCGCCTGGCGTGCGGTCGCCGCAGCCTGACGCACTTCCATGCCGGCGGTGACGATGGCGGTGCTGCCGCCGGTTCCGCCCTGATCGGGTGTCAGCGCCGTGTCGCCATCGATCATGACGATGCGCTCATAAGGAACGTCGAGCTCTTCGGCGACGATCTGCCGGTAGGCCGCGCGCAAGCCCGTGCCGAGATCGACCCTGCCGCTGTAGAGCGTGACTTGGCCGTCCGGTGCGATGGCGAGGAACGAATTGACCGCATCGTCGGTGACGTCCCTCAGCGGAAACGCGCCGCGCGCGGCCTGCTGCGCCAATGCGGGAGCGATGGGCGCGAGCGCGAAACCGACCACGAGCGCGCCGCCGGCCTGAAGGAACTGACGCCGTTCGAGCATGATCTGGTTCATGTCAGCGCCCTCCGGTTCCGTTGGAGGCCACACGCATCACCGCAGCAAGCACGCGCACATGCGTGCCGCAGCGGCAGAGATTGCCCGCGAGCGCCTCGCGCGCGTCGGCTTCGGTCGGCCGCGGGTTCTTCGCGAGCAGCGCGGTCGCGGTCATGATCATGCCGTTCGTGCAGTAGCCGCATTGCGCCGCCTGCTCGGCGACGAAGGCGGCCTGCACCGCCGACAGGCGCTCGGGCGTGCCCAGCCCTTCGAGCGTGGTGATGTCGCGGTTCTGCACCCCCGACACCGGAAGCTGGCAGGAGCGCACCGCCTCGCCGTTGACGATGACCGTGCAGGCGCCGCACTGGCCAAGGCCGCAGCCGAATTTCGGACCGTGCAGGTCGAACTGATCGCGCAGCGCGTAAAGCAGCGGCATCGCCGGATCGTCGATCTCGAGCGTCTGCGCGCGGCCGTTCACGCGGAGTGTCACGCTGGCCATGGGGCCCTCCTATGAGGTCGGCGGGAGTTTAACCCTCGGGCAGGCACGCCTCAATCGGCAGGTCGGACACGGAAGGGTGAGGAGGGCGGGAAACCGCCAAATATATCTTGCTCAGGCAAGGATCCGCCTGGCTTGCGGGACTTGTGTACGGACGCGCGCCGCGGGACGCGGGCGTATGCTAGGGGGATACGAGCGCGACGGCCTCGGCTTCGGTGCCGACGATCGGTACGATGCTGGACAGATGCGCGGAGGCGAAGACGTCGCTGGCTTGCGGTTGCGGCGCATACAGCACCATCTTCGCGTTGTGCCGTTTTAGCGCTTTCGAGATTGTGAGGAACATCCGTAGCGCCATCGACGTCACGAAAGTGACATCGGAGAGATCGACGATCGCGTTGTGGTGGCCCGGCACGACAGACGCCGTGAGCTTGGTCTCGATATCGTCGACGCCGTGCGTGTCGAGACGCCCGCGCAGTTTGACGTGCGCGATGTTCTCAACCAGCGCAATTTGCATGTCCATGCCAACCCCTTGTCGCGCGGCTGTTTTTGAGCCGCCAACAAACGGGCAAGTTATGTAGGTTTTGTGACGGTTACGTGTCGGTGAGGACTTAAGGGGCGCTTGTCGCGATGAGCTCATCGGCAAGCGCGCGGGCCTGAGCGTCCGTGTAACTGCCGGAGAGCATCGCCCTGCCGTCGGCCATCTCAGCCCCGATGACGGCCGAGGCAACCACCGCACCGTTCACGACGACGGCGACGCGGCGTCCGATGTTTGTCCGCGTCAGCGTGGCGAAGCGCTCGCGCCCCTCGGGCGTCAGTATGAATTCGACCGCCGGCTGCCCATCGGGCGCTGCGATCACACGGGCATCGGCGACGAATGGTCCCGACATCCCGCCTTCGCGCCTCAGCCAGAACGCGACGGGAAGGTCCGTGCTCTCAGGCGATGCGGGCACGCGTTCGGCGTCCGGCGGCGCGTCCTCGCTGTTGATGTTTTCGTCGACGAGGAAGACCGCAAAGCGCGGCGTGCCGGGTGCGTCCGATCCGTCGCAACCCGCGATGATGAGGCCGAGACAGAGAAGCGCAAGGAACACCCTCAGCACGGTGTCGCTCCTGTTCAGACGGCTCCATAGTCGAAGTAGCGCGCTTCGCTGTGGTCGTAGAGCTGGACCGTCTCGCCTTTGACGACGCCCTCGAAGTGGCACTTGGCCGCGTGATCGTAACCCGAGAAGGACTTCTCGCCGACCTCGAGACTCACATACTGCCAGTGCCCGTAGTGGTACAGATCGGGCCCAAAGCGGGTGACGCGCGCGCCCATATCGTAATCGAGGAAGTCGCTGCTGTTGCCGGTGAACTTGCTGCGCCGGTCCTTGTCGTAGCTGTAGATCTCGCAGTCCTTGTTGCCTTCGTGTGGGCGCGAGGACGGCGAACGCGATGGCGCGGCGGATTTCTTCCTTCATCTCAAACGCGTCTAGTTCGGCATGGGTTTGCGCGGACGGCGGCGGCGCGGCGCCGGGCGCGGACGCCCTTCGCCGTTCGTCTCCGGAGCCGCATTCGGTGCAGCGTCTGCGGGCGGCGCTTCGGAGCGAGGCGCGTCGGGTTCGAGAACGCGCAAGCGGCGGACGGTCAACGTCTCGATCTCGACGTCGCGCAGCCGCACCTTCTTAACCGCGAGGGCGCCGATGGCCATGCTGCCGATGGCGATCGCGCCGACTGCGATCGCGCCGACCGCGAGGAAACCCGTGGCCATGGCGATGTAGGAAACGGCGTCGGGCTGAGCGCGTCTGGACACCTGGTTCATCTCGCGAGCTCCGTAGGACTGCGACTATGCTACGCGTTGCTAGCGTCTTGCCGCAACCGACGAGGGCTCAGCGGGCGCGCCCATAGACTTACGTTTGGTCGCGCGATGGGCTTCGAGCGGCACGCGGGTGGTGTCGTTGAACTTGGCGACGAATTTGTCGAGCAGGCGGATGAACTCGGCGCGTTCCTGCACGCTGAAGGCCGAGAGCACATGCGCCTGCGCGCGCTTGGCGGGTTCGGCGAGGCGATCGAGCATCCGCTCGCCGGCCTTGGTCAGCGAGAGGTTTCGCCGCCTTTTGTCGTGCGTGCCGATGCTGCGCCCGATCAGCCCGGCCTTCTCCAGCTTGTCGAGCACCAGCCCCGTGGTCGAGCGGTCGAGCCCGAGCACTTTCGCCACCGAGATCTGGTCGATGCCGGGGTGGTGCTTGAGCACGAGCAGGATGCCGTACTGGCTGTTGGTGATCCCGAGCGCGCCGGTCTCCTCGAGGAAGAGCGACACCGCGATCTGGTTGGCGCGCCGGATCAGGAAGCCGGGGCGGCGATAGAGTTCGTCAAGCGGACCGTTCACATCGAGCCTAGCGAGAGGAGAGGCGATGCGTCCTATAGGTCCGCGGGGGCCCAAAAACAAGAACGGCGCCGAGTTGGAGCGGCGCCGTTCTTCAAGCCTGGCGTCGTGCATCAGCGCCAGGCGCGATTGTCGACCGTATTCTCGTAAGTGGCGCCGGGCGGCACAAGGCCCCAGCTCAAGGTCCACTGGTAGTTATCGTCAAACCGCTCGCGCGTATAGGGGGTCGGCGGCGCATTCAACATGCGCGAGAGCTTGAGGTCGGCAAGCTCGATGGCGCCGCCCGCTTCCTCGAGCAGATAGTGCGCGTATTTGGCCGGGTTCTTGTCGATCGCCTCGGCGGCGCGCGCTTGGGCTTTGAACATCTTGGCCAGTGTAGGACCGTCGAGCTCATCGCCCGCGGCTTCGCTTCTGGTCGAGCGCGACTTGATGATCACGCGCGCGCCTTGAGCTTCGGCGACGCTGATCCAGGGCTCTTGCAGGCTCACGGCCTTCACCTTGCCCGCGCGCAGCGCCTCCAGGCGCTCCTTGTGCGTGCCGGCGTTGGTCCATTTGATCTCGTCGCGCTTCAGGAAGCCTTCCATCATCTTGAGCATCGTGAAGTGCGAGCCGTTGAACGGGCTCACGCCGATCTCGACGTTCTTGAGCTGCTCGGGTTCGTAGATGCCGTGCTTCGGATCGGTGACGATGGCAAACGCCGACATCGCGGAGCCGAGCGCCACGATCTTCGCCGGACGGTGATTGGTGTCGAGATTGGATTCGACCGCGCGCTTCATGATGCCCCACTCGCACATGCGGAACTGATCGCATTGGCCGGCGTCGTAGAGCGACTCCATCTTGCGCTGGAAGATGTTGTCGCGCAGCGCCTGATGATCCGAGCCGTGCTGACCCGTGCCCGGCGTCTTCAGAATCGTGACGTCGAGTCCCTCGTCCTTGAAGAAGCCTTCGTCGCGCGCCACCAGAAGCGGCAGGTCGTGAACGGCATTCATCATCGAGACGGTGACTTTCTTGAGCTGGTCCTGCGTGGCGGACACGGAATTCTCCCTGAAAATGCTCTGAATGGCGGCGCTTCTGCTTGAGCGCGGATGGCCCATGTCTAGCAATCGTCAGACGTCTGTCAATATTGATCAGACGTCTGCCGATTGGCGAAAGCCTCGCTTCGCGGGATCAACTTCCGGTGGCGTCGCGGATTTGGGTGACTTCGCCGGCGATGGCGGCGATCGCGCCGAACGGCGGGCTTCGCCGCATCACAGGTGTAATGACGGCGTGGAACTTCGTGCCGTCATAGACTTCGAGCAACCAGACGATGTTGCCCTCGACGAACTCGACCTGTTCGGGAAGCGCGAAGAAGTCCTGGCGCGCGATTTCGTCTGTGAGGCGCGAGAAGTCCGCGGGCGCGAGCTTGCGTGCGAGGACCGCGGCGGGACGCGGATTGAGCTCGCCCGCGCGGACATAGTTGAACCGCTTGTAGGATGCGAAGATCTCGCCGTTGTTGAGCCGGTCGATGCGCAACGAGAACGCATCGACTTCATCGGTCAGGCGCGTGAGGCGCACCGAATAATCGACATTGATCTGCCGGTACAGGATCGGCTCGTTCATGGTGAGGAAATGCCGGCCGAACCAGCGGCGGTAATAGCCGTTGTCGTCGCTGAATTCCGTCGCCGGGAAGTAACCCGCGTCATTGGTCGAGCAGGACGATAGCGCAAGCAATGATAGAGCAGGCATCGGCGCGACACCCCCCTTCCGTCCACCTTCGCGCTGCGCGCTACGGAGGACACCTTCCCCCTCAAGGGGGGAAGGTAAGAAGTTAGTGCTGAGCGCCCGTTCGATATCGTCATCGAACTAGGCGCCGAGCTTGGCGGCGAGGTCTTCCATGCTCGAGGCCGCGTAATCGACACGCACGCTGGGAGCAGACTCGCCGGTGCCGGGGCCGTTTTCGTTCGGCCGCGCGACATGGGCGGTGCGCAACCCTTGCGCGGCGGCCGAGCCCAGATCGGCCGAGTGGGCCGCCACCATCATGCATTCGCCGGGCGTAAGGTTGAACGCGTCGACAGCCGCGAGATAGACGTTCGGCTTCGGCTTGTAGTCGCGCGCGATGTCCGAGCCCAGGATCGCGTCCCAGCGCAATTTGTTGCGGCGCGCCACGTCGGCCATCAGTGCGATGTTGCCGTTGGAGCAGGGCGCGAGCAGGAACTTGGCGCCGAGCCGCGCGAAGCCGGGCGGCACGTCCGGCCATGCATCGAGCCGGTGCCAGGCGAGATTGAGATCGGCGAGCGCATCGGGCGGCACACCCCTGACGTTGAACTTCGCCAGCGTCTTGTCGAGCATCTCGCGATGAAGCACGTCGAGCTTGACGAATTGACGGCGGCCGGAGCGGACCTCCTCCATCGAGGGCTGATAGAGCGAGCGCCAATAATCGGCGAACTCGGGCCAATTCAGGTTTTGGCCGCGCGGTTTCAGGATGCGTTCGGCTTCGCGGGCAACGCCGGTGCGCCAGTCTACGCACGTGCCGAAGACATCGAAGAAGAGCGCTTTCGGCATCACTTGAGCGGGTGCGGCGGCGGCCATGGTCGTTGTCGCGGCAAGAGGTGCGGCGAGCATCAGGGCTGCGGCTTCACGGCGTGTCAATGCGGTCATCGTTTCCCTCCGTTACCCCTCACCCGCGCCTGAGCGGTTGAACGGTCTGAGCGTGGTTCCCTCTCCCTCAAGGGGAGAGGGGAATGCGGTGTTCGTTCGTTTGGATTCGCGAATCACGTGGCGTCCGCGAGGTGATAGATGGCGCGCTGGAAGGTGTCGTAGAGCGCGAGCGCGTTCTTGTCGGCGAAGGGCAGGAACTGCATCAGGATCACGCCCGCGATCCCGCGGCTGCGGTCGATCCAGTAATACGTGTTGTTGATGCCGCCCCAACTCAGACTGCCCGCGGACGGTCCACCCGGCGTTGCGGCGGCGGCGATCAGGAATCCGAGGCCCCATTTGTCGCGCCCGTCGGCGACGAAGGAGAAATCGGCGCTGCGCTCGGGCATCGCCGTCTTGACCGCGGGCACGCCGAGCGCGCCGATCTGATTGCGGGTCATGGCGGCGATCGTATCGGCCGACACGATGCGCGCGCCATCGAGCGCGCCGTCGTTGAGGATCATGCGCACAAAGCGGATGTAGTCGGACGCCGTCGACGTCAGACCGCCGCCGCCGATGATCACGGGGAGCGTGGTCGGAATCTGGTTCGCTTCCTTCACCATCGAACCGTCGGCCGATGGCGGTGCAAGGCGACGAGTGTGCGTGCTTGTCCGCCGGGATGTTGTAGTGCGTGTCCGGCATCTTGAGCGGCGTGAAGATGTGCGCGCGGAAATATTCGGTCAGGCTCTGACCGGAGACGGCCTCGACAACGCGGCCGAGCTGATCGGTGCTCGTGCTGTAGAGCCAACGATCGCCGGGCTCGAAGAGCAGAGGCCCGACAGGGTGGCGCTCGCCGTCGCGCGGCTTGAAATCGCGCAACGTCGGGCTGGTGAAATTGTAGCCGAGGCCCGAGGTGTGCGTGAGCAGATGGCGGATTGTGACGGACTTCGTCGCCGGGCGGAGGCGATAGGCACCGGTCGCGCTGTCGAAGGACTTCGAACACCTGGAGCTTGCCGAAGTCCGGCAGGTATTTCTCGACCGGATCGTCGAGCGTGAAGCGCTTCTGCTCGACGAGCTGCATCGCGGCGGTCGAGGTGATCGCCTTGGTCATCGAGGCGATGCGGAACATCGCGTCCTCGGTCATCGGACGCCTGGTCTCGAGATCGGCGACACCGAACGCGCCGCGATAGAGGATGCGGTCGCGAGTGGCGGCGAAGGCGACAACGCCGGGGATGGCGTTGCTCGCCATCGATTGGCGGAGGGCGTCGTCGACCGTGCTGGACGCGGGTGCGGCGATCGCAGCACCGGATGAAGCGGCGAGTGGTGCACCGATCATAAGGCCTGCGAGCTTCACGGCGTGTTACTCCGACACTTCATCGACATTACCCCTCACCCGCATCGAGCAGCGGAAACATCTAAGCGGCGCTCGCCTCTCCCGCAAGGGGAGAGGTGAACTCCGTGTTCGTTCGCCCAGCGCCTGCGCTTACGACCCCCTCCGGCGCCTTCGGGCCACCTCCCCCGCACGCGGGGGAGGAAAGTAAGACCGAGTTCCTCATCAAGTTCCCACGCGTCGTCATGCGAGGGCGCGTTTGACGCGGTCGGGGGTCATGGGGCTTTCGCGTAAGCGCTTTCCGGTGATGCGTGCGATGGCGTTGGCGATCGCGGGCGCCATGATCGGGGTCGCCATCTGACCGACACCGGTCGGACGGTTGTTGGTGCGGATGAGCTCGATGTGCATCTCCGGGATCTCGTTCATGCGCGGCACCGGATAATCGAAGAAATTCGACTGGCGGATGGCGCCGTCTTTGACGGTGATGCGCTCCATCAGCGACATGCCGAGGCCGTAGACGACGCTGCTCTCGGTCTGGGCGACGACGTTGTCGGGATGCACGGCGATGCCGCAATCGAGCGTGCACCACACATCGTGCACCGTGATCTTGCCGCTTGCGCGATCGACCGAGGCTTCGACGATGCCGGCAATCGGCGTGTTGGAATAATCGACGAAGGCGAAGCCGAGCGCGCGTCCGTTGGCGCGCGGGCGGTTCCACTCGGCCATCTCGGCGACGCGCTCGACCACGCGGCGGCCGCGGGGGAAATCCTTCAGCAGCTCGAGGCGGAGCGCGACGGGATCGATTTTGCGCGCCGTCGCGATCTCGTCGATGAAGGCTTCGGCGGCGAAGATGTTCGCCGTCCAGCCGATACCGCGCAGCGGCGAGGTGCGCACGCCGGTGTCGCGATAGAGCTGCTCCGTCATCAGATTCGGGATGTCGTAGGTGAGGAACTCGGTGCCGCGCATGACGATGCCGTCGCGGCCCATCGCGTTCTCGTAGCGCACCGGATCGGCGAAGGGCAGCACGCGGTCGACCGCGATGCGCTGATGCCACGCGACGATCTTGCCGTTGGCATCGAGACCGGCGCGCAGATAATGCGCGGAGAGCGGGCGCATGCGGCCGTTGTGGACGTCGTCCTCGCGGGTCCAGATGACCTTGACCGGCGCTGCCCGCGGCCTTGGCCATCAGCACCGCGTCGATGACGAACTCCTCGTCGCGATGACCGCGGCGTCCGAAGCCGCCGCCCATCAGCATGTCGTGCAGCGTGACCTTCGCACGCGGGATGCCGAGCACCTTGGCGACGGCTTCCTGCGCCATGGTCTGGCTCTGCGTGCCGCACCAGATCTCGGCGGCATCGCCGGACGGCGAAACGCTGGCGACCGCGTTCAGCGGCTCCATCTGCGCGTGATAGGTGTAGTCGTTGAGGTACTCGGCTTCGAGGACCGTTGCGGCGCTCGAGAGCTCGGCGCTCGCGTTGCCGCGCGGCTCCCAGGGCTTGGCGGTCACGGAGACATCGCGCGCGGCGCGGGCGAATTCGACCGACGCGCGATCGCTGTCGAAGCCCTGCGCGCGTGCCGGTGCGCGACCACGTGACATTGCCGATCAGCGCCTGACGCGCTTCGATCGCGGCATAGGGCGTCTCGGCCAGCACGCCGACGCCATAGTCGAGACGCACGGTGCGGATAACGCCGGAGATCGTACGCGCGGCGGCGTCGTTGATGCGGTCGGGCGACGAGCCTTCGACCGGCGCGCGCAGCACCGTCGCGTAGAGCATGCCCGGCACCTGCACATCGATCGCGTATTGTGCGCTGCCGTTGACCTTGCTCGGCAGCTCGACGCGCATCGTGTCGTGGCCGATCAGGCGGAACGCGCTGACGGGCTTCAGATCGGCCGGCGTGGTCGCCGCGGCGGCGCGCGCGGAACGTCCGCGACGCGCGCGATCTCGCCGTAGGTCAGGCGGCGCCCGGATTTCGCGTGCACAACCACGCTTGGCTCGGTCGTCAGCTCGGAAGCGGGCACGTTCGAGAGGCGCGCGGCGTTGTCGAAATCAGCACCGGCGCACCTGCGCGCCGCAAGGCGAAGAGGATCATAGTAGTTGCGAACCGCATTGCTGCCGGCGGTGTACATCATGCCGCCGAAGCCCGGATTGCCGTGAATTTCGTCGAATGGCGGCGCGGGTAGGACTTGCACCTTGTCCCAATCGGCGTCCAACTCCTCGGCGATGATGCGCGGAAGCGACGTCATCGAGCCCTGCCCCATCTCTGTGGCAGGCGACATGATCGTGATTGATCCGCCGCCGTCGATCGACACCCAATGGCTCACCGTTGAACCACGTGGCTCATCGGCAACGACGGCAGCTTCGGAGATGTCGACCCGTCCGGTAGCGAAAGTGAGCGTCAGCGCCACTCCGCCTATGATCACCTGACGGCGGGAAAGAGTCGTGTCGAGAGCAGCGGTTGTCATGGCTCAGCCCTCCCGCGATGCGCGTTCGATGGCGCGCACAATCCGGGGATAGGTGCCGCAGCGGCAGATGTTCGTGCTCATGTGCTCGACGATCTCGGCGCGCGAGGGCGTCGGGTTCTTCTTGAGGAGGTCGGCCGCGCTCATGATCTGGCCCGACTGGCAGTAGCCGCATTGCGGCACGTTCTCGGCGAGCCAGGCCTTCTGCACCGGGTGCGAGGAAGTCCGACGAGAGGCCCTCGATCGTGGTGATTGTTTTTCCGGCGACCTCGGAGAGCTGCGTCTGGCAGGAGAAGGCGCGGACGCCATCGATGTGGACCATGCAGGCGCCGCAGAGACCCGCGCCGCAGCCGAACTTCGTGCCGGTGAGCTTCAGATCTTCGCGGATCACCCAGAGCAGCGGGGTGTGCGGCGGCAAGTCCGATGAGGCCTGTTTGGCATTCACGGTGAAGCTGACGGCCATCGATGCTTCCTCCCTGAGGACGTGCGCGTAGCGTGTTGGGACTATTCTAGTCCCAAGGCGGGGGGGCCGAAACCGCCAGGGTTGGGGCTCGCGGTATCCTGATAGTCCTGCGCGCCACCCCTCACCCGCACCGGAGCAGTTGAAAGGCTTAGGCGATGTCCCTCTCCCACAAGGGGAGAGGGGAAGCCGGTGTTCGTTCCCGTTCCACACACGGTGGCGGTCTGGAGCGAAGGCATGAACTTGTACTTGATACGCGGGCGAGCGTCGCGAAGCGCGGATGTGCAGTCGAACCCGCTCAATGTTCCGGGCCGCGAGGCGCAAGACGTAGCGGATGCGCTGGTACTCGCGGATCTTGGCCTGGCTCCGGAAGCCGTGCTTGAGGGCGTTCTTGGCGCACGCGGCTTTGCCGGCATCGGTCTTCGGGCCTGTCGAATGCCGCCACGGGGCCCAGCTCGCGATGAGCGCGGCCTGGCGCGCACGGCGTTCGGGCGACCAGCCCTTGCGGCTGCGGTCAGAGCGGGCACTAGCGGCCTTGCGCCTGCGCTTCGGTAACCGATTGCTCCCGCTGGATGATTCACGTTCTGCAAAAGACCGTTTGCGCGAAATTTTTGCGCGAGTCCTAACTGCTTGACGGTCCAACGAATTTGGCGAATCCGCCGAAACCGGCGGATGCGGACGGGCAATGCAGTCGATTTTCATGTCTTCGTTCCCGAGATGGGGCTGCTCTCGCGAAACTTACTGTAGTCTAATTCCTATGTATATAGGAATTATCCTATTAGAAGACAGCGTGCTGTCAGGTAAAGCGCACTGTTCCGCGCCCGACGCCTTGATGCGCGCCAGGACGAGGCAGCCAACTTTCCGAACGGATGAATGCGACCACCGCGCCGCTTGAGCGATGGCTCAAGCGCAACCCGAGACAGAAGTCATCGAAGGGCCCAATTGAATTTGGCGGGGGGGACCGAAGGCGACAACTATTCGAGATGTCCCGAAGTTCCGCGAGCAGTAGAGGACGCTAGCATTCACCGACTGCGAGTGGGCCGCCAATTCCCTTCAATCTGCCGGAAATTCCGGGCCGTCCCCCGCTTGGCGTAACGCCTTGCGTTTCGCAGTCTCTTCCTCCAGGCGCTTGAGCTTCTCCTGTTTTCTGCTTTCCTTGGTGCGCTCGCGCTGCGCGCGTTCCTGCCGGTAATTGGGTTTTTTCATTGGAGACCCTCGATTCTTTTCAACCGCTGTTTCATCGCAACCTTGAGCACTATCGGGTTGGTTGGCGCCCTGGCGACCCGGTTCAGTCCAGGAGCTCGATAGACTTGAGCCTCTAGCCCCTTCTTACCTTGCCCGACCTGCATCCGCACACGTTGACCCTCGGAGAGCCCGTTCAGCCCTACGCGTGCAAGTGTCGTGGCATGGACGAAGACGTCCTTCCCCCCGTCATCTTGGCCGATGAAACCGAACCCCTTATCGACCTTGTACATTTTTACCGTGCCCGTACTTGCCCGAGTTTGGCCGACGACCTGAGAACTCGACTGGACGGCGCCGCTCCGTCGAACTCGTCGACCCAGCGGTGCTCGTATCCACCTCGATGACTTCAGTGACCTCAAGGCCTTTCTGACCTTGGCCTATCAGCACCTTGAGACGAGCACCCTCGGGCACGCTGGTGTGTCCTGCCGTCTGCAATTGACGGATGTGCAGGAACGCCTCCGAGCCGCCATCGACGGCGACGAACCCAAAACCCTTCTCCGCATTGAACCATTTGACGACGGAATCGACCGCCGGTCCCTGCGGTGCGTTCGATCGGGGATGGCTTGGGCGATCGCGGGCTGCCCGATCGCTTGACGCGGGGGCTGCCCGATCGCTTGACGCGGTATCGTCGTCATAACGGCGGCGCTTCGGCTCACGGTACTCTTTGTAGCGGCCCATTCGATGTAGAATTCCTCAATGTTGGAGTATCGATCAGTCTGATGCTGGCTTTTCCCTTCGCGGACCGTGCATAAGCCCGCAAGACAGCCTCTACTCGCGTAAGTACTCCTGTTTCCAGATGCGTTTATACCGGGTCCCCGCCCCGCACGCACATAGGTAAAGCGCGCTTAAGGCGCGCAACATGCTGATATTTCCCGTGTGGCGACCGCAATAGGACGTAAGTCCAACGACCGGTCCATGAAATTGCGCCCCGGCGCGGCCGCACACTCAGCCCATCGCCAGGATTTCGTCCACCGCGCGGCGCGCCTGATCGATGGCGGAATCGGTATAGGCGGCCGCTCCCGAATCCGAATTGGCGATCGCGATGCGTCCCACGGGCTTCCTGCCGATGACATGGGGAAGCCGATCCGGCGGCGTATCGAAATCGTCGAACAGCGGATTGTATTCGTAGGCGTAGCCGTGGGGCCAGCGGTTGACCGCGATGCCCGTGATGTCGCGCGCGGGATCGAACCCCGCACCGGACAGCATGCGGCCCAATTGATCGCGGATGTTGCGCTCGAAATCCTCGAAGGAGGTGGTGAGGAGATCGAAACGCCCGGCGCGGTGCTGGTCGCGGCACGGAAGGCCCGGCATGCAGGGCGTGCGCACGAGGAACAGCAGGATCGGCTCATCGGGCGAGCGAACGCTTCTGTACGCGCCGATGTCCATCGGCCAGTTGAGCTGTACGGAGGAAAAATATGAGCCGGGGCAGAAGATTTTCCGCACGCCGAGCGTCTTGAACGCGCGCCAGTTGGAGATCGCCACGCTGGTGTAGACGAGGGGCACCTTGACGAGCTGTGACAGCGCCTCTTTTTGCGCCGGCGGCAGCTCGTCGCAGATATAGGGAATCATCATGTTCCAGCCGGCGAGCACGCAAGCGTTCGCCCGCACGCGGAAAACGCCGCCTCTATTGGCGTAGACGAGCTCCACGCCTTCCGATTGCGCGGGGCCGCCGGTGTTGCGCACTTGGGCGACGGTGCTGGAAAGCCGGACGCGAACGGGCGCGCCCTCGCGGTCGAGCTCGGCGTAATTCGCACGCGCCGTCACGATGTCCTCGACGCCGCGTCCGGGGATCGCTGTGGGAATCAACTGGCGCACGAGAAGCCGCGCGATGGTCGCGTTGCCGTCGGGGAAGTGGAACACCGGCGAACCTTCGTCCACGTAACCCGCCGCCGTATTGCCCATGCGGGGTGCGGAGCCGGGATCGAGATTCAATCCCTGAAAACCCGGAAAGCCGAACCCCCAGCAATCGAGCGCGGGCTCCGCATCGATGCCCACGCCCCATTCGTCATGGGTGATCTTCTGATAATACGCCATCGCAACCGCGCCGGCCCGGCGATCTTCGAGCAGGTAATCGCCATAGCTCATGCGCGAGAGGCGGTCCTTCTTCTCGGCCGAACTCAGCCCCGGAAAGTGATCGACCATCGCCGTCTCGATGCGAAGGATTTCCTGCCTTACAGTTTCGGGAAGCGGCGTTTGCGCGAGAAAGGCGGGCCAATCGACGATCTCGTCGTCTTCGCGTTCGGGCCCGCCGACGACGAGCTTGTCGGCGCCGAAGGTGTCCTTGTCGAAGAACGTGCCGGGGCCGAGGCCATCGTAGACGTCTTCCTTCTCCGACGATTCCGCGAGCGCCACCGGATCGATGTCCAGCTGCTTCAGTAAACCCGAAGCGGCCGCGCTGTAGGCGCGCGGACTGTCGATCAGCTCGGTGCCGCCGTTCAACAGATGGAGACGCCCGCCCAGCATGAATTCGTTGCGCTTGGCGTGGCCGCCGAAATCGTCGTGATTGTCGAGGATGAGGATGCGCGCGTTCGGCCTGGCCATGCGGTAGAAATACGCGGCCGACAAGCCGCTGATGCCGGCGCCGACCACGACAAGATCGTAGACGCGATCCGTATCGCGCGGCATTGCCGCGGTACGGAGGAACGTTCCATCGCGGACGTCGTGCGCGGTTTCGAAGGCGCCCGCATGGCTGCCGCGAAGTCCCGTCCGCGTGGGCGGATAGTCTCCGGCTGTGCTTGTGCCCATCATCGCGGCCGTCATATGGGTGCAGCCACCCATCACCGCCGCCGACAGCCCGGCTGCGCCCATCGCGACGCCGTTCAGGAAATCGCGCCGGTCAATGGTGCGGTCCATGCCGAGCTTGCGGTCGCGCGACTCGTCTTTGTCGACCATGACGCAAGGCTTTCCGTCGAATCGAACGCACTCAGATCATGCTAGAGCCCGATCCGATTTCATAGAATTGGATAGGGGCGACCGCTAAAACGGCCGCGGCCGGCTTACGCCGGCCGCGATCACATCAGAGCGCTAGACGATTCTAGGCGAACATCGCGTCGGAAATGCTGCCGTCTTTGTTCACCTTCCACGGCTGCTGCCAATTCGTGTGAATGGAGCGGGGCTTGTCCTTCTTCTGCCAATCCGCGATCGGGATGCCATGGTGCTTGCTCATCTCCGCGAGCGACGGCTGAATTTCGCCCTGATCGTCCGTGGACCGAGAAATGAGCATCGCCTCTTGTCCGTTCCACTCATAATCGAAGGTGAAGCGCGTGTGCGCCTTGGTGTGGATCGGGTCTTGAAGCTTCGCTTCGCGCCAGTTCTTGCCGTCGGTCGTGATTTCGACCTTGGTGATCTTGCCGCCGCCCGACCAGGCGAGGCCGGTGATCTGGTTATAGCCGCGCCGCATTTCGAGGCCGGCGGAGGGACGCGTGATCACCGATTTCGGCCCGAATGCGAAGTGATACCAGCGCGACTTGCCGCCGAGATCGGGTCTTGCGACCGAATGATTCATCGCCTCGTTCCAGGCGTGGTAGGGCTGATCCACCACCTTGATGTTTTTCAGGTACTTCACGCTGAAGGGCGCTTCCCAACCGGGCACGACCAGCCGGATCGGGAAACCCTGCTCTTCGCGCAACGGATCGCCATTCTGTCCGTAGGCGACGATGCAGTCCTCGATGGCCTTTGCGGTCGGAAGCGTGTGGCTGAAATTGCAGGCGTCGCCGCCTTCGTTGACCAGCCACGTCCCTGTTGATTTCACGCCCGCTTCTCTCAGCAGCACCGACATCGGCACGCCGGTCCATTCGCTGCAGCTCGTCATCCCGTGGATGTACTGGACGGGCAGCCCCATGACTTTCGGATCGCCCTCACTGTGGATCGCGGGCGAGCTGTTGCCATGACACTCGAGGAAGTGGACCCGCGACACGGACGGGAGCTGCTTCAGATCCGCAACGGTGAAGCGCAAGGGCCGATCGACCAGGCCGTAGATCGAGAGCGTGTGGCGCTGTTCGTCGAGAAACGGAAACTCGGAGGTGTGCTGCTGCATGAAATGCAGACGGGCCGGGCGTGATGATGCCGTTGTACTCGTGCAGCGGCGTGTAGTGAGTCATGTGGTCGATGCGGTAGCGGGCCCCGCGCTTCGGAGGCTCGTTATGCACGTTGCCTTGCGCCTGGGCTGCTTGGGCCGGCGCGCCTTTGGCGGCCAATCCCGCGCCCGCGGCCACACCGGCCAGAGCTGCGGTCTGAGTCAGGAAGCGCCTGCGGTTAGACACCATGATTGACCTCCCGTGATCCCGAATTTTGTGAGCTTTAGTGGGCGCGGATGTCCTCACTTTTCAACCTGCAGTCTACATCAAAATGGTCACCAAGAATAGAAAAGGGGCCGGACACTTTTCCGCGTCCGGCCCCTTTATTTCGCTTATCCAGCTAATCCGTTACCACCAGCTGGGCGCCTTTTCCGGCGGATAGACCGGCTTGGCCGGGACGAAGCCGTCCTTGTTCGGCATCACGACCTTCACCAGCGTGTTCTGGTCCATCACGTCGTTCTCGGCGATGATGCCGTTCCGGTAATAGAGGAACGCGACCAGCGCGTAGACCTCGTCGGGTTTCAGCGTGCCCGGATTGGGGACCGGCATCGCGCGGTTGATATAGTCCCACGCGATCGTCGGAACGGGGTAGAAGCTGACCCCGTTCATCTTGTCCTGTTCCTTGAAGTAGTAGTTGCCCTTATAGGGGGCGCCCGGCTTGCCGACGGTCAGGCGGCGGAGGATACCGCCCTCCCCGTTCACGCCGTGGCAGACCTCGCAGCGCGCCTTGTAGACCACTTCGCCTTCCTTGGCGGTGCCGCGGCCGACGGGAAGCTCTTTCCCCTCGGGTCCGATGATGCGGTCGAAGGACTTGATCTCCTTCTCCGTCAGCGGCGTGCCGACATTCGGGAAGAGGCGTCCCTGCGACTGTGCTTGCGCCAGCACCACCGCGGGGATGGCGGCCGCGATGATGACCGCCGGTGCGAGGACCTTAAGCAAAGAACGCATCGGTGATGCTCCCGTCGCGAGCGATCTTCCAGGGCTGCTGGGCAGTGAAGTGGATGGCGCGCGGCTTGGTCTCGCCTTTCCAATCCGCCATGTTGATGCCCCAGTGCTTGCTCATCTCGGCGAGCGACAGCTGAACTTCGCCCGTCTCGTCCGTGGAGCGCGACACGATCATCGCCTCTTGTCCGTTCCATTCCCAGTCGAAGTTGAAGCGCGTGTGCGCCTTGGAGTGGATCGGGTCCTGAAGCTTCGCTTCGCGCCAATTCTTGCCGCCGTCGACCGAGATTTCGGTCTTCGTGATCTTGCCGCCGCCGGACCAGGAGATACCGGTGATCTGGTTATAGCCGCGCCGCATTTCGAGGCCGGCGGACGGACGCGTGATCACGGATTTCGGCCCGAACGCGAAATGGTACCAGCGCGACTTGCCGCCGATGTCCGGTCTCGCGACGGAGTGGTTCATCGACTCGTTCCACGCGTGGTAGGGCTGATCGACGATCTTGATGTTCTTCAGGTACTTCACGCTGAAGGGCGCTTCCCAGCCGGGGACGAGGATGCGGAGCGGGAAACCCTGCTCCTCGCGGATCGGATCGCCGTTCTGGGCGTAGACCAGGATGCAGTCCTCCATGGCCTTCGCCACCGGAAGCGTGTGACTGAAATTGCAGGCATCGCCGCCTTCATTGACCATCCAGGTGCCGTTGGACTTCACGCCCACTTCCCTCAGCAGCACCGACATCGGGACGCCGGTCCATTCGCTGCAGCTCGTCATCCCGTGGATGTACTGGACGGGGAGGCCCATGTGCGGCTGGCCGGCGCTGTGGATCGCCGGCGAGCTGTTGGCATGGCACTCGAGGAAGTGCACGCGCGACACGGACGGCAGCCGCTTGATGTCCGCCATGGTGAGGCGCAAGGGCCGATCGACCAGGCCGTAGATCGAGAGCGTGTGGCGCTGACTCGTCGAGATAGGGAAACTCGGAGGTGTGCTGCTGCATGAAGTGCAGACGCGACGGCGTGATGACGCCGTTATAGTCCTGCAGCGGCGTGTAGTGAGTCATGTGATCGATCGTGTAGCGGGCCCCGCGCTTCGGAGGCTCGTTGTGCACGTTGTTGCCCGCGCCCTGGGCCGCCGCTGAGGCCTTCGTCGCCAATCCTGCGCCTGCGGCCACGCCTGCGAGCGCTGCCGTTTGTGTCAGGAACCGCCTGCGGTCAGTCTTCACGTCCATGACTCTGTCTCCCGTCCCGAATTTCGATTTGAGCCTTGTTGCTCCGTAAGTCATTCATTCACGCGGCCGATCAGAGACCGGCCAGGTAACGCGCCATTGCTTCCCGCTGCGCAGGCTGGACCGTCGACATCATTTGCGCCATCTCGGGGTTGTTCTTCCGTTCGCCGTCCGCAAATTTGCGCATCGCATCGACCAGATATTCGTAGTTTTGTCCCGCCAGCCGCGGTCCTGTGGGACCGCCGGCGAAGTTCAGCTGGTGACAGGCCTCGCACACGGCCATTCCGTTCGGACGCTGCGTGGCGGCGGCCGGAGTGGCCGCGCGCGTCGCGGGCCAGGTCTTCTTCCCGAAGAACCCCGTTGTGGCCACCATTTCCGGCTCATCATGGAGCGTCAATGCCGCCCACGTCATCAGCTCGGCGTCGCGGGCCTTCGTCCGGAAGTCCTTCATCTGTTTCAACAGATAGGCTTCGTCCTGACCCCAGATGACGGGAATGCCCGGGCGTACGGGCGTGCCGTTCGACCCGTGGCATTGGCTGCACATCCCCATCTTGGCGATGAATTCTCGTTGCGTGCTCAGATCCCCGACGACCTCGGCCGTGTTGGCGGGCGCGGCTGAGCGCAGCCACGAAGACGAGAGCACGAGAGCGGTCGGAAGGCGAGTGCTGATCATGCTTTACGCTGCCCTGTTTGGAGTGCCGGCGTGACGCGACGAACGCACAGAAATGCAACTTGAAGCATGCCGCAGTCGGGCCTGAGGCGCAAGGTGGCGCGGCTTCTCCAGGGTTCCAAAATCGTGGGAAAACCTCAAGGATTCCGCGGCCGGTCGCGAGATGGTGTACACTCGGTGAAGCTCAACCGGGGGAGGACATTCATGAGGGGATTCATGAGGCTTGGCGTTTCCGCTTCGTTCGTGGTGCTCGCCTGCGCGCTGGCGTGGCCTGCCTCGGCCCAGCTCGAGGACAAGCCGGTGCCGATGGACAAGGCGCCGTTCCACATCCCGGTCTTCGAGAACGACTACATCATCCTTCTGAACGTCAACATTCCGCCCGGGCGCAACACCGGCTACCACACGCATTATGCGGATTCGGTGTCGGTGAACCTGTCGCCGGCCTCGCAGACGAACCAGAATTTCGGCTCGTCCGACGTGAGCCCCCCGGGTGCGGCGGCCGGCGAGGGCGAACCCGGCCGCGCGACGTTCACGGACGTGACCAAGAACGGCCCGCGCACGCACAAGGCGACCAATGTCGGGCCGACGCCGTTCCACAACATCTCCTTTATCCTGAAGCCGCGCCCGGCGGGCGGGCCCGCGGTGTCGGACCGCGCGGGCGTTCAGGGCTACACGCAGGTCATGGACAACGCGCGGCTGAGGGCGTGGCGCACCATCCTGAAGCCGGGCGAGTCGACCGGCGCAGGTCACGCAACGCGCGCCGGGCTTGCGGGTCTATGTGCAGGGCGGCGTGCTGGCCGAAGTGATCGCCGGATCGGCCGATCGCGGCATGGCGCCGTACCACGGGGACTTCATCTGGCAGGATGCAGGCCAGACGCGCGCCGTGAAGAACACGGGCACGACGCTGATCGAGTTCGTCGAGTTCGAGTTCAAATAGGACGGCGTCGGGACTTGCGAGACGTCGCCGGGGCAGACGCGCTGGCACCTGGAGCACACGTCGTCCGAGGAAGGCGTCGAACCGGCGCAAGAAACTCCAGACGAGCCGATTGCGCCGTTAAAACTGAGCCTCTTTACCGAACTCTATCTGTCCATCTTCATGCTGTTCGCGCGCGTCGGCGCGGAGGACTTGATCGGCGGCTCGGCATTCAACGGCGTCGCCGGCATCACATTTGTGCAGGGCTTCCTCGGCGCCAGCGTCCTCACGTGGGCGGAAATCCTGGGCGGTAACCGCGGCTTCCTCGAACGCTACGTCTTTCTGATCTGCTCGTCTTCATCGGCCTCTACTTCGTCAACGCACATATTCCGCCGTTCGACGCTTCTTGGGCGCTCATCACTCAGCCGCGTCTTCTCGTCGCCGGCCTTACATTCCGCCTTTTGAGTGCGCGCGTCTTGACGGCCCTCCTGCCTGGTATCCCGCGACTCCTGTCGATCACCCTGCCGGTCGTCCCGCCGCTCCTTCGACTGGGTTTGTGCGTATCCGACAGTGGGTGCGATTACGATGCCCGGCACAGCCAGCGCCAAAGTCAAAACACCAACTTGAAGACAGATCTTCCATTTCATCTTCGCCTCCTATTTCAAGCGCATGGTCGTAGGAGGTCTCTGTCTCATCGCAGCGTTCAATCGGACTTTAGTCGTATCGCCGTCGAACAACGAGAGAGTTCACCCAAGTTGGAGCTGGCCACTCGAAATCCTCCGTATACGGCACGGTGCCGGGCTGCGGACGGCGAGCCGGAATTACCGAGATTAACGGGGCATCCTCGTTTGCCGTGCCGGCTCTGGACGGCGGGACGGAATTACCGAAATTAACAGGGCATCCTCGTTTGGCCGCGCATTGGGGGGCGCTTTCCAGCGTTTAGGGAGGTGCCTTGTGGCAAGTTACAGTTACCGCATTACTTCACAGGCGCAGATCACGGCGTCATCAGAACTCGAGATCGCAAGACACCTAAGTGTGGATGCGAGTGAGTTTCGGGCAAGAGCCGCCCGTTACAGACATTTGGCAGATGGGTTGATTGATCCGCAGGTGGTCGCGGAGGTGTATGCCTGCGCTCACGAACTCGAGACCAAAGCCGCTGGGATCGAAAAGCTGGCTGCCTTCGAGATGCAAACAATGTTGGGTGCTAGAGCTGAGGCGATACAATTGACCGATGCAGCGTCGTTTCCGCGCGGCGCTCCAATTCCTCGCGACAGGACGACACGCGCGCGATGGATCATCAATAGCTGGTGCGATTTCTTAGATACCGCACCTGCTGTCCTTGAACCCGCTGGTTTTGGATGACCTGTGTGAGAGGACTTCGCCTCCAGATTCTACAGCGTCTCGATGCGGAGCGTTCCAAGCCAAGCGCGGCGCAACAAACGATGCAAAGCCCAACGTCAGTAGGCACTATGCTGCTGGGATTGCCAGTCCCCGCAACCTTTGGGTAACGGCCAATATATCCCTGGGACGACTCGGCTCGCTCGATCGGCGATCTCCCACCATTCCGCGCTTGCCCACAGCGCTCGTTCGACGAAAGCCTCGGCCTGAATGTCAATTCTGATCAGCCCTGACGGCCCATCGGATGAGCATGCAGCTTTTGGGTAGCAGCCAACCAATCCTTCGGGCTTCGGGTGGCTTGAAGTTCTTGCGCCATCGTGTCCCACACTGACGCCGTGGAATTGTAGACGTCCTTCAACTCTTGGCTTTTGGAATTCATGGCGCGACACCGAGCGAGGAGTGCCATGCGGCGGTACGTTGCGAGGCGCTCCTCATCCGTCAGCTGCTGTCCCATCAGCCTAGGCTCCGCTTGTTTTGTAATAATGCGGGCCGGTGGGATCGGTTCCAGTAAAACTCCGTCTGCGGATAGCCGCGCTGAGAAGCTCGCTAGTGGCTCAACCCGCCGCGATCGTGATCGACGAGCCGTCGAGGCGCGTGAGGATCGCGCGCGTGCCGGGATAAGCGGCGAGCAGCGTGGGTGCGAGCGCTTCGCCGCCGACGCAGATGGCGGTCGCAAGCCCGTTCGCGATGGTGGCGGATGGTCCGATCACGGCGGCGTCGGCGATGGTGTTCGCGCTCGCGCCGGTGCGCGGATCGAAGATGTGGTGGAAGCGGCCGCTGTCGTCGAACGTCGTGCCGTAACCGCCCGAGACCGCGAGCGCCGTGTCTTCGAGCTCGACCGTGCGTTCGATCGCGGCTGACGATTTGCCGTCGCGAATGCCGAGACGCCACGGGCGGCCGTCCGGATGGCGGCCGAGCGTGCGGATTTCGCCGAGATCGACGATGGCGCTCTCGAAGCCTTCGTTGCGCAACAGATCGGCGATGGCATCGGTGATGTAGCCTTGCGCGATGCTGTTCAGCGTGATCGCCATGCCGGGGCGCGCGAACGCGATCGAGGATGAGCCGCTGTCGATGTTGCGGAAATCGACGAGCGCGCGGGCGGTGTCGTGCGCGCGGGATGTGAAATCCGGCTGCGTATCGCTGCGCGACCAGAAATGCGCTTCGTAGAGTTTCCACAACGGCTGCACCGAGATGTCGAACGCGCCGCCGCTGAGCGCGCCGAGACGCTGGCTTTGCTCGATGAGCGTGCGCAGCTCGCGCGACGGTTTCGTCAACTTGCCGGATGCGTTGAGGCGCGCGATCTCGCTGTCGGTGCGATAGAGGCTGAAGATGCGTTCGAAGCGCGCGATCTCGGCGCGGACTTTGAGGATCGTCGCGCGCGCGAATGCGGAATCGGTGTGCCACAGCGTGAGCTCGGAGGCTGCGCCGAGCACATCGCCCTGCCACGTGTGCAGCTGACCTTTCGGCGCGGTCGCGCGCACGCCCGCGATCATCAGCGGCAGGCCGGCGACGGCGGCGAAGATGCGCAAAGCGTGGCGGCGCGTCGGGTGCGTGTCGTTACGCATTGCGCACCGTGACGGTTATGGGGCGCTCGCTGCGCAGCTTGACCGCGCGGACGAGCGGCGGGCAGCGTTTGTCGTCGAAATATTCGACCTGGCAATCGAGGCACTGGAAGCATTCCGAGGTGACGATCTTGCCCGACGGCACGATCGCGCGGACCGGACACGCGCGTTCGCACAGACGGCACGGGCTGCCGCATTCGGGACGGCGCTTGAGCCGGTTGAGCAGATGGAAGCGATCGAGCGTCGCGAGCACGCCGCCGAGCGGACAGAGGAAGCGGCAATAGGCGCGCTCGGAGAAGAGACCGATGGCGAGCAGCGCGCCGGCATAGACGACGTACGGCCATGCGCGCGTGAATTTCGTCGTGATCGCGGTCTTGAACGGCTCGACTTCGAGCGACGCGCCCGCGGGATCGATCGCTGTGATCACGAGGATGAGCACGACCGCAGCCGAGATGTACTTGCCCCACCACAGACGCCGCTCCAGCGCGGCCGGCGGGCTCCATTGCGGAATGCGCAGCGCCTTCGCGATCTCGCCGAGCAACTCCTGCAGCGCGCCGAACGGACACAGCCAGCCGCAGAACACGCCGCGCCCGATCAGGATCACCGAGAACAGCGTGTAGACGGCGATGATCACCATCAGCGGCTCGGCGAGATAGAAGCCGAGCTCGAAGCGGTTGAACGGCGCCATCGCGTAGTTGATCACGTTGACGGTCGAAAGCTGCACGCCCGCGGTCCAGCCGAGCCAGACGAGAACGATCGCCAAGAATCCCATGCGCACGACGCGATGCGCGAATCTGTGCCGCGCGAGCGCATCCTGGAACACGAAGATCAGCGTGAGCGCGGTGAGCAGAGCGGCGAGGATGACGATGTCCGTGCGCGCGTCGCTCCACGCTTCGACCCAGGCTGCGACTTGCGGCTCTTCGTCGAGATTGAGCTCGGCCAGCGGGTCTTGCGCGAGCACGGGTGCGGATTGTGCGGCGGCGGCCACGGGCGTAGGTGGAATCGGCGGCGGCGTGCCGTTGCGCACGAAATCCGGCAGCGTGTAGTCGAGCCCGAACGGAAGGGTGACGGGTCTCGCAGCCCGTGCCGTGCACCAGAATCTCCACCCGCCACGGCCTCTGCGGATCGAAGCCGGAATTGGCCGGCAGCGCGAACAACGCTGCGAGCTGCTGACCGGACGGCGGCAGCGCGTAGGTGTAATCGCGCTGGCGGAAGGTGAAGGTTCGTCCGCCCTGGACGAGGCGGATGCGATCGAAGAGGTTGCCTTGGGACGCCTGGAAATATTTCGTGCCGAAGAAATCGTAAGGCCCGCTCGAAGCGACGTAGATCGCTTGCGCGCCCGGACGGCAGCTGGCTCGTGTACTCCTCCGCTCTGACAATGCCGAGCAGATTGCCGCCGATGATTTCGGGCGTGACGAGCGCGGTGATGAACTCGATATAGAGATCGTCGCTCGCAGCCGAGCGGCCACTCCATCATGGCACCCGTTGCGCCTGCGCGAGCAAGAGCGTCCGCCACGTCGCCCGAGGTCACGCGGCGTTTGGCGACCGCGTTGTTGGCGATGAGGTCGTCGACGGACATCGTGATGAACCCGCCCGTATCGGCTGCGGGCGCGGCACCTTGCGCGACCGTCGCCGATCGCCCGAGGCGCGGACGCAGCACGAGGCGCGCGGTGACGAGCACGGCGGTGCGCATCGCGCGCGCGCTGATGGTGGCGCCGGCGACGTGGTCGGGCGGGAGCTTGTCCATGCCGCCGACCAACCTTCGGCCGGCCTGGCTCGCGAGCATCTCATCGAGCAGGCTCTGGAGCCCGAGGTCGTGCTCGATGATGGGCTCGTGGTGGAACACCGCCTTGGCCCCGGTGATGCGGCCCTCGAGATCGACACCGGCGATCACGTCGAACGGGGTCGTCGTGTAGCCGGGCGCGGCGATGATATCGAGCGTCGAGAAGACATAGGCGACGACCTGGTCGCCCTTGAACACCGGGATCGCGGGGGGCTCGCCCTCTTCGGGCCCGAGGCGCTCCGCACCGCCCGGATAGACGACCGCCATGACCTCGGGCGTGAGACGCTCGAGGAGCTTGCCCTTCTCGGCCAAGGCGGGCGAGGCGAAGACAAGCGCGATCAGGGCGACGCAGACGAGGCCCGCGCCGCGCACCCATTCGAATGTGCCCTGAAGATGCATCGGCACCGCACAGAGCAGAGGGTTCGACAGGTCAGTTCGTGCCCGGAGGAACAAGTCTACTCAAGAATAGCGACCCGTGGAAATCGCCCGACCGACTCGCTCTTTCCGCATTTCGCGGTATATGCTGCTCGCATAAGCGTGAAGCGCCGTGGGCAACGCCCGCTACAGGCGCGACGGGGAGAGGGCGAGCGGGGACTATAGCGGGTAAAGCCTACGGAAGCCGCGAGAGCTCATTCGAGGCGGGAGGGGCCTTTTATGCATCTCATTCCTCAGTCGTGGTCGCATATCCACATCCTGATCGGCGTTTTCCCGTCCATCGGATTCCTGCTTGGGCTTGGCTTCTATATTGCGGGATTGCGCACCGGGAACGACTTCCTGAGACGCATCTCCCTGATGCTGTTCGTCCTGCTCGGGCTTCTGGCGATCCCGATCTTCGGCGAGCGGCCTCGGCTCCCAGGCGGCGCTGGCCGGGGATGAGCGGTTTCCCCCGGCCCTGATCGACACGCATTATATGTGGGGGCTGGTGGCGCTTGGCGTGCTGATCGCCACCGGAGCCGCCGCCGCGTTCGAGCTCTGGCAGGCGAGGGCCGCCCAGCGGCCGACCCGCGATCCGTTCTTTGCGGTGCTCGGGCTCTCCGTCGCGAGCCTGGTGCTGACCGTTGTCGCGGTCGAGCTCGGCTTCGACATCAATCACGACGAGCTGCTGCTCGAGGTGAGCATCCCCGAGCTCTCGACCTCGCAGGTCTGGTCGCACGCCCATCTGATCCTGAACCACCTGCCGACGGCCGGGTTCGTCTTCGGGATCGCCGCCCTCGTGATCGCGATCGTCTCGGACAACGCGGCGATGAAACGGGCGCAGCCTCATCCTGTTCGTCATCCTCGGCATCATCGGCGTGCCGACCTATGTCGCCGGCACCGCGGCGATGTGGGCCCTGACCCAGCCGACGGTCCCGGAAATCTCCAAGGCGGTGATCAATTCCCATCGCGACATGGCGCTCTGGACGCTGTTCGGCCTCGCCATCACGGGCGCCGCGGCGTGGATCGAGCTGTGGCGGGCGCGCTCGCAAGGGAGCGTCTCCAAGCTCTCGCTCAACCTGGTTCTCGGGTTTGCCGTGGTCACGCTCCTGATCATGACCGAGACCGGGCACCGCGGCGGCCTGATCAATCACCCCGAGATCCGCTCGGCGTCGGAGATCCTGCCGACCAATACGGATGCCGGCATCTCCATGGGCCTCGAGACGACCATGAAGGAGATGATCTGGTTCGTGCCGTGGCAGACGGTGCATTTCTTCGGCTACTGCCTGATCTTCGGGGCGGTGGTCGCCGTGGGCTTGCGCGTGCTGGGCTTCTGGAAGACCGTGTCGTTCGCCGCCGTGCACCGCATCCTGGTGCTGGGCTTCCTCGGCGTGGTCATGAACGTCGTCTCAGGCATGCTGATGATGTTCGGCGACAGCTATCGCTACGTGGTGCAGGATTCCACCTTCGCGCCGAAGATCGCCCTGATCCCGCTCGGCGCGATCGCGGTGCTCTATTTCTCGGCGTCCGACAAGCTTTGGACGGTCCAGGCGGGCGAGAGCGCGCCGATCACCGCCAAGTGGGTTGCCGCGGTCGTGCTGCTCGCGTGGGCGGGCGTGATCATCTGCGGCCGGATGCTGCCCTATCTTTGATCGCAAGAGGTGACATGGCTGAATATGAGATCGTTCTGATGGTCCTTGCGGTCAATGCAGGCGTCCTCGGTATCGTTTTCTTCGCGGCATATCTGATCAACCGGGCGGCAAGGCCTTCCGGCCGGTGAAGTCGTCCGCGTCCGGCGGGCGAACGGGGAGGAGTGAGCAATGCTTGAATGGCTGGAAACCACGCAGCTTGCCGAGTTCATCCGAACCAATCTATGGGGTTGGCCGATCGCGCTGACGCTCCATGCGCTCGGGACCGGGCTTCTCGTGGGTCTCATCTTCGTCATCGGCCTCAGGTTCTTCGGAATGTTCGAGCTCATCCGTTTCAGCTCGCTCAACCGGCTGTTTCCGATCGTCTGGTTCGCCTTCGGGCTGCAGGTGCTGAGCGGCTTCCTGCTGTGGATGACCAAGGCGAGCCGCTATGTCGCCGACGGCGCGTTCGAGCTGAAGGTGCTGCTGATCGTCGTCGGCGTCGCGCTGACCTACCAATTCTCCCAGACCATGCAGCGCGAGGCGGTCTCATGGGACACGGCCGGCGCCGTCTCCTCGCACAAGGCGAGATTTGTCGCCGCCCTGATGCTCGTGTGGGCGGGCGTGCTCATCGCCGGGCGGCTGACGGGGTATCTGGGGTCGTTCGTCTGAGATGATCCCTCCCCGGATCGACAATCGCTCCGCTCTTGTCGATCCGACCTCCCTCTTCAAGGGATGGAAAACAAGATGAACCAATCTGCGTGATTCCGAAAACAAAAGAGCCCGGGGTGCCCGGGCTCTTTGCAGTTTAGAATAACGACAGGCGCTATTTCGGCACGTCTTTGCCGAGGTTCTCGTCGCCGCTGCGCTGCAGGACGATGTTCACGCCCGACTCGTGGAGCGGGGTCGCGCCCAGCTTGAGGAGCAGCTTCGCCGTATCCTCGCGATACCGGCGCGGGATCTGAAGCCGGCGAGCGCCGATCTCCTTGGTGAGGACGGACATCGAGATGGAGAGCGCCGTCTGACCGAACTCGTCCTTCTGGTCGATCTTGGCGCCATTCTTGACCAGGAACTCGATCTCGTCGTTCATCCCCTGATAGGCGGCGGCGTGCAGCGCCGTCCAGCCGAACTGGCCGGGCTTGTTCACGTCGGCGCCATGCTCCACGAGATAGCGCGCGGTCTGGACCACCACGGCGCGTTCCTCGGGCTCTCTCGCCCGCTGAACGTCCGTGCCGGCGCCCGACGCCATCATCAGCGCCGTCGTGCCCGACTCGGTCGCGATGTTGGTATCCGCGCCCGCCTCGACCAGCGCCTTGATGGCGTCGAGGTTGTTGACCTCGGCGGCCAGCAACACCGGCGTGGCGCCGGTGAGCGTGATCTCCGTCACGGTGAGCGCCGTGCGCCTGCCGTAGAAGGCATTCGCGCCGCGCTTGATTTCCTCGGCCGCCTTCTCCTTGTCCTGCTGGATGCGGAGATTGGGATTGGCGCCGTGCTTCAAGAGCGTCTTGACGATGGCGACGACATCGTTCTTGCGATTCGGGGTCGATGCCGTAGTCGGAATCGCGCACGACCTTATGCAGCGCCGCGTAGCCGTTGGTGTCCGCGATGTTGGCATCGGCTTCGGCTTCGAGGAGCGCGTTCACGGCCTTGGGCATGAACCATGGCGCTCGCGACCATGAGCGCCGTCAGTCCGGTTCTCGGCTGCGCTTCGTTCACCTTCGCGCCGGCCTTGATCAGGATACGCGAGATGTCGGCGTCGCCCTTCTGAGCGGCGAACATCAGCGGCGTGAACCCGCTCTTCGATCCGGCATTGACGTCGGCGCCGCCCTTCACGAGCGCGTCGATCGTGCAGACCTGCTGGTTCGAGATCGCCCACATCAACGCGGTCTGGCCGGCGTTGGCTTCCTTGGCGTTCGGATTGGCGCCGCCTTTCAGCAACGCTTTCACCGTCTCGACATTGCCGCGGCCTGGCGGCGGCCATCAGCGGCGTCTCGCCCGACATCAGCGCCGCACTGGGATCGGCGCCCGCCGCGAGCAGCTTCACCGCCATCGCCGGATCGGCGTGTTCGGCCGCCGCGTAGATCGGCGTTGCCCCGAATTCGTTGGGCGCCTTCACGTTCGCGCCCGCGCGCAACAGAAGGTCGACCATCTCCTTGTCGCCGCGGGTCGCCGCCCAGACCAGAGCAGCCGTGCCCTGGGTGCCTGCGACTTGCTGCTTCGACATGCCCTTCAATACGGTCTGAACCGCCGCGCGGTCGCCCTGCTTCGCGGCGGTCGCGAGCGACGCATCGCCCGCAGCCGCGAATGCAACGGTTGCGAACATCGTCGAGCCCAGCAATCCCGCCAGTATCTTTGTGCTCTTCATCGCCGTTCTCCCAAGTATCCTTGTGCCTGGTGGCAGAAGGCCCCCGCTTCTCGCGGGGGCCTTTGCCCTTACGATCAGATCCTCGCCACCTTTGACGGTGTACCCATCGGCAGATCGAGCTTTCCCGTGCTGTCGCCGAGCTTGCCCGAGTGCGGAACATTCGCCCTGTCGAGCATGGTGAGCAGCAGGTTGGTCATCGGTGTGCGCTTGGGATACCGGACATGCATGTTGCCCTTGATGCCGGTGTTCTTGCCGGCCATGAGAACGAGCGACAGGTCCGTGTAGAGGTGCAGGTTGGCGTCGCTCAAGCCCGCGCCGTAGAGGACCATCGAGTTGTCGAGCAACGTTGCTGTCGCCGTCCTTCGTCGATTTCAGCTTGCCGATGTAATAGGCGAGCATCTTGGTGTGCAGGCCGTTGATCTGGGTCGTCTTCTCCTGCTTCTCGCGATCGCCCTGGTGATGCGTGCAGGGATGGTGGGCATCGCCGAACCCGAGCTCGGGATAGGCGCGGCCGCTCATCTCGTGACCCATCTGGAAGGTGATGACGCGGGTCAGATCGGTCTGCCATGACAGGGCCATCATGTCGGCCATCAGCATGAAGTAGTCGGAGAACTTCTCCGGTGAGCCGACCGGGCTTCCAACCGGGAGAGCATGGACGTCCTGCTTCTCCGCGAGCTGGATGCGCCGCTCGACGTCGCGGATGGCTTCCAGATACTGGTCGATCTTGCTGCGATCCGTTCCGCCGACCTTGGTGCGGAGGCGTTTGATGTCCGCGTTGACGGCATCGAGGATGCTTTGATCTTCGCGGCGAATGGCCGAGACGCACCTTCGGATCCGTGCCGCCGTCGCCGAACATGCGTTCGAAGAGAGCGCGCGGGCGGTTCTCCATCGGGAGCGGCGTGGTCTCGTTGCGCCACGCGATCGTGTTGTAATAGGCGCAGCCGTAGGCCGACTCGCAGGCGCCGACGATTTCCGCCGATTCCAGGCCGACTTCCAGCGAGGCGAGCTGGGTGTGCTTGCCGAACTCCTTCGCCGCGATCTGATCGACCGAGACACCGGCGCGGATGTCCGCGCCCGAGGTCATCTTCGCGTGCGTTCCCGTCAGCCACGCGGTGCAGGCGCGCGGATGGTCGCCGCCCACTTCGCCGTCAAGGCCCGCGGCCTGCTGCTGATCGAGGCCCGAGAGCACCACCATGTTCTCGCGGAAGCGCTTCGACCGGCTTCAGCGTGCGGGTCATCTCGAAGTTGGCGCCTTCGGTCTTGGGCGTCCACTCGTTGTTCAGGTTGAAGATGCCGTTCGGCATCTGCATGAACGCCATGCGGATCGGCCGCTTCGTCTCTTGGGCGAGAGCGGGCGTCATCGCATCCAACAAGGGCAACGCAAGGGCCGCGCCGGTGCCGCGCAAGAACGTCCGCCGGGGAATCGCCTTCTTAAGAATTAGCATCTCGGACTCTCCTCATTTGGAAGGGGGTGCTGTTGATGATGCCTAGAATTATCGATGACCAGGTTTGATTGTCCGCGGACGCATCGCGAACGATCTTACGCACGACGGGAAGATCGTACTCTTCGAGGCCGCGACCCAATGCGTAGGTCAGAAGCCGTTCGGTGAAGGTGTCGACGAACATGTCCTTCTTGTTCACCAGGACCTCGCGCAAGCCTTCGGGCCCGTTGAACTTCGTGCCGTCGGGAAGCGTGCCTGAGGAATCGATCGGGCCGGAGCTTGGTCCGGTGGAGTTGCGCCAGCCGCCGATGGCGTCGAAATTGTCGAGCGAGAAGCCGAGCGAATCCATCATCGTGTGACACGCGGCGCACCCGGGATTTGCCCGATGCTCCACCATGCGTTCGCGCATGGTCAGCTTCGCCGAGGTCAGCTCGTCCTTGAGCGAGGGAACGTTCGCCGGCGGCGGCGGCGGCGGCACGCCCAGAAGCTGCTCGAGCACCCATTTGCCGCGGATGGTCGGCGCGGTGCGGTTGGGATAGGACGTCAGCGCGAGAATGCTCGCTTGTCCGAGCAGACCGTGACGCCTCGGATCTTCGAGCTTCACGCGGCGGAACTCGTTCCCGTAGACGCCCTTGACGCCGTAGTGCTCGGCCAGGCGCTCATTGAGGAACGTGTAGTCGGTGCTCAGGAGATCGGCGACGGGCTTGTCCTCGCGCACCTGGCTTTCGACCAGGAGCTCGGTTTCCTTGCCCATCGCGCGACGCAGATTCTCGTCGAAGGTCGGATAGGTAAACGTGTCGGGCGCGAATCTGGGGATGTTCCGCAGGAACAGCCACTGGCCGACGAAGTTGTGGATCAGCGAGGACGAGCGCGGGTCCGCCATCATGCGCTCGACCTGCGCCTGCATGACCGCCGGCTCATGCAGCTCACCCTTCTCGGCGAGCGAGAGCAGCTCCTCGTCGGGGATCGAGCTCCAGAGGAAGAAGGACAGACGCGACGCGAGCTCGATATCGCTGATGCGATAGACCGATCCCGGCTCGGCGTTGGCCGGATCGAGCTCGGCGCGGAACAGGAAATCCGGCGACACGAGGATCTTCTGCAGCGCGAGTCGGATGCCGCCTTCGAAGCCGCCCTCCTCCGCGCCCAGTTCGTAGAGCGAGAGCAGTTGCGGCATGTCATCGGCGACAATCGGACGCCGATAGGCGCGGCGCGCGAGGTTCGACAGGATCTTCTCCGCGCACGCCATTTCTTCGGACGCGCTCGCCGGCTTGCAGATGAAGATCCGCTCGCGGCTGATGGTCTCGCCCGGTCCGTCCACATTGAAGGGACCTGCGACCGTGACGCTGCCCACGCCTTCGAAATATTGCTGCACGTCATCGCTGCGGAGGCGATCGATCACGCCTTCCTGGATCAGCGTGTCCTTCAGGAACGAGGCGCCGATCTCGCGTGCGCCCGCATCGATCTGCATACGGACTTTCAGATTCGCGTCGGGCGGTGTTCCGCCGCCGAGCACGATCTTCTTCTCGCTCCTCGGAAGCGTGAACAGTCTGAGCCTCTGATCATCGAGTCTCAAGATCGAGCTGGCGATCGCGCTCGAAGCCCAAATACTCGTCGTCTCTGCTCCGTTGCAGCGTGACGGAAATCTCGTACTCGCCGTCGACCGGGAAGAAGTGGCGAATGGCCGTGCCGCCGCGCGAGCCGACCGGCGCAGCGCTGTCCAAACGATCGTCCTGCTTGAGCGCGTGATGAACGTTGTACGTCTGGTAGCTGACGGGCAGCGTCATGTCGCCCACGGCCGAGCGGCTGATCCTGCGCGCGACCGAGAGATAGCGCTCGAGCAGCACGGGCGAGACCTGCAGCACATCGCCGATATTGTCGAAGCCGTAGCCGATATCGTCGGCCGGCAAGAGCTCGGAGACGTCGACCTCGATGCCCAGGAGATCGCGAATCGTATTCGCATATTCGGTGCGATTGATGCGATGAAGCGTGGGACGTCCGGGATTGGGCCGAACTTGCGCGGCGCGATCGCGTTCGCCTTCGATCGATTTGATCAGCGAGACATAGGTCGCCTCGCTCGGTCTCGCCATGCCGACCGGCGGCATCTCGCGCGTGCGCAGCTTGCGCAGGATCTTCTCCCAAGTCGCGCCGTTGGCGTCGAGATGCGCGAGATCCAACGCCTGCAGGTTCAACTTCGCACGCGCCTTCGGACCGAAATGGCACGAGTCGCAATAGACCTTCGCGGTCTGCCAGAATCCCTGACGGTCGAACGCCGCCAATGTCGGACGCAGTTGTAGAGGTCGGATTTTGCGCTTGTGTAGAAGCCGCGGGCCAAAGGGCCGCGAAACCTAAGAACCACGCCGACTGAGGCCAGCAAACGGGCCCGAATCATGATCCGTCCCTCCCAGCAAGCACGTCGTAATGATAACGAGTACGTTACACCCCAATATAGAGTTCGTACAGCTTAGTCTCACAACCATTGTCAGATTCTGACTACTGTCAGACATCCGGAATGCGACGCGGCCTGTAGGGGACAACCACTTGCGCAACCCTCGGGAGATACAGTCTTATTTGCATCCACGGGGACACGAGGGCGGTAACCATTCATGGCGACAGTCAGCGGGGCGGCGGTAGCGCTAACGCCTTATGGCGATGCAACAAAGCCAAAGCAGAGCCTCTCCTTCATTATTGGCGCGTCGTCCTGCGGCACCCTGATCGAGTGGTACGATTTTTACCTTTACGGAGTGCTGGCCGGTTTCTTTGCCGATCATTTCTTCCCCGGCGACATGCGGAACGGCTTCCTGTTCTCGCTCGGCATCTTCTGGACCGGCTTCATCGTCAGGCCCTTCGGTGCGGTGCTCTTCGGGCACCTGGGCGATCTGATCGGACGCAAATACACCTTCATGCTGACGCTCGGCCTGATGGGGTTGGCGACATTCCTCGTCGGCTGTTTGCCGACATACGAATCGATCGGCTGGCTGGCGCCGGCGCTGCTCGTCGCCTGCCGCGTGGTGCAGGGCTTGGCGCTCGGCGGCGAGTATGGCGGGGCTGCGACCTATGTCGCGGAGCACGCGCCCGACGGTCACCGCGGGTTCTACACGAGCTGGATCCAGACGACGGCGACGCTCGGCATCGTGATGGCGCTGCTGTCGATCATGGCGTTCCGCATCGGGCTCGGCGATGAAGCGTTCACGGCCTATGGCTGGCGCTTTCCGTTCCTGATCTCCGCACTCCTGGTCGTGCTGTCGGGCTATATCCGGCTGAGGCTCGCCGAGTCGCCCCTGTTCGCGCGGCTGAAGGAAGAAGGAAAAACCTCCGCCAATCCGGTGCGCGACACCTATGGCAACCGCGGGAATGTCGGCCTGATGGCGCTCGCGCTGTTCGGCTTCACCGCGCCCGAAGGCGTCGTCTGGTACACGAGCCAGTTCTACGCGCTGAACTACATGCAGGCGGTGCTCAGGATCGACTACACGACGGTCTATCTCGTGATGACGTTCGCGCTCATCCTGGGCGCGCCGTTCTTCATCTTCTGGGGCTGGCTGTCGGACAGAATCGGACGGCGCTCGATCATGACCGCAGGATTCGCGCTCGCGGTCGTCTCGTACTGGCCGGTGTTCACGTGGCTCGGCGAGTTCCAGGACAATCCGGTGATCCTGACCGCGCTCGTCTGGTACATGGTGATCCTCGTCACCATGGTGTACGGGCCGATCGCCGCCTTCCTGGTCGAATTGTTTCCGGCGCGCATCCGCTATTCGTCGATGTCGCTGCCCTATCACATCGGCAACGGCGTGTTCGGCGGCGGCGTGCCGTTCATCGCGACGTTCCTCGTGACATTGGTCCCCGGCGTGCCGCTGATCGGCTTGCTCTATCCGATGACGATTGCGGGGATCGGCGTGATCGTCTCAACGCTCGGACTTAAGCGTGAAACGCATAAGGTCCAAATTTGGGACGAGGTCGGCGGCGCCGAGCCAGTCGTCGAGAAACGTTAGACCGAATTTGCGCGTTATCTCCTCGGGTCCCCGAGTGAGGAATATTCATGCGCAACGATCTTATCGCCAAGGCCTCCACCACGATCAGGGCATCGAGCGCTGTCGTGTGGGATGCGCTCGTCAACCCCGAGTCGATCAAGAAATATATGTTCGGGACGAACGTCACCACGAATTGGCGCGAAGGAAGCCCGATCTATTGGAAAGGCGAATGGAAGGGCCGCTCCTACGAGGACAAGGGAATCGTTCTTCAGTTCAGGCCGCCCTACAATCTCGAATACAGCCATTACAGCCCGCTCTCCGGACTGCCCGACGCGCCCGCGAGCTATCACACGGTCTCGATCGAACTCGCGGACGATGGGAACCAAACGCACGTGTCGCTGAGGCAGGACAACAATCCGACCGAAGAGTCGCGCGCGCATTCGCAGAAGAATTGGGAAACGATGCTGAAGGGACTGAAGCACTTTGTCGAGCAGTAGAACTCTGCGCGTAACGCTCGAAACCGTGAATGCACGCTCCCTGTGACAAGTGTCACAGTCTATCTAGCCTGCCCGCGCTAGCTGAATCTCCCCTCGAAGGGCGGCGCGATGGGTTGGGATGCGGAGAATGCCAAACGCTATGCGGAAGTCTCGGCTTCCCTTGGCAAGCTTGCCGCACGCGAATCCGACGCACAGCTGAAAGATCTGCTTCTCAGCATGAGTTCGGATTGCGAAACATTGGCCGGTTATTTTCGTGCGAGCGATGAAACCGCCGGTCTCAGATGTGCAGGCGTGGGGATCACGGAGAGCGAGGAACGCCTGCAGGCGAACCGCGAAATGAATGCCATCTTGATGAGGCTGCAAAAGCAGTGGGAGGCGCTTGCCGCGGAGCTGGACAAGAGCACGAGCGACAGGCCGACCCAAGGTGATTGAGTCGAGGCGACACCAGGTTTGCGCGTCGGGAACTGTCGCGTCGAGATCCTGATCGTCGAAACGCCGGAATAGCACGTCGAATGCGCTTTCCGCGATAGTACCGTTGCTTGAACCACAAGCGGTCCCCGCGAGGGTAAAGCCCGGCCGGAACGTCTCCTCGCGATGTCCGCAAAGTATTCCGGCATCTGATCGCCAAGGTTCCGGCATGGCATTCATCGAATCGACGACGCAGCCACTTTGACCCTGCACGAGATTCTTGCCGGTGTCAGCGGGTTCAGACCTGAACTTGCGCATATGCATCTGTCTTGCGCTGAGCTGCTGCCCCATACGATCGCGGGCAACGATACGGACGAGTCCGTCACGACACGACTTCAGGACCAAGCGACAGAGCGCCGGACGCCATCGGGTGACCGATAAGTCGCCCGTGCCCAACGTCTGTCGATCGCAGCGGAGTTATAGTCAGCAAAATCCGGTGCAAGACGCCGTAGCGGGCATGCATCCCTTTTCTGGCTTCGAGAGCACAGAACAAGTGCCAACGTTCCGAATTCCTCATTGCGAACGTAATCGCAGTTCATCGGCGAGTTAGGTCCGTTAGGTCACTTGCGCTCAAGCGACTAAAACCTGAATGTATGGCCCAGGCGCACGATGGCCTGCGTCGAGCGCGCGACGAATTCCTCGCCTGGAATCTGCGCGGCTTGGCCGACCGAGACGAACAGCTCCTGGCCCGGCTGGTATTCCCAGCGATAGCGCATCGAGAGCGTGAACCGCTCGCTGACATTGTCGAATTGCACCTGAGTGATGAGCTGCATGTCCGGCGTGAAGCTGACGATGAAGTCGCTCGCGATCGCATGGATGTTCAAGAGCCCGGCCGGAAGGTCGATATGGGTGTAGGTGTAGCGCGGGACGATCTGGAACAAAGAGCCGACGCGGATATCGGTTCTGAGCTCGACCCTTAAGTAGTCGCCGTCGTAGAAGCTGCAGCACAGGACATCGAGCGTGGCGGTCAAAGGCCGCGCATTCGAGCTTTGGATGTGGAGGTTGGCGTTGGTCCAATGGTACCGGCCGGTCGGCACCGGAACCTTGCCGGCCACGTTGAAGGGCGTGGGCACGGCCTCGAAATTGTCGAAGGCCCTGATATAGACCTGGTCGCCGGAGCGGAAATTGATCCCGGTCCAGATGCCGTTCTCGCGCGACTCCAAACGGTTGGAGAGATCGGTGACGAAGTACCAGGAGGTGGCGAAATCGAGCCAGCGCCAGCCCGAGATGTTGCGCTGGCGATGCTGCAGGATGCCGTCGAACTGACGGATGCCCGTGCGATTCACAAAGCCCAGGGCCGGAAAGAAATTCGTGCCGATCTGCTTGAACCGCGTGTCGAGACCCCAGGGCTCGTTCGGATAGTTCACCGCCACGCCGAACGAATCGTCGTCGCCCTTGGTGTCCGAAAAGCTGCGCTGGTAGAAGAAATCGGACTGCAGAATCTTGCCGGGCAGAAAGTCCAAATCGCGGAACTGGACATCGGCGCCCGCGACCGAGTTCTTGCTCCGCCCCGTCGGATCGCCATTGGTGTAGATGATGCCGACCTTCGAACTCACCCACGGGCCTGGTGATGCGCGCGACCGAGAGCACCTGGCTGTGCTGCGTGTCGCCGGTGCCGTTGGTCACGACGGAGAGCGCGCCGACGCCGAAGCCCGCGTAGTCGCCGGACAGTTTTCCCCCGGTGATGAGGCTCACGGGCAAGCCGTTCGCCAGACCCATATTGCGCGAGAAGAACGGCGTTCCGTTCTCGGGCGGATACAAATAGTCCGAACCGCGTCCGCCGATGGTGAAGCCGCGTCCGCCGAACTCGAACGTCGCCACGTCCTGCAGAAAGAAATCGCGGGTCTCGGGCTGGAACAGATTGAACCGCGTGGTGTTGACCTGAAGGAGATCGAGCGGGCTGTTGGAGAAATCCGGATTGACGGTCAGCGTGCCGGTGAGCTGCGGCGTGATCTTGTAGAAGGCGTTGCCGCTGGCGCGGAAGCTGAACGTCTCGTGCTGCGGCTCCTGCCAGTCGAAGCGGTAGCGCAGCGCGCCATAGACCTGCACGTCGAGCCCCAGCCCCTGATTGATGCCGGTGATCCCGGTCAGCGTGCCGGAGCGGGAGATGTCGGCGGGCCGCGTCGCGGCGGAAATCGAGCTCCAGCGGGACTGCTCGTTCTTGCGGCGAATCTCCCGGGAGAGATCGATCACCCACTCGGTTTGCGCCGGATCGAACGAAAAATTGCGGAACGGGATCGCCATCTCGACCGTCCAGCCGTCGTCCACGATGCGCGAGCTGCCGGTCCAGATCGAATTCCATTCCCGGATGAAATCGGTGTTGTTCTGGATCAGGTCGTCGATGCGCCCGCCCAGCGCGTTCATGACGAAGAGATAGCCGTTGCGCCGTGTGTTCAGCGGATCGAGGATGACGCGCACCGTGTCGTCGACGGCAAAACTGCCGTCGCGGTTCTTCGTCGTGGCGGTGATCAGCTCCGGGTTGCGGTCGTACGCGTAGACGTAGACGTACAGATTGTCGGTGTCATAGAGGAACCGGACCTCGGTGCGCTCGGACACCGGCTGACCGGTATCGGGCTCGAGCTGATAGAACTCGTCGATGACTTGGGCCCTCGCCCACACCGCGTCCGACACGTCGCCATCGATGGTCGGAGCCTCCGAGGTCTCGATCCTTGTGGCTCTGGCGGTCGGTATGTAGGTGCTGAAGTCCCGCGCCGGGCGTGGCGTCGGGCTTCTCCGCAGACAAAGCGCTCCCGGCGACCAGAAGCAAACCTGCCGCGGCGGCACTCGACCTGAGCGCGACGGCGCGCGAAACGAATCGCCGCCGCGCGGCGCGGTGTGTTGGCGCGCTCTCCATCTCCCCCCGTGTCCAGCCGGTCTAAGACCTCAGACGCTTCCGGCGTCGAGACTGGTGGCTTTGGATTTTTACTAGCCAAGGTTGTGGATTGTGTCGACTCGCGAGAACGGACACCTCGGAAGACCGTTCTGAATATCCGATGAGTCCGATCTGGCGGTTGCTGTCCAAAACAAATGGGCCGGGGAGAACCCCGGCCCATCGCGCATTCAGAACGGCGATCCGCTTACGGCAGATATTCGATGAAGCCGATGCGGTCCGCGGTGTTGCCGCTGAAGAAGATGCGGTTCGGATTGGTCGGATCGATCTCGACCCGGCGTGCATCCGATTCCGCATAGGGCAGCGGGAATTCCAGGAACTGGCCGGTCTTGGGATCGAAGCGCGCGATCCGGTCGACCTTATGCTCGCTGAACCAGATGTAGGAATTCGGGTTCTTCTTGTCGATGGCGACCGTGTACGCGCCGTTGTTCGGCGTCGGCGGATCGTAGATCGTCATCTTCTTCGTCTTGTGGTCGATCTTCATCAGCTTGCCCGCCTGCCAGAGGGCCACCCAGAGATCGCCGTTCGCATCGCTCTGCATGCGGCGCGGCATGGACTGGCCTTCATACGGGATCTTGAACTCTTCGACCTTGCCCGTGTTGATGTCGACGCGCGCCATGCGGTCGGCATTGTTTTGCGCAAACCACACCGAACCGTCACCGGCAACAGCGAGACCATAGGCGCCAGGTCCCTCGGCGCCTTCGCCCTTGGACCCCTGGAAGAACTTCCACTCCAGCGTCGCGGGATCGAGCATGCGGACTTCGCGGCCCAAGCCCGTGGCGACGATCTTGCCGTTCGGGTGGATCGCCATGGAGTTGCCGCCGGCATTGCCGTGGCCCTTCTCGGTCCACGGATAGGTCTTGTACTGACGATTGACCGTGTCGTAGCTGAGCCAGCGATTGTTCGGTCCGTCGGCCGCCCACAGCATGCCCTTGGCAGTCGATCTGCGGATTGCCGAGACGCTGACGATCCGGTGCTGCGATGCCCGCCGGGATCGGACGCTCGGTGAACTCGAGCAGCTTCGGATCGAAGCGGATCAGGAAGCCCGCGCGCTCGGCGGCCCATGCAACGCCCGTCGGATCGACGGCGATGTCATGCGGCTCGGAATACGGACGCGGCAGATTGTAGGTGACGACGCGGAACTTCGTGTTGTCGCCGGTCGGCGAGCGTGCGCGGCATGCGCGAATTCTCGTCGTTGCCGGCGAGCGGCTTAAAGTTGTCGGAGAGATATTTCGTGATCGCGTTGGCATCTTGATCGGTGAGATCGGGCAAGCCCTGAGCCGCCAAGTTGATGCGCATACGCTTGATGGTGAATCCCCAATCGGCCGCATCCGAGCGCTTCAGGACGATGCGGTTGTCGTTGTGGCAGCTCGTGCACTTTTCCTCGACCAGCGCTTTGCCGGCGCCCGCGGGCAAGCGCGAGCGACACTTTCTCGTGCTCTTCTTCCGGCAGACGGCCCGGCCACGCACCGGCGAGCACCGCGCCCTGCTTGGTGGAGAGCGTGATGTCCGCGGCCTTCGCGGTCTTGTTGCGCATCGACCGTCAGAGGCTGCGAGACGGCGCTGGTGAAGCCGGCGCCGACGCCCTGGATCGTGTACTGGCCGGGAGGCAGATCGCCCGCGGTGAACTTGCCGCCGGCCTGGCTCGCGACCAGGAAGGTCAGACGGCCGTCGGTGTTCTTCAATTTCACATACGCGCCGGAGACGGGCTGGCCGGCCGCGTTCTTCACGACGCCTTCGATCGTGCCGGGATTCGGCACGGCATGGGCGGATTGCGCGGCGAAGAAAAGCGCCGAGGCCGCAACGCCGATGGCGAGATGTCTGGTGATGGTCATTCTGGCTTTCCTCCTCTTGGTCCCGTGGCACCCGGGACGATTTTCTTCAAAACGAACCAAAGCGAATGGCGTGATGGGAAACTTTACTCCCGCCTCCGCACGCGCAGAAATAGAAACTGCGGCGCCTGCCATTGATTCGAGCACACCGTTTCGGCGCTCGAGCAGCTTCGAAGAACGGCAAAAATCAATCAGCGACAACAGGTTACTTCGGGAAGACCTGCGTCAGCGCCGCGAGCTTGGGCTCGTCGCCGGGCGGCACCGGCTGCTTCGCCGTGATCAGCGCCATCGCCGTGATGCCGTAATAGCCGGCAATACCCATGATCTCCGTCGTTCCCTTCTCGCCGAATTTCGCCTTCATCGCGTTGAAGGTCGCATCGGTGATTTCCTTGTCGCGGTACATCTGCGTGAGGAAATCGTAGATCAGCGCTTCGTCCGCTTTCATCTTGGTCGGACGGCGGCCGGCGGCGATATCGGCGCCGACGGACGGATCGAGCCCGGCTTGCACCGCATCGGGATAATGCGCGCGCCAGATATAGGCGCTGTTCCAATTGCGCGCGGCGATGATGATCGCGAGCTCGAGCAGGCGCGGATCAATTCCGGTGCCCCAACGCAAATAGTCCGACATCTCGATCGCGCGGATGCCGAATTCCGGGCTGCGGAAATAGACGCGGAACGGTCCCGGATTGTTGACGTTGCCGTTGCGCGGCGGCTTCTTCATCTCGTCGGCGAACGTCTTCTGCTCCGGCGTGAAGCTCGCGGGATCGATCACCGGATAGCGCGGGCTGCCGTACTGCATCGGCGTTTGCGCGGTGGAGACGTACGGCAATGCGAGGGCGGCTGCGATGACGCTGATCTTCAGAAGATGCTTCATTGTGTCCTCCCGGATTTGTTGAATCGCCAAAACGTTGTTAGCGAGGAAATGTCTGCGCGAGCTCCTGCAGGCGCGGTTCTTCCGTGGGTGCCGCGCTGGTGTTGGTGGCGATCAGCGACATCGAGGTCACGCCGTAATAGGAGGCGATGGCGACGATATCGGCCACGCCCTTGTCGCCGAACTTCGCGACCGCCGCGTTGAACGCGGCGTCGGTGACCTTCTTGTCGCGATAGATCTGCGTGAGCAGATCGTAGATCAGCCGCTCGTCGTCCTTCATCTTCGCAGGCCTGCGGCCGGCGGCCATGTCGGCGGGGATGGAGGGATCGAGCCCGCCCTTCATCGCGAGCTGGTAATGCGAATGCCAGACATAGGTGCTGCGTCCAATTGCGCGCGGCGATCAGGATCGCGAATTCGACGAGACGCGGCTCGAGCCCTGTGCCCCAGCGCAAATAGTCGGACATCTGGATCGCGGCGAGACCGAAATCGGGGCTCCTGAGATAGAGACGGAACGGGCCCTGATTGAAGTTGCTCGCGCGCTGGCCACCGGCCTGATTGCCGCCCTGCACTTCGGCGAACTGTTTCTGCTTCGCCGTGAGCTTCTCCATCGGGATCGGCGGAAAGCGCATGGTCGAGCTGTCCTGCGCCACCGTGAATTGCGGAAGCGCGATGGCGGCGGCGATGACGGCGATCTTGAGCAGGTGTTTCATGGAGTCTCCTCCTTAATGTCCGTAGACGGACTGCGTCATCGATTGCGCACCGCCACTGTTCATACCCCCACCCAAACCGCCTCGCGCTTGCGCGCTATGGCGGTTTGACCTCCCCGCGTTGGGCGAGGTGGGATTAAGTCTCACAGTTGCCGTCGGGCGGACACCACACGTCCACGTGGACCGAGGCAGCCAAAGCTAAAAGCAGCGCTCCGATGACGAGAAAGGCAGTAGCGAATTTTACTGGCCAGCCTAACCGCTTCACCGCGTCACTCGCATTCTCAACGGGACGCCGCCCGATCGAGGAGGACGTTGCTCTTTTCCGCTTCGTCGATCAGACGATCGGCATCGCGCTGGAGCAGGAAGCCTTGGGCCACGATCTTCGTCGCCGCTTCCTTGACCTTCGCGACATAGCCTTCATGCGTGCCGTAACGCTCTTCGAGCGAGGGACGCGGATCGTTGTTCGCCATGCGCTCGGCCCTGGTCTTCGCGAACGGGATCATGCCGCCCGCGTAGTTGCAGATCTTGCCCGCATGGAAGCCTTCGGCGGTGACGTTCCAGCCGAGATAGGTGCCGAGCGGCGCTTCGCGCAGGACGACGGGAACCATGCCGACTTCGTTGCCGTCGGCATCGACTTTTGGAACCTTGGACGGGATCACGCGCTTCACGGTCGGCGGGACCTTGGTCATCACGCCGGTGCCGTCGGAATAGTTGAACTCCGGGCCGTAATCGTAATCGAGCACTTCGTTGATGAAGTTGGTGGGCACGGTCGGCGCGAAACCCGGCAATGACGGGAAGCCCATCGCCTGTTTGGTCGGGGACACGAGCGTGCCTGCCGCGAGGGTCGGATAGACGCTCGCGGGCGGCGCCATATCCTTCATGATCCAGTTGCGGAAGTGGACACGCAACGCGGTGATGGTCTCGCGTTGCGGCATCGGATTCTCGGCGAGCAGGCCCTTGCCATAGTTGGCGCCTCCCGGACATACGGGCGGCGCTTCGGTGTTGGTCGCTGAAGCCGCCGTCGCCGCCGCCGTGCTGCGTGCTGCCGATGTAATAGCGGCGCACATTGGCGGGAACGGGAATGTCCTTATCCGCCGACGTGCCGACAAAGGACGGCGAGATCTTCAGGCCCCAGAACTCGGCCGCGCCGAAATGTTCGAACACGCGCGGGCAGGTGTTGGTCGCCGTGCAGCGGTCGAGGATGCCGGCGGCCGGAAGCCCGCGCAGCTTGTCCTCGGACTTCGCCCAGGTGTTCGTGCCCTCGTTGGACAACTCGTAGATCTTCGAGACGCCGTCGGGCGTGGCGAACCGGTAGTTCAGAGCGATGCGCTTGCCGGCGATGATCGGCCAGGCGCCGTCGAAGACCTTGCGGCCCTGCTCGTCTTCGTTGAAGCCCTGATGCAGGAACTGGCGGATCATGTTGCCCGATTGCGACTGACCGCGCGTGGCCGCCCACTGCACCTGGCCCGCGAGCGGGTTCGCGGCGCCGGTCGAATCCGCCTTCTCGTTCCTGAAGAACGAGGCGACGTCGCGGAAGGCGGCAAAGCCGAGGCCCAGCACCGGCGGGTCCTTCGCGGTGAAGGCGACGTGATACATCAGCTTCGGATCGAAGCCGCCCTTGAGGCAGAGCTGTGTCGGATCGGGCGTGCCGGGGAACGGGTTCTCGGCGCTGCATTTCGCGAACGCCCAATCGGTGGACGCGATCACGCGTTCGCCTTCGACCGTACCGTCCGTGCGCTCGGCCGTGTGGGTGACGAGTCTGGCGTTCGCCGTGTTCAGGTCGACCGGCTTGTACGGGGTCGGGTTGGTGGCGACGTACATTGCCGACGAGTTCGGGCCGCTCGTGTTCATGATCCGCGCCATCACGCGCCCGGTGATCGGGGAGCCATCGGCATTCTTGGCGACGGGCACGACGACATAGTCGTTGTTCTCGGCCGGGACCGTGCGGCCCGCGGCGTCGCCCTGCCAGCCGGCGGAGATTCCGACATCGCCGAAATTGCGCTGCTGCACGTCGATGGTGATGCGGCCGGTGCGGTTGGGCACGTCCTGCCACATGAAGTGGGACGCCTTCGACATGTCGATCGGCTTCACGATCTGGAACGTGGTCATGTACTCGACCATGCCGCGCGCGTTCTTGGGCGCGAGCTTGACGTCGGTGATGATCGCGTTGCGGCGGTCGTTGGGATCGATCTCGCCGTAAGCCTTGCCGACGAGGATCTCGTACTGGCCGATGGTGCCGTAGCTCGCGCCGTCGAAGGCGGGGGAGGTCTTCTTCTCGATGACGATCCGCGTCACCTTGGCTTGGGCGTTGTCCGCCGTGCCGAAAGCCGCGAGTGCGATGACGGCGCTCGCCGTTCCCATGAGAAACGCGCGCGTCGATGAGCGTGTCATGAAGTCCTCCCGAATGAGCCCGATTTACGGAACCAGCTTGAGGGCGAGAGTACTGCATCGCCCGGAAGCCTTCCAGGCGGGGTTCCAGAGCGCGCATTCGATTTTATCGAATGCGCACTCTCTGATTCTTCGAATTGTCGCGTTTTCTCACGCCGAACCGGCATCCACTTCGGCGGAAAACGCTTTAATCAGCGGATTTTGAGGTCAGATCGCTTCGCCGACGAAGGCGATTTTCAGCGTCAGCGCGTCGACGGCCGCCTTGTTGTCCTTGTAGCGCTCGAGCAGCGCCTTGCGTTCGCGTTCCAGGTCGGCGCAGGCCGGGCTCCGCCGGGCGATGATCAAATTGTCGACCAGCTGCTCGGTGCTCAAACCGGCCGTGTTCTTGGGCCGGCAGACGGGCGTCTGGCGATCGCGTTCGAGGTGGGCGGTCACCTCGGCCGGCAGACGTGCGGTCTCCGCGGCGAAGGCCGGGAAGGCGACAACGGCAAACGTAAGGGCATAGACCAACTTCATCGAGGCCCTCGCATCGTGATGCGCCATATTAGTCTGACGCCTAAGGACCTCAAAAGGGGTTAACCCGAAGACCATCGGTCGCGGGGCATCTCCCAGATATCCAGCTCGTAGGACTTGCCGAAGATCGTGATCGTGCCCTTGCCGCCCTTGGTATAGCCGAGGCGCTGAGCGACGCGCCACGAGGCCTGGTTCTCGGGATCGATGAGCGAGATGAGCTTCGGGAGCCGGGTCGTCTTGAAGCCGAAATCGAGCGAGGCCTTCGCGGCTTCGGTGGCGTAGCCCTGGCCCCAATAGGGGCGGCCCAAGAGTCCAAGCCACTTCTGTGGACGGCCAGCCGTCGGGGTACTGGACGCCGACGCGCCCCACCAGCGCGCCGTCGCGCTTGCGTTCGACCGCCCAGAGACCGAAGCCGCGCAAGCGCCCAGTGGCCGATCATGCTCGCCATGCCGCGCCACGCATCGCTTCGTTCCTGGACCCCGCCAACGAACCGCATCACCTCCGGATCGGCCATCATCTCGGCATAGGCGTCGAGGTCGTCCTCGCGCCAGCCGCGCAAGATGAGGCGCTCGGTTTCGAGGGTGGGGATGGAGACCATTCGCTGCTCCAAAAACGCATTTCTTGTCAGCGCGCTGACACGCGCCTGATGGAATGGCCCGACAGACGAAGAACGATCTATCGCCCGAAGATGCCGAGGTCGACGGATTTGCCCATCTGGAAATAGCCGATGGGCGAGGGATGAATGTTGTCGCCGCAATTGTAGGACGGGATCATCAGATCCGGCTTCGCCGGATCGCGCATGATCGGCGTCGAAATCGAGCACGGCATCGAAGCCCGCATCCTTGCGGATCCAGTCGTTGACCTCGCGCTTCACGGCGTTCTTCTTCTCGTTCCAGACGTCGTTGTGGCGCGGAATCATCGTGGCGCCGATGACCTTGATGTTCTTCGCCTTGATGCGCGCGATGATGTCCTTCGAGCCCGCGATGATTTCGGCCGCCGAGACCTCGCGGTTGGCGTCGTTGGTGCCCATGAACAGCACGACATGCGAGACGCCCGCGCGCGAGAGCACGTCGCGGTCGAGCCGCTCCAAGCCCGGCGGCGACCCGAATGTCGGGTTCGTGCCCAGGCGCGTGACCGTATTGCCGCCGATGCCTTCATTGACGACCGAAAAGCGCACGGGATTCTGCAACGCGAAACGCTGGGCCACGAGGTCTTCCCAGCGGTCGTGGGAATCGAGCGTCGAGCAGGTGCCGTCGGTGATCGAATCGCCGAACGCGATGATCGCGGACGCGGGCGCGGTCGGCTGCACGTCGATGGATTTGAGCCAGAACATCGAGGTCGTCGTCCGGCCCGCGAAGGCCTTGCCGTCTTCGGATGCGGTCTGATCGCCTTGGCCGTTCTCGGTGAGATACGAGGTGACCTGCGCGTTGTTGTGCTGGCTCGGCTGAACGTCCGCGCCGTTGACGAACAGGCTGACGGCCAGATCCTGCTGCGCGACGACGGGAAGCGCGATCGGCGTCGCTCTCGACGCTGCCGCCCGCGGGGATGGTGACCGAGGTCTGCCCCTTGAAGCTCACCGGTTTGACGAGACCGGCGGCGACCTGCGGACCGCGCACGCGCGGCGCGATGGTCGCGCGCCCGATCACGAGCGGCTGAGTGCCGAACGTGTTGTCCAGGCGGACGCGGACGGACGAGCCCGGGATCGTCACGCGCGCGATCATGCGCGCGGTGGCGTTGGTGATCTTGGTTTCGCCCAGGCTCTGCTGGGACGCACCCCAGGCCGCAACCCAGTTTGCGTTCTGAGCCAATGACGGAGATGACAGAGCGGCCAGCGCGGCCACCCCGAGAACCATCGAGTCCCGATCTGGCGGTCACGCTGACCTCCTCTTGTCTCAAGTTCAGGCCGTCTTCTTCTTCACCGGCACGGGCACGCCCGCGATCTTCACGTTGACCGAGAAGAGCGTGCTGCGGCTGGTGAAGTAAACCGTCTTCCAGTCGTCGCCGCCGAAGGCGACGTTCGTCGTCGCGGGCTGGCCATGGACGATGCGGCCGAGCTTCTTGCCCGCCTTGTCGATGATGTAGAGACCACCGGCGCCGCCCGCGTACATGTTGCCCTGCACGTCGACCTTGATGCCGTCGGGCGTGCCCGGCTCGGCACCGCCGAGATCGACGAAGAGGCGGCTCGTGTCGAGGAAGGTCGTGCCGTTGGGCTGCATGTCGTAGGCGCGCACCTGGCGGCGGCGCGAATCCGCGACGTAGAGAATGCTCTCGTCCGGCGAGAAGGCGAGACCGTTCGGCCGCGTCATGTCGGGGACGACGAGCGACATCGTGCCGAGATCGGGCGAGACGCGATAGACGCCCGAGACCGTCACGTCCCACTGGTCGGGGGCGGCAGTGCCGCCCGGATCGGTGAAATAGATCGAGCCGTCGGATTTCACGATCACGTCGTTCGGCCGGAGCAGACGCTTGCCGCCGAAGCTGTTGGCGATGACCGTGACGCTGCCGTCCGGCTCATAGCGCGTGACGCGGCGCGTCAGGTGCTCGGCCGAGAGGATGCGGCCCTGCAGGTCGCGGGTGATGCCGTTCGCCTCGTTGGTCTTCTCCATGGCGACGGTCGCGCCGTTCTGACCCGGCGTGTACCGCATCCGGCGCGCGGTGTGGATGTCGTTGAAGAGAAGATGGCGCTGTTCCGCCATCCACAGCGGACCTTCGGCCGGGCCGATGTCGCCGCCAAAGCCCGTGGCGAGCTGACGGATCGGCTCGTTGGTCGCGATGATGTTGCCGAGCGCGGCGTCCATCTGCTCGATGCGCTGCGCGCCTTGCGCCAAGGCGCCGCCAAAGCGTCCCGCGATCGCGAGGCCGCCGGCCGCGCCCGCCATGCTCAACATGTCCCGACGTGACAGTCCCTTACGCATTGCCCAATCCTCCCTCGCGGAAATGATGTCCGAATGTGTGACGCCGACTGATGCGGATATCCGGTTGCGCTGAGGATAGCGGTTCCCGCGTGTGGCCAGCAATTTCGGAAAGACGCGCGATGCCTTCAACGAGACTGGCGGCGTTTCCTCTCCGTCATGCTATGTCCCTCAGATCACGCGGGAATAGCCGGACGGCAGCGCAGGCTTGAACGACGACAGCTACGACTATGTGATCGTGGGGGCCGGCTCGGCGGGCTGCTTGCTCGCGAACCGGCTGTCGGCGGACGGGCGCCACCGCGTGGCGCTGATCGAAGCGGGCGGCAAGGACGACTGGATCTGGTTCCACATCCCGGCCGGCTATCTGTTCGCGATCGGCAATCCGCGCGCCGACTGGATGTACGAGATCGAGCCCGATCCCGGCCTGAACGGGCGGACGATCGCCTATCCGCGCGGGAAGGTGGTGGGCGGCTCGTCGGCCATCAACGCGATGATCTACATGCGCGGCCAGGCGGCCGATTACGACCACTGGCGGCAGATGGGGCTCGAAGGCTGGGGCTGGCGCGACGTGCTGCCCTATTTCCGGCGGCATGAGGACCATTTCGCCGGGCGCTCGGAGTTCCACGGCCATGGCGGCGAGCTCCGCGTGGACGAGCCGCGCGTCCGGTGGCGGCTGCTGGATGCGTTCCGCGAGGCGGCGCGCGAGAGCGGTATTCCGCCTACGGACGATTTCAACGGCGGCGACAATGAAGGCTGCGGCTATTTCCAGGTCAACCAGAAGCGGGGTCTGCGCTGGAGCGCGGCGAGCGCGTTCCTGAAACCGGCGCTGTCGCGCAAGAACCTGACACTGATCACGCAGGCCCAAGTCGAGCGCGTGCTGGTCGCGGGCCGCATGGCGACGGGCGTCGAGATCCGGCGCGGCGGCACGCTCGCAACGCTGCTTGCCAAGCGCGAAGTGATCCTCTCGGCGGGCGCGGTCAATTCACCGGCGATCCTCGAACGCTCCGGCATCGGCGACGGCGAGCGGCTGCAGGAGCTCGGCATTCCCGTCGCGCACCATCTGCCGGGCGTGGGCGAGAACCTTCAGGATCATCTGCAATTGCGCTGCATCTATAAGGTGAGCGGCGTGCGCACGATGAACATGGACTATCACTCGAACTTCAAGAGCGCGCTGATCGCACTGGACTATGCGCTGAGACGGCGCGGGCCGCTGACCATGGCGCCGTCGCAGCTCGGCGCATTCACGCGCTCGAGCGCGTATTACGCGACGCCCAATCTCGAGTTCCACATCCAGCCGCTGTCGCTGGAGAAATTCGGCGATACGCTGCACGGGTTCCCGGCGTTCACGGCGAGCGTGTGCAATGTGCGGCCGACGAGCCGCGGCTCGGTGCATGCGCGCTCGAGCAACGCGAACGATCCGCCGCGGATCGTCACCAACTATCTTTCGACGAACGAGGACAAGAAAATTGCGGCCGATGCGATCATGCTGACGCGGCGCATCGTGTCCGCGCCCGCGCTCGCGAAATTCAAGCCGGTGGAATACAAGCCCGGCGCGCAGCTGACCACGCAGCAGGACCTGATGCGCGCGGCGGGCGACATCGGGACAACAATCTTTCATCCCGTGGGAACTCTCAAAATGGGTACCGAGAGCGATCCGAACGCGGTGACGGATCGGGAGCTGAAAGTGCGCGGAATCAATGGGCTTCGCGTGGTGGACGCCTCGATCATGCCGACGATCACGTCGGGCAACACCAATGCGCCCACCATGATGATCGCCGAGAAGGCCGCGGAGATGATTCTGCTGGAAAAGTGATTATAGTGGCGCCACCGATGGAGGACGCCATGAAGGCCAAGCCTGTCTCGGCGGCTCTGATTCTGGCGGCGCTGCTTGGCGGCGCATCGCTGCAGGCGACGGCGCAGGAACCGTTGCCCGTGGCCAAGCAGGGCTATCTCTTTGCCGGCGGGAAATATTCGACCGTCAACGGCAAAGAGGTGATGAGCGGCCAGATCTACGCCGAGTATCAGATCCCGCGGAACCAGACGCATCCCTACCCGATCGTGATGGTGCATGGCGCGATCCAGACCGGCACGAATTTCACCGGCACGCCGGACGGCCGCGAAGGCTGGGCGCAGTTCTTCCTGCGCCAGGGATACGCGGTCTATGTCGTCGATCAGCCGGGGCGCGCGCGCTCGTCGTATCAGGCCGATTTGAGCGGGCCGCAGCAGACGCCCGATCTCAACAACACGCAGCGGCGGTTCACGGCGCCTGCGCAATTCAATCTGTGGCCGCAGGCGAAGCTGCACACGCAGTGGCCGGGCAGCGGGATGAAGGGCGATCCGGTGTTCGACCAGTTCTATGCGTCGCAGGTGCCCTATGTGCAGGCGCCGGGCGTCACGCAATTCATGAACCGCGACGCGCTGGTGGCGCTTCTGGACAAGATCGGCCCGGCGATCGTCATGACGCACTCGCAATCGGGCGCGTATGGCTGGCCGGTCGCCGATGCGCGGCCCGATCTGGTGAAGGCGGTGATCGCGGTCGAGCCGTCCGGCCCGCCGGTGCGCGATGTCGAGACGATCGGCGCGCCGGATTATTTCAAGGAGGGACCGGCGACACGGCCGTGGGGCCTCGGCGCGATCCCGCTGGGTTACGTGCCGGCGGTGACATCGCAGCTCGAGCTGCAGTTCGAGCAGCAGGCGAAAGCCGATGGACCCGATCTCGTGCGCTGCTGGCTGCAAAAGGCGCCGGCGCGGCAATTGCCGAATCTGAAAATGCCGATCCTGATCATGAACGGCGAAGCGTCGTTCCACGCGCCGTTCGAGCATTGCACGGTGAAATATCTCGAACAGGCCGGCGTGAAGCCGACCTGGATCGATCTAGGCCGAGCCGGACTCCACGGCAACGGCCACATGATCATGCTGGAGAAGAACAGCGACGAAGTCGCGCGTGTCATCGCAACCTGGCTGGACAAAGCCGTACCGGAGAAAACCGCAGCGCGTTAGACGGAGGCCCATCGGATGTCGCGAGGCTCACGCAAACTCCTCGCAGCATTGGTAAGCGGCGTTTTCGCTGGCTGCTCGGACGAGCCGACACAGGCAATCGCTCCGAGCGTCAACCCGGACAATATTGTCATCACGCTCGATCGCAAAGGAAACATGTACTGGAACGGCAAGCTGGTACAGAACGAAGATGAAATACTGGCGATTCTTGCTCAGCGATCCACGCCGAAGGACTCGACGAATTCCAATGTCATAACGCTCGAAGTGCTCGGCGACGGCAGTTTTGTGTGGAACGGCGAGCGCGTTCCCGATGCCGAAACGCTCGATCGTTACTGGCAGATGGCCGCGGCCCAGGAACCGAAGCCCGAAGTCCACGTGAAGGCCGCGCCCGATGCGACAGCCGACGCCGTGCAGCGCGCGTTGGACCTTGCAGAGAAGAACGGCGCGACGAATTTGGGCTTCGCCGGGAACAGCAGGCCTTAAGGGAGTTTCAACGTTCAGGGCAGCGTGAAGACGTAGAGCGCGTTGCCGTGCGGCGGATGCGTGATGTCGGGCGCGATCGTGCGCGGCACGAGACGCGGAGAACCGCCGCCCAATCCCGTCGGCACGGCGATGTACTGCTTGCCGCCGACGCTGAACGAGATCGGGAAGCCCTGCACCGACGTGCCGAGGCGAACGTTCCAGAGCGCCTTGCCGGTCGCCGTGTCGAAGGCGTGGAACGTGCGATTGATGTCGCCCACGAAGGTGATGCCTGACGCGGTGGTCAGCACGCCCGTGAGCCATTCGGCGCGCTGATCGACGGTCCATTTCTGCTCCATCGTGCGCACGTCGAACGCGGCGAGCTTGCCCATGTTGCCGTTCGAGCCCGGCATCTCGAAGAATTTGCGATCGGCCATCGTGCCGCCCGAGCCGTCGGTGGGTGCTACGACGCGCGCGTTGATCTCCATGCAGGCCTGGGTCAGCGGAATGACGAGCAGGTTCGTGGTGGGATCGTAGCTCATCGTCTGCCAGTCCTTGCCGCCGGTCGTGCCGGGGCAGGACGGGACCCAATAGCCGGTGCGCTGCTCGAGGATGTCGGGGCGATACTGGAGCAGGCCTTTGCTGCGATCCTTCCAGACGAAGACGTTCTGGAACACGGTTTCCTTCGCATCGAGGAACTGGCCGGTCTGGCGATCGAGCTTCCACAGGATCCCGACCTTGCCGATGTTGAACGAGAGCTTGCGGCCGTCCACGTCGACGAGCACGCGCTCATAGACTTCATCGAGGTCGAGCGACTCGCCGGGCGCATGCTGGAAATGCCAGGCGAGCTGGCCGGTCTTGGGACGCAGCGCCAGCGTCGCGCTGGTGTAGAGCGCGAGGTCGTTGCCCGTGTGGCCGCGGCTCGCCTGCATCCACGGCTTGGCTTGCGCGACGCCCCAATAGGTCAGATCGAGATCGGGATCGTAGGTGCCGGTGATCCACGTGTCGCCGCCGGCGCGCAGCATGTTGGGGAGCCTGCCCCAGGTGTCGCCGCCCTGCTGTCCTTCGCGCGCGACCGTGTCGAAGCGCCAGAGAATGCGGCCCGTCTGCGCATCGAGGCCGGTGATGTAGCAGCCCTGATCCTCGGGCGCCGCCTTGTAGCGCTCGCAGCCGCCCAATCCCTGGACGATCGTGCCGTTGATGATCAGCGGGCCGGAGGAATTGCCGAAGCCCTTCGCGTTGTTGCCGAGCACCGTGTCCCACACGGTCCGTCCCGTGCGGGCATCGAGCGCGAACATGTGCGCGTCGGTGGACGCGACGTAGAGCTTGTCCTGATAGATCGCGATGTTGCGCATCGCCCCGGTGCCGCCGCCGGTCGCACCCGAAGGCCGGATGCGGTTCTCCCACAGGAGCTCGCCGGTGCGCGCGTCCAGCGCCTGGATGATGTTGTCGATGTTGTAGAGATAGAGAATGCCGTTGTGCACGAGCGGCGTCGCCTGGCTCGCGCGGCCGCCGTCGTTCATCGTCCACACCCAGGCGAGGCGCAGACTGCCGATATTGTCCTTGGTGATCTGATTGAGCCGGCTGTGGCTCCAGCCGCGATAGCCGCCGCGCGCCATCAGCCAATCGCCGGCGGGCGGATTCTTCAGCATCTCGTCGGTGACGGGGACGAAATTCTGGATGTTGCCTTCGAGGTTGAGCGCCGCGGGGATGCGCGCGGGCGCGGCTTGAGCAGCGGGTGCGGGAGCCGCGGCTTGCTGCACGGGCGGCGCAGCGCCGGTTGCGACCTGGCCGATCTGGACCGACGTGGCCGCGGCGTAAGCCTGCATGCCTGGGTTCGCGCCGTTCTGACGCAGGATGTAGGCGACGATGCTGGTGACCGCCTGTTCCGGGAGCGATCCCGGATTGTCGACCGGCATCGAGGTGATGATCTTGTTGTAGAGGTCGGCCGTGGAACGGCCGCGCCACGCGTTGAAGAAATTGGTTCCGGCCAAAGGCGGCGCGTCCATGCTGCCGCGGAGGTCGGGCTGATGGCAGCGCGCGCAGGCGGTCTGATAGGCGGTCTGGCCGACCGTCGCCTGATCGGCCGTGAACACGGAAGTGGCGGCGGGTTGCGGCTGGGCGGCCGTCATCGCGATCATGAGCGCGGCGGCGCCGGTGCCGGCAAGCAACAGAGAGGCCTTCAATCCCCGCATGATGGACTCCTTGGGAGGTTCGCGGATGGCAAGATCGGATTGCCGCGGAGACTAGCCTCGCGGGATCGTGAGCTCAATGGACGGGGCACAGAATGCCCGATCACGGAGCCTGCGGCACGGCCAGGAAGACTTGGGGCTCCGACTGAGACCCAGCGAACGCCGCTATGAGCAATACGGTGCACAACGATAGGGAAGCCGCTCCGAGCGCCCAACCATCACGGCCGCGACTCCGCAGCCACCGCGGGACAAGCAATGAAAACAAAATGCCAATACCCGGCAGAGCAATCGTCGGAATAAACCCATAATGGCTGCAAGCGAACCGAAGCCGCTCTGATAGAGCGTTATCACTCCAACAATAGCAGCAAGAATGGGTAGGCCCCACGCCAGCGAAGCGAGGCCCGCAACCGAATAGGTCGCAATACGCATTGGCCGTTCTGGTCGGTCCCGCTACCCCGGCAAAGCGAAGACGTAGAGGGCGTTGCCGTTGAGCGGGTGCTTCACGTCGGGCGCGATCGTGCGCGGCACGTTGCGGGGCGATCCGCCGCCGAGCCCGGTCGGGACCGCGATGTACTGCTTGCCGTTCACGCTGAACGACACCGGGAAGCCCTGCACCGAGGTGCCGAGCCGCGACTGCCACAGCACTCTGCCCGTCGCGGTGTCGAACGCGCGGAACGTGCGGTCGAGATCGCCGACAAAGGTCACGCCGCCTTCGGTGGTGAGCACGCCCGTCAGGAACGAGGGCCGCTGCTGATAGGCCCATTTCTGTTCCATCGTGCGGACATCGAACGCCGCGAGCTTGCCGATATTGCCGTTCGAGCCCGGCATCTCGAAGAATTTGCGGTCGGCCATCGTGCCGCCCGAGCCGTCCTTGAACTCGACGACGCGGCCGTTGATGTCCATGCAGCTCTGGCTGAGCGGAAGGATCATCAGATTGGTGCGGGGGTCATAGCTCATCGCCTGCCAGTTCTTGCCGCCCTGCGTGCTCGGGCACGAGGACACCCAATAACCGGTGCGCTGTTCCAGGATGTCGGGGCGGTACTCGACGATGCCCTTGGCCGCATCCTTCCAGCGCAAGACGTTCTGGAAGACGGTTTCCTTCGCCGCGACGAACTGGCCGGTGACGCGGTCGAGCTTCCACAGGATGCCGACCTTGCCCGCGTTGAACGAGAATTTCCGGCCGTCGACGTCGACGAGCACGCGCTCATAGACCTCGTCGAGGTCGAGCGATTCACCGGGCACGTGCTGGAAGTGCCACGCGAGCTGGCCGGTGTCGGGCCTGAGCGCAAGCGTCGCGCGGGTGTAGAGCGCGGCATCCGAGCCCTTCGTGCCGCGGCTCGCCTGCATCCAGGGCTTCGCCTGGGCGACACCCCAGTAGGTGAGATTGAGCTCGGGATCGTAGGAGCCGGTGATCCACGTGTCGCCGCCGGCGCGCAGCATGTTGGGGATGTTGTTCCAGCTGTCGCCGCCGGGCTGGCCCTGCCGGGCGAGCGTGTTGAACTTCCAGAGGATCCTGCCGGTCTGCGCGTCGAAGCCGGTGATGTAGCAGCCCTGGTCCTCGTCGCGCGCCTTGTAGCGCTCGCAGCCCTGCATGCCCTGGACGATCCTGCCGTTGATGACGATCGGGCCGCTCGACGTGCCATAGCCCTTCGACGCATCGCCGAACACCGTATCCCACACCGTACGCCCGGTCTTCGCATCGACCGCCATCAGATGCGCGTCCGTGGTCGCGACGATGATCTTGTCCTGATAGACCGCGATGTTGCGCATCGCGTTGCCGCCTTCGTTCCCTTCCGAGGGCCGCAGACGGTTTTCCCACAGCAACTCGCCGGTGGCGGCATCGAGCGCCTGCAGACGGTTGTCGGGATTGATCAGGAAGAGAATGCCGTCATGCACGAGCGGCGTCGGCTCGTTCGCGTTCGGCCCGCCGTCATACATCGACCACACCCAGGCGAGCTGAAGCTGGCCGACATTCTGCGCCGTGATCTGATTGAGCCCGCTGTGGCTGTGGCCATGATAATTGCCGCGCACCATCAGCCAGTCGTTGGGACTGGGATTGCGCAGCATCTGATCGGTGACCGGCGTGAAATTCCGGATGTTGCCTTCGAGGACGAGCGCGGCCGGCTGGCGTGCCGGCGCCGCCTTTGCCGTGGCGGCCGCTTGAGCGACTTGCGGCGGCGGCGCGGCACCGGTCGCGACCTGGCCGATCGGGATCGCGGTGTTCGCGGCGAATGCCTGATTGCCGGCGGGCGCGCCGTTCGAGCGCAGGATGAAGGCGACGAGCGAGGCGACAGCCTGCTCGCTGAGCGAGCCGGGCGCGGTCGGCGGCATCGACGTCGCGATCTTGGTGTAGAGGTCGTTGGTGGAGCGGCCGCGCCAGACGTTCATGAAGTTCGCCCCGGCGAGCGGAGGGGCTTCAAACTGCCCGCTCAGATCGGTCCGGTGACAGCCCGCGCAGGCGGTGGCGTAGGCGGTCTGGCCGATGGTCGCCTGATCGGCGGTGTAGACCCCTCCGCCTTGCGGAGTCTGCTGAGCCGCAAGCGCCACGCCGAACGCGAGCGTTCCGCCCGCCAGCAACAGACCCGTCTTCAAGCCCCGCATGTGCCGTGCTCCTCAGCCAAGTGCCCAAGCCAACCGAACGTTGAAACGCAAAACCAAAAACCGCGAGCGATCTACTTCAACAGCCAGCCGCGAAGATTGCCCTCCGGCGCGCGCTCGGAATTGAGCTGCACATAGAGCTGCTCACCCTTCAAATCCTCGACCTGCTGGGGGGAGAGCTCGAGCGTGCCGCTGATCGTCGGATTCGCGGTCTTCGTGGCGGTGAGCTGGAGGATCGCGGGTCCGGGTATCCCCTTCGGTCCGCGATGGATCGAGACCGTGGTCGCCGGCCGACTTGAGGCCGCTGGCGTCGCCGGTCACCGTGAGACGGTTGCCGTTGAGCGTGGCGGTGACCTGGCCGAGACCGGCCACGTTCGCCTGCATGGCGACATCGAGCGGTACGACCGAGAGCCGCGCGCGATAGACCTCGCCGCCGCCCTGAGCGGCAAACGCCTGCGCCGCGAGCAGAAGCGCGCCGCACGCAAGCACTGCTTTCATCCGATGGCGAACCATTGTCGTGCAATTCCTCCCAAATCCAACGCCTTGAGCCCCGCGTTCCGAGCGAAATTCTGCGCGGTTGTTTTGACAGTTATATTCCGCCGCCCACAGGCGTTCAAATGCAGATCGCCCGGACAGAAGGCTTTCTGCCCGGGCGATCGGACGTCAAACGGTTAGAACCGGCTATTTCGTCATGCCTTTATAGGCGAGCTTCTGCATGCCCATGCCGGTCGCGGCGATATAGAGATTGCCCTTGGAATCAACATTGATCTGGTGGCCGGGGCCGACGATGCCCGCAGGCTCGACCGAGCCGACGATCGCCAGCGACTTGCGGTCGACCACAAACACGCCCTTGCCGCCGCCGACATAGAGGTATTGCTGCTCGGCATCGGGTGAGAGTGCCAAGTTGCGGGCGAAGAGCACGTCGGTCCGGGCGACCTGGTTGACGTACTTGCCGTTGGTGTCGAACACCTGGACGCGGCGGTTTTCGCGGTCGGCGACATAGACCATGCCGTCCTTAGAAACGCGGATCGCGTGCACGATGTTGAAATTGTCCGGGCCCGGGGTTGCGAACGTCTGAGGCGTCGCGACTTCGCAGCTATCCTCATCCTTCGCAGCCTTGCCGAACGCGCCCCACATCCGCTTGTAGGCGCCGGTGTTCGCATCGAACACGATGACGCGGTCATTGCCGTAACCGTCGGCGACGAACAATTCGTTGGTGGGCTGATGGACCTGAGCGTCCGCCGGACGATGCAGGTTCGCGGTGTCGGCATTGCCCTTGCTGCCGTTGACCTTGCCGATCTGCAGCAGGAAGCGCCCGTCCGGGGAGAACTTCAGCAGCTGGTCGTCGTTCACGGGGCGCGTGGGCGCGCCATTCCCCGGGCAGTTGTTGCCGCCGAGCCAGACATTGCCCTGATAGTCGATATGAATGCCGTGCTCGCGCTGCGGCCACTCGTAGCCCTGACCTTCGCCGCCCCATTGCTTCAGCACGTTGCCCGCGGCGTCGAACACCACGACCGGCTTGGCGGCCATCTTCTGCGCATCGCCTTTGAGCGTATGCGGGCGATGGATCATCCAGACATTGTCCTGCGCATCGATGGCAAAGCTCGATGCATCGCCGACCTTCATGTTCGCCGGAAGCTTCGGCCAATCCTTGACGACTTCGAACATCGGCACGCCTTTCGCGGCCGCGGCCTCAGCCGCATCCGGACCGGCAAGCCAACCGCCCGCGGCGATGGCGAGTGCACTAAAGACGACACCGTTGAGCAACATGCGCTTCATGGCTTCCTCCCTTGACCGCGAGATCGGGGGCCTCCGCACTCGCGTTTCGGGCGGAACAATGCGTCTTTTCGCGTAAGACGGCAATTGGGGGAAGAACACAAACCGGACAAGGACGGGGCTGAAAAGGCCATGTTACCATCGCGTCTTTAGTGTCCCGATTCCGAAATTCGCCACATCTCTATATCGGGCTTTTCGCGAATTTCGGAAGCGACGGGACACTAACAAACTATTGATTCCTAGTGTCGTTCTTGGTTTCGAAGTTCGCCAAGAGCCTGATATCGATGATGTTGCGAACTTCGAAATCACGACACTAGGGGTTCAGGGGTATTGCGATGACCAACAATGCAGCGGGTTTCACCGGGGACATTCCTCAGCACTATGACGAGGGGCTGGGGCCGCTCCTGTTCGTCGAATACGCGGACGACATCGCGCGCCGGACCGCCGCCTATGCGCCCAAGCGCGTGCTGGAAATCGCGGCGGGAACCGGCATCGTCACGCGGCGCCTGTACGACGCGTTGCCCCAAGCCGAAATCCTGGCTACCGACTTGAACGAGCCGATGCTCCACTGGGCCGCGAAGAAATTCAGGCCGACCGATGGCAGGATCGCACTTCGCCCCGCAGACGCGACCGCGCTGCCGTTTGCCGACAACATGTGCGACGCGATCGTGTGCCAGTTCGGGGTGATGTTCTTTCCCGACAAGGACAAATCGTACCGCGAAGTCTATCGCGTGCTCGCGCCGGGCGGGCACTACATTTTCAATGTCTGGGATTCGCACCGTTACAATCCGTTCGGCCGCATGGCGCACGAGCTGGCGGCGAGTTTCTTCCCCGTCGATCCGCCGCAATTCTACAACGTGCCGTTCGGCTATCACGCGATCGATCCGATCAAGGAGTCGCTGCTCGCCGCCGGTTTCTCCGATCTCAAGATCGCGGTCGTGAAGAAAGAGCACAAGCTGACCGACGCCGCGGCGCGGGCGCGCGGCATGATCTTGGGCAACCCGATCGTCGATCAGATCAAGGCGCGCGGCGGCGTCGATCCCGACACGGTGGTGGCAGCCGCGAAAACAGCGCTCGAGCGCGAGTTCGCGACGAAGCCGATCCCGCTGCAGGCCATCGTCTTCGACGTGCGGAAGGCGGGATAGTTGGCCGGACTCTGCACCCTCCGCGCAGCGCGAAAGTCGGACGCGGGCGACATCGCGCGGCTGTATTTGATCTCTTCGGACGGGTTCGCGGCGTATATATGGAGTCGCTACCAGAAAACCGGCATGACGCTCGAAGATGTCGGGCGAGCGCGCTATGGCCGCGCGAAGAGCGAATCCGACTATTCCTACGAGAATTGCACGATCGCGGCGCGCGACGAAGAAATCGCAGGGATGATGCACGGCTACAAGATGCACGTGCCCGAGGGCGGAAATGAGGAAAGCGACCCGGTGCTGAGGCCCTATGCGGAGCTCGAACTCGATCGCTCCTTCTATATCTCCGCGCTCGCGGTGTTCGAAGGGTTCCGCGGACAAGGGATAGGCACCGAGCTGATGGAAATTGCCTTTGAGCGCGCGACGGCTCTCGGGGCGCCGCATGTCAGCCTGATCTGTTTCGAGCGCAACGAAGGCGCGATGCGGCTGTACAGCCGGCTCGGGTTTCGTGAAGTCGACCGGCGGGCGATCGTGCCGCATCCCGCCCTGCACTATCGCGACGGCAACGCCATCCTGATGGCGCGCGAGGTTTGACGGCGGATTATCCTGCCTGCACGAAGCGTTCGTGCATGATGACCGCGCTGATGAGGGACATCAGGTCCGTATCGATACGGCCGCGCTCCGGCGGCGTCATGCCTTCGAGTCTATCCGCGAGGCTCCGCACCGCAGATGCGTTGAGAAATGGAATGGACTCGACGGTCTTAGAGCGCAAAGTGTCCTGAATGAGTGCGGTCATCCTGCTTGGCTTGCCCAGCGCATCCGGGGGACTGAGGAAGGGATGTTTCTGCCGGCGATAGACCCTGTCGGTCAGAACGTCGCGCGTGGCTTCGCGAAGAATGTATTTCTCGGTCAGACCCCGAATCTTGAGGTTCACCGGCGTCTTGAACAGGAACTCGGCGACCTTGTGATCGAGAAACGGCACGCGGCCCTCGATCGAATGCGCCATCTCCATGCGATCGCCGAGCAGCGTCAAGATGTAGCCGGGCAGCGCCGTCTTGCTCCACAGATAGAGCGACTGATGGACGGGCGCTCGCCCGTCGAGGCGTCGCCGGACGTCGATGCTGTCGAACAACAGGGTCGCGCGGTCGAGGCCCTTGAACGGCGCAAAATAGTCCCGGGTCGAGGAGCGATTCTAAGCGGCTCGCCTCGCGAAGTACGGTCTGTACATGCTCGGGATGAACCCGAGCGCTCGACGCATGCGTCGCCGAGTCTTCGCCCTTCTCGTCCGATATCAGGATGCCCTGCGAGACGGAATTCGCTCGCTCGAGCTGGGCAAGCAGGCGTTCTGTCTCCGCCGGGTCCTGTCCGGCGCTGTCATAGCGCAGCATGTCCTCGCGAAAATGGGCATAGCCCGCGAGCATCTCGTCGGACCCTTCTCCGGTCAGGACCACCTTGAAACCGGCATCGTGCACGGCGCGGCTCAGCATGTACTTCGCAACGAAGTGCCCGTTCAGACAGAAGGCCTCGGCGTGGTAGATCGCATCGGCGAAATTGTCGGCCAGCGAATCCTGGCTGACCGGAATCGGCACCCACTCGGCGCCCGCCCTGCGCGCCATCTCCTCGGCCGCAACACCCTCATCATAGTCTTTATGATCGAAGCGCAGCGTGAACGCGCGGATCGGATCGGTCCTGTGGCGCGCGGCGAGACCGAGCACGGCGCAGGAATCGATACCGCCGCTGAGATAGCACCCGACAGGCACGTCCGCCCGCAGCCGCAGTTTGACGGCATCGTCGAGAAGGTCGCGAAAGGCGCTTATGTAGTCCGCGTCCGAGAGAGTTGGTCCTGGCTCGTCGATGCGCTGGTAGTCGATGTCCCAATATTGCGTCAGCCTCACGCCGTTCGTATCGGCGGTCAGGAAATAGCCCGGCGGCACGGCGTAGACGCCTTGAAACAGCGTGCGGCCGGGCGGCGCGAGAACCACGGAATAGTGCAGGGTTTCAGGGTCCCAGCGCGCCGGAACGCCGGCCGCGAACAACGCCTTCATCTCGGAGGCGACGAACAATATCCCGTCGTGGATCGCGTAGAACAACGGCTTGACGCCGAACCGGTCGCGTACGGCGAGGAGCGTGCGCGCGCGTTCATCCCAGATCACGAACGCGTATTCGCCGCGCAGGCGATGCACGAATTGCGTGCCGAGATCCTCGTAGAGATGAAGCGCGATCTCGCTGTCCGTGCGCGTGCGCAGGCGATGTCCGCCCTCTTCGAGCTCTCGCTGCACGCGTTCGTAATCGTAGAACTCGCCATTGACGACGATCCAGGCGGTCTGGTCCTCGTTCGCGATCGGCTGATCGCCGGTCTCAAGATCGATGATGCTGAGCCGGGCATGTCCGAGCGCGGCTTGCCCATGCGGCGCGATCCACGTTCTCTGGCCGTCCGGTCCACGGTGATGGAGCGTGCGTACGGCGCGGGAGAGAGCATCCGCCGAAATGGGCGGACCCTGGGAAAGCATCGCGACAACTCCACACATCGTGCTGCTCCGAAGGACGCGCCGGCCAATCGTCTGTTTGGGTTGCAACTCGACCGCGAGCGGACACGTCGCGACCTCGAACCACTGCTATCACGGATTCGCGCCGTGGAAAGCACCGCCTGCGCGAGAGGGGAGAGAGCTAGCTGCCGGCCACAGCCTTGAGCGCGGTGACGATTTCGGCCGGCTGGCTGAGCGCGGCTTTGATCTTCTCCGTCACCACGTCGCCGGGGAGGAAATCGATCGGCAGGTTCAGCCTCTCGGAATCAGCGACGAAGCCGGGATCCCTGATCGTCTGCTCCATCGCGTTGCGCAGGACCGCGAGCGTTTCGGCAGGAACGCCCGGCGGCGCCGCCTGAAGCCGTCCGAGCTCGGACATCGCCTGCACGAGGGCCACGAGCTTCTTCGCGCGCTCGTCCTTGGCGTATTGCGCGACACGCGGGACGCCGGGGAGAGTTCCCTCCTTGCCGGAAATCTCCAGCGCATAGAACCCGCCGCCGCCCTTTACGAACTGTTCGAGCGACTCCACCGTGCCGATCTGCCCGACGACTTCGCCTCTCCGCATGCTGAGCTCGCCGGTGTTGCCGGTGAAGTTGTTGACCACCTGGATGTTGAGCTTGAGCGCGTCCGCCAGGATGCGCGTGTCGAAATAAGACGCGGTGCCGATGCCCGAGGTCGCGAACTTCACGTCGCGCGCTTTGAGCATGTCGTCGAAGCTCTTGATCCCCGAATTGGTCGAGAGCACGACCGCGCGTGCTTCGGTGGCGGCCTTGCCGAGCCAGGAGAACTTCGCGATGTCGAAATTCATGCCGGCGCTGCCGATCAGCTGGTTGTAGATCAGGCCGGTGTTGAACATGCCGATGGTCGTGCCGTCGGGACGCGCGGTGTAGATCGCGTTGGCGCCGATGATGTTCCCGGCACCCGGAACATTGCGCACGATGATGCGCGAGCCCGGCAGATATTTCGGCATGTAGCGCGCGATCATGCGGCCATAAGTGTCGTAGCCGCCGCCCGCCGTGGTGGCGACGATGTAGGTGATCGTCTTGCCGCGGAACATGTCGTTGCTCGCAGCGGAGGCGGACCCGGGAACCAGGACAATGGCGGACGCGAGAAGAAGCCAACGCTTGAGCATCGTGTTCTCCGCTGAGCCAACGGGCGCGTGAGCGGAAGCCTAACCCAGTTTTGCGGGAAGCGGCAATTTGGCGGCGGTCACGGGCTGGAACCCGCGCTCCGTGACGGTGAGGACCGGCGCGGCCGATCAGAACGCCGCGCGCCAAGTGCCGCTGGCGTCACGACAAAACGGGATCACGTAGCGGCTTTCCCGCGGCAGCTTCAGAAAGTGGTCGACCTCAGCGCACATGAGTCCGTTCCGCTCGTAGGTCCGCGCGAGACGCGCTTCGCCCGAATGGCCGGTCCTGTCGTCTTTCCAAATCGAGACGGCGCCCTGCTGCATCTTTGCCAGCACCTCGTTGCGCGCTCGCACCATCGCCTCGCGGTCGGCGTCGCTCAATTCCGCAAGCGACTCCGCGAATTCGTTCTGAGCCACCACGGCTGCCCCCACAGGTGCGGAGAGCAGCACCGAGGCAACGCCGAGCATCACGAATGGTTTTGGCGTGCGCATGGAGCAAGTTTGCGCCCAGCCCGAAGCAAGCGTGCATTGGACTTTGGTCCATTCCTCCGCCGCTTGGGCTTGGCCGCTGGAGATGCCGGACTCAGAAATGAAACGTCGCGCCCAGCGTGGGTCCTGAAAGGCTGAGATCGTCGATCAGCCGATTGCCGTCCGTGTTGTAGTGCAGGTGCCGGTAGGTCAGGTGCATATCGCCCCAATCGAACGCGTAGCCGACGCCGATGAGCGCCTGCCACGTCGAACTCGACCCGCCCCAGCCGATATCGCCGTAGTAGGGGATGAACCAGGTTCCGCTTTCGCTCAGGCGGATTTTTCCCTTGAGCCCGATGATGCCGTTCCAAATGACGGCTGTATCGGACGCGCTTCCTGCTTGGGGAAAAAGGCCGAGCGGCCCGGCAAATTGCCAATCGAGAGACGGTTTCAATTGCGCATCGCGAAAGCCGGCAAACACATCGAGCGAAGCAGCCGGCCCGCGAACGAGCGTGTAGCTGGCCGCGAGAGTCCAGAGATACCCCTTCACTCCCGCCTGCGTACCGACGTCGATCGGAATCTCGACGACGCCTCCCGGCAACGTCACGGATCTCACCTCGGCGTTGTCGTCCGAGAGGTCGAGATAGATGAAGTCGGTAAACGCGCTCCAGTTGCCCCTGCGAATGTCGCCGGTCGCCATGAACGCAAAGTCGAGGTTCTCGAGAATGTCGCCTTTGCTGGCGCTCACATTCGGGCTTCCATTGGGAAGATCGAACCGGAGCGTGCCGTCGAGGGATGGCAGCCAGAGATAAGGCGTCAACGTGAAGTGCCAATTTCCGTCGTAGGGATCTTCGGCAGCCCGCGCCGGCGCGGCGAAGAGAAGTCCCACGATCGCCGACATCGCCAACATCCGGGCAAGGCGTCGCACGATATTTTGCGCGTCCGACGCACGTGTTCAGTCCGGAAAGCTGGACGTCATCAATTGTCCATAGGCGATATGTCGATCTGCGACCGCCAATGTCACGTCCAAGCATCAGCCCGCAATTGGACCTTGGTCGTATCCGAACGGCGTAAACATCGAGACATGTCGAGGACGGCACGATCGCGTCGATCAGCTCGCGGTTTGCCGTGCGCACTCGTAGTCCGATGCTCGACGATAATGACGTGTCGTGGCCGCCACAGTGCGAGAATCGTTGGACCAAGGTCCAATTGCGGGACGCGTTCGACATCCGCTCTAAAAACAACGTTGGCGCAAACATCATCGAGTCACGCGGGGACTTTCTGTTGCGTGTCTCGAAGGACAACCGGCGCGGCTACAAGCGCCTCTCAGCGGAGACTCCCATGGCAAAGACCGGCAAACCGAACATCCTCATCCTCTGGGGCGACGACATCGGCATCTGGAACATCAGCCACTTCAGTCGCGGGCATGATGGGCTATCGGACGCCGAACATCGATCGCATCGCCGAAGAAGGCGTGACGTTCACCGACTACTACTCGCAGCAGAGCTGCACCGCCGGCCGCGCCTGCTTCATCACCGGGCAGAACCCGATCCGCACCGGTCTGACCAAGGTCGGCATGCCCGGCGCCACCGTCGGCTTGCAGAAGGAAGACCCGACCATCGCCGAATTGCTCAAGCCGCTCGGCTACGCCACCGGCCAGTTCGGCAAGAACCACCTCGGCGACCGCGACGAATACCTGCCGACCGTGCACGGGTTCGACGAGTTCTTCGGCAACCTCTATCACCTGAACGCCGAGGAAGAACCGGAACTGCCCGACTATCCGAAGGATCCCGCATTCAAGAAGAAGTTCGGACCGCGCGGCGTGCTCGCATTGCAAGTCCGACGGCAAGGGCGGCCAGACGATCAAGGACACCGGCCCGCTGACCAAGAAGCGCATGGAGACGATCGACGAGGAGATCACCGCGCGCGCCATCGACTGGATGGAGAAGCAGGCCAAGGCCGATAAGCCGTTCTTCCTCTGGTACAACTCGACGGCCATGCACTTCCGGACCCATGTCGCCGCAAAGAACCTCGGCAAGAGCGGCCAGGATCCCTACAGCGATCGCATGGTCGTCCACGACGAGCAGATCGGCATGATCCTCGACAAGCTCGACGAGCTGGGCATCGCCGACAACACCATCGTCATGTACTCGACCGACAACGGCCCGGAGAACGACACCTGGCCGGACGGCGCCAACACGCCGTTCCGCGGCCAGAAGGACTCCAACTGGGAAGGCGGCTGGCGCGTGCCGTGCTTCATCCGCTGGCCCGGCAAGATCAAGGCGGGCTCGGTCCTGAACGGCATCGTCTCGCACATCGACATGTTCCCGACGCTGCTCGCCATCGCCGGCAATCCGGACGTCAAACAGCAACTGCTCAACGGCGCGACGGTCGACGGCAAGAAGTTCAACGTCCACCTCGACGGCCACAACATGGTGCCCTACCTGACCGGTCAGGCGAAGGAGAGCCCGCGAAACTCCATCATGTATTTCAGCGACGACGGTGACGTCATCGCGGTGCGGGTCGGCGACTACAAGTTCCATCTGGCGGTGCAACGCGCCAACACGATGCAGCTATGGGCCGAGCCGTTCGTGAAGCTGCGCGTGCCGCACATCATGAATCTCCGGCGCGACCCGTTCGAGCGGGCCGATTTCAACTCGAACACCTACTGGGACTGGATGGTCGATCACGTGCCCCAGATGTACCTGATGCAGGCCGTGGTGGCGGGCGGAGCTCGAAGGCTTCAAAAAGTTCCCGCCGCGACAGAAGCCCGCCTCGTTCAACCTGGATGCCGTGCTGGCCCAGGTGACTGAGCACGCCCATTAGCTGGGCGACGAGCGCCGGGTTTCGCCCGCGCTCGCTGAATGAATGGATGCGCTGGCGGAGGGCTCCTCCGCCAAGCGCATCGTTTGCATAGACTGAAACGGACCACGCTGGACGGCAGCGACAGAGAAACCGAGGCGGGCGAAGTGAACCGGAGCGACGCGGTCCGCGACTTCTACGAGAGGATGCCGTATCCGGCGCCGCTCACCAATCTCGACAAGCACCGCGATCTCTACAAGAGCCCCGCGCGCCGCCGCGCCCTGTTCCATCTGATCTGGCCGGCCGAGAGGGAACGCGCAATCGGAGAGATCCTGATTGCCGGCTGCGGCACCTCGCAAGCGGCCCGCTACGCGCTCCGCGAACCCGAAGCCCGCATCACGGCCATCGACATCAGCGATACGAGCCTCAGACACACGCGCGAGCTTCAAGAGCGCTACGAACTGGAAAACCTCGAGCTGCGGCAACTTCCGATCGAGCGCATCCGCGAGCTAAGACGCAGCTTCGACCTCATTGTCTGCACCGGCGTGCTCCATCACCTTCCCGATCCGGACTCCGGTCTTCGCGCCCTTCGCGATGTGCTTCGTCCAAACGGCGCGATGCACCTGATGGTCTATGCGCGCTATGGGCGCACCGGGATCTACATGATGCAGGACTACTGCCGCCTGCTTGGCATCGGGACTTCGAAGGACGATCTGCGAGACCTCGGCACGACGCTGGAAACGCTGCCGGCGAACCATCCGATCGCAAATCTGCTGCGCCGGGAGAAAGAGTTCCACCGGCCCGAGGCGATGGCCGACGCGCTTCTTCATCCTCAGGATCGCGCCTACACGGTGCCGGAGCTGTATGCCTTGATCGAACGCTGCGGCCTGTCGTTTGGACGGTGGTACGAGCAGGCGCCCTACCTGCCGCAGTGCGGTCTCATCGCCAGAACGCCCCACGCCGCACGGCTCGCCGCGCTGGACGGACCAGCGCAGCATGCAGCCGTCGAACTGTTTCGCGGCACGATCACGCGGCACAGTCTTGTTGCCTATCGCAGCGATCGGCCGAAAAAGGCTCAGCCCATCCGTTTTGCGGACGATCAATGGCGAAACTACGTTCCGATGCGGTTGCCCTGGGCGATGTGCGTTCGCGATCGCGCGCCGCCGGGCAGCGTGGCCGTGCTGCTCAATCCCGCCCATCAGCATCCCGACCTGGTTCTGCCGATCAGCGCGGCACAGAACCATGTCCTCGACCAGATCGATGGAACGCGGACCCTTGGTGAAATTGTCCAGCGCTGCGGAACGAAAGACGGCGCGGATCGCGCCCGGCATTTCTTCGAGGACCTTTGGCGCTACGACCAGATCGTATTCGATGCGTCCCGCGCCGCGGCGACCCCTTAGCTCAACCAAAACCGTTCGGAGCGGCGCGCTGGAGATACGCTGTGCGCCAACCCGAGCGAGCTGCACGCTGCTGCTGCGCTACCGCGTGTGAACGTCGATCTCCCGCCTCGTGCGACAGCAGCGACAGCGCTTTCAGAACACTAAAGTCCTCAGCGACCGGAAATACTCTGCCCCGTCTTTATTGATCGGCTGTAGTTAGTGGGGCCAAGGTCCAATTGAACCGCGGCTCCCAAATCTTCCCACTCGCGCTTCGGTATCGCCTCAATGTTTGCTCCTGGGAGCGACCGAGGGACCGAGTTCGCAACGCCCACAACGGAGACGCTCCGATGAAAACGTATCGTGTCGCATGCATGACTGTCGCCGTCGCGAGCCTGCTTGGTGCGTCGGGATTGGTACTGGCTCAAAGTCCCGCCGCCGCACCACCGCAGGTCCTGCCAAAGGCGATCGGGCAGACGACGGGGCAAGCAGAAGTCGAACAGAAACCTGTCCCATCGCTGATTGTGCTCAACTCGCGCGCAGCCACTTTGGACGGAGGCAAGCTGGCGCTTGTCGGCGTTTCGCCGAACTCGATCGTGTTCGCCGACCGTCCGGTGAGAGCTGCGGGCCACGTTCTCACGGCGAACCTTTTGGAGGAATGGGACCACGCGGATGGGACCTTCGCAATGGATCCTCCAAACGCGACCATTTCAGTCTTGGGCAAGGATGGTTCTGTTCGCGACGCCGTCATCGTCATGAAGACTCCTAAGCTCGAAGGCGACCAATTGACGTTCGACGTGGATGTGCTCGAAGGCAACCTGAGTGGCGGCGACGGGCCTGCCTCGGTGTTCATCGACCGGTTCGCATTCGGCGGGTTTCACGGTGGCGGTTTCGCTGGCGGCGGACGCGGCGGCGGTTTCGCTGCCGGCGGCTTCGGACGCGGCGGTTTCGTTGCTGGCGGCGCCGGACGCGGCGTCGCTGTTGGCGGTGTCGGACGCAATGTCGGCGTAGTCGGTGTCGACCACGGTTCCTGGTATCGCGGGACGAACGTGGGCGCGGTGGCCGGTGCCGCAGCCAGTGGGTGCCGCGGTGGGTAGCGGCTACTGGGGTGGCGGCTACTATGGAGGCGCCCTCTGCGGCTATTACCCGTACCCCCCCTGCTATTAAGGGCGGCCGATAACGTATCGCTGCTGGACTTGGTCGTTCGCGCCGCTGGCGATCAGAATGCCGCGTGACAGGTAGTGCGGGTTAGCGTTTTTGTCGGGCACACCGGCGGGTTTGCCGCCCGCCGCCGTGCTCGTTTTACTCGGCTGCGCCCACCCGTTCCCGGTCGCGTCCGCGGATCTCGCCGACGTCCTTTTCGAGGAAGTAGTTCAGGAACGTCCGGATCACGGCGATGCTCGCGATGCGGACAAGCGATTCCCAACTCGATGAGATCGATGTCTCGAGGATATCGGCGGCGAGCTGGAATGTCAGAGCTGCGACCAGCCATCGCGCATAGCGCAACCAGACCTGGCGCCGCTCGTGGCCGCTCGCCCCGGTGAACATCAACTGGCAAGCGCGGACGAAGGCTTCGAGCGTGCTGAAGACGATGATCACGAGCGCCAGCATGTCGATGACCGTGATCGCCGGCTCGGTGAGGAGAACCAACCATTCTCGCATGACGCACCTATTCGCAGAGTTCCGCCGGATTACAGAGAGCGTCCCGCCTTATCGAGATGGACCTTGGTCTTAGCGAACGATTGACGGCACCTTGGCCTCACGCCTCTCCAGGCCGCCGGCGTGTTCTCTGGCGCACGAGCGACAGTTCCGCCCGGACACCCGAGCGTGCGCCAGTCGGTCGACTTCGGCACGATGCCCTCGAACGACGAAAGCTGCGCCTGCTTGATGCGCGGCTCCGTCGTGCCGATCGCAGGACCGCCGTCGCGGAACCGCCGCGCGGCCGCGATCATCTGGCGGCGGAACTGGATGACGGCGATGTCGCTCGCGCCGAGATTGTCTTCGCTGCGATCGGTGATCGGCCCCATCGATTCCCACATCGCCATGTCTTGCGCCGGGATTCCCTTGATGCCGGTGAAGTCGCCGCGCTTCATCGCGTCGCGATCCTGGAGAAACCGGTTCTCGAGCGTGCGGATATTCCGGTAGTTCCGATCAAGATCGACGCCGACCTCAGCCGCGCAGAACTTGCGCCATTCGTCTTGCGAGATGCCTTTCGTCTCGTGCCAGGCGACCCAGTAGTGAATGGTGTTGGTATCATCGATCGGGAACAGCATCTGCGCCATCTTGTACTGGTCGTTCGGCGGGATGATCACCGTGAACGGCGCGACAAAGAGCGTGACGCGGACATAATCGTGCGTCGCCGCGTTCTGGATCGGCCTCCTGATCGCGGCATAGCGGAACCCGAAGCTCGTCGACTGGAATTGCATCCGCGGCGCCTTGTCGGCGGACGGCCGCGGCCAGTAGTCGCCGGCGGCCTTGGCGCCGTCGACGTCCATCGACGGCATCACGGTCGAGTGCAGGCTCGATGAGTGCGGCGAAATTGATCGAGCCCTCGAGCACCTGGGCCCAATCGCAGGCCACACGCATCTTGACGATGGCGATGCGCGAGGCGGGCGCGGCGCCCAACCCGGCGGCTCGAACTCGCGGAATTCCTCTTGCCGGTCCCATGTAAGCCCAGACGAAACCGCCGCTTTCGCGCGCAGGATAGGATTTCTGCTTGCGATCGACCGTGAAGTGGCCGCCTTCGGGCTCGCACGCCTATCGAGGATGTTGCCGTCCACGTCGAATTTCCAGCCGTGATACAGGCAACGCAATCCGCATTCCTCATTGCGCCCGAACGCGAGCGACGCGCGGCGATGCAGGCAGTGCTCGCCGAGAATCCCCAAGCGCCCCTTCGTGTCGCGGAAGACGACAAGGTCTTCGCCCAGCATCCGGGTGCGCACAGGCGCGCCATCGGGTTCCGCGACCTCCTCCGAAAGACAGGCCGGCAGCCAATGGCGCCGCATGATTTGGCCCATCGGCCAGTCGCCTTCGACGCGGGTCAGGAGATCGTTGTCTTCCCGGGTGACCATGGCGGCCCTTCCGAAATACTTAGGTCTCTAAGTATTTAGGATAGTCTCTTGCGACGACGCTGTCGAGGAGGCTCGCTGACGGGCCGCGGGACCGCCTTGGCTTCTTCCGCGGCGAGGTTCTCGATCATGCGCAGGAGAATCCTGCGCGTCGTGGCGATGTCCGCGGCGCTCGTTCCGTTGACGGCGATCCGGTTGGCTTCAAGCGCAAGCGGAACCAGCCTGTCCTTCAGCGTGCGGCCCGCCGAGGTCAGGTGGATGAAGACCTTTTTCCCATCATTGGGGGACTTCCTGCGCGTGATGTAGCCCCGCTTTTCCATGGTTTTCAGCGCCGCGAAGGTCGTCGGTTCCATCACGCCGGCCTGCTCGCTGAGTTCGCTTTGCGTGAGGCCGTCGGTTTCCCAGAGGATGCGCAGGAACGTCCAATGACCGAAGGGTACGCCGTGCTCGGCGAGCCGCACCTGAAGAGCACGCGTGAGGGCCTTCGCGGCATCGCGCACGAGATGGGCGAGCCGGTCGTTGGGAACCGCCTCCCGCCAGTGCCGCAGAATTGCTTGAGTGCCCCCGTTGCCGGGAACCGGCTTGCGCGTCATCGGGCGGCGTCAACTTGATACATGGCGGGCGCAAGGTTGCGTGATTCCGGTCGCGAGAATGTCGCGTTTCGCGCTACTGTCCAAGCCGGACTTCGTCAGCCAGTCTGATCCATTGCGAAACGCCCGCCGACGCGCACACTTGTTCCTGGCCATTCTGATGGTCATGGGCGGGACGATGCAGCCTTCGAGAAGCCAGCCGTTCCAGCTGATGGACGCCACGATCGACGACGTGAAGGCGGCGCTCGCATCCAAGCAGACCACCTGCCGCGCTTTGGTCGAGCTGTATATCGGTCGCATCGAGGCCTACGACAAACGCGGGCCCGCGCTGAACGCGGTGCAGACGATCAATCGGCGCGCGGTCGAGGAAGCCGCGCGGCTCGATGCGGCTCCCAGTCCGGTTGGGCCGCTCCATTGCGTCCCGATCCTCATGAAGGATCAGGTGGAGACGAGCGACATGCCGACCACCTATGGCTCGGCGGTGTTCAAGGATTTCGTGCCGCAGCGCGATGCGACCATCGTCACAAAGTTGAAAAACGCTGGTGCGGTGATCGTCGCCAAGACGACCATGGGCGAATACGCGCAAGGCTATCTGGGCTCGGCCTTCGGAGCGGTGCGCAACGCCTACGATCCGACGCGCAGCGCCAGCGGCTCGTCGGGTGGAACCGGCTCGGGGATAGCTGCCAATTTCGCGACGGTCGGCATCGGCGAGGACACCGGCGGATCGATCCGCGGGCCCGCCGCCGTCAACAACCTGGTGGGATTGCGGCCGACCGTGCCGCTGGTCAGCCGGTTTGGAATGCTGCCCGCGCGGCCGAGCACCGATACGCTCGGACCGATCGGACGTTCGGTGAAGGATGTCGCGATCGTTCTCGACGTGATCGCGGGCTACGACTGGAACGATCCGGTCACGGCCGCGTCGGTCGGACGCCAGCCCGCAACTTACACGCAGTTCCTTGTCGCGGACGGTCTCAAAGGCGCACGGATCGGGATCATCCGCGAACCGCTCGATCCAAGAGCGGACACGTCTTCGCCGGAGTTCAAAGCCGCACGAGCCGTGATCGATCGCGCGGTCGAAGATTTGCAGCGCCTGGGCGCGATCATCGTCGATGCGGAGAAAATCCCCGATCTCGCGAGGCGCTCGGCGGAGCTCTATGACGGCAACGTTTATGAAACCGAAGCGGCGATGAACGCCTATCTGGCGCAACATCCGAACGCGCCGGCGAAAACGCTGAAGGACATCCTGCTGTCAGGAAAAGTCGTGCCGGCACGCGCCCGCACGATGATGAATGCAGTCGGTCATTCCACCGATGAACCTGGCTATTTGCGATACCTGCTGGCGCGCGAGGAATTGCGGCAGCAGGTGCTTGCGATGATGGCGGGCCAGCACCTCGACGCGCTGGCCTATGCGACGTTCGACTATCCGCCGCCGAAGATTCCGGCAGACGCGCTGACCACGAGCACGCTCGATTCCGCCGGCCCCGGCAACAACCGGCGCTTGAGCCCGGCGCTGGGATTCCCGGCGATAACGGTGCCCGCGGGTTTCACCGCCGAAGGTCTACCCATCGGACTCGAACTCATGGGACGGGAATTTGACGAAGGCCTGCTGCTCAAGCTCGCCTATGCCTATGAGCAGGGGACGCATCATCGCCGGCCGCCCGCGACAACGCCCGCCCTCGCAACCGCGCGCTGACGATCAAGAGATTTCTCAGACGGGCACTTGATGCTTGAGCACGATCTCGCGGCCTTCGCGCGCGGATTGCTGCATTGCAAGGCAGACTTCCATCGTCGCCAGGCTCCATTCACCGGAGTGCAGCGGCTTCCTGCCTTCGAAAATTGCCGCGTGAAGCTCCTCGATGACTTCGCTGCGCGCGATCGGCGGAACCGGCACGGGCTCGAACGAGCGCGCGTGATCGGCATAGATCGCCACACCCTTCGGTCCCGGGCGAAGATCGGCGCGGTCGCACGACGCGATCACCAGTCCGAAATGCTGGTGAAACCGCGAATCGCTCTCGGAGTTCGCTGGTTTTGGACTATCGGCGCGGCCGTAATTGCGCGCCGTCTTGAGAGCGAGCTCGTCGGCTGGCGTTCTTGTGCCCGCGAGAAGCGTCCGCGCCGCGCCATAAGCGTCCGCGTCCTTGGGAAGGCCGCTTTCCGCGATCCACCCGGCGAACTCATCGCTGTCGAAATGCGCATAGCCGCTATAGGTAAGCGTGGCGAACGCGCCGTTTGCGAACGCGAGAAGCGCGGAATAGGCGCCTTCGACCGGACGCTCGCGATCCCAGGCGCCCGTCAGAGCGCGCACGCTCTTGACCATGCCGCCGCCGATGAGCCGCGCAATGTCGACATGATGCGGCGCCTGATTGAGCACGACGCCACCGCCTGAAGCGGTCACGAGTTCCTCCGGACGCCGCGGCCGGTAGAGAAAGTCCGTGAACTGAACGGCCGTGATCATGCGCAAAGCGCCGAATGTTCCGGCGGCGATCAGCTCGCGGGCGCGCGCGATCGGCGCATCGAAGCTGTGGCTGTGACCGACGACAAGGTGAACGCCGCTGTTGCGCGCGGCTTCGATCATCGCGTGGCACTCATCGAGCGTGAGCGCCATCGGTTTCTCGACCAGCACATGCTTGCCGTTCCGCGCGGCCATGATCGCGTTCTCGGCATGCAACTCATGTGGCGTTGCGACATAGACGGCTTCGATGTCGGCATCGACGCACAAAGCCTCGACGGACGGATAGGTGCGGCCGCCGAATTCCGCCGCAAAGCGGGCCCTTGCTTCTTCGCGCGGATCGGCGGCGGCGACGAGTTGAACCTTCGGATGCGCTGCGAGCGCAGGCCGCATCAGGACGAACGCGCGTCCCAAGCCTGCAACTCCCAACTTCAGCGTCCGTTCGGTCATGAAAATCGCGCGCGCGTGTTTCATGCCGTCACATGCCATTCGCGCGGCGGAAGCGCAAATGACGCAAAAGAAGAACCGCGGAGAGTTTCCTCTCCGCGGTTCCTAAACGTCAGAAACGCGATCCGCTTACCGGGCGGCGAGCTGTTGACGGATCGGATTGGGCGCGAGGGCTTTCGCGCGACCCGAAAGGATATCCGCCACCGGCGTCGGCCTTCCATAGAAGGCCGTGTTCCACTCGTCACGGGAGTTGATGACGGACCCGTTGATCGTCAGGCCGCCGTAAAGGCCCCTGCCCGAGGTCCAGATCAGGATGTCGCCCGAGAGATTGGCCGGCGTCGCGGCGCCTGCGCCCGCGCTGAGGCTGACCACCGTCAAGCCGGCGTCGGCGCCAAACTTGAACTGTCCACGCGTGACCGACTGAAGGGCCCTGTCGCTCATGATGAGCATGACGACTTCGGTCTGCTCCAAGCCGGCCTGCAAGCCGAATGAAGCCGAACCCATGGTGTAGAAGGCCGGATCGCTCCACATGCCGTTGTTGTTGGCCATCAGCACACCGCTTCCGCCTTCGGCGCCGAAGATGAACCCGCCCTTGACGAGCGACGGCACGATGAACATCGCCTTTGCTTCAGCCACGCGGCTCTGCGCCGGCCCGAACCCCGGATCGACCTTCATGTGCTCGACCGTGCGCGCGGCACGGTTAAGCAAATCCGTCGCCTCGGACGCGGAAGGCGCCGCAACGGCTGGAACATTGAACAAAAGCGCAGCGACTGCGAACGCCGCGCCAAGCGTCGATAGTTTTACCATGATACCTCTCCGATGATGCGTGAACCCATGCCCCCGATCACCCATCGGAAACGAACCGTCCACGAAAAAGTGCCGCGCGGTTCCACCGCGTGCTGCTCTGCACAATTCTGTAGCGCTCGATTCACAATTGTGACGTCAGCGCTCGCTATGCTTGGCGAAGATGAACGTATTGTTCAGCTTCAGTTCACTTTTAAAAGTGAAAGATGCGAGCACCCATAAGCCTCGAAATAAAAGGGGATGAGCGCGGAAAAACGCGCAACTTTGGGCCGAATTAAACGTTCTGACGCGTGAAAAGAGCTTGAACTTGACGTTCAGGCGAATGCGGGGGAATACGAATGCGTTTCCCGGGCAAAGCGACAGTCGCAGGGCTTTCTCTTTCACTCACCGCTGGTACGGCATGGGGCGCCGATGTCTGCGCCCGAGCACCCGATCTTGTCGCCTTGCAAGTTGCGGCGCTGCAACAGCAGCTGATGGTTGCCGCACTCACATGCGATGATGTTCCTCTCTACAACAGCTTCGTCACCGCATACCAAAAGGATCTCGTGGCGTCGGATGAAGCACTGCAAGCGTTTTTCGACCGCTTTGGCAGTGAAGAGGGCACGCCCGCCTATCATTCCTTCAAGACCAAGATGGCGAATCTCTATTCGGGGCGCAGCGCGTCCGACAAGAGACGGTTCTGCACGAACGTCCGCGCAATATTCGGTCCCGCGCTGAAGGCGGAGAAGCCGAGTCTGGCGTCGTTTGCGATGAGCCAGCCCTCGATGGTGAGCGAGCCCTACACGAATTGCGGCGAAACTGTCGCCGGCGGCGCGATGGTGACGCGCACTCCGGTTGTTGCACCGGCACCGCCGAGCAATCTCCTGACCGCGCAGAATGCCGCCGCAGAAGCGAAAGGCGCGGCGATTGCGCCGGCGAACGCCGCACCGCCGGCGGACAAGCCTTTGAGCGCCGCGTTGCGCGCCACTCCTCCTACCGCGCCCGTGGTGGCGGCAGCTCCTTCCACATCCGTGGCGGCGGCGGCAGCAGAAACCAACCAAACCGCGCAATTGAACAATTCCCAGGCCGCAAATTCCAATCCCAACCAGCAGCGCAACACAACGACATCGGGGCGAGACCCCTATTACCAAGGCTATGGCGTGGGGTATGCGCGCGAGCGCGAACGGGCTCGGCAGCAGGCTCAAGCCGGGCAAGAGAACGACACGACGAAGGCCGCGGAAGCCGCCAACACGGGCGACCAGGCGGCAAGCGCCAATTCCAATCAACAGCGTGATGTTGCGAGACCGGCGCGCAGTCGCTCGGCGTCCGAAGCCTATCGCGAGCGGTTGGCGCAGCAGCGCGCCGCGCGAGAGCGCGCGGCCCAGCGCCCTAGCGTGCGCTATCGCGACCGCTATGACGCGCGCGGCTATTACTGGCCGGCCGATCCGTACTGGCAATATTGCTACACGCGTTATGGCGTGAGGCTGTCATGCGCCGAAGCGGCGCAGCGCTTCCGCAACGACCGATATTACTACCGCGCACCGTATGACGACGGGGGTTATTACCCGAGCCGCTAAAGCGCGCGGCCACCATAGCGCCAGTACAGTAGAAGGAGATTGTCCTATGAAGTGCGCGGCCGTCGCTGCGTGGTCAGCAGTTTTGTTCGTGGGCGTAGCAACAGCAGCTTACTCCGCAGCACAGGATCCGTCGCCTCCCAAGCCCGATCAGGCTCAAACCGCACGATCGCTGGACTCCTTGTTCGGCAAGACGCTGATCTCCATCGACGGCTCGACCATCGAGATCATCGCTTCAGAAGGACGCTTCTCGCGCGAGATTGTCGCGTCCAACGGCGCGGTGCAGCGCTCCAACTTCGTCTTCATCAATCAGAGGCTCGGCACGGTTGCGGATGCGCGCGATGCGCAGCGCGTGATCGGCGTGTTCCGCGCATCGTCGGAGGAAATCCTCATTCAGTATGGCGATGGTTCGACCGAGATCGTGCGGCCCAATTCCGAATCCGGGCTCACGATCGAGATGAACGCGCCCAAGGCTGCGACATCCTGCACGTCGTGGTATCCCGAAGGCCACGTGTTCAGCCTGGACGACCGCAAGACGGCATTGCTCCAATATGCGAACCGCCTGGGTTTGGGCGTTTCGACCGAGAAGGCGGCCGGGACTCCGGCACGATCGGGCTGCGAGAACGCGGCCCCCTCAGCGACCGCAGCGTCATCGACGACATCGGCACCGGCAGCCTCACCGGTTCCCGCGGTTGCGCCGGCACCGGCGGCCGTCGCGCCGCCGGCGGCCGCCCCGGCCATGGACATGCCCGATGCCGCCGAAAAAGCGGCATCGGCGTCCATGCCGGATCCGGGTGCTGGCGCGCCGGCGGTGCTCCCGAGCATCGCCGCCGCGACCGCAGCCGCCGCAGCAAAGGCCGCCGAGGTGGCGTCGGCGCCGGTGGTTGCCGAAATTCCGGTGACCGCGAAGGTCGCCGAATCCGTTGCCGCCAAGGCCGCGGAGATGGCCGCCACTCCAAAGCCGGTTGAAGCCGCCGCAGCAGCAAAGCCTGCAGAGCCGGCCGCGGAAACAAAGGTGGCGAGTTTACCGGAGACCAATCCCGTCGAAGTGCGCAAATCGGAAGTCCATCTGATCGATCCACCGGTGACCCAGCCCACAGCCGTGGTCGCAACAACCGAAATGCCCAAGACCGGTGAAGGCGCTTCGTCGTGCTTGAACGTCGAAAGCGACGGCGCGCACTGGGGCTTCCGCAACAAATGCGGGTATTCGATTCAGTACGCGTACTGCACGATGGACGGACGCAATCAGTTGACCGCGTGCAAGGACGGTTTTGTCGGCGGTAGCGTTTCGCCCAACGGATTCGGCGTGCTCGTCGCCGATCAGAACCTGCGCGCGCTGAACGAGAACCACGATTTCCGCTGGGTCGCATGTCAGGGCGGCGCGGGCGAAGTGATCGCGCGCCTCGACAAATCCGATCCCCCGGTCGGACGGTGCGTGCGGTAGCCGCGAACGGAGCGTAATCCTGCTAGGGTGAAGGGACGGATGGCGGCATCTGTCCCTTCTGCCATATGGCGGGCGGCGACTATTCGCTGTTGATGTGAAGGATGTTGCCGTCGGGGTCCTTGAACCACGCGGCGCGGAAATCGCCGAATTTGTGGATGTCGCCGTCGAGCGTCGCCCCCGGCATATTGTAATGCTCGAAGGGCACGCCCTTCTTCTTCAGTGTGCTGACGATCGAGTCCAGCTCGTCGCCGACGCCCCAGGTGGCCGACGTCGCCTTGTTCGTGCCGGCGAACTGCGACTCGTAGACGACGATCGTGGATTTGCCGCTCTGATAGGTGGCGACCTCGTCCATCTCCTCGTCCAACTGTTTCAGGCCGAGCGTGTCGCCATAAAATTTCTTCGCCTTTGCAAGATCCTTAACCGCGATGGTCGCCATCGCTTCCTTGGCTGCGAGCATGGCTATTCTCCAGCTTACGTTTCCACCGTGATGCTCAAGCGGCATCACTAGGGCTAACGACCGCCGGGGAGGATGGTTGCGGCTCGATTTGCCGCAGAATTGTGGACTGGAGGAGGAGACTGGTGCCGCCTGCGTGACTCGAACACGCGACCCCCGCATTACGAATGCGGTGCTCTACCGGCTGAGCTAAGGCGGCACTTCGGCTTCGCTGGAAGCCGTCCGGAAAATAGGCGCGGATCGAAGCCCGCGCAACCCGGCCCGGAAGACTATCCGATGCGTCTAAACGGCCGGTAACCGGTATTCCAGCAGCGGGAGCCGGCGGCCTGGGATGGCATCGGAGGGCGCGTCGCCGACCTCGTATCGCACCGAGACGCTCATAGAACGCGGTCGGCAAAGGGGTCCGATAGGATCACCAGGCGAGGGCCGCCGTCCTTCCTCACCCGATCGCCGACAGCGCTGAAAAGGGCACGTCCGATCCCTGTTCCAATCGCGGACGGTTCCACGAACAACCGCGACAGATCGAATGTTCCTTCGGTCTCCATCGGCTGAATGGCCGCAACGCCGAGAAGGCCGTCGTCGATCCTCGGCGACGAGGACGCAGACCGCCCGCGATCATCGCTTCCGTGATCTCGAGCGCAGGCGCCGCCTGCCGGAGAAATTCCGCGTCGTAGCCCCAATGCGCCTTCGATCGCATGCAGAGCGACGTCAGCGCGCTCGCTTCTTTCGGTTCGGCGAACCGAACGCGCAAGGCTCTAAGCCAGCTTCGGCTCGAGCTTCTTGCAGGCCTCGATCAGGCCGCGCACGGAGTCGACCGATTTGTCGAACATGGCGCGCTCGGGCGAGGTGAGTTCGAGCTCGACGATGCGCTCGACGCCCTTCTCGCCGATCACGACGGGCACGCCGACATACATGCCGGAAAGCCCGTATTTGCCCTCGACATAGGCCGCGCACGGAAGCACCCGCTTCTTGTCGCGCAGATAGGACTCGGCCATCTGGATGGCGGCCGAGGCCGGCGCATAGAAGGCGGAGCCCGTCTTCAGCAGGCCCACGATCTCGGCCCCGCCGTCGCGCGTGCGCTGCGTGATCTGGTCGAGGCGGTCCTGCTTGATCCAGCCCATCTTGACGAGCTCGGGCAGCGGAATGCCGGCCACCGTCGAGAAGCGCGGCATCGGCACCATCGTGTCGCCGTGACCGCCGAGCACGAAGGCGGAGACGTCTTCGACCGAGACGTTCATCTCCTCGGCGATGAAGTGGCGGAAGCGCGCGCTGTCGAGCACGCCCGCCATGCCGATGACCTTGTTGTGCGGCAGACCGCAGAACTGGCGCAGCGCCCAGACCATCGCGTCGAGCGGATTGGTGATGCAGATCACGAACGCGTTCGGCGCGTAGGTCTTGATGCCCTCGCCCACCGCGGCCATCACCTTCAGGTTGATGCCGAGAAGATCGTCGCGGCTCATGCCGGGCTTGCGCGGCACGCCCGCGGTGACGATCACGACGTCGGCGCCTTTGATGTCGGCATAGGAATTCGTGCCCTTGAGCTTCGCGTCGAAGCCCTCGATCGGGACCGGATTGCGCGAGGTCGAGCGTCTTGCCCTGAGGCAGGCCCTCGACGATGTCGAAGAGCACGACGTCGCCCAGCTCTTTGAGGCCGATCAGATGCGCGAGCGTGCCGCCGATCTGGCCGCCGCCGATGAGCGCAATCCTGCTGCGAGGCATAGGGAACTCCTGTGATGGGACGGAAGAGTCCGGGCGTTAGTAGCCGTCCCACGGGCGGCCCGCAAGCCGGAGCGTCGGGCTCGCGAAATGGCGAAAAATCGATTTTGGAATTTAAGGGTTGGGCAAAACCTCGCGGCGAGTATGCGCTTGAACTTAGGGGAAACCCATGAGCCAGACTCTTGAACAAGCTGTTTCGCCGGTCGGCCGGGGGAACCGAGCAACGCGTGTCCCACTACCTCTACTTCAAAGGCGCAGCAGGCGGCCGCGCCCGTCGTCACCGAACTGAAGCACCAGGGCTTCGAGGTGGAGGACCGGGAGAGCGCCGACGGCAAGAACTGGCTCGTGCTCGCGCACCACGACATCGTCGTGACGCCGAGTGTGCTCGAAGCCCTGCGCGTCCGGATGACGGCCTTGGCCGCCCCTCACGGCGGAGACTATGACGGCTGGGAAGCCGCCGTCGGTTAGCGATCAAGCCGCGTTGATGAAGCCGCCCATCTGGCGGTTCCACAGCCGCGCATAGGCGCCGCCCTTCGCGAGCAGCTCGCGGTGGGGGCCCTCTTCGACGATGCGCCCGGCTTCGAGATAGACGATGCGGTCCATGCCCGCGATGGTCGACAGCCGATGCGCGATCGCGATCACGGTGCGGCCCTGCATCAAGGTCCACAGCGCCTGCTGGATCAGATGCTCGGATTCGGAATCGAGCGATGACGTCGCCTCGTCGAGCACGAGGATGCGCGCATCCTTGACGAGCGCGCGCGCAATCGCGACGCGCTGACGCTCGCCGCCCGAGAGCTTGATGCCCTGCTCGCCGACGATGGTGTCGTAGCCGGTCGAACGCCCGGTGATGAACTCGTGCGCGTAAGCTTCGGACGCGGCACGCAGCACTTCGCCCTCGTCCGCGCCGGGTTTCGCGTAGCGGATGTTGTCGCGCACCGCGCGATGGAAGATGGACGCCACCTGCGGCACCTCGGCGATCGCCTCGTTCAGCGAATCCCAGGTCACATGCGAGATGTCCTGGTCGTCGATCACGATGCGGCCCGCCTGCGGCTCGAACTGGCGGCGCAGCAGTTTCACCAGCGTCGACTTGCCCGCGCCCGAAGGCCCGACAAGCCCGACCTTCTCGCCCGGACGGATGATGAGATTGAGGTCGTCGAACACCTGGAGCCCGTCGGGATGGGCGAACTTGATGTTCTCGTAGCGGATCGCGCCTTCGCGCACGACAAGCGGCTCGGCGTTCGGCGCATCGACGATCTCGTGGCTCTGGCTGACGAGCTCGAGCGCTTCGGAGAGCGTGCCCAGCTGCTCGAAATAATCGAGCAAGCGGTAGGACAATTCCTGCACGCTCCGGATGATCTGGTTCGCGAGGAAGAAGATCATCGCGAACGCGCCGACCGTGATCGCACCCGAGAGCGCGTCCATGCCGGCCAACGCGACGAGCCCCAACAGCAGCGCGAGCGTCGCGATCGCCATGAACGTGCGCATCACGATGAGAAAGCTGCGCAAGCGGCGCGACGCGTTCATCTCATCCATCAGGAAATGCGAGATGAAGCGGCGCTCGTAATCCGCCTTGGCGAAAGCGCGCACGAGATCGGCATTCGCGATGGCGTCGATCAACCGCCCCGTGGAGGTGGAAATCTCGCTCGAGAGCGCCTTGGAATAGACGACGCAGCGCTTGGCCAGCGCGAACACGATCGCGAGATAGAGAACCGCCCAGACCGCGAGCACGATCGCGTAGGTCGCGTGCGTCAGGAACATCAGCACGCCGCCGACGAGCATCATCATCGCGACGCGCACCATGTCGAAGGCGAGAATGGCCAGCACGCCGACCGTCGCCTGGCCTGCCTGTTTCACCTTCTGGCCGAGCTTGCCCGCGAAGTTCTCCTGGAAGTACCTGGGCGAGTGACCCATCAGGTAGGCGAACATGTATTTCTGCGCGAGCGCGCGCATGCGGGGCGACGTCGCGACATCGACCGCTTCGTAAGCGCGATAGGCGAGCGTGGACCCGAGCCAGATCGCCGCGAGCAGACCGAGCCAGGGAAGGATCGCCTCTCCGAAGCTCGCCTTGGTTTCGACCGCGGCCGTGATCGCATTGATCAGGCGCGACAGCGCGTAGGGACCGAACGCCTCGACCGACGTCGCCGAGGCCGCCAGCAGCACGAGAACGATCACGTGTCCCAAGAAGTGCTTCCGGATCAGGTACCACATGAAGGCGAAGGGCGCGGACGGAACGCGCGTCATCCCTTCGGCTTCGGCGAGAGGCTCCGGAGTTTCCAGCACCTGATCGGGGACAATTTTCCTGGTCATTGACCGACTGCGGAATCAGTTACGGATTGGAGCAAAAACGGCTCCTCCCACCAAGGGGAAGATGCCCGCTTACCGTTTCGGAATCGTTTGCGCGTGAAAAGCCAGCCTATGAGCTGGCGGCGGCTTCCTCGGGCGTGTCGTCACCGCGTTGACGCTCGGTAATGCGGGCGGCTTTGCCGCGGCGTCCACGCAGGTAATAGAGCTTGGCGCGCCGGACCTTGCCGCGGCGGACGACTTCCACCGAATCCACCAGCGGGCTGTAGAGCGGGAACACGCGTTCCACGCCTTCGCCGTAGGAGATCTTGCGGACCGTGAAGCTCTCGTTCAGGCCGGCGCCCTGACGGCCGATGCAGACGCCCTCGAACGCCTGAAGACGCTCGCGCGTCTTGTTCTGCTTGGCCTTTTCGTCATAGGTGACGTCGACCACCTTGACGTTGACCTTCAGCGTGTCGCCGGGCCGGAACGGAGGCAGCTTCCTGCCGCCGCGGCCGCGTTCATCTGCTCCCGCTCGAGGGTCTGGATCAGGTTCATTTTTTCCCTCCTGCGGGCGGTTCTTTGGTCGAAGAGGCGGGCCTTCTAGCGGATAAGCCGCGCCTTTCATAGAGGGTCCACAAATCGGGCGCGCCTTTGAGCTTTCGGTCTGAGAGGCGGGCCTTCTAGCGGATAAGCCGCGCCTTTCATAGAGGGTCCACAGATCGGGGCGGCGTTCCTTGGTGAGGCGTTCGGCCTCCCCCTTCCGCCAGCGGGCGATCGCCGCATGGTCGCCGGAGACGAGGACCGGCGGGATCTCGGCCCCCTCGAAGCTCTGGGGCCGGGTAAACTGCGGATATTCCAGCAATCCTTGCTCGAAACTCTCCTCGGTGGCGGACTCGTCCGCCCCCAGGACCCCGGGGATCAGGCGCACGCAGGCCTCGATCAGGGCCATGGCCGCAACCTCGCCGCCCGCGAGCACGAAATCGCCGAGGGACACCTCCTCCATCCGGCGGGCCTTGATGATCCGCTCGTCCAGCCCCTCGAACCGGGCGCAGAAGAGGATGGCGCCCGCCCCCTCGGCCAGTTCCCGGACCCGTTCCTGGACCAGGGGGGCGCCCCGGGGCGAGAGGCACAGAAGCGGCCGCGACGGACCGCCGCCGGCCGTGACCGCGTCGATCGCGGCGGCGGCCACGTCGGCGCGCATCACCATGCCGGGACCGCCGCCCGCGGGCGTGTCGTCGACCGTCCGGTGCTTGCCGATGCCGTGCGCGCGGATGTCGTGGACGTCGAGCGACCAGAGGCCGCTGTCGAGCGCCTTGCCGATCAGCGACACGCCGAGCGGGCCGGGGAACATCTCCGGGAACAGGGTGAGCACGGAGGCGCGCCACATGGTCACCCCTCCTTGCTCGGTTCGTAGCTTGGGGGCTCGATCACGATGCGGGTCGGGAGTTCCACCTTCAGCACGACATTGAACGGAATGAACTCGGTCGCGCCCGACGGCGTCTCGATCTCCATCACATCGCCCGCGCCGAAATTGTGCAGCGCGCGCACGCGGCCGAGCGCGGTGTTGGATGTATCCTCGACCGCGAGGCCGATGAGATCGGCGTGATAGAACTCGTCCGCCTCGGGCGCGGGCAGCGCCTCGCGCGGCACGAACAGCTGGCGGCCCTTGAGCGCCTCCGCCGCATTCCTGTCGGCGACACCCTCGAAGCGCACCACCGCCTCGCCCGGCTTGCCCGCGCGCAGCGCGCCGACCTGTAAGCGGCGGCCGTCATCCGTGGTCAGCGGTCCGTAAGCACCAAGCGTGTCGGGACTGAGCGTGAAGGTCTTGACCCGCACCTCGCCCTTGATGCCGTGCGCGCCGATCACGGCGCCCAAGAGGACACGCTCGGCCAAGGGGCGTTATGCCGCCGGCGCAGCGCCGGCAGCAGCCTTCGCCCGTTCCTGAGCCTTCTTCTTCGGCTTCGCCTTCTCGGGATTGTTGTGCTGGACGTGCTTCAGCACGCCCGCATCGGCGAGGAAGCGGTGGACGCGGTCGGACGCCGTCGCGCCCTTGGCGAGCCAGGCCTTCGCCTTCTCGAGATCGAGCTTGATCCGATCGGCGTGTTCCTTCGGCAGCAGCGGATTGTAATAGCCGATGCGATCGACGAAGCGGCCGTCGCGCGGGCTGCGCGATTCCGCGATGACGATGAGGAAATGCGGACGCTTCTTGGAGCCGCCGCGCGACAAGTCTGATCTTCAATGACATGTGGTTCCTCTCATATGATCCGTATAAGGATTAACTTGCACTACCGTTTGCCGCCGAAGCCCGGAGGCAGGCCGGGCGGCAGACCGCCGCCGCCTAAACCTCCGAGCATCTGCGGATTCATGCCGCCGCCGAGCGCACCCATCATGCCGCGGCCGCCTTTGCCCATCTTCTTCATCACGTCGGACATCTGGCGCTGCATCTTGCAGATCTTGTTGACGTCGGAGACTTCGACGCCGGCGCCCGCGGCGATGCGCTTCCGGCGCGAGCCGTTGATGAGATCGGGATCGGCGCGCTCCTGCTTCGTCATCGAGGAGATGATCGCCTCCTGCCGCTTGAGCACGCGGTCGTCGAGACCGGCGGCGGCGAGCTGATCCTTCACCTTGCCGATGCCCGGCAGCATGCCGAGGAGCCCCTGCATGCCGCCCATCTTGCGCATCTGGGTGAGCTGATCGGCGAGATCGTTGAAGTCGAGCTCGCCCTTTTTCATCTTCTTGGCGAGCTTCTCGGCCTTCTCGCGGTCGACATGCTCGACCGCCTTCTCGACCAGCGTGACGACGTCGCCCATGTCGAGGATGCGCGAAGCGACGCGCTGCGGATGGAACGCCTCGAGCGCGTCGAGCTTTTCGCCGGTGCCGAGGAACTTGATCGGCGCGCCCGTCACCGCGCGCATCGAGAGCGCGGCGCCGCCGCGCTGATCGCCGTCGGCGCGCGTCAGGATGATGCCGGAGATCTTCACCCGGTCGTTGAAGCTCTTCGCGATGTTCACCGCGTCCTGGCCGGTCAGCGAGTCCGCGACGAGCAACGTCTCGTGCGGATTGGCGATGCGCTTGACCTCGGCGACTTCGGCCATGAGGCCTTCATCGACATGCTGGCGGCCGGCGGTATCGAGGATCACCGCGTCGTAGCCGCCGACGCGGGCGGCCGCGATCGCGCGCTTGGCGATATCGATCGGGCGCTGGCCGAAGATGATCGGAAGCGTGGCGACGCCCGTCTGCTCGCCGAGCACTTTGAGCTGCTCCATGGCGGCCGGGCGGTTGACGTCGAGCGACGCCATCAGCACGCGCTTCTTGTCGCGGTTCTGGAGCATGAGGGCGAGCTTGGCCGACGTGGTCGTCTTGCCCGAGCCCTGAAGGCCGACCATCAGGATCGGCGCGGGCGGCGCGCCGAGCGACAGCCCCTCGCCCTCCGAACCCAGGGTCTGGATGAGGATGTCGTGGACGATCTTCACCACCTGCTGGCCGGGCGTGACCGAGCGGATCACCTGCTCGCCGACCGCCTGCTCGCGGACCTTGGCGACGAAATCCTTGACGACGGGAAGCGCCACGTCGGCATCGATCAGCGCGGTGCGGACTTCGGCGAGCGCGGCATCGACGTCGGACTCCGACAGCGCGCCACGGCCGCGCAACCGGTCGAACACCGTACCCAAACGCTTCTGCAAACTGTCGAACATCGCTTCCAATCCTCGCGGGGTGTTCACCCCTCACCCGCCTCATGCGCTATCGCGCATTCGGCACCCTCTCCCGCAAGGGGAGAGGGGAATAACAAAGCACGAACGCCCCAGGGGGCGCACCTGCGCTGCCTGGGGGCGATCCCGGATTCAGGCCCGGGACCGGAAGGGACGAACCGATCCGGATGGTGACGATCTAGTTCGCCATGTAGGTTTAGTCAATCAACCTAGCGCGATCAGGAGTGATCGCGCTAGGGATTTCGTATTGTCGCGTTTTCGCGCCGAACCGGCATCCACTTCGGCGGAAACGCTTAAGGAGCCGAGGGCATGCGGGGGCAGGCGCTCATCGCCGGGGGATGGAGCCTCATCATCATGGGGCTGTTCGTGCTCAGCCCCGCGCTTTGGCTGGTTCTGGACCAGTCGGTCCAGCAGATCACGGGCGCGCCGCTCGTGGGCATCGTGATCGGCGGAGGCGGGATCATCGTCCCCCTGGTCCTGACCGCGTTCGGAACCGCGAGCATCGTCTTCGGGTCCTGGATGATCACGAACGGGAACCGCCGCCGGCGGGAACCCGTGAAACCCCGCGAGCCCGCCAAACAGCCCGACAAGATGCCCAAGCCTCAGGACAGACCGAGCCCCTCGGAGAATGAGATGACCGCGAAGGGAAGCTGCCTGTGCAAAGCCGTGGCCTACGAGGTGGAACTCCCCTTCGAGCGCTTCATGTATTGCCACTGCACGCGCTGCCGGAAGGCGACGGGCGCCGCCCACGCGGCGAACGGCTTCGTCAAGCCCGACGCGTTCCGCTGGACCAAGGGCGAGAGCAACGTCCAGCGCTACGATCTGCCCGAGGCGAAACGGTTCGGCCTGCAATTCTGCAAGACCTGCGGATCGCGCGTGCCGCACCTGACGCGCGACGGCGCGCGGATGGTGATCCCCGCAGGCTCGCTCGACGAAGATCCCGGCTCACGCCCGCAAGCAATCGTCCATTGGGCCTCGCGCGCCGCCTGGTACCGCGACTGCAGCGAGATGGAGAAGCACGACACCGCGCCGGGTTAAGGCGCTTTCCGGAAAGGTCCACTGTTCGGAAGCGGACGTCCGCTTCTCGCATCGGGAACAGGAAATTCTGACCCGAACCAGATGTTCAGCTGCATTGAAAGCCTGGCCACTAGGCTCGGCGAATTCTCATGTGACACGACGTTCAGGGCGGTCGAATGAAAGGCGCGTTGATCGTTGCGCCGACACGGCTGCCGTACGAGTTATGCAAGTCCGCCGGTCAGACGCGAGGTAAGTCTCAATTGACTTGACGCGAGCGGACTCACGGTCGATACGCATCTGCCGCAATATGGAACTCGTCCGGCCGGCTCACGTCGTAGGCATCATCTGCGAGCAGCTCGACTCGATCTGCGCAACCGCTCAACTGGTGTAAGCGTGCCGAGACCGCGTATCAGCTCTGATCAGACGACATTCGCCCGTGCTTCTCGATTCAGGAGGCAGCGCGTCTCGCTTTGTCGCTGGACATTCTGCGCGCTGGCGCGCAGGCTTTTGAACGAAGCTGAGCTCGATAGCGGAAGCGGCACGCGAGGGGCTGACCGACAACGATCACGATTTCGGGAATATGCGCAAGCGCTGAAGCATCATCCAGACTACCTACGACCAGATAGCGTATCTAGCGCCGGCGCGGTGCGGCAGATAACCTGCAGCCGTATGCGCAGATCATGCCGGACGCGCTCTGCCCTGAGCGGCAGCCTGACTGTCGCGGTCCCGACCGATGAGGCTCGACGCCGTATGCGGTCGAATGGGACATTAGCCGCGCGCCTCACATATTCGCGCGCTTACCGGGCAGCCGGTCCCAACCCCAGCTTCTGCGCCAGATAGACGTAAGTCAGCGCGTTCATCTCGGCCTGCTGGCTGTGATTGGCGGCGGCCGCGTGTCCGCCGTCGGTGTTCTCGTAGAACAGGACGTCGTGGCCCTGCTCTTCCATCCGCGCCGCCATCTTGCGCGCGTGCACCGGCGTCACGCGATCATCCGAGGTCGCGGTGATGAAGAAGACCGGCGGATAGGTCACGCCGCGTTTCACATTCTGATACGGCGAATATTTCAGGATCGCCTCGCGCTCGACCGGGTTCTCCGGATCGCCGTATTCGCCGACCCATGACGCGCCCGCGCCGATCTTGGAGAAGCGGATCATGTCGAGCAGCGGCACCTGGCAGACGACCGCGCCGAACAGATCGGGTCTCTGCGCCATCACCGCGCCGACGAGCAGCCCGCCGTTCGATCCGCCCATGATGCCGAGCTGTTTCGGGGTCGTCAGTCCACGGCGGATCATGTCTTCGGCGACCGCGATGAAATCGTCGTAGGCCTTCTGGCGGTTCACCTTCAGCGCCGCGTCGTGCCACGACGGCCCGAACTCGCCGCCGCCGCGGATATTGGCGACCGCATACGCGCCGCCGCGCGGCAGCCACAGCAGCCCGGTGCCCGTCCAGTAGAACGGCGTCTGCGAAATCTCGAACCCGCCATAGCCGTAGAGCAGCATCGGCGCGGGGCCCGTCGCGTTCTTCGCGCGCACGACGAAATACGGAACGCGCGTGCCGTCCTTCGACACCGCTTCGTACTGCGTCTCCTGATAGGGCGACGCGTCGAAGCGCGCGGGCAGCGACTTGATCGGCTTGGGCTGGCCTTCTCCTCGTTCCGAGAACAACGTCGTCGGCGTGAGGAACCCGCTATAGGTGAAATAGGCCTCGGGCCCGAACTCGTTGGACGACGTGATGCTGGTCGAGCCGCCGGCGGGCAGGTTCAGGCGCGTGTTGCTCCACGCGCCTGTCGCCGGATCGAGCTTGAACGCGTGGATGCTGCCGGTGACGTTCTCGAAGATCGAGGCGTAGACGGCGTCGCGCCCCGCGGACACGCGCTGCACCGACGAGCGCGGATTGGGCGCATAGAGCACGGCGATGCGCGGCGGCGTGCGCGTGGCGAGGAACTCCTTCAGCGGAAACGCGATCAGCGCGCCTTGCGGGATCGCGGGTCCGTTCCCGGGTGCCCATTCTTTGCGCATCGTCGCGATCAGATAGCCGTCGATCTCGGCCTTCATGTCGACGGTCTCAGGCAGCGGCAGCCTCACCGCCTCGTCGCCCACGAGCACCGAATACTCGCTGTCGAAGAACGTGAGCGAGCGCGAGATCAGCGCCGTCGCACCCGCGCGGCCCTGGAAGACGCCGGGCGACACGAGCACGTCTTGGTGCTGGCCTTCGAAGACCGTCTTGGCCTCGGCGAGCGTCTGTCCGCGGCGCCAGATCTTCACGATGCGCGGATAGCCCGACGCGGTCAGCGTTCCGGCTCCGAAATCCGTGCTGAAGAGGATCGTGTTGGCGTCGATATAGGCAGCCTCGGCCTTGGCCTCGCCGAGATTGAACCCGTCGTCGAGGAAGCGCTTCGCCACCGGATCGAACTCGCGATAGACCACCGCATCGGTGCCGCCGTTCGACAGCCCGACCAGACAGCGCGTCATGTCGATCGCGCAGGAGGCGCGGCTATAGACCCAGTTCTTGCCCTCCACGCGCGCCAGCTCATCGACATCGATCAGCGTCTCCCATTGCGGGTTCGCCGTCTCGTAGGACTCGATGGTCGTGCGGCGCCAGATGCCGCGCACATGGGTCTCGTCCTGCCAGAAATTGAACACGTGCGAGAAGTACACCTGCCCGAACGGGATACGGTCGGTCGCATCCAGGACGGCGAGGATCGCCTCGTAGTTCCGCTGGTAGCTGGGATCGTTCTTGAGCTGCTTCAGCGCAACGTCGTTGCGCTGCTTGACCCACTCGAGCGGCTTCTGGCCGTGGATGTCTTCGAGCCACAGATAGGGATCGTCGGTCGCATCCGCGCCGAGACTTGCCGTCGCCGCACCAAGCGCCATCCCTAGCCCGACCATGAGCGCAACCCGCAAGTTCGACCGCATGCAATGTCCTCGTACAAGGCGAAGCGCCGTGCTTCCGCCATTTTGCCCGATATTCGGGAAGATCAATACCGTCACATCTCGGGTTTTCCGCACCCGCCCTGGAATACCCATGTTGCGCACCCTATAACCCGCGACATGACCGCGTTCCTGAAAATGCATGGGCTGGGCAACGACTTCGCCATCTTCGACGCCCGCGCATTCCCCGTCGCCCTGGACGCCGCAAAGGCGCGCGCCATCGCCGACAGGCGCCGCGGCATCGGCTGCGATCAGGTGATCGTGATGGAGCCCACGAAGGGCGCCAACGCCTTCATGCGCATCTTCAACGCCGATGGCGGCGAAGTGGAACAGTGCGGCAACGCCGACCCGCTGCGTCGCCTATCTCTTGATGGCGGAAGCCGGCATCGGCGAGGTGAAGATCGACACCGAGGGCGGTCCGCTGTATATGCCGGACGGCGGACGAGACCCGCGTCACGGTCGACATGGGACCGCCGAAACTGGACTGGCGCGAAATCCCGCTGGCCCAGGCGGTGGACACCTCGTCCTACACACTCACGGTGCCGGGCTTCCATGAGCCCGCGCTGGAAACCGCGGCAGCGGTGTCGATGGGCAATCCGCATTGCGTGCTGTTCGTCGAGAATGCGGAGACTGCCCCGGTTGCCACGCTCGGCCCCGCGATCGAGCGCCATCCGTGGTTCCCGCTCCGCACCAACGTGGAATTCGTCCAGCGCCTCTCACCGCAGCGCCTTCGCATGCGCGTCTGGGAGCGCGGCGCCGGTATCACGCTCGCCTGCGGCACCGGAGCCTGCGCGGCCGCCGTCGCCGCCGGTGTGCGCGGCCTGACCGAGCGCAAGGTGACCATCGTGCTGGATGGCGGCGAACTCGAGATCGAATGGCGCGAGAGCGACGATCATGTGCTGATGACAGGCCCCATCGCGTTCAGCTTCGGCGGCGAAGTCGACATCAACGCACTTGTGGCGGCCGCATGAGCGAGATCGAGATCGTCACCTTCGGCTGCCGCCTCAACGCCTATGAATCCGAGGTGATCCGCGCCCGCGCGACCGAGGCGGGGCTCAAGAAGGCCGTGATCGTCAACACCTGCGCGGTCACGTCCGAAGCGGTGCGGCAATCGCGCCAGGCGATCCGCAAGCTGAAGCGCACGCATCCCGATGCGCAGCTGATCGTGACCGGATGCGCGGCCCAGGTCGAGCCCGAGATGTACGCCGCGATGCCCGAAGTCGACCGCGTGCTCGGCAACGAGGAAAAGCTCGTCGCCAAGAGCTATGGCGCGGATTTCCTCAAGGATGCGCCGCGCGTCGTCGTCAACGACATCATGGCCGTGAAGGAAACCGCGGGCCAATTGCTGGACTCGTTCACGGCGATGAGTTTCGACAGCCGCACGCGCGCCGTTCTCCAGGTGCAGAACGGCTGCGACCATCGCTGCACGTTCTGCATCATCCCCTATGGCCGCGGGAATTCGCGCAGCGTGGGCGCGGGCGCCGTGGTGGCGGAAGCGCGCCGCCTGGTGGAAGCGGGCTACAAGGAGATCGTGCTGTCGGGCGTCGATCTGACGGCCTATGGCGCGGATCTGCCGGGCAGGCCGAGCTTGGGTTCGCTCGCCGCGCAAATCCTGAAGCATGTGCCGGAGCTTCCGCGCTTGCGGCTGTCCTCCATCGACTCGATCGAGGCCGACGATGCGCTGATGCGGCTGATCGCCGAGGAAGAACGGCTGATGCCGCATCTCCATTTGTCGGTGCAGTCGGGCGACGACCTCATCCTGAAGCGCATGAAGCGCCGCCATCTCCGCGCGCACACGATCGCATTTTGCAACCAGATCAGGCGGCTGCGCCCGGATATCGCGTTCGGCGCCGATCTGATCGCAGGATTTCCGACCGAGACGGACGCGATGTTCGAGCGCACCTATCGCTCGTCGACGAGGCAGGCTTGAGCTACCTGCACGTCTTTCCGTTCAGCCCGCGGCGCGGCACGCCGGCCGCTACGGATGAAGCAGCTGCCGCATGCAACGATCAAGGAGCGCGCCCGCATCCTGCGCGCGAAGGGACAGGCCGCACTCTCGGCGCGTCTCACGAACCTGATCGGGAGCGAGCAGGAGATCCTGGTCGAGAAGCCGGGCTTGGGCCGCACGCGCTGCTTCGCGACCGTCGCGTTTGAGGATGACCGGTCAGTTACGGGAGATTTGGTGTCCGTCCAGATCGTCGATCGCAATGAACGGGATTTGCGTGGCCGTGTTCTCGGCACGGAAGCAAAGCACACAGCACCGGCAGCCGCATGAGCAGTGATGAGGCTCCAGGCTGGTCGGGCATGTACGCGCGCCTGAAGGCGGGCCTGACGCGCACTGCGACGGTTCTGTCGAGTGGCCTGACCGGGCTGTTAACGAAGCAGCGCCTCGATGCGGAAACGATCGAGGGGCTCGAGGAAGCGCTGATCCGCGCCGATTTGGGCGCCAATCTGGCGCACCGTCTGGCGGCGGAGATCGCCGAAGGCCGGTACGACGCCGAAATCACCGAGAAGGAAATCCGCGAGCATCTCGCAACTGCCATCACACGCGTGCTGCAGCCATCGGCGCGCCCGTTCATCGTCGATGATGCACGCAAACCGTATGTGGTTCTCGTCGCCGGCGTGAACGGCACGGGCAAGACCACCACGATCGGCAAGCTCGCGGCGAAACTGCGCAATCAGGGAAAGCGCGTGACGCTCGCGGCGGGTGACACGTTTCGTGCGGCCGCGATCGAGCAGCTCAAGATCTGGGGCGATCGCGCCGGCGCCGACGTCATCGCGCGCGCGCCCGGTTCCGATGCCGCGGGGCTCGCGTTCGAGGCGCTGGAAAAAGCGACGAGCGAAAAATCCGATGTGTTGCTTATCGACACCGCCGGGCGCTTGCAGAACAAAGCGGGACTGATGGCGGAACTGCAAAAAATTGCGCGCGTTCTGAAAAAATTGGATTCCGCGGCCCCGCATGCAGCGGTGCTCGTGCTCGACGCGACGACGGGCCAGAATGCGATTTCCCAGGTCGAGGCGTTTCAGGCGGCCGTTCCGTTAACGGGCTTGGTCATGACCAAGCTCGACGGCACCGCAAAAGGCGGAATCCTGGTTGCGCTCGCGGACCGCTTTGCACTTCCGATCCACTTCGTTGGCGTCGGAGAGGGCATCGACGACCTCCAGGTCTTCGATGCACCGTCATTCGCACGGGCGCTCACAGGCGCGTAAGCCTCCATTCCAAAGGGTAGAAACGTTAACGGCTAAGGCCTATCTTTTGACCATGTCTCCACTGCTCAAGATGGCGCTCGATCTCGGCCCGCTGCTCATTTTTTTTGCGGCCAATATGGTCTCGGGCATTTTCACTGCAACCGCAGTGTTCATGGTCGCGATCACGATCTCGATTGCGACCACGTTTGTGATCGAACGCAAGATTTCGCCGATGCCGGCGCTGACATGCGCATTGGTGCTGATTTTCGGCGGTCTAACCCTATGGTTGTCCAACGAGAATTTCATCAAGATCAAGCCGACTATTCTGTATGCGATGTTTTCCGCCGTGCTGATCGGCGGTCTCGCATTCAATCGTCTCTTCATCAAATATCTGCTTGGACAATCATTTCAGCTCGCCGAGCCCGCGTGGCGCGCGCTGACGTGGCGATGGTCGGTGTTCTTCCTGGCACTCGCGATCATCAACGAATTCGTGTGGCGCAACACCACCACGGACACGTGGGTCGCGTTCAAAGTGTGGGGCGTGTTCCCGATGACGCTGCTCTTTGCGTTGTCACAGACGCCGTTCATCGCGCGCCATCAAATCGAAGCCGACAAGACGCCGCCTGCGATTTGAAGGGTGCGACAAATCGGGTCAGCGGCCGGGGCGGAGGGGCAACGCTATTGCACCGCCTTCGAAATTTTGCAGAGAACCTGCGGTCCAATATGACGCCGGGCCGCATCAAATCCTCAAATTTGCGCACGACCCGCTTGCAGCTTCGCGCAAAGGAGTTAATGTGGCAGCCATAGTCCGACGGGTACGGACGAATAGATAACTTTCACGCGCATTTGTCTTGGGGGACGAGATGGCATCGAAAGGTCAGAAGAAGGCCGATGGTGGCTTTGACCTTTCCCAGGCTCCCTCTCATCTTCTCCGCCGCTGCGTGCAGTACGCGAACGATCTGTTCTCGCAGGAACCCGGCGCGAGCGATCTGACCAAACAACAATACACCGTGCTTGCCGCCGTCGAGCAGAACGAGGGCATGAGTCAAACCGACCTCGTGAACATCACGGGCATCGATCGCTCGACTTTGGCCGAGATGATCCGGCGGATGATCGAGAAGGGACTGCTCGATCGCGAGCGCACCGAGAGCGATCAGCGCGCGAATGCGGTTCGCATCGCGGCGGGCGGCCGCAAGGCGTTGCGCAGCGCGCGCACCGCGAGCGAGCGCGTGGAGAAAACATTGCTCTGCGGGTCTCTCGTCGGCCGACCGCTCGAAATTCGTTCGCATGCTGACGGCTGTCGTGACCCAGGCCGAAGCCGAGAACCTGAACGGCGGTGTCGAGCGCCGCAGGCCGCGGAAGACCCGCTAGTCCCTCACCAAAATCTAGACCGTGATATCGATCAGCGCGCCCGGGCGCCGCGGCGGCGTTTGCGGGCTGGCGGCCACGGGTTTGGCAGGCGCCGTTTCGGTTCTTGCCTCACGGAAAATCAGCGGCTCGAACAACGGGTTATCGGCCGGCGGCTGCGCCGCCTTTTGATGGATTGGCGCGCCAAGCGCGCCGGGGTGAGCGGGCTTTGGCGCGGCCTGGGTCGGGCGCGGGGCCGACTGGGCGGCGATCAGGCTGGTGGCGTCGATCCGCATGGGCGGCGACCATCGCAGAACATGGTTTGCGAAGGGTAAATCGTAAATCGCGGGGAAGGCTACTTCGCGAGTGCGGGCAGGATCAGACCTTGCACGACGGCGTCCGAGATCGGCCCCGCATAGTGCGCCTTGATGACGCCGTCGCCACCGATCACGAAAGTTTCCGGCACGCCGGTCACACCAAATTCGATCGCCGCGCGTCCGTCGCGATCCTCGTTGATCTTGCCGAACGGATTGCCGAGCTCGTTCAAGAACGCGCGCGCCTTTTCCGGCGTGTCTTTGTAGTTGATGCCGTAGAGCGTGATGTCGCCGCGCGCCGCCATCGCTTCCAGCGTCGGATGCTCCACACGGCACGGCGTGCACCACGAGGCGAAGAAATTGATCACGATGGGCCGGCCTTCACCGAGCTCCGCGCGCGCGAAACTTTGCGCCTCGGCGTCGAGCGGCGGCAGCGTGAATTCCGGCGCCGACTTGCCGACGAGCTGAGACGGCAGATAGCCGGGCGGTCCCTGCTGGAGGAAGACCGCGAACGCGATCATCAGGCCGAGAACGACCACGACAGGAATGACGTAGAACAGCCGCTTCACGTCTGCTTCTCTCCCTCGCCCAACTCAAGCTCGAGACGCCGGACATTTTCGCGCGCCTTGGCATGGGCGCGCAAGGACAGAACAACCGCCGCCGCAAGCGTGAGAATGGTCGCGATATAGGCCGGCCAGACATAGGCGGCATAGCCGCCCATGGCGAAGAATTCCGCCATGGCTCAGGCGCCCTTGGCGAGCATGAGCGTGCGCGCGCGGCGGTCGAACACTTCCGTCCGCATACGCAGCAACCACAGCCAGACGAACAGCACCGTGTATCCAAGCGAGACGATCGCGAGCGGCCACAGGAACGAGGAATTGATCGCCGGTCCATCCAAGCGGAGCACTGTCACGCCCTGGTGCAGCGTGTTCCACCACTCGACCGAGAAATGGATGATCGGAACGTCGGCCGCGCCGACCAGCGCGAGAATGGCCGCCGCCTTGGCAGCGCGGTTGGGATCGTCCACGGCGTTCCAGAGCGCGATGTAGCCGAGATAGATGAAGAGCAGGATCAGTTCCGAGACGAGCCGTGCGTCGCCCCACTGCCAAAAGGTGCCCCACATCGGGCGGCCCCACATCGACCCGGTAAAGAGCGCAAGCGCCGTGAAAGCCGCGCCCAAGGGTGCCGCCGACTTGGCGGCAACGTCCGCCAGGGGGTGGCGGAATACGAGGCTGCCGAGCGAGGCCCCTGCAATCAGCGAATAGACGAAGATGCCCATCCAGGCCGCGGGCACATGGACGAACAGCATCTTCACCGTCTGGCCTTGCTGATAGTCGGGCGGCGTCGCGAACAACGCCCAGTAGAAGCCCACGCCGAGCAGCAAGAACGCCAAGCCGCCCGTCCAGGGGAGCAGCGCGCTCGAATAGTCGAGGAAGCGCTTGGGATTGGCGAGAACGGTAATCCGGGTCATCGTCAAAGCCATCGGCCCATGTCCTCCCTAGAGCGATCTTCTGCCCTAGATGTCTTGATCTTTCGCCCCTTTACATAAGGCTTTGGCCCGCCATTGTCGAAATCATCCCGCAATGTTGAGGCGGACCGATGCCGCCGCGGCAAAGGGCGAGAGCGCCACGGCGGCCACTGAAAATGCCGCGAGCAGGTAGAACGCCCCGGTCTGCTCCCCATCGATCGCCCCGCTCACCGCACCCGCGCCGAATATCAGGGTCGGCGTGAGCAGCGGAAGCACGATCAGGGCGAGAATAAGCCCGCCGCGCCGGATGGAAATGGTCAGCGCCGCCCCGATCGCGCCCACCGCGGACAGCGCAGGCGTCCCGATCAGGAGCGAGAGGAACAGCGGCAGATAGCCCGGAACGGGAAGGTTGAGCAGAAGGCCCAGCAGCGGGGAAAGCAAGAACCAGCGGAAGCCCCGTGGTGAGCCAGTGGGCCAGGATCTTGGCGGTCGCGGCGAGCTCGAGCGACAGGGGTGAGAGCACGAGCACGTCCAGGCTCCCGTCCTCGTAATCCGCCTGAAACAGGCGATCGAGCGAGAGCAGCGCCGCAAGAGCCGCGGACACCCACAGAACGCCTCCCGCGATACGGCCAAGCAGAAGCAGCTCGGAGCCGACGCCGAACGGTATCAGCGTGGCGATCAGCGCGAAGAACGAAGCGGCCAAGGTCGCGCCACCGCCCGCGCGGAACGCGAGCTTCATGTCGCGCATCAGAAGGGCGCGAAACGCGTTCATGCCGTCCCCAGGAAGAAGCGCGTCGCGTCGAGGCCAAGCGTTTCGTGCGTGGCGACAATCGCGATCCCGCCATCGTCGCAATGCTGCCCGATGAGTTCCGCGGTCAGACGCCGGCCGGCCGCATCGAGCGACGACAGAGGCTCGTCGAGCAGCCACAGCGGGCGCGCGGACAGGATCAGCCGCGCAAGTCCCAGCCGCCGCCGCTGCCCGGCCGACAGATATTGCGCCGGGAGATCGGCGATGCGCGACAGCCCGACGCGATCGAGCACGCTCGCAACCGAAATCCGCGCGCCGTAGAGCGTGGCAAAAAATTGCGCGTTCTCGCTCACGGAGAGCTGGCCCTTCACTCCATCGTGATGACCGATCCAGCCTGAGAGCCGCCCCCGCTCCTCCGGATCGCTGACCACATAGCCCGCGGCCATTTGCACGCGGACGTCGCCCTCCAACGGCGGAAGCAGACCCGAGAGAATGCGAAGCACCGATGTCTTGCCCGCCCCGTTCGGCCCCTCGAGGCTGAGCGTCTGGCCCGAGGCGACCGCGAAACTCAAATTGCGGAAGATGCGCCGCCCGCCTCTCTCGCACCCGAGCTCTTGGACTTCGACAAGTGAAACGACCGCCATGGACTTCTCGTGGAAGGACGTGTTCAGCGCACGGACAAACGCGTGTCGGGACGAACCGGCCTTGATCCGGGCCCGGAAGCCGGCGCGTGACACTTACGAGAAGACGATGGTCTTAGGCAAATGCTGCGTGGCCCGCGGGCCGTTGGATTTCTCCTGCAGACAGGCTCAGTACATGTGCTGTCCACCATTGATGGACAGCGTCGAGCCCGTGACGAAGCCCGCTTCGTCGGCCACCAGAAACGCGACCCCGCGGGCGATCTCCTGGGCCTGCCCGAGCCGGCCGACCGGGATGCGCGCGACGATCTTCTCGAGCACGTTGGCAGGAACCGCGGCGACCATTTCGGTGTCGATATAGCCGGGCGCGATGGCGTTCACGGTGATGCCCTTGGCCGCACCTTCCTGGGCCAGCGCCTTGGTGAAGCCGTGGATGCCGGATTTCGACGCCGCGTAGTTCACCTGGCCGTACTGGCCCGCCTGGCCGTTGACCGAGCCGATGTTGACGATGCGGCCGAAATTGCGGTTGAGCATCCCCTCCCACACCGCGCGGCACATGTTGAAGCAGCCGCCGAGATTGGTATCGAGCACCTGATCCCACGCGAGGCGCGTCATCTTGCGCATCGTCCCGTCGCGGGTGATGCCGGCATTGTTGACGAGGATCTCGACCGGACCCCTCTCGGCGGCGATCGCGTTGACGGCCGCCATGCACGCTTCGAAATCGGAGACATCCCATTTGCGCGCGGCGATCCCCGTTTCACGCGTGAAGGCTTCGGCCTTCGCATCGTCGCTCGCATAGCTGGCGACGACCGTGCAGCCCGCATCCCTGAGCGCGACCGCAACGGCACGTCCGATGCCGCGCGTTCCTCCGGTGACGATCGCTACGCGTGCCATGGCTCTCTCCTCGGTCTACTTGATCTAGCGTTCCACGCAGACGGCGATGCCCATGCCGCCGCCGATGCACATCGTGGCGATACCCTTTTTCGCGTCGCGGCGCATCATCTCGTAGAGCAGCGTCACGAGGATGCGTCCGCCTGACGCGCCGACCGGATGCCCGATCGCGATCGCACCGCCGTTGACGTTCACCTTGGACGTGTCCCAGCCAAGCCCCTTGTTCACCGCGCAGGCCTGGGCCGCGAAGGCTTCGTTGGACTCGATGAGGTCGAGGTCCGCGGCACTCCAGCCGGCCTTCTTCAGCGCCGCGCGCGAGGCAGGAATGGGCCCCGTGCCCATGATCTTCGGATCCACGCCCGCGCTTGCCCAGGACACGATGCGGGCCAGAGGCTTGATGTTCCGCTTTTCCGCATCCTTCGCACTCATCAGCACCAGCGCGGCGGCGCCGTCATTGAGGCCCGACGCGTTGGCCGCGGTGACGGAACCGTCCTTGGCAAAGGCGGGCCGCATGCCGGAGATCGAACTCGTAGGTCACGCCCTCGCGGATATATTCATCGTCGGCGACGACGCGGACGCCTTTGCGTTCGGTGACGCTGACGGGTGTGATCTCGTCCTTGAAACGGCCGGCCTTCCGGGCGGCCTCGGCCTTGTTCTGCGACGCGACCGCGAAACGATCCTGCTCCTCGCGGGTGATCTGGAACTCGCGCGCCACGTTCTCGGCCGTGATGCCCATGTGGATGTTGTGGAAGGCATCGGTCAGCCCGTCCTTGATCATGGTGTCCACAAGCTCGAGCCCGCCCATCTTCTGGCCGGACCGGAGGTAGGCGGCGTGCGGGGCGAGGCTCATGGATTCCTGGCCGCCGGCCACGATGATCTGCGCATCCCCGTTCCGGATCGCCTGGTAGCCGAGCGCGACCGCCCGCAGACCCGAGCCGCACAGCTGATTGACCAGGTAAGCCGGTGTTTCGACGGGGATTCCGGCCTTGATCGCCGCCTGCCGCCCCGGGTTCTGGCCTTGGGCCGCTGTCAGGATCTGGCCCAGGATGACCTCGGAGACCTCCGTTGGCGCGACGCCGGCGCGCTCGAGCGCGGACTTGATCGCGGCCGTGCCCAGATCATGGGCAGGGACGGTGGCAAAAGCCCCGTTGAACGAGCCCACGGGGGTACGGGTGCCGGAGGCTATGACCACGTCGGTCATGGTTATCATCCCTTCATGTCTGGTCGGGCATATTCATGCCCTGACGGCCTAGGGGCGTAAATCGAAAAATGCTGCGTTGCAGAAAGACTCTGGACAGGGCCGCGGCGTCGGTGTTGTCTAAGCCGACAAGGTCGACTCCCGACCTTGCGATTGAGGAACCCGCTTGAGCGAACCAAACAGCGGGGCGCCCGGTCCGATCATCATAAAAAAATACGCGAACCGCCGCCTCTACAATACCCAGACATCGAGTTACGTGACGCTCGATCATCTGTGCGAAATGGTCAAAGAGGGCGTCGAGTTCGAAGTGCGCGATGCCCGCACCGGCGAAGATATTACACGTCAAGTGCTCGCCCAGATCATCTTCGAGGAAGAGAACAAGGGCGGGCAGCATCTGCTGCCGATCCAGTTCTTGCGTCAGCTGATCCGTTTCTACGGCGATTCATTGCAGGCCTTCGTGCCCTCCTATCTCGAATTGTCGATGGAGAGCTTCACGAAGAACCAGCAGGAGATGCGCGAGAAGTTCCAGGAAGCTTTCGGCAGCAAGTTCGGCTTCAAGGACTTCGAGAAGATGTCGCGCCAGAACATCGAGATGTTCGAGCGCGCGATGCGCATGTTCTCGCCCTTCGGTCCCTCGATGGGGGGATGGGACAAGTCGATGCCCAATCCGTTCAGCGCCTTTACCGGCTCCGCGCCGGACGCGAACGGCAATGCTGCATCCAGCTCTTCAACCTCGCAGAGCCTCACCAGCGCGATCAGGAAATCCGCGAGCTTAGAGAGCAGCTTGCCGCGATGCGGCAACAGATTGCCGATCTCGCGCAGCGGAAATAGTCGGTAAGTTTCGTTGACGGTGAAACGCGGGCTCGCGCTATTCGCTCGCGACGCGGAACTCGTCTTCCAGGTCCTTTTTCGTCAGCCAGTCCGGTGAAACTGTCGGCTGGCCGAAATAGTAGCCCTGGAAATAATCGACGCCGAGCTCGAGAAGCAGCTTGGCGTCCTCTTCCGAGCCGACCCACTCGGCGACGGTTACCAGACGGAAGTTCTTCGCGAGATCCACGAGCGTGCGTACGAAGAGCTGATTGTCGGGCGACGTGCTCAGGTTCTTCACGTAGTCGCCGTCGATCTTGACCATGTCGACGTGCAGATTGTGCAGGTTGCGGAACGACGTGTAGCCCGCGCCGAAATCATCGATCGCGACACGGCAGCCCATATCGCGCAGCCGCGTGACGAAGCGCGAGTTCTCCTCGAAGCCATGGAGCGCCGCGGTTTCGGTCAATTCCACGGTCATGCGTTCGGCCACTTCGCGGTTCTCGCGCACGTAGTTGATGAAGCTCTGGAGCCACGATTGGTCGCACGCCGTCGTGCCCGAGACATTGATCGAGAGCTTGACGTCTTCGTGCGCATAAAGCTGCGCCACGGCCATCTCGAGCGCCCGGCGATCGACGAGACGCACGAGCCCGAGCGTTTCGGCGGCGGGGATGAACTCGCCTGCGGCCGCGATCGAACCGTCGTCGCGCTTGAGCCGCAGCAGACATTCGTGATGCTCGGGCTTCCTGGAAACGGCGCCCACGATGGGCTGATAGGCGAAGACCAGACGGTCTCCGCGCAAGGCGGCCATGATCTCGTCGCCGATCGTGATCAGGCGGCGGCGGGTGGATTCGCGCTGCTCCGATTTGGCGAAGACCGCAAAGCCATTGCGCCCGGTCGCTTTGGCGCGCTCGAGCGCTTCCTCGGCGCGCAGCATCGCTTCCTGACTGTCGGTCGCGCCTTGGGGCAGCCACACCGCACCGAGCGAGACGGTCGCCGACACGCTGCCGGCGCTCGTTTCGATCACCTCGTCGTGCACCGCGGCATGCAGACGCTGGGAGACCAGCGCCATCTCGCGCTCGCCGCATTCGTTCAGGATGATGCCGAACTTGTTTCCCGCGGTCCGTCCGATGATGTCGTTGTTGCGCAGCGACCGCGCGAGCCGCTGCCCGGTGGTGACGATCACTTCATCGGCGCAATCGAAACCATAGGTCTCGTTGATCACGGCGAGCTTGTCGATCGCGGCAACGACAAAGGCGCAAGACCGTTTGCCGGCCGTCGTGCGCGCGATGACCTTCTGCAATTCCTCGCGCAGACGCGTACGGTTCAGGTGGCCTGTCAGCTCGTCGCACGTCGCGAGATAATTGAGACGCGTCAGCGTGGTCTTCTCTTCGGTCACCTGACGGAGAATTCCGGTGAGGCGCTCGGCGCGGCCGTTCGCGCCCGGCAGCCTCACGGCCGTCACTTCGAACCATTCGCGCGCCGTGAGCGAGGAGGCTTCGAACTCGAACTTCAGCTCGCCGTCCTGCGAGCTGAAATCCTCGATGAAGATCTGCAGCTTGTTGCGCGCGTCCGAGCCCATCCAGGTGCGGAACGTCTCGCCCGATGACATGCGATCGGCATCGGGGAGGCTGCGCAGAACCAACTCGGCGCCATCCCACACGAGCGAGTCGTCCGCCATCGTCCAATCGAACACCGCGACCTTGGCGCCCCTGAGCGCAAGCCGCATGCGTTCGGAGTCGCTCGATTGTCCGAGCGCTTCAACCTTGTTCCGAAGCGTCTGCTGGAAAAATTGTCCCCGCACGACCCGTTGCCCGAGAGTTCACGGTCTCTGCCGTCTGTGCGAGCACGCTAGCGTCAAGCGCTTAAAAATCTCGAAAGTTCATTGGCTTCCCAGGTCGCACTGGCGGCCGGTCCGGGTTTTGCTTAAGCAATGGTTATGATCGTCATCGGCGCGCCGGAGAGCATTTACGCGCGGGGCTATTTCAAGCCCCGGGCTCGCGTCGAATTGCTCAACCCATGCAGCGGTTTGAACGGCCGATCGCCCCGGGAAGGCCCATTTCCTATGGTGAATCGGGAACCGCCGCGCGAGACGCGCGCGTGCTATTCCGAGACGCACGCTCATCCCGGCCTGGTTGAGCCGGGGCCAAGTTCTACCTTTGTGGCACAGATTCTTGGTCAGGATTTGCTAACCACAAGACCAGACCCGCACGCCCGCGGACGCGCCTATGCCCGCGCCGGGCGCGAACAGCCGGCGCCCCGCCTTCTCCGTCTCGCTTAATGAGGGGCTGCGACCTGGTCGACGGTCGGCAGCTTGATCATCGCAGCCGCAATGACCTCGCCGTAATCATGGCTCTGCAGCACAACGGCGACGCCGTCGTGCTTCGATTTGCCGGTGGTGATCGGCACGTCGATCTTCATCGCCTCGCCCGTCCATTCGCCCGCGCGATGCAGCTCGCGCACGAGATTGGCGTAGGTGAGCTGATGGTTCTTGTTCTCGCCCTGCTGGACGTTGACGCTCGCATTCGACAGCGTGCGCATCACCCAGATCGTGGCGAGCGGCTTGTCCTTGGCGCGGGCCGAAGCGGGGATCGCGATCTCGACGCGGCCTGAGGCGATGCCGAGCGTCAGATTGATCGGCGCCTCGTTGGCGATCTGCGTCTGACGGTTGGAAATCGCCGACATCACGCGATCGCGCTGATTGCCCACCACATCGATCTTGCCGTCGACGACGACCTGCGGCGTGTAGATGCCGGACCGGTTCATCGTCTTGGCATAGGATTTCTGGCGATAGGTGTTGGCTTCGGTCGCGAACGTGTCCTTCCAGCCGAGCATGTCCCAGTAGGTGATCGGGAGCGACAGCGCGAGCACGTCCTTGCGCTTGGCGAGCTCGGCCACGATACGGTCCGCGGCCGGGCAATCGCTGCAACCCTGGCTGGTGAACAGCTCAATGACGACCGGGTGCGACCCCTGCGGCTGGCCCGCATTCGCATACCCGGCAAGAGCAAGAACGAGCGTGAGGCCAACTCCGGCCATCAGTGTACGAGTGCGCATGCGAAAACCATAGGCCGAACGACCGGCTGGCCCAAGGGGCGGGGCCATCAAATCGGGTTGACTGCGGCAAGGAGTCCGGCCGCGATCACGCCGATTTAATCCCGTGGTTTCAAGCCGCAAGCAGGTTTCGCAAGACGTGTTGCAAAATCCCGCCACTCTTGAAGTAAGCGATCTCGTCGACCGTATCGACGCGGGCGATCAATGGTAAATCGATCGTGCGTCCGTCCGGGTAGGTCAGCTTCGCGATCACGCGTTTGCGAGTGGCCGACGCCCCCTCCTTCACCGGGATGTCGATCGTCTCCTGTCCGGTCAACCCATAGTCGCGGCGGCCTTTGCCGTCGGCGAACTCGAGCGGCAGGATGCCCATGCCGACCAGGTTCGAGCGGTGGATACGCTCGTAGCTCTCGGTGATCACCGCGCGGATGCCCAGCAGCAGGGGTCCCTTCGCCGCATAATCGCGCGAGGAGCCGGAGCCGTATTCCTTGCCCGCGACGATGATCGTCGGCGTGCCGGCCGCCTGGTACTTCATGGCCGCATCGTAGATCGGCATCTCGGTGCCCGGGTCCGCCGCCGTCGTGATAGAGCGTGTTGCCGCCTTCCTTGCCGCCCAGCATCTCGTTCCTGATGCGGATATTGGCGAAGGTGCCGCGCATCATCACTTCATGGTTGCCGCGCCGCGCGCCGTAGGAGTTGAAGTCCGCCGGCTGCACGCCATGCTCCATGAGGTACTTGCCCGCGGGTGAGTCCTTCTTGATCGAACCGGCCGGGCTGATGTGGTCGGTGGTGATCGAGTCGGCGAAGATGCCGAGGATGCGTCCGCGCTTGATATCGGCGATCGGCGCGGGCTCGCTCTTCATCCCCTCGAAGTACGGCGGGTTCTTCACATAGGTCGAGCTGTCGTCCCACTTGTAGGTCTTGCCTTTGTCGACCTTGATCTTCTTCCAGCCCGCGCCGCCCGAGAACACGTCGGCATAGCGCTTGCGGAACATGGCGGGCGTGAGCGACTTGCGCACCGTGTCCGCGATCTCCTTCGGGCTCGGCCAGATCTCGCTCAGATAGACCGGCTTGTTCTTCTTGTCGTAGCCGATCGGATCCTTGGTGAGATCGCCGCCCATCTTGCCGGCGAGCGCATAGCAGACGACGAGCATCGGCGAAGCGAGATAGTTCGCGCGCACCTGCTGATGCACGCGCCCCTCGAAATTGCGGTTGCCCGACAGCACCGCGGCGGCGACGAGATCGCCGTCGTTCACGGCCTTGCTCACATCGTCGGGCAGCGGTCCCGAATTGCCGATACAGGTCGTGCAGCCATACGCGATGATGTTGAAACCGAGCTGCGAGAGCGGCTTCGCGAGACCCGCCTTCGTCAGATAGTCGCTGGCGACCTGGCTTCCCGGCGCAAGCGACGTCTTCACCCACGGCTTCACCTTCAGCCCGCGCTTGATCGCGTTGCGCGCCAGCAATCCGGCGCCGAGCATCACATACGGGTTCGACGTGTTCGTGCACGACGTGATCGCGGCGATCACCACGTCGCCGTGACCGAGCGTTTCCTTCGTGCTCCCGATCGGAACGCGCTTGCCGGCTTCCCCGCCCTTCTTGAAGACCTCGCTCAGCGCCTTGTTGAATTCCTCGCCGACCTTGGACAGCGCAACGCGATCCTGCGGCCGGCGCGGGCCTGCGAGGCTCGGCTCGACCGTCGAGAGATCGAGATGCAGCGTATCGGTGAAGACCGGCGCATCGCTTTTCGCGGTGTGGAACAGGCCTTGGGCCTTGGCGTATTTCTCGACCAGGGCGAGGCGCGCGGCGGGGCGTCCCGTCGCTTTCATGAAGCGCAGCGTCTCGGCATCGACCGGGAAGAACCCGCACGTCGCGCCATACTCCGGCGCCATGTTGCCGATCGTGGCGCGGTCCTCGAGCGGCATCGCCGCCAGACCCTCGCCGTAGAACTCGACGAACTTTCCGACCACGCCCTTCTTGCGCAGCATCTGGGTCACCGTGAGCACGAGATCGGTCGCGGTCACGCCCGGACGCAGCTTGCCGGAGAAGCGCATGCCGATGACTTCGGGGATCAGCATCGAGATCGGCTGTCCGAGCATCGCGGCTTCCGCCTCGATGCCGCCCACGCCCCAGCCGAGCACGGAGAGGCCGTTGATCATCGTCGTGTGCGAGTCGGTGCCGACCAGCGTGTCGGGATAGGCGTAGTCGACGGTCTTCTTTCCGTCCTTGATCTTGTCGGTCCAGACCGTCTGGCCGAGATATTCGAGATTCACCTGATGGCAGATGCCGGTGCCGGGCGGCACGACGCGGAAACGGTCGAAGCCCTGCTGGCCCCAGCGCAGGAAGGAATAGCGCTCGCCGTTGCGGGCATATTCCATCTCGACGTTCTTCTTGAACGCATCCTTGCCGGTGAAGAAATCGACCGTCACCGAATGGTCGATGACGAGATCGACGGGCGCCAGCGGATTGATCTTCTCGGGATCGCCCTTCATCGCCTTCATCGCATCGCGCATGGCCGCGAGATCGACGACGGCGGGAACGCCGGTGAAGTCCTGCATCAGAACGCGCGCGGGCCGGAACGCGATCTCGCGGTCGGACGTCTTGGTCTTGAGCCAGCTCGCCACCGCCTTGATGTCGGCCGCCGACACCGTTCGGCCGTCTTCATAGCGCAGAAGATTCTCGAGCAGGATCTTCAGCGAATTGGGCAGGCGGGAAATTCCCTTGAGCCCGTTCTTCTCGGCGATCGGCAGGCTGAAATAGGTGTAGGTCTTGGCTCCGACCTTGAGCGTCTTCTTGCATTTGAAACTGTCGAGGCTGGGCACGGGCCTGTTTCCTTTACTCGTATTTCGGGTGAAAAAGCGGCCGGACATTAGTTCGATTTGGCAGCCGATGCCACGGGAGAAACCGGTGACCGTGTTTCGACAAATTGTCGCCCGACGATGCCCAAAATTTGAGCGTGTGCGCGCTGTCCCTACTTCTCGTTACGGCCTGTGAGTTCCAGGGTTCGCCCTCGCCCGAAGAGGTGCGAGCCGCCGAGTGCATCGTGGACCGGCTGCGGACAATCCCCGGTGTCGAACCGCAGGAGTTGGCGCCAATTATCCGCACGGCGGAGGGTCTAGAAGTTACGTACTCCGTTCTCACGAACCGCGGTGAGCGCAGGTTCGGCTAAGAGCGCGGCCCTGCGCGGTGTGGGTGAGGAAACGAAGGAGGTCGTGTTCTACCTCTATGACGATGCTGCCGATCTCTACGACATGCCCGCTGACGGAAGCCTTCAACCAGAACCTTGAGGCGAGCTGCGGCGTAAAGGTTCGCTTCATCCGCCGGATGCAGCGAATAGCGAACTCGGCCAACGGCCGGGGAACTCCTACAAAGTCCCCTCCATATTGTTGCCATGTTCGGAGTATTAGGTGCCTTCCAGATCGGCGTTCGGCGGGGGCTGAGGCGGTCGAAAGGACCATTTCAGAGAGCGTTTCTTGCGAGAAATCTGGGCCGCAAGGCCGGTGGCATTTTTGCGCATCTTGGCGTTGGCGCCGGTATTGGCGCTGACCTTCGCCCTTCCGTCGCTCGGCGCCGAGGAACCGCCCGCCGTCCGTCTGCTCCTTCCCCCGCTCGCGCCGGCGCCCGCCGACGGGCGCTATCTCGCTGACGACCAACTGCGATTCATGATCGACGTCGAGAACGACCAGATCAGGCTCCGCTTCCTCGACAGCGACGAGATCTTCTATCTGATGAGCGAGCCGGCTCCGATCGGCGGCCGCGTGCTCAAATACGACACCGGCGAGGTTGCGCTCCAGGTCGCGCAATGGGGCGGGCTCACGCTCTATACCGAAGACGAGCGCGGCGGCGTTCCCGCCGAGCGCGCCGACGACGAGACCGACAACTTCCAGCCCGCACCGGTTGCGGCCCGAGATGTCAGGGCCTTCGCCTTGAAGCTCGCCCAAGGCCTTGAACAGACCCACGATTTTGGCGTGGGCTTCGCCGCCGATTGGGATGAGCTCGCGCAGGGCGATGGCGTGCGGGCGCTTGCCGTCGATGCCATGCGCAACGCCGCCTATGCGCTCGATCGGCTCGCACAGGGACCTGAGCGCGAAGCCATCGCCGAACGCTTCCACCTGGTCCGCGTCGCGGCCGCGGCGGAACCCGGCGCCAAGATGCAGGACGGCGTGCTGGTGATCTCCTACACCCCCGAAGGCGGCCCCTCCGCCCGCCCCTCATCCCGCGCGATCAGCCGCGTGCTGGCCGAAGCGTTCTAGAAAACCGACGCACCGGGCCATGTCCGCGATCCAAGCGGACGCCAGACTTCGACGGATGGGGCTAGCCCGGCTCCCAGCCATCGGGCGCAAGCTCGAAACCAGAGAACTCGAAACCCGGCGCGACCGTGCAGCCGACGAGGCTGTAGGCCCCGAGGCTCCGCGCCGACTGCCAGCACCGCACGGGAACAACGGCCTGAGGCACCTGGCCTTCCGTCAAAGCCGACCCCAAGACGAACGATCGCAAACCGGAACCATCATGCAGTTTCAACTCGAGCGGAGCCCCCGCGTACCAGTGCCAGATTTCGACCGCATCGACGCGATGCCAGCGGGAGACCTCGCCTGCCTTGAGCAGATAGTAGATCGCGGTCGAACGGGAGCGGCCGTTCTCCATCTCGGAGATCGCGAAACGTCTCGCGGAAGTAGCCGCCTTCGGGATGCGGCTTCGAGACCGAGCAGACGGATGACGTCGTCGGCGTTCATGGGCTTTCACGGCGAGCGAAGGGATTGGGCGCGCCCCGCGCGACGACCGCACGGATGCCGGCGGCCACTCCGCGCGCATCCGCGAGCGCGTCGTGCTTGCGGCCCTCGAACACCGCCCCCGTCGCTTCGGCGACATCGCAGGCGTGCTTGCCTTTGAGATCGATGCCGTGCTCCGCGAACCAGTGAATCACGTTCGAGTAGGGCGGCACGGGAAGCCCATCCCAGCCGTAGAGCTTCAAATTGTCGGCGAAGATGAGATCGTCGCGCCCAAAGGCCCAGATCGGAGACGGCCCGACGAAATCGAGAAACCCGCGATAGGCGGTGATGAAGTCGAGCGCCCTCGCGTCGAGCATCGCGTTCGTGATCCCGGTCAGGTCCGTAAGATATTGGGACAGCACGGGGTTAACGCGCGGCCGGACAAGACACTCGAACTCATCGGTGAGCTTGAGCGTCTCCGCATCGAGCTTCACCGCCCCGATCTGCACGACCTCGGTGTGTTCGCCCGGCCTCGTCCAGCGCGAGGCCATGGAGCCGAGCCCAGGCCGTGAATTCCAGATCGAAGACAACGACATAGTGGCGGGCTCCGCCCTTCATGGTTACGTCCGTTTCATGTTGGCCCGAGCGGATTGCATACAATTCGCTAAGCCCTTTACGTTTAAACCCCATATGGGAGATGGCTTAAGCGAGCCGGAAGGGGCATTCAACATGGTGGTGCCTGGACTGCCTGCAACAAAGCCCGATCTGGGAACAGCGGACGAGGAAGCCCGGCACGAGGCGGTGGACGCCGCCGCCCATCTGTCGGCGAGCGCCGCTCTCATCGGAACCGAGAACGAGGCGCTCTTTACATTCTTCACCGCGTTCACCCGGCATGCATCGCCCGAGGACCTGATCCACTTCACCGGCGCGGAGCTTGCCGCGCTCGTCAAACAGGTGTTCGCCCGCTCGGCCAAACGGAGCCTCGGCAAGCCGCTGATCGAGGTTTTCGAACCGTCGGCCACCGATCCCGCCTTCGCGCGTCGCGAAACCGTGGTGCTCGCGGTCAATGACGACATCCCGTTCCTCTACGATTCCGCGACCGCGGAATTGCGCGCCCACGGCGTGAACGTCACGGCCGCGTTCCACCCGGTCATCGGCGATGCGCGCGACGCATCGGGCTGCTCGCGCAAAGGGCGGCGCGCCGATCAACGAGAGCTTCATCGTCCTCGTGCTGGATTCGGTCATCGACGATGAGAGCAAGGCCGCGGTCAAGAGCGGGCTCGCCAAGGTCTTTGCCGATGTTGCGGTGGTCGTGCGCGACTGGAAGCCGATGCTCGGACGGCTTGCGGAAACGGTCGCGCAGCTCAAGAAGCACCCGCCGCGGATACAAGATGCCGATCTCGCGCGAAAACCTCGCCTTCCTCGGCTGGCTCGCCGACAACCATTTCACGTTCCTCGGCTGCCGCGATTACGTCTTCCGCGACGAAGGCGAAGGAAAGCTCGAGGCCCGCTACGAAACGGGGCTCGGCGTGCTGGCCGATCCGGCCGCGCGCGTGATCCGCCGCGGCGCCGACCGCTCGAGTTCTCACGCCCGAGCTGCGCGAGTTCCTGACCCAGCCGGCCCCGCTGATCATCACCAAGTCGAGCACGCGCTCGATCGTCCACCGTCGTGCGCATATGGACTATATCGGCGTGAAGAATTTCGACGCGAAGGGCAAGCTCGTCGGCGAGCGCCGGTTCGTGGGGCTTTTCACGTCGATCGCTTATGCGCAGTCGCCGTCCGAAATTCCGCTCCTGCGCCGCAAGGTCGCCAATGTGCTCAAGCGATCGGCGCTCCCGCTCTCCGGTCACGACGGCAAGGCGCTGGCGCATGTGCTGAGCACCTTCCCCCGCGACGAGCTGTTCCAGATTTCCGAGGACGAGCTGCTCCCGACCGCGCTCAGCATCCTCAATCTCGGCGAACGGCCGAAAGTGCGCGTCTTCCTTCGGTTCGACAAATTCGATCGTTTCGTCTCCTCGCTCGTGTTCCTGCCGCGCGAGCGCTACAGCGGCGCCGTTCGCGAGCGGATCCACGCGTTGCTGGCCAAAGCCTTGGACGGCCGCACATCGGCGGCGATGCCGATGCTCGACGACGAGTGGCTGGCGCGCATCCATTACATCGTCGGGCGCAACGAGGGCCGGCGCCCGGACGTCGACGTGAAGGGGCTGGAAGCCGATATCCGCGCCGCCATCCGCACCTGGGACGACGGCTTCATGGAAGCCATGCGGCTGGAGCATGGCGAACTCCCGAGCGCGCTTCTGCGCCGCTACGCGGACGCCTTTCCCGGCGACTATCGCGAGGCGATCCCCGCCTCCGATGCGGTGGGCGACATCGGCCCGATCGAGGCGGTGCTCAAGGGCGAAGGCGGCGGCGGGACGATCTCGGCCCATGTCTACGGCCTGCCGGGCGATGCCGAGAACGAGCTGCGCTTGAAGCTGTTCGTGCGCGGAAGCTTTGTCGCGCTCTCCGACTGTCTGCCGGTGTTCGAGAATCTCGGCCTCAAGGTGATCGCCGAGCAGACCTTCGCGCTCACTCCGCTGTCGGAGAGCGGCGCGAAGGAACCCGTCTCGCTGCACAACTTCCTGATGACGCGCGCGGACGGCAAACCGGCCGACATCCTGCGCGTCAAGCCGCTGTTGGAGGATGCGTTCCACGCGGTGTGGCGTGGGCAAGCGGAATCCGACGGGTTCAACCGTCTGACCATCGCTGCGGGACTGGCCTGGCGGGACATTACGATTCTCAGGGCCGTGGCGAAGTTCCTGCGCCAGGCCGGAATCAATCTCAGCCAGACCTATATCGAGAGCGCGTTTGCCAAGAACCCGCAGATTGCCTCCGCGCTCGTCGAACTGTTCCGCACGCTGCACGACCCGGACCTCTTCCGCGATACGACATCGCGCAGAGCCGATGCCACGCGCATTCGCGACGCCATTCAAGCAGCGCTCGCCGACGTTCCCTCCGCCGATGACGACCGGATCATCCGCGCGGCTCTCTCGGTCATCGACGCGATGTTGCGGACCAGCTTCTTCCAGTTGAAGGACGACGGGAACGCCAAGCCGTTCCTCGCCTTCAAGCTCGACAGCCGCAAGCTCGACATGCTGCCTGCGCCCAAACCGCTGTGCGAAATCTTCGTCTATTCGCCGGAGTTCGAGGGCGTGCACTTGCGCTTCGGCCGGATCGCGCGCGGCGGCATCCGCTGGTCGGACCGGCCGGAGGATTTCCGTACCGAGATCCTGAGCCTCGTGAAAGCGCAGCAGGTGAAGAACTCCGTGATCGTGCCCGTCGGCGCAAAGGGCGGCTTCTATCCGAAGCAACTGCCGCAGGGCGGAACGCGCGATCAGATTCAGGCCGCGGGCATCAGCGCGTACAAGACCTTCGTCGGTGCGCTGCTCGATCTCACCGACAATATCGGCCCGGATGGGCGCGTGATCCCACCACCCCAGATGCTGCGTCACGACGGCGACGACCCGTATCTCGTTGTCGCCGCCGACAAGGGCACGGCGACGTTCTCCGACATCGCCAACGGGATCGCGGAAGCGCACGGCTTCTGGCTCGGCGATGCGTTCGCCTCCGGCGGCTCGCACGGCTACGACCACAAGAAGATGGGCATCACCGCGCGTGGCGCGTGGGAATCGGTGAAGCGCCACTTCCGCGAGATGGGCCGCGACACGCAGACGACGCCGTTCACCGTGGTGGGCGTCGGCGACATGTCGGGCGACGTGTTCGGCAACGCGATGCTGCTGTCGCGCGAGACCAAGCTCTTGGCGGCGTTCGATCACCGCCACATCTTCATCGATCCCACGCCCGATCCGCATGCGAGCTGGGCGGAGCGCAAGCGGATGTTCGACCTGCCGCGATCGTCCTGGGCCGACTACGACGCGAAGCTGATCTCGAAGGGCGGCGGCGTGTTTCCGCGCACAGCCAAGGAGATCCCGCTCAGCGAAGAAATGAAGTCGCTGACGGGGCTGCTCAAAGACAAGGCGACACCGCAGGAGCTGATGCGCGCGCTTTTGACGGCGCATGTCGATCTCTTGTTCTTCGGCGGCATCGGCACGTTCATCAAGTCGTCCACCCAGGCCAATGTCGACGTCGGCGACCGCACGAACGACGCGCTGCGCATCAACGGACGCGATATTCGCGCCGCCGTCATTGGCGAAGGCGCCAATCTCGGCGCGACGCAGCTTGGCCGCATCGAGTACGCGCGCGCGGGCGGCCCGGACCGCAAAGGCGGACGCATCAACACCGATGCGATCGACAATTCGGCGGGCGTCGATACCTCCGACCACGAGGTCAACATCAAGATCCTGACGAGCGGACCCTTGCGCCGCGGCCAGCTCACGCCGACCGAGCGCGACTCCATGCTCGCCTTCATGACCGAGGACGTGGCGGCGCTCGTGCTGAAGGACAATTACGACCAGACGCTGGCGATTTCGGTGGCCGAACGGACGGCCGCGAGCGATCTGGATGCTCAGCCCGCTTCATGCGCGAGCTGGAACGCAAAGGCCGGCTCGATCGCGCGGTGGAATCGCTGCCCGACGACGACACGCTCAAAGCACTCGCGCGGTCCTCGCAAGGTCTCACGCGTCCGGAGCTCGCGGTCCTGCTCGCCTACGCGAAGCTCGACCTCTTGGCCGATCTGATCGAGAGCGATCTCGTCAATCACCCGTATTTCGACCGCCTGCTGGTGTCGTATTTCCCGAAGCTTGCCGTCGAGAATTTCGAGAACGAGCTCCCACATCATCGGCTGGGGCGCGAAATCGTCGCGACGCAATTGGTCAATCGCCTGGTGAATCTCGCAGGCCCGTTGTTCGTGCATCGCATGCACGAATTGTCGAACGCGCCGCAATGGTGCATCGCGCGCGCGTTCGCGCTGGCCGACGATGCCTTCGGACTGCAACACCTTGCCGCGCGGATCAACGCGCTCGATCTGAAGGTGCCGGCCGCGACCCAGCTCGCGATGATGACCGATATCACGGTGCTGCTGCGTCGTCTGGGACTCTGGTTCATCGTTCAGCTTCCGGCGAGTGCCGCCATCGGCGAAACGATAAAGACCTATCGCGCCGGCTTTGAAACGATGAGAGGGCGGTTCTCCACCTTCGTCTCGCCGTTGGAAGCGCGCACGACGGAAGCCCGCATCGAAGAGCTCGTCCGCGCGGGCGTGCCCAAGGACGTGGCCGAGGACGTGGCGATCCTGCCGCTGCTCGGCGCGGCGCCGGAAGTCGTGCTGCTCGCGGAAACCGAAAAGGTCGCGGTCGATTCGGCGGCTCACGCCTATTTCGCGATGGGTGCGCTGATCGGGCTCGACCGGCTGCGCGCGCTCGCGGGCAGTATCGAGAGCGCGGACCATTGGGACCGGCTCGCGGTCCGGCGCATCGTCGATGATCTCTACAGAGCGCAGCGACTGCTCACCGCCGAAGCGATCCAGCGTATGCAGGCCGGAGAAGGAACGCTCGATGGCGCGGCCGCGGTCCGCTCATGGGCGAAACTGCGCGTGAGCGATGTCGAGCAGACGGCGAATTTCCTCGGCCAACTCGAGCGCGGCGGCGACCCGTCGATTGCCAAGCTGTCGCTGGCGAACAGCCAAATCCAGAAAATGGCGGCCACGGAACAATAAAGTACAATATAATCAATGTGTTACATAACCGCGATTGATGCCGGCCGGAGATTCCGGCAATCATTTCGAGTTCTCACCCGTTCCCACACCATGTCGCGCGAAATCGAACTCCGCTTTTCCATCCGTCCCGAGGATTTCGCTCGCCTCAAAAAGGCGCAGCCGCGCGGCTTTGCGGCCGGACCATCGGCGACGCGGAAACTGTCCAGCGTCTACTACGACACACCGGATTTCGAATTCGCCAAAGCGGGCCTCACGCTCAGGGTTCGCAAGCTCGGCCGGCATTATGTGCAGACCGTGAAGGATGAGAGCGCGGGCGCGCTCGCATCCGATCGCGGCGAATACGAATCCAAGATCGGCTCGGCCACGCCCGATCTGCAGAACATTCCCGACAGCAAGACGCGATCGCAGTTGCAATCCATCGTGGACGGCGGCCGCGTCGAGCCGATCGTCGAAACCAAGATCCGGCGCACGACGCGCGCGCTGAAGACTCAGTCGGGCGAGCACATCGAGCTTGCGCTCGACAGCGGCGAAATCCGCACGCTTGCGAACGGGCGCGCGGCCGTCACTGTCAACGAAGTCGAGCTGGAGCTGAAACACGGCTCGCCGATCGCCCTCTATCAAGCCGCGCGAAGACTGTGCCACGCCGCCCCGCTCACCATCACCACGGAAAGCAAGCTGGAGCGAGGTCTGCGCGTGCTCGAAGGCCGCGAGATCGGCGCGCAGAAGGCGGGCAAGACGGAGCTCGCCGAGGACTGCGTCGTGGAAGAAGCGTTCCGCGCCACGCTGAACCACTGCCTGCGCCACATCGCGCGCAACACGGGCGCGGTGGCCGAAGCGCGCGATCCGGAAGGCATCCATCAGATCCGCGTGGGATTGCGGCGGTTGCGCGCGGCGCTGTCCGCGTTCGGCGATGCGTTCCGTGCGCCCGCCCTCGAGGCGTTGCGCGAGCGCGCCAAGACGCTGGCCGATGTCTTCGGCGAAACGCGCGAGCTCGACGTGTTCGCGCTGGAATTGCTCGCGCCGATCGAGGAGCTGTCCAACAAGCCGCCGGGTCTGCCGCAGTTGCGGCTCGCGCTCGACGAGATTCGCCGCGAGTGCTGGGACCGCGCCGCCGAGCTCGTGCGTTCGGACGAGTTCACCGGTTTCCTGCTCGACCTCGCGGTGGCGATCGAGTCGCGCGTGTGGCGCGACGGCGCGAACTCCGAGAAGTTCGACCAGTTCCTGCGCCCGGCGCGCTCGCTCGCGGCCGAGTCGCTCGAGAAATGTCTCAAGAAGGCGATCCGGCGCGCCCGAGAGGCTCACCGAGCTCGACACCGATCAGCGCCATCGGCTTCGCATCGAGTTGAAGCGGCTGCGTTACACGGCAGAGTTCTTCGCACCGCTGTTTTCGGGCAAGGCCGTCAGTCCGTTCCTCGATCGGCTCAGCAAATTGCAGGACCTGTTCGGCACGCTGAACGATGCCGCCACCGCCGCGCATATCCTGCGCCGGATCAACGAACATGCGGGCGCGAGAGGCGGGCCGGAGCGCGCCGAAGCGGCGGCCTTTGTCGACGGTTGGCACCAGAGCCAGGTCGGCCCGACATGGGACAAGGCGCAGAAGCGCTGGAAGCGCTTCATCAAAGCCAAGCCCTTCTGGCACGAGTAGACTAAACGGCGACGGTCGCCAACACCGGCACGTGGTCGGAGGGTTTCGCCCAGCCGCGCACGTCGCGCAGGATCATGTGATCGGTGACCGCGCCTTTGAGGCCCTGGCTGGTCCAGATGTGATCGAGACGCCGGCCGCGGTCTGAAGCCGCCCAATCGCGGTTGCGATAGCTCCACCAGGAATAGATCTTCTTCTCCATCGGAATGAAGCTCCGCGTCACGTCGATCCAGTCGAACGCGCTCTTGGCGGCCGCGAGCAGCTCGGTTTCCACCGGCGTGTGGCTGACGACATTGAGCAGCTGCTTGTGACTCCACACATCGTTCTCGAACGGCGCCACGTTGAGATCGCCGACGAGCACGATCGGCGCGTTGCGCTTGTCGCGCTGCTTGGCGAAGCAGGTTTCCATCTCGCGCAGGAAATCGAGCTTGTGCGCGAACTTCTCGTTCTGCTTCGGATCGGGAATGTCGCCGCCCGCGGGAACATAGAAATTGTGGATCTCCAGTCCGGATTCGAACACCGCGCTGATGTGACGGCTGTCCTCCTTGCCGCAGAAACTGAGCGAAGCCGTCGTGCGGAACGGCAGCTTCGAGAGGATGGCGACGCCGTGATAGCCCTTCTGGCCCTTCACCGCCTGATGCTCGTAGCCGAGCTTGCGATACCGCGCGGCCGGGAACAGATCGTCGATGACCTTGATCTCCTGGAGACAGAGGACATCAGGCGCGTGTTTCTTCAGGAAGCGGCCGACAAGCCGCGAGCGCAGGCGAATGGAGTTGATGTTCCAGGTGGCGATTTTGACGGCGGGCATGAACGTTCCATAGCGTGAATCCGCCCGCGTTTCATCGCGACCATGCTCGCCACACACAGCATTTCAGTTGCCGGCGAGCCAGGTGCGGGCGTTGTCCGCATCGTCGAAGTAGGCGACGGTGAGCCGGTTGGGATCGGTGCGGCTCGTGACATTGTCCACGGCGACACGATTGAAATAGTAACTCGGCTGCACCAGCGCAACGCGCCTGAGCCCGATCTCGATCGCGCGCGGTATCCAGGCCTGGTTCAGCCAGTCCTGATCGGCTGCCGAAATCAGGATGAAATCCCGGATGTCGCCGAGAAGCCGCGTCGCCTGCTTATCCTTGAGACAGGCGAGCACGCGCTCGTTGGTCTCGCGGAACAGCGGCGTCGTCGCATAGCCCTTCCAGACCATCACGACGCAAGCGGCGTGCTGGTCGTAGCCGACCGAGCAGGTGAATTCGGGATTGTGCATCGGGACCCCCTAAGTGTACTTATGAGTACACATCAACGCCGAGGCGCCGAGTGGGTTCCACGCCTGCAAAAAATCCGCGCGGTGAGCGGCGACGAACGGCCATGCTCGACGCCGCCAAGGCGGTGTTCGTCGAGCACGGCTACGCCGACGCGACCCTGGACGAGGTGATTCGACGTTCGGGCGGGTCGCGCGCGACGCTCTACAAGCAGTTCGGCGACAAAGAAGGCCTGTTCGCCGCGATCATTGCCGACATCTGCGCGGAGATCGTGGCGCCGCTCGCGAATTCGGCGTCCGGTCAGGAGCCCCAAGCGGTCCTCACGGCCTTCGGACGCGCCTTCATGGCCGGACTGATGGAGCCAAGCGGGCTTGCGCTTTATCGCGTGCTGATCGGCGAGGCCGCGCGATTTCCTGAACTGGCAGAGGCGGTTTATCGCTCCGGGCCGGCCGTCGCGGCGGACCAACTCGCCAAGCATCTGCGCCGCTGGGTCGCCGAAAAGCGCATCCGTCTGGCGGATCCAGACCTCGCGGCGCGGCAGTTCCTGGAGATGATCAAGGGCGACCTCCATTTCCGCGCCCTGCTGCGCCTGGAGCCGGCTCCGACCCAGGCTGAAATCGACGGCTGCGTGAGGGCTGGCGTGCGCCTTTTCCTCGAGAGTGTGTCCAAACATTAATAAAATTGTACGAACATTGTACGGAAGTGCGACCAGAAAGCACGCGCACGTTTATTGCGTATTAACGGATGAGCCACTATATTGCATCTGCGAAGTTCATGTTGCATTGCACTGGAGATTGTCATGGTTACCGAGTTGCGTAGCGCCCATCCCATCGAGAGCAAGGAAATTACCCCGATGGGCGTTTGGATCCTCAGCCGCGTCCTGATCGCGGCATCGACGCTGATGTTCGTCCCGTTCGTGATGATGCTGAGCAACTAGGATTCCAGCGGCCAACGGGCGCGGGGCGGAGCACTGAGCGGGTCGGCTGACCCGCTCGCGAACCGCTCCAAACCAGCCCAGGCGACCATTGCGCCGTTGTCCGTACAGAGCTCTGCGGGGGGAGATGAAGTGAAAATCCCTCCCTCTCGCAGAGATGCTGCAGCGCAGTACGAATAGCCCGGTTCGCGGCGACGCCACCTGCGGCGACAAGTGGTAGTTCACCGATCGTATTTCCGAATGATGTTCGGAATTGGTGCATTGCCGATCGCACCCGGTCGGTGAGAACGTCGACGACCGCCGCCTGAAAGTCGGCGGCGAGCGCGGCCTTGGCGCTTTCGTCGAGCGGTCCTTTTTCCTGCACCACCTGGCGGACGGCGGTCTTCAATCCTGAAAAGGAGAAGTCCGCACCCTTCCGCCCCATCATCGGGCGCGGGAGCGCGAACATGCCCGGCCGGCCTTTCCGGGCAAGCGCCTCGATTTGCGGGCCTCCGGGATACGGCAGGCCGAGCAGCTTCGCCGTCTTGTCGAAGGCCTCGCCGACGGCATCGTCGATCGTGGCGCCGTAAAGCCGATAGCGGCCGACGCCTTCCGCGGCCATCAGCTGGCAGTGCCCGCCCGAGATCAGGAGGAGCAGGAAGGGGAAGTCGAGGCCGGCCGAGAGCCGGGCCGAGAGCGCGTGCGCTTCCAAATGATTGACCGCGATCAAGGGCTTGCCGGCCGCGAGGGCGAGCCCCTTGGCCGAAACGAGCCCGACCATCACGCCCCCGATCAGCCCCGGCCCCGCGGTCGCGGCGACCGCGTCGACATCGGCAAGGGTGACGCCCGACTCATCGAGAGCCTGGGCGATCACGCCGTCGAGCAGCTCGACATGGGCGCGGGCGGCGATCTCGGGGACCACCCCTCCATAGGGCCGATGGGCCGAAGCCTGGCCGAGCACCACGTTGGACAAGATCGCGCCGGGCCCCGGCGGGGTCCCGCGGACGACCGAGGCGGCGGTCTCGTCGCAGCTCGTTTCGAGGCCGAGCACGGTTAGGGGCTTTGCGGCAGCACGCATCGTCCCGATCTATGCTAGAGGCAGCCAATGACCAAGCCCTTTGTCCGCATCGCGAGCCGCGGCTCGCCCCTTGCCCTGACGCAGTCCCGCCTGGTGCGGGCCGCGCTGGCGAAGGCGCATGGCTGGAGCGAATCGGACGCAGAGGCGCTGTGCCGGATCATCGCGATCAAGACCACCGGGGACAAAATCCAGGATCGGCCGCTGTATGAAGCTGGCGGCAAAGGTCTTTTCGTCAAGGAGATCGAAGAGGCGCTGCTCCAGGGCGAGGCCGATATCGCCGTCCATTCCATGAAGGACATGCCGGCCGTCCTGCCGCCGGGTCTCGCGATCGCCGCCGTGCTGGAGCGCGAGGACCCGCACGACGTGTTCCTCTCGGGCGACAAGCAGCCGTTCTCGCAACTGAAGCGGAACGCGAAGCTCGGCACGAGCTCGGTGCGCCGCCAGGCGCAGGCGCTGAGATTGCGGCCGGACCTCGAGATCGTCCCCTTGCGCGGCAATGTGGAGACGCGGCTCGCCAAGCTCGCGCGCGGCGAAGCGGACGGCACCATGCTGGCGCGCGCCGGGCTCGCGCGGCTCGGCATCCGGCTCGAAGGCGCGGAAGTGCTCGAGGATTGGCTGCCGGCGCTCTGCCAGGGCGCGATCGGGATCGAGATCCGCGAGAACGACGACGAGGCCGCGACGCTGGTCGCGGCGATCGACCACTGGAACACGCATGTCGCGATCGCCTGCGAGCGCGGGTTTCTGGCGACGCTCGACGGTTCGTGCCGCACGCCGATTTCGGGGCTCGCGCGCATCGAGGGGAAGCGGCTGGAGTTTCGCGGCGAGGTGCTGACGCCTGACGGACGGAACGTCTGGACGGCCTCGCGCGCTATTGCGGCGGGCGATTCGACAGAGGCACGCGAGAAGGCCGAGGCCATCGGCCGGGATGCCGCGCGCGAAATCCTCGAAACCGCCGGCGACAAGCTTCCGAGGTTCTAGAGCCATGCGCCTCCTGATCACGCGGCCCGAGGAGGATGCGATCGTCATCGCCGGGCTCCTGCGCGCGCGGGGCCACATGCCGATCGTCGCCCCGTTGATGGACGTTCAGGTCCGCGAAGGCGCGGCGGTGACACTCGACGGCGTGCAGGCGCTGCTGGCAACGAGCGCGAACGGCGTGCGTGCCTTTGCACAGCGCACCTCGCGCCGCGATCTGCCGCTCTATGCCGTTGGACCGCAGACCGCGGAAACCGCGCGCAGTGCCGGATTCAAGACCGTGCTGAGCGCCGAGGGCGATTCGAACGCGCTGGTCGAGTTCGTGGCCGAGCACGCCGATCCCACGAAGGGACTGCTGCTTCATGCCGCGGGCTCTGAGACGGCGGGACGGGTCAAACAGGCGCTTCAGGCGAAGGGCTTCACGGTCGAGACCGCGGTGCTCTACGACGCGGTGCCGGTGGCGAAGCTTCCCGAGAACGCGCTCGCGGTTCTCCAGGACGGGACGCTCGGCGGCGTGCTGCTGTTTTCTCCGAGGAGCGCCAAGACCTTCGCCACGCTCGTCACGGAGGCAAAGGTCGCCTCGGCCTGTCGACAAGCTCGAGGCCTATTGCATCAGCGCCGCCACCGCGGTGGCGCTCACGCCGCTGACCTTTGCGCGGGTCGCGGTGGCGGGCGTGCCCAATCAGGAGGCAATGCTCGCGCTCATTCCTCCGGCCGCGCCCGGTCCCTGAATCCTTGCCGCCTCGAACTTCGCTGCTATAACTCGGCCCATCCTCCCGTCCTCCAAGGTCCGCGAATGAACATCCACGAATATCAGGCGAAAGACGTGCTGCGCGGCTTTGGCCTTCCCGTCCCGCGCGGCAAGGCGGCGTTCACGGTCGAGGAAGCGGTCGCCGCGGCGAAGGAGCTTCCGGGGCCCGTCTGGGTTGTGAAGGCACAGATCCACGCCGGCGGCCGCGGCAAGGGCGGCGGGGTCAAGGTGGTCAAGTCCATCGAGGACGTGGCCAAGGAAGCCCAGCGGATGCTCGGCATGACTCTGGTCACGCACCAGACCGGACCCAAGGGCCGCGATCGTGCGCCGGCTCTATATCGAGGACGGCTCCGACATCGCGCGCGAGCTGTATCTCTCGGCGCTCGTCGATCGCGAGACCTCGCGCATCGCGTTCATCGCCTCGACCGAAGGCGGCATGGACATCGAAGCGGTCGCGAAAGAGACGCCCGACAAGATCAAGACGTTCCAGATCGATCCCGCTTCAGGTTTCAGCGCGCACACGGGGCGTTCGATCGCGGCCGCTCTCAAGCTCACCGGCGATCAGGTGAAGCAGGCGGTGTCGGTGATCGAAAGCCTCTACAAGGCGTTCCTCGCCAAGGACATGAGCCTGCTCGAGATCAATCCGCTGGTCGTCACCAAGTCGGGGCAAGTGGTCTGTCTCGATGCGAAGATCAACTTCGACGACAACGCGCTCTACCGGCATCCCGACATTCAGGCGTTGCGCGATCCCGATGAGGAAGACGCGAGCGAGCGCGAAGCGGCGAAATACGATCTCAACTACATCAAGCTCGACGGCTCGATCGGCTGCATGGTCAACGGCGCGGGTCTCGCGATGGCGACCATGGACATCATCAAGCTCTACGGCTCGGAGCCCGCGAACTTCCTCGATGTCGGCGGCGGCGCGTCGAAAGAGAAGGTGACGGCGGCGCTCAAGATCATCCTCTCCGATCCGAACGTGAAGGGCATCCTGGTCAACATCTTCGGCGGCATCATGCGTTGCGACATCATCGCCAACGGCATCGTCACCGCGGCGAAGGAAGTGTCGCTGTCGGTTCCTGTCGTCGTGCGGCTCGAAGGCACCAATGTCGAGCAGGGCAAGGAAATCCTCGCCAAATCGGGCCTCGCGCTCATCTCGGCGAACGATCTCGCCGACGCCGCGCAGAAGATCGTCAACGCCGTGAAGGGCCGCTGAGCCATGTCCATTCTTGTCGACAAGAACACCAAGGTGATCACCCAGGGCTTCACGGGCTCGCAGGGCACGTTCCATTCCGAGCAGGCGATCGCCTACGGCACGAAGATGGTCGGCGGCGTCAGCCCCGGCAAAGGCGGGCAGACGCATCTCAATCTGCCGGTGTTCGACACCGTGCGCGAAGCGAAAGAGAAGACGGGCGCGACCGCGACCGCGATCTATGTGCCGCCGCCGTTCGCGGCCGACGCGATCCTCGAAGCGATCGACGCGGAGATCGAGCTCGCGATCTGCATCACCGAAGGCATTCCGGTGCTCGACATGGTGCGCGTGAAGCGCGCGCTGTGCGGATCGAAGACGCGGCTCATCGGACCGAACTGCCCCGGCGTGATCACGCCCGGCGAATGCAAGATCGGCATCATGCCGGGCCACATCCATCGCAAGGGCTCGGTCGGCATCGTGTCGCGCTCGGGCACGCTCACCTACGAAGCGGTCGCGCAGACGACGGCGGTCGGTCTCGGTCAGTCGACCTGCGTCGGCATCGGCGGCGATCCGGTGAAGGGCACCGAGTTCATCGACGTGCTGGAGAAGTTCCTGGCCGATCCCGAGACGCAGGCGCTGATCATGATCGGCGAGATCGGCGGCGGCGCGGAAGAAGACGCGGCCGATTTCCTGAAGCGCTCGAAGGTGAAGAAGCCGACGGTCGGGTTCATCGCGGGCGTGACCGCGCCGCCCGGACGGCGCATGGGTCACGCGGGCGCGATCATCTCCGGCGGCAAGGGCGGCGCCGGCTCAAAGATCGAGGCGATGAAGTCCGCCGGGATCGCGGTGTCACCCAATCCGGCCGCGCTCGGAACCACGCTCAAGGGGCTGCTGAAGGGCCATTGAAACGGCCCGCAATGATGCAATCTTAATGAAACCGGTCTACCCCTAGAGTGCGTGGCGCGTATCCTATCGAGAAGAGGGACGGGCAACTGCCGGGAGTGCTTTGAGGCTCCGTCGTGGCGTCCCCGTCAAGTCTATGAAATGACTGCGGAATCCCAATCCAAATCGCCGAAGCGAAGCTCGCCCAACCGCGTGCTCGAATCGACCTCGTTCCTCTACGGCTCGAACGCGGCCTTCATCGAAGGGCTCTATGCCCAATATGTAAGCAATCCGGACTCGATCGATGGGACCTGGCGGGCGTTTTTCGACGCGCTCGGCGAAGAGGGTTTGCAGCCGGCGCAGATCGGACAGGGGCCCTCCTGGCGTCCCGGCAATGGCCACGTGCCCGAGCCGAACGAGCTCTTGAGCGCGCTGACCGGCGATTGGGGCGCCAAGGCCGAGAAGCGGCCCGCGGCGGCGGCGCCCGAGAAACACGCCGGCGATGGCCAAGCCTCCATCCGCGCGTTCCAGCTGATCCGCGCGTACCGCATGATCGGACATCTGGAAGCGCAGCTCGATCCGCTCGAGCTCGAAAAGCGCAAGCCGCTGCCGCAGCTCGAACCGTCGTTCTACGGATTCCAGAACGCAGACCTGGAGCGCCCCGTCTTCATCGACGGCATCATGGGACTGGAGACCGTGACGCCGCGCGATCTGGTCGCGATTCTGCGGCGCACCTATTGCGGCACGATCGGCTACGAGTACATGCACATCACCGATCCCGAGCAGCGCGAATGGCTGCAACGCCGGATCGAGGGGCCCGAGAACAAGATCACGTTCACGCGCGAGGGCAAGCGCGCGATCCTGAACAAGCTGATCGAATCCGAAATCTTCGAGAGGTTCTGCGGCACGAAATTCGTCGGCACCAAGCGTTTCGGCCTCGATGGCGGCGAAGCGACGATCCCGGCGATGGAGCAGATCATCAAGCGCGGCGGCGCGCTGGGCGTCAAAGACATCGTGCTCGGCATGCCGCATCGCGGGCGCTTGAACATGCTCGTCAACGTGATGGGCAAGCCCTATCGCCAGCTCTTCCACGAGTTCCAGGGCGGTTCGGCGAAGCCTTCGGACGTTCAGGGCTCGGGCGACGTGAAGTATCACCTGGGCGCATCGTCGGACCGCGCGTTCGACGGCAACAACGTGCATCTGTCGCTGACGGCCAATCCGTCGCATCTCGAAGCGGTCGATCCGGTCGTGCTGGGCAAGGCGCGCGCCAAGCAATCGCAGAACGCCGACAAGGTCACGCGCTCCTCCGTGCTGCCGCTGCTGCTGCACGGCGATGCGGCGTTCGCCGGCCAAGGCGTCGTCGCGGAATGTTTCGCGATGTCGGGGACCAAGGGCTTCCGCACCGGCGGCACGATCCACTTCATCGTCAACAATCAGCTCGGCTTCACGACCGCGCCCGCTTACGCGCGGTCTTCGCCCTATCCGTCCGACGTCGCGCTGATGGTGCAGGCGCCGATCTTCCACGTGAACGGCGACGATCCCGAAGCGGTCGTTCACTGCGCGAAGATCGCCACCGAATTCCGGCAGCTGTTCCACAAGGACGTCGTCATCGACATGTTCTGCTACCGCCGGTTCGGCCACAACGAGGGCGACGAGCCGGCGTTCACGCAGCCGTTGATGTACAAGGCGATCCGCAGCCATCCTTCGACGCTCGAAATCTATTCGAAGAAGCTGATCGACGAAGGCGTGATGACCAAGGCCGACGTCGAGTCGATGATCGGCGCCTTCGAGAAGCGGCTCGAAGAAGAGTTCGAAGTCGCAAGGAGCCATCGCCCGAACAAGGCCGACTGGCTGGATGGCCGCTGGACCGGGATGGAGACAGCGCCGCGCGGCGATCGCCGCGGCGACACCGATGTCGATCTCGACACCTTGAAGAAAGTCGGCCGCGCGCTGTCGACCGCGCCGGAGAATTTCCATCTGCACAAGACGCTGCAGCGCCAATTGCAGGCGAAAGCGCATATGTTCGAAACCGGCCTAGGCATCGACTGGGCGACGGGCGAAGCGCTCGCCTTCGGCACGCTCCTGGACGAAGAGTTTCCGGTGCGGCTGTCGGGGCAGGATTCGTCGCGCGGCACGTTCTCGCAGCGCCATTCGGCTGCTGGTCGATCAGGAGAACGAAGACCGTTACGTGCCGCTGAACCACATCCGCGAAGGTCAGGCGGAATTCGAAGTGGTGGACACGCTTCTTTCGGAAGCGGCCGTGCTCGGCTTCGAGTACGGCTACAGCCTCGCGGAACCGCGCGCGCTCGTGCTGTGGGAAGCGCAGTTCGGCGACTTCGCCAACGGCGCGCAGGTGATCATCGACCAGTTCATCGCCTCGGGCGAGATGAAGTGGCTGCGCATGTCCGGCCTCGTGCTGCTGCTGCCGCACGGCTATCGAGGGCCAGGGGCCGGAGCACTCGTCCGCGCGGCTCGAGCGGTTCCTGCAGCTTTGCGCCGACGACAACATGCAGGTCGTGAACCTGACGACGCCGGCGAACTACTTCCATGCGCTGAGGCGGCAGATGCAGCGCAACTTCCGCAAGCCGCTGGTGGTGATGACGCCGAAATCGCTGCTGCGTCACAAGCGCGCCGTGTCGAAGCTCTCCGAGTTCGGGCCCGGCTCGTCGTTCCATCGCGTGCTGTGGGACGACGCGCAATCGAGCCCCGGCTCGGGCCTGACGCTCGTGCCCGATGAGCAGATCAAGCGTGTCATCCTCTGCTCCGGCAAGGTCTATTACGACCTGTTCGAGGAGCGCGAGAAGCGCTGCGAGAGCCGCATCCAGATCCTGCGTCTCGAACAGATCTATCCGTTCCCGGGCCTCGCGCTGACCGACGAGCTGACGCGGTTTCCGGGCGCCGAGATCATCTGGTGCCAGGAAGAGCCGAAGAACCAGGGCGCGTGGACGTTCGTTGCGCCCGATATCGAGAGCTGCATGGAGCAACTGGGCCGCAAGGGATTGCTGCGCTACGCGGGCCGCAAGGGCGCCGCGTCGCCGGCCGTGGGCCAGGCGAGCGTGCATCAGGCCGAACTCCAGGCGTTCCTGAACGACGCGCTGACGCTGTAAGCCGACGAATCCGAGGGCGATCCATGAGCATCGAAATCAAAGTGCCGACGCTGGGTGAATCGGTCACCGAAGCGACGATCGCGCGCTGGCTGAAGAACGAAGGCGATGTGGTCAAGCGCGACGAGCCGGTGGTCGAGCTCGAGACCGACAAGGTCAATGTGGAAGTGCCCTCGCCCGCTGCCGGCGTGCTCGAGCATATCGAGGTCAAGGCCGGCGGTACGGTCAATGTCGGCGCGGTGCTGGGCGCGGTGAAGGAAGGTGCTGCCGCAGCGAGCGCCGCGAAAGCAAGCCCGCCGCAAAGGCGGAAGCGAAACCCGCAGCCCAACCTGCGAAAGCGGCACCCGCCGCGCCCGCTGCTGCAGTTCCGCCGCCACCGCCCTCGGTGCGGCGCATCGCGGAAGAGAACAATCTCGACGTGTCGCAGGTCGCGGGATCGGGCAAGCGCGGTCAGGTGACCAAAGGGGATGCGCTCGCCGCACTCGAAGCGATGAAGGCCGTCGTGCCTGCGCCGAGACAAGCGCCTGCGCCTTCGGGCCCGCGCCCGCGCGCGGAGCGCGAGGAACGCGTGCCGATGTCGCGTCTGCGCAAGACGATCGCGCTGCGTCTGAAAGAGAGCCAGGAGATCGCGGCCCAGCTCACCACCTTCAACGAAGCCGACATGTCGAAGGTGATGGCGCTGCGCAACTCGTACAAGGACGGCTTCGAGAAGAAGCACGGCGTGAAGCTCGGCTTCATGGGCTTCTTCGTGAAGGCGTGCATCGCGGCGCTGAAGGAGATCCCGGCGGTGAACGCCGAGATCGACGGCGACGACATCGTCTACAAGAATTACTACGACATCGGCGTTGCGGTCTCGACCGAACGCGGGCTCGTCGTTCCCGTGGTGCGCGATGCGGATGTGTCGGGCGTGGCGGAAATCGAACGGCAGATCGGCGACTTTGCCGGCCGTGCGCGCGACAACAAGCTGAAGCTCGAAGAGTTGCTCGGCGGCACGTTCACGATCACCAACGGCGGCGTGTTCGGCTCGCTGATGTCGACGCCGATCCTGAACCTGCCGCAGACCGGCATCCTCGGCATGCACAAGATCCAGAATCGCCCGGTCGCGATCGGCGACAAGATCGAAATCCGCCCGATGATGTATCTCGCGCTGTCCTACGACCACCGGCTGGTGGACGGACGCGAGGCGGTGACATTCCTCGTGCGCGTGAAGGAAAACATCGAAGATCCGCAGCGCCTGCTGCTGGATCTCTGAAGCTCGCGGCGATCCAGATCCGGATCGCAAGGAATCAATCATGAGCGAAATGTTTGACGTCGTCGTCATCGGTGGCGGACCGGGCGGCTACAACTGCGCCATCCGCCTGGGCCAGCTCGGTCTTTCCGTCGCCTGCGTCGACGAGCGCGGGAGCTTCGGCGGCACGTGTCTGAACGTCGGATGCATTCCGTCGAAGGCGCTGCTGCACGCGACAGACCTCTACACGGTCGCGCGTATGGATTTTCCGCGCTTCGGGATCACGGGCACGCCCGGCATCGATCTCCCCGCGATGATGGCGCACAAGAACAAGGTGGTCGGCGAGCTCACCAAGGGCGTCGAATTCCTGTTCAAGAAGAACAAGGTGACCGGCATCGTCGGCGAGGGAAAGATCACCGCGCCGGGCCGAGTGAGCGTGAAGACGAAAGACGGCGTGCGCGAGCTGGAGGCGAAGAACATCGTGATCGCGACCGGTTCCGACGCCGCGACGCTGCCGGGCATCGAGATCGACGAGCGGCAGATCGTGTCGTCGACGGGCGCGTTGTCCTTTCCGAAGTGCCGAAGCGGCTGCTCGTGATCGGCGCAGGTGTGATCGGGCTCGAGCTCGGTTCGGTGTGGCGGCGTCTTGGCTCGGAGGTGCTGGTGGTCGAATTCCTCGACCGCATCGTGCCCGGGGTCGACGGCGAGGTCGCCCAGCAGTTCCAGCGCCTGCTCGAACGGCAGGGCATGAAGTTCAAGCTCGCGAGCAAGGTCGTGGGCGTGGAGAAGAAGGGCGCGACGCTCGTCGCATCGATCGAGCCGGCGGCTGGCGGCGCGCGCGAAACCGTGGAAGCCGACGCAATCCTCGTCGCGATCGGACGGCGTGCTTACACCGACAGGCTCGGTCTGGACGAGGTGGGCGTCTCGCGCGACAAGCGCGGCCGCGTCGTCACCGACGAGCACTTCAAGACCAACGTTCCCGGCATCTGGGCGATCGGCGACGTGCGCGAAGGCGCGATGCTCGCGCACAAGGCCGAGGACGAAGCGGTCGCTTGTCGCCGAGATCATCGCCGGGCGCGCGGGCCACGTGAACTACGACGCGATTCCTTCGGTGATCTACACCTATCCCGAAGTCGCGGTGGTCGGAAAGACCGAAGAAGAGCTGAAGGCCGCGGGCATCGCCTACAAGGTCGGCAAGTTTCCGTTCACCGCCAACGCGCGCGCGAAAACGAACATCACCACCGAGGGCTTCGTGAAGATCATCGCCGATGCGAAGACCGACCGCGTGCTCGGCGTGCACATGATCGGCCCCGACGTCGGCAACATGATCGGCGAAGCGTCGCTTGCGATCGAATTCTCCGCGTCCGCCGAAGACATCGCGCGCACGTCTCACGCGCACCCGACGCTGACCGAAGCCGTGCGCCAGGCCGCGATGGGCGTCGACGGCTGGACGATGCAGATGTGAAAAAGGCCCCGCCGAAGCGGGGCCTTTCTCTACGTTGGGGCTAAAAATTAGCCGACGTCTTGACGCAGGCTGATCGCGCCGATACCGGCCGCGACGTTCAAGCCTTTGTTGCCTTCAACGCTGAGCGGCTGCAGCGTGATCGACTTGTCAAAGCCGCCGATCAGCACGTTCGCACCCACGCCAACGCCCGCGGTCGCCTGAGCGGACACACCCGCGTAGTTGCCTTCAAGCGCTCCTGGGGCGACGTCGCTGGTGGGTGCAAACACGCCCCAAATGATTTTGCCGCCACCGGTGTAGCCGACGTCGACGCCGATCTTGGTGATCTTGCCGGTGTAGAAATCGCCGGTACCTTCATTCGGCGTGTAGCTGCAGTTCATGGTCTTGGACGAGCCCAACACGAGGCCCCATCCCGGATCCACCTGACAGGTCAAGACGCCGACCTTTACGCCCGCCTGGGCCTGGGCGGCTGGCGTCGCTAGAAGCGAGCCAGCGGCAAGCAGCACCGCAGCGGTGCTCAGGGCGAGTTTCTTCATCATGACAATATCTCCTTTTCTCCATTTTCAGGGAGTTAGGCGATCAAACCGAAACGCTTACGGCGCGGTCTGGTCACTTGTGAGAACGTGCCAGCGTGACCGGAGTTTCCGGCCACGCTCAAGCTTCACGGGTTAAGCTTTGTTAGGTCCAAGGAGCGTAGCTGCCGAAGGTTTGGCCGCGATCGGTCGCGCGGCGACGGGCGAATGCACGTGCTCGGGACGGAAGCCAAGGCCGACGAGACGCGCCAGAATCTGCCGCAGGAAACGGAAGCGGTTGAGAAGCTTCACGGCGAATGGCGGCTTCGGATCGCGCTTGAGCGCGAGCACGCGCGTCATGACACGGTCCTGCATGATCGTCTGAAGCCGTTGAGTCACTTGGTGGGAAATTCGCGGCGCTGCTGCACGCGTTTCAGGTCTTCGAGCGACGGCACACGGCGCGCGATCACCGGAGCGAGGATGTTCGCCGTCGCGACGGCATCCTGGATGGCGAGATTGATGCCGATGCCGCCGATCGGCGACATCGCATGCGCGGCATCGCGCCGCGCGGCGCGCCGCCGCCAGCGCGCGCTCGAGGTCGCCGGCTTCGAGGATCGGCACCCCGGTGCCTGCCAGTGCCGCTGCGCTCTTGGGCGCGGTCTCGCCGATCAGGTAGGCGGCGCGTGCGCGCTCGGCCACCGGCGCGGCGAGCGGCGCGTAGTCGCCGCCCTTGCCGCGGCCGCCGAGGATCACGTGCACGCCGCCCGCGAGGGACTCGAGCCCCGCGACGGCCGAGGCGACGTTCGTGGCCTTGGAGTCGTTGATGTAGAGCACGCCGTCGAGCGTCGCGATCTCCTCGAGCCGGTGGGCGACGCCGGCGAAGCTCGCGAGCCCCTCGCGCACCGCCGCGGGCGCCATCCCGCGGGCGAGCGTCACGGCGGCGGCGGCCATCGCGTTGAGGCGGTTGTGCGGCCCGCGCAGCCGGACCTCCTCGAAGCCCATGAGGCGCTCCCCGTCCCACCACAGCGCCGTCCCGCGCCGCGAGGCGGGCGCCGGGGCCGGTGCCGAACCAGACGCGCTCCGCCTCCCCGGGCAGCGCCTCCCCGCGCGGCTCCTCCGGCGCGACGGCCACGGTGCCGGCGGGCTGGCGGGCGAACACCTCGAGCTTGGCGGCGCGGTAGGCGTCGAAGGTGCCGTGGCGGTCGAGGTGGTCCTCGGCGAGGTTGAGCAGCACCCCGGCGTCGGGGGCGAAGCGCTCGGTGTCCTCGAGCTGGAACGACGACGCCTCGCAGACGATCGTCGCCGTGTCGGGCAGCCCGCGGTCGGCGAGGGTGGAGAGCGCCGTGCCGACGTTGCCCACGACCTCCGCGGCGAGGCCCGCTGTCCGGTGGATGTGGCCGATCAGCTCGGTCGTGGTGGTCTTGCCGTTGGTGCCGGTCACCGTCAGGAACTCGTTCGGGATGAGTCGCCAGGCGAGTTCGAGCTCCCCGATGACGGAATCCCGCGCTCCAGCGCCGCGGCGATGACCGGTGCCTCCCGCGGGACCCCGGGGCTCTTGATGACGGAGCCGACCGCCGGCGACAGCTCGACGCCGAGCTTCCCGGCGTGGACCGCCACGCCGGCCGCCTCGAGCTCCGCACGCCGCTCGTCCGACACCGCCCCGGCGTCGCAGCCGGCGACCGCCGCGCCGCGGCCGCGCAGCGCGAGCGCCACCGCGACGCCGGAGCGCGCGAGCCCGACGATCAGGTAGGGACCGGGTGGGAGCGGCGGCCGCGGGAGCACGCGGGCATTGTGTCGGAGGGTGTGGTCGTTCCCGAGCAGGCGGCGGCTGCGGCCGCCGTTCAGGCGGCGACCTTCTTGCGCGCGGCCTTGCGGCGCTGCTTCGGTGCGGGTTCGGGGCGGGTCGGGGCCGGGCTCCTCGGCCGTGGGGGCGCAGGCGGCCTCCGGGTCGGCGCGGCCGCCCGTGAACTCGAGCCCCTCGGACTCGAGGCGGCGGCGCACCTCGCCCGGGTCGCCGAGCGCGGTCCCGCCCACGGTGCCGTCGCCCTTGAGGACGCGGTGCGCCCCGGGGTCGCCGAGCGGATGAAGCGCTGGTTGAGCGCTCGCGCGTGCTGGTCGGTGCCGCCCGCGGCGTGCGCGACGTCCCCGTAGCTCATCCACTGCCCGGGCGGGATGGCCGCCACGATCTCGTCGAGCCGGTCCGGATCCATGAGGTTCTCCTCCATTCGGTTTCACGGCCGCCAACGCTACGGCGCGGGGCCCCGAATGTGGGCCTGTGCGGGTGTTTTGTGACGAAGTCGGTGCTGGGTTGTGGCGAAGCGAGGGTGGTGCGTCGTGGTGAGACCGGCGAACGTCAACGGCGGC
>CAVPTF010000016.1:0-609868 GCA_963708555.1 uncultured Alphaproteobacteria bacterium | reverse complement strand
CGGCTGTTAGTGGTGGCTCACGGCCCGTCAATACGGAAGGGTTTCGCCGATAGAGGCCGTAAGGACTTGTCTCAATCGCACTCGAAATCGTCGCCAGTCGCGGGGCGGCAGAAGGAGGGCCATCCCCGCTCGCGCCAATAGGCGACGAGCCCTACGTCGCGCATGATCTTCTTGAACCGCTCGGTTTTGCGCACAGGCGCGTACGATGGATGCACGAGATAGCCGAGAGAGGGGTAGTCCGCCGCGGATTCTGTCATAGGCCTCCAAGGCGCGCTCGGGCGCGCCAACGTACAGATAAATCCAATGAAAGCCTGGCAGACGCGGCAGCTTCTCCGGGTTGGCAGCTTTCCCAGGCGCCGAATGCAGGAGCCCCACCGCGGTGGATATATTATCCCGAACCTGATGCGGCAGCGTCCGCGGGGACGTCAGGATCGGGGAAAGAGTGTCGGCAGCATCCTGATACCGGCCGAGCGACGCATAGATGCGCGCCAGATCGATTTCCGCGCCAATGCCGGGGCGGCCCACCCGGCCGATACTGTCCTTGAGAAGCGCTATGGCGGCATCCGTCTGCCCGTCCAGCCAGAGTGCCTCAGCAAGGTTGTTGTTGCGGACGGGAATGAATGGGGCAAGCTCATGCGACCGCTGCTTTAGTGCCAGGGCTTCCTTCAGCCGCCCCAGGGCCATAAGCACATTGCTGTATGATTCCAAAGCGTCCGGGTTGTTGGGGTCCACGGCCAGCGCGCGAGTCAGCGAATCCTCGATGAGCGCCAATTTCCGAGGCCCCGAAATCGTCAGGGCATATTGTACCTGAGCTTCCACGAGATCGGGATCGAGCTCGACGGCGCGGCGCGCCGCTGCAACCATTTTTGCCTCATAGCCCGCACGTGTGAGCGCCTGCTCTTCGGGCGATCCGGATTCGTCCCTGCTCGCAAATCGGTAGGCCTGCGCCAAAGCCGCCCAGGCCGGCGCGTAGTTGGGGTTCTTGGCGACAACGGGCTCAAGCAGTGCAAGCTGTTCGGCAAACGCACGTTGTGCTTTCAGCAGCGCGGCCTTGCCGCGCAGGAATTGCTGATAAGAATTCAGGATCGATGGCGCGGTTGGCGACCAATTGCTCTCCCGGCCTCAGCCCAAGCGGCACGCGTAACGACGCGGCGATTGCGCGGGCGATGTCCTCCTGGACTGCGAAAATGTCCGTGAGCTGACGGTCGTAAGTCTCCGACCACAGATGCGTGCCGCCCGTGGCCTCGACCAGTTGTACGGTGATGCGCAGACGGTTGCCCGCGCGCCGTACCGAGCCTTCGATGACATGGCTGGCGTGCAGTTGCTGACCGATACTCTGAATATCGCGATTTTGCGCCTTGAATTGATAGGCGGAGGTGCGCGCGATAACGCGCAAATCCGGCACCTTGGCGAGTGCCGCGGTGATCTCTTCAGTCACGCCGTCGGACAAGAACTCCTGCCCCGGATCTCCTGAGAGGTTGCTGAACGGGAGCACGGCAATCGAGATGGCGCCTGTAGGTAGGGAGGAAACAGGCTGTGCTGGGAGCGCAGCCTCGCGGGTGCCGGATGGGGCAAGCTGCAGATACGACGTAAGCGCGACGCCTAGGACCAGGACAGCGGCAATAGCGGCCAGCCGCGCACGCCGCCGGAAGGGCGCTCGCATCGGCAGCTTCGGCCGCTCGCCGGAGGTGTCGCTCGCCCGCGCCATTACCGCCGAGTTAGATGGCCGAGCATCCACGGTGATCGAACCTTCTGCTCGATCCTGCGCGCCATGAATGATTTCGTTGAAGATCGAGCGCGTCTCGGGTTCTGGTTGCGTGTCAAGTTCAGCGCGCAGTGCAGCAGCGAGCGAATGATAGAGTTGGATCGCCGCGCCGCGGCGTCCGGTCTGGCGGTAAAGCCGCATCACGCGGCGCGCAGCGTCCTCGTGCAGCGGATCAAGCGCCAGGAGCCGCAAGCCGGCCTCTGTTGCTCGCTCGGTCTGTCCGCACTCGCCCAGCAGCATCATGAGGCGTCTAAGTGCTTCTATCGCCTGGTCGCGATACCGGGTCGCCTCCGCCCGGCGCCACGACGCAAACTCCTCACTTTCGATGTCGAGCCCAGCCAGAAACTCTCCAGCGTAAAGACTTGTCGCCGCCTCGAGCTCAGAGCGGGCCGACTGGGCCGCAAGACGCCGGAAAGCAAGCGCATCGACGTCAAAGGCCGTAACGTCGAGAACAATGTTGTCCTCATGCGAGGCAACAACGCGGTGATCCGTATCGTTGAGCGCCTTGCGGAGCCTCCACATGCAGGTGCGCAAGTTATCCAGCGTGGTCTCGTCGACGTCCTCGCCCCAGAGGAGTGTCATGAGCTTTCGGCGCGGCTGGCGGAAATTCGGGCTAAGGGCGAGATAGGCCAGCAGCACGCGCTCGCGCTTTCCCGGCAATGACACACTCTCTCCGCCTGGAAGCGCGCGCAGCTCGAAGCCGCCCATCAGCCGAAGCGACCAGCGCGCAGACCGCCCAATCCGGCGGCCCGTATCCGTAGGACTGTCCATTCCCCCTCCGCGCCGGGTGCCGTGAGCCCCCAGCACAACCTACTATAGCGCAGATTTAATATCGCGGATTTAGGAGGGCTTTGACGGTTCTGAACGTGGTTTTCGACGGCTTTGTGACGTCCGAGTGATGCGCCACCGCCATCCTATCGAGTGGACTCTCGAGGGGCACACTCAAATGAAACTCACAACCATAGCGCTCGCGGGCGCATCGCTTTGCGCGTTCGCCACTCCAGCCGCGTCGGCGGAAGGCTGGTATCTCGGCTTGGGGGTCGGCTGGAGCCAACTGGCGGACGGGGACTATTCGGCGCCGGCCATCGGATTCGCGGGGGATGCTTCATTCGGCTCCACCGTCAGGGGGAGCGTTTCGGGCGGCCACAAGTGGGCGACAGGGCTAAGGGCCGAGCTCGAGTTCGGCTATGCCAAATACGACTTTGAAAGCGCGACCGGAAACGGTGCCCCGCTCCCCGGAACGGGCGGCGATATTGCGCTCGCCACCTTTTTGGCCAATGTGGCTTATGACATCCCGATTGCGCAGAGCCTTTCGTTTACGGCAGGAGGGGGGATCGGCGCAGGCTCGGTGCAGGCCGGTTTTTCCGAATTGATTTTGGGGATAACGAACGAGGGGACCGACACCAGTTTTACCTGGCAGTTGATTGCCGGCTTGATTTGGTCGGTGGGCCCGCAATTCGACTTGCAGCTGGACTACCGTTATGTGAGGGGTGCCGGGACCACGCATGATGTGACGTTTCAAGGAATGCCGGCCGGCACTATCGATTATGGGGACGCTACCGCGCACAATGTGATGCTGACGGCTAGGTGGTTCCCATAACCGCTCGCGAATTGCCAGAATACGACGGGCTCGCTCGGCGCCGACGCGAGCGTGTAGACCCGCGTCGATAGCAATACCGCGATCTAGAACACCGGGCATGACCCGCGAGTTCTGCAAAGTGCTGGGCGCGATCGGTCATGCCCGGAAAATCATGGAGACTGGCGTTCTTAGGCACACGCCCGCCATGATTGTCCTATTGATATAGGAATAGGCCTATGACATCCTGCTGCAAGAAAAGTGCAGCCGAAGCAACAGGTAGGATGTCGTAGACGATGCAACCGAAGACCCCGCGCCGTCCGAAACGGATCGTGGCCGCGATTGAAACGGGCGCCACGGCCCTCCGCGCGAGCGGAGAAAAAATTTCCGGCGAGCAAAGTGCTGCAAACGTGAATAGTTCTTCACGATGAAGGCGTTGCCGTCATCCAAACGGCCGCTCGCGAGCCGCTTTGCTGCCCGCAGTGCGAAGGGCTGGACGCCTGAGCGTCGCTTGCGTCAGGCGGCGCGGATTCGGCAGCAGCGACCGTGGCAACACTCCACCGGCCCGCGAACGGACTCCGGCAAGGCGCGCGTCGCCATGAACGCGCTGCGCCATGGTTGGCGTAGCCGCGCATGGCGTCAGAAAGCCCGGCGCATCCGCAATGCCATCCGCATCTGCGCGAGCACGGTGCTCCTCGTCCGCGCGCTCGTTCTCCTGCGAGACCGGCCTCCGTTGCCCGAAGTCAGCGGCGCACTCGATTTTCCCCAGGACCTACTCCGCCGGACGAGGGCTTGGGTTGGGCACGGGCTGGACGGCGCGGACGCCGACGGCGGGGAACAGCTTCGAGGTGTCGAGCGCGTTGTCCCATTTGGCGACCACGATCGCGGAGACGGCGATGCCCACGACGTTGACGAAGGTGAGCGCTTCGGCCATCAGCCGGTGGATGCCGAGCACGAGGGCGACGCTCGCGACCGGCACGGTCTCGGTCGAGCCGAGCGTGGAGGCAAGCGCCACGAACGCCGCACCGGCGATGCCGGCCGCGCCCTTCGACGTCAGCAGCATCACGGCGAGCAGTCCGAGCTGCGCGCTGAGGTCGAGCGGCGTGTTCGTCGCCTGGGCCAGGAACACGACCGCGGTCGCGAGATAGAGGCATGTGCCGTCGAGGTTGAACGAGTATCCGGTGGGCACCACGAGGCCGACGACGGATTCCTCGCAGCCGAGCGCTTCGAGCTTCTGCACGAGGCGCGGAAGCACGGTCTCCGACGAGGTGGTCGCGGCGACGATCAGGATCTCTTCGCGCATGTAGTAGAGCAGGCGGAACAGGCTGACCCCACAGGCCCGCGCGACCGCGCCCAGCACGATGAACACGAAGAGCAGGCACACGACATAGAACTCGATCAAGAGCGCACCGAGAGAGGCGAGCGAGCCTGCGCCGAAGCGGCCGACGGTGAACGCGATCGCGCCGAACGCCCCTATAGGCGCGACCCACATGATGAGGCCGACGATGCGGAAGACGATCGCCGTGAGCCGCTCGATCAAATGGAGGATCGGCTTGCCGCGCTCGCCTGCGAGCACGAGCGCAAAGCCGAACAGCACCGAGATGAACAGGACCTGCAGCACGTCGCCGTCGACAAAGGCGGAGAAGAACGTGGTCGGGATGATGCCGAGCAGGAACTGGACGATGCTCTCGCGCTCGGCGGTTTCGACGTAGCCCTTGACCGTGCTCGCATCGAGCGCGGCCAGATCGACATTCATGCCGACGCCCGGCTGCCACAGATTGACGGCGACGAGCGCGAACACGAGCGCGATCAGCGTGATCACCTCGAAATAGATCAGCGCCTTGATCGCGACGCGGCCGACGCGCTTCATGTCGTTCATCGCGGCCACGCCGTGGACGACGGTGCAGAAGATCACCGGCGCGATGATCATGCGCACGAGGCGGATGAAGGCATCGCCCAAGGGCGCCATCTGCGCGCCGAGCTCCGGCTGCGCGACGCCGAGCAGCGCGCCCGCGACCATGGCCACGAGCACCTGGAACCAGAGTTGGCGGATCAGCTGCATTTCCCCCCTCCGCCTCGCACTTTGTGCTCGGCACCTCCCCCGTTACCGGGGGAGGAAAGAGGAGCGCAAGCCCTTCGTTTTCCTCCCCCGCGTGCGGGGGAGGTGCTCGCGAAGCGAGCGGAGGGGGGACCTTGCAAGAGCATCGTCCTCACTTCACCGGTTTGCGCCGGGGGTCCAGAGCACGTCGGCGGCGCCGCGCGCGTTCAGATGCCGGCACAGCACGAACAGGAGATCGGAGAGGCGATTGACGTATTTCAGCGCTTCTTCGTTGATGGTCTCGCTCAGCGCGAGCTCGACCACGTCGCGCTCCGCGTGCCTGACGATCGTGCGCGCAAGATGCAGATAGGCGGATGCGGGCGATCCGCCCGGCAGGATGAAGCTCGTGAGCGGGCTCAAGGCGTCGTTGAACGTGTCGATCTGCTGTTCGAGGGTTTCGACCTGCTTCGCGCTCACGCGCAGCCGCGAGCGCGGGGAGTTCCGGCCGCTCCGGCACGCAGAGATCGGCGCCGACGTCGAAGAGGTCGTTCTGCACCAGCGACAGGATGGTCCTGACCTCGGGATCGTCGATGTGCAAGAGCGCGACGCCGATCGCGGCATTGGCCTCGTCGATGCCGCCGAACGCCTTCACCCGGATGTGACATTTCGGCGTCCGGGCGCCGTCGCCGAGCGACGTCTCGCCGTGGTCTCCGCCCCTGGTGTAGATGCGATCGAGCCTCATGGCGCGCCTTCAGAATCCGTGTTCCGGTCAGGACCATAGAGCGTTTTGGGGCGAAGTGGAGCCTTCGTTGTCACCCACCCCGGGGGAGCGTAATATCGGGCAACACCGATCTTATAAGAAGCCAGACCAAATCGACCCGGGAGGACCCATGAACACGACCTTACGCATCACCACGTTCGCGGCGAGCTGCCTGATGGCAGGCTTGCTGGGCGTCAATTTCGAGGCCGCGGCGCCGGCCGCCGCGCAAGGAGCGGAGCCCGTCAGCAAGACCTGCCGTGTGGGACCGCGCAGCCGCGAAGTCCCGATCCAGAAGACCGAACCGTTCAAGATGTTCGACAATCTGTATCACGTGGGCCCCTGCTACGTGGCGGTGTATCTGCTGACCACGCCCGCGGGTCACGTGCTGTTCGACACGACGCAGGAGCCGTTCGTCGATGACACGATCGCCAACATCCAGAAGGTCGGCGTCAATCTGAAGGACATCAAATACATCGTGCTCGCGCACGGTCATCTCGATCATGTCGGCGGCTCGAAGAAATTCCAGGATGCGACCGGCGCCCGTCTGATGGCGGTCGAGGAAGACTGGAAGATGATCGAAGCGCTCCAAGGCAAGACCGGCAATCGCGACCCGCGGCCGAACGACATGCCGAAGCGCGACATGGTGATGAAGGACGGCGATACGCTGAAGATCGGCGATCAGGATATCCGCTTCATCTCGACGCCCGGTCATACGCCCGGCGTGCTCTCCGCCTACAACATCACGCTGCGCGACGGCAGCAACACCTATAAGGCGTTCTGGGGCGGCGGCGGCGGCGGCGGCGAAGGCGCTCAAGGGCGCCGAGATCGGCGCGGCCAACACCAAGCGGATCATGGATATCCCTGGCATCCAGGTGAACCTGCTGACGCATAGCTGGGTGGAGCCCAACGGCTATCCGGGCGGCGGCATCCATGAGCGCGCGGTGCTGCTCAAGACGCGCAAAGCCGGCGATCCCAATCCCTTCGTCGACGCGGCGACCTGGAATGCGCGCGCCAAGCGGGGCTACGACAACGAGACGAAGCGCCTCGCCGAGGAGAAAGCCAAAGGCGGCGCGAAGTAATCGCACCGCATGGTTTGAAATCCGATCGGGCGGTGGGTTTCCTTCCACCGCCCGATTTTTTTGGGGGGAGCCCGTTGTTTCCTGAGCCGACAGATTTCTCTTGCACGGATAGCCGTTGAACTGCCCGCGCTCACGAACGAGCGCGGGCTGTGCGTTGGCCGAATAGTTGCAATACTCGCCGCAGATGAAGCGGCTGTCGAACGGTATGCCCGGCGCGGATTGACGTTCGCATTGTTCAATTGGCATAGTCAGAACTTCGCGGCCGGCGTGCGGTCGTCGCGCTAAGTCGGCGCTGACGTCGCGTCCAAGCCGTCCGCCCGGCCGAAGTACCGCAGCGAGCCGCGAATGCGGCATACCGACGCCGCCTCGAGACCGGCGCGCAATCCCCGCCGGCCGGGTGGCCGGGATACCGCCCGACGGGAAGACGCAGCCATAGTCGAGACGTTCACATAGCCGTCCTGCTTTTCCACCACGCCGGCAAGCGCGCCGACAGCTAATCCGTGATGCCGAAGCCGGCTGCGCCGCGCAGCCCCATCCGCTGCGCGCTGCCATAGGTCGCTCGAGAAATGCGTTGTTCGTCCCGTCGCGCCGTTCCTCCTCGAGGCTGCTCATGTTTCGCTCGTTGCAGACTCTCGTTCTGGGAGGCCACGCCTTGATGACAGGAGCGCGAAACAGGACACTGGATCGCGACGTCGAGCGGACCAAATGATGGCGGACGATCATTGGAAGAACACCACTCTGAATTTGAAGCCCCCGGTGCGTCCCCCGTGGCACCCATCGCTTGAAGATGCGGCCTTTATGCGCGAATGGACAAGCCCGGTCTTGGAGAAGGCTTCGGTTCGAAAGATATTGGTTCTGGGCGTCACGCCGGAAATCGTTCAGCTCAATTGGCCGGCGGGCGCCCATCTCGTAGGCATCAATTCCAGCTGGCGATGATTGCCTCGCTGTGGCAGGGCAACGCTTCGCGCCCTCGCATGTGGCGTGTGCCCGCTGGCAGCAGATGCCCTTGAAGGACGCTCAATTCGATGCCGTCGTCGGAGATGGCAGCCTCAATGCGCTCTCGAGCCTTGTGGAGTACGGCAAGGTCCCGAGTTCGCCAAGGCCGCCGAGCTTCACCGGCGCGGAGACTTGCTCGAGGCCGAGCGCGCGTGCCGGCGGACGCTCGAACAGGCGCCGCATCATTTCGGCGCGCACTATCTCTTGGGGATCATTGCGCTTCAGCGAGGGGCGTTCGCCGACGCCGAGCGCAGCATCGGCCTCGCGCTCGCGATCAATCCGAACGTGGCTTCGGCGCACCGTCATCATGGCGTCGCACTGTTCCGGATCGGACGCCCGGAGGACGCGCTGGCAAGCTTCACGAGAGCGATTGCGCTCAACCCCGACGATGCCGAGTCCTTCAGCCTGCGCGGCAATGTGCTGCACGAGCTGGGTCGATTCGAAGAGGCGCTGTCGGACCACGACAGCGCGCTTGCGCTCAAGCCGGAGCTCGCCGTAGGCCACAACAATCGCGGTCTCGCACTCCGCTCGCTCGATCGGCTCGATCAGGCGCTCGCGAGTATCGAGAGAGCGATTGCGCTGAATCCGAATTATGCCGCCGCCCACAAGAACCGCGGCGACGTGCTGAGGGCGATGAAGCGGCCCGCCGATGCGCTTGTCAGCTACGATCGTGCGATCGCCCTCAATCCGGATTTCGCAAGAGCGTTCCACGACCGCGGCATCGCTCTTGCGGAGTTGGGCCGTCCCTCGGACGCCATCGCGAGTTACGACGAGGCGATTGCCCGCGATCCCAAATTGGCAGCGTCCTTCAACAATCGCGGCAATGTCCTGCAGGAGCTGGAGCGTTTCGAAGACGCGCTCGAGAGCTACGAAGCCGCGATCGCCGCCTCACCGGTTCTTGCGGAGGGCTGGTACAATCGTGGCGTCGTCCTTCTGGAACTGAAACGGCCGACCGACGCGCTCGCGAGCCACGATCACGCCATTGCTCTCAGGCCGGACTATCCCGAAGCGCATGTCGCCCGCGGGTTCTGCAAGTTGGCGCTGGGTCTTTTCGACACGGGTTGGCGCGATTTCGAGAACCGCTGGCGGGTCAAGACCTACTCACCCTTGCGCGCGCCCACCGATGCCCCGCTATGGTCGGGAGAGGATTTGCGCGGCCGTTCGATTCTTGTCTGCTGGGAACGCGGGGCCGGCGACATCGTTCAATTCAGCCGCTTTGTGCCCCTGCTCGCCGCGCGAGGCGCGCAGAGCGAGTTTCCTGGTGCCGGAGAAGCTGCGGCGGATTTTTGCCGCGCTGCCGGAAACGGTTCGCGTGATGTCCACGGTCGCGGGCGAGGATCGGTTCGATTTTCATTGTGCCGTGATGAGCCTGCCCTGCTGGTTGGAAGTGACCCCGGCCGACAACCCGCTTCCGATTCCGTACCTTGCGATCGATGCGGAACGGTCAGCGCAATGGAAACAGCGAATAGGCGAGCGCGGGTTCAAAATCGGCATCTCCTGGCAGGGCGCGCTCTGGCAAGGCGGGGCTGCCATCATCGGCCGTGCAATCCCACTCTCGGTATTCCAAGCGCTTTCGCAGATCGAAGGCGTTCGCCTCATCAGCCTGCAAAAGGGACACGGCGTCGAACAGCTCGCGTCATTGCCCCCCGGTATGGCGGTCGAAACGCTCGGCGAGGATTTCGATGCGGGGCCCGATGCCTTCGTCGACACGGTCGCGGTGATGGAGCATCTCGATCTGATCGTCACCTGCGATACGTCGATCGCGCATGTCGCGGGCGCACGCGGCAGGCCGACCTGGATCGCGCTGAAGCACGTGCCGGAATGGCGCTGGATGCTCGAAGGCGAGACGACGCCCTGGTATCCGACCGCGCGCCTGTTCCGCCAGAGGACGCGCGGCGATTGGAGCGGTGTGTTCGCGGATATGGTGTCGGAGCTGCGGAAGCTTCTCTAGTGCGGCAGGGGCTTTCCCACCGTCTCGGGCAGGAACCACGGCACGAACAGGCCGACCACATAGATCGAGCTGATGATGAGGGCGGCGTTGGTGATGCCGCCGAAATTCGCCACCAGCGTGCCGGCGATGATCGGAAACACCCAGGCGATCAGCCGCGCGCCGTTGAACACGACGCTTGCCGCCGTCGAGCGCACGGAGGACGTGAACAGCTCGACCGGATAGATCGCCATCCACGAGAAGCCGAAACCGAGCGTGATCACGCCGTTCAAGAACGCGAGCACCGAGAACGTCCAGAGATCGCCGGTCCAGAGATAGGTCGCCCAGGTGATGACGAGCGATCCCGCGAACAGCAGCAGCAGATATTTGCGCCGCCCCAGCCAGTCGGCGACGAAGCCCGAGGCCATGTAGGCGATCCATCCGCCGAGCGTGTAGATCAGCGCCACGCGTGCGCCCCACACGCCCGCGGGCTCGCCCTGCGCGGCGGCCAATTGCTCGGCATAGACCGGCGACCAGGTCGACACCGCCCACCATCCGGTGGTCGTCGCGAGCGACATCAGGAAGGTGAGCCACAGCCGACGCCGCGCTTCGGGCGAACGGAACAGCGAGGTGAGCGTGAAGGGCCGCTCGCCGGACTTCGCGCCTGTGGCTTGCGTCTGTCCTTCGATGGCTTCCCAGCGCTTCTCGCGCACGGCGGTGAGCCAGCGCTCGGATTCCTCGAGCGTGCGCATCAGGTAGAACACGCAGAGACCGGGCAGCGCGCCGATGAGGAACAGAAGCCGCCAGGTTTCGCTCGCCGAGCGGCTGATACATCGCGAGGAAGAACCAGATCACGGCGGCCATCACCGCGCCCGCGCCGAACGCGGATTGCAGCAGGCCGAGCCCCTTGGGCCGCGCCTTGTCGGGCCAGGACTCGGCGACGAGCGCGATGCCGGTGCTCCACTCGGCGCCGATGGCGAGCCCGGTCAGGAAGCGCATCGCGATCAGCATGGTGAGGCTGGTCGAGAAGGCGGTGATGCCCGTGAGCAGCGCGTAGAAGAACACCGCGAGCACCATCGTGCGCTTGCGGCCGACATAGTCGGCGATGACGCCGCCCGCGAGACCGCCGATGCCCCAGCCGAGCAGCGTGATGCCGATCGCGAGGCCTGCGTAGATCGCGCCGGAGGACGCGACCTGTTCGGGCGGCAGCAGCGAATTGAGCGCGGGCGGGAGTGCCAGGATCAGCGCGAACGCTTCGTAGCCGTCGAAGATCCAGCCGAGATAGCTGCCCCACAGCACGCGCCAATGTTTGCGCGTGAGGCCTGAGTACCAAGGGGCCGTGTCCGCGATGCTGTCCATCTGCACGTCGCGTTGCGTCATGCGCGGATCACGGGTCTTCGCGGCGCTTGGAGAGCTTGGCGCCGGTCTCGAAGTAGCGGCCGGTCACGGCGAATTCGGCTTCCTGCTGGTTCTCATCGGTCCACTGCGACAGCGGGTAGCCGTGCCACGGGGCCTTGAGGTTCAGCTCGGGGAGACCGAGCGATTTCCACCGTTCGAGCGCCTTCTCCATGAAATCCTGGCGCGGCAGCGATACGGGGAGATACGGATGCTCGCGGCAGCAATTGATCAGCATCGCGGACGCGCCTTTGCCGTCGGGATACGGACCTTCTTCGACGGACACCGACGGATCGAGCCGCGGGACCTTGCCGCGGATGATCTCGACATCGCGATGCGGCTGCATCGAATAGGAGAGCGCCCACAAGAGGCCGTCGGTCGAATCCGGATCGACATCCGAATCCACCGCGACGAACACCTTGCCGAGCGACGGATCGAACGCGGCGGCCGCGCGCAGCGCCTGCCACGGCTGACCCGGCGCGGGACGGTCGAGCTGGATCACGAACATCATGTTGCAGCTCGCCATCTCGTGGCTCGCCACTTTCTTCACCGACGGGATGTTGCAGGCGTCGCGCAGATGCTTGAGATAGATCGCGTCGAACGCCGCCTTGCGCACGACGGTGCTCTCGCTCGGCGGGAATTCGCTGATGATCCCCTGATAGACCGGGCTTCCGGCGGTGGGTGACCGCGGTGATCTCGAAGATCTTCTCCATCTTGCGCGGGCCGAGATAGCCGCTCGCTTCGCCGAAGGGCGCCTCGGGCTCGAGCGTGTCGGTGCGGATGCGCCCTTCGAGCACGATCTCGGCGTGCGCGGGCACGAGCGCGTCGAAGGTTTCGGCCTGCACGACCTCGATCGCTTCGCCGTTGAGCGCGCCCGCGAGTCCGTATTCGTCGACGCCGTAGGGCACCTTGCTCGCGGCGGCGAGCAGCAGCGCGGGCGGCCCGCCGATGAACACGGCGGCTTCCAGCGGACGCTTCATCCGCCGCGCCTTCTCCCACTGGATCGCGAGATGCTGTGTCGGCACGTCGGTGGCGCAGCCGATGCGGTCCTCGGCTTTGATCATGCCGCGATAGATGCCGAGATTGTACGAGCCGGTCTCGGGATCGCGCGTCACCCACACGCCCGCGGTGATGAACGGCGCGGGATCGAAGCCGGGCGTCGACACGAGATGCGGGAAACGGTCGACGCCGCCTTCGAGCGACGGCGCGCGGCGAACGATCTCCTTCACCGGCGCGTCGTTCTTGTCGACCACGCGCGGCTTCAGGTGATTGCCGTGCGCGCGCGCCCAGGCGTCGGGGATCTTGTCCGGCTCGACCGAGAGTGCCGCGCCGTAGATCGCGCGCGAGCTGCCGAGCGCGCCGAGCACGACCGAACCGTCGAACGCGCGTCCGCGTGCGTCGGTGACGTTGCGGAACCAGAACGCCTTGCGCTCGGGCTCGGGCAGGCCGCGGAATTGCAGCCGCACCAGCGGCACGAGCTCGGTGTCCTTGCAGATCTTGTCGTCGACGATCGTGAGCAGGCCGCGCCTCTGCAGCTCGCCGATATAGTCGCGCAGGTCGCGATACGGCATGGCGTCAGTATTTCCGCATCAAGGGGATCATCGCGAGCGATCCGCCGATGCAGCAGAAGACGAGGAACTGCAGGCCCGCGGTGAAGCTGCCGGTGCTCGCGACGAGCATGCCGATGATGAGCGGCGCGAACGCGCCCGCGATGTTGCCGATCCCGCCGTACAATCCGAAGCCCGCCGCCGTCACCTTCGGCGGCATGATCTGGGCTGCCGAGCGTGAACAGCGTGGGCGCCGTTCCGCCCCAGAAGCCGGCGCTGATCGCGACGCACAACGCGGCGGTTGTCGCATCCGGAACGATCGAGGTCAGATAGACGAAGACGCCGGTCATGAACAAATTGAAGCCGCACACGATCGCGCGCCGGCCGATCAGGTCGCTCACCCACGCGGCCAGGAACTGCCCGCCGATCATCAGAATATAGGGCAACGACGAGTAGAACGCGGTCTGCGCGACATTGAAGCCGCGCGCCTGCTGCAGATAGGTCGGGAGCCAGCTGTTGAGGCCCCAGAGATAGATCAGCACGCCGCAATTGAAGATCGTCAGCAGCCAGAAGCGCGGATCGGTGATCACGATCATCATCGCATCGCGGAACGAGATGCGGTCCTCGGCCGGCTTGACCGGACTCATGCTGCCCTCGGGCGGCCGGTCGCGCAGGAAGAACCAGATGATGGGGAGCACGATCAGCGCGTTCAGCGCGGCGAGCGCAAAGAACGAGACGCGCCAGCCGTAGTTCGCGACGAGGTAGATGACCAGCGGAAAGCCGATCGCCGCTCCGAGCGGGCTGCCGATGGTCCAGATCGCGTTGCCGAGCGCCTGCTCGCGCGGGACGTACCAGCGCTTGACGGTCGCGATCGCGGTGCCGAATTGCGGTCCTTCGGTCACGCCGATCATCACGCGGCCTGCGAGCATCAACGGATACGAGCTGAGCGCGCCCATCACCGCCATGGTCGCGGCGAGGATGGCCGCGATGCCGGACAGCGTCCGCCGGGGCCCGAAATAATCGCCGAAGATGCTGAACAGCACCGCCGAGATTCCGTAGGGGAGCACGAAGGCCGTCATCAGAAGGCCCATGCTCGCGGGGTCCGACACGCCGATGTCGGCGTGGAACTCGGCGTTGGTGAACAGCACGGCGACATTGATGCGGTCGAAGAAGGCGGTGGTGATCGCGATCAGGAGCACGATCGACATCGCCCAGCGCAGCGGGCTGCCGGCGGCGGCCGCTGCGCTCGTCCTCTCCGATGCAACGCTGGCGTCGTGCATGTGCTGCGCCCTCCCGGGGCTTTGAGCGATCATAGGTAGGGCTTGCTCGCGCCGCCAGTCCTCGTGCGGCCAGCGCCAAGCCCGATTGTAAAATGTCACTCAACAAAGCTATTTTCCTGAAGCAAGCACCAGGGCTCAGCCATGCTCGTCGTCGATGCGGCGCGTCTCGAAAGGCGGCGGGAGAAGGCGGTCAAATCGCGCGGCCAGGCCGACCGCAGCCTCTATTTCCGCGGCGTCGCGGCGGCGCGGTATTTGCTGCGCAAGGTCTTCCGTCTGGTCGAAGAGGAAGCCAAGCGCGCCGGCATCGATCCGCTCGCGCATCAGGCGCTGATCCAGATCTACGGCAGCGAGAAAGGCGCGCTGCGCGTCAAAGAGGTGGCCGAGCGGCTCGACATCAGCCCCGCGTTCTCCTCGAGCCTGGTCAAGCTCCTCGTCGCCAAGCACTACGTGACGCGCGAGCGCGACAAGGAGGACAGCCGCGTCGCGTGGGTCAAGGTGACCAAGAAGGGACAGGACGTGCTGCTGCGCATCGACCAGCAGGTGCAGATCCATGTCGACTATTTCACCAACGGCATCCCGCCCGAGGAGACCGAAGCGGCCTTCTCGGTGATGATGTTCTACGCCGGCGTGTCGCTGAAATCGCCGAAGTAGCGGGACGCGCGCGAACGCCCCCTTCCCCGGAAGGGAGGCGTCCACGGGATCACATGATGGTGTTACTTCTCGGCGGGCGGCGGCCCCTGTGGACCTTCAGGCCCTTGCGGTCCCGGCGGTCCAGGCGGTCCCGGTTCGCCCGGGACGGGCACCGGCACGGGAACGACCGTGGTCGTGTTTTCGGCCGGCGCGGGAGGGAACGTTCTGGTTGCAGCCGATCAGAAGGAGCGCTGCCCCCGCCAGCGCCGTAGCACCCAAGTACCGTATTTTCATGAGGACCCTCAAAATGTTGCGTCATGCAAGCGGCAACCCCATCGTCCCGCTTGCGCCATAGGAAACGCATGAAGGGCAGGAATGGCTGAGGGGCCGGTTGGTCATCGTGGATGACCAATGGTCGCGGGACGTTCGGGTGTTCCGCCTTCCTGCTAGTCTGAGGACGCAGCGTGGAGGGCATGTCCATGATTCGATACGCGACGGCATCGGTGTTTGCGCTTCTTGCTCTGTCATCGGCGGCGTTGGCGCAGAGCTGTGTGGGCTCACCCGTGGCCGTGCAGGTTCTCGGGTCCAATGGCCCCGGGCTGAACCGCGACCGCGCATCGGCGAGTTATCTGCTCTGGGTCGGATCGCAGGCGAAGGTGCTCGTCGATCTCGGCGGCGGCTCGCATCTGCGCTATGCGCAATCGCAGGCGAAGTTCGCGGATCTGTCGCTGATCGCGGTCAGCCATCTGCATCCCGATCACATCTCGGATCTGCCGTCGTTCCTCTGGTCGACGCGCAACTCGCGCGGCGGGCCGCTGCCGATCGCGGGACCGTCGGGGAACGATGTCGCGCCGAGCGTCTCGGTGTTTCTCGACCGGTTGTTCGATCCGAAGACGGGCGCGTTCCAGGTTCTGGGTCCGATCATGAGCGACCCGCCGGGCAATCAAGGCGTCATCCATCTCGACGTGCGCGAAGTCGATGTGACGAAGACGGAGCCGACCACGGTGTTCGAGGGCGGCGGCATGACGCGTGACCGCGTTTCGGATACCGCACGGCAATCTGCCGGCGTTGGCGTACCGCGTGCAGACGCAAGGCGCGTCGGTCGTGTTCAGCTCCGATCAGAACGGGACCGATCCGAGGTTCGTCGATTTCGCGAGGGGCGCGGACGTGCTCGTGATGCATATGGCCACCAACATGGAAGGCAATCCGCTGCATGCCTCACCGGCGGTTGTCGGCCGGGTTGCGCAGGCGGCCGGCGTGGGGCGGCTGATCGTCAGCCATCTGGGGGCGTTCGAGCTCGATCCTGCGATCGCCGAACTGAAAGCGTCCTACAAGGGTCCGCTCACCATCGGCGCCGATCTGCAGTGCACGCCGGCGCGGTAAGGCGCCCAAAAATACCATAGTGGACAAAGGTATTTGAGTGACCTATCCTTTGGACAAAGGCCGCCCATGACTGCTGACGATGCCACCTTCAAGAGCGCGATGCGCCTGCTCGCAGGCGGGGTGACCATCGTGGCCACGTCGTTCGAAGGCGAGAAGTGCGGCATGACGGCGACGGCGGTCTGTTCGTTGGCGCTTTCGCCGGCGCGCGTGCTCGCGTGCGTCAATCATGCCGGGCGGACCTACGACCTTCTGTCCAAGAGCCGCATCATGTCGGTGAACCTCCTGGCCGAGAGCCACGAGGAGATGGCGCGCCGTTTCGCCGCGAAACGCGCGGGCGAGGTCGATGACCGCTTCGCCAATTCCGAGTGGCGCACGCTGAAGACCGGCGCGCCTTTGTTCGCCGATGCGCTTGCCGCGCTCGATTGCCGGATCACCGACATCATGCCGCTCGACACCCATGCGATCTTCGTGGGCGTGGTCGCGGACATCCATTTCGGCCCGCGCGGCCGGCCGCTCGTGCATTTCGACGGCGGCTACACGTCTCTCCTCTCCAAACTCGCGGACACAGTGTCATGAACGAATCGGCTGCCCGTTCCAAACCGTCCAAGACGGGCGCCATACGCACGGGCGCGGACTATCTCGCCTCGATCAAGAATGACGGACGCCATGTCGTCTTCGACGGCGACGTCGTGCGCGACGTGACCACGCATCCCGCGTTCGGCGGCGCGGCGCGTTCGATCGCGCGGCTGTTCGATGTGGCGGCCGATCCGGCGAATGCCGAGCTGATGACGTTTACGTCGCCCAAGACGGGCGCGCCGGTGTGGCGCTGCTATCACGTGCCGAAGACGGCGGCCGATCTGGCGTCGCGGCGGCTGATGAGCACGCGCTGGGCCGAGGAGACGTTCGGACTGATGGGGCGCACGCCCGATCACGTCGCGGGGTTCCTTGCGGGCTACGCGGCGAAGCCGAGCGTGTTCGCGGAAGCAGGCAAGCAGTTCGCGGAGAACGTCGTGCGCTATCACGAGCACGCGCGCGACAACTCGCTGTATCTGTCCTACGCGATCGTGCCGCCGCAGATCGACCGCTCGAAGCCCGCGCACAAGCAATCCGATCCGACGCTGCATGCGGGCGTGGTGAAGGAGCGCGACGACGGCATCGTGCTCAAAGGCTGCCAGCAGCTTGCGACGGGTGCGGCGTTCTCGGACGCGGTCTATATCAGCTGCATCCATCCGTTGACGCCGGGCGACGAGGCGTATGCGTTCGCGGTCGCCGTGCCGGCGAATGCGCCGGGTCTCAAGATCTATGCGCGCAGGCCTTACGCCACGACGGCGACGAGTGCGTTCGACTATCCGCTCTCGACGCGGTTCGACGAGATCGACGCGCTGCTCGTGCTCGACGACGTGTTCGTGCCGTGGGAGAACGTGTTCTGCCATCGCAACCTGCAGCTCTGCCGCGATCAGTGGTGGCGCACGCCGTCGCATTCCTACGGCAATCACCAGTCGCAGGCGCGCTACGCGACGAAGTTGCGCTTCCTGATGGGGCTCACCAAGCGGCTGTGCGAGATCACCGGCGTCGACGCCATGCCGCCGGTGCAGATCGAGCTTGGCGGGATGGCGGCGTTCGCGACCATCGTCGAACTCGATGGTGCGCGCGCAGGAAACGGAAGCCACGATCGACGACGACGGCACGGTGTGGCCGTCGAAGAAGGCGCTCTACGCGGTGATGTCGCTGCAAGCGGAGATCAACCCGCGGCTGAACAACACTCTGCGCGAGCTCGCCGGCGGCTCGATCATCATGTTGCCGTCCTCGATCAAGGATTTTCAGAATCCCGCGACCGCGGCCGACATCGAGCGCTATATCGCCTCGCCGGGTTTCACCTCGAAGGAGCGCGTGGCGGTCTTGAAGATGGTGTGGGATTTCATCGGCACCGAGTTCGCCGGACGCCACGAGCAATACGAGAAGTTCTACGGCGGCGCGTCGTTCCTGGTTAAGCAGAACATGGCGCGCGCCTACGACTTCGCGGGCGCGACCAAGATGGTCGAGCGGGCGCTCAACCTGCCCGAACCGTGACCGACTGAGACATTGCAAAACCGCGCCCGATGTTCGACAAGGCGCGGGCCAAATACGAGGACGTTCCAATGACGGTTGAGCGCAAGCCCGTCGCCTTCGGCGATCAGCGCGCCTGGATCAGGCACTTTGCGCGACGAAGGCGAGCTGCACGAGGTGACCGCCGAAGTCGATTGGAACATCGAGCTCGGCACGATCATGCGCATGGCGCAGGGGACCGGCGAAGGACCTGCGCTCCTCTTCAGCAACATCAAGGACTACAACAAGAAGGGTGTGCGCGGCTCGAAGGTGTTCGGCTGCTCGCTGTCGAGCTATCGGCGCATCGCGATGATGCTCGGGCTTCCGCCGGAGACGCATCCGCGCGAGCTGGTGAAGGTCGCGCGCACGATCCTGAACGGCGCGATCCCGCCCAAGATCGTCAAGACCGGCCCGGTGAAGGAGAACATCATCACCGGCGACGACATCAACCTGCTCGATTTCCCGGTGCCGCATTGGAACCGCATCGACGGCGGCCGCTACATGATGACCTATGCGGGCTGCGTGACGAAGAACCCCGACACGAACGTGATGAATGTCGGCGTCTATCGCGGCATGGTCGCCGACCGCAATCACATCCCGATCTACATGTATCGCGCGCAGCATATCGGCCATCACGCGCTCGCCTGGCAGCAGAAGGGCGCGAAGGAGATGCCGATCGCCTATGTGATCGGCTGGGAGCCGTCGATGGATTTCTGCTCCGGCTCGCCGGTGCCGATGGGCGTGTGCGAATACGACGTGATGGGCTCGATCCGCGGCGCGCCGGTCGAGCTCGTCAAATGCGAGAGCCACGATCTCTACGTGCCGGCGACGGCCGAGATCGTCGTCGAAGGGTTTCTGCCGTTCGATCAGTCGACCTACACGCTGGAAGGGCCCGTTCGCGGAATTCACCGGCTATGTCGCGGGCGAGCGCGCGAAGCGGCCGACCATGCGCGTGACCGCGATCACGCACCGCAACGATCCGGTGCTGCGCGGCACGATCGAAGGCTCGCTGCCGAAGAGCTATTCCGAGAACGCGTTCAACAGCTCGATCATGCGGTCGGGCATTGCGTGGAACGTGCTCGACCGCGCGGGCGTTCCGGGCGTGACCGATGTGTGGGGCCCGCCGGTGCACGCGACGATGAACCTGATCGTGCAGCTCAAGCAGACCTATCGCAATCAGGCGAAGCAGGTCGCCAACGCGATCTGGGGCAGCTCGGCGTCGCATGTGCGCTTCAAGCACATCACGGTGGTGGACGACGACATCGACATCCACGATTACGCGGCCGTCGATTGGGCCGTCGCCTATCGCGTGAATGCGGGCGAGAACGACGTCGTCATCATGCCGTCGACGTTCGGCGCAGGCCTCGATCCCTCCACGCGCAAGCGCGACCGCGACATCGCGCTGTTCGGCAGCGGCAAGTGGAACCGCATGCTGATCGATGCGACGATCAACCTCGACTACGACCCCGATCCCGACTTCGGCGGCGCACGCTTCCCGCCGACCGTCTGGCCGGCGGCGGAGGACGTGAAGGCCGTCCAAGCGCGCTGGAAGGAGCTCGGCCTCGTGAACAAGAAGCGCGACTAACGCCATGAAGTTCACCGGCGAGCTGATCGTGAACGCGCCGCGCGAGGAGGTCTTCGACCGCCTCAAGGACGCGCGCTTCTTCGCGTCGTGCGTCGAGGGCGTGCGCGATCTGAAGGAAGTGACGCCGACGAGCTACACCGCGAATTTCGAGACCAAGGTCGCCTACATCAAGTTCAAGTTCGAAGTGGCGGTCGATCTCACGCGCGCGGACCGGCCCGAGGTGATCGAGGCCAAGATCGAAGGCAAGCCGCACGGCATCGTCGGACGGCTGTCGGCGATTTCGGCCGCGACCTTTGTCGAAAAGGACGGCGGAACGGCGATCCAATATGCTGTCGAAGCGAGCCTGACGGGGCGTCTCGGGAGCATCGGCCAGCCGGTGCTGAAGTCCAAGGCGAAGGAAATGGAGCGGCTGTTCGTGCAGAACCTGCGCAACGGGCTCAAGACCGGCGTCGAAGAGGGCGCGCCGTGATTCCGTTCGAATGGGAGGAGCCGCGTTCGCTCAAGGACGCGGTCGCGCTGCTCGATCCCGAAGATTCGAGCATCCGTCCGGTGGCCGGCGGCACCGCGCTGATGCTGATGATGAAGACGGGCGTGTTCGCGCCCTCGCGCCTCGTCAGCCTCGCCAAGATCGAGCCGCGAATATTCGCAGATACGCGTCGACAAATCGGGCGCGCTCAAGATCGGCGCGATGGCCTCGCTGTCGGCGCTCGAGCAATCGGCCGAGGTGGCGAAGCACTTTCCGGTCATCACGCGCACGCTGCTGACGCTGTCGAACGTGCGCGTGCGCAATGTCGCGCGCGTCGGCGGCGCGCTCGCGCATGGCGATCCGCACATGGACCTGCCGCCGCTGCTGGCGTCGCTGGGCGCGGTCGCGCACGTGGTCGGCCGCGAGGGAACGCGCGAGATCGCGGTCCAGGATCTGTATCTCGGCTACTACGAGACCGTGCTGGCCAAGGACGAGCTGATCGCCGAGGTGACGGTGCCGCCGCTCAACGGCGCGCGCACGGCCTATATGAAATGCACGTCGCGCTCGGCCGACGACTGGCCGGCGCTCAATCTCGCGCTGCGCTGGGACGGCGGCGCAAGGCGGCGCGATCCGCAATCCCGTCGTCATCGTCAGCGCCGCGACGGAGAAGGTCACGCGTCTTTCGGGAGCGGAGAAGATCCTCGCCGGCTCGAACGGCGACGAGAAGACGGTGCGGCGCGCGGGCGATGCGGCGGTCGAGGAAGTGAGCTTCCTCTCCGATGCGCACGGGTCGGCTGCCTATAAGAAGGAGTTGCTCCGGGTTTACCTCGCGCGTGCGGTCCGTCAGGCGCAAGGGGGCGCGCCATGAACCAGATCGGCCGCGCCACGCCGCGTCTCGAAGCGCCGCACGAAGGTCACGGGCCGCGCGGACTATGTCCACAACATGCGCGTGCCCGGCATGCTGTACGGGAAGGTGTTCCGCAGCACGGTCGCGCATGGGCGCATCGTTTCGATCGATGTCTCGGAAGCGCGCGAGATCGCAGGCGTGCATGCGGTCATCACCGGCGAAGACATCAAGACGGTCATGCCCAATCCGTATTACGGGCCGGCGTTCCACGATCAGCCGATCCTGGCGCTCGAGAAGGTGCGCTATGTCGGCGAGGCGGTTGCGGTGGTGCTCGCCGCCGATCCGCATATCGCCGAGCGCGCGGTGCAGACGATCGTCGCCGAATACGAAGAGCTCGAGCCCGTGTTCGATGAGGTCGAGGCCGTCACGTCGACGGCGATCGTGCACGACGAGCTGAAGCCCGCGGGCACGTTCGCCGATCTGAAACATCTCGCCGGGCCGCAAGAACACCAACGTCGCGCTCGACTATCAGCTCCGCCGCGGCGATGTCGCGAAGGCGATGGCGTCGGCCGATCACGTGCTGGAGCACACATTCAAGACGCAGCAATGCATGCACACGCCGCTGGAGCCGATCTGCTCGGTGGCGATCCCGGGCGAAGGCACGCTGACGATCCATTCGTCGTGCCAGACGCCGTCCTTCGTGCGGATGGAGATCGCGCGGCTGCTTGGGCTGGCCGGAGAACAAGGTCAGCGTGAAGGTGCCGTTCCTCGGCGGCGGCTTCGGCGCGAAGGTCTATGTGAAGTCCGAAGCGCTCGCCGCGGCGCTCGCTCTTTTGGCGCGCCGCCCGGTGAAGATCGCGCTCACGATGGAAGAGCAGTTCTACACGATCACCAAGCACGCGACGACGTTCCGCATCAAAAGCGGCATCACCAAGGACGGCCGCGTGGTGGCGCGCGAATGCGACGTCTACTGGAACGGCGGCGCCTATGCCGATATCGGTCCGCGCGTCGCGCAGAAATCGGGTTTCACCGCGGCGGGTCCGTACGACATCGAGAATGTGCGGATCAATTCCTACGAGGTCTACACCAACCGTCCGCCGGCGGGCGCGCTCAGAGGCTTCGGCATTCCGCAGCTTGTGTGGGCGTATGAGTGCCACACCGATCTGCTCGCGCGCGAGATCGGCATGGACCCGCTGGAATTCCGGCGGAAGAACATCCTGGTCGACGGCCGCCCGCACGCGACCGGCACGATCATGCAGGATGCGGCCATCGGCAAAGTGCTCGATGCGGTCGCCGAGCGCATGAACTGGAGCGCGCCGTTCGATCGCGGCACGGGCACGCTCCGCCGCGGGCGCGGTCTCGGCATCGGCATCAAGGCCTCGATCTCGCCCACGACCTCGGGCGCGATCGTCAATGTCAGCGCCGACGGCAGCGTCGTGCTCTACACCAACACGATCGACATGGGGCAGGGCTCCGACACCGCGATGGCGCAGATCGTCGCCGAGGTGCTCGACATCAGGACCGAAGACGTGAAGGTCATCCACGGCGACACCGATGCCGCACCCTACGACATGGGCACGCTCGGCTCGCGCTCGACGTTCCACATGGGCAACGCGGTCAAGCGCGCCGCCGAAGACGCGCGCGCAAAGCTCGCGGCGCTCGCGGCGGAAGTGGGCTTGCCCGAGGGGACCAACTATCCGTTCGCCGAGATCTTCAAGAAGCGCTACGGCATGCGCGCGGGCAATGTGATCGGCACGGGCACGTTCATTCCGAGCTACAAGCCGACCGATTCCAAGACCGGGCAATCCGACAACGTCACGCCGTTCTGGATGATCGGCGGGGCGGGTGCGGAAGTCGAAGTCGACACCGAGACCGGCCACGTGCGCGTGCTGCGGCTCGTCAACGCCGCGGATTGCGGGCGTCCGCTCAATCCGAAGGTCGCGCGCTCGCAGCTCTCGGGTGCGGCGATCATGCAGCTCGGCTTCACGATGTACGAGACGATGGAGCTCGACGGCGGCCAGGTCACGAACGCGTCGTTCGCCGACTACAAGATCCCCGGCTTCCGCGACATTCCGCTGATCGAGACCGAGCTCGTCGCGGCGACGCAGACCACCGGTCCGTTCGGCGCCAAGGGGCTCGGCGAATCCGGCACGTTCGGCGTGTCGCCGGCGATCGCCAATGCGATCCACGACGCGGTCGGCATCCGGCTGACCGAGCTTCCCATCCGCGCCGAAGCGGTGCTGCGCGCGCTGCGCGAAAAGGACGGCCGCCCGATCGAGGACGACGAATGAGCGGCGCCCGCACCATCGAATTCACGCTCAACGGCCGCAAGGAGAGCGCGGTCATCGAGACGCACTGGAATTTGGTCGAGCTGCTCGGCCGGTTCGGGCTCGGCGGCGCGCGCGAGAGTTGCGGTCAGGGACTCTGCGGCTGCTGCACGGTCCTGCTCGACGGCGTCGCCGTGTCGGGCTGCCTCTATCTCGCCGTCGCGGCCGACGGCAAAGCCATCTCCACGGTGGAATCGCTGGACGAGAACGGCACGCTGTCGCCCGTGCAGCAGGCCTTCATCGACAGCGGCGCGTTCCAGTGCGGCTTCTGCACGCCGGGCTTCGTGCTGATGACCCATCAGCTTCTGGAGCAGAAGCCCGATCCGAGCGAAGACGAGATCCGGCACTATCTCTCGGGCAATCTCTGCCGTTGCGCGGCGTATCCCGAGATCGTCGAGGCGGTGCGCGCGGCTGCGAAGGCGATGAAACAGCCGCGCTGAGCTGTCTCTAAACTGCGGCACCTCAGGATATTTCGGTTTTGTGACCCGCTCCTCGCGAGGGAACTGGGTTCGCCCCCCGTATATGCCCGAAGCGAGCCGGGGAGGGTTCGCAGGAGAGATCCATTCAGGGGGAGTGAATGTCATTGAAATTCAAGTGCTTACGCTCGGCCGCACTGGCCGGCGCGAGTGTCCTGTGGCTGGGCGCGGTGCTGCCGGCCACCGCACAGACCGAGCAGCCGAAGGGGCCTGACGCAACGAAAGAAGCCGACGCCAAGGACGCGAAGCCGACGGGCACAGCGGCCGAAATCGTCAACACCCAGGGCGAGGTCGAGCGCGTGCTCGTCACGGGCCGGTTGGAAGAGATGCTGCCGCAGCAGCTCTCGCAGTTCGGCACGCGCGTCGACATCGTCACCGCGGTCCAAATCCAGGACGGCGGCTATCTGGACATCACGCAGTCGCTGCAGAATTTGGTGCCGGGCCTCTTCATCGCCAATCACAACGGCCCGTTCGACTACGTGGACATTTCCTTTCAGGGCTCGCGCACGCAGGACGTGCTGTGGCTGGTCGACGGCGTTCGCATCAACAATCGCCTCTATGGCAGGCACAACGCCGCTCGACACGCTGTCCTCGGCCATGGTCGAACGAATCGAAGTGCTCGACGGCGCTCAGTCGCTGTTCTACGGAACGCAAGCGATCGCCGGCGCGATCAACATCGTGACCAAGGAATTCACGGAGGACCCGAACGGTCATGTGAGCGCCGGGTTCGATACCAATGGCGGCCGCCATATCGACGGATTTTTCAGCGATACGCTTGGTCGGCCATCGCATCGTGGTGTTCGGGTCCTCCGACAGGTCGGACGGATTCCAGCCGTTTCCCGACGAGGACTATCCGCCCGGCGCGACGGATCGCTCGCGCAGCTACGACGTGGTCACGACTCGGCGGAAAATACGCCTACGATTTCAGTCCGATGCGCTGAGATTCAGCGCCAGCTATCAGCACGTCGACGCGAAGCTGGACTTCGCGAGGGCGCTGGCGCCTGTCGCCTACAACGAACGGCGCGAAGACATTTTGAGCGCCAAGATCGACTACACGCCCAGCAATGAGATCGGCTTCTTCATCAAGGGCTATTACCACTGGTGGTACGCCTACTTCACCGAGTTCGACGCCGACCTCGACAATCCCGGAACGCTGATCGAGGTGTCCAATCATGAATTCTGGGGGTTCACCGACTACGGCGTGAACGCGCTCGGGAAATATTCGCCGACAGGGTCTCGGGTTCGAATTCTACGCCGGCTACGACTATCAGAGCTACGAAGGAAGCGACGTCGTCCTCTTCATCCAGGAACACTCTGAAATTGTCCATGCCGTGTTCGGTGAAGTCGCCACGACCACGGACCTGCTTCCGAACGTGCGCTTGTCGGCGGGGTTCCGCCACAACATGCCGAGCTTCGGCGAGAGCGCGACCGTGTGGAACGTCGGCGGCCGATGGGACATCACGCCGGCGCTGTTCGTGCGCGGTGCGGTCGGCACGGCGTTCCGGCTGCCCACGGCCGAAGAGCTGTTCGCCAGCGATCCGCCCGGCAATCCCAATTGGATCGGCAACCCCAATCTCAAGCCCGAGCGAAGCACCAACATCAACGCGTCGATCGGCGGCACGATCGGGGACAATTTGTTCAACTGGGAAGTCATCGGGTTCTGGCGCGACGTCGAAGACCTCATCGACACGGTCTTCATCGAGGATCTCGAGGTCGACATCTTCGACAACCTTCCGGACACCGTCGAAGTCCGCGGCGTGGAAGTCGTCATTGGAGCCAACATCAACCAGAACTTTTCCGGACGACTGAGCTTCACGTTCAGCAGCGCGGAAATGGAGGGCGAGCAGATCCAACGCGTTCCCGAGCAGTACGGCAGCCTGACGCTCGACTATCATCCGATGGATCTGCCGTTCGGCATTAACGTCGCGGCGCGGTATGTCGGGGACGTGTACCGGACACTGGGCGGTCTCGGCGACACGCCGTATGGCGACTATGTGGTCATCGACCTCGGTGCGCGGGTGTTCCTCGATGCCGAGCGTCACCACCGCCTCGACTTCAACGTCCACAACCTGTTCGAAGAAGAATATTCGACGCGCGTCGACCGCGTTGTTGGGGACGATGGGCCGTATGTCCTCAACAGTCTCGGTTGGCCGCGGACGTTCCTGTTCCGGTACACCTACGCGTTCTTCTGAGCGTTGACGGGATGGCGGCCGGGGAGCGTTTCCCGGCCGTTCCGATCGTTCCGAAACCGCGCAAGCGGTTCTACCACTTCACTTTGGCGTCAGGCGGGGTTGCCCACCCATCGCGAGCCCGCTGGCTCTACAGCTCCCGATTGAAACCGGGGTCGTTTTAGACGACTATTTTCGCCAGTCTCGGGAACCAGGAGGTGGGTATGCGAAACACGCTGAAAATGGTGTTCGCAGCGTCGGCGCTTGTCGTGCCGGCACTGCTGTTTGGAGGAGCGGCTGCGCAGGATGCGAGAGGCGTCTTGGCGGCGGCCGACAAGGCGACTGGCGCCAGCAAGGTGAACTCGATCCAGTACACGGGCACGGGCTGGATCGCGTTCTTGGGTCAGAATTTTTCCACCGTCGATGATTGGCCTCGCGTCGATCTGAAGAGCTACACCGCGACGATCGACTACGAGAACAAGGGGGCCTCGGAAGACTATATCCGCGTGCAGGGCAAGAATGCGGCCAAAGGCGGCGGTGCGGGTTTCCCGATCGTTGGCGAGCCGCGCACGCAGAACTTCGTCAATGGGCCGGCGGCTTGGACGTTGAATGCGCAAGGTCAACCCCAGGCGCAGGACGAACAGGCCGAAATCCGTCAGTTCATGATGTGGGTCAGCCCGCATGGCTTCATCAAAGCCGCCATGCAGGATCGTAACGCGCAGGTATCGACGCGTCACTTCGTCAAGACCGGTCAGACGTTCCGCGTCATCGGCTTCACGACGATGGGCAAATACCGCGCGACAGCGGAGATCAACGAAGAAAACCTGCCCGAGCGCATCGTGACCTGGGTGCCGAACCCGGTCATGGGCGACATGCAGATCGAGATCCGCTACGAAAACTGGCGCGATGTCGGCAACGGCGTGAAGTTCCCCGGCCTCATCCACATGCACCAGGGCGATCATCCCTTCGTGCGCGGGATGAACTTCATGAACCTGAACGTCAGCGACGTGAAGGTGAACGTGCCGAACGCGACGCCTGCGCTTCCGGACACGGTGCGCAACGCAGAGGTGCCGCGGATCAACGTCACCACGAACCAGATCTCGCCGGGCGTGTGGTTGCTGGCCGGCGGCTCGCACAACAGCGTCGCCCTCGAGTTCAAGGACTACATCGCGCTCGTCGAAGCACCGTTGAACGACGCGCGCACCAATGCGGTGATCGATGCGGCCAAGCGGGTGATCCCGAACAAGCCGATCCGTTATCTCCTCAACACCCATCACCATTGGGATCATTCGGGCGGTATCCGGGCCGCTGCCGCGGAAGGTGCGACGATCATCACGCACGCGAGCAACGACGACTTCTATGAGGAAGTCGTGCTCGCGCCGCAGCCGCGCACCTTGGGCGCCGACCGGCTGGCGTCGTTCCCGTTTGCGACGACGGGCCCTGGCCCGCAGAAGCTGGAAACCTTCGAGGAGCGCTATGCGCTCAGCGACGGAACCCAGACGGCGGTCATGTACCATCTGGAAGGCCTCAATCATGCCGGCGACATGGCCGTCGTGTACCTGCCGGGACCGAAGCTGCTCATCAGCGCGGACATGGGCCCGCCGGCGGCCGGTACCCCTGCTGCCAACGTCAACGCGAACGCGGTGGCGCTCTACAACAACATCCGCCGCCTGAAGCTGGACGTGACGACTCATGTGCCGATCCACGGCGCCCCGAGCCCGCACGCCCAGTTCGAGCAGATCGTCGGACCCGTGGCGGCCTCGCGCGCCGCGGCCGGCGGTGCCGCCGGAGGCGGTGGCGAGTAGCCGGAAGAAAATTAGTTGGTTTCGATTTTCGGGCGAGGAGGCGAAGGCTTCCTCGCCCTTTTCTTTGTGGCTGACCGTCAAGCCCGAACAAGCGACGGTGATTAAGGGCCACAGTCCGCCGAGTGGTAAATTGCGGCCGACCACTCGGAAGGAGGGCCGTATGAAGTACAAGCTAGCGATGTTCTTGATACCGGCTTTAGTCGTGCCGGCGTTGGTTATCAGTGCGGCAACCGCCCAAGACGCCTCAGGCACTCTGCAAGCTGCGGCGAAAGCCATGGGTTCAGGCGCCGTCAAGTCAATCCAGTACACCGGCAAAGGCTGGCTTGCCTCGCCGGGGCAGAGCTACGCGCCGAACGGCGACTGGCCGCGAGGCGATCTCTCGACATACACGATGACGATCGACTACGGCAGCAAGTCGGCGAAGGAAGAGTATGTCCGCGTCCAGGGCAACAACTCGAAGCAAGGCGGCGGCGGCATCCCGATCCAAGGCGAGCAGCGTGTCGCCAATTTCGTCAGCGGCAACTCTGCCTGGAACTTGAATCAGAAAGGCGAGCCCAATCCGCAGCCGCAGAATGCGGAGATCCGCCAGTTCCTGATCTGGACCAGCCCGCACGGCTTCATCAAGGCGGCGCAGGCGGCGAACACGATGAGCATGACCGATCGCCATTTCACCGGGCAAGGCAAGAACCTCAAGGTGATCGGTTTCACGACCATGGGGAAATATCGTGTGACCGGCGAGTTCAACGATCAGAATCTGCTGGAACGTGTCGTGACGTGGATCCCCGACCGCGTCATGGGCGACATGCAGGTCGAGATCCGGTACAGCGACTATCGCGATGTCGGGAACGGCGTGAGATTCCCGCATCGCATTCATGCTCACCAGGGCGACCATCTGCTGCTTCCGGGCGGCAACGGCCGGAACTGGATGGACGTCCAGGTCAGCAACGTACAGGTCAATCCGGCCAACGCGGCGGTGGAAGTCCCGGCCGCCGTGCGCAATGCACCGGCTCCGCAAGAGCGCGTCGTCGCGACACAGCTCAATCCGGGCGTCTGGCTGATGGGCGGCGGATCGCACAACAGCCTGGCCATCGAGTTCCGCGATTTCATCGTCGTTGTCGAAGGTCCGTTGGATGACACGCGCTCCATACCGGTGATCGCCGAGGTGAAGCGGGTCATTCCCAACAAGCCGATCCGTTACCTGATCAACACGCACCACCACTTCGATCATCTGGGTGGCACGCGTGCGTATGTCGCGGAGGGCGCGATCGTCGTCACCCATGCGGGTAATGAGAACTTCTACGAGGACGTCGTGTTTGCGCCGCAAGTGCGCACCCTCATGCCCGACCGGCTGTCGCAGTTCCCATGGGCGACCACCGGTCCGGGACCGGCTCCGATCGAGACCTTCACCGACAGCCGGGCCATCAGCGACGGCCAACGCACGATCCAGATCTTCCATGTTCAGGGGCTGAACCATAACCAGAACATGGCGATCATCTATCTCCCGCAGGAGCGGATCGTGATCAACGCGGACCTCTGGTCGCCGCCGGCCGCGGGTGCGGCTCCGCCCAATGCCGGTCCGAGCCAGATCTCGCTGTACAACAACATCCGCCGCTTGAGGCTCGATGTTGCGACGCACGTGCCGATCCACGGCAACCCCGGTCCGCACGCCGATTTCGAGCGGATCGTGGGTCCGGCCGCGGCCCAGCAGGCCCAAGCAGGCGGCGGCGCCGCCGGCGGTGGCGAGTAATAGAAAGAGCGTGAAATGATCGCGGGCGGGGCATCCTTAGAGGGTGCCTCGCCCGTGCTTTTTGACGGCGTTTGCGGCAGACTGTCGTCAAGGGCCGGCGGCAAGACCTGCAGGCCCCATCGGGTAGCGTCAGCAGATCCACTCGGGAGGAAAGAAATGTCAAAGCGACTTTGGCTGTTGTTCGCCGCTGCGGCGCTGATCGGCGGATCAGCCGCGGCGCAGAATACCGGTGCCGCCGCCCTGCAAGCCGCCGTGGCGAAGATGGGTGTCGGCAACATGAAGTCCATCCAGTACTCCGGCGCCGGCTGGCAGGGGATGGTCGGACAGAATTTCAACCCGGGCATCGACTGGCCGCGCGTCGATCTCAAGGACTACACGCGCACGATCGACTTCGAGACCATGTCCTCGAAAGAGGAATACACGCGCTCGCAAGGCAGCAACTCGCTCCAGGGCGGCGGCGCGGGCTTCCCCTTCCTGCAGGACCAGAAGGTCGTCAATTTCGTCAGCGGGAATTACGCCTGGACGCAGAACGCGCAAGGCCAAATGGTTCCCCAGCGGATCAGGCCGAGCAGCGGCGGCTCGAGATCTATTTGACACCGCACGGGTTCCTGAAGGGCGCGACGGCGCCCGGCGCCAATCCGACCTTCGTCACCCGCAATGAATATGGCGGGCGCGTCACCGTCGTCTCCTACATGGTCGGCGGCAAGTATCGCGTGAACGGCACGATCAACGCGGACAATCTTGTCCAGCGGGTGCAGACCTGGGTTCCCAATCCCGTCGTCGGCGACCTGTATATGGAGTTTGTCTACACCCAATACCGCGATGTCGGCGGCGTGATGATGCCGCGCTTCCACAATCACGTGGACTTCGACGACGGCGGCCATCAGCCCAATCCCAGCGGCGGCGATCACGGCTTCGGTCTCGAAACCTTCACCGCGGCGCGCGCGAACGTCGCCAATGCGGCGCTCACCGTCCCCGACAACGTCAGGAGCGCGACGGTCCAGCCGCCGCGCGTCGAGTCGAGCATGCTCGGCCAGGGTCTGTGGCTGATCGCGGGCGGCTCGCACAACAGCGTGCTCATCGAATTCCGGGACTACGTGGCGGTCATCGAAGCGCCGCTGAACGAGGCGCGCTCGCTGGCCGTGATCGCGGAAGTGAACCGGCTCGTGCCCAACAAGCCGATCCGCTACCTCGTCAACACGCATCACCACTGGGATCATCTCGGCGGCATTCGCACCTACGTGCATGAAGGCGCCACCGTCGTGACCCACGAGAACAACAAGCCGTACTATCAGGAGGTTCTTCGCGCGGGCACATGGACGCTCGAGCCCGACCGCTTCGCGCTCTTTCCGCCGGAAGAGTGGTCGGAAGGCTACATCTTCGAAACCGTGCGCGAGAAATACATTCTCGGCGACGACACGCGGACGGTCGAGCTCTACAACATCCAGGGGCTTCCGCACGTGCAGGGCATGCTGATCGCGTATTTCCCGCGCGAGAAGATCGTGGTGCAGGCCGACCTCTTCAATGCGGCCGCGACCATGGCGAATGCGAATGCGCGGGCGTTCAACAACAATCTCCAGCGCCTGAAGCTTGACGTTCAGCAGATCGTGGGCATCCACGGCACGCCGGTACCGATCGCTCAGTTCCAGCAGATCGTCAGCCGCTAGTCATTGCGATGCGTACCAATGGGCGGAGGGATCAGGTCCCTCCGCCTTTTTCTTTTCAGAAGTCTTGGCGTTTCAGCCGATTGCAATCTTGCGGCCGAGTGGCTTGTATCGGCTCCTACGCGTTATCACCGTGAACTTCGATTGGAACGACCATGAACGACATGACCGCAACGCCCCATCACGGCGCCCCGCTCTGGAACCTCGCCGACCTTTATCCGACGCCGGACGCGTGGAGCGTCGAATATGCGCGGATCAAGAAGGCCGCCAGCGCGCTCGACTCGTACAGGGGCACGCTCGGCAAAAGTGCTGCGGCGATGCTGAAAGCGCTCGACGCGATATCGCGCGTCGGCAAGGAGACCGCGCGCCTCTACACCTATGCCGCGCTCAAGGCGGACGAGGACTTGAGCGTCGCCAAGGATCAGGAGCGCCGGCAGCAAGCGGGTGCGCTCTACACGCTGCTCAACGAGAAGACCGCGTGGCTCGCGCCCGAGATCCTCGAGCTCGGCGAAGCCAAGGTCAGGGCGTTCGAGCGCGAGAACGCGGAGCTCGCCAAGCGCCACGGCTTCTTCCTCGACAATACGCTGCGCGCGGCCCCGCATACGCTGGGTCTCGAAGCCGAGGGCGTTCTCGCGGCCGCGGGCGACGTGCTGCAGCAGCCGGACTCGGTCTATCACCAGCTCGCCAATTCGGAGCTGCCGTTTCCGACGGTCACGCTGTCGAACGGCGCGAGCGTGCTCTTGGATCAGTCGGGTTATGTGCAGCACCGCCAATCGGAGAACCGCGCCGACCGCAAGCTCGTGTTCGACACGTTCTGGGGCGCGTGGAAAGGCTACGAAGGCACGGCGGGCGCCGTGCTCACCGCGCAGATCATGGGCGACATCTTCCGCGCCAAGACGCGCAAGCACAAGAACGCGCTGTCCGCGGCGCTCAATCCCGACAACATGCCCGAGGCCGTCTATCGCACGCTGGTCGCGGAGGCGAACCAGGGCCTGCCCGCGCTGCACCGCTATTTCGGCCTGCGCAAGCGCCTGCTCGGGATCGAGGGACCGCTCGAATATTACGACGTCTATCCGATCATGTTCCCCGGCATCCACGAGCCGAAATTCACCATCTCCGATTCGGAACGCGTGACGCTCGAAGCGCTTGTGCCCTTATGGCGAGGAGTATCTCGCCTTCCTCAAGGAAGGCTTCGCCGGCGGATGGACCGATCCCTATCCGCGCAAGCACAAGGCGTCAGGCGCCTACATGAACGGCAGCGCGTACGATGTGCATCCTTACGTGCTGCTGAACCACCAGGACGATTACGACTCGCTCTCGACGTTTGCGCATGAATGGGGCCATGCGGTCCACACGCAACTCACCACGAAGTATCAGCCCTACGAGACGTCGCATTATTCGACGTTCGTCGCCGAAGCCGCGTCGATCGCGAACGAGATGCTGCTCAACGATTACATGGTGAAGCACGCCAAGACGCGCGAGGAGAAATTGTTCTATCTCGGCGAGGGCGTCGAATTGATCCGCGGCACCTTCTTCCGCCAGGTGATGCTCGCGGAGTTCGAGCTTGCGATCCACGAGGAGATCGAAGAGGGCCGTCCGCTCTCGGGCGCGCGCATGAGCGAGCTCTATCTCGGAATTCTGCGCAAATATTACGGCGAGGCCGAAGGCGTGATGACGATCGATGCGAGGTATGGCGTCGAATGGGCGTATATCCCGCACTTCTATTACAATTTCTACGTCTACCAATACGCGACGTCGATCGCGGGCGCGGCGCGCTTCACCGATGCGATCATCAGCGAAGGAAAGCCCGCGGCCGAGCGGTTCCTCACGCTGCTGCGCGCGGGCGGCTCCGATTATCCTTACGAGCTCTACAAGCGCGCCGGCATCGATATGGCGTCGCCCGAGCCCTATCAGGCGCTGATCGCGCGCATGAACCGCATCATGGACGACATCGAGAAGCTGCTGCGCTAACGCAGCCGGCGTAAGGAGGAGAGCATGGCGCAGGATCAAGGCAAAGTTGCCGGGCCCGATCTGACGAAAGGCATTGCGCCCGCTGAACTCCCCGATGGCGGAAAGCTGCTCGGCCATGTCGGCGACGAGCAGGTTCTTCTGGTGCGCCGCGGCGCGGACATCTTCGCGGTGGGCGCCACGTGCACGCACTATGGCGGTCCGCTGGCCGAAGGTCTCGTCGATGGCGAGACCGTGCATTGCCCCTGGCACCACGCGTGCTTCGATCTGCGCACCGGCGAGGCGTTGCACGCGCCCGCACTGAGCCCGATCGCGTGCTGGGCGGTGGAGCAGCGGGACGGCAAGATCGTCGTCGGAAAGAAGCGCGCGCAGCCCGAGCCGAGACCGCGCGGCAAGCGAGTGGGCACGGAGCCCAAGCGGATCGTGATCGTCGGCGGAGGCGCCGCGGGGTTCGCGGCCGCGGAGATGCTCCGGCGTCAAAAATATCAAGGCAGCATCGTCATGCTCAGCAACGACGATGCGCCGCCGGTCGACCGGCCGAACCTCTCGAAGGACTATCTCGCGGGCAGCGCGCCCGAAGAGTGGGTGCCGTTGCGGCCGGACGAGTTCTACGCCGAGAACGGCATCGACCTGCGGCTGAAGACGGACGTCAGAAGCATCGACGTGCGCGCCCGCGCCGTTTCGCTTGGCGATGGCGAGCACCGTGCCCTATGACCGGCTGCTGCTCGCGACCGGCGCCGAGCCAGTGCGTTTGCCGATCCCAGGCACCGAGCGCGTGCACACGCTGCGCTCGCTCGCCGATTGCCGCGCGATCATCGAGCGCGCGAAGACCGCGAAGCGCGCAGTCGTGATCGGCGCGAGCTTCATCGGTCTCGAAGTGGCGGCCTCGCTGCGCGCGCGGAACATCGAGGTCCATGTCGTCGCGCCGGAGAAGCGGCCGATGGAGAAGGTCATGGGGCCGCAAATGGGCGACTTCATCCGCGCGCTTCATGAGGAACACGGCGTTATCTTCCATCTCGAAGACACGGTCACGGCCGTCGAGGGAAACCAGGCCAAGCTCAAGAGCGGCGGCGTGCTCGATGCCGACCTCGTCGTCGCCGGCGTCGGTGTGCGCCCGCGGCTCGCGCTTGCCGAGGCCGCGGGGCTCACCATCGATCGCGGTGTTGCCGTCAACGCCTATCTCGAAGCGAGCGCGCCGGATGTTTTCGCGGCCGGCGACATCGCGCGCTGGCCCGATCCGCATAGCGGCGAGTTGATCCGCGTCGAACACTGGGTGGTCGCCGAGCGCCAGGGTCAGGCGGCCGCGCTCAACATGCTCGGTCTGCGCCAGACCTTCACCGCGGTGCCGTTCTTCTGGAGCCAGCATTACGACGTGCCGATCAATTATGTCGGCCACGCCGAGAGCTGGGACGATCTCGCCATCGAGGGCGACATCAAGGCCAAGGACTGCGTCTTGCGCTTCAAGCGCAAAGGCCGGACGCTCGCCGTCGCCTCGATCTATCGCGACACCGAAAGTCTCGAGGCCGAAGTCGCGATGGAGCGCGCCGCAGCGGCCGCATGACCGTCGCGACCAACCTTTGGTCCGACCACGGCCAGAGCGATGGGTAGGGTGAGCCATGGAGGATGTGATAAATTTGCGGACCAGATCGCTTCTATAGGCGGAGACTCACGATGAAGGCCATTGTCGTCGCATTCTTGAGCACGATCGTGTTGAGCGGCGCCGCAAGCGCGGCCGAAATCAGGGTGATCGGCTCACCGGGATTCCGTGAAGCCTATACGGACCTTCTCCCCGGATTTGAAACATCGGCCGGGCATCATGTGACAACGATTTGGGGTGGCGTCAACGAAATCGCAAAGCGCGTTGCCGACGGCGAAATGGCGGACATCGTGATTCTGCCGGCAGCCCAAATCGACGATCTGATCCGCCAGGGAAAACTTGTGCCCGAGACCCGCGTCGACGTCGCGAAGTCGAGCATCGGCGTCGCGATACGGATGGGCGCGCCAAGGATCGACGCCGCCTCGAGCGATGGGATCAGGAAGGCATTGATCGCCGCAAAATCGATCGCCTATTCGAGCGGGCCGAGCGGCGTGCACATGGCCGATGTGATTCAGAAGTGGGGCATTGCCGGTCAACTGAAAGCGAAGACCAAGATTTCGCCGCCGAACACACCGGTCGGCGTCATGATTGCGCGCGGCGATGCCGAGATCGGCTTTCAGCAGGTGAGCGAACTTATCCGCATCAAGGGGATCGACTATCTCGGACCTCTGCCCGACGACATCGACGAGATCACCGTGTTCTCGGCAGCCGTGCATCGGAACGCCTTGGCCCCGGATGCGGCGAAGGCGCTGGTGAAATATCTGAGCGCGCCAGAGGCAGCGCCCACCATCCGTAAGACGGGAATGGATCCCGGCTGATTGCGGAACGTCGTAGGCATGCGAGGACGCGCATAGCCGTCCTCGCCGCCGCGCCTAGGACTCTTACTGGATCGCGTAGACCATCGTCACGGTGACGCCGACGCGCTCTTCGCCTTCGGCGATCGGTGTCGCCTCGGCGGCGACCGCACGCGCCATCGCGAACACCGGGATCGGCCGGCCGACCATCGTTTCCTGGATCGACATCAAGCGGACCCAGCGTCACGCCGGCTGCCGTCGCGAGCGTCCGCGCCTTGGCGGCGCCATCGGTCACCGCGAGCGTGCGCGCGCGCTCCGCGAGCGGCTTGGGATCGGCGACCATGAACTGGATTCCGCCCAGCTGATTGGCGCCGCTCCGGACGAGCGCGTCCAGCGTCGGCCCGACCTTGGTCAGGTCATCGACGGTCACGGTCACGTTGTTCGACACCTGGTAGCCGATGATCCGCTGCGGCTCGGGATTCTCCTGCCGGTAGGGCGCGTATTGCGGCTGCACCGAGAAGTTCGAGGTCTGCATCCGGTTCTCGGGGATGCCCGCCATCCGGAGCGCCGCGAACACGCGGTTCATCGCCGTGGAATTGGCGTTGAGCGCAGAAGCGGCCGTCTCGGCCTGGGTGACGACGCCGGCCGACAGCCGTGCCTGATCGGGCTTGGACGCGATCTCGGCATCGCCGCTCACCGTGATCGTGCGCTGAGCCATCATCGCTTCCGCGGCCTCGGCCGTTGCGAAGGCGGTGCTCGCCATCAGCGCCACGGCGCCCGCAAGCACTGCGGTTTTCATTCTGCTTCTCAAGGCGATACGCGACATCGACATCTCAAGCTCCCATATTCGCTTTCCCTATAGCATCCCAATCGGGGCGTTTGTGAGGCCATCTCATGTCGTGCTCAAGCCTTTCGGAGGCTTGAGATTTCCTGCTATCAACGGGGACGCCTCTGGGGGCCTGTAGCTCAGTTGGTTAGAGCCGGCCGCTCATAACGGTCTGGTCGCTGGTTCGAGTCCAGCCGGGCCCACCAGCCCTTCGCTCGCGCTAGCGAGCGAGGCTGCTGCGCCCGGCTGATTCATTTTTTTGATTTGGTCCGTCCTCGCGCCTGCGGCGCTGCGGCGGCTGGGCCCGTCTCCAACGAGCTCCAAATTGTGCTAGCGTGGACGCGATAACCGGGAGGAACCCATGAAGGCGGCACATGCGTGGCTTATCGGCAATGCTCTGTTGTGTGTGTCAGTTGTGACCTATCGCAGTACAGAATATGGAGAGTGCTGCTGCGGCGCAGGCCGGCAAGCCTTACGCGATCAATCGGCTTTACACCGGATCCGACGGGAAGACGCACGTCGAGGACATAGCAGTCAGCGACCACGCCCTTCAAGCTGAAGGCGGCTGCAGGAGCGGAGATCCGGAGTGCGCCTCCGGGCCGCGTGAACGACTGGCATCCCGCGCCGCGGCGCCAATACGTCATTACGTTGAGCGGTCAGGGCGAGATCGAACTCGAAGACGGCAAGAAGGTCCGGCTCGGACCCGGCAGCATCAACCTCGCCGAAGACCTGACCGGCAAGGGTCACATCACGAGGGTGATCGGCAACGAACCTCGCGTGACGCTCGCGATCCCGGTCGCCGAGTAGCGGGATAAGAGGCCGGATCGAAATTCGCTTCGGCCTCTCATTCACTCGTTCCAGGGTCCGTTCAGCCAGTGGCTGAAGACCAAGCCGATCCTCATCGGCAAGAGGTTCGGAGGGTAGGGCGCGACCACCACGACGTCCCCGCTTGGATGCCCGCATTCGATGTGTTGATATTGGCGAAACGGGGAGGCTTTCTTTGGTTCGTCGAGCAGCTCTGCTTCTTGCCAGTTCAGTCGTAAGTCTGGCCGTCACCGCGAGGGCCCCCACGATGGGCGCGGACGCGATCCCCGATTTCTCCGGCCGCTGGGCGCGCAACGCCTTCGACCATGAGCACATGCCGTCGGGTCCGACACCGCTCACCAATCTCAACCGTAGAGATGGCGACACTGCACATCCCGTCGTTGGCGGCGATCCGATTCCGCTCCTTGGCGACCACAACAATCCCATCCTGAAGCCGGAAGCCGCCGCGATCGTGAAGAAGATCGGAGAGATCTTCCAGGCCGGCTTGATCTCCCCCGACCCGTCCAATCAGTGCGCACCGTACCAGCCGCCCTACGCCTTCTCGATCCAAATTGGCGTCGAGATGCTGATGAAGAAGGACGAGATTGTCATGCTCTTCCCGCAGGACGATCAGGTTCGTCACATCCGCATGAACTCGAAGCATCCCGAGAAGGTCACGCCGACACCGATGGGCGATGCGATCGGCTGGTACGAAGGCGATACGCTCGTCGTCGACACCGTCGGCGTGAAGGTGTTGCCGGTCTCCATGATCGACCGCTACGGCACGCCGTTCAGCGAGGGTATGCATCTGGTGGAGCGCTATCGCCTGATCGACGCAGGCGAAGCAAAGGCGGCCATGGACCGGCACGAGCTGCGCGCGGGCCGCGTCGGCGGTCCGCCGGGCGCGGTGCCACTCGATCCCAACCACCCGAAGGCGCTCCAGGTGGAATTCACTGTGGAGGATCCCAAATACTTCACCACGCCCTGGACCGCCCGCGCCACCTATCGCCGGAGCCTGCTGCCGTGGTCGGAACAGGTCTGCGCTGAGAACATCGTCGAATATTGGCCCGGCATGAACATGGCCGTGCCGCAGACACCACGCCGGATTTCTGAACCGCCTCAGTAGCGCAGATACGGTTGGCGCTCGCTTCACCACGCCTGTTCGTCGGGCGTGGTGAGCGCGTCGAGGTCGTGCGGGGTCGCGGCCTTGTCGTCGACCCAGTCTTTTAGGAGCGGGCTGCCGTTGATGACGTTGATGGCGAGCCGGCCGCTCTCGTATTCGTACGGAAAATCGCGCCACAGCGGATAATCCGGATAGAGGCGGCGGATCGTCTTGAACGCGAGCGCCTGGATGCGCCACGGCCTGAACGCGTCGTGATCGTAGCCGGGGCCTTCGGTGTGGACCTGCACGCCGTTGCAGAGCTTGCCGACGTGCTTGTGGAATGTCGGCTCGAACCAGAAATCGCGCAGCGCGCATCCCTTGAGCCATTGCGGCATCAGCGCATGCATCTCGTCGATCAGACGCCGCGCGTCGATGTCGGGCGCGCCGAAGAATTCCAAGGGCCGCGTCGTCCCGCGACCTTCGGACAGCGTCGTGCCTTCGACCATCACCGTGCCGGGATAGGCGCGCGCCATCCAGAGATTCGGCGCGTTGGGACTGGGATTGACCCAGTTGCGCTCGCCAAGCTCCCAGCCGAAACCGGGCGCGGCATCGGGCTGCCAGCCCTCCATCTCGATGATCCGATACTCGACATCGAGCTTGAAGTGCTTCACGAACCATGCGCCGAGCTCGCCGATCGTGAGCCCGTGGCGCATCGGCATGGGGCCTGCGCCGACAAAGCTCTCCCAGCCGGCGCGGAGTGTGAGGCCTTCGACGGGCCGTCCGACGGGGTTCGGGCGATCGAGCACCCACACCGCCTTCCTGTGCTTCGCCGCCATCTCCAGGCAATTGCGCAGCGTGGTGATGAACGTGTAGATGCGGCAGCCCAAATCCTGCAGATCGACCAGCATGACGTCGAAACGTGTCCATCGACGCATCGGTCGGCTTGCGCACCGCGCCATAGAGGCTGAAGACCGGAATGTTGTGAATCGGATCGCGGAAGTCCGGCGATTCGATCATGTTGTCCTGCTTGTCGCCGCGGAGGCCGTGCTGCGGACCGAAGGCGGCCGTCAGCTTCACGTCGCCGCACGCGCCCAGCGCATCGAGCGAATGCGTCAGGTCGCGCGTGACCGAGGCCGGATGCGCGAGCAACGCCACGCGGCGGCCCTTGAGCGGCGCGCGCAATTTTGGTTCGGCGATGAGCCGGTCGATCCCGAATTTCATGATGGGCTACGCTGAGGCAAGCTCGAGCGCAAAGCAATCGGAATGATGGAAATCCGCGCGTCCCGGCGGATGCTTGAGCGCCCAGTAGGAGAGGGCGCCGCTTTCCTCTTCGATCACCGCCGAGAGACCGAGACGCCAGAGCGTCATCCTTCGGCACATGCGCGAGCCGCTCCAGGTCGAGCGAGGCTTGCAGGACGTAGAAGTCCGCGCCCGACTGCACCTCGATGAACGGCGCGCCGACCTCGTCAGCCACGCGCATGACGCTGCGGTAGCCACTGAACGCATAGGCGGCCCATTGCGTCGAGGGCGCGAAATTGAACTCGCAGTACGCGTCTCCTGACGGCGGGCGGAGAAACGCCTCGAAGCAGGTGTGCCGCCAGAGCTCGTCGGTGCGCGTGGATGGCGTCGGCCGCGGCAGTCGCAAATCGGCGATCTTGCCGGCGACCGTGTAACGCAACACCAGATGGCCGGGACGCGGACGCGTCGCCTCGACGTCGATGCGGGTCACCGCGTTGCAACGGGAATCGGGATGGAGGGCTAATGTCTGATGCATGACGCCATTCTAACCGTGATTTTCTGGACACGCGCGCTCACGTTGCAAATTTTGTTCGGGGTTGGTCCGAGACATGCGTTTGAGTAGGGTGTGACGATGGCGCTCAGAGCCGACATCACCAGTCAGCAGTTCTTCCGCGATCCTGCCGCCGAGATCGCGCGGCTGAGGGCCTTGGGTCCGCTCGTCGACATCCGGTTTCCGATCATCGGCCGGGTCTGGATCACCACGACGCATGAGCTCAGCGAGCGCGTGCTGAAGGACGGCGAGACCTTCACGATGCGTCAGGACGGCGGACCGGTTGCCGGCTTGCAGTGGTGGATGCCGGGCGCCGTGCGGGCTCTTGCCGTGAGCATGCTGACGATGGACGAGCCCGATCACACTCGGTTGCGCAGCATCGTCGATGAAGCCTTTCGCCGCCGCGCAATCGTGGAGATGGAGCCGCGCATTCAGGCGCTTGCGGACGAGCTCGCCGAGGAGCTGTTTGCGCAAGGGAGCCCGGCCGATCTGGTCGAACGCTATTCGCGCCGGCTACCGCTCGCGGTGATCTGCGAGCTCCTCGGATTGCCGGAGGCCGACCGTCCGAAATTCATGGAATGGACGAGCCGCATCTCACGCATCACCGGGGCTCTCAGCTTCCTGCAACTGCTGTTCTCGCTCGGCCCGATGAAGCGCTACCTGGAACAGCGCCTGGACGCGGTGCGCGCACAGGGCGGCACCGGTCTCGTTGCGGAGATCGTCCGCGTCGAGAAGGAAGGCGGGCGCATCAGTCGCGAGGAAATGGTCGCGATGGTGTTCCTGCTCCTCGGCGCCGGAACCGAGACGACAACGCATCTCATCGGCGGATCGGTCTACGAGCTCGCGAGGAACCCTGAGCTGCGGGACTGGATTGAGGAGGACTGGAACCGCGTCAATCTCGCGGTCGAGGAATTCCTCCGATTCGTTTCGCCCGTTCAGTTCACGAAGCCGCGCTTCGTGCGCAGGGACATCGAGCTCGGCGGTGTCCGGCTGAAGAAGGGCGAGAAGATCATGGCCATGCTCGCCGCCGCCAATCGGTATTCAGCCGCCGCGGAGGATCCCGACAGGCTGGAGCTGGAGCGAAGGCCCAACCGCCACATCTCGTTTGGTGCAGGCATCCATTTCTGCCTCGGCCATCAGCTTGCGCGCATCGAGGCCAAATGCGCGTTGCAGGCGCTCTTCAAGCGCTGGCCCAAACTGCGGATGGCGGTTCCGGACGATCAGATCCGCTGGCGCGAGCGCCCCGGTCTTCGGGCGATCGAGAAGCTGCCTGTCGCCGCCGCAATGAGCGATGCGATGGGCTAGCGCTTCTTCTTTGCCTTCTTCTTCGGTGTCCTCACCGCGGCCTTTGCGTTTGCGCGCTCCAACGTTTCTTGCGCGCGGAACTTCGCGATGTCCGCGATCAGTTTTAACGGCACCGGCTCGTCGAGCGGAAAGCGGATCGTGCCTTTGCTGATCTTGTAGGGCGCGAGATCGCGTTTGAAGGCCTTCACCAGGCGATCGCTCGCGGGATAGAGCGAGTAGTGCTCCTTCCAGCCCGCGAAATAGATCACCGCGCCGCCGTCAAGCTTGTAGGCCGGAATCTGGTAGCTGATGACTTCTTCCGCGCGCGGGCACGGCCTTTCGGATCGTGCCGCGCACGCGCTCAAGGATCGCCTGCACGGTCTCGGGCTTGGTCGCGATATAGTCGTCGACGGACTTGAAGTTGGTGTTGGCCATCCTGTCCTCTCCCGAACGCTGCCGCCGTTTCGCGCCCGAGCACCCAGTACAGAGCCTCGACGCTTCGCAACTTCCAGGTTCCCACGTTGGCGGCGGACGGAGGACCAGATGACGGATTGGGTGAACATGACGATGGGCATGGTCGTTGGTGTTGGAACGAGGGCCGTCACCGTCGGGGCCACCGAGGAAGAAGATTTTCTTCGATGTTGACGTCTGATTCGCTCCGTTGCGAGGTGCGCATCCTCTCGGACCGTCCCGGCCCAAGAGGATGCGCGACATCAGAAGGCTATCTGCACTAAAGCGTAGACACTGTCGACACAGTATCCACGGGACTGATCTCGCCGACGAATTGCAGAAGATCAGTCATCGTGAACGTGCCGGGGACTTTCGCCGGCAATGCCGGCTTCCAGTTTTGCTGGCTGAGGAACGACGGCTTGTCGCCCGCGACCAAGCCGATAAAGACCTCCGCGACGATGATGGTGCCGACGGGACCCAGCCGTTTGCCACCACCCCGCAGCTGCGCCTCCTTGAGAATGTAGTACCAAAGCGGCGTTTTCTCATGCAGTCCCTGGTCCTTGGCGACCTGTCCATCGGCACCGCTCGCAATCTCGTCCGGACTGAGCGGATTCTTGACGCGCGTCGTCTCGGCCACGTCCTGTCCGGATGGCAGCCCCAGCATGACGCCCCGCCGGAGGTTGCGAAATGCGAGATTTCCACCGCCGCCCGGTAACTGATGAAGCGTGGGCACCAGAAACGGATCGAGATTGCGCGACAAGTTGAGCGACAAGCCCGGAATCCCAGCCGGTGTCTTGAAATCGTAATAGCGGCGCCAATCGATGATCCAATTGCTGGGCAGCAGAGGCACGGAATTCGGCGGCTGCGGAGGATTGGGCGACAGGTCCCCGATGATTCCACCGGACAGGCCTGTAAACGCGAACAAGAGCCCGAAGTCGGCCGCGGGAAAGATCCGGTTGTGGTTATATCGTTGCCGCACCATGCTGTGACCGAGTCTGTAGGCCGCAGCGGAGAATTCCACGGGCATGTAGGGGACCTTCTTGAAGCGGTAGAATTTCCGCCCGTCGTGAAGGATTTTCGCCACGATGCCTGGCTCGGTCAGACGTTCGACGAAATCGTGCAAGACAAGCCACTGGTAGTGCCACATCGCTAACTTGCGCGCTTCCGCAAAGAGATCGCTGGGCGGATTGGCGCTACTCGCAAGAGTGTCGACGATCTTGTTGTGAAATTTCAGAAACGCCAGGTGGGATTGCGCGACCAGAAGGTTTTCGTCGTTTCGGTGATCGCCGATCAGCGCGTGGCCTTCGGGGCTCCGCGGCAAATCGTTTCGAAAGCTGCCCGCAGGATCTCCGCCGATGTCGATCGTCTTTCCGATGAGCAGCTTTGGTCCGGGTCTGTTGCCTCTGGCGGCATCACGCGCGTAAAGCTGGGGGCTGCCGTCCGGGCCCAATCCGTAGACCGCGTCCAGGTCAAGCCTTGGCGTCCGGAAGTTTTTCGTTGCTAGAGGATCTTCTTCCTTTTCAGCGATGGACGTGAGATCGAGGCTTATATCGTGGTCCACGAACTGGCCGAGATAGGTGAAACCCGCGGGGACATTCTGGTTGTTACCCGCCGGATCTCCGGGGTTGGGGTCCTTCATTGCGTCGGCCAGCGCCTGTAACCGCTGGTCTTCAACCTCCAGCGGCGGCAATGTCGGGAACATCCGGCCAAACATTCCGGGATCGTCGTGCCCGGACAGCGCATCGCCGGACAGCGTATCGCCAGATACCCTATCGAGAGACTCGCGTGTCGGGTGACGGCCGGCTTGGCCATGCCTTGGATTAATGTTGATCGCGTCTGCCATTGGTGAGCCTCCGTTGATGCGTTGGTCAGCTAGCGGCGCTACGCAAGGAGTGAGGGACAGAGCGTTGCACCGGATGATCGACATGCGCGGTGTTATCGATAGGCACGCTCAGTTGATCGAGCGCGCAGCAAGCCACGCGTGCATCCGCGGCGAGCGCGATCTGAAAGAGGCTCTCGCGGCGACCTTGCCCGCCGTCGGATATGCGAGTCCGGTCGATGCATTCATGCGTTATTGGTTCGAGAAGGACTTCAACCTCAATGACACCGTCATGCATGCGGTCAAACGTCTCGCGCGGAATCCGGATGTCGAGCATCTATCTCGCGACCGGGCAGGAGCACTATCGCGCGGCCTATCTTTGGGACGAACTCGGGTTCAGGCCACTCGAGGACACTTCTACAGCGCGCGGCTCGGGCACCTGAAGAACGCAGTCGAGTTCTACTGGCATCACGAGCGTCGATAGAAGACCTCGGCATCGATCGGGACGCGTTCCGATGATCGAGAGGTCCGTGACCTTGGCCCGCGCGGCCGGCGCGAGCGCCAATCGTGCGGTCATCCACGCCTGCATACGCGGCGAGCGCGATCTGAAGGAGGCTCTCGCCGCGACCTTGCCCGCAGTCGGATATGCCGGTCCCGGCTGACGCATTCATGCGCTACTGGTTCGAGAAGGACTTGAACATCAACGGCACCGTCATGGACGCCGTGAAACGCCTCGCGCGGAACCCCGATGTCGAGCTCTATCTCGCGACCGGAACAGGAGCACCATCGCGCCGCCTATCTGTGGGACGAGCTCGGGTTCAAGGAGCACTTCAAGGACATCTTCTACAGCGCGCGGCTCGGGCACCTGAAGAAGCGTCCAAATCAAAATCTGCCTGCGATCGATCGTTGGCCCATTGACGTCATTGACCAGATCTTTCAGGAACCCGATAGAGGCGATGTCGCTGACCTGAACCCTATACTCTTCGAGCATCTGATCGACGGTTGGATTCGCGATGGCCGCGCGACCGGAAGCCGGATCTGCGGGAATGGTTGCGTCCGGAACGACAGTCTTCGCTGGGAAAGCGCCATTTCCTTTGTTTTTTTTTCTTCGCGTTATCCAGCAGCTCAATATCATGGCGGGTCTTGAGCCCCATATCGGTGAGGCTCTGTTGTATCCGTGCCAGCGGGCTGTCTTTGTTCTGGTCCACAGCGACTGCCGCCAGCGCTGTCGTACCGGAAATTCCGAGCAGCACGAAGCTCTCTGCCGAGATGGAATTGAGGTCCAGAGTGACGACGAAAATAAACAAGAAGGACATGAGGATGAGCGTGAACCACACCGCCATCTGGAAACGGCCAAGACTAAAAGGCCTATCCAGGACTAGCATTTGCGGCACGGCGCTGTCGCGCATGGCCGTCGTGGATGCGCAAGCAAAGATGACCGCAATCGCCGCCGCCAGAGCGGCCAGACCGCCAACCCACATCAGGCCAATATGATAAGCCGACAGGGTAATCTTGGCTTCCAGTGCCTCGTCAGACTTTGCGCTATCAACGGTCCCATACGGCAGTGGCCTCTCGGTCAGCTCGAGCGAGATTGGCGCGCTGCGATCCCGTCCTCGTCCGATGGGATCGCCCAAAAGACGCACCCACATTGCACGGTTGGCTTCGACAGCCGGCTGGCGCTCTAAGCGAAATACGATCTCGCGGCCCGGCATCAGCCTCGGCGCAACGCCAAGCACCGTACCGTCCATTCGAAGCTGCAGCGTTGTCGGGACAATGGGAACATCACCGTTGACCCGAATTCTCAGATCACCGTTCAACCCAAGCACCGGCGGCGTCTTCGCCACGGACGTCAGAATGGCGAACTTGCTGATTTCACCGGACGCCTGCCTGTTCGATACCGCCGCCGATCTGCTCGGCCATCCGAGGCTGGTTAACCTGCTGTCATGAAGCCGAATTCATCGTTTTCCGCAGGCGCTGGCTCTTGGCGAAATAATAACGTGGCTTATATTATCTAGCGTTAGGAGATTACATCCATGAAACATTCCCTCCATCGCGATCTGGTTCTTCTGATGTCCGACCTCGCGCGGATGGTGCGGACGCTGGCCGACGCCCGCGCCCGAGATCACGGCATGACGCGGGCCCAATGGATGATCCTGGTCCGCCTCGATCGCCAGCCGGGGATGTCGCAGAACGAATTGGCGGCTTTGATCGAGGTCGAGCCGATCACGGTCGGCCGGCTGATCGACCGGCTCGAGCGTCGCGGCATGGTGAAGCGCTGCGCCGACCCGTCCGACCGCCGCATCTGGCGTTTGCGCCTGACGGAGGCCGCTCAGCCCATGCTGAAGGAGATCATGAAGGCGCGAGCCGAGATCAACGACATCCTGACCGCCGGTCTCCCGAAGAAGGATCTCGAGACCGTGGTCGATTGCCTGCTGCAAATGAAAACCAATGTGAAATCCAACATGGCCGGCGCGCGCGCCGGCGAGAAGGTCGCGTGAGGTTCCCATGGACGCCGTCGTCGATAGACAAGTTCTGAAGACCGCCAACAAAGCCCGCCGGCGCCAAATCGTCGGCCGCGTGCTGATGCTCGCCGGCGTGGCCGTCGTCGCCATCGGCGGATTGACCTTCTGGCTGACGGGCGGGCGCTATGTCTCGACCGACGACGCCTATGTCGAAGCCAACAAGCTGATGGTCTCGACCGACGTGTCGGGGCTCGTCCTGGACGTCGACGTGAAGGAGGGACAGTTCGTCCACAAGGGCGACGTCCTCTTCCGGCTCGATCCCAAGCCGTTCGCGATCGCGGTCGCCAACGCGAAATCGCAGCTCGCCCAGAGCGTGCTCAACATCCGCTCGATGGAGCAGGACTATAAGCGCATGCTGCGCGACATCGACGCGCAGAAGGCGCAGGTTCAGCTCGCGCAGACGTCGTATGTGCGCCAGCAGGCGCTGGTGAAAATCGGCGGCACGGCCCAGGCCAATGTGGACCAGGCCGAAGCCACTCTCGGCACGGCCGCGGCACAGGATCAATCGCTGCGTCAGCAGGCCGAGGTGCAGCTCGCGAAGCTCGGCGGCTCGGTGGACCTGCCGCTCGAAAAGCACCCGGAATATCTCACAGCTGAGGCCAATCTTGCGGAGGCCCAGCGTCAGCTCGAGCACACGGTGGTCAAGGCGCCGTTCGACGGAGTCGTGACGCAAGTGTCCGCGCTCCAGCCGGGCGCGATGATCGTCTCTTCGCTCGCGGCCTTCGTGCCCACCAGCGCCGTCGGCCTCGTTTCGGGAACCGACAAATGGGTGACCGCGAACATGAAGGAGACCGATCTTACTTACGTTCATCCGGGCCAGCCGGTGGACGTCGCCATCGACACGTTCCCCGATCACGTCTTCCACGGGACGGTCTCCGCGATCGCGCCCGCGACAGGTGCGACGTTCTCGGTCCTGCCCTCGCAGAACTCGAGCGCGAACTGGGTCAAGGTCGTTCAGCGGCTGCCGCTCCGGATCGCCTTCGATCCCAACGAGGACACCTCGATGGTGCGCGCCGGCATGAGCGTGACCGTCTCGATCGACACGGGACACAAGCGGAAGCTCTCCGACCTGTTCTGAACCATGAGCACCGCCGCACCCGCCGTCCCACTGAGCACGCGTCATCGCACGCTGATCATGGGCTGCACCATGATCGCGACGCTGATGCAGGCGCTCGACAACACGATCGCCAATGTCGCGCTGCCCCATATGCAGGGTTCGCTCGGCACCAACCGCGATCAGATCACCTGGGTGCTGACGTCCTATGTGATCGCGGCCGCGATCATGACGGCGCCGGTCGGCTGGTTTGCCGCGCGCTTCGGGCGCAAGGAGTTCTTCCTCGTCTCGCTGATCGGTTTCACGATCACCTCGATGATGTGCGGGCTCGCGCAGACCGTCGAGCAGGAAGTGCTCTTCCGCTTCCTCCAGGGCTGCTTCGGCGCCGCCCTGGTTCCGCTCTCGCAAGCGATCATGCTCGACATCTATCCGGCGGAGCAGCGCGGCATGGCGATGTCCATCTGGGCGACCGGCGTGATGATCGGGCCCATCCTGGGGCCGACGCTCGGCGGCTGGCTGACCGACACCTATGACTGGCGCTGGGTGTTCTTCATCAACGTGCCCTTCGGCATCGCCGCGGTCGCGGGCCTCATGCTGTTCTTGAAGGAGCGCAAGCCGGACGCGACGCTACGCTTCGACTGGCTCGGCTTCCTCGCGCTCGGTCTCGCGCTGACGGCGTTCCAGCTCATGCTCGACCGCGGCTCGATCAAGGACTGGTTCAACTCGAACGAGATCATCGTCGAAGCGACGCTCGCGGGGCTTGGGCTTCTACATCTTCATCGTCCACATGCTGACGGCCGAGAAGCCCTTCATCCCGCCGCGCATCTTCAAGGATTTGGGCTTCCTCTCCGGCGTCGCCATGATGTTCGTGGTCGGCGTCATCCTGCTCGCAAGCTCGGCGCTGCTGCCGCCCTATCTCCAGAACCTCGGCGGTTACCCCGTCACCGACGTGGGACTTCTGATGGCGCCGCGCGGCATCGGCGCGATGCTGGTGATGATCATCGCAGGACGGCTCACGAAGATCATCGATCCGCGCCTGCTGATGGGTGCGGGCGTGCTGCTGATCGCCGGCGCGATGCACGACATGGCCTATTGGACCCCCGACATCGACGTGTGGCGGCTCTCCGTCGTCACCATGATCCAGGGCGCCGGCATCTCGCTCATCTTCATCCCGCTGCAGGTCGTCGGCTTCGCGACGCTCGACCCTGCGCTGCGCACCGACGCGGCGGCGCTCTATTCGCTGTCGCGCAACATCGGCAGCGCGATCGGCGTCTCGGCGACCTCGGCCCTGCTCACGTCGCGGCATCCAGACCCTGCACGCGCAATACGCCGAGCAGGTGACGCCGTTCAACCGCGCGCTCCAGACCGGGGCGCCGGGTCTTTTCCTCAATCCGACGACGCCGTTCGGCGCGGCCGGGATCGACGCGCATGTCGAGTACACGGCCCAGGTCGCCGCTTATGCCAACGACTTCATGCTGATGTTCTGGATCTGCCTGCCGCTCCTGCCTCTGCTGTTCCTGATGCGCCGCCCCAAGGCCGCGCCCGCGAACGCCCGGCAGCAGATGGCCGTGGAGTAAGAGGGAGTAAGACGGGACTCGCCTTTGGCGCCGTGGGGAACTATCCCCTTGGTCGATCCCTCGGGGACGCGCATGGCAGGCAAGATTCGGATCGGCATCGGCGGCTGGACGTATGAGCCGTGGCGCGGGGTTTTCTACCCCGAGGGCCTGTCGCAGAAGCGCGAGCTGGAATATGCGAGCCGCCAGCTCACCTCGATCGAGATCAACGGCACCTACTACTCGACCTTCAAGCCCGCGAGCTGGGCGAAGTGGCGCGAGGAGACGCCGGAGGGTTTCGTCTTCGCGGTCAAAGGCTCGCGCTATTGCACCAACCGGAAGGAGCTCGCGGGTGCGGGCGAGTCGGTCGCCCGCTTCGTCGGCCAGGGTCTGGTGGAACTGCGCGACCGGCTCGGCCCGATCAATTGGCAATTGATGGGGAACAAGAAATTCGACGCCGCCGACATCGTGGCGTTCCTCGAATTGCTGCCGCGCGAGGTCGGCGGGCTGAAGCTGCGGCACGCGCTGGAGGTCCGCCACGAGAGCTTCAAGGACGAACGTTTCTACGATCTCGCGCGCCGCCACAATGTCGCGATCGTGTTTGCCGACAGCGAAGACTTCCCCTCGATCGAGCAGCCGACCGCCGATTTCACCTACGCGCGGCTGATGGGCACCAAGGAGGAGGTCGAGACCGGTTACACGGCGGCCGAGATCGACCAGTGGGCCAAGCGCGCCCGCACTTGGGCCGAACGCGGAGACGCATTCGTCTATTTCATCTCCGGGGCCAAGCTGCGCGCCCCGGCTGCTGCTCGCGCCCTTATGCAAAGCGTGGCGTAAGCGGCGCCGTCTCTGCTCGTTCACATTCTGTAGCGGACCTAACAGAACAGGGTGGAGGACCGTTCCTCGCGCCTATAAACTCCGCAACTGCTGGTGTGGGTTACACACCAGTGAGTTGCTGGCAAGCACCGGTGATCACTGCCTTATTCCCCATCTCTGCGGCAATCAGGGACCTGGACGGCATGACACCTCGCCCTTACAAGGTCACCTTCGAACGAACCGGTGCACAGAGAGATGGCGGCAGGCCGCCCACGCAGTTTCGATACCGACAAGGCGCTCGACCGCGCCATGCATGTCTTCTGGCGCAAGGGCTACGACGGGACTTCGCTGTCGGACCTCACGAAGGCGATGCGCATCAATGCCCCCAGCCTTTATGCCGCTTTCGGCAACAAGGCCGCTCTCTTCGGCAAGGTCATCGACCGCTATGCGGCTGGTCCGGGCCGGTATGTTCCGAAAGCGCTCGAGGCTCCCACGGCACGTGCCGTGGTCGAGCAGCTGTTCGAGGGCGTCGTCGGCTTGCAGGTCGCCAAGGATCATCCGGGCGGTTGTCTCCTGGTACAGGGGGCGGTGTCAGCGGGCGACAAAACGAGTTGGGTCCGCAAAGAGGTCATGGCGCGTCTGGCAAAGACCGAAAGCGCGATTCGGAAGCGGTTGGAGCGTGCGAAGTCCGAGCGGGACTTACCCAAGCATGCGAACCCGGCCGATCTCGCGCGCTACATCATGGCGGTGCTCGAGGGCATTGCGGTCGCCGGCGCCACGGGTGCGAAGCGCAAACAGTTGCAGACCATCGCCGAGGTCGCGCTGCGCGCCTGGCCGAGCTGAGGCTCGGCGCCGACCGCAATTCGCGATTGTCGCAAGTTGTCGCCGCCGACGCTTGCGCGACATTTATGGCGTGCGAGTTGGCTAGCCTTCGCGCCCCTGTAGAACGGTTCCGGGACTCCGCAGCTCATCGCTGCGCGCGTCGCAGAGTCTTACGGCGCCAATCGCGCGAAGAACGGTGTGCCAACATGACGGTTGGCCAAGAGAACCTCTGGAACTCAGACTGCGTTCTCCCGCAGCGACAGAGTCCACCATCCTCTCGCCATGGTTCGGAACGGTCCTCGGATTCGTTGCGTTCGCGATCGCCTATTCCTTCGCGTTCCGCTTTGGCACGTCGTTCGGTCCGGGGCTCGCGTCGCCGTTCTGGTTCCCCGATGCAATCCTGCTTTGCGCCCTTCTGAAGAGCCGCCGCGAGCTCTGGTGGCTCTTCATTCTCGGGACGCTGCCGATCCGACTGTACTACGGCGCCACGATCGGCCTCCCCACGTGGTTCCTGCTCGCCTCCTTTGCAAACGATTCGGCGCAGGTCTTGGCAACGGCGCTGCTGTTGCGCAGGTTCATGCGGAACCCGCTCCGCTTCGAGAGCGTGCGGGATTTTGCGATCTTCGTGGCGATTGCGGTCGCACTCCTTCCCGCCGTCTCGGCGTTTGGGGGCGCTGCAGCTCGTCAGGCGATGGGGGGCGACTATTGGTCGGCGTGGCTGCAATGGTTCATGGGCGATGCGCTGGCGCAGCTCGTCGTGACCCCGGCGATCCTCTACTGGGTGTTCGCTCCGTACTGGCGCGTGAAAAACCTCGACCGCAAGAAATTGGGTGAAGCCGCGGTGCTGACGGTTGGGTTGGTCGCGGCGACCTATTGGGCCTTCATGGGAGGAGGGGCCGTCAGCATCGCCGAAACCCGAATCTTCCTGCCGATCATCTTCCTGTTTTGGGCGGCGCTTCGCTTCGGCATGATGGGCGCATCCGGCGCCATTGCCGTTGTCACCGGCTTCCTTGTTGCCTGCGCCCTGGAGGGTTCGGGACCGTTTACCGGTCTCACGCCCGGCGAGACCGCGTTCGCTCTACAGAATTTCGTGCTGCTGAGGGCCGGGCCGCTCCAGCTCGTCGCCACGTTGACCGAGCAGCGCCAACGGCGTCGAGCGCTCCTTGCAGGAGAGCGAGGAGCGGTTCCGCAGCATGGCCAACAGCGCGCCGGTGCTTCTGTGGATGTCGGGCCCTGACAAGCTCGGCCAGTTTTTCAACCAAGGTTGGTTGAATTTCACGGGACGGACTTTGGAACAGGAGCTCGGCGACGGTTGGATCGAGGGCGTGCATCCGGATGATCGCCAGCACTGTCTCAATATCTGTCACGTTTTGTTCGATACAAGGCGAGCCGTTTGAGGTCGAATACCGGCTGCGCCGGCACGACGGAGAGTACCGTTGGGTCCTTGATGTGGGCACGCCGCGCTTTGCTCCGAGCGGCGAGTTTCTCGGCTATATCGGTTCGGCGCTCGACATCACGGACCGCAGGGGTGCCGAGGAAAGCAATCGCGCACTCGCGCATGTGCAGCGCCTGGCCATCATCGGCGAGCTGACCGCCGCCATCGCGCACGAGCTGAAGCAGCCGCTGAGCGCCATCATGAGCAATGCGGATGCGGCCGGAACATTGCTGGACACTGCGAATCCGCCGCTCGGCGAGATCCGCGAAATCGTCTCCGACATCCGCAGGGCGGACCTGCGCGCCGACGAGGTGCTGGGCCAGGTGCGGGACCTTCCTGCGCAAGCGGGAGGTGTCGATGCAGCCGCTCGATCTCAACAGCGCGGTGGCGGATGTCCTTCCGCTTGTCGTGGGCGATGCACGGAAGCGGCGCATTCAGCTGCGAACCGAGCTCGCCACCGATCTTCCGCCCGTCTTCGGCAATCAGACTCAGCTTCAGCAGGTGCTGATCAATCTCATCGTCAACGGCATGGATGCGATGGCGAATACGCCCGAGGGGAAACGCGATCTCGTGGTCCGGACGGCAAAGCCGAACGGGGATGCGCGTATCGAAGTGTCGGTCACCGACCGCGGGTCCGGCATCCCGTCGGGCAGCCTGCCGCGCCTGTTCGAGTCGTTCTTCACCACGCGGGCCGAGGGGATGGGATTGGGACTATCCATTGCGCGCTCGATCGTCGAGACGCATGGCGGACGGATTTGGGCCGACAACAATCCCGACGGCGGGGCCACGTTCCACTTCACGGTGCCGACGGCGAGCAACCGAGCGGGTAGTGCCGAGGGACGCGTGAACTTTACAGGTTCGGCGCCGGTACCGGACGGGTTGCCGGCGTGCTCCCGAGAGCGGGGACGTGGTTCTTCACCGCCATCAGCGCGATCAAAACGCCCGACATCGCGATACCCAGCATGGCGAAATAGGCCTCGGCGCCGCCCGCGCTGATGATCGCGGCGCCCGCGAACGCGCTCAGGATCGCGCCCAGCCGCCCGAAGGCCATCGCCGATGCCGTTCCCGTTGCGCGCACATTCGTCGGATAGACGTGAGCGCAGAGCACGAACATCGTCGACTGCGCGCCATTGACGAACAGGCCGTGGAGTCCGAGGCCTAAGATCAGAAGCGTGGTGTCGCCGATCGAGGTGTTCTGCAAAACGAATGCGCTCAGCGCGCCTCCCGCGCAAGCGATCGCGATGGGGCCACGGGAGCCGAAGCGCGTGATCGCGACCGCGCAGAGCAGCGCACCCAAAACGCCGCCAAGATTGTATGCGGTGAGGCCGCCGGCCGCGATGGCGATGTTCTGGCCTTCGCTCGCCAGCATCGTCGGGAGCCAGCTGAAGGCGGTGTAGACCGAAAGCAGCGAGAGAAAGAACGCGATCCAAAGCGCCAGCGTGTCGCGCACGCGATCGGGCTGGAACAGCGCGCGCAATCCCGCCTTTAGCTCGAGCTTCTGTTCGGCCGCATCGACGAACACGGCGCCATCGTCTGCCGGTCGCGACATTCGCCTCAGCAGTTGGCGCAGCTCGTTCCAGCGCTCCCGCTGTCGCACCAGGAAGCGAGGCGACTCCGGCAAGAATGCGATCAGCACGATGCTGACTGCTGCGGGCAGCGCGCCGCCCAGCCAGAACAGCACGCGCCAGCCGAGCTCCGGCAGGACATATCCCGCGTAGAAACCCGCGAGCATTCCGCCCAGTGGAACGCAGACAATGGTTCCGGTGATCGCAAGCGTACGTCGATGTACGGGCGTGAGCTCTGCCGAAAGCGTGGTGCAGCTCGGCAAGGCGCCTCCGATACCCAAACCGGCGAGGAAGCGGAACAGCGCTATGGTCGCGAGATTTTCGGAAAAGCCGATACAGCTCGTGGCCACGCCGAACAGCAGGACGCTGCCGACGATCGCGGGCCGCCGTCCGAAGCGGTCGCAGACATAGCCCGCGAGCGCGCTGCCAAAGCCCATGCCGATCAGTCCCGCCGCGACGATGGGCGCGAAATCTTCCCGGCTGACGCCCCATTCCTGGATGATCACCGGGATGGCATAGCCGATCAGCTGTCCGTCAAACCCGTCGAGCACGATCGAGAGCGCCGCGAGCAGCACGCCCAGCTTCTGGAACGTCGTCCACGGCCCCTCATCGATGCTCTCGCCGACATCGATCGCCGGTCTGGAAGGTTCGGTCATGCGCTCAGAACGGATAGCGTTGCGGGCCGGTCTCGATGGAGATCCAGCGCAGATCGGTGAACTCCGCGATCCCGGCCTTGCCGCCGAACCGGCCATAGCCGCTCGCCTTGACCCCGCCGAACGGCATCTGCGCTTCGTCATGCACGGTGGGGCCGTTGATATGGCAGATGCCGGCCTCGATGCGCTTGGCGACGTTGAGCGCCCGCGCGATGTCCTGCGAGAACACCGAGGACGACAATCCGTACTCGCCGTCATTGGCGACCTTGATCGCCTCCTCCTCGCTATCGACACGGATGATGCAGACGACCGGACCGAACGATTCTTCGGCGTAGATCGCCATCTTGGGCGTGACGTGATCGAGCACGGTCGCGGTCATGATCGTGCCGTCGCGCGAATTGCCGGACAGGACCTGCGCGCCTTTGGACACGGCATCCTTGATCAGGCTCTGCACGCGATCGGCGGCCTCGGTACTGACCAGCGAGCCCAGCACCACGTTCTTCTCCGCCGGATTTCCCGCAGGTAACGCAGCCGCCTTGGCGGCCAGGATTTTCGCGAACGGATCGGCGACCTTCTTGTCGACGATCAGCCGCTCGGTGGACATGCAGATCTGTCCCTGGTTCATGAACGCGCCGAAATTGGCCGCTCTTGCCGCTTCTTCCAGGTTCGCGTCGTCGAGCACGATCAGCGGCGCCTTGCCGCCGAGCTCCAGCAGCACCGGCTTCAGATAGCGCGCGCCGAGCTCTGCGATGATGCGTCCCACGCGTGTCGAACCGGTGAAGTTCACACGCCGGACAGCGGGATGGGCGATCAGCGCTTCGACCACGGCCGATGCATCGCCCGGCGCATTCGTCACGACGCTGATCGCGCCATTGGGCACGCCCGCTTCGCGCAGCACATCGACGATCAGGCTGTGCGTCGCCGGGCAGATTTCGGAGGCTTTGAGCACGACCGTATTGCCGCACGCGAGCGGCAAGGCCAGCGCGCGCACGCCCAAGATCACCGGCGCATTCCACGGCGCGATGCCGACGACGACGCCGACCGCCTGTCGGACAGCCATCGAGAGGTTGCCCGGCTTGTCGGACGGGATCACTTCGCCGCCGATCTGTGTCGTCATCGCGGCGGCTTCGCGCAGCATGCCGGCTGCGAGATGCACGTTGAATCCGATCCATCCGGGTGTGCCGCCCGTTTCGGCGGAGGCGATGCGGATGAAATCAGGCCCACGCTTCTCGATGCCGTCGGCGGCGGCGAGCAGCACCTTGCGCCGTTCGCTCGGGCCGAGGGCCGCCCATGCGGGAAACGCCATTGCGGCCGCATCGGCGGCGGCGCGCGCATCCTCCGGTGTCGCTGCCGTCGCCCGGCTCGCCGGCTTGCCGCTCAAAGGATTGCGCCGTTCGAACGACGCCTTGCCTTGTTCGGCGATATCCCACACTTCGCTCGCGGCCATCGTTTCCTCCTAATAGAGATTGGGCACCGCAGACTCGACGCGCACATCGATCAGGAACGGGCTCGTCTTCTCCCATGCGCTTGTGAGCGCGTCCGCGATTTCCTCCGCGCGTTCGACCTGCCGCGCTTCGCAGCCCACGCCTTTCGCCAGCGCGACAAAGTCGAGACCGGGAAGATCGAACCCCGGCGCGTCCCTGATCTGCAAGACCTGTCCGAAGGACCGCAACGCACCGTAGCCCTGATTGTTGAGCACGATCACGGTGAGCGGCAGTTTGTGCTGGACCGCGGTCCACAGCGCCTGGAACGAATACATCATCGAGCCGTCGCCGATGATACAGACGACACGCCGCGACGGGTCCGCGAGCGCGACACCGACGGCAGCGGGAAGCGAATAGCCGAGACCGCCGCTCGCCATCGTGTGGAACGCGCCATAGCTCCTGATCGGCAGATGGGCCTGGATCGCCGGGCGGTGTACGGGCGCTTCCTCGACGACGATCGCATCGCGCGGCATCAGACGCGACAGCGTGTGCAGCAGAAATTCGGCTTTGATCGGATGATCGGGTTTCGGCGGCGGCGGAGGTTTGCGAGCGGGCGCCGTGCGCTCGCGCTGTCTCACCTGTTCGGCGAGCGCGGGAAGCGCCTGCTTCAAACTGCCGAGAATGCCCGTGCCGGCGGGCGCTGCCGCCAGCGCCTCGCCATCGGCGGTGAGCTGGACGATGCGCGCGCCGCTCGTGAACAGCGCGCAGTCGCCCGGCACATGGAACGTGAACACGGGCGCGCCGATCACCAGCACGACATCGTGCCCGGCCAACGTGCGTGAGATCGCCTCGGGCGATGCCGTCAGGAACCCCTGGAACAGCTCATGCTCTTCCGGAAACGTGACGCGGCTCGCGAACGGCGCGGCCCACACCGGTGCTCCGAGTCTCTCCGCAAGCGCGACCATCGCAGCACCCGCATTGTCCTGATCGATCTCAGCGCCCGCAACGAGCACCGGCCGTCGTGCGCCGTTCAACGCTTGCGCGAGGGACTCGATCGCTTTCGGATCGGGCGCGACGTCGCTCATCACCACGCGCGGCGGAACGCGGCGCGTCCGCGCCTGCCAATCGTCGAACGGGATCGACACCAGCGTCGGTCCGTAGGGCCGCTGCGTCGCCACGTGATAGGCATGCGCGATTGCTTGGGGCACGTCTTCGCCGCGCGCGGGCTCCGAGCTCCACTTCACATACGGCTTGGGAAACGATGCGGCTTCGCTCGCGCCGAGAAACGGATTCATCGGGAGCAGGCTTCGCGATTGCTGGCCGGCCGAGATCACCAGCGGCGTCTGGTTCCGGTAGGCGTTGTAGATGTTGCCGAGCGCGTGGCCGACGCCCGCCGCCGAATGCAGATTGCAGAACGCAGGCCGTCCCGTCGCCCGCGCGTAGCCGTCCGCCATGCCGACGACGGAGGCTTCCTGCAGTCCCGAGCACGTAACGGAAATCGTCCGGCCAGCGGTCGAGGAACGGCAATTCGGTCGATCCCGGATTGCCGAACACGGTCGTCATCTTGAGCCCGCGCAGGAGGTCGAAGACCGCCTCGCGCACGCTGAGGAGGGCGGTGTCCGTCTTATGCGCATCAGGACGCGGATCGTTCATCGGTGGGTTCCGGGACCCTCGGGCGGGGCAGGCTACAGGAGACTGTGGGCGGCCGATATCCTCTAAGCCACGGTATGATCTCGACAAAGTGATGGTTTCTTCACGTCCGGGGCGTGCGGAAACGCTGACGCAAGCCCCGGTTCCTTTTTACCCTCGCCGAACCCCGCTATGATATGGGAAATCCTGGATTCACTCGGGTCTGCAAGAGGAGAGGACAATGAAATCGAACCGGGCCACTTTGCTGGGCGGTGCAGCGTTGGGACTGGCCGGGCTGATCGCGGCCGGCGGATACGCGCTGAACGCCGCATCGACGCCGAACGTCGCCATCGACGCCGACGACATCGGCGGCGTGGTCATGAACCCGAGCGGGCAGCCGGAAGCCGGCGTGTGGGTGATCGCGGAGACGCATGATCTCGACGTCCGCTACATCAAGATCGTTGTCACCGACGATCAGGGCCGCTTCGTCGTGCCCGATCTGCCGTCGGCGAACTATTCGGTCTGGGTGCGCGGCTACGGCCTCGTCGATTCCGACAAAGTCACCAGCAAGCCCGGCGCGACGCTGAACCTCGCTGCGAAGCTCGCCCCGAGCGAGCACGCGGCCGCGCAGTACTATCCGGCGGCCTACTGGTATTCGATGATGAAGATCCCGGGGAAGGAAGAGTTCGGCCCGGGCAAGACCTTCCCCGCGAACGTCACGCAGGAAGTCTATCTCGACACCATCAAGAGCAATGGCTGCGTCGGCTGTCATCAGCTCGGCCAGCTCTCGACGCGCACGATCCCCGAGAAGTTCCTGAGGGAGCAGGGCGGCGTGCATTCCGACGCGTGGCTGCGGCGCATCCAGTCGGGCCAGGCCGGCGTGCAGATGATCGGCCTTGCCGCCGGTCTCTTGGGCGGCGGTCAGTTCAAATATTTCGGCGATTGGACCGAGCGCGTCGCCAAGGGCGAATACCCCGAGCAGAAGCCGCAGCGTCCGCAGGGCGCGGAGCGCAACATCGTCGTCACGCTGCGCGACTGGATGAACGAGAAGCAGTATCTGCACGACCTGATCGCGAGCGACCGCCGCTATCCGACCGTCAATGCCTACGGTCCGCTCTACGGTTCGCCGGAATACAGCTCGAACAACATGCCGATCCTTGATCCGATCAAGAACACGACGACCCTCTTCCCGGTACCCGTGCGCGACGAAAATGCGCCGATCGCACTCGGCCCGGGCCATGCGGCCGGTGCCCATGCGCTGCTGCCGTCCGCCTATTGGGGCGAAGAAGACATCTGGGACACGCGGGTCAACAACCACAATTCGATGCTCGGCAAGGACGGCCGCGTGTGGATGGCGGCGACCTTCCGCGCACCGAACAATCCGGCCTTCTGCAAGGCCGGGTCGGACCATCCGTCGGCGAAAGTGTTCCCGATCGACCGCACCAACCGCAACGTCACGGTCTACGATCCCAAGACGAAGGACTACAAGTTCGTCGACACGTGCTTCGGCACGCATCACCTCCAGTTCGCCTATGGCGACAAGGAGAACATCCTGTGGACCAGCGGCGGCGGGCCCGTGGTCGGCTGGGTCGACACCAAGATGTTCGATGAGACCGGCGACGCCGCGAAGTCGCAAGGCTGGACGCCGCTGATCCTCGACACCAACGGCAACGGCAAGCGTGATGCCGGCTGGGTCGAGCCGAACCAGGCCGTCGATCCGACCAAGGACAAGCGCATCGTTGCGGGCTTCTATGCCGTGATGCCGAACCCGGCCGACGGCTCGATCTGGGGCTCGTGGCGCAATTCGCGCGGTGCGGTTGTCCGTCTCGATCCGGGCTCGAACCCGAACGAAACGGCGCTCGCCGAAATCTACAACGTCCCGATGCCGGGCTACGGCGTGCGTGGCGCCGACATCGACAGCAAGGGCGTCGTCTGGGTGTCGCTCTCGAGCGGCCATCTCGGCGAGTTCGATCGCAGCAAGTGCAAGGGCCCGCTCAACGGCCCGACCGCGACCGGCGATCACTGCCCCGAAGGCTGGACGATGCACAAATATCCCGGCCCGGGCTTCAAGGGCCTCGGCGATAACAGCGTCGAGTTCGAGCTACTACTCGTGGGTCGACCAGCACAACACGTTCGGTCTCGGCAATGACGTGCCGATGTCCACCGGCAATCTGAACGATGGCATCATTGCCTATGCCAACGGACAGATGGTCGTCCTGCGCGTTCCGTATCCGCTCGGCTTCTACGGCAAGGGCTTTGACGGCCGCATCGACGATCCCAATGCCGGTTGGAAGGGCCGGGGCCTCTGGATGGCGAACGGCGACCGGACGCCGTGGCTGATCGAAGGCGGCAAGGGCACGAAGCCGCTCGCCGCACACTTCCAGCTGCGCCAGAGCCCGCTGGACAAATAAGTCGGTCAGATCTGAAGTGCGAAACGGGCGGCGGCAACGCCGCCCGTTTTGTTTTAGCGCTGGCTGATCTTCGGGCGCTTTGTAGGTGTCGCCGCCGCAGGGATCGAAGGTCATCGGGCTGTAGTCTGCGTAGTTGTCCTCGCTCGAGAGCCAGAGTGTGACGGCCATGGGCGGACTGTCCTGGATGTCCGCGAGGCTCGTGAATTTCATCACGATGAACTTCGGCTTCTTGCCGCCGCAGATCGTGGGATTGTCGAGAAAGTACTGATCGGCGTTCGTGACGCGATAGACGGACGCGCCCGCGAAGAATTCGGACGCGATCCTGTATCCCGGATAGTTCGGCAGGACGCCGGCCAATTCGAGCGACATGGAGCCCTTGTACTGTTCGAACGAAGCGGACGTGCTGCTCAACTGCGCGCTACCGAGCGATGATCGCAGGGCATTGCCGGTGGAGCTGTAGGTCAGCGTTTCCGCGCTCAAGCCTATCGGCGCAGGGGTAGGCAGGGGCCGGGGCTTCCAAAGCCGGCGGCTCCAAGCGCACGGGCGGCGGCTCTACTCCAGGCGCCAAAGAGACAGGCACCATCGAGGCCGCAAACAGCCGGGAAATTCTTCCACTCATCGACGAGCCCTCCAATCGACGACGCGATTAGACGGCCCCGCCCTTGAACGCTTGCTTAGTTCGATCGTTACAATCTCCGACGAGATCGAACGAACATTGGCTAAGAATTCCTAGCGCGCTCCCCTCAAAACAGTGTCGGATAGTTGGAGACGGATGGCCGGCGTTCCTTAACCAAATTCCCCCGCTACACGCCTGCGCGTTTGACGGCATCTTCTGCGCTCGATCGCACCAGCGAACACGCCGCATCGTTCGAGCGCCCCCGGCTCAGCTCGGCGAAGACGGAAAAACTCGTGAGAACGAAGAGCAGGTCGGTGAGATCGGCGGCCGCCTCCGCGCGGACGTCGCCGCGCGCGGTCATGCGGCCGACCAACACCGAGAGGATGCGTCTGCGGCGCTCGTTGCGCGCGCGAATGGCGTCCTCGAATTCGGCGTCGCTGCTGCCCACGCCGTGAAGGCGCGCGATCGCGCCCTGATCGAAGCTCCAGAACTCGCTGAAAATGGCGATCAGCCGCTCGAGCGCGACGTGCGGATCGGGTTCGGCCATCGCTTCGGGAATGCGATGCAGTCCGCCGCTGGCCGCGCGGTCATCGAAGACCGCCTCCAACAGCGCGCGGCGGGAGCCGAAATGATTGTAGACGGTGAGTCGCGTGACGCGCGCGGACTTGGCCACCGACTCCAAGGAGAAGTCCTCGATCCCGCGCCGGCGCAAGAGCTTGGCCGCTGCGGCGACGATACGCGCGCGGGTTTTTCCGGCGGCCGCGCTTCGGACGGGACTGCGATAGGAGCGGGGCGGCATCTTGAACGGACGGAAATTTAGATATACAAAGTGTATATCGAATTATGGCCTGGAGAAGACCGTCATGCAACTGGTTTTGATCGTGCTGCTCGCCTTCCACGTCGTGCCCGGCGTGTTCTGGGCCGGTACCACATTCGTGCTCGCGCGCACCGGCGGGCAAGGCGCCGAGCAGCTCGCCTATCCGCAAATGGGCGCGGCCGCGGTCTCCATGCTTGCGGGGCTCGCGCTCTGGGGAATTCTCCACGGAGGCGCCTTCGGAAGGTTCCAGCAGGTTCTTGCGGTTGGCGTCCTCTGCGCGATCGCGGCGGCGGGTGTGCAGAGCGCAAGGGGCCTGCCTGCCGTCCGTCGGCTTCTCGCGGGCGGTGGCGCAGATACCGCGAACCTCCGCGCCCAGATCGCCCAGGCGCAACGGATCGCGGCCGGGCTCCTGGTCATCACCGTGATTGCGATGGTGAGCGCCCGCTACGTCTACTTCTGAGCACCCGTCAGGTTCATACGAAGAGCAGCGGAGAGAAGTCGCGCTCCACTCGTATCCTCGTTGCGCGGCCCGGCTTGCGCAGCCACACATCGACGCCGATCCCGGTGGAGCGGATTTCGCAATCCTCGAACCGGCTCAAGGCGGCCATCCGCGCGAAATCCGACGGCGCATAGGCGCGCTTGATCAGCATGTGCTTGAAGATGAACCGCGTCATCGTCCGGTTGATCGCACCCATCGGCATCTTATCGACGTAATCGTCGATCTCCCGAGCCGGTGTTTCCCGGTTGAGATCCATGATCAGCCCGAACCCGCCCGGCCTGAGCACGCGCGCCATTTCGTCGAGCGCGCTTGACGGGCTCGGCGAAGTTCTTGAACGCCGCGCGGCACACCGCCGCGTCGAACGATTCGTCGGCGAACGGCAAGGCCTGGGCGTTGCCGAGCTGAAACCGCACGTCCACGCCCGCGCTACGTGCGTTCTCCTCGGCGATCTTCACGAAGCTGCTGGCTGATGTCCACGCCGGTGACACGGCTGGGGCCAAGCTCGCCCAACCGGGCGCCAAGCTTGGCGAGCTCGATCGCGAGATGGCCGGGGCCGGTTGCAACATCGAGGACGTCCGCGTCTTCATCGAGCGCGCCCGCGATGCGCATGGCCGCCCGCCGGTATTCGACCGCGTCCCGCGCGGCGTTGCGCGCATACCAGGTTGCGATGGGGCCCTCCATCGAGAAGCCACGGTAAGGTTTGGCTGTGCTCGAGCGCATGCTCTCATCCCCGTGCTGTTGCTTCAGGCCCTCGGGCCGGAGTATCTTCTCTGTCGAGAAGCTTTGTGATATAGTATCTTTGTAACTAAGAGAATGACACACTAAGTTTATAGGAGGATCATGTCAAGGCCGTCGGCGGCACGTTCGAAACTTTTGACCGAGCTCGATCGCGAATTCCGCCAAGCGAGCGGTCTCGGCGTCGTCTTCAGCCAGGCCGTGGCGGATCGCCTGGGCATCACCGGCAGCGACCTCGAGTGCCTCGATTTCATCGGCCTTCGCGGCGGCGTCGCCTCTGCCGGCGAGCTCTCCGAGGCCACCGGTCTTACGACCGGCGCGGTCACCGGCATGATCGACCGGTTGGAGAAAGCCGGCTTCGCCAAACGCGACCGCGACCCGAACGATCGCCGCAAGGTGCTGGTGCGCCTGCTTCCGTCCGCCGAGAAACGCATCGCACCGATCTACACGTCGCTCCAGCACTCGATGCAGGAGCTCCTCTCGCATTACAGCGACGAGCAGCTCAGCTTTCTGCACGAGTTCATGGCCAAGTCGGGACGTATCATGGCGGAAGAGATCGCCAGACAGCGCGCGAAACCGCCTGGAAAAAAAACCTAGCGAGCGATCCGAAATCGTGCAATCGCGTCGCGTGTTAAATTTTGTAACTTAACCGCGCAGTGCGACCATCTCGCGGACGAGGTTATCGAGCGCCGCGTCATAGGCGGCCCTCGACCTTTCGATCATCCCCGGGCCGTCGAGCACCGCGAGCTGCACCGTCAGGCTCACATAGGTCGACGTGTCCGCGGGCTCCAGCTCGACCGTGTTAAGCGCGGTCGACAACCGCGTGCCGTTGATCTCGGCCGTCACGCTCGACACGATCCGGCGGTTCGGCACGATGTCGAGATAGCGCGTCTCGCCGCGGAACTGCGGAGCGGTCTTGGGGCCGCAGCGGAACACATCGCGCCCGCCGACGCGAAAGCTCGATTCCTCATAGTGCATCACGGCTGCGTCCCAAGGCCTGCCCCAGCGGGCGCGCGCCTTGGTATCGGCGAACGCCGCGAATACCGTTTCGATGGGCGCTTCGCAGACGCGCTCGAAGACGAGTGTTGCGTGATGCGACACCATGTCTTGCAGTTCTCCGATCACGCTCACGGAGTGGGGATGGATCCACTCTGCCAGCCGCCGCCCGCAGCCGTATAGATCGCGACAAGGTTCTTCCTCAAGGCCGCATTCGACGCCGCCTGATTGGCCTCTGCCGCGAGCAGGTCGCGCTGCGCAACCAGAACGTCCAAGAGGCTGGTAAACCCATTCAGATATTGCTGCTGCGCAAGCTCGGCCGCCCGGCGGTCCTGCGCCACGGCCGACGACAGCGAGGCATTGCGCGTGGTCTCCTGCACATAGCTCGACAGCGCGGTCTCCATGTCCTCGAGCGCTTCAAGGACCGTCTTCTGATAGTCCAGGAACGCCTGGCGTTGGCGCGCATCGGCGGCATCGATCTGCGATTCGATGCGGCCGAAATTCAGGATCGGCTGGATGAGACCCGCGCCGATGCCCCAGGGCGTCGTGCCGGCAAGCCCCGACACGCCCTGCAGGCCGAAGAACGCCGTCAGCGACACGGTCGGGAACAGGTCCGCCGTGGCCGCTTCCGTCGCCGAGATGCTGGAGGCGAAGCGCCGCTCGGCCGCGCGCACGTCCGGACGTGCGGCAAGAACCGTCGCGGGCGCCGCCACCACGATCTGCGGATCGAGCGGACGCAGCGACTGCGGCGCTTTGATCATCTCGTCGCGGCTTCCGGGCGGCAGGCCGACAAGCGTGTTCAGCCGATTGACGGCGGCGTCGAGGCCTGCGCGCAGGACCGGTATCTGCGCCTCGGTGGTCGAGACCTGGGCTGCTGCGCGCTGCACGTCGAAATCGCTCGAGAAGCCGCCCTGAAGCTGCGCCTGGATCAGCGACAGCGTCATCTGCTGCGTTTCGAGATTCTGCTGGGTCAGCACGATCTGCTGCTCGAAGTTGCGCACGTCGAAATAATTGCGCGCGACCTCGGCTAGAAGCGCGACCTGCACCGCCTGCATCGCGGCTTCTTCGGATTGAAGAATGGCGCCGGCTTCCGCGGTGCGCGCCTGGTTGCGGCCGAACAGATCGACCTCCCAGGACGCATCGATGGTGACCTGTGCGGCGCTGACCGTCTGATCGAAGCTCTGGAATCCCTGGTTGCCGCGCTGCGCCGACGCTCCACCGGTCACTTCCGGAAACAAGCGCGAGCGTGCGATGCCGCGATTGGCGCGCGCTTCCTCGATCCGCGCGACCGCGATCTGCAGCGACTTGTTGTTGGCGATGGCTTCGGCGATCAGCGCATCGAGCGTCGGATCGCCGAAGGTGCGCCACCAGTCGTGCTCGACCTCGGCATTCGCGTTCATGGCAAGCGCCGGGTTCGCTTTTTCAAGCTGGTTCCAGGAGGGCGCCACCGGCACATCCGAGCTCTGCGTACCGGGAGGCGTGGTCGCGCAGGCCACCAGCACAAGAGCGGCGAACGCGACCGAGAGGGAGGTTCTGAATTTACGCATGGCTTTGCACCTTCGCGTTTCCGGTGATTCTCTTTTCGAGAGCGCGCATCAGCACGTAGAACACCGGGCGTCAGGAACAGACCGAAGAACGTCACGCCGAGCATGCCGAAGAACACGGCGATGCCCATGGCGTTGCGCATCTCCGAGCCCGCGCCGGTCGAGAGAACCAGCGGCACGACGCCCATGATGAAGGCGAACGACGTCATCAGGATCGGCCGCAATCTCAAGCGCGCGGCTTCGACCGCCGCCTCGACCGTGGTCTTCCCCTGATGCTCCAGATCGCGTGCGAACTCGACGATCAGGATGGCGTTCTTCGACGCGAGACCGATCAGCACGAAGAGGCTGATCTGCGTGAAGATGTTGTTGTCGCCGCCCATACAGCCACACGCCCGCGATCGCCGAGAACAGGCTCATCGGCAGGATGAGCAGGATCGAGGCGGGCAGGAACAAACTCTCGTACTGTGCTGCGAGCGCCAAGAACACCAGGAGCACGCAGATCGGGAAGACGTAGAGCGCGGTGTCGCCCGAGAGGATCTGCTGATAGGTCAGCTCGGTCCACTCGAAGCTCATGCCGCGCGGCAACGTCTCGTTCAGGATCTTCGTGATCGCCGCCTGCGCCTGGCCGCTGGAATAGCCGGGCGCGGGCGCGCCGTTCAGATCCGCCGCGCGGAAGGCGTTGTAGCGCATGGCGGTATCCGTACCGGTGGTTTCCTTCACCTGCATGACGGAACCCAGAGGCACCATGCGGCCCTCGAAGTTCTTGGTCTGCAGCTTCAGGATGTCGTCCGGCTTGGAGCGGTACTCCATGTCGGCTTGCGCGACCACCTGATAGGTGCGGCCGAATTTGTTGAAGTCGTTGACGTACATCGAGCCGAGATAGATCTGCATCGTGTTGAACACGTCCTGCACATCGACGCCCAGCTGCATCGCCTTGGTGCGGTCGAGGTCGGCATAGACCTGCGGCACGCTGATGCGATAGCTCGAGAAGATGCCCGCGAGCTCGGGCGTCTGATACGCCTTGCCCACGACCTGCTTCATCACCTGGTCGAGCGCCGCATAGCCTTGATCGGTGCGGTCTTCGACCTGCAGCTTGAACCCGCCGATGCTGCCCAACCCGATCGCCGGCGGCGGCGGGAAGACGGCGACGAACGCGTCCTTGATGCCGAAATATTTCTGCTGAAGCTTCTGTGCGATCGCAGCCCCCGAGAGATCGCGCGATCTGCGCTCCTCGAAGGGCTTGAGCGTCACGAAGACGATGCCGGCCGACGAGCTGTTGATGAAGCCGTTGATCGAGAGGCCGGGGAAGGCCACGGCATGCTCGACGCCTTCTTCCTTCAACGCGATGTCCGACATCTGGCGGATGACCGCTTCGGTGCGGTCCAGCGTCGCGCCGTCCGGCAATTGCGCGAAGCTCACCAGATAGAGCTTGTCCTGCTGCGGAATGTATCCGGCCGGCACCTGATAGAAGCCGAGATAGGTCACGCCGAGCAGAACGGCATAGATGCCGACCGCGATCGACTTGTGGCCGAGGACGCCACGCACGCCGCGGCTGTATCCGTTTCCGGCGCGGCGGAACACCCAGTTGAAGCCGCGGAAGAAGCCGCCGAACAGCCCGTCCATCAGCCGCGTCAGCCAGTCCTTCGGCGCACCGTGCGCCTTGAGCAGCGTGGCGGCGAGCGCGGGCGACAAGGTCAGCGAGTTGAACGCGGAGATGACGGTGGAGAACGCGATGGTGAGCGCGAACTGCCGGTAGAACTGGCCCGACAATCCGCTGATGAAGGCGATCGGCACGAACACCGCGCACAGCACAAGCGCGATCGCGATGATCGGACCGGTCACTTCGCGCATCGCCTTGATCGTGGCTTCGCGCGGGGATAGCCCGTTCTCGATGCTGCGCTCGACGTTCTCGACCACGACGATGGCGTCATCGACCACGATGCCGATGGCGAGAACGAGTCCGAACAACGACAGAGCGTTGATCGAGAACCCGAACAGATACATGAACGTGAACGTGCCGACGATCGACACCGGCACCGACAGCAGCGGAATGATCGACGCCCGCCAGGTCTGCAGGAAGAGGATCACGACCAGAACCACGAGGCCGACCGCGATCAGCAGCGTCTCGATGACCGCCTCGATCGATCCGCGCACGAAGACGGTCGGATCGTAGACGATGGTGTAGTCCAGGCCTTCGGGGAAGAACTGCTTCAGCTCGTCCATCCGCGCGCGGACGGCATCGGAAATCTCGATCGCATTCGACCCCGGCGCCTGGAAGATACCGATCGCGCCCGCCTCCTTGTTGTCGATGAGCGAGCGCAAGCCATAGGTCGCGGCGTCGACTTCGACGCGGGCGACGTCCTTCAGACGAGTGACCACGCCGCCGTCGCGCTTGATGATGATCTCGTCGAACTGCTCGGCCTCGGAGAGGCGCCCCTGCGCCATGATCGGGAGCTGCAGCTCGACGCCTTCGTCATACGGAGGACCGCCGACGGTGCCGCCCGCGACCTGCACGTTCTGGCGGCGGATGGCATCGACGACTTCGCCGGCCGTCATGTTGCGCTCGGCGACCCTCTGCGGGTTGAGCCAGATGCGCATCGCGTAGTCGCCGCCGCCGAACAGCTGGACGCTGCCGATGCCGGTGATCTTCGCCAGCTGATCCTTGATGTTCAGCAGCGCATAGTTGCGCAAATAGGTCTGGTCGTAGCGGCCGTTGGGCGACAGCAGATGCACCACCAGCGTCAGATCGGGCGAGCTCTTCTCCGTGATCACGCCGAGCAGGCGGGTGACTTCGGGCAAGCGCGGCAAAGCCTGGTTGACCCGGTTCTGCACGAGCTGTGTCGCAAGATCGGGATCGGAGCCGAGCTTGAAGGTGACGGTCAGCGTCATGGTGCCGTCCGTCGCCGCGAGCGACTGCATGTAGAGCATGTTCTCGACGCCGTTGATCTGCTCTTCGAGCGGCGTCGCCACGGTCTCGGCCATCACCTCCGGGCTCGCGCCGGGGAACTGCGCGCGAACGATGACCGACGGCGGGACGATCTCGGGATATTCCGAGACCGGCAGCTGGAACATGGAGATCAGACCGACGAGGAAGATCGCAACCGAAATCACGCCTGCGAAGATCGGCCGGTCGATAAAGAATTTGGCGAGCGACATGGTGCTCTCCCCTACTTAGCTGTGTCTATTGTGCCTGCGTGGCGCCTTGGGCCGGCTGTCCTGGCGCGGCGCCTTCCGGCGAGGCCGAGGCCTCGGTCGGCGCGACGGTCGCGTTGGGCTGGACGTGCTGAAGGCCGTCGACGATCACGCGTTCGCCCGCGCTCAATCCCGAGAGCACGATGCGCTCGTGGTTCACCGACGCACCCAGGCTGACCTCGCGGTAAGCCGCTTTGCTGTCGGCCCCGACCACGAACACGAACCGCTTGCTTTGATCGCTGCCGATGGCGCGGTCGGGAACGAGAAGTGCCGAGCTGGGCGCGCTGCTCGCGAGTCTGACGGAGACGAACATACCCGGGACCAGACGGCCGTCCTTGTTGTCGAAGCGCGCGCGGGCGCGAATCGTGCCCGACGCGGTGGTGATCCGGTTGTCGAAGCTGTGGATCGTGCCCCGGTAGACGCGCGTGCTGTCGCCCTGGGCGGTCAGCTCGACCGAGATCTTGCGCTCTTCCGCCTCGGTGGCCGCATTCGCGCGGATGCTGTTCACATAGGTCTGCTCGTCGACATCGAAGTCCGCATAGATGCCCTGGTTCGACACGATCGAGGTCAGGACCGGCGCGTTCGGGCCCGCTTCGACGAGATTGCCGACCGTGATCTCGACCCGGCTGAGCCGTCCGGCGATCGGCGCCTTCACATGCGCGTAGTCGAGATTGAGCTCGGCCTGTTGCACGTCGGCTTCGGCGGCGAGGATCGCCGCGTCCGCCACGCGCTTGGCGTTCGCGCGCTCGTCATAGAAGCGCTGCGCGATGGCCTGCGACTTGATCAAGACCGCGGCGCGTTCGAACTCGGTGTTGGCGAAGTCCGCGTTGGTGCGGGCCGTGACCAGGTTCGCCTGCGCCTTGGCCAGCGTCGCCTCGAAGGGGCGCGGATCGATGACGAAGAGCACCGCGCCCGCCTTCACCGATTGGCCGTCGGCGAAGCGCACCTGCGTGATGCGCCCGCTCACCTGCGGACGGATCTCGGCGAAATCGACCGCGTTCATCCGGCCCGAGAACTCCGACCAGATCATCACGTCGTCGGGGCTGACCGTCTTCACGCTGACCGGGGTCGCCGGCATGACGGTCGGCGGCGTTTCGGCCGGCTGCGCGCTCGCGTTGGTGTAATGTTGGAACGCGAGCGCCGAGCCGACGGCGATGACGGCGGTGGCGGCGAACAGGGTTGCGGTTTTTCTGTAGCTTTTCATCTGAGACATGATCCTAACTCCCGATACTCAGTAGGCTTGTGACCCGCCCGCGACTTGGACGAGGCCATGATTGGTGGTGGCAAGCGCGAATACCGGCGCCGACGGGATGGCGAGGAGGGCCGCGAGCAGGCCCGTCATCATCACGACGACCGACGCCGCGTAGACGTAGTGGCGATGGTCGAGCAGCATCACGACCGATCCGAAGAAGATCGGCGCCGCCAGCAGCACGCCCCAGAACCGGAGCGAAGGCACCGCGAGGCAGATGGCCGCTGCGATCTCCACCAGCCCGAGCGGCCGGTAGAAGCCCGGCGACACGTCCCAGCGGTCATAGACCGCCCGCACGCTCTTGACCGCCGTGAAGTTGATGAGGCCGGCCGCGGCGAAGATCGCTGCGTTCGTCCAGGCCGCCATCACCGGAAATGAGAAGTCCAACATTTTAGTTCCCCGTCGAAACGAAATTTTTCAGTGCGCGGTCGCGTAGACGTCGCGCCGGACTATGGTCTTGAGCTCGAGGTCATCGAGCCGGTGTTTGATGACATCGCCGATGCTGACGATCCCGGCGGGCTCGCCGTCCTTCAGCACCAGGAGGTGGCGCGTGCGGTGACGCGTCATCAGCGCCATCGCCCGCTTCAGGCTGTCTTCGGGGGCGACCGTCACGATGTTGCGCGTCATCACCTGGCTGACCGGGAGCGCGCAGGTCCGCTCGCCGCTTCCGGCCAGCGCATGGACGATCTCCCGCTCGGAGATGAGGCCCAGGACCGCGCCGCCCGATTGGACCACCAGGGCCGCGATGTTCTCGTCGCGGAGCGTCTCGGCGGCGCTCTTGATCGAGGCGCCGGGGGCGATGGTTACGACGTTGCTGCCTTTGTCGTAGAGGATGGCTTGTATGCTCATGACGGCACCTTCTCTGTTACAGTCGGTAAGTGCGCTGGACCGGACGGGGGTTCGGGGGTGAGAAGCCTCGCCGCCCGGCCCAGCGTTCAGGCGGTAGGGTCCGCCTGGTATGTCCTGCCGGTTGTCCCGGCGATTCGTTCAATGACGTTCTGGTTGACGCCAAAACGACGCCCAAAACGACGCAGAGGAGCCCGGAGGGGTAGGGAGATCGGTCTGGGATGGGTTGGTAACCATTTGGAGACCCTCCGGAATGTTTGCTACTAAGGGAGACGTGACAGGCTTGACGCGGTGTGGTACTGATTGGTAACATCTGTACTGTTACTTACCAGTAAGTATCGTGTCAAGTGACAGGAAGGAAGTTTTTTGAAGACAGCAGCTCATACGGGCGTGAAGGCGGACATCCCCCCGCGCGAACGCATTCTTGATGCGGCCCGTGACCTCTTCTATTCCCGGGGTATTCGCTGCGTGAGCGTCGACGAGATCGCCGCCGCAGCTCAGACCAACAAGATGACGCTCTACCGTCACTTCGAGTCGAAGGACTTGCTGGTCGCCGAATATCTTCGCTCTCTGCACGCCTACGCGATCGCTCGCGACGAAGAGGTGATGCGCCAGTACCCCGGCGATCCCTACGCGCAGCTCCGGGCACTGGCCAAACGAGTAGGTGACGACCTTTGCGCCGAAGATCTCCGAGGTTGCCCGATGGCGAATGCCGCCGTTGAGTTTCCCGACAAAACCCATCCCGCCCGCGTCGTGATCGAAGAATCCAAGAACGACCAATTCGACCGGCTCGCGAAGCTCTGCAAAGAAGCCGGTTTCATCGAACCCGAACGACTTGCCGAAGAATTGTTCCTGCTGTGTGAAGGCGCCTGCGCCAACATCCAAAGCCTTGGCCGAACCGGCCCCGGCTCTCGATTTACCGAACGGGCTTACGCCCTGATGGATTCCCACCCCCGCCGCAAAGCCAACTGAGACCGCGACATCCGCGTGCTTGTGGTGGTGTGATTGCGCCATGACAGCCTCGCTTGGGTTCGGCGAGACCGGCGGACTTTCCGCTCGGCCTCGCTGATACGACGAGCGAGGCCCCGCGGATTCGACACCGCCAAAGATAAAATTGTTGGTTGATCCAGGCGCCGTCGGTGCGCCCATTGCGGGCAACTTAACGTCGTCGTAAGCGGGTCTGCTTAGGTTTCCGCCGTCCTCAATCAAGGGTCCGTAATTTGCGCTACGCCGGTGCCGCAGTCCTTTGTGCGACGAGCGTTCTGTTCATTGCGTTCGCGCTCTCAGCCGGCTCATGGCCGTCGCTGCTCCTCGGCTTGTCGGGCGTGGCGGCCTCGGTCGGCATCGTGGTCCATCAGCATCAGGCGCTGCGCTATGTCTGCGCGGCGATCCTTCTCGCAAATGCGGTCATGATCGTGCTCAGCGTCGCGTCTTCGGGCTTCTCCTTGTTCGCGTTGGCGCTCGCCGCTCTATCCCTCGGAGCCGGAGTCGGAATCCTGGCTCGACAGCAGTGGGTTCGCATTCCCACGGTGATCACAAGCGTCATGACGTTGGGAGGCTGGACGGCTGCGGCACTCACCGCAGCCATTGCGCATCGTTGGCCGGATGCAGATGTCGGCGTCGGTGTTATCGCGCTGATGCCCGGCGTGCTGCTCGCAGCGATCTGGGTTTGGTGCCCGTTGACCGTCGCTCGGATTTCCACGCCGAGAGCGACGGCTGTCTAGGCTGCAAGCGGCGCTTTCCCGTCCAGTTCGCGCCTGAGCGCCGATCTGTCGACTGCATTCTCCAATCGCGCGATCACGATGGTCGCGAGCGCGTTGCCGAGCACGTTCACCGGCACGAACGCTGACGACAGCAACCGGTGCACGCCGAGGATGATGCCGACGCTCGCCACCGGGATCGTGTTTGTCGCCTCGAGCGTGGACGCGAGCACGACGATCGCGGAGCCCGCAACACCGGCGCCGCCCTTGGACGTGAACAGCATGATCGCGAGCAGCCCCAGCTGCTGCCACAGCGTGAGCTCGATCCCGACCGCCTGCGCCAGGAACACCGAGACCGTCGCAAAATACAGGCACGTGCCGTCGTGATTGAACGCATAGCCCGACGGCAGAACGAGCGCGACGACAGGCTCGTCGACACCGAGCTGGCGCAACTTCGCGTTCAGGCGCGGGAACACCGATTCGCTCGAGCTCGTGCCGACCACGATCATCAGCTCGGCGGCGATGTAGCGAATGAGCTTGATCAGGCTGATGCCGAACCACCACGCGATCGGCCACAGCACAAGCGCGACGAACAGCACGCAGCAGACATAGAACTCGCCGACAAGGTCGCCGAGCGCGAGCAGCGATGACGGTCCGAACTTGCCGACGGTGAACGCGATGGCGCCGAACGCGCCGATGGGCGCGACATACATCACGAAGCCGATGATCTTGAACAGGACCTCGGCGACCATCTGGATGCCGTCGACCATGGGCTTGCCCTTGGGGCCGAGGGCCAACAGGCCGAACGCGAACATCACCGAGAAGAACAGCACAGGGATCACGTCGCCCTCGGCGAACGCGCCGATCGCGCTCGAGGGAACGAGCCCGAGCAGGAACTCGCCGAAGCTCACCGGATGCTGAGCCGCCTCGGCGGTTGCGGCGCCGCCGGAGAGCGTGGCCGGGTCGATGTTCATGCCGGCGCCGGGCGCCCAGCTGTTCACCAGCACCAGACCAAGGACGAGCGCGATCGTCGTGACGATCTCGAAATAGATCAGCGCCTTCACCGCGACGCGTCCGACGCGCTTGGCCTCGCCAACGCTGGCGATGCCGTGCACCACGGTGCAGAAGATGATGGGGGCGACGATCATCCGCACGAGCCGGATGAACAGGTCGCCGAGCGGCTTCAGCGCGTCGGCGGAGTCGGGCCAAGCCCAGCCCACCGCCACGCCGAGCAGCATCGCGACCAGGATCTGCAGCGACAGGTCCTTGTACAGCGGTTTGGATGATTTTCGCGGCACGGACTGTTGGTGACCGTTTACGACGTCGCTGCTCATTGCACCTCGGCTCGATTGGAGGTTTGGCCCTGGCTGGCCAGGTCGCAAACATCCGCCCGGCCGTCCTAACGGCGCCGGTGGCGGCGACTTTTCATCAAAGCCGATGATCGTGGACGGGCTGCCGGATGGTCCAATCGAAAGGCCGTACGCGGCCATAAGTTTTTGCTATATTGACCGCCGCCGCCAATGCTCGTCCGGCCAGCCCGGCTCACTTCGCGCCATCAGCACATGAGACACTCTCCAAACCAACCCAGTTTGCGGCAACTGAGAGTGTTCAAGACCGTCGCTCAGCTGAAAAGCATCAGCCGGGCATCGGCCCTGATCAACCTCTCTCAACCCGCCGTCACGCAAGCGATCTCGAGCCTCGAAGAGAAAGTCGGCGTGACGCTCTTCGAGCGCGGTCACAGCGGATCGCATTTGACGATCTTCGGCCGGATCCTTCTCGCGCGTACGGAGCGCTTGTTCGACCTGATCGCGCAAGCGCTGGCGACTCTGTTTGGCGGCTCCCAGCCCGCCGAGACCGTCGACATCGACACGCTGGTCGGGAAAATCACGACAACACATATCCGCTGCCTGTCCGCGGTTTCGGAGAATGTCTCGTTCGATCAAGCCGCGCGATCGATCGGCGTGTCGCAACCCTCGCTGCACCGCGTGGCGCGGGACTTCGAGCGGCAGATCAAGCGCGCGATTTTCGACCGCCGCACGCGCGGCATCACGACCACCAAGCAAGGGAGCGAGCTTGCCCGCCGCCTGAAGCTCGCGATGCGGGAGCTGGATTACGCGATCGACGAGATCAACACGCAGCGCGGGATCATCACGTCGCGGATCGCGATCGGCACATTGGCGACGTCCGGCTCATTCGTGCTCGCGCGCGCGGTCGACGAAGTCTTGGCGCACGCCCCCGGCGCGGAGGTGCAGGTCGTGGAGGAGCCCTACGAACAGCTGCTCGCTCATTTGAGAGCCGGCAACATCGACTTCCTGTTCAGCGTGCTGCGTCGTCCGGATTGGGCGACGGACGTGACGGAGACGATGTTGTTCGAGGAGCCCTATGTCATCGTCATGCGGCCCAAGCATCCGCTCAGCAAGGTGACGCATATCGGCCGAGACGAGCTTGCCGAGTACGATTGGATCGTTCCGGGGCCCACCACGCCGCGCTTTCTCGCGTTCGAACGGCTGTTCGCCTCGGCGAGAAAGAAGCCGACGGCCAGGGTGTCGACGACATCGCGCGGCCTTATCCGCTCGCTCCTCGCGACCAGCGACCGGCTGACATTGCTGACCCGGCACGAGGCCGAGCTCGAAGAGAGGCTCGGCGTCTTACGGATCGTCCCGACAAAGGTGAGATTGCCCCGCCGCGCCTATGGCGTCGCGACACGCCTGAACTGGCATCCCACCGCGCTGCAACAGACATTTCTCGAAATGCTGATCCGGCACGGCCGGCAGACGGCGACGGCGTATGCGCCGAATGCCATCACAGCAGCGTAAGGGGCCTGCCGTGCGGGGCTCGCATGGGGCATACTGAAGCCAATAAACGATGGGAGGATGCCGTGAATCGAGTGTTGTGGAAGACGAGTGTGTCGGCGCTGTTCGTGCTGGCGACCGCTGTGGCCTCCGTTCACGCGCAGCAGGCGCCCGCCGACATCATCCTGACCAACGGCAAGATCATCACCGTCGACAACCGCTTCTCCATCGCGCAGGCGGTTGCGGTGAGAGGCGATCGCATCGTCGCCGTCGGCACGACAGCGGACATCAATCGCCTCGCCGGACCGAACACGCGGCGCATCGATCTCGCGGGCAAGGCCGTCATCCCCGGCCTGATCGACAATCACGCGCACCTGATGGAAGAGGGCAAGATCTGGCTCCAGGAGCTGCGGCTCGATGGCGTGACCACGCGGCGTCAGGCGCTCGAGATGATGCGCGCCAAGGCCGCGACCTTGAAGCCGGGCGAGTGGCTCTACACGCTCGGCGGCTTCTCGCCCGATCAGTTCACCGACGACAAGAAGAACTTCACCCGCGAAGAGCTCGATCGCGTCGCGCCGAACAATCCGGTTCAGCTGCAGTTCACGCGCTGCTGCACCTATGTGAACAGCAAGACGATCGAAGCGATGGGCCTCGACCGCAAGATGGAGCCCTGGATCGAGCGCGACGCGTCGGGCCGTCCGACCGGCATCATCAAGGTCGAGGGCGCGGAGGACATCTCCGACGCGCGTCCGCCCGCGCCGAAAGAGCAGCACGAGCCCGGCAACATGGCGATGATCCGCGAGCTCAACCGCTCGGGTCTCACGGCGGTCGGCGGGCCGTGTCCGGCCGAAGACGCCGCCGCGTATCGCCGCTGGGCGGGCGAGGGCCGTCTCAACATGCGGTTCTACTGCACGACCTCGATACCCTCGCGCACGCCGGCCCAGGTCGATGCCACGATCCCGCGGCTTGCGGCGATCAAGAACACGATGTTCCGCGGCAACGATTACATCGACGTCTACACCTACGCCGAGCATCTCTATCAGCCGGTCGGCGACAACATGGTCGCGGTCAAAGCTACGGCGAAGCAGGAGGATTTCGCGCAGTGGGGACGACTCGCGCGCGAGCTCGCGAAGAACGGGATTCCGATCAACCAGCACGCGACGCTGGTCGATTCGATCGACGGCCTGCTCGACCAGATCGAAGAGATCAACAAGGATTATCCCGTGCGCAATCTGCGCTGGGCGCTGATCCATCTCGATCAGCTCAGCCCCGAGCAGATGGAACGGATGAAGAAGCTCGGCGTCTCGGCCGGCGTGCAGCCGCGCTCCATCATCATGGGCGGCATCTTCCATCGCGTGCACTCCAAGGCTCTGGCAGACGCCACGCCGCCGTTCCGCGCCATCCAGGAGAGCGGCGTGACGTGGGGTCTCGGCACCGATGCGTTCGAGGTGAACCAATATCGTCCGTTCACCACGCTCAGCTTCGCGGTGACCGGCAAGATGGTCGGCGGCGAAATCGTCAACACGCAGACGATCAGCCGCGAGGACGCGCTGATCGCGCACACGCGCAGCAACTCCTATTTCGTCTTCCAGGAGAACAATCTCGGCTCGATCGCGAACGGACAAGCTCGCCGATCTCGTCGTGCTCGACCGCGACTACCTCACGATCCCCGCCGATCAGATCAAGGACATCCAGCCGGTGATGACCATGGTCGGCGGCAAGATCGTGTGGGATGCGGCCGCGCGTTAGCGCGCTGAAGCTAGTCGTCGTCGCGCAACGTCGCCGGGCGGAAGGCGAGGCGCTTCCGCCGGTACGGCCGGTAGACCGGCTCCCACACCAGCGCGCGGATGCACGCCTGCAGCGTCTCATCGTCGTAAGGTTCCGCCACGCCGTCCGCCGCCGCCTGCTTCGCCACGGCCTCCGCAACAGCGAGCGCGACCTTGCGCAGCTCGGTCACCGGCGGCAGCAGCCGTCCGTGCTTGTCGTGGCGCGCGGGCGAGAGATCGGCGAGCGCCTTGGCCGACGCCATGAACATCGCATCGGTCACGCGCCGCGCATGCGATGCGAGAACGCCGAGCCCGAAGCCCGGGAAGATGTAGGAATTGTTCGTCTGATCGATCGCGACGAAGCTCGTTCTGCCAGTTCACCGGCGGGAACGGACTGCCGGTGCTGACGATCGCGCGGCCCTCGGTCCACGCGAGCAGCTGCGCCGGCGTCGCTTCCGCGCGCGACGTCGGATTGGACAGCGGGAAGATGATCGGCCGCTCCACATGCGCGGCCATCTCGCGCACGATCGGCTCGGTGAGCGCGCCCGTCTGGCCCGACACCGCGATCAGCGCGGTCGGGCGCGCGTTCGCGACGACATCGATCAGATCGACCCGGTTCGGATCGCGCAGCCGCCAGTCGCCGAGCGCGCGGCGCGACTGCACGAACGGGCGCTGCGGCGCATGGATGTCGTTCATGCCGTCGACCAGCAATCCATGCCGGTCGACCGCGTAGAAATTGCGCTTGGCGTCGGCCTCGCTCATGCCGGCATCGATCATCGCCTTGAGCAGCAGAGTGCCGATGCCGCAGCCGGCCGAGCCCGCGCCGAACAGCACCACGCGCTGTTCGGAGAGCTTCGTGCCCGTGACGTTGATCGCGGCGAGCAGGGCCGCGGCCGCGACCGCCGCCGTTCCCTGGATGTCGTCGTTGAACGTGCACAGCCGGCCCCGATAGCGCTCGAGCAGCCGGTGCGCGTTCGCGTTGGCGAAATCCTCCCATTGCAGCAGCACGTGCGGCCAGCGCTCGCTCACGGCGGAGACGAACGCCTCGACGAAGCCGTCGTACTCTTCGCCGCGCACGCGCTCGTGCCGCCAGCCGATATAGAGCGGATCGGTCAAGTCGGTCCTGGTCGTTCGTGCCCACATCGAGCAGCACCGGCAGCGTCTGCTCCGGACGAATGCCGGCGCACGCGGTGTAGAGCGACAACTTCCCGATCGGGATGCCCATGCCGCCCGCGCCCTGATCGCCGAGTCCCAAGATGCGCTCGCCGTCGCTCACCACGATCACGCGCACCTTGTCGAACTGCGGATTGGCGAGGATCTCGCGGATGCGGCTCTTGTTGGGATAGCTCAAGAACACGCCGCGCGGCTTGCGCCAGATCTCGCTGAAGCGCTGACAGCCTTCGCCGACCGTCGGCGTGTAGACCAGCGGCAGCGTCTCCTCGATGTTCCGCGTGACGAGCGCATAGAACAGCGTCTCGTTCATGTCCTGCAGATCGCGCAGCAGCGCGTAGCGTTCGAAATCCGACTCCTGCGCGCGCAGCGCCTTCAGCCGGCGCGTCACCTGCTGTTCGAGCGTGCCCACATGGGGCGGCGAGCAGACCATGCAGATGGAACGCGTCGCGCTCGCTCTCGGTGAACGCGGTGCCCTTGTTCAGCAGCGGCTTGCTCAAGAGGTCGATCCCCGTGAGCTCGACCTCGATCACATCATCGTTTGTCATTGGCTGAGAGCTTTGGTCCATCCGGCAGCGGAGATATCGGGCTGGAGGCGCTTGAAGCTCTCTTCGATGCCGCTGCCAGGAAAGCGGCCTTGCTTGTCGGCCAACGAGCTGGCGCAGGAGAACTCGTCGCCGCTGTAGAACCAACGGCTCCACCGAGGTGCTCGGCGTAGTGCTGCTTTCCGACGGAACAGGACGAATCGACATTCGCGAAGATCGGGAACGCGCACCCGGTCGGGAACTGGCGGCCGCCCTTCGCCTCGCGATAGACGTCCCACAGGATGTCGTGGCGACCTCGGCGCTGAGCGCGAACAGGATCACTTCGGGCATGCCGAGATTGACCCAGAACCCGGTCGTGTAGGTGAAGCCCGGCCCTCGTCGTCTCCATCACGCTCGTGCTGTGCCAGCCGTGCTCACGGATCTGTGCGACGAACTCCTGTTCGTGCTCATCCAGTTTGTCGGCTGGCAGGTCCAAAGCGGTTCGCATGCGGCTATCTATGGGTCCGGGCGGAATTGCGAGAATTGCGAGGCGTCCGGTAGCCTGCGCGCCCGTTTTCACGGCTTTGGGCCTCGGATACACTGCGGCCAAACAACACATTCAGCCCCCGGGAGGTCCGATCCATGAAAGCCAGAGTCCTGCTCGCCGCCGCCTTTGTCGCCGTCGCCGCCGCGGGCGCCGGTTATGCCCAGCAGCGCGTGCAGCAGCCGATCACCAACAAGGACTGGGAGAAGCCGTTCCCGGGCTTCAAGATCGTCGGCAACCTCTATTATGTCGGCACCTACGACCTCGCGGCCTACCTGATCGCGACCAATGACGGGCTCATCCTGATCAATTCGGGCGCGCCCGGATCGTATCCGCTGATGAAGGCGAGCATCGAACAGCTCGGCTTCAAGCTCACCGACATCAAGCTCATCACCTCGACCCACGGCCATTGGGATCACGTCGGCGACCTCGGCGAATTCCAGAAGGTCAGCAAGGCCCGCGTGGTGATGAGCGAGCGCGACGCGCCGGTGCTCGAATCGGGCGGCAATCTCGATTACCGCCGGCCCGAAGGGCGCGGCATCATCTACGATCCGATCAAGGTCGATCAGCGCCTGAAAGACGGCGACAAGTTCAGGCAGGGCACGACCGAGATCACCGTCATCAACAGCCCGGGCCACACGCCGGGTGCGACCAGCTTCTCGTTCCCGATCCAGGACGGCGGCCGCACCTACAACGTGCTGATCGCCAACATGCCGGGCATCAATGACGGCGTGAAGCTCCTGGGCTCGCCGGGCTACCCCACGATCGTGCAGGATTTCGCCGGCACCATTCAGCGCCTCAAAGGCATGAACCCGGACATCTGGCTGTCGTCGCATGCGGGCCAGTTCAACCTGCATCAGGTCTACAAGCCGGGCGATGCGTACAATCCGGCCCGCTTCAGCGACATCGCGGCCTACAAGTCGAAGCTGACCGGATACGAGAAGTCCTACAACGAGCAACTGGCCATGGAACGGGCCGAGCAGAAGAAGTAATCGCGTTTAACCGCGGAGGAGAGACACCATGTTTGCCAACCATCTGTTCAAAGTCGGCGTGTGTGCGGTGATCGTCGCTGCAGCCGGGCTCTTCGGTGCGTACTCCTCCGAAGCGCAAACGCGTGGCCCGCGTTATCAGGTCGACATGAACTGGCCGAAACCGCTTCCCGGCAAGCAGGTGCTCGGCGGTCTCGGCGGTCTCTGCGTCGACCGCGACGACCACGTCTTCATCCTGAACCGGCAGGACGTGCTCCCGGGCGAGCTGAATGCGGGCACGCAGGCGCCGAACATCATCCAGTTCGACACCGAGGGGAATGTCATCAATGCGTGGGGCGATCCGAAGCTGCTCGATGACCGGCTGCACTCCTGCCACGTCGACGCGGACAACAACATCTGGATCGCGAGCGCGCCCTCCGGGATGGTCCAGAAATACTCGCAGGACGGCAAGCTGCTCCAGACGGTCGGCGTCAAGGGCAAGCTCGATTCCTCCGACGGCACCGACAAGGGCCGGCCGCTGAATTCGAACGGCCGCGATCTTCCACATGCCGTCGAGCATCTTCGTGGACCGGGCGAACGGCGACATCTACGTCTCCGACGGCGAAGGCGACGGCAGCAACAAGCGCGTCGCGGTGATGGACAAGACCGGCAAGTTCCTCCGCCAGTGGATGCCCGAAGGCATGGCGACCGTGCACTGCCTGACCATGGGCAATGACGGGATGGTCTATGTCTGCAACCGGCAGAACGCGCGCATCCAGGTCTACGACAAGATGGGCGCGCTCAAGCGCACGATCCAGGTGCCATGGACGCCCGCGACGCCGAACCAGAAGCAGCAATTCGGCGGCGCCTCGGTCGCGATCGATTTCTCGCCCGACCAGAAGCTGATCTACGTGATCAACCAGAACAGCGGGACGGTCGAGGTTCTGGAGCGCGACAGCGGCAAGGCGGTCACGAGCTTCGGCCGCGCCGGCAGCTATCCGGGCCAGTTCAACCAGCACCACGGCATCGCGGTCGATTCGAAGGGGAACATCTACCTCGCCGAGAACCGCGGCCGCCGGGTCCAAAAGTTCCGTCCGGTTCAATAGCTTGAACTCATCGAGCTGGAGCGGCCGGTGCGCCAAACGCGCCGGCCGCTTCGCATTTGCAGCTTGGCGCTTACCCGCGCTTAACCACGCCGGTTAGCCTGTTTTTCAGGCGGGCCTGCGAGAGTCCACGCGGTATTTGCGCAAGGGGAACCACGCGCTTGGCCGCGAACGACCTCGATCATTCTGTCACGGACGACATACGGCAGCGCCTCTTTGCGCCGACGACTCGCGAGGCGGGCGATTTCGGCCGGCGGAAGGAAACCCGCGTCGTGCTGCCGGCGCTGCCGTCATGGTCGGAGCGCATCGGCGTGCCCGCGTTCTTCACCGCGCGAAACCATGCGCAAGGCGTGTTCGCGGCCTCGGGCACGAAACCGAGCGTGCTCTCGCTCAAGAACTTCTCGGCGATGCGCAACGACGTGGCGTATGCCGTCAAGCTGATGATGCAGGAGAAGGAGATCCTTCTCTTCGCCGTGCTTCAGTGGCTGGTCATCGGCCTAGCCTACATGATGTGGACGCAGGTGCTCGATTGGATACCCGACAGCGTGTGGGCCGAAGCCGCACGCGAGTCCTCCGAGAGAAGCGCGGCAACCGATTGGGCCAATCTCGCGATCTGGGGCTGGAGCCTGCTCATCATCGCGACCGCCGCCTATCCGCTTGCGCTGCTGAACGCATCGATCGTGGCGTCGCACTATTTGAAATCGTCGGGCCAGCCGTCGACCGTTCCCGCGTGTCTCAATCTCGCGTCCAAGAATCTCGGCCGCGTGTGGTTGTTCACGGCATTGGATGCACTCATCACCGTTCGGGCGATCGCCGACCGGCTGCCGAGCAAGAAGCGCCGCAAGCGCACGGCCGCCGAAGAAGCCGCCTACTACGCCTGGAAGATCGCGACCATCGGCGTTCTCCCCTCGCTCGTGTCGGGCAAGACGTTCGTGGACGCCGCCAATGAATCGGTCTGGCTGCTCGAAGATCAGCCCGTCCGCACCATCGGCATCCGCATGGGCTACAGCCTGCTCTGCTGGATCATCGGCGTGCTCGCCTATGCCGGCGCCGTCGTCACGCTCATGATGTTCGGTGGCCCGCTCGGCGGCGAGAATTGGGTGTACCACGTCTATGTGCTGATGGGCGCGCCGATCTTCGTCGCGGTCGGCATCGTCTCGCTGATCCGGCCGGTGTTCGTGCTCGCGATCTCGAAGCTCTACACCGACGTCGTGCCGGTGAATGTCGAGATCGAAGGCACGGTGACGGTCGAGTCCGGCACCGAGATCGACTGGCTGACGCTCATCTTCGCGATGCTCACCGGCATCACGCTCGCGCTCTACTTGACGAGCTGATTTCAGGTCTCGGCCGGTTCCTTCACGCTCGCGTCGATCTCGAATCCCTCGTAGGTCAGAACGAGCGTCTCGATCGCGACATCGTTCCCCGATGCGTCCATGACGGGCAGCGCGGTGTATTCGGACACCCACGCGCGATAGACCATGTAGCTGCGCACGACCGTTCCCTGCTCGTTCAGAAGATCGATCCGCAGATTCTTGCGGAAATTCTTGAGCGACATCTGAGTGCCCGCGCCGCCATAGACCAGCGCGGCCCAATCCTCGAAAGTCTTGTCGTGCGTGATGCCGCGCTCCATCACGAGCGGTTCGAACTCGGTCAGGCCCGGCGCGGTGATCGAGTGGTTGGCGAAATTGCCGTCGCGGACGAGGATCGTCGCCGTGCGGCGCTTGAGCGGCCCCACCTTGCTCACGTTCGGAACGACCTTGCCGTCGATGGTCACGCGGAACTTGAAGTTCTTGTAGGGATCGAACCGGTGCGGATTGACGGGGAAGCTCGTCATTGTGCGGCTCCTAAGGGGATTGGGCGGTAAGCGCCGATGCGGAAGATCACGAACTCGGCGGGTTTGATGGGCGCGATGCCGATCAGCGACAGATCAGCCGGCCGTTGTCGATGTCGTTCTGAGTCATCGTCGTGCGGTCGCACTTCACGAAATAGGCCTCTTCCGGTTTTGTCGCCCTGGAACGCGCCCGCGCGCCACGCCGTGTAGAGGAACGACGAAATCTCCAGGCGAACCTGCGCCCAAAGGTCTTCGCCGTTCGGCTCGAACACCGCCCAGGACAGTCCTTCTTCGATGGAGCGCTCGAGGAAGAGGAAGAGCCGCCGGACGTTGACGTATTTCCACTCGGAATCGCCCGCGTCGGCGAAGGTCCGCGCGCCCCAGAGCATGATGCCTTTCCCCTCGAACTTCCGTATCGAATTGATCGAGGCGCTCTGCAGCTTTTCCGTGTCCGCAGTCGTCACCTTTTGTGCGAGATCGGCGATGCCGTTCGGCGTGGCCTCGCCACCGGCCGGCGCCTTCCACACGCCGCGCGCCTGATCGAGGCGCGCATAGATGCCCGCGGCGACCGCGCTCGGTGGCTCAGGCGCTTCGTGCTTCGTTCTTCTGCCGGATCGCCGCGACGAGCCACGGATAGTAGATCGCCATGTTGCGGCTTCGCGCGAGACTGTTCGCCCATCGCACCGCGGCCGCTGTAGCCCTTGCTCGCGACGGCCTCTGGAATGTCCGCGATGTGGAACATCCGCGGGCTTCGGCGAAAGTGGCGGCGCCGCGTTGATCACGTCGGCTGCGTCCTGCTCGGAGAGATACGCGGCATCGGGCAGACCAGCAGCAGGCCGATCGGCTTCGTCACGCGGCTCAGCGCCTGCAAGCCCCGTATGCGGTCTCTCGCCTGCCGATCAGTTCGGCTGCTTCCAGTCCGTCCGCGACCGCGGACTGGATACCGCACGCAGGATGACGGCCTTTGTGCCGCCATTGCGGAAGAAATCTTCGACGCGCCGACGACATCGGGTTCGTCGCCGAGGCCTTGCCGAACTGCGCTTCGTAATCGACGATGCCTGCTGATCATCGATCGGCTCTCGATCGGCCCGCTGGGCGCAAAGCCGACGAAGGCAGCGGTCGATGTGGGAACGCCCGCGATCTCGCGCGTCCGCGTGCTCACCTCTTCGACATACACGCCTGGATAGTCCGGCATCACGCTCGCGCTTATTCGACCGGCAGATCCCGTCCCGAATGTCAGGATCGGCCAATCAGTTTCGGTTTTCGCGGTTGGAGCCGCACGCAATGCGGCGACAAAGGAGTTCGCGCCAGGTTACCACGTTGTCCTTTCGCACGCCGTCCATGAGAATTTCCCACCGCCGAATTCGCTCCGCCTTGCGCATCGATAGGCCTTGCTTGATCGCTTCAGATACGTCCTCGCGGCTGAATGGGTTGACGATCAAGGCTTCGCGCATTTGTGCGGCGGCCCCTGCGAAACGCGAAAGGATCAGCACGCCTGGGTCCGACGGGTCCTGTGCCGCGACGTATTCCTTTGCGACGAGGTTCATGCCGTCGCGCAGCGGCGTGATGAGCCCGATCGCGGCGCTCCGAAAGATGCCGGCCAGTTCGTCGCGGCGATGGATGGCGTTGACGTATCGAATTGGTACCCAGTCCATCGTGGCGAATCGGCCGTTGATCCGGCCGGTAAGCGCCTCGAGCTTGCTGCGGATTTCTTGATACGAATCGACGGCCTCGCGGCTCGGTGTCGCGATTTGGAGCAGGAAGACTTTCTCGGCCAGATCGGGATTGTCCGCCAGCAATTGCTCATAGGCGAGAAATCGCTCCTCGAGCCCCTTGGAATAATCCAGCCTGTCGACGCCGACGATCATCTTGCGTCCGCTCAGGCTCTCGATCATCCGGCGAGCGGTGGCCAGTCCCTCGGCGGAGCTGGTCGCAGCGACGAAGTCCTTTGCGTCGATGCCGACGGGGAACGCGCCGACGCGAATTGTCCTCCCGAATGCTTGGGCACGGCCATCCGCCGCAATGCTTCCGTTGGCCTCTTTGCGCACGTACCCCTCGAACGCATCCAGCCAATCTTCGGTCTGGAAGCCGACGAGGTCATAGTGGAAAAGCGCCTCCACGAGCTCGCGTTGACGGGGGAGGGTGACGATCAGCTGGCGTGCCGGCCACGGTATGTGGAGAAAGAACCCGATGGGATTCTTCACGCCCAGACGCCGCAATTCGCGCCCTAAGGGTATCAGGTGGTAGTCGTGAACCCAGATGATGTCGTCGGGCTCAATCAGCGGCCTCACCGTTTCGGCGAAGCGCGCGTTCACACGATCGTAGCCGTGGCCGAATGAGCGTTCATAGGCCGTCAGATCGATGCGGTAGTGGAACAGCGGCCACAGCGTCTTGTTTGCATAGCCGTTGTAGTATTCCTGAACGTCCTGTTCTTCGAGGTCGATCGTTGCCACAAGGATGCCTGAGACGTGCTGCAGCGACAATTGTCCCGTGAATTGCTCGGTGACGTTGCCGCTCCACCCGAACCAGACCCCTTGGTATTCGCGCAGAGCGGCCGCCAATGCCACAGCCAGTCCGCCTGCTGCGCCGTCCCTGTCGTCCGTTGGGGGATTGACGCGATTGGAAACAATGATCAGCCGGCCCATGCTGCCGCTCCGGGTTTGCGGGTGGTGCGAAATAACCCTGTGTTTACAATGTCTGCTATCGGTAACGAGCGCCGCCCACCCGAACCCTGGCTAGCCGGAGTTTAGGCTCCAGGTCTCGTGTTGGAAACCTGTTCGCTCAGGCTCGGGACTGAATACGAAAGAGCCCGAATGGCGAGAACGCATCGCGCGCGAGAGGCATTACTCCGCCGCGTGAGTCAGCCCCTTGATCTTGCGCGCGTGTGCGACGGCATCGCGAGCCGCCTTATTTTGCGAGAAGAGCTCCAGCGTTTCAAGCTCGTCTTCGGAGACCGGCGTGAGCGCCGTGTCCATGTAGCTCATCCCGTCTTCGGCGGCGGACACGCGCTTGCACATCCGATAGAGCCGCCACGCCTGAAGCAGGAGCCGCGTCTGCTTGGAGACGAACTCCCACGCCAGCCACGGATAGAACGCGAGCACGGAGGCACGCGGCAGCTCGGGCCTGCGCTCGTCACGCGATTTCAGCCTGAGGATGCCGCCTTGCAGCGGGTGCACGCCTTCGACCGCGACCGAGCACGAGAACCACAGCACGATCAGCATCAGCCGGTAGATGTTGATCCCCTTCGCGCGCGCGCGTTTGAGGACCGTCTCGATGTGCTCGCGCGTGTAGTAGAGCTTCCACGCATCCGAGTAGATGCCTTCCCACTCCGCCTTGCTCATCTTCGGATGCGCGGTGACGATGTGCTCGAGATCGTATTTGTTGAGATCGGCATCCATCGCGACCGATCTTGTCCGCGAGCACCTTGTGGTCTTCCGATCCCGGCAGCGGCGTGAGCACGAAGAACTCGAGGATGTCGAGCGGAAGCTCGTGTTTCACGATCTCGATGTCGTGGCGGATCGACTCGGGCGTATCGTTGGGGAAGCCGAGGATATAGCCCGCATAGGTCCAGATGCCCGCGGCTTTCCACGCGAGCAGCATCTTGCGGTATTCGGTGATCTTGTTCTGGCGCTTCTTCGCCGCGAGCAGGTTCGCCGGATTGATGTTCTCGAGCCCGATGAAGATGCGGGTCACGCCCGCGCGCTTCGACTTCGTGATGAAGTTCGGGATCTTGTGGCAGAGCGTGTCCACCTGGATCATGAAGCGGACGTCCATCTTGTCGCGCTCGCGCAGCTCGATGATCCGGTCGAAGATCGCTTCCCAATCCTTGTTGCGGGCGAAATTGTCGTCGGTGATGAAGAACCGGTCGACGCCTTGCTCCCAGTTCCGGCGCAGGATCTGCTCCACGTCGTCGGGCGAGCGGAAGCGCGACTTGCGTCCCTGCACGTTGATGATGGTGCAGAACGAGCACTGGAACGGACAGCCGCGTCCCGCATCGAAGCTCGACAGATTGCCGAGCGTCCGCTTGACGAAAGCCTGCGGCAGGATCGGCGGCACCGCGCCGCCGAGGCCCGGCAGATCGTCCATGAAATTGTAGACCGGCTTCAGGGTTCCGGCCGCGACATCGCGCAGAAGCTGCTCCGCTCGTCCCTCGGCCTCGCCCGCGAACAGCGTGATGCCCATGTCGAGCGCCGCTTGAAGATCGGGCGTGATCTTGGGGAACATCGCGAGCAGGCCGGAGGGATGGAATCCGCCCAGCACCACCGGAATTCCCGCCGCGCGCAACGGCCGCGCGATGTCGAGCGCGCGCGGATATTGGTTCGACTGCACGCCGACGAGGCCGACGAAACCGAAATTCCCGTCGGCGCGATACTCGGCGATGATCTTCTCGATGCGGACGCGCGTGTTGGTCTCGTCGATCGCGTTGACCGTGACCGCGACGTCGTCGCCCAGCACGTTCTCGCGCCGCCGCGTCGGTGATCAGCCCATAGACCGCCGCCAGCGAATTCGACGGCATCGTCGAGCGGTACCAGCGGATGACATAACCGTCGTCGTCGTAATGCGACGGCTTGATCAGAAGCACGCGGAACCGGCGTTGGTGGGGGAGGGCGGCCAGGGTTTCTGTCATGCTCCAACCACGCTCCCGGCAGCATGTTGCGCCCGACACGAGGCTAACAGAGGGGCTCCGGCAGTACCAAACAAAAGCGGCGATTGGAAAGGTTCCCGAGCCATGCTGCCGACGCCATCCCTGCCGTGAGCCCTTATGGACGTTGTCTGCGGTTCGGCTCCGAGCGAACTGTGACCGAGGGGCCGACCGCGACTAAAACGGCCCAAGTGCGAAAGTGTCGCGCACCCGACATCACGCTATCAGAGGGGACCCGGAACACCAAGGAAAAGGGGTATCAAGACGCATGACCGACGTCTGGCGCTTCTACCAACGGCACGCGCGATACGTGGGATCGCGAGCGCTCGGCAAGAGCCTGATGGAGCGCCGTATCTGGACGCGGTCACATCACGGCTCCAGCCGGGCGCAGGTGTCCTCGACCTCGGCTGTGGCACCGGCGAACCCATGGCGCGGTACCTCATCGAACAGCGGATACGACGTCACCGGTGTCGACGCTGCGCCGCCATGATTGCGCTCTGCCGGGAGCGCTTTCCGAGACGCCACCTGGATCGAGGCCGACATGCGTGGGCTTGCGCTGGGCCGCCGCTTCGACGCCATCATCGCTTGGGACAGTTTTTTCCATCTCGACCAGGACGAACAGCGCGCGATGTTTCCGGTCTTTCAGCAGCACATCGCGCCCGGCGGGATGCTGCTCTTCACGTCCGGCCCGCAAGCGCGGCATCGCCATCGGCAGCATGTACGGCGAGGACCTGTTCCACGCGAGCCTCGATCCCGACGAGTACAGGTCGCTGCTCGAGTCCGCGGGATTCCGCGTCCTGCGTTTCCAGCCCGAAGACCCAAAGTGCGGCGGCCACACAGTCTGGCTCGCCCAACAGGACGGCTAGGCGCATGCCTGTCGATTTCGGCAAGACCGCCTCCGACTACGCGAAGCATCGCGCGGGATTTCCCGACCGCTTCTTCGAACGCTGTTTAACGACGGCATCGTCAGACAAGGCGACCGCGTGCTCGATCTCGGCACGGGCACCGGCACGATCGCGCGCGGGCTTGCGAAGCGCGGCTGCGTTGTCACTGGTCTCGATCCCTCGGACGCGATGCTCGAGCAGGCGAAGGCGCTCGACCGCTGAGGAGCCGGTCTCGACATCCGCTCGTGCAGGCTCGCGCCGAACAAACCGGATCTGCCGGAGGACCGTTTCGATGTCGTGACCGCGGGCACTGCTGGCACTGGTTCGACAGGCCCAACGCCGCGCTCGAAGCGCGTCGCTGCTCACGCCATGGCGGCCGTCTGCTTATCGCGAATTTCGATTGGTTGCCGCTGTCCCGGCAATGTGGTCGAAGCGACCGAGAAGCGCTATCCGCGCGCACAATCCCGCCCTGGCACTGCTGATGACGGCACGGGAATCCACTCCGTCGTGGTTCGCCGACTTTCGCGAAGCAGGTTTTGCCGACATCGAGAGCTTCAGCTTCGATGTGTCCGTGCCGTACTCGCACGAAGGTTGGCTCGGCCGCATTCGTGCCAGCACGGGCATTGCGGCCAGCCTGCACGCCCGATGCCGTCGAGCGGTTCAACGCTGCACATCGCGAGATGCTCGCACGCGAATTTCCGGACGAGCCGCTGCTGATCCCCCACCGCGTGTTCGCGGTCTTCGGACGCGCCCGCTAGTCTTCCCGGCTGGCATGCGCTGTCCGGACGGGGCAAGATGCCCGAAAAGACAAGGAGGACGCGTGCCGGAGACGCTGCTGCCGACGTCGCTCGTCGGCTCTTATGCCCAGCCCGATTGGCTGATCGACCGCAAGAACCTTGCCGGCCGCTTTCCGCCGCGCGTGCGCGCCCGCGAGCTTTGGCGCGTGGCGCCGGAGTGGCTCGAACAGGCGCAGGACGACGCGACCCTGCTCGCGATCCGCGCCCAGGAGCGCGCCGGTCTCGACATCGTCACCGACGGCGAGATGCGGCGCGAGAGCTATTCGAACCGCTTCGCCACCGCGCTCGAAAACGTCGACATCGACAACCCCGGCACCGCGCTCGACCGCAGCGGCCACCCCAATCCCGTGCCCCGCATCGTCGGCAAGGTCCGCCGCAAGCATCCGGTCGAAGTCCGCGACGTGCAGTTCCTGCGCGCCAACACCGATCGTCCGATCAAGATGACGGTGCCCGGCCCCTTCACCATGTCGCAGCAGGCGCAGAACGACTTCTACAAGGACGAGGCCGAAATGGCGCTCGACTACGCGCGCGCCGTGAACGAGGAGATCAACGATCTCTTCGCCGCGGGCGCGGACATCGTCCAGGTGGATGAGCCGTACATGCAGGCGCGGCCCGAGAAGGCGCGCGCCTACGGGCTGAAGGCGCTGACCCACGCGCTCACCGGCGTGAAGGGGCCGACGGCCGTGCATATCTGCTTCGGCTATGCCGCGATCATTCATCAGCGGCCGTCCGGCTATTCGTTCCTGGCCGAGCTCGAAGGGTCGCCCGCGAACTTCGTGTCGATCGAGACGGCGCAATCCAAGCTCGATTGTTCGGTGCTTCAGAAGCTGCCGTCGAAGAAGATCATCCTGGGCGTGCTCGATCTCTCCGACATGACGGTGGAGACGCCCGAGATGGTGGCCGCCCGCATCCGCCGCGCGTTGCCCCATGTGCCCGCCGAGCGGCTCGTGATCGCGCCCGATTGCGGGCTCAAATATCTCCCGTCCGATGTCGCCTTCGGCAAGATGAAGGCGATGGTGGAGGGCGCCGCCATCGTCCGCCGCGAGCTCCAGTAGCGATGGCCGATCCGCGGACGCACGAGGTCGATGTCGGCGCTCTCTTGGAGAACCGGCCGCTCGGGCGCTTCCACATCGTCACGCTCGCGCTCTGTTTCCTGATCCTCTTTGTCGATGGCCTCGATTTCGGCTCGGCCAATGTCGGCGCGCCGTCGATCCTGCGCGCGTTCGGGGCCGAGGCCGGCGCCATGGGCACGGTGTTCAGCGCGGGCTATTTCGGCATCTTCCTCGGCAGCGTCATCTTCGGCATCGTCGGCGACCGGTACGGCCGCAAGCTGGGCGCGCTCTTGGGCGTGCTGGCCTACAGCCTGCCTGCGCTTCTGATGCCGTTCGCGACCTCGCTCGATCAGGTGGCGCTGTTCCGGTTCCTGACCGGGCTCGGCATCGGCGGCGTCGTGCCGAACGTGATCGCGCTCCTCTCCGAGACCGCGCCCAAGCGCTATCGCGTCAGCGCCGTGATGGCCTCGTTCGTCGGCTATTCGCTCGGCAACGCCACGATCGGACAGGTGGCGGCCTGGCTCATTCCCGTGTTCGGCTGGTGGATCGTGTTCGTCACCGCGGGCACGGCCGGGATCGTCCTGTTCACCGTCCTGATCTTCCTCCTGCCCGAGTCGATCCAATTGCTGGCGGCGAAGCAGCCGGACTCGCCGCGCCTGAAGACGCTGGTCGCGCGCCTGGCGCCCGAGCTGACGATCACGCCGGAGACGCGCTTCGTGCTGAAGCGGCCCGCGCACGAGACGAAATTCTCGCTCGGGCTTCTGTTCACCGGCTTCCGGCGCTACGCGACGCCGCTCATCTGGGTCGCGTTCTTCGCCGAGGCGCTCACCTACATGACGCTCTCGGCCTGGTTCACCGTGATCCTGGAGCGGGCGGGGCTTGCGCCGATGCAGGCGGCGCTGACGTTCTCCTTCGCCGCGATGGGGGCGATCGTCGCGATCATGACGCTCGGCCCCCTGATGGACCGCTTCGGGCCCAAGGCGGCCGTCGTCTCGGCGGCCATCGCCGTGTCGTCGATCTACTACCTCGGCACGCCGGGGCTCGCGCCCTGGTTGATCACCGGCGTCGGCATCCTCGCCTATGCCTCGGCGGCCGCCACCCATCAGTCGCTCAACGGCATGGTCGGCGGGTTCTATCCCACCATCATCCGTGGCAACGGGGTCGGCTACGCCACCGGAATGGGCCGGATTGCCGCCATTTTCGGGCCCGGGCTTCGTCGGCACCCTGTTCGCGCAATTGCCGCTCCAGCAGGTTCTGGTATTCATCGCCGCGCCCGACCTGGTGGTGGCGGCGGTCTGTATCGGCCTGGACCGCCTGCGCAAAACCCGTCTGGCCGAGGAGACCCAGTTGCCTGCGCCGGAGAAACTGCCCGCATGAGCAAGCGCATCCCGCGCCTGGAGATGAACGAGCTTGCGCCGAACGTGCAGGAGACGCTGGCCGCGCGCGTGAAACGGCTCGGCTATCTCGGAGAGTTCTTCAAGTGCTCCGGCCACAATCCCGATGTGCTCGTCTCCTTCATGGAGATGACCGAGGCGCTGAAAGAAGCGCTGCCCGATCGCCTGACCGAGGTGGGTGCGTTGACGGTCGCGGGCGCCATGGGCAACGCCTATGAGCGGAACCAGCATGAGCGATTGTCAGAGAAGCTCGGCTTCGGACGCGACTGGGTCGCAGCGGTCAACCAGCTCGAACCCGGCCCCAAGGGGCCGATGAGCGAAGACGAGCGCGCGGTGCAGCGCCTCGCGCTCGCGGTGGTGGAGCGCAACGGCCACGACGTGGAGCGCGAGCTCGAGGCTGTGGTCGACCGCATCGGGCATCGGCAGGCGATGGCGGTCATGTTCCTGATCGGGCGCTATGTGATGCACGCCTATGTCGTGAATGCGCTCGATCTTGCGCCGCCGGTGCCGTCGATCTTCGAGAGCAAGTCATGAGCGAACCGCTCTGGATTACCGAGCAGGACGTGGTGGCCGCGATCTCGCTGCCCGAAGCGATCGAGGCGCTGGAGAAAGGGCTGGCGCTGGAAGCGCAGGGCGTCGCGCGCAATATGGCCAAGACCCATCAGATCTGGGGCGGCCATCACACGCTGCACGCGATCGGCGCGGTGGTCGAAGGCGCGCATACCGTCGGCACCAAGACCTGGGCGCACACCGCGGGAGGTGCCACGCCGCTGGTCACGCTGTGGAACAGCGAGACGGGCAAGCTCGAAGCGATCATCGAGGCGTTCGCGTTGGGCCAGATGCGCACCGGCGGAATCTCCGGCGTCGCCACCGCGCGCATGGCGGCCGAGGATGCGGACGAGCTCGGCGTCATCGGCACCGGCAAACAGGCGTTGACGCAGGTGGTGGCCGTCGCCGCGGTGCGCAACCTGAAGCGCATCCGCGTCTACAGCCCCACGGCCGAGAACCGCCGCACATTCATCGCGAAGCTCGAGAAGCTCTTTCCCTCGATCACGCTCAACGGTGCCCGGCCCCTTCACCATGTCCCAGCAGGCGCAGAACGACTTCTACAAGGACGAGGCCGAAATGGCGCTCGACTACGCGCGCGCCGTGAACGAGGAGATCAACGATCTCTTCGCCGCGGGCGCCGACATCGTCCAGGTGGATGAGCCGTACATGCAGGCGCGGCCGGAGAAGGCGCGCGCCTATGGACTGAAGGCGCTGACCCACGCGCTCACCGGCGTGAAGGGACCGACGGCCGTCCATATCTGCTTCGGCTATGCCGCGATCATTCATCAGCGGCCGTCCGGCTATTCGTTCCTGGCCGAGCTCGAAAGCTCGCCCGCGAATTTCGTGTCGATCGAGACGGCGCAATCCAAGCTCGATTGTTCGGTGCTGGCGAAGCTGCCGTCGAAGAAGATCATCCTCGGCGTGCTCGATCTCTCCGACATGAAGGTGGAGACGCCCGAGACCGTGGCCGCCCGCATCCGCCGCGCGTTGCCCCACGTGCCCGCCGAGCGGCTCGTGATCGCGCCCGATTGCGGGCTCAAATACCTCCCGTCCGATGTCGCCTTCGGCAAGATGAAGGCGATGGTCGACGGCGCCGCCATCGTCCGCCGCGAGCTCCAGTAGCGATGGCCGATCCGCGGACGCACGAGGTCGATGTCGGTGCTCTGCTGGAGAACCGGCCGCTCGGGCGGTTCCACATCGTCACGCTCGGGCTCTGCTTCCTGATCCTCTTTGTCGACGGCCTCGATTTCGGCTCGGCCAATGTCGGCGCGCCGTCGATCCTGCGCGCGTTCGGGGCCGAGGCCGGCGCCATGGGCACGGTGTTCAGCGCGGGCTATTTCGGCATTTTCCTCGGCAGCGTCATCTTCGGCATCGTCGGCGACCGGTTCGGCCGCAAGCTCGGCGCGCTCTTGGGCGTGCTGGCCTACAGCCTGCCCGCGCTTCTGATGCCGTTCGCGACCTCGCTCGATCAGGTGGCGCTGTTCCGGTTCCTGACCGGGCTCGGCATCGGCGGCGTCGTGCCGAACGTGATCGCGCTCCTCTCCGAGACCGCGCCCAAGCGCTATCGCGTCAGCGCCGTGATGGCCTCGTTCGTCGGCTATTCGCTCGGCAACGCCACGATCGGCCAGGTCGCGGCCTGGCTCATCCCGGTCTTCGGCTGGTGGATCGTGTTCGTCACCGCAGGCACGGCCGGGATCGTCCTGTTCACCGTCCTGATCTTCCTCCTGCCCGAGTCGATCCAGTTGCTGGCGGCAAAGCAGCCGGACTCGCCGCGCCTGAAGACGCTGGTCGCGCGCCTGGCGCCCGAGCTGACGATCACGCCGGAGACGCGCTTCGTGCTGAAGCGGCCCGCGCACGAGACGAAGTTCTCGCTCGGCCTTCTGTTCACCGGCTTCCGGCGCTACGCGACGCCCTTGATCTGGGTCGCGTTCTTCGCCGAGGCGCTCACCTACATGACGCTCTCGGCCTGGTTCGCCGTGATCCTGGAGCGGGCGGGCCTTCCGCCCATGCAGGCGGCGCTCACGTTCTCCTTCGCCGCGATGGGCGCGATCGTCGCGATCATGACGCTCGGCCCGCTGATGGACCGCTTCGGGCCCAAGGCGGCCGTCGTCTCGGCGGTCATCGCCGTGTCGTCCATTTACTATCTCGGCACGCCGGGGCTCGCGCCCTGGTTGATCACCGGAATCGGCATCCTGGCCTATGCCTCGGCGGCCGCGACCCATCAGTCGCTCAACGGCATGGTCGGCGGGTTCTATCCCACGATCATCCGCGGCAACGGGGTCGGCTACGCCACCGGAATGGGCCGGATTGCCGCCATTTTCGGGCCGGGCTTCGTCGGCACCCTGTTCGCGCAATTGCCGCTCCAGCAGGTTCTGGTATTCATCGCCGCGCCCGACCTGGTGGTGGCGGCGGTCTGTATCGGCCTGGACCGCCTGCGCAAAACCCGGCTGGCCGAGGAGAGCGCATTGCCCACGCCCGAGAAACTGCCCGCATGAGCAAGCGCATCCCGCGCCTGGAGATGAACGAGCTTGCGCCGAACGTGCAGGAGACGCTGGCCGCGCGCGTGAAGCGGCTCGGCTATCTCGGCGAGTTCTTCAAATGCTCCGGCCACAATCCCGATGTGCTCGTCTCCTTCATGGAGATGACCGAGGCGCTGAAGGAAGCGCTGCCCGACCGCCTGACCGAGGTGGGCGCGCTCACCGTCGCGGGCGCCATGGGCAACGCCTATGAGCGGCACCAGCACGAGCGGCTTGCGCGAGAAGCTCGGCTTCGGCCGCGACTGGGTCGCGGCCGTGAACCGGCTCGAACCCGACGCCAAGGCCCGATGAGCGAGGACGAGCGCGCGGTGCAGCGTCTCGCGCTCGCGGTCGTGGAGCGCAACGGCCACGACGTGGAGCGCGAGCTGGAAGCGGTGATCGACCGCATCGGGCATCAGCAGGCGATGGCGGTCATGTTCCTGATCGGCCGCTATGTGATGCACGCCTATGTCGTGAACGCGCTCGATCTCGCGCCGCCGGTGCCGTCGATCTTCGAGAGCAAGCCATGAGCGAGCCGCTCTGGATCACCGAGCAGGACGTGGTGGCGGCGATCTCGCTGCCCGAAGCGATCGAGGCGCTGGAGAAGGGGCTGGCGCTCGAAGCGCGGGGCGTCGCGCGCAACATGGCGAAGACCCATCAGATCTGGGGCGGCCATCACACGCTGCACGCGATCGGCGCGGTCGTCGAAGGCGCGCATACCGTCGGCACCAAGACCTGGGCGCACACCGCGGGCGGCGCGACGCCGCTGGTCACGCTGTGGAACAGCGAGACCGGCAAGCTCGAAGCGATCATCGAGGCGTTCGCGCTCGGCCAGATGCGCACCGGCGGCATCTCCGGCGTCGCCACCGCGCGCATGGCGGCCGAGGATGCGGACGAGCTCGGCGTCATCGGCACCGGCAAACAGGCGCTGACGCAGGTGGTCGCGGTCGCCGCCGTGCGCAAGCTGAAGCGCATCCGCGTCTACAGCCCGACCGCCGAGAACCGGCGCACTTTCATCGCGAAGCTGGAGAAGCTCTTTCCCGCGATCACGCTCGTCGAATCCACGTCCGTCGAAGACGCGGTGAAGAACGCGCCGATCGTGACCGCGGTCACCCGCGCGCGCGAGCCGATCGTCACCGCGCGCATGCTGGCGAAGGGCGCGCATTTCAACGCGGTCGGCGCGATCACGCCCGAGCGCGAGGAATTCACGCAGGACGTGTTCGGCCGCGTCGATCTCATCGCCGTCGACATGATCGAGTCCGTGAAGGCGCTCAGCGCCGAATTCCGCAAGCGCTTCGGCGACGGCGACTGGTCGTCCGTGCATCCGCTGTCCGATCTGGTGGCGGGAAAAGTGAAGCGGCCGGCGAACGCGGATTTGACCCTGTTCAAGGCGATGGGCATGGGCTTGTCCGATCTCGCGCTCGGGATCGAAATCCTGAACCGCGTGCGCGCGAACGGCGGCGGCCGCCCGATCCCGCACCCCAAACCCGCCCAGCCGCGGCTGGTGTAGAATGAATCGAACGTCAAGGAACGTCCCATGCGTAACGACTATTTCCGCGATCAGACCGGTGCGAAGCCCAAGTCCATCGACCTCTGGGCCCCCGTCGTCATCACCAAGGAAGAGATCGACGCCGAGATCGAGCGGCTCGCGAGCCTGCCCGCAGCCGGACAACGGCCGGCGGCGCTCGGTGATCGTGCATCCGCGCAACAAGATCTCGGCCGGCATGGCGCCCGGCATCGAAGTCACGCTCGACGTGCTGAAGCCCGGCGAGCGCACCGTGCCCTATCGCCAGAACTCGACGCAGGTGAACTTCGTCATCCAGGGCGAGGGCGTCTCCGTCATCGGCGGCAGGCGTTTCGGCACGAAGCTCTACGACGTCTGCAACACGCCCTCGATGCAGCCCTATTGGCATCAGAACACGGGCAGACGGCCTGTTCGTGCGGCTCACCTATTCGAACGCGTCGCTGCTCGAGATGATGAACGTGCATTTCGTCGAGGAGAATCCCGCCCCGGTCGCGCCGGTCGCGCATGAGGAGATGTCGCGAGGAAGACAGGAAGCGCCGCTCGAGCCCCTTCGGCACGTTCAAGCTGAACGACGAGGGCGCGTATCTGATGCCCTACGAGATCCTCATCAACCCGCCGACCGTCGCAATCGCCCGCGCTGCATTGGCCGTGGGAAGAGGTGAAGTCGCATCTCGACAAGCTCGAAGCGCTCGGCAAGGACTATGTCGGCCGCCGGCTCTATCTGCTCTACAACCCGCTGACCGGGCGCACCAACGGCACGACGCCGAACTTCTTCGCCACGATGACGATCCGGCCGCCCAAGATCGTCGACCGCCCGCACCGCCATTCGTCGGCCGCGATCAACTACTATTTCCACGGCACCGGCCGCTCGACCGTCGAAGGCAAGGTCTTTCAGTGGAAGGCGGGCGACCTGATGCTGTCCGCGCCCGGCTGGGCCGTGCACAATCACGCGTCCTACGACGACTACGTCTATGAGCTGACCGTGCAGGATCAGCCGCTCAACATCGCGATGGAAAGCCTGCTCTGGCAGGAGAGCCTGAAGCTGCCGATGGCGGTGCTGGGTGTGGAGGAGGGCGTCGGCACCAACCGCGCCGCCGGGTGACGTCGATGATGAAACTCGCCGACAAGCAGCTCAAAGGCTCGTTCCCGCCGCTCGTGACGCCGTTCAAGGACGACGGCTCGGTCGACTACGACACCTACGCGAAGCTGGTCGAATTCCAGGTCAAGGGCGGCACGCACGGCATCGTCGTCACCGGCACCACCGGCGAGCCCTCGATCCTCACCACCGATGAGCGCATCGAGCTGGTGAAGGTCGCGGTCTCGGCCGCGAAGAAACGCATCCAGGTCGTCGCCGCGACCGGCGCGCAGAACCACGCCGACACGGTGAAGATGACCGAGGCCGCCGAGAAGGCCGGCGCGGACGCGCTCCTGATCGTCACGCCCTATTTCATCCGCCCGCCCGCGCGCGGGCTCGAGGCCTATTACCTCGATCTCTGCAAGCGCACCGATCTGCCGGTGATGATCTATCACATCCCCGGACGCGCGGCGGTGACGATGAGCGCGGACTCGATCGCGCGCATCGCGGAAGGCGCGAACAATCTCGTCGGCGTCAAGCACGCCGCGACCGATCTTGCGCTGGTGAGCGAGCTGATCATGAAGCTCGGCTCAGACTTCCGCATCCATGTCGGGCTCGAGGAGCTGTCGTTCCCGATGGTGTGCCTGGGCGCGCACGGGCTGATGAACGCGGCCGGCAATCTGCTGCCCGGCAAGATCGCCGAGCTGTATGAGGCAACCGCATCGGGCGATCTCGCGCGCGGCCGCGCGCTGCATTACGAGCTCTACGAGATCAACGCCGCGATCTTCTACGACATCAATCCGATCCCGATGAAATACATGATGAAGCGGCTCGGCATCATCCCGAACGAGCTGCATCGCCTGCCGATGGTGCCCTCGACGCCCGAACTGCGCGCCCGCCTCGACGGCGTTCTCTCCCGCGCCGGTTTGATCTAGGTCCACAATGATTGCTCGCTCCAAAGTCGATCCCACCATCATCGACGATCTCGTCGATGCCAATCACATTCTCTATCAGCAGGGCGTCGTCGACGGCTTCGGCCATGTCGTCCGCGCGCCATCCGGAGAACCCGGACCACTTCCTGATCGCGCGCAGCATGGCGCCCGCGCTCGTCACCGCCGGCGACATCGTCGAGCTCGATCTCGACGGCAACGCGACGCAGCCGAACACGCCGGGCTCGTATCTCGAACGCTTCATCCACAGCGAGATCTACCGCGCGCGACCCGATGTGGTGGCCGTCGTGCACAGCCATTCGCCGGGCATCATCCCGTTCGGCGCTGTGCCCTCCGCGCAGCTGAAGCCCGTCTCCCACATGGGCGGCTATCTCGGCGACGGCGTGGCCGCACTACGAGATCCGCGACGCGGGCGGTCCCGCCACCGACATGCTGGTCAAGACGCCCGAGCTCGGACGCGCGCTCGCGAAATCGCTCGGCCAATACAGCATCGTGCTGATGCGCGGTCACGGCGCGACGATGGTCGGCACCGCCTCGATCCGTCAGGCCGTCTATCGCGCGGTCTATGCCGAGAAGAACGCGCGGCTGCAGATGGAGGCGCTCCGCCTCGGCGCGCCGATCTATCTCACGCCCGAAGAAGCCAAGGGCGCAGCGCTCGCCAACGATCAGAACCTCGACCGCGCCTGGCAACTCTGGAGACGCGAAGTCCGCGGCGAGTAGCTTGTATCCGCCCTCATCGCAGTCAGAGCGGCGGCTGCTGCAACGGGTGCTTGGAGCCGAACGCTCGCCGTTCGGCGGCCGTCGGGTGGATGCCGACCAGGAATTTCCATGCCTCTCGCGTCCAGCGCGCATCCACGAGCGCATGGTGGCTGGCATCCAATTGAGGCGGCAAGTCGGGATTGTCCAACTCGATCGCCAATTGTTTGATGTCCAGACAGAGATGCGGGAAGTCGAACGGCAGATCGTTCATGCCGCCGAAGAGACCGCAGAACAGAACCCAATCATAGGCGGGGAAATAGCCCCAGAACACCGGATGTCTTGTCGCCGTCGGTGAACCTGCGGATGGCGTAGCCGATTTCTTCGCGCGGCATTCCTCTGCCGGTGAGCTTGGGGCGTACGTGTTCCAGGACCCAACGGCTTGCTTTCGTCCAATCGACCTCGCTGCTTTCGGCGTAGAACTCCCGGCCGTCTTCGGCCACGAGCCCGATGCTGATCAGATCGAGACTGTGCATCCGTTCGATGTACTCCGTGTCCATCCAGTATTTCATGCATCACCTCCCCGACGTGTCTCGGTGCTTGAGTCGCCCGATCACCACAGTGTTCGCCAATGCAATTCTTGGGCCCGCATGGCGAGTACCGCTCATTCGAGCGCGGGCGGGCCGACGACGGTCGTGAATGTCGCCGTCACGACAAGGATCAGCCCCGCCATGGCGATCTCGGCCGTGATGGAATTCCTCAGGCGCTGAAGCGCGGAAATGTCGCCGCGCGCGAGCGCGGGCGTCAGAACCCGTTTGTTCACGGCGGCGAGCCCCAAGAGTCCTGCCACGAACAGCAATTTCACGACGACCGCGCGGCCGTAATCCGAGTCGAACAGCACGAGCGGCGTCCGGAGCATGATCCACAAGAGCACGATGCCCGCCACCACCAGCGCGCCCACGATATAGAGCGCGATGTCGCCGAAGCGTTTCATGACCTCAGCCACACCGGGAGGATCGGGCCTGTAGGTCACATATCGGAGCGGAAAGAACGCGCCCATCCAATAGCTGACGCCAAGCAGGTGAAGCGTCACCAAGCCTTGCGGAAGCAAACCGCGATCGAGCGAAGGCGAATGACCGGTGAACGCAAACGAAACCGAGACCAGCACGGCGCCGAGTGCCGCGACAACCGATGTCGCAGGAGACGGACTCAAAAGAAGCAGGATGAGAACGAGCCCCACCACGCGCACACCGGCTGCTAGTCCCTCGCTGCTCTCGATCGCGAACTGGAGCAGCGGCAAGTCCATCATGCTGAAGAAATCGCCGCCGAGCGTTGCCGCGATGATCGGCAGCCGCATCGCGGTGAAGACGATCGCGAAGATCGCGAGCGCGGCGCTCACCTTGGCGATCTGCGCGCGCTCACCCGCGCGAAGCAATCCCGAAAAAACGAGGATGAACATCGCGCCGCCGGAAGCGGTCAGGCTGAACGCGTAGGTCAGCGCCTTCGCGGCGATCGCAGCAGCATCGAAGCTGCTCAATTCCACGTGCGATCAGCTCGAGGCGTTCGACACGGTGAACGTGAACGTGCCGTTGACGGGATGGCCGTCGTCACCGAGCGCGGTCCAGCGCACTTCGTATTTGGCCGGCGCGAGCTTGGGCAGGGGAACCGAGAACGTGGGTGCGGCGGGTGCCGCGCGGTCGACCTGCACGCCGGACACGTCCTTGCCGTCGGCCGTGAGCTTGACGGCGGTGAGGCGCACCTTCTCGGAGAATGTCAGGCTCAAATTCTGCGGCGCGGCGACGGTCGCGCCGCTCTGAGGCGCGGAAACCTTGAGCGCCGCATGAGCGAACGCAGGCGATGCGGACAGCAGGCCGATTGTCGCCACGATGGCGGCCGTTCTCTTCAGCATCATGTTCTCCTTAACCCCAACTGGCTTCGTATAGTCTACGCACATCCACGCGAAAACCCTAAGCCAAGTCCGAGCTCGCGCCGTTGAGGCGGATCAATCGGCGTCTAAAACCGGCCGCCGGTCTTCCAGCCGCCTTTGCCGCCGCCGCCGCCCATGCGCCCGCCGGTTTTCCAGCCGCCGCCTCTGCCACCGCCGCCGCCACCGCCCCAGCCGCCGGGTATGCCGCCCCAGGGACCCGGCAATGTCGGCGGCAATCCGCCCCACGGCCCGGGCAGACCGCCCGGACCCATTTCGCCCCAGCGGCCGAAATCGTGATCGCCGCGGCGTCGGCCCGGACGGAACGTGTCGCGCAGCACGCGATCGAGCGCATAGCCGCGCAGCGCGCCCGCGAGGATGCCGGCGACCACCTGAAGGATGATGTCCTGCCCGCCGTCGAAGCGTCCGCGCGGATCGTCGTAGCCGACGCTGCGCGCGCGGTCCCGCGCCTCTTCGAGCTCGGTGCGCCGCTTCGCCATCTCGCGGATGTCGCCGCGGATCTGGCGGATCTCGGCGTCGGCCTTCTCGCGCGCGGCGCGCGCGCTGGCGATCGACGTGATCGCCTTGTCGTCGGCCTTGGTCGGCGTGCGCGAGGCTTCGTTCAACAGCTCGTTCAGATCCTCGCGCGCAAGAGCGGAGGCGAGCAGATCGACCGCGCGGCCTTCGTTCTCGTCGGCATCGACGAGCGTCGCGCGCTCGTCGTCGATGCGCTTGAGCTCCGCGGTGATCTTCACCACCTCGTCCTCGGCCGCTTTCATCGCGGCGTGCGCGGCTTCGACGCGCGCTTCGAGCGGCTCGACGCCGGCGGCGACGAGCGCCTCGCGCTCGACCACGGCCAGCTTGCGCTTCGCCTCCTCGAGGTCGGCCTGCTTGTTCTTGGCGTGCTCGCGCAGGCGCGCCGGTATCTCCTGCAGCATCGCGTAATTCGCGCGCGCGCCCGAGTAGCCGATGAGACGCGCCACCTTGCGGTCGAAGAAGCGCACGAACGTACCGCTCCTGTCCTCGGCCTGCGCGTGCTTCTTGGTCCAGAGATAGATGAACAGCGGATCGTTGGCGTAGGGCTTGCCCTTCTCGCCGAGATCGGTCTCGGCGAGCTCCGCTTTCTCGTCCGCGTTCGCGGCGATCTCCTGCGCGTCATCGACGGCTTCTTTCGCCTCATGCCAGCGCGCATCGCCCTTGAGGCGCTCGGCGGTCTTGTCCTCGAGCTCGTCCAAATCTTCGAGCGCATCCGCGAGCTCCTGATCGCGGTCGTGCTTTCGTTCCTCGGCTCTGTCGAGCGCGGCCTGGCACTGATCGCGCCGCCGCCGCGAGCTCCTCGATCTGGCGCCTGTGATTTTCGAGCATGGCGAGCGCCTGGCGTTCGGCGGCGTCGAGATCGCCGATCACCTTCTCGCGCACGAGCTCGTCGAGACGCACGCGCGCGAGCGTGCGGAAGCCTTCGGCCTCCTCGCTCCGGTGCTGCGCCGCTTCGTCGGTGGCGGAGCGAAGTGCTGCGTCGAGGCCGCGCTCGTCATTGCGCGCCTTGCTGATCGCCTGCTCGACGGTGGACAGCGCATCGCGTCCGGTGAACATCGCCTCGTGCTCCTACCAGCGGGTGATGCGGCCGGGAAGGACGGCCATCTTGAACTCGGGCTCGAGATAGCCGCGGCGCTTCTCGGCAAGCTCGGCGTTCTGCACGATGCCGTTCGCCGTCTTGTCGCTGCGAACGGCGTTGAAGGTCGCGATCGGAACGCGCACCGCAAAGCGCGACACGGTCTCCGTCTCGTTGGTCTCGTCGTTGCGGACGGGAAGCCGCACCGGAAGGCCGCGCTGATCGACCGCATCGACGACGACGAAATAGGCGCGGCCCTGGAAGCTCGGATGCTCGCGGAAGAAGCCGGTCTCGTCTTCGGGCCGCCCGGCGATCAGGAGCCGATAGTCCTGCCGCATTTGCGAGGCGAGCGTATCGAGATTGGCGACCACCTGGCGCGCTTCAGTGGCGTTGCCGCGCTGAATCGCGGCCTCTCCTTGCGTGTGAAGCGCATCGGCAAGCTCACGCGCATCCGGCACTTGCGCTTCGGCGACGATCGCCTGGTGGAGCGCATCAAGGTCGCGCGGCAAGATTTGCGCAAGCTCGACGCGCGCGTTTTCTGCCGCCTGCCGGGCGGGGCGCACGACCTCATATTGATAGTAGGCGAAAAGGATCGCGAGGACAGCGACAGCGGTGCCGAACCGCTTGCCGTAGACGCGCACGGCGAACCCAGATAAGCGCCAGCGTACGCGCAAGACCCGGACGCGGCGGCGTATAGACGAAGCGGCTCTCTTTCAGCCCCTTCACGCCCTCCTCGATGATGCGGTCGGGAACCTCGATGCCCTGGCTCTTGTAGAGCTCGCGCAGGCGCGCGACGAGCTGCTCGTCGCGCAAGCCCTCGTTGAGCTCGCGCTCGACCAGACCCTCGCGATGACGCAGCGTGTCGACCACGTCCATCGCGAGCATGACCTCATCGAGCGTGCTCGATGCCGGTGGCCCAGCCTTCTCAGCCGTCACGGGCTCGGGTGTCGACATCCCCCGCGATCCTTTCGCTCTCCCGCGGTTAGGCCGGGAGCGCCTTGCCGTCGGCGATCAGCTTCGCGATCCGGCGCTTGCCGTCTTCGACGGACATCGCGGATCTCGGCCGAGTTCCGGGTCGCCGCCTTGCGCATCTCTTCGATGATCGATTGCGCGCGCTCCTGGTAGCCCACGACGGATTCGACGAGCTTCTTCACCGCATCGGCGCGGATGGTCGGACCGTAGCCGGCGCGGAGCGCCTCCTCCTGCACCTTGTCGCCGATCTCGGAAAGCGTCTCGAGCGATTTCGATACGCCTTCCTTCATCGCGTTCAGCGTCGCGGTGGATTCGTGCAGGCCGAACAGGCCGGTGAACGAGGCCTTCAGCGCGGTAAGCACCGTGTCGTTCGTGGAGAAGAAGGTGATCGATTGCGCGTAGATGCGTTCCTTCGCGCGTGGTGGTCTGCGCGAGCCGCGCCATCACCACCTCGGACGTGTTGTACGAGATCGTCAGATTGTCGGAGAGGTCCTTGGCGATCTGATAGCGCTTCTCCTCGTCCTGCATGTTCCTCAGCATCTCGTCGCGTTCGAGCTCGAGGCGGGCGCGGTCGGCAGGCTCGGTGCCGGCAAACTGCGCCACCTTGTCGGTCGCGGTCTTGAGCGCGGTGCGCGCGTCTTCGAGCTTCGCGGTCGCGGTCTTCAGCACTTCGAGCGCGAGCACCTCGGCCTGCTTCAGCGCGCCGCGATAGTCGCGATAGGCCTCGAGGATCGCGTGCTCGCGGTCGACCTGGTCCTTGGTGTCCTTGGTGACGTCGAGATAGGTCGCGCGCAGCTTGTCGAAACGGTCGGCGACGTCGCCGCGCGAGATCTTCATCCAGACATTGGTCGCGCGCTCGAGCATGTCGAGCTTGCTGTCGGTGAGCTGGTCGACCATGCGCTTGGCGTCGTCGCGGATGGAATCGAATCCCGACGGTGATCGTCTTGTAGCGTTCGCCGATCTCCATGCCGGCGATCTGCTCGCGCACGATCTCGTTGAACACCGCCGCGTAGCCGAGCGTGCGGGCGATCACCTGGATCTTGTCGGGCTCGAGCGCCGAGATCTTCTCCAGGAGCGCGTTGATCGGCGCGGGCTCCAACTTCGCCGGCATCAGGCCGAGATCGCGCAAGACGCCGGTCGCCTTGTCGAGATATTGCATCGGGGTACGCACGGCGACGTTATTCATGGGAACCCTCCTGTCGCTGAACGCGGATCATGGCAACCCGCCGATCCGAAACGCCAATCACACCTCGAAAGCCGCAGGCACGCGCTCGCAAAAGCCGATGGCCCGCGAATTCGCCCCTCATTTGTGGATGGGAACCCTCCGCTTCAATACTCGCCAAGCTCGCGCCTGTCGCAATTTTTGCTTGATTTCTCCAGAAGTGGCCCGTGTCTGCCAGGCTCGCCGCTGACGTTTCAGCGAGGCGTGCCGGCGTTCGCTTCCTCGAACCGCCGCATCGTGCGCGTGGTGTCGTAGGGCTGCTCGAGCAGCGATTCCGGATCCCATTCGCTGCGCTCGACGTTGAAGAAATCCCCGCCATAGACGTGGATGGCCCCGGTCAGCCGCGGGATCGGATTGGTCACCGAATGGATGATGTTGTGGCCGAGCGGCTCCGCATCCCGCACGCACAGGGCCTTGGCGCCCGCGGCTTCCACGCGGCCGCGCGGATCGTCCGGGATCCGCCGCCAGAAGACATTGTCCTCCCGCCCGGTATAGATGCCGATCACCGCCCACATGCGATGATTGTGCGGCATGATCGTCATCATCGGCCCCCAGATGACGTTGAGGATGGTGAGATCGGGCGCGTGATGCAGCGTCTGGATCTGCGCGCGCGTGGGCTCACCGAGGACATTGAGCACGGCCTGAGGGTCCGAGACGGCCCGCGCGATCACCTCGCGCACCAGCTTGTGCGAACGATCCGCAGCAAGCGCAGTGCGGCAGTCGGCGACGAATTGCTCCAGATCGAACATGGTGTCACGCAACGATGTCTTCGCTCCCGTAGTACAGTTCACCTTGGGATTCGGGTCAACTCGCGACGGCGCGCAGCTGGCCTGGCCGTGGAGAAACGCATGAGCAGGCTTCGCGTCCATCCCGAACACCACCATGCCGGCCGCGTCGGCTGGCTCAGGGCCGCGGTGCTCGGCGCCAATGACGGCATCGTCTCGACCGCGAGCCTGATCGTCGGCGTCGCATCGGCGAGCGCTGAGACGAGCGACGTGCTGGTCGCGGGCACAGCCGCGCTGGTCGCGGGCGCGATGTCGATGGCGGCGGGCGAGTATGTCTCCGTCAGCTCGCAGGCCGACGCCGAGAAGGCCGATCTCGCGATCGAGCGGAGGGAGCTCAGCGACAACGCCGCGTTCGAGCACCGCGAGCTCGCGGACATCTACGTGAAGCGCGGTCTCGACCGCGAGCTGGCGCAACAGGTCGCCGACCAGCTGATGAAGAAGGATGCGCTTGCCGCGCACGCGCGCGACGAGCTCGGCATATCGGACGCGACCAGGGCGCGTCCGGTCCAGGCGGCGTTCGCTTCGGCCGGCGCGTTCACCGCCGGCGCCGCGCTGCCGCTGCTGACGGTCATCGTGTCGCCGGCCGCGATGCTGGTGCCGGTCGTGTCGGCGGCGTCGCTGGTATTCCTTGCGCTTCTGGGCGCGATCGGCGCGCAAGCCTCGGGCGCGCATGTCCCCCGCGCGATGATCCGCGTGACGTTCTGGGGCGCTCTCGCGCTGGCCTTGACCGCCGGGATCGGCGCGCTGATCGGGACGGCGGTCTGAGCATCCGCCCTCAAGCCGATGGTCCCGGCATCGGGCGCGGAGTATGATGGGCGAAAGCCGACACGATGGAGCCGACGATGATCAGGACAATCTTCGCTCTTGCGGTCATAGCGCCGGCGCTCGCGGCGCCCGCCTTCGCGCATCATTCCTTCGCCATCTTCGACCAGACGAAATTCCTTCGCCTCTCCGGGACCGTGAAGGAGTTCGAGCTGGTCAACCCGCACGCCTGGCTGCACGTGAACATCGTCGGTGCGGACGGGAAGACAGCCATGTGGTCGTTCGAAGCGGGCTCGGTCGCCCAATTGGCCTCGCTCGGCTGGAAGCCGGACAGCTTCCGCGTCGGCGACAAGGTCGATGTCGGCTTCCGCCCGATGAGGGACGGCTCGCGCGGCGGCCAGTTCATGAGCGCGAAGCTGCCCGAACGGACAGACGCTCTGCTCCAACCGCGGCTGCGGCGACGGCAGCGGCAAGGTGCTTCCGGCGTTCTGACGCCTATTCGCCCATCAAGCGCAATGGTGCGTTCGGCCGGGAAGGTGAGCGAGACCGCGTCGCCGTTCCCGACGTCGCCGGCAACCGCGCTTCGCACGAGGATATCTCCGCCCTCGACCGCGACGAGGAATTCGACGATCTCGCCGAGATAGGTCTCGCGCATCACCGTTCCGGGGAGCCAGTTGACGCGCGGCTGCGCGACCGGCGCCGCGCCGTTGCTCTTCGCGATCGCGATGTGCTCGGGCCGGACGACGAGCGCGGTCGTGTGGCCGGCCTTGAGCGCGGTCGGAAAGAAGCACATCAGCTCGCCGAGATTGGTGCCCACGCGCGCCACGCCTTCCGCATCCGCGTTCTGGCGCAGCACGCCGCGCAGCAGATTGGTCCGGCCGATGAAGTTGGCGACGAATTCCGACGCCGGCCGGCCGTAGATCTCCTTCGGCGTGCCGATCTGCGCGATCAGGCCGTTGTTCATCACCGCGATGCGGTCGGAGATCGCGAGCGCTTCGGCCTGATCGTGCGTGACATAGATCGCGGTGACGCCCGTTTCCTTCTGGAGCCGTTTCAGCTCGATCCGCATCTGCTCGCGCAATTGCGCATCCAGATTCGACAGCGGCTCGTCGAGCAGCAGAAGCCGCGGCTCGCGCGTGAACGCGCGGGCGAGCGCCAGGCGCTGCTGCTGACCGCCGGAGAGCTGTGTCGAGGGCCGCTTGGCGAATTCGGCCAAGCCCACCATCTCGAGCACCGCCATCACCTTCTTCTCGATCTCGCGCCTGTCCAGCCGCTTCGTGCGCGACACGCGCAACGGATAGGCCGCGTTCTCGAACACGTTCATATGCGGCCAGATCGCATAGGACTGGAACACCATGCCGATGTCGCGGTCGTAGAGGGCGACATTCGCGTCCGACTTCGAGTTGAACAGCTCCTTGCCGGCGAGCACGATGCGGCCCGACATCCGGCGTCTCCAGCCCCGCGATCGCGCGCAACGTCGTCGTCTTGCCGCAGCCCGAGGGGCCGAGCAGCGTGAACAATTCGCGCTCGGCGATGTCGAAGGAAACGCCCAGCACGCCGCCGCCGGGCTTGCCCTCGAAGCTCACATATTGCTTCTTGAGATTCTCGACCTGAAGCAGAGCCATCAGCGGAAATATTTCTCGAACATCGCGTTGGCTTCGGCGCGGGTCTCGAACATCAGCTCCGGCGTGAACACGGTCTCTTTCAGATTGGAGAAGCGCGGCACGATCTTGCGCAGGCCTTCATTGATCTGCACGTCCGGATTGGGCGACATGTAATCGGCCGCGCGCAGCGTCTCCTGGCCCTCCTTCGACAGCAGGAAATCGATGAACAGCATCGCGGCATAGGGATGCGGCGCGCCCTTCGCGAGCTGCACCGTGCTCACCATCGAGGGCACCGGCTCCAGCATCTGCACGTCGAGCGGCGCGCCCTTCGCTTTGCTGATCAGCGGATGATGCGCGTAGATGTGCAGCGCGAGCTTGTACTCGCCTTCGCCGACGCGATCGACGAGCGCGCGTGCGCTGCCCGCGTAGTTGATGATCCGCTGCGCCGACAGCCGCTTGAGATAATCTTCGCCCTTCTCTTTGCCCATCGAGCGCAGCACCGAGGCGATGAACAGGCCGGCGCCGACTTCGGAATCCGCGCGCCACGAGATCGCGCCCTTCCACTTCGGATCGAGCAGGTCCTCATAGGTCTTGGGCAGATCGGCCGCCTGAATCTGGCGCGTGTTGTAGGCGACGCCGAAATAATTCAGCCGCGATGCGATCCACATCCCGTCGGGATCGATCATGGCCGACGGATAATTGGCGGCCGACGGCGACCAGATCGGCTGGGACGCGCCCCCGCGGATCACCACCTCGGCGCCGCCGGTGGATTCGAAGAGGTCGCCGATGGTGCGGCGCGCGCGCTGCTCGGAGAACAGCTTCTGCACCATCGCGCGCTGAATCGCCGCGCCAATACTCGACATCGACGAACGGATATTTCTTCTCGAACGCTTCGACGAGCGGGCGCAGCGCCTGGTTCTCGATCATCCCCGAATAGATCGAGACCTTCCCCTCGCGCTTGGCGCCGTCGAGGATCAGCTTCGCGCGGTCGGGGCCTTTGTAGGTCGCGATGTTCACCGCGGGCGCGGCCGCCGCGAGCCCCGCTAAGAGCGCGAGCGCGCACGCGAGAACCGGCGCGATGATGCGTGCGATCTGTCCCATGCCTCCCGCTCCTCAAGACCCGATCGGCGTCGCCGTCCGGTCCCGCCGTTCATCCTCGGCGTTCTCGTCTTTGCGCCACGATACCCCGGAACCGATCCCTTCGGGGAGCTTCAAACGGCCGTTTTCGATCTCGATCCCTTCGAAGGGATCGTCCAGCAGGCGGGCGAACTCGCCGAGCTCGCAGGCATAGGCGATCCCGGGGAGCGTCGCGGCCAGGTGCATCGCGTGGGCCGAGAGCAGCCGCGAGCCCACGGCCGCGCCCATGCGGTACTCGACGCCGCCCGCCTCGCAGATCCGCGCCGCCGCGAGCGTGTTGATCAGCCCGCCGAGCTTGGGGATCTTGAGGCTCACGGCATCGACGATGCGCTCGCGGACCAGCTCGAACACGCGCGCGACGCTGGATGCGCTCTCGTCCGCCTCGACCGTCACCGTCACGCTGTCGGTCACGCGCTTCAATCCCTCGTGATCGGCCGCCGCGATCGGCTGTTCGGCGAGGTCGATGTCGAACTCGGCCATGCGGTTCAGCGCCTCGATCGCATCCTCGACCGAATAGGACTGGTTCGCGTCCACCGTCAGCCGCACACCATCGCCGACCTCGCGCCTGATCGCGCGCACGCGGTCGACATCGTCCTCGACATCGCCTTCGAGCTTGATCTTGAGATAGCGGTAGCCCGCATCGCTCAGCTCGCGCGCCTTGGCGGCCATCTCCGCGGGCGTCTTGATCGAAAGGATGCGCAGGATCGGCACGTAGTCGCGCACCTTGCCGCCGAACAGCGCGTAGAGCGGCTTGTTCAGCGTGCGCGCCTGGAGATCGTGCAGCGCGCAATCGATCGCCGCTCGCGCCTGGTTGGGCGCAGGCCACTGGCGGTCGAGCATCAGCAGCGTGTCCTCGATGACGAACGAATCGTGCCCTTCGACCAGCGGCACGAAGCGTTCGAGCGACGACCACAGCTTCTCGCGCGTGGCGCCCATATGCGGCGTGGCCGACGCGTAGCCGTAACCGCGCTCACCGTCTTCACCGGTCAGCGTGACGATCACGCCCTCGGTCGTGGGATTGGCGCCGAGCGCAAAGCGCCATTTCGGATCGTCCTTCTTCAGCACGCACGGCGTAAGCTCGACGCGCTCGATCCGCATGATCGCCTCAGTCCAGTCCGTAGAGTGCGCGCGCATTGTCGTCGAGGATGCGGTCGACGACGTGGCTGTCGATGCTGCCGTTCTCCCGGATCAGCCTCAGCGCCTCGATCTGCGACGACGTATCGGCGTGTCCGTAATCCGTGCCGATGACGAGATTGTCGCGCGCCGCCGTGCTTCAGGATATAGGGCAGATCATCCGTACACTGACAGGCGACATACATGTTGTTCGCCTTGAGCGGATCGGCGGGGAACGCGCGGTCCTTGCGTTTGAAGCGCAGCTCCATGTCGTTGTAGACGAACGGGATCCATTGCGCGCTCACCTCGATGAAGCCCCAGCGCACCTTGGGGAACTTCTTCGGGATCTCGTCCATGATCAGATTGTGGAACGCGCTGATCACCGGCAGCTTGGACCGGCCGAAGCCGCCTTCCGCCGCGTAGATGTCGCGCACCTGGAACGAGTTGTTGCCCGAGTGGAAGCAGACCGGCAGGTCGAACTCCTGCGCCATCTCGTAGAGCCGGAAGAAATACGGATTGACCAGCCGCATCTCGGCCTCGAGCCCGCGCACGAAGATGCCGCACGCGCCGTTCTCCTTGCCGAATTTCAGCTCCTTGCGGGTCTCGTCCATGTTGCGCAACGGCGGCATGACCGCCCAGCGCAAGCGCCCCTTGGCGTCCTTCCAGATGTCGGCGAGCCAGCGATTGTAGCTCCGGCAGAGCACGACCTCGACCGTCGGGTCCTGCGTCCAGGCGCGCAGGAACACCGTCGGGTACAGCACCTGCACGTCGATCTTGAGCGCATCCATGTGGTCGAGACGGGCGCGCACGTCGCGCATCTCGCGCGACACGTCGGACGTGTTGGACCCGACATTGTGCTCCTTGGGCTGGAGCCGCCCGTCGATGATCCAGAATTCCTTCTGCGCGCCGCCCTCGTTGCGTCTTGACGTGGTCACCCTCGACCTGGCGCACGACGCGCGGCTTCAGATGGCGGTATTCCGGCTCGATATAGTCGAACGTGCGCATCGTCTCGATGACATGCGCATCGGAATTGATCGTCCCCATGCTTCTCCCTAAGTCTTTGTCTTATGTGGGAGAACCATAGCCCGCGGCCTTCCGCCCGCACAATGCCGGGCTACTGCTTGAGCGCGGGGTAGGGGTCGAGCGCTTCGCCTTTCCACCATTGCTTCTCCGGCCCGAGCCTGAAGATCGCGAAATGAAGATGCGGCGTGGCCGCGTTTCCGGTCGACCCGACATAGCCGATGACCTGTCCGCGCGTGACCATCGCACCTTCCGCGAGACCATCCGCGTACCGATCGAGATGCGCGTAGTAATACGCGTAGGTTTCCGGTCGGATCGAATTGGTAGATCGTGTTCCCGCCGGGCTTGCTCAAGAATAGCTTCGCGATCCTCCCGTCCTCCGCCGCGACAACCGGTTCGCCCGTCATCGCGATGATGTCGAGGGCTTCGTGGCCGCGTTCGCCGCGCGCGTCGTAGAACTGCGGCGCGAGATCTTCGGCCTTGACCCCAGGAACCGGGATCGTCAGGCGCTTGGCGAGGAGATCGTCGGGCACCGTTCCGATATGCGTCGTCAATTCAGTGCTGGGTGTTGCGGTCGGGGACGGATCGCTGACCGCGCTGGTGCTCGAGAAAATCCACAACGCGCCGGCGAAGCGCCGCCGCGCCCATTCCTGCCACCGTGATCGCGGCCGTCGCTCACGGCTAGTCCTGCAGGATTGCCGGCGTGCCGGAGCGCACCATCTGGGCGAGCTTCGCCGCGTCCCAGTTGGTCAGCCGGATGCAGCCATGCGACTGCGTGCGCCCGATCATCTCGGGTTCGGGCGTGCCGTGGATGCCGTAATGGTCCTTGGAGAGATCGATCCAGACCACGCCCACCGGTCCGTTCGGTCCGGGCGGCAGCTTTGTCTTCATGTCGCCGGCCGCGGCATCCCAGAAGAGCTCGGGGTTGTAGTGGAACGGCGGCAGCCGCGCGACGCCGTTGATCTGTCCATTCACCCAGCGGAAGCGGATCGTGCTCGCTGCCGATGCTCGCCGGGAATTGCGCGATCAGTTTGCCGCCCGCATCGTAGGCGCGCACGGTCCGGTCCGACTTGTCGACGACGATCTTCGCGGCGCCAGGCTGGGATTTCGCGACGCTCAGCCGGTCCAGCATCGCGTCCCATTTGTCTTGAGCGCCGCTCGTCAAATCCGCCGGCCGCACCGCCGGCACGACGATCTGGCTGCCCGCCGCGAAATCGGCGCGGGGATTGAGCGCGCGCAGCTTTGCCGGCGTCGTGTGATATTTCTCGGCCAGCGCTTCCTCGACCGATGAGTAGGTGAGGCCTTCGAGCTTCGCGCGGTCTGCCATCGACTCCGGAATCTTGAGGAACGGTCCTGCCGCCTCGGTCTCCGTCACCATTGCCGTCGTGGTTGCTTCGCTCGGTTCGCCGAGCGCCGCCCGCGTTTCATCGTCGAGCTTGCCTGTAACCTCGAGCCCGTTCGCTTCCTGAAATCCCTGGATCGCCTTTCGGGTCTGCTGTCCCATCGCGCCGTCGATGACGCCAGGCGAGAAGCCCGCGCGGTCGAGCGCGACCTGGAGGGCTAACGCATCCGCCTTGCGCTCAGCCGCGTGCGCCCATAGCGGCAAGCACCGCAAGCGATAAGGCCAAGACCGTGCCAATGACTGCTCGCGCGCATCCCGCGCTCCCGTTCCAGCTATAGGGATAACGCGGCGCTCCGGCTGAATATCCGTTGGTTAACGGTATCGGCGGGCTGACGTCAGGTCAGTTTCTTGATGATGCGCCAGAGGAGCGAGCGCAGCTTGGGGCTGACACCGACCGCGAAACCCGCGGCCAGAGCCGTCAGCAGTGAAGTGCCCTTATTCATCTGCGCAAAGCCTTGCACCTTGTCGCCGAACAGGCTGCCGAGCTCGGCCGCCGTTTCGGCGGCGCTCATCGATGCATAATCCCGATCGCGCCGTTTCGATCCGCGCATGAACATGCGTGCGATCAGCGCGAGCAGAGCCGCAAGCACAAGAACGATCAGACCGGCCACCACCGCCGCCGCCGGCGGAACCAGGTACATGGCCAGCCACAGATAGAGCGCATAAACGAAATAGCCGACCGCGATCATTATCGCGACCAGCGCAATCAGGAGCAGGGCGATCGAGATCGCAAGCCGCGCAGCGAAGCGGCGCATGAAGCTACCGGCGTCCGACCAGCAGACCCAACAGCACGCCGACGCCGAAAATGACCAGCGCGCTTTGCACCGGCCGCTCTTCCATCTCTTCCATCAGGCCTGCCGCGCGCGTCCTCGCTTCGTCCCAGCCGCGTTCCGCGGTCTCGCGGATGCGTTCGGCGGCTTCTTCGCTGCCGTGACGCGCGGTTTCCTTCACGATCTCGGTGATCTTCGCGAAGTCGGCGCGCAGCACCTTCAGTTCGGCGATCAGTGCCTGGATGTCTGCTTCTGTTGCATTGCTCATAGTTTTTCCCTCTAGGCCCGGCCGCCCGCGGCCATAGCGTCAGCTTTACGGCAACAATCCTAATCGGACATTACCCCGAAGCCCAAACAGGGCCAATCGCGCCCGAAAATCAAGGCCTTCGCAGGCGTCGCCTGCGAAGACCGCAGTCCCCGCGAATGCGGGGACCCATGTCCGGGCTCGGTCAAAGGTGGGAATAGCGCTCAGCGCGCCGCCGCCTTGGCTTCGGCTTCGCGCACCAGACGCAGCACGTTCCCGCTCCAGATCTTGGCGAGATCGGCTTCGCTGTAACCGGCCGCGATCAGCCGCCGCGTGATCTCGGGGATGCCCTCGACGTCGTCGAGCCCGGTGACGCCGCCCCCGCCGTCGAGATCGAGCCCGATCCCCACGTGGTCCGGACCCACCAGCTTCAACGTATGGAGGATATGCGCCATCAGATCGTTCATGGTCGCGCGCGGCACCGGGTAGCGCGCCTCGATCGCGCGCCGCTCGCGCACATAGGTCCGGAACGTCTCGCCCGCGAGCGTGCGATAGGGACCGGATTTCTGGTTCAGCGCGCGGATCTCGGCGTCGAGCTCGGGCGTCTCGGGCACGCGCACCATGTAGTCGCTGTAGGAATTGATCTGGATGACGCCGCCCTTGGCCGCGAGCGCCCTGATCCGCGCGTCGTCGATGTTGCGCGGGTGGTTGAACACGGCTTTCGCACCCGAATGCGACAGGATGATCGGCGTCGTCGACAGGGCCAGCATCTGGTCGAACGCCAAGTCGGACGCGTGCGACGCATCGATCACGATGCCGAGCCGGTTGGCTTCCGCGACGAACTCCTTCCCCAGCTGCGACAGCCCGTGCCACTCGGGACCTTTCGGATCGGTCGCGGAATTGGCCAAATCGTTGTTGGAGAAATGCACCGGCCCGATCATCCGCACGCCGAGATCGTAGAAGGTCTTGATGAGCGTCAGGTCCTTCCCGATCGGGTAGGCGTTCTCCATGCTCTGGTAGACGACGCGCCTGCGCGCCCCGACGATCCGGGCGGCGTCCTCGGCTTTGGTCGCGAGCGCGAAATAGCCGGTGTTGCGCGCCACCATCTCGCGGATTTCCACTGCGCGATTCAGCGCCTGGTCGCGCGCCGCCGCATAACCCTCGGGCGTACGCGGCCCCTGGTTGGTGTAGATGGCGAAGAACCCGCCATCGAGCCCACCCCTCACCATGCGCGGATAGTCTACCTGGGTGAGGTCGTCCGCGTAGGTGTGGTTGTCCATCATGCTCCAGCCCGGACGGCCGAAGCTCATGGGCGTGTCGAGATGGGAGTCGAGCGTCAAAACCCGCTGGTGGATGGCGTTCGCGTCGGCGGCAACGGCTGCGGGCGCACCCGCGAGGACGGCGATCGCCACCAGATTTGCAAGGCGTGCTATCGGTGCGTGCATGGTCCTTGGACAGAAACCGTCGCTTGACCTTAGCGGATTTGCAGCCGCCCCGTCATTCGCATAAGTAGCTCTGACACAGGCGGGACACACAAAGGGTTGCCATGGTTGGGCGCAAACGCGTGCTTGTCACCGGCGGGGCGACGGGCATCGGCCGGGCCGCCGTGCTCCATCTTGCCCGCGCCGGCTACGATATCGGGCTCAACTACCGCAGCAGCGCGGATGCGGCGCGCGAGGTGGCCGCCGAAGCCGGGCAGGCCGGGGCGAAGGTGCTGCTGCTCCCCTGCGATGTCGCCGACGATTCGGCCGTGCGGGCGATGCTCAAGGAGGTCGACGATCAATTCGGCGGCCTCGAAGTCCTGATCAACAATGCCGGCACCACGGCATCCACCCAGTCCAAGGACATGGACGCCGTCACCGTCGAGGAGTGGGACCGCGTGTTCGCCGTCAACGTGCGCGGCCTGTTCCTGGTAACGCGCGCGGCCGTCCCGCTGCTCAAGCGCGGCGAGAAGCCGTGCATCGTCAACACCGCGAGCATCGTGGGCCTGCGCCCCGGTCCTCAGCCGCTCGCTTACGCCGCGAGCAAGGCCTCCGTCGTGGCGCTCACCAAGACGCTGGCCGGCGCCCTCGGGCCCGACATCCGCGTCAATGCAGTCGCCCCCGGCTGGATGGAAGGCGACTGGATGCAGCGCATGCTCGGCGAGAACTACGACCGCCTGATGGAGCGCCGCGCCAAGGCGACGCCGCTTGGGCGCTGCGTCACCGCCGACGATGTCGCCGAGACGATGATGTCGCTGATCGCATCCAACCGCTTCGTCAACGGCGAGATCGTCGTCATCGACGGCGGCTTCGCGAATACGACCTGAGTCCCCTCTCCCCCTCATCCTGAGCCCTGAGCTTGTCGAAGGGTCGAAGGATGTGGGAGAGGGCAGGGTGAGGGGTTCAAAAAAAACTTCATGCTTCCTGGCGTAACACCATTCCCTCCCGAATTCGCAGCGCGATACCGCGCGAAGGGCTATTGGGAAGACCGCTCGATTGCGTCGGTCTGGGAAGACTATTGCCGCAAATACTCCTCGCGCATCGCTGTGATCGATGGCGACAAGCAGGTCACCTATGAGCAGCTGAATGCCCGCGCGACCAATCTCGCGCTGAACCTGCTCGATCTCGGCATTCGTCCGTTCGACCGTCTTGTCGTGCAACTGCCGAACCGCGTGCAGTTCGCCTATCTCTATCTCGCGCTGCAGAAGATCGGCGCGATCCCCGTGATGGCGCTGCCCGCGCATCGCTACCTCGAGATCAGCCAGTTCGTGCGGATCGCCGGCGCCATCGGCTCGGTCACGCCCGACAAGCATCGCGACTTCGATTTCCGCGACCTGATCGCGCGCATCCAGAAGGAGCATCCTTCGCTCGAACATGCGATCGTGCTTGGAGACGCGCCGCCCGGCTTCGTCTCGCTCGACGAGTTGATCACAACGAAAAGCAGGCGCGACCCCGCCGAGCTCTCGCGCATCGCAATCGATCCCACCGACCCCGCGCTGTTCCTTCTCTCCGGCGGCACGACCGGCGTGCCGAAGCTGATCCCGCGCACGCACAATGACTATGTCTACAATTCCAAGATGGCGGGCTCGGTCACCGGTATCGACGACGACAGCGTGCTGCTCGACGTGCTTCCCATCGCGCACAATCTGCCGCTCGCCTGTCCGGGGCTCCAGGGATTTGCGTTCAAGGGCGCGAAGATCGTGCTCTCCACCGACACCTCACCCGAAGCCGTCTTCCGCCTGGTCGAGAAACATCGCGTCACGCATATCCATGTCGTGCCTGCGCTCCTCATCCGCTGGCTCTCCGATCCCGTCGATCACGCGCTACGACCTGTCGTCGCTGCGTGTGATCCAGTCGGGCGGCCAACGCCTTCAGCCCGAAATCCGCCTGAAGGCCAAAGAGCTGATCCCGAGCCTCACGGTGCAGGAGAATTTCGGCATGGCCGAAGGCGTGCTGATGTTCGTGCGGCTCGACGATCCGCCCGATGTGCGGCTCGAAACCGTCGGCCGCCCGATCTGTCCCGACGACGAGATCATGCTGCTCGACGATGACGACAACATCGTCCCCTTCGGCGAAGTCGGCGAATTCTGCTGCCGCGGGCCCTACACGCTGCGCGGCTATTACGGCGCGCCCGAGCACAACGCGCGCGTCTTCACGCGCGACGGCTTCTACCGCTCGGGCGATCTGATGCGTCAGCATCCGTCCGGCAACTACATGGTCGAAGGCCGCAAGAAGGACCTCATCAATCGCGGCGGCGAGAAGATCAGCGCCGAAGAGATCGAGAACCTCATCCTCTCGCACGACTCGGTAGAGAACGTCGCCTGCGTGCCCGTGCCCGATCCCGAGCTCGGCGAACGCATGTGCGCCTGCATCGTGACGAAGCCCGGCTGTTCGCTCTCCTTCGACGAGCTGATCCGCTTCCTTGAAACCAAGGAGATGGCAAAGATCAAGTTGCCTGAGCGGCTGCTTATCCTCGATGATCTGCCGCTCTCCAATTTCGGCAAAGTGTCGAAGAAACGTCTCTCCGAAATGGCCGCCGAACGCGCCCAATCCCGCACCAAACCCGCCAGAACGTAGGACACATGCGCAAGATCGACCTGCACGCTTATCCCGGCACGCAAGAATGGATCGACTGCCAGGGGCCCTATGTGGGCCCGCTCGGCACCTATTGGAAACGCGACTGGAAGGCGAAGTCCGAGGAAGACGTCGTCGCTGAGTTCGAAGACGCGGGCGTCGATGTCTGTCTGGTCGCTCTCGATCTTTCGACCACGATCGCGACGCCGCCGTGCTCCAACGACTATGTCGCCGCCTTCGCCAAGCGGCACAGAAGCGTCATCCAGGCCTGGGGCACGGTCGAGCCGGCCAAGGGCCGCGAGGCCATCGACGAGGTCCGCTATGCGGTGAACGATCTCAAGCTGATGGGTTTCCACTTCCATCCGATCATGCAGCACTTCTCGGTCGACGACCGGCGTACTATCCGCTGTTCGAGGAGATCGCCGAACTCGACGTGCCCGTGATGATCGATGTCGGCATGACGGGCATGGGCGCCGGCACACCCGGCGGCATGGGCGCGAAGACCCGTCACGCGCATCCGTCATCGATCGATGCGCTCGCGGCCGATTTCCCCTCGCTCACGATCATCATGGCGCATCCGGGCTACCCGTGGATCGACGAGACAACCGCCGTCGCGCTGCACAAGGGCAACGTCTTCTGGGAGATGTCGGGCTGGGCGCCGAAATATCTGCCGCCCTCGCTCGTGCGCGATATGCGCGGACGCCTGCAGGACAAGATGATGTTCGGCAGCGACTACCCGAGCATCCCCTATGACCGCCTGTTCAAGGAATGGAACGAGCTCGGCTTTTCCGACGCGTTCCTGGAAAAATTCTACCACGGCAACGCCGAACGCATCCTCGGGCTCTAACCGCGCGTTGATAGCGGCGTAACCGCATGTTTTCCTCCCCCGCTTGCGGGGGAGGTGCCGCCGCAGGCGGCGGAGGGGGAGCGGCCTCCGGGCCAGCAGGAGATATTCAATGCAAGAACCACTCGACTACGCCATCGATGCGGCCGGGATCGCCCGGATCACGATCAACCGTCCGAGCCGCGCCAACTCGGTCGATCCCGCGCTCGCCGATGCGCTCATGGCGGCATTCGAGCATCTTGCCGCCGAACCGAAAGCGCGCGTGCTGGTCCTGCTCGGCAACGGGCGCAGTTTCTGTTCCGGCATCGACCTCAACTGGATGAAGCAGGGCGGCTCCGCCTCGCGCGACGAGAACTACGCCGATGCGCTGAAGCTCGCGCGCATCCTCCACCGCCTCTACACGCTGCCCGTGCCCACGCTCGCCGCGGTGTCGGGTCACGCCATCGGCTTCGGCGCCGGACTGGTTGCGGCCTGCGACGTCGCCATCGCCTCCGACACCGCCGTGTTCCGCTTCTCCGAAGTCCGGCTCGGGATCATTCCGGCCGTGATCTCCCCCTACGTGCTCAACGCCATCGGGACACGCGCCGCGCGCCGGTACTTCCTGAACGGCGAGTCGTTCCCCGCCTCGGCGGCGGTGCGCATCGGGCTCCTTCACGGCTCGTGCACGCTCGAGGATTTCGGCGCCGTCACCGCGCAGATGGTCGCCGAGCTGCTCGCCGGCAAGAAGCACGCGCAGACGGCGATCAAGTCGCTGCTGGATACGATGGCGCGCCCGCGCATCGACGAATCCGTGATCGAAGACACCGCCCGCCGCCTGGCGGATATCCGCGCCACGCAAGAAGCCCAAGCCGCGCTCGCCGACTTCCTTTCGCGCTGAGATTGCATCGCGCACGGTTAGCGAAATGCCGCAGAATTGAAGGGTTTAGGCGTCCCGTCACCGAAAATTGCCGTTGCTTGACAGTGCCAAGAGGGTATGGGAGCCCTGAGAATTCGCGCGGGTGGCAAAGCTCCGCGCCCGGCGGCATAATCCCCGGACAATCATCGGGTTCAGGAGGAATTTCTTGTCAAAAGTGGAAGAGCCGGTGCGCCAGGCGCCCGGTCCTGGTCATAACAGCGGCGACGAGCCGGTGGTCTGGGAGCGCTGGACCAGAAAGCGCACCTTCGTGCGCGCGCTCGAGGGTACTTATGGTGAATTGGTACACGAGCTGTTCACCCAGCCGCGCGTCTATCATTCCAAGGACTGGAAGTGGAAAGGCGGCCCCCAGAATTTCGGCAAGAAGATCATCAATCCGGGGTCGGCCAAGGTCGCCCAATCGATCGAGACGCATATCGACTGCTTCGCGCCGGGCGGCTACGGCCAGCGCCACGGCCATATGAACAGCGCCGTCTTCTATGTTCTCAAGGGCAAGGGCCACGACGTCCATGACCGCAAACGCCTCGACTGGGAGGCGGGCGATGCGCTGATCGTCGAGAACGCCTGCGTCCACCAGCACCTGAACGACGATGCGGAAGACGAGGCGATCGTGCTGGTCGCCAAGGCCAAGCCGCTCTTTCTGTTCATGCACTTGATCTTCCAGAAGGTCGCGGAATACCCCCCCAAGGATCCCGAGAGCCAGGCGCAGCGCGACTACGTGCCGCCGACGGATCTGTGAGGCGCGCGCGATGAGCAAGAGCATTGATCCGCGCGAGCGCGCCAAATCACACGCCGACATCCAGCAGGTGAACTTCTATGCCGAGGCGCTCAAGGCCTCCGAACAGTTCCGTGAGGAGTACAAGGGCCGCCTGAACGTCGTGAAGTCGAGCCAGATGCCGCTCGAGCGTTCGCCCGACGGCCTCATCAAGCACATCATCAACGAGAAGATGGGCACCAAGGAATGCTGCCTGGACATGTACCAGCAGTTCATTCCGCCGGGGAAAGCCACCGGCAAGCACCGTCATCTCTCCGAAGAGGTGTTCTACGTCATCGAAGGCACGGGCTACGACCTGCACTGGGACGTGCGCTTCGACTGCAATCACGAGATGGAGTTCAGCTGGGATGAAGAGCCCAAGCGCTTCGAATGGAGCCAGGGCGATTTCGTCTACATCCCGCCCTACTGCACGCACCAGCACTTCAACGCCGATCCGAAGAACGAGGCGCGCATCATCGTCATCAACAGTCGGATCGTGAAGGCGATGGGCTTTGACTGGTTCGAGCAGATCGAGAACGCCGAAGGATATTGAGTACTGTCCGCTGACGCCGGGCGCGTCATGGAGGAACCGATGTTGAAACGAATGTTGGCGGCCGCTTTGGGATTTGGGCTCGTCTGCGCCGCCGCGTCCGCATGGGCTGCGCCGGCGCCGGCCGACGCCAACTATTTCAAGGGCAAGACGATCAACTATGTTGTCGCCACGGGTGCGGGCGGCGGCTACGACACTTATGGCCGGCTGATCGCGCGCTACATGGGAAAATATCTGCCGGGCTCGCGCGTGCTGGTGCGCAACGTTCCCGGCGCCGGCCACATCATCGGTGCGAACACGATCTACACCGCGCGTCCCGATGGCCTGACCTTCGGCATGTTCAACACCGGCCTTATCTACAATCAGCTGATGGGCCTTCCCGGGATCAAGTTCGATCTCACCAAGTTCAGCTGGATCGGCAAGGCGTCGGACGAGATCCGCGTGATGGTCGTCTCGACCAAGTCCGGCTACAAGTCCATCGACGACATCATGAAGGTGAGAACGCCGATCAAGTTCGCCGCCGCGGGCGTCGGCTCGGCCGCCTATCTCGACACCCGCATTCTCGACTTCGCGCTTCCGATCGACATCCAGACCGTCACCGGCTTCGATGGCGCGGAAGGCGAGCTCAGCATGCTCCGCGGCGAGGTGGTTGCCGCCACCGGCATCGCCAGCTCGTTCGATCAGTTCGTCAAGAACAAGAACGGCTACTACGCGCTCGTCATGAGCCAGCTCGCGCACGACGTGCTTCCGGGCGTGCCGCAGGCGAGCCAGTACGTCACCGACGAGCGCGGCAAGCGGCTTCTTGCGCTCCTCGAGGCGCTCTCCGATCTCGGGCGGCTGACCGCCGGCCCGCCGGGTATTCCGCCCGACGTGCTGAAGGTGCTCCGCGATGCGCATGAGAAGGCGATCAAGGATCCCGAGCTCATCGCCGATGCGGTGAAGCTCAACATGCCGGTCAAGTTCGGCAGCGGCGAGTTCGTCACCGAGCGGATCAAGCAGGCGCTGACCCAGACGCCGGACACCGTCGCCCTGCTCAAGCAGGCGGCAGCCGCCCAATAAGGGACATGGTCGCCGGGCCCAACACCCGGTCAAGGGGAAGACTATGAGCCTCGACATTGCCTTTTCTGCTCTCGCCGGGCTGGTGACCTCGCCGTACATCGTCTGGTTGATGTTCGTCGGCGTGTTGGTCGGCATCTTCATGGGCGTCGCACCGGGCGTGGGCGGCAAGATCGGCCTCGTGCTGCTGATCCCCTTCGTCTACGGCATGGATCCCCTGGCGGGCGCGGTTTTCCTCCTTTCGATGCATGCGGTCGTGCACACCGCGGGCGCGGTGACGAGCATCGTGCTTGGTGTTCCCGGAGAGGGGGCCACCGCGGCCACCGTGATCGACGGCTACCCGATGACCAAAAGGGGTGAGGCTGGGCGCGCGCTCGGCGCAAGCTTCGGCGCCTCGTTCATCGGCAGCACCTTGGGTGCGTTGTTCCTCGCCGCCTCGCTCGCCATCGTGGAACCGCTCATCTTGGGCTTCAGCCCGGCCGAGTTCTTCCTGCTGGCGATGCTCGGCATCACGTTCATTGCCACGTTGTCGGGCAAGAGCATCATCAAGGGGCTCACCGTCGGTCTCTTCGGCCTGATGCTGTCCTTCGTGGGCCTCGATCCGACGACCGGCATTCCGCGCTACTCCGGCGATCTGCTGTTCCTGTGGGATGGCGTCGACGTCATCACGGCCATTCTCGCCTTCTTCGCCATTCCGGAGATGATCTCGCTCGGTGTCAGCCGGCAGCAGTTCGCGGCCGACGTCAAAGAAAGGGCGTCCATAAAGTTCAGCCAAGTCTGGCAAGGCCTCTACGATTGCGTCCGCAACTGGTGGCTGGTGCTTCGCCTGTCGGTGATCTCCACGGTCATCGGCATGATCCCCGGTCTCGGCGGCGAGACGGCGTCCTGGCTGAGCTACGGCCACACCGTGCAATCATCGAAGAACCCGGAGGAATTCGGGAAAGGACGCGTCGAAGGCGTGATCGGCGCCGAGACCGGCACCTGCGCCAAGGAAGGCGGCTCGCTGCTTCCAACCCTGTTCTTCGGCGTCCCCGGCTCATCCGGCATGGCTATCCTTTTGGGTGCCTTCCTGATGCTCGGCATCACGCCGGGACCGCAGCTCTTGACCGAGCGCCCCGATCTCATCTGGTCGCTGATCTGGTCCATTTCGGTCGCGAACCTCATGTGCGTCGCGATCCTCATCGCGGCGGCGCCGTGGATCAGCAGCCTTGCCTATGTGAAGACGAGCCTGATGGTTCCGATTGTTCTCGTTCTTGCGATCCTTGGCTGCTACCTGGGCCAGAACGCTTGGGAGAATCTGGTTCTCATCTTCTTCCTCGGCGGGTTCGCGTATCTCTTGAAACGGCACGACTGGCCGCGTGCGCCGTTCGTAATCGGCGTGATCCTCGGGAAGATCGCCGAGGATTCCCTGCTGAAGGCCCTCGCGATTTACGGCTACAGCTTCTTCACCCGCCCGATCTCGCTGGTTCTGATTGCGATGATCATCGCGAGCATCGCGTTCTACTTCTGGAAGATGCGCTCCGGGAAGGCGGTGGTCGTCCATGGTTGAGGGACGCATTCTGGTCGCGGGCATAATGCTGCTGATCTTCACGGTGATGGTCGGCGTTGCGTTCACCTTTCCGGGCGAGGCGCGCTTCCTGCCGCTTGTCATCGGCATTCCCGGTCTCGCTTTGAGCCTGGCTCAATTCGTGATCGAGCTGCGCGGCAAGGACCCGGAAGAGAAAACGTTCACTGCCGAGGACCGCATGGCCGAACTCAAGATGTTCGGCTGGTTCGCGGTCTTCATTTTCGGCATCATCCTGTTCGGCTTTCCCTATGCCGGCCCCATTATCGTCGTGCTTTACCTGCATTTTTCCTGGGGCGAGAAGTGGTACGTCTCCCTCGGCGCGGGGGCATTTTCCTGGGCCATCCTTCACGGGATTTTCGACTACGTGCTCGGTTTGCCGCTGTTCGAGGGGCTGGTCTATCAATGGATTTACGGCTAATCGAACCTTTAGCGAAAACGACGGAAAGCGGAGAATTCAGATGTGCGGTGAATTGGAAGAGGAAGGCCGGCCCGAGGACGACGTCTATGCGCGGTTCGTGGCCCATGTTCACTCCTTCCTCGCAGGCATGAAGAAAGCCGGCAAGAACGCCGACGAAATCCACGTCCATCTCGACCGCATGTTCCGCGAGCAGCTCTTGGCCGTGCTCGACGACAAGCGGGCGCCCGAGGACATGACCGGCTATGACCGCATGGTGATGGAGCCGCTGGTCTTCGCCCGTCTTGCCGGGTTCATAGCGGCGCACGTGCCTCTGTCCGAGGACCCGTTGCGCCGCCTGATCGACGCTCTCATGGTCGGTTACTCCGAGGGCGAGATCGCCCAGGCCCACGACCATGATCATGATCACGATCATCAGCATGGTCACGGCCCCGGTCACGGCCACACGCACTAGATCGTACCTGCGCGTTTGAGTGCGACCCCTCTGACACCTCCGCCCCAGCGGTGGAGGAGAGCGAAGGCCGCGCGAGTGGATTTCATATCGGCATTAGAGAAGGGTCATGGCAGAGAAGAAGCTGAGCACGCAGTCGGATCGCAAATGGCAGTCCGACATCATCGCCGATCTCATCAAGCAGTTCGGCTTCCCCTACATCCCGCTCAATCCGGGCGCGAGCTATCGCGGTCTGCATGACTCGCTCGTCAACTACAACGGCGACAATCCGCCGATGCTGCTCTCCCAGCACGAGAAGATCGCCGTGCAGGTGGCGCACGGCTACGCAAAGGCGAGCGGTGAGCCGCTCTGCGTGATCGTGCACAACGTCGTCGGTCTGCTGCACGCGACCATGGGCGTCTACTACGCCTACATGGACCGCGCGCCCGTGTTCATCATCGGCGCGACCGGCCCGATGGATGAAGGCAAGCGCCGTCCGCGCGTCGACTGGGAACACACGGCGATGGCGCAAGGCACCGCCGTACGCGATTTTTGCAAATGGGACTATCAGCCCGGCGGGATCCAGGGCGTGCCCGACAGTTTCGCGCGCGCCTATTCGATCATGATGACCGAGCCGCAAGGCCCGATCTACATGTGTTACGACGCCGCCCTTCAGGAGGCGGAGCTCAAGGAACCCGTCAAGCTCCCCGATCCGAAGACCCCGAAAGTGCCGGGCAAGATCGCGCCCGACATGACGGCGCTCGCGGCGATCGCCGATAAGCTTGTCGCCTCCGAATGGCCGGTGCTGCTGCCGCAATATGTCGGCCGCGTTGCAAGCGGCATGGGCGACATGGTCGCGCTCGCCGAGACCACCGGCGCCGCGGTGTTCGACGTCATGTCGCGGCTGAATTTCCCGACCGAGCATCCGCTCGACTGCCGGCTGAACAAGGAGATATTCAAGCCCGCCGATGTGATCGTCTCGCTCGATTGCCGCGATTGGGAAGGCCCGACCCACTACAACGATCGCATCAACCGCACGCTGAAATCGCACTATTCCGACAAGTGCCAGTGGGTCGATATCGGTTTTGCCGACATCGAGGTCTCGCGCTGGGCAATGGGGTATCAGAAATTCCCCGAATGCTCCGCGCGCGTGCTGGCCGACACCGAACTCGCGATCCCCGCGCTCACCAAGCTCTGCGCCGAGCGCATCGCGAAAGACGCGAAGGCCGGAAAGCGCATCGCCGAACGCAAGCGCGAAGTGGGCGAGATCAGCGCCAAGACCCGTGCGAAGTGGCGCGAGGAAGCGCGCGAGGATTGGGACGCCTCGCCCATCACGCTGCCGCGGCTCGCCACGGAAGTCTGGGAGCAGATCAAGAACGAAGACTGGGTCATCACCACGCAGGCCTTCGAGAACTGGTCGCTCAAGCTCTGGCCGTTCGACAAACCGTATCGCTGGCCGGGCAAGCCGCTCGGCACCGGCACGCAGATCGGCATGGCGATCGGTGTTGCGCTCGCCCATCGCGGCAAGGGACGGTTGATCGTCGATTGCCAGACCGACGGCGACCTGATGTTCGATGCCGGCGCGCTCTGGTTCGCTGCCAAGCACAAGATCCCGATGCTCTGCGTGATGCACAACAACCGCGCCTATTTCAACGACTGGGAGCACCAGATCACCGTCGCGCGCCAGCGCAACACGCCGGTCGACCGCGCCTATATCGGCATGGATATCGACGGACCCGCGCCCGATTTCGCCACGCTCGCGCGCTCCATGGGCTGGTACGCGGAAGGCCCGATCGACAAGCCGGGGGACATCGCCGCCGCCCTCAAGCGCGCGATCGCCGAAGTGAAGAAGGGCAAGCCCGCGCTCGTCGACACCATCACGCAGCACCGCGGTTAATAAGGAAACAAAGCGCATGAAGGTCGGCGTCGTTGGAGTGGGCGAGATGGGCGCCGCGATGGCGGGGCATCTCGTCGCGAAGGGCGGCCATCAGGTCTCCGCGTTTGACATCGATGCGAAACGGCTCGCCGCCGCAAGCCGCAACGGCATCGGCGCCGCCTCCTCGCTCGAGGACCTCGCCAAGAAGGCCGAGCTGTTCGTCGTCATCGTCTCGACCGACGAGCAGTCCGCCGAGGTCACCGACGTGCTGTCGCGCCATGCCGCCGACAACGCGCTGATCGCGATCGCGGCCACCAACGGGCCGATGACGATGAAGGAGCTCGACACGCTCGCGCAATCGCGCGGCAAGCGCTTCATCGATGCGCCCGTGGTCTACGGCGCGACCGGCGCGCGGGAGGGCAATCTGCTCTCGCTCTGCGGCGGCGACCGAAGCCGATGTCGAGCGCGCGCGGCCCGTGCTGATGGCCTATAGCCGCAACGTCCTGCGCGTGGGCCCCGTCGGGTCCGGCCAGCTCGCCAAGGCCTGCAACAACCTGCTGCACTGGGCCCATTGCGTCTCGAATTTCGAGACCCTGCTCATCGCCAAGCGCTTCGGCGTGGACGCCCAGCGCATGCGCGAGGTCCTGCTCGAATGCCCGGCCTACAACACCACGCTCAAGCGCTGGGACGGGACCAGGTTCACGTGGCAGGAGAAGGACATGGACCTGACCATGGACCTGGCCCAGATGTCCGGGCTGGTGCTGCCGCTCGCCGGCCAGATCGACCAACTCGTCAAATTGTTATCGGCGTCCGACGTCAAGGCGCTGCTGTATGAGCCGGAATGTTCCTATCTTGGCCGCACGATCAAGCCGCTTTCGTCCGAAGAGGGCGGCCTCGTCTAGCCCAGGTGCAACCGCGGCGAGACTCCGTTACTTTCCCTGCCCTTGACCGGGGGGCGAGCCGCACCAGCGGCTCAGGCGGGGATCACGTCTCCGCCGTTTTGTTAAAGAGATAGAGCGAACACATGGCACGACCGCACGCCCTCTGGTCCTACACCATCGCCGGATGGTCGGGCTTCTACGTCATGCTGGTCGAGCTCCTGAGCGGCCGGCTGATCGCGCCCTCGTTCGGCAGCTCGATCTATGTCTGGGGCTCGGTCATCTTCATCTTCATGCTCGGGCTCGCCATCGGCTATCTCCTGGGCGGCATCTATTCGCAGTACCGGCCGAGCGTCGTTCGCTTGTGCGGCCTGCTCGTCGCGGGTGCGATCACCACGCTGCCGACCGTGTTCTTCGGGACCCAGATCCTCGACTTCATGTTTTATGCGATCACCGATCCCCGCTTCGGGTCGCTGATGACCTGCGCGGCGCTGTTCCTGGTGCCCACGATCTTCGCCGGGATGATCTCGCCCTACGCCATCCGCATCATCGTCAGGGACAAGGAATCCTCGGGCCACGACGCCGGCTATCTTTATTTCGTCTCGACCCTCGGCAGCAGCGCCGGAACTCTGCTCACGTCCTTCTATTTGGTGCTTTTGTTCGAGGTGAACACGATCCTTTTGGTTGCAATAGCTATTTCCCTTATGCTTGGTGCCTTGGGAACATTGGCAAATCTTGGGAAGAGATAAGCTCGCCATGCGCGCACTGACGGTCCTTGTTGCGCTTCTTGTCGCCCTGGTCGGTGGCGCTCCCGCCTCCGCGCAGCAGCGGCTGTTGCATCAGGAGCGGTCGCTCTACCGCAACATCTTCGTCACGGACTCCGGCGACGAGATCTGCATGCTGTTCCGTTATCCGGTGCCGCTGGGACGCGAATCCTGCAAGCTCAAGAGCGATCCCGACAAGCTGATCTTCGACTACACGCAGATGATGATGGCGGGGCTCTATCTCAATCCCAAGCCCGCGAAGCTCCTCATCATCGGCCAAGGCGGCGGCTCGATCCCGACCGCGATCCAGGAAATGTATCCCGACATTCAGATCGATCTCGTGGAGATCGACGCCGCGGTCGACCGCGTCGCCAAGCGCTTCTTCGATTTCAAGCCGGGTCCCAAGATGCGCGTCTTCATCGAAGACGGGCGCGTCTTCGTCAAACGTATCCGGACGCAGAACCCGCAATACAACATGATCATGCTCGATGCGTTCGACGCCGACTACATCCCCGAGCATCTCCTGACGCGCGAATTCCTCCAGGAAGTGAAGTCGATCCTGGCGCCCGATGGCGTGATCGTGGCCAACACGTTCTCGAACAGCGCGCTCTATGACTACGAATCCGTCACGTATCGCGCGGTGTTCGGGCCGTTCTACAATCTGAAGCTCGGCAACCGGATCATCATCGGCAAGAACAACGGCATTCCGCCGATCGCCGAAGTCCGGGCGAACGCAGCCGTCGTGGAGGCGCAGTTCCAGCGCCGCGGCACGGGCTCCGGCTTCCTGCTGCCGCTGTTCAGCACCGGCACCGACTGGAACGCCAACACCCGCGTGCTGACCGACCAGTACTCGCCCTCCAATCTGTTGAACGCACTCCCCCGCGCGCGCTAAGACGTGCTGTGTCGTCTTTCCTCCCCCGTCATGCTGAGGTGCTCGCGAAGCGAGCCTCGAAGCACGGGGGCTGAGCGATGATTTTCTTCCCCCGCGAGCGGGGGAGGTGCTCGCGTAGCGAGCGGAGGGGGCGGCGAGCATTCCTATGAAGATCGAAGAAAACGCAGACTCCGATCACCCGCAAACCGGTCACAACCGCGAGCGACCCGTCGTCTGGGAGCGCTGGCAGAAGAAGCGCACCTTCGTCCGCGCGCTCGAAGGCACCTACAGCCACCTGACCAAAGAGCTGTTGGCCCAGCCGCGCGTGCTCAGGTCCCGCGACGAGCCCTGGAAGGGCGGCCCTCAGCACTACAGCAAGATCGGTATCACGCCGGGCAATGCCAGGGTCGCCCAATCGATCGAGACCCATATCGAGGCCTATGGCCCCGGCGCCTACGGTCAGAAGCACGGCCATCTCAACAGCGCGGTCTTCTACGTCATCAAGGGCCGCGGCTACGACATCCATGACGGCAAGAAGATTCCCTGGAAGGCCGGCGACATCATGATCGTGGAGTGCGGCTGCGTGCATCAGCACTTCAACGACGATCCGGAGAACGAGGCCATTCTCCTCGTCTTCAAGGCGAAGCCGCTCTTCCTCTTCATGCATCTCCTGTTTCAGAAGATGGTGACCTATCCGCCGACCACGCTGCTGGAAGGTCACGAGGACTGGAAACCGCCCGAGGATCTCTAGCGGCGGACCAACGTAACGCGGAAGCGGAAGGGACTACCGCTGTGCCAGCAGCATCAGCCCGATGCCCGCGACCGCGGTGGCGATGCCGTAGTAAACCCACTGCACATTGTTGATCATGAAGCTGTTGCTCGGGTAGGGAAAATATCCCGCGCCCTGGGCCGCCCACACCAGCCCCATGATGATCGCAATCACGCCCGCAATCCTGAGCAGCGTTTTCATCGTTAATCCTCCCTCGCCTTGGCCGCCTCCTGCGGACATGTTACCCGAACGGTGAACGCTGCGAGAGCCGGGAGTCCATCGAGACATGGCGTCATCGGATGCGGACAAGATGATCGCCGACGCTTTCCGCAGCGAACAGCTCGGATTGTTCCCCGAGGCGATCGGGGCGTACCGCCGGGCGCTCGAAGCGCAGCCGGATCATGTGCTTGCGACCGCGCGCCTGTCCCGGCTGTTGAGGGACATCCGCACCGACCCGCCGCCGCCCTTGAAGCTCGTCTGGCAGATACAACTCGAACGCAGCTGGGAAATGGACTGGCTGCGGTCTTTGCTGTCGCCGTTGAACGTCAGTGAAATCGTCGATGGCCGCCACCAGGAATTCCATGACGGCAGCATCGTCGTCGACAATCATCTCACGACGTCCAAGCGCGCCTACTATTTCGAGATGCTCAGGCGCGGGCATCGCTTCGCGCTGGTGCATTTGTCGGACGAGAGATACATCGACGATTACGGCGCCTATAGTCTCGCCAATGTCGTGATCCGGAACTACTGGTGCCGTCTGCACGCGTCGGACCTAAGAGTGCTCACCATCCCGCTCGGTCTGATGAACGGGTTCAAAGTGGCGGCGCGGAAACCGGCGCGCGACCGGCGCTACGCCTGGAGCTTCGCGGGCAACATCGAAAAGAGCGCGCGTCCCGCCATGATCGGCGCGCTCGCCTCGATCCGCGGCGGATATGTTCATGGCTCGCAGAGCAGCGGACCTTGGCTTCTGAAGGGCACCGCAGACCCCACGGCGCCGCTCGCCATCGCCGACTACGCGCAGCTGATGTCTGAGACGGTGTTCGCGCCGTGTCCCTCGGGCTGGCAGAATCTCGACAGCTTCCGCGTGTGCGAGGCGCTGGAAGCGGGCTGTATTCCGATCGTGGAACGCCGCGCCTCATACGACTATTTCCGTCACCTCTTCGGCGAGCACCCGATGATCACGGTGAGCGATTGGAGCGAAGCGCCGGCCGCCATTGCGCAGCTTCAGGCCGATCCGGACGCGCTGGAACAGCGCCGTCTCGCATGCGAAATCTGGTGGCAGGAGCACAAGCACGCAACGGCCCTGCGCGTGCAGGACGCGATCCAAAAGCGTCTGGCAGGCCTCTGAGGGCTGCCCCGTTCGCCGCGTTCTCAGTTCTCGGCCAAAGCGGCCGCCATCTCGGCTTGTTTGACCGTCCCGCCGTGCCCGCCGACAAACGTAACAGGGTCCTCGACGTCGAATTCCCGTAACGTGTTGCCGACGGCGAGCGTGGCCGGCGAACGCGCGATCGGAGCGCCGCGCGGCGAGATGAGGTCCGTGACATAGACGAGATTGCTGCCCATCACGTGGCCGATGAGCATGCCGTCGACATGCGGATTGCCGAACCTGTCCGCTGTCGCGGCTGACGCCGCCGAAAGGTTGTAAAGACGCACGTCGGCCGTATCGTCCTTGATCGTCATGTTTTCGAAGACGCCGTAGACCACCGGCGTGCGCGGGTTCTTCGTGAGCTCATCCGGAACGACCGTGTGCGGCGCGCTGATGACCTTTTGGAAATACTCGAGGCTCTCGCTCGGAACAACCACGGTCGCGCCGTCCGCCACATAGGTGCGCAGTCCACCCGCATGATCCATGTGATGATGCGTGATGACGATATAGCGGATCGGCTTTCCGGGATATTTCGCTTTCGCCGCGTCGATGACCCAGCGCGATTGCAGCTCGCCATAGGGCGCATCGAACACGATCAGGAAGTCCTTCATGGCGACGATCAGATTGTTGGCCGTTCCGCCCTGCACGTGCTGCACGTTGGGCGCCAGTTCGACCAATTTGAACTCTCCACCGTCCGGGTAGACGATCGCATCGCTGTCGGTGAACCGCGTGAGGTACAGGCGGCGCAGCACCCATTGATACGGGACATTCGCAGTGGCCGGCGGTTTGGCGGCCGTCATGACCGCGTCGGGAACGGCAAAGACATCGCCCGCAATCGCGGGATTGGGCGTCACCGCCGAATAATTGACCCTCGCCACCTCGACATTGTTGATGCGGTACGACAGCGATCTCGCGACCTCCGCGGCGCCGGCCGGCGTCCAGCCGTCGAGCACGAGATCGAAGTTCGAATCGCCTTCCATGTTGTCGTCGTCGCGCGTGCGGATCGCGGCCGGCAGATGCGTCATCGGATCGAACAGGATGAGGAACGTCGTTCCCTCATCGTTATACGTGACCGCGGGCAGGGTCCGGTCGCCGAGCTGTTGGGGCTCCGCGGCGCTCACGTCGCCTGGATTCTCCATGGCCTTCAGCAGAAGGCGCGGCGAGGCCCGCTCGAGCTCGCGCAGATGCGTGGCGACGCGAATGCCCGACATCGGCTTGGCTCCGGTACTGTCGGTGACGAACCCGAGCGTCGGCAGCACGGTCTCGGTATAGTTCAGCTTGACCGCGGGCGGCGGATATTGCTGATCGCGGTCCCAATTCGTGCGCGCCATGCCTTTGGCAAGGTCCCACGTCATCTCGAAGGTCGCCGTTCCGAGTTCCCGCGCTTCGCCGCCGGCCGCCTGCGATTGTCCCGGCTCCCAGAATCGGGCGTCGCCCTTGAGTTCGAGTCCGGTCAGTCCGCGCAGCGCCTCGGCGCCGCCCTGGGCCTCGACAGCCTGGTTGACGAGATCCCCTTGAGCAGAGGTCGTCTGGTCCTGGCAAGCTGTGAGCAGCAATGCGGCAATCCACAACATCCGTTTCATGGCGGCTCCTCCCGAGTATCGTGGAACTGTACGCGTCTCGCCCAAGGACGCTTCAAGAGGCGAGGATCAGGCGACAAGCGAAGCGGGCCATGTCGGGCGGCGCTCACCTACGAGTGATGAGCGGACACGACGATAGCCTGCGATATCTGCCGTGACGGTCCGTGGTTTCTCGCAATCGGGCGGGATGCTATCGTGCACCGTGATCGAGCGTTTTCTGGGAACGTGCCGGCGAAGGGGAGAAAAGTCGCCATGTCCAAGTTTCGCGCCGTTATTCTTCTTGCCAGCGCCGTTGCCTCCGGCTCCGCCATGGCTTTGGCCGGAGAGGTTGCCGTTCAGACCGTCCCGAACATGTACGTCTTTTGCCAGTACCGCGTGGCCGCGATCTTCCCAAGCGAGCCGATGATCCGCGATTTCACGTATGCCAATGGCACCTGGATGGTTCCGGCGCGGCAATTCTACGTCGAACGGGGCATGGATAGATACAGCGTGACCATCGCCGACTTCAGCAAGGGTGGGCCGGCCGTCGACGACAATGTCGTCGAGAATGCGGCGATCGCGCTGCGTCAGCGCGGCGAAGTCGTGATCCAGTTTCCCGAAGACTACACGCCGGGTATTCCGGGCCGCCAGCTGAACATCTCTCAACCCGACGGCCGCCGGCTTCTCTCCTCGATCTACATGGCCGACCACCGCCTTTACATCGCCGAAAGCTCTGCGCCGCCGAGCGATTTCGCCGCCATTCAGCTCGAGCAGTCGATGCTTGTCATCGACGCCATGGGCCGCGACCTCAACGGTGTCGCCAACATAAACCGGTATAACTGCCAGAGGTAAAGCCTGACCTTTCGCATGTTCGCGTGGTTTCAGCGCCGGCCCTCGCCTTGGTCGCGTTGAACGAACGTGATATCCGAACCGCCATGGCCGACGACCAGATCGCGATCTCGATCAGGGGCGCATCCAAGACCTATGAGGGCGGCGCGAACGACGCCATCCGCGACGTCTGGCTCGACATAAGATGCGGCGAGTTCCTCGTCATCGTCGGCGAATCCGGGTCCGGCAAGACGACGCTCCTCAAGATCATCAACCGGCTGATCGATCCGACCACCGGCACGATCCGCGTCTTCGACACCGAGGTGACGACGGTCGATGCCACCCAATTGCGCCGGAGCATCGGCTATGTGTTCCAGGAAGTCGGATTGTTCCCTCACCTGACCGTCGCCGAGAACATCGCGATCACGCCCAAGCTCTTGGGCTGGGACAGCGCCACCATCGCCGCGCGCGTGAACGAGCTGCTCGATCTCGTGCGCCTGTCGCGCGACACGGCGGAACGCTTCCCCGATACGCTCTCCGGCGGCCAGCGCCAACGCGTCGGCGTCGCGCGCGCGATCGCCGCGCGCCCGCGCATCGTGCTGATGGACGAGCCGTTCGGCGCCGTCGACCCGATCACGCGCGAGGCGCTCGCCGACGATTACCGCTCGCTCCACAGCACGCTTGAGCTCACCACCGTCATGATCACGCACGATCTCCTCGAAGCGGTGCTGCTCGCCGACCGTATGGCCGTCATGCAGGAGGGGCGCATCGTGGACGAAGGCACGCCGCACGATCTGCTCACCGCGTCCAAACACGACTATGTCCGCGATCTGATGGCGAAGCCGCGCCGTCAGGCCGATCGCGTCGCCGCTCTCGCCGCAGAGCCCGCCAAATGAGCGCGTGGTTCGATCCCAACGTCGCCGATGCGCTCGCGCGCCTGCCCGACTATCTCGGTCAGCACGTGATGCTCTCCGTCAGCGCCATCGTGCTCGGACTCCTGCTCGGCCTCCCGCTCGCGATCGCCGGTGTGCGCTCGCCGCGCTTCCGCGTGATCCTTCTGGGCGTCATCGGGCTCGCACAGACCATCCCGAGCCTCGCATTGCTCGCGCTGTTCTATCCGGTGCTGCTCGGTCTCTCGCTGCTCACCACGGCGGCGTTCGGCTTTCAGTTCTCGGCGCTCGGATTCTTGCCGTCGCTGCTGGCGCTGACGCTCTACTCGATGCTGCCGATCCTCCGCAACACGATCACCGGCGTGCTCGGCGTCGATGCCTCGATCAAGCAGGCGGCCATCGGTGTCGGCATGACGCCGATGCAATCGCTGATCCAGGTCGAGCTGCCGCTCGCGCTCCCCACGATCATGGCGGGCGTGCGCACCGCCGCCGTCTGGGTCATCGGCACCGCGACGCTCTCGACCGCCGTCGGCCAGACCAGTCTCGGCAACTACATCTTCACCGGCCTGCAAACGCAGAATTGGATCTTCGTGCTGTTCGGCTGCGTGGCCGCGGCAATCCTCGCGCTCCTCGTCGACGCGCTCCTCGCCAGCATCGAGCTCGCGCTCACCCGCCGCAATCGCCGCGGGCTCGCGCTCGCCGCGGCGGCGACCGTTCTCGTTCTCATCGTCAGCAGCGTGCCCGCCTTCGTCCAGACGAGCGCAGGCTATGTCATCGGCGCCAAGCCCTTCGCCGAGCAGTATGTGCTCGCGGCCCTGATACAGCAGCGCCTGAGCGATCAAGGCCTCGCATCCAGCCAGCGTGCGGGCCTCGGCTCGACCGTCGCGTTCGATGCGCTCGCCGCGGGCGACATCGACCTCTATGTCGACTACACCGGCACGATCTGGACCAACGTCATGCACCGCAGCGAGTTCACCTCGCGCGAAGACGTGCTCAACGAGATCGGCGCCTGGCTCGAGACCAACCATCGCGTGAAACTGCTGGGCAGCCTCGGCTTCGAGAACGCCTATGCGCTCGCCATGCGCCGCGACCGCGCCGAAGCGCTCGGCATCCACACGATCGAAGACCTCGCGCGCCAGTCGGCCAATTTCTCGATCGCCGCCGATGTCGAGTTCTTCGTCCGTCCCGAATGGCGCGCGCTTCAACAGGACTACGGCCTCAACTTCATGAACGAGCGCCAGTTGCAGGCGACCTTCATGTACCGCGCCGTCGCCGACGGCGAGATCGACGTGATCGCCGCCTATTCGAGCGACGGCCAGATCGCGCAATACGACCTTGTGCTGCTCGACGATCCGAAGCGCTCGCTGCCGCCCTACGATGCGGTGATCCTGCTCGCACCGGGCCGCGAATCCGATAGCGCGCTCACCTCAGCCCTGATGCCGCTTATCGGCGCGGTCATCGGTCGAACGCATGCGCCAGGCCAACCTGATGGTGAGCGGCAGCCCCGGCGCCACGCAGACCTCACCCGCCGAAGCCGCGCGCTGGCTCGCCACCGCAATCACCGCTCAGCGGTAAGCGAACCGCGCTTGATTAACAGGCTGTTCATCCGCCGTTCAGCGGCTCGCTGTTAAGCTTCAGTCGACGCATCTACCTGGCTTCCCTCAGCAATTTCCGTTCGCGAGACATAAAATTCCGCGAGCGCCGCTCGAGCGAAAGCGCCGCGTCACAGCACGACAGACGGCGGGGGCGCCGAACTGGCTTGGGGTCTCCCACTTGCACCAAAGCGCAAGTGAACGGATGGACGTGGGCTCGTGACATGGCGAAGCAATCGCGACTGATCGTCGATTTAGAGCGTTTTCCGCCGAAGTGGCCGGCGCGCTTTGCGCGCCTCACTAAATTGGGCGGCGAAGCCGCCGGGGCGGTTCGGCGTAAGAAAACGCGGCCAACCGAGAATCAAGAGCGCGCGTCCGATTCCATAGACTTGGATCGCGCTCCCGCGGGCGGCGAGGTCGATCGCCCGACCGCGACCACTCAACACGAAACAACGCGCCAACCGACCTGCCCGTCCTAACCGTCGGGCAAGAGCTGTCCAACGCGCGCCAGCGCAAAGGCAAAAGGCTGAGCGACGTCTGGCTCGTGCTCAAGATTCGCCCGGATCATCTGGTCGCGATCGAGGAGGGCCGCTTCGATGTCCTGCCCGGCCGCGTCTACGCGATCGGCTATGTGCGCAGCTATGCGGCCCATCTCGGGCTCGACGCGGACAGGCTCGTGGACCGGCTGAAGGCCGAGCTTGCCGGGCCCGTCAGCGCCAAAGTTCTCGCGCCCGATCCGTTGCCGCTGACCGAGCGCAGAGTTCCTCTGCCCCATAGCGGCACCGTGATGGCGGGGCTGATGGCGGTTACGTTCCTCTTTTTCGGCTATTACGCGCTCTCCTCCGGACGCGCGGTCGAACCGCCTGTCCTGCCCGTTCCAGCGAGACTCGCGGCCGAAGCGGGCCTGACGGAGAAGCCCATCCCGGTCGTCGCGCGCGCTTCGGTTGAACAGCGCCCTGCTGTTGAGGAGCCTGTCCCGGCCCCGCCGCCTGAGCCCGTTCTCCCCGTGCCCGCCGAAGTCGCAGTCACGCCCCCGGCTCCCGCGCCCACTGTTGTTCCCGTAGAACCCGCGCAGAGGGTTCAGGCGCAGCTGCCTGCCGGCAAGCGCTACGGCACGCGCAACCGGACGTCGCGGATCACGTTGCGCGTCCACCGCCCGACGCATGTCGCGGTGCAAGGGGCGCGCAACCGGACCTTCATCGATCGCGTCCTTTGGCCCGGCGATACCTATCGGGTGCCGAACATCGTCGGGCTGAGGCTGTCATCGCCGGATGCCGGCGCCGTCGAGGTCATTCTCGACGGTTCATCGATGGGCTTCGTCGGCAAAGACGGCGCCACCGCAAGAGGCCTGTCGCTCAACCCGCAGAACATCGTCGACCGTCAGGAGCGCGGCTAAGAGCGATCGCGAATCCCTGAACGGACGTGACGCGATCTCCTCGCGATCACATCTTCGTCAGACGGCGGATCAAATTTTTGGGACCTCACAACCTCGTCTGATCTGAATCAAAAGCGCCTTGGGTAGTGTGCCGCACTTTTCGCTGCAGGCTCTATCTGGGGGTTTTGAATGTCGGGTTCTGAGATTATCGTTTTTATGACCGTCATCGCGTTGATGATCATTGGTATCGCCCTGATCGTGGATGCAAAATCCACCTGAGCCGTCAGCGTCCGATACAACTCACCGTTGAACGTCTGATCCTCTGCGCGAAGGACGGTTGTCCGCGCGCATGGTCTCACGCGCCTATTCGCCAGCGGTCCCGTTCCATGGGCGTAGGGAACGCATCGTTGCGCACATAGACGAACTCGCCGCGATGCGGAAACGGCACGCTCCCGGCATAGAGGATGTGCGTCGGCCTGAGCATCTCGTCGATCGCGATGCGGTCTTCCTCGCTGTGATATTCGAGATAGACGACCTTCGCGGCCCGGACGCTCTCGCGCATCGCTGACAGGATCGGCAGCTCGCACCCTTCGGTGTCGATCTTGATGATGTCGGGTTGCGTCATCCCGGTCTCGGCGGCAAACACGTCCGCGGCCACGAGTTGGATCTCTTCGCGGCGCTCGCCCGAGTACAGGTTCGGAAGCACGGAATTCGTCAGGCTGTCGGTGACGCCGACGAAGAGCTGCCGCTTCATCGTCGTGCTGAACAATCCGACATTGTGGCATTCGACATTCGGATAGCGCGCCGTGTTGCAGCGGAGCAGCGTGAACGCCTGATGAGCAGGCTCGACCGCCACGATGCGGGCGCCGGATAGCGAAGAGCGAACATCGCCGCGCTCGCGCCGATATTCGCGCCGATGTCCAGCACGAGCGCCGGTGTCTTCACGAAAGGAATGGGCGGATAGATCCGACCCTGAAACGTCTCCTTCGCGTGCCGGAACGAGGTGTCGGTGTCGAAGGTCTCGAAATCGAACGGCTCGAACGCCGGGTTGCGGCTATCGCCGACATGCAGCACGCGCGTCTTCTGAATGCCCGCCTCACGCTGCATCCGCTCCGCCGTCAGCGTCTTATCTTCGGACAGCTTTGTCGTGCCTCGTCGAGCAGTTTCCACCGCCCGCATATTGGCGGCTTTCGCACGGTCTTGCCATCCGGACTGTTGGAAGTGCGCCGCGCGCGCATGCGATAGTCCTGGCGTCCATCGCCAGGAGACGCGCCCGTGAGCGAACCCAAGTGGAAGCATGACGGCGTGTGCGTGATCCCCGGCCAATCGCTCGATCCGAACACGGCGCAAACGCCCGGCATGGACCGCAAGGCCGCCGTCAACCACGCCCGTGTCGGTGCGCAGAAGATCTGGGCCGGCACGGTCAGCATCCGCCCCAACGCCAAGACGGGCGCGCATCATCACGGCGAGCTCGAGAGCGTCATCTATGTCGTGCGCGGCCGCGCCCGCATGCGCTGGGGCGAGAGCCTCGAATTCACCGCGACCGCGGGTCCCGGCGACTTCATCTACGTGCCCCCCTTCGTGCCCCATCAGGAGATCAACGCGAGCTCCGACGAGCCGCTCGAATGCGTGGTCATCCGCAGCGACAACGAAGCGGTCGTGGTCAATCTCGACATCGCACCCGTCGAGAAACCCGAAGACGTCTCCTGGATCGACCCGATCCATCGGACCTGAAGGCCCATTCTTGCTTGCGCCACTGACACGCAAATGATAGTCATTCGCAAAATGGATTGATCGGGATGCGTCCGCAGTCTCTGCGCTGAGGAGGGTGCGCATGTCCCTTACACGCCGCACTTCGCTGTTCATGCTCGTGGGAGGCTTCGGCTTCGCCGCCGACGCTTTCGCACAGACGCCCACCGGCGCGCCCGAGAGCGATTTCGGCGTGCTGGTCATGGCTCACGGCGGCAGTGACGCCTGGGACCGTGCCGTCGAAACGATGCTCGCGCCCTTGCGCGCCGACCATCAGGTGGAGATCGCGTTCGGCATGGCCGATGCGGCGAGCCTGCAGGAGAGCGTGCGCAAGCTGGAGGCGAGGGGCGTTCGACGGATCGGTGTGGTTCGGCTCTTCATCAGCGGCGAGAGCTTTTTCGAGCGCACCGAGCAGATCTTGGCACTAAGACCGGGTGCGCCGCCGCGCCCCGCCGCCGATGACCATGCCGCCCACGGCGCTCATGGCGGGCATTCGATGGCGTTCTGGCAGCTCGACACGAACGCGGCTTTCGCCCTCAGCACAGAAGGACTCGCGGACGCGCCGGAAATGGGTGCCGTGTTGGTTGAACGCGCCCGCGCGTTGAGCCGCGATCCAAGGCGCGAGAGCGTGCTGATCATCGCGCACGGCCCGCAAAACGATGACGAGGATCAACGATGGCTGACGCAAATCGGCTTGCGCGCCGAAACCGTGCGTCAAGCGGCGCCGTTCAAGGATGTGCATGTAGAAACCTTGCGCGAAGACTGGCCTGAGAAGCGCGCCGCGTCCGAAGCCCGTATCCGCACCTACGTTGAGCAGGCGAGCCGGGATGGCGGCCGCGCCATCGTGATTCCGTATCGGGTTGAGGGCTTCGGACCTTATGCGGAGGTGCTGCAAGGCTTGTCCTACGTTTCAGACGGACGCGCTCTGCTGCCGAGCGCGGAGGTCGAGCGTTGGGTGCGTCGCCAAGCCGCCGAATTGCGCAGAGCTGCGTTCCGTGCGCCCGAGCGCGCGTGGAGCACGTTGCCGGAACCGCCCGTGCACTGAACCGATCCGGCAAACACCGTTTGGCGCGCGCCGGATTCGAAGCCTCGATCCGGCAGAGAGTTCGATCGAGCGGGGGAACGATCGCAATGCCCGAACACGAGAACGCCTGCATATTCTGCCGGCTCATCGCCGGCGAACTGCCCGTCAGCATTGTCGAAGAGCGAGACGATGTGCTGGCCGTGATGGACATTCAGCCTGTCAATCCCGGACACGTCCTCGTTTTTTCGAAGGTTCACGCACCGTATCTCGCCGACATCCCGCCGCACTTGGCGGCTCGGATGTTTTCGCTGGGCATGCAAGTGGCCGCAGCCCTGCGTACGAGCGATATCCAATGCGAGGGCGTGAACTTTTTCCTGGCCGACGGTGAAGCCGCGGGCCAGGAGATCTTTCACGCTCATCTGCATGTGTTTCCGCGTTTCAAGGGCGATGGCTTTGGGCTGCAGTTCAGTCCCCGATATTTTGTCCTGCCATCACGGTCGGAGCTCGACGAGGTTGCCGAGCGCTTGCGCCACACGATGCGGACGTGACTTGCCGTATGATCGCGGTCGAGAACGAGGCGACAATCGATGGTGCTCGACACGCCGCGCCTGCGCCTGCGTTGCTGGCGGGAGACTGACCGGGACGCGTTGGCGGCGATGCATGAGGACGCCGAGGTCATGGCCGATCATGGCCGGCTTCTCAGTCGAACGGAAAGCGACGCAAAACTCGACCGCTACGCGGCGGCTTTTGAGCGGCATCGCATTGGTCGCTGGGTCGCGGAGGACAAGGCCGGGCGACTTTCTGGGCTACATCGGCATCATGCCGTCGTGGCCCGAACATCCGCTCGGACCGCATAGGGAGATTGGGTGGCGACTTGTAAGACGTGCTTGGGGTCATGGGTACGCCACCGAGGCCGCGCAAGCTGCGTTAGCGGACGCCTTCGAGCGCGTGGGATTGAAAGAAATTCTCGCCTACACCGGTCCCGACAATCTCAGGTCGCAGGCCGTGATGGCGCGATTGCGTCTTGAGCGCGATCCGGCGCGGGACTTCACCGCGCACCTTGATGGTATCGATTAGCGCAGATTGGTTTGGGTGGCTCGACGCCTGACGACGACGTCAGCATCTCCTGTCCCAGGAGGTTGAGATGTCCTGGCCACCGCCTGGTTACCGGCCCGATTATGGAACGGGCTACCGAGTCACCTTTGACGACTTCCGCAATCTCGTCGCTTATCCGCCGTATCGGTCTTCGATCGGCGCACTCTTGCGCGACTGGTACGGCTACGAAATCGTGGGGATCCGAAAATGACGCGGTCGTGCGCTCGCCTGCCGGCGATGTGATTGATCTCCGCGCGCTGCATGAGGCGATCCAATCGGATCCGCAGAAGCAATACGATCTCTACCAGCGCGCGATGACCCTTTGGCGTTAAGCCGACTCGCCGAACCAAGACGGTTCTCGGCGCAATTGGACTCCGGCCGCCTTGACCGGTGCGGCAAGCGGGAGCGGCGCCGACGGCCCGCCGTCACGGCCATGTCCGAGCCGCTAGGACCAACGTTCCATAGCCGCGGTCATCGACGTGGTTGCAAGATGGGCGCTGGCTGGAGCGGTCGGGCATCCCAAAGGAGAAGGAACATGAAGCGAGGAACGACGATGCTGACCACGTCGGCATTGGTCTTGGCGGTTGCTCTGCCCTGCTGGGCGCAGGTCAGAGAGCTCCCGACAGACACCACCACCATTGTCGGCACGATCGAGACGATCGACCAGGGCAAGCGCGCCATGAATATCAAGACACCTGACGGCATGTTCGTCTCCGTCAACGTGCCCGAGACCGTCCAGCGCTTTAACGAGCTCAAGGTGGGGGACATGATACGGGCGACGTACAACAACAACGTGATGGTGCGCGTGAAGGCGCCTGGCGAGCCGGCCGTCGATACGATCGATACGGGCGACGCCAAGTCCGCGACCAGCGGCACGCAGGTGATGACGCGGAGGATGACGGCGAGCATTACCGGCATCGACAGAGTCGCGTCGTCGATCTCCTTTGAGGGGCCGAACGGCTGGAAATACAGCCGACGGGTCGTCGATCCGACCGTGTTCGCTCAGGTCAACGTGGGCGACAGGGTTGACATCATCTGGAACACCGACCTCACGGTCTCGGTCCAGTAAGCCCAACGAGGACGAGCGCGCGAGAGGCGAGCCGGCGGCTTTGGTCCGAACCCACGCCGCTCGCGACGCTGGCCTCTCCGGACGACCAGCGGGAGGTTGCTCATGACATTCGAGGACGCCATCCTCTTTGGAATGAAGGCGAGCATTATGATGTCCGTGCTCGCGATCGGCCTCGATACCACGTTGGGCGAGGCCAGCTACCTCTTCCGCCGTCCGCGCAGATTGCTGCTCTCGGTGATCTCGATGGACGTCGTCATGCCGCTTTTTGCGATCGCGGCCGCCTTTCTGTTACCGCTGGCGGGGCCGGTCAAGCTTGCGCTGATTGCGCTGTCTGTCTCGCCCGTCCCTGCCGGCTTCCCCAAGAAGGCCATGAAAATGGGAGGAACCGAAGCCCATGTCATCGGCCTTCTGGTCGCGGCTGCGATCGTCGCGGTGGTGTTCGTGCCGATCGCGATCGAAGTGATCGGGCCGATCTTCGGCGTCGAAATCCACATGTCGTTCTCTGCCGTTGCCGGTCTCATGGTCACCACGATTCTCATTCCACTCGTTGCAGGAATGGCGGTGCGGCTGGTGCGGCCAGAGCTCGCTGCGGGTCTCGTGCGTCCCCTGGCCATGGTCGCGGACGGTGTACTTGCCGTGGCGGCGCTGGCGATCGTGGTGGCCGCATGGCCGCAGGTCATGTCGCTTGTGGGTAACGGGACCATCGCCGTGTTCGTGGCCTTTGTCCTTGTGGCGCTTGTCGCCGGTCACTATTTCGGCGGGCCGAATCCTGACGATCGAACGGTGCTCGCAGTGGCGACGGCAACGCGTCATCCCGGCGTAGCCATGGCTATCGCGACCGCAAACTTTCCAGGTCAGCGGCTGCCGGCGGCCGCCGTGCTTCTGTACTTGCTCGTGAGCGCGGTTGTGTTCGTGCCGTATGCTTACTGGCGTAAGCACCAGCACAGCGCTGCGGGCCATGGCGCTCCGGGCCACGGCGCAACCGGCTAAGTTTGCGATACGTCTTCGCGCGTGCCGGTGGACCAAGGTCCAATTGCGGAACGTCGCGCTCCTAACATGTTATCCGTGAAGCCACTCAAGGCTGGACCATCCCCCTTATCGCCATGAGTCGCTGGGGCACAGGAGGTTTGCTCATGAGGAACAGAAAACTCGCCTTCGTTGGATGCACGGCGCTGCTGTTGCTTAGCCGTGGGACCAGTAACGATGGCAGCACAGAATGCACCGCCGCCGAACGCGCCGAATGCACCGGTGCCGAGCGCGCCGAACTCCACCGGCGCCCGCCGCATCGCAGAGCGTCGGCCCCGACGCCTTGGCTGCGCTCGAACGAATGGGCGCTGCGCTCCGGTCCAAGAATGTCTTCACCATGAAAGCCGATGTGACCAAAGAGGAAGTGCTTGGCTCGGGAGAGAAGCTGCAATTCGCCAGCACGCTCGACATCAGCGCCCGCCGGCCTGATCGGTTCAGAATTTCCAACGTGTCGGACGTACAGGACCGCCAGATCTACTACGACGGAAGATCCCTCACGGTCTACGCGCCGAAGCTGGGCGTCTACGGAACGATTGCCGCGCCGGCAACGATCGCGCAAACAATCAACCTTGCAAGCGACCGCTACGACATCGAGATGCCGCTCGCCGATCTCTTCACCTGGGGCACCGACAACAGTGCGGCAGCCCAGTTGACCTCCGGCTTTCTGGTCCGGCTCGAGCATATCGATGGGCGCGCCTGCAATCACTACGCCTTCCGGCAGCCCGACGTGGATTGGCAAATCTGGATCGCCGCGGATGAAACGGCGCTTCCGTGCAAACTCATAATCACGAACACGGACGATGACAGCCGGCCGCAATACACGGCGGTGATGCGCTGGAATTTCCCTCCTGCCATCGCCGACAATGTCTTCACATTCGCGCCGCCTGCATCGGCGAACAAGATCGTCATCGTCGATCGGGCCGCGACACAAGCTTCAGGAGCAGCAAAATGAACACGCAAACAAAAGTAACCGGCGTTCTCGCAACGCTTCTCGTCTTTGGCGCGGCGCCGATTCCGTCCTACGCCGTCACGGCGGAACGTAACGGCTCATTCCAACCGGCCGTGCAACACGGCGGCGATACCAGTGACCTCCTTGTGGCCGTGGGCCAGCGGGGCGGCGGCGGCGCGCGCGGTGGTGGGGGCGGCAATCGAGGCGGCGGGGGTGCGGCAGCCGCCAACCGTGGAGGCGGGGTGGCGCAGCGGCCGCCAATCGCAGGCGGCGGCCAGCGGCAAGTCCGGAGCCAGGCGACGAGCAACGTCAACCATCGCGCCGGAAATGCCAACGTCAACAACAACCGCAACAATATCAACAGCGGCAATCGGAACATCAACAACGTCAACAACGTCAACGTGGCCGGGGACTTTGACGGCGGCGGCTGGAACGGCGGCTGGGACGATGACTATCATCCCTTCGCGGCCGCGGCCGTTGTTGGGGGAACCGCAGCCATCGTCGGCTCGATGGTGAATTCGATCCCGCCAAGCTGCACCCCCGTCGTCGTGAACGGCGGCACCTATTCGCAATGCGGAAGCACCTACTATCAGCCGCAATATGCCGGAACGTCGGTGCAATACGAGGTGGTGAACCCGCCCCAGTAGCGCCACGACAGGGTGGCCAAGATTCGCCTGTCCTGAGGGCGCCCTGGTGGATGCGCAGATGTGTAACCGGCACATCCCGGTTGGGCGGTTGAGCGGTGCCCTGGGGGCCGGTGCTCGCTGCGTGTGCGCGAGGTGCGGTTCAAGTGCACGCGTGTGGCTGACCGGAAGATCATGAAGCACGAGATTTCGGACCGGCGAAGTCAGCAGCGATACGTGATTTGGCCGTAAGCATTCACCACCTGGACGCACGTCGGTCCTGGAACAACCACCACGGGCGCGGGGGCGACGACAACAGGGGGCCTGGATGCGGCCGCCACAGCCGCCGTGTTCGCTGCAGCCGCAGAGGACGCTGCTACTGCGCGTCCTGTCGTCCGGCGCGCTACGCCGGCATAGCTCATCGGCGTAAGCGGTCTGCCGATAACCGCGTGGGCGGTCGAGACGAAGCCGCCGGGCGTCAGTTCGCCATTCCAGAGAAGCCCCGCTATTGCGGCCGTAGCCGCGATGATGAAACCAACGGGTTTGAGCGTCATGGACGTCATCTCCTTCCCCCTTCAGCAACCTCAGCAACAACACCTGCAGGGACCTCGTCGATATCCTTCAGATCCCCGAGGGCGACCTGGCTCGCGCCCTCGGGCGGCGTGAAGACGAACGTATTGGCGTCAGCTGGAAAGTCCGTGCGCCATTCCTTGACCAGAAGCGTGAACTGTGGCGCCCCAGCGACGGTCTTGCTGGTGATGACATACTTGCGCGGTATCGGGCGCGGTCCCACTTCGACCCACAACTGCCAGTCAACTTCCGGCGTGCGGAAGGCTAGGTGTTCGCATTCGATCCCCCCAACAACGCCACGGCCGATGTGCTTGGCGTCTATAACATTGGCGGTCATCTCCTCGTAGGCGCGCGACAGCATCAATTCGGCCGCGGGCAGCGCTGCTCCAGTCCCAACTCTTAGTCGATCTATCAGCTCCTCGAGGCTCCCTGGCGCGCTCACCTGCGCATACTGGTTGAGATGTTTCCCAAAAATACTCATCGTCGTGCCGTCGAAGATCAGCTCGATGTCGGCATATCCGCCGACCCGGCTCGCACGCAACTGGTTGGGCCGATTCAGCTGCATCTGGCCCGAGTTCGCGAATTGTATTTTCTGCAAGTCCGTCGTGATCACTTCGATATCGGTATCGACGGCTGCCGAGATCGTCTGCTGGGCTGCGAGGTAGTCGGTCATTTGCTTGAGGATTTGGGTGGCTTCGTTGCTCGGCGCCGCTTGGACGGCTTGCCCCGCCGACAAGGCAATTGCGACCAGCCATGAGCCGCCGAGTTTCAACCATCGGCCTGTCGGGTTTCGCGATCCTGATTCCGCATGCTTGTTCATTGCGTCCTCCTTGGAAAATCTTCTGATCGCTCTTCCGTTCAGACGATAGATCGTGTTCGCAACGCGGCGATCGCCGGCACCCCCAGCAAGGGCGAAGCTGATCGCGGAAACGCTGTGCTTCAATTGGACCTTGGTCGCATGCCGAGTTCGCAATAGCGCGACCTATTGCGGAGCGGCGGTGCTGAAATCCTCCTCGCCTGCTCAAGCCAAAGGTCATAGACGGAACGTCTCAATCTCGCAGACGTTTTGGCTCCGGCATTCCACAGCCGAATTCGCTGACGGTGGTGGAGCAGAAGGTCTCTCAATCGGGCTCGGACGCCTTACGGTTACGGCGGCGACACCCTGGAGTCCGGTGTATCGTCGGAATAGCGGATGAACCCATTGGCCGTCGGCTTGATCGTGTTCGTCACTGTTTTTGGCGGAGCGATGTTTGCGATGTACTTGGGGAGAGTCCTGCCTCAAGAGATTCTGAGCTCCGGCGCCTGGGACGTGATCAAGGTGTCGATGACCGTGGTTGCCACCTTGGCGGCAGTGGTGCTCGGTCTGCTGACGGCCTCGGCCAAGAGTTCGCTCGACGACAGGGAAAGGGAATTGAGGACCGTGGCTGTCCAAGTCATCCTCCTGGATCGAACGATGGCGAAATATGGGCAAGAGACAGCGGAGGCCAGGACTCTCCTTAAGCAGACGCTGGCCGAGCGGATCAATCTGATCTGGCCGGAAGAGAACGCAGCAACGATAGCGCCAGAGGAGGTCAGCCGTGGGACGGGGGTCGAAAGTGTGCAGGATCAGCTCCTGGTACTTTCGCCAAAGAACGAGTTCACAGCGATGGCTTCAATCGAAAGCGCTGCAGATCAGCGGTGAGATAGAGGCGGCCCGATGGTCGCTTATCGGGCAGATCAGCAGCACCATTCAATGGCCGTTTCTGGTCGTCGTGGTGTTCTGGCTTGCCGCTATCTTCGCTAACTTCGCCCTCTTCGCGCCGCCAAACATCAGCGTCACGGCGGCGCTCTTCGTTGCCGCGTTGTCGGTGGCCGGCTCGGTCTTTATGATTGTCGAGATGGACCAGCCCTATAGCGGACTGGTCAAGGTCTCCAGCACCCCGCTCCAAATTGCCTTGGCCGAGCTAGGCCGTTAAGGCGCTTGAAGTCAAGCGATCACGCTAGAATGTGGCTGAGATTCGCAATTCCGCCTTCAGCTCGTAGACGGGATAATCCTTGATGACGGGCACGCTGACCTCCAGCATCATCACGATATTATCGCTCAACCTGCGCCCGACCGCGGCATCGATCGGCAGGAACAGCCGTCCAACCTGACCCGATATTGGATCGCCGTAATTGATCCGGATATCGAACGATGGATACAGCAACACGAACCAGCGGTCCGGGAGACCGATGCTCATGGTTGGCGCGATTTGCAGCTCGCTGATGTTCCGTTCCGATGGGTCGCCGCCGACGCTCACAGCGTATCGGAGCTTGGGAACGAAATAGGTGTTCGAGCCAAGTTCGAGAAATGAATATCTGACGCCGAAGCCTGGCAAGACTTGCCACTTTCCGTTTCCTATCGTGCCCTCGGCTGAAGGAGCGATAAGGCGCACGCCGAACCCTGCAGCCCAACGCTCGTTGATCGGTCGAGCCAGAATGACCTGCACGTCGGTGTCACCAAGGCCGAATTCGTGAGTGGAATCGACGGGGTCCTCCGCCGTGGTGGATTTTGACACCGCGGGCAACTGAATTAGCCAATCGAGCCTCCAGTCGGAGTCCAGAGCAAAAGCGACCTCCCCCTGCAGGAATAAGGTCTCTCTCTCGGTCTTGGTCGCTGCCCCGGACGTCCTGCCTTCGAACTTGATTGTTAATTTTGACTCCGGACGCGTGAAGTCTTCGCCGTTGTATTCGGAGTCTGGATCGCCGGGCGCGCGTTGTTCGGACTCGGAAGTCGCTATCGGAGTGCCCGCAAACGCCGGGCGCATCGCCGACAAAATCACTAAGGCTCCCAGCAGCACCATCCGGGGTGCGGAGCGAGGATTCTTGGACCCGAATTGGACCTTAGTTCGGTACAGGTCAGCGGGCACAGCCAGTCAGGTGACGCGCTGAACGCCCGGTGGCTGCCATGTGCCGTCTAGCACCAAAGCCTTCGGCCAGTAGAGCCGAAGATTCATCGTGAACGGACCGCTCGCAGGGGCCGGCAGCCAGTTCGAACTCCTTGTCCTTGCCAGGAGACTCGCGCTGGATATAGAGGTCGAGCGAGCCATCGGGATTGAATGCGAGCTTGTCGCGATCGCCAATGGCGTAGCGGTCGATCGGATTGGCCGCGAGGAGTTGTTTCTCGTTGTACATCGTGAGCGACCAGAAGCCGCGTACTGGCGGGATTTCGTCCTTGTTGAAATGGAGGACATAGCGATTGTCGCTGCTAAAGGGCTTGCCGTCGGAATCGGTGAATGCAGACGGGTACACCGCGTCTTCGATCGTGTTGGCGCCAAGACCGGCATAAGCGACCGCAGCGCGATGGTAATAGTCGGTGCCGTAGGTTCCGATCGCGCTTAGATTGGTGCGCCAGCCCGCGTTGGCGACGCCTGATTTGATAATCGCTTGTTTGATCTTCTTCATGGCGCCGGGCGCAGCTTCCGTGAATGCGCGCTGAATTGCGGGCGATGCCTTGTCGAAGGCGAAGGGCTTGCCCGGTTCGATCCCGATGCGACGCATCTGATCGAGGATCGGGTAGTCGTTCGCGTGTGGCGGGTTGAGCTTGGTGAGTTCGGTGAACAGCGAGAAGTAGGCAGCAGGACTGAGCTTTTCCACCTGCACGACGGGTGGCGTCTTCATATCCCATTCCGGATTGATCGCGCCCTTAGGGGGTTGATAAGGCTTCCCCCACTGGCTCAGCGGCGTGGCCATGAGCCCGGCCTGGAACCTGCGCACTGCGTCGTAGTCGGCTGTGCCATTGGTCTGCGTGCGCCCGACGATCCACCCGATCGCGGTGGGACTGCGAATGATCTCGACCTCTGCCGGAACCTGACCTCGCCAGTTCGGTCCGACGATCGCAAACTCCTGAGCACCGGTCCCGGTCGTACGCGCGCCTGGGCTCGCGAACACCTCTGTCCACATGTCGAGCAGGGGCAGCAGATAGTACCGGCCCCCCGAATCCGGCAGGTGGATCAGCAACGGTTCCTTCGAGACGTCGAACCACATAAGCGAATAGAGCGTGTCCACGTTCGGCCGCACGACGTCCGTGAACTTAGCGTCTGGAAATGCCGGAATATTCGCAAACTGGTTCATCGGCGCCTTGCTGAACTCATCAAGGCCGGGAACGTTGCTGCCGACCCGGCGCGTTAATTCCATGATGATGAGCGGATAGGCGTAGATGTAAGCGCTGGTTGCGATCTCCGAGAGCTGATCGGGAGGAAGAGCGGCAGCCTTCTGCGCGGAAGCGGTCGACGCTGACGGTGTCGGTGTGACATTTGCCATGAAGTCCTCCGTGAGCAGATTGCCCGGCGGCCGCCGCGTTGAACGGCACAGCCTGGCCCCAACAGTTTGGACAGCAATGGTCGAAACGTACGCATCCGCCATCTGACTAGACTATGGACCTTTGGTCCTATGGCCGGCGAACCTCAACCAAGCTTGGCATCGCGTGACCCCTATCTGACGGACCACGGATCCGCGCCCGCCACGCAGTTCTGCGCTACTACGAGGAACATTCCATCCGCTCGCTTCGTCGGGCGGGAGCAGAGTTATGGGCCCGTTGCGGTCGTGGTTGCTTCGTCGGAGTCATCGATACCCATCAAGACGTATATGATGACGAACGCGCCGATCACCAATCCGGCTTGGAGCCAATACGAGTCGCTCTCAAGACCTTGTGCTTCCTTGATCCCAGCGGCGTCTCCGGGCGGTAGCGGTGACTGATTGCTTACCGCTGCAACGGTCCTCGCTGCCTCTGTCCGAACCCTGCTGGTGGCAGCCGTCGCAGACCAAGCGCTCAACACCAAAGCGCTCGCAATTAGCGTAGCCAGCAACGCTCGGAACATGGGGCCTAATTTACCGTTTCGTCCGCGGCCGGGGCTTCTCGTCGCAAAGCCTCTATAGCGCGCAAAATTCTGGCCCACGCCAAACTACCCTCGGTATCCCCGAGGCCGGAGAGACGTTCCACGCGTCGGGCAGCGAAGCCGATCGCGTCGTCGCCGTATCGCGTCAACGCGAACGCTGCGGCCTGCCGAACAGCGATGTCATCGATGCGCGAATTCAACGTCACCCTCGTCAACGGAAGCCTCACTTGTCGCGAGCCCAAAAACCGGAGGGGGAGGTAGAGGGGGGAGGGTCCTTCCGGTCCTTGGGTTCGCCGCGCTCGGCGCGCAATGGCCCAGCACCAGTGAACTTTGGCTAAACCCTGGCCGCGTGGATATTGGACCAAAGACCTACATCTGCGTTGAGGGGTGCTCTATTTGTGACCCACAGGCCTGATGTCCAGGCGGTAGATTTCCTCGAGCTGCTCGGCCATGCGGTGATAGGTGGACGCCAAATCGACCAGCGTTCTCCGCTGATCGGGCTCGGTAACCCGCTCGCTGAGCCTGAGCAGCTCTGCGGCTTGGTCACGGTATTGCCGTGCCCGATCCAGTTCCGCGCTCAAAGATTGTCCCCCGAGTGCCCCGCCGAAAAACGCGCGTGAGGGCTTAAGGTTCCGGTCTGGCTGACCGCTACGGAACGATCCGCAGCTGGCCTTTGACCGTGATCGGGATGTTGATGTAGCTGCCGTGAAAGAGGTGCGGCGTGCCGTCGACCTCGACGGTCTGGCCCACGAACGGATCGGGTGTGCCGCCGAGCTCGCCCCACACCTCGCGCGGGATCAGGACCACGACCATCTTGTAGCGCCTCGATGCGCGGTCCCCGATCCGCAGGAAGGCGCTGTCGCCGTTCTCCATCATGCCGCCATGGAGCACCGTACCTTTGAGCGTGCTGGCGACGTTGATCGCGCGCGTGAGGGCTCCCTCGTCGTGGGCGTCGACGGGGCGGAGCGCGATCGTCGTGAAGCTCCAGCGCCACGTGCCGGGCTTGCCGTTCCACGTCGCGTCGACCCGCGCCGCGTAGCGGCTGTTCGGGTTGAGCGGCAGCTTCGGGATGAGGCTTACGACGCCCCACTGGCCAAACGAGGCCATCGCCGGGTGCTCCGGATCGGACAGGTGGAACGCGACGGCCTTGCCGCTCTTATCCACGAGCGTGGCGCGTACGCCGGTGACCTTGTCGTAGGGCGGGAACTGGAGCGTGACCGGATAGCCGGCGCGCCCGCCGCCGGGGACCGGATTTGGGAACTCCTCGCCGAAATCGAGCGGGACTTGGCCCTGGTTGTCGGCCGGGTACGCGACCGGCCACTTCGACGAGACGTCGACGCTGTATCCATCCACGAACATCAGCGCGGCCATGTACGAGCCGTCGCGAAGCTTGGCGTAGCCGACGCCGATCCGCTCGAGCGTCGGCGACAGGATCGGCCGGCGGTGATAGAGCGTCGCCATCCACCCATGGACGGCGACTTCGAGATCCGAGACGCCGAAAAACAGATCGGCGGCCTTGCCGCACGCGGCGCCCGCCGCCGATGCGCCCCTGAGCCTCGGTCGCTGCTGATGCGCATTGAGCCCGACCATCGCGTCGGAGTCCTTGTTGAGCAGCATGTATCGCGCGTGCTCCATGCAGCCCTTCGACAGCTTCGCGTCGAGCGTCGCCGGCCGAGAGCCCGACCTGGGCGCGGTAGCGATCGACGAGCCGCTTCACGCGCAGCTCGACGGTTTCGTTCGCCGCGCGCCGTGGAATGGGATCGATCGACGCGGCCGCGTGGGCGGACGCGACGGCGATGCACGATACGAGGGCGACCACGAGCAGGCTGCGTAGCATCCCTCAGGAATGACAGAGCCGAGTTGCCAATCCCTTAGAGCGTTTTCCGCCGAAGGGGCTGCCGGTTCGGCGTAAGAAAACGCGGTAAATCAACAATCTAGAGCGCGCATCCGATTTTCTTGAAATCGGATCGCGCTCTAGCCGCCCGTCTCAATCCAAGACGGCGCTCAATGCGGCATCCGGCTGCAAAATCGTTTGCAATTTAAATAAACATCTGAGGAAAATTTCGCGTCCAATTTTCCACCCCGCTGTTGCGTTGTGTAGCGCCCTCTTTGGCCATCATCGGTCGGGAAGGGCTGACGACTGGGAGACTGTCTGCTCATGGCGAATTTTGTTGAAGAACTCGGTGTTGCTCTGGCTATTGGGCTGTCGACAGGTTGCCGCTTTCGGGCTTTGCGAGGGAACTAGAGGCTCCCGCCCTCATCCAGCCTGAGCCGCGAGGGGTGAACGGAACGAGAGCATCGCCAACTTACGAAGGTTTTGGGCAGCGGCCGCCAGTGTAAATTCGTCGTGCGCGCCGGTGGGACCGCGCAGTCTGAGTCGATCCAGCTTCAGAATGCGCTTCAGATGGGCGAACAACATCTCGATTTTCTTCCGGTCGCGGCGTGACTGCAGATATTCAGATGTTTCCCTAAAGCGCCTGGCTACTTCGCGTGAGGCTTCGTGCACGCTTCGGACGACTTTGCGCCAGGGCTGATCGGGACAGCATCGCTCCTTGAGCCCACACGACCCGCAATCGAACCTGCTCGCACGATAGAATTCGCTGGTTGGCTTTGGTGATGCCGCTCCGTTCTCGCGCGAAGTTGCGCCGGTATTGCTGCAGGCGCTTGCCACCCGGACAGGTTAGTGTGTTGGAGGTTTCTTCGAAGGCGAAGTCGGAGCGACCGAACGTTCCGTCATCGCGCTCACCCTTCTCCCAAACGGGTACATGCGGCTCGATATCTTTCTCTTCGACCATCCAAGCCAGCATCTCTGCCGTGCCGTAAGCCGTGTCGCCGATCAGCCGTTTCGGCTTGATCCCGAACCGTTCCTCCACGCGATCGATCATGACCTTCGCGGAATTGACCTCGGCCGAACGCACCGCAGGCGTCGCCGCGACATCCATGATGACCGCGTTCTTTACATCGATCAGATAATTGGTCGACCAACCGAAGAAGGCAGGCTTGCCGACCGCCGCCGTCAGCCGTGATGCAGGATCGGAGAGCGAGATTTCCTTCGGCGGAGGAGCATCCTCGTCGAGCGCAGCGAGATATTCGCGAACCGGACGGTTCGGGCCACGACCAGGGCCGTCGGTCCAATCATGGTCATCACCGCCTGGGACGCTGTTCTGGCGGTTCGCATTGGCACGGATGATGCTCGCGTCCGCCGCAAAGCCTTCTCCCCCGACCAAGCCCGCGTCCATGCACGTCTGCACCGTCGTCTCAAACACATGGCGCAGAATGTCCGCCTCACGAAAGCGGCCATGCCTGTTCTTGGAGAAGGTCGAATGGTCCGGCACCCGATCGTCCAGATTGAGACGACAGAACCAGCGATAAGCCAGGTTCAGATCGACTTCCTCACACAGCCGCCGTTCCGACCGGATGCCGTAGCAATAACCGATCAGCAGCATCCGGATCATCAGCTCCGGATCGATCGAGGGACGCCCCGTATGGCTGTAGTGCGGCGCGAGCTGCGACCGCAGCTTGGACAGATCCAGAACCGCATCGATCTTGCGCAGAAGATGATCGGACGGGATGCGTTTTTCGAGATCAAACCGGTAGAAAAACCGTCCTTGCGAGCCCGAGCGCTCTCCCATCATCGCCGCCTCCATCGATTCGCGCAGAACCAATGGAATCACGCTTCAAAGCCAGCGACCAACGCAGAGTTTTTCAACAAAATTGGCGAAAAGCAGACATTGACCGCCATCGCGGGGAACGTCCGCTTCTGACCTTTTCCTGCCCTTCGCCTGGAGACGATCTACGGGGATGATGTCGTGTTATGCTCTCGAGCGGGTTCCTATCAAGAGGGGAGGAATCTAATGCTCGATCTTGCGAGAAGTCACCCAGATGCCCACCGCCGACTGCTCGGATGGATAGGCCTGCTGCTGCCGGTTCTACTAGGGCCGAAACTCATAAAGTCCACCAGACGATAGCAGCGACGAGGCAGACGGAGGCAAGGAAGTTTCTGGCCAGCCTATCGTAGCGCGTCGCGATGCGGCGGAAGTCTTTGAGGCGGCAGAAGGCGTTCTCGATGCGGTGCCGGTATTTGTAGGATTTTCTGTCGAAGCGGAAAGGCTGCTTTCGGTTCGACTTGTTGGGAATGACGGGCTTGGTTCCGCGCTCGTCCAGCCATTGCCGCAGCTCGGCGCTGTCGTAGGCCTTATCCCCGAGAAGCTTCTTTGCCGCCTTGGTCCGTCGGATCAGGCGCTTTGCGAGCGGACAATCGTGCGCCTCACCGCCGGTCAAGAGGAGGGAAAGAAGACGGCCTTTAGCATCTGCGATTGCGTGGATTTTCGTATTGCGCCCGCCTCGCGAGCGGCCAATAGCCTGCTTCTGTTCCCCCTTTTTGCCCCCGAGGCGGAGCGGTGCGCCTTGATGTGTGTCGAGTCGATCATCTGCGTGTTCGTCGATCGGCCGCGCGCGGCGAGCTCGCGGAACAATCTCTCCCACACACCGCGTTCCGCCCAGCGCACAAAGCGATTGTAGATCGTCGTCGGAGGCCCGTACTCCGGCGGGCAATCGCACCACCGGCTACCACTCTTGAGAACATGCAGGATGCCGCTGATCACGCGACGGTCGTCCACGCGGTCCTTGCCGCGTACGTCCGTCGGCAAATAGGGCGCAATCTGACGCCACTGATCGTCACTCAGCCAAAACAAATTGCGTCGCATCTCTCCAGCCCCCGAATCACCGAGCTAGAGAAATCAACAACCAATTCAGCCAGCAATGCTTTTAGTGGGTTCTGACCCTAGTTATCTTGGTATTTGCTCGGGACGGCAGGACACTTTGGAGAGATCTCAACTCCGTCAGCGCGTACTATTACTCGGGCGCCGTCGCAGCATTCGTCGGAATGCTGGTCAGCATGGCGCTGTTTCTGTTTACGTACCGCGGCTACGAGGGCAGGCCGTATCACCGGGCGGACCGCACCGTCGAAATCATAGCTGCGATTGCAGCGCTAGGAGTTCGCAGTATTCCCCACTGGGGCGCCGACCGGCGTATCGCCGCTGTTGTGGTGGGAGCCGTGGATCGGCGTGGCCCATTACGCCTGCACCATCGTCCTCTTCGCGATGTTTGCTGTCTACGCGATATTGCTGTTTCCGCTCACACCGACAGGAGTGGGGAACAAAGTATCGCTCCGCTACGGCGGGCTCAACGCGGTCTACCTGATCTGCGGAGCGTTGATCGTCGTGAGCATGATATGGGCCGGTTTTTTCGCTGATGGCTCGATCCTCGTGCCCGAGTCGATCGCGATGGCTGCCTTCGCCGTTTCATGGCTCGTCAAAGGAAAAGCGCTGCGCGATACCGCCCGGTCGGTGGTCCGAGGCGTGAAATCCGTGATGAGACACGAGGAAAAACGCGCAGCGCAAACAACGGTGCAGAAAGGCTAACCGTTCTATCGCCGGATGTCTGAAATTGGCGGGAAGCGGACATCCCGCGCTACCGGTCCGATGTCCGCTCTGGGAGACTTCGAAGGCGACGCATCGATAGGCCGGAAACTACTCACGCGCCGGCGATTCGATACAGCCTCAAATACGCTGATAGATGTGCCGGGAAACAGCCTCGGAAACTACTCATCGCGCGGAGGTTCGTGTCATGCGGAGTGTATTCCAAGGTGATAGGCGTGGTGGGTACTTTCCGATGCTAGCGCCGCGAATGGGCCGCCCGCTATCACATCTCTTGCGTCCGAAAACAGCAAGAGGGAGCGTCCCATGGCTTTGCAGGACATCGAGCCCAACACCAAACTGCCGATCGATAATTTGGAAGCGGACACCGTACTCGAAGCCGATCTCATCAAGCTAAGGCCGTTCCTTCGCGCTTTTGCTGTGTCATTGTCGGGCAAGTGGCACCTTGCCGACGATCTGGCTCAGGAGACTTTGACAAAAGCGTGGCGATCGCGTCGATCTTTCATCCCCGGCTCGAATCTCAAGGCCTGGCTACTCACCATCCTTCGCAACGAATACTACTCGCAGCAGCGCCGCGCTTGGCGCCAAGCCGATTGGGATCAAGAGTGGGCGGAGGCTATGCCCGATGTCTCGGATCAACAGCATTGGGCGGTTGATCTTTCCGACGCGGCTTCCGCCATGGAAGCGCTGCCTGACGAGCAACGCAAAGCCTTGCTCTTGGTTGGAGCGGCTGGCCTTTCCTATGAAGAGGCCGCGAAGCATACGAGGATGGCCTTGGGAACAATAAAGAGTCGTGTTGCCCGCGCGCGGCAGGCTCTGAAGATAATCTTGGAAGGCCAGAATCGGTTCCCGATCAAGCGTGGCCCAGCCAAGGGCAACGCCATGAATGAAATTCTTAGCCAACTTACCAGGATGAATGTACTGGCTGGCGATATGCGATCTGGTGTTCATTAGCTTCGTTGCAAGCGGGCACGTTGCATCGATGGCTGCCTAAGAGCCTTCCCGGTATCGGCTCTTATGTCCGCTTCTCTAATCGGCCGTTGGGGGTCAAGCACTTTCAGACTATCCACCACACCAGCGTTGATGCCGCTCACGGGCTCGCGCTTCTCTTCGGAATCGGCACGTAGGCCCTTCCAGCATGGGATCCGAGGATGAGGTGGAACAATCTTTTGGGCGGCCTTGCCGGCAAACTGACGGCAGGTCCAAGCGGACATACGATCTCACCTCATCCATCGTCCCGTGAGGGACATCATCCCACCGCCTGGTGGAGTTCGAGTTTTCTCCTATCGCCTTTGATTCTGTATGACTTTCATGCTGCTGCGACGACGTCCCGGGTCCAGCGGAACTCGGTACCGTCAACCCATATGCGGTGCATGATCACGGCCAACCGCCGCGCCAGCGCGACGATCGCCTTCTTCATCCCGCGGTGTCTGGCGATCTTCATCGCCCAGGCCTTGAGCCAGGACCATTTTGTCGAGCGCACCAGCACGATCTGGGCGGCTTCGTAGAGCATCATCCGCATCATCTCATCTCCGCACCGCGATATCGCGCCGGTTCGCTCGACCTCACCTGACTGATGCTTGGCGGGCGTCAGTCCGAACACCGCCCCGACCGTCTTGGAGTTACGGAAGCGGGCAGGCACGTCGACAGTTGCGCGATAGGTCAGCGCCACCACGGGGCCGACACCGGGCACCGTCATCAGGCGCCGGCACACATCATCGTCCCGAACGATGGCCAGCAAGCGGCGATGCAGAATGCCGACTTGTTCGCGAAGTACCCGGCGGACAATAAGCAGCGGCTCGACCAGCACGGCCAAGTCAGGAAGGTCCTCGACAAGCTCCTTGATGCGCGCTTCGAACTTAACCGTCCCCACCGTGCCCACCTTGCGACCGAAGTTACGCAAGGTGGCGCGCAAGTCATTGTCGATGGCGATGGCCTTTGACTGAAGCAGCTTACGATGGGTCAAAAGCATCCGCAGTTTCTGACTGCGTAACGTCTTCACATGTACCGGACGATAGAGCCCCACCCGCATCATCTGCGCCATCCCGCGCGCATCGTTGCGATCCGTCTTGTTGATCTGCGCCTTCAATACCGCCCTCATGTGCCGCGTCTCGACGCAGATCACTGGCAGCCCTGCTTCGGCGAGAGCGCTAAAAAGCCACTGCGATAGTGGCCCGGCTTCCAATCCAATCCGCTTGAACTGGTAGCTGGGGTTCATCAGAACCTGTAACAGCGCCTCGGGCTCGCTCGCCACCTTCACTTCCCGCACGATCCTGCCCGTGTCATCCACGATGCAAACGCTTGTCTCCTTGACCGACAGGTCTAGTCCAGCAAAATGGTCCATGCTGCGCTTCTCCTTCTGATGCTTGAGGCCGCAAATGCGGACCTCGTTTTCACCATCAGCCTGAAGCGCAGCACCCAAAATCGTCAGCTATCCACAAGCTGCCCGGCCGATTACCCCATCTAGTGGCGAAAAGCCGACATTGGCCGCCCTCGCCGGAAACGTCCGCTTTGACCCATCTCTGCCATTCCAATGCCCCAAAAAGCGCACAGCGAATGTCAGAACGCCAGGGAAGCTTGAGCGTTACAGAAATTGAGCGGGCCGCTAGCCCTGGACTTTCCCTCCTAAGCCTAATCGGGGTGGCGGCCTGCTCGCTGGAAGTGCGCGGGATGACGCATGCGCGATCCGATATGAAAGAGGACTTGGACTCCGCTGCGAGATACCGGCAACGCGCGGAGCAGTTGCGGACAATCGCTGAGAGCACAAGTGACCGCAACGCGCGGAAAGCCCTTATCGACGTAGCGGAAGACTACGAGCGGATGGCGGGGGCGCGGGAGCAAATCGACAAGTTCGATCGATAAGGATTTCATGGCCCCTGCCACGAAATCGCCTTCTCCGCGCAGACGCTTGTACGTCAGTCTGTGTCAGAACTGCGGAGGGGTTGGCTGGGTATGTGAAAACCATCCCAACAAACCGTGGGCAGGCGCGAGCAACCGCGACGATGCGTGTGAATGCGGGACTGGTATGCCCTGTGAACATTGCAACACCGGCGAGCCGCCAGAGGCCCGGTGGGACAAGCTCTCGACGTGACGCGTGTCACGTCCGGTTGAACTCACAGGCGAAAAGCAGACATTGACCGCCCCCGCTGGAGATGTCCGCTTCTGACCCATTCCGGACATCGGTGGTCCTAGCTTAGAGTTAGCGAATGACAAGACGTCCGACCGATATCATCACGGCCATGCTTGCTCCACTGACGCTCTTTGAGAAGCGGTGCGAGGACAAGGCCACGATAAGAAAGCTGATTGAGTTGGCAAACGACAGGTCGCGCCGAAAACAGGCACACGCACTTTTCACAGAGATCAGGCACAAACTCTTGCAGCGGAAAAGCGTGGCGACGAACTGGCTCTCGCTCAGTATTCGTTCGAAGAGATTTGCGCCAAGACGCTCTACAATCTGACCGGCGAGCCCGCGCCATTCGATGCTGACTCTCCCTTTTGGGTATTGCCGCTGGCTGTGCAGCTTGGTCAACGTCTCGGAATAGGTGATCCCGGCGAAATCAGCCCGCTCCTGAGACGATCCTAAAGTCCGTTCATGGCGATTAGCAGACATTGATCGCCCCCGCTGGGGACGTACGCTTCTGACCCAATGTATGGTCCGGCCGTGCGTCGCAAGAGGGTTGCTCGAGTTGGCGGTATGCGGTCTTGCATCAATGTATCCGGCCTTCGATTGGAGCTCGTTATGCTCCCGGCCACCATGGATATCAGCGCGCGTGCGATCTCATTAGCGGACAGGCCTCAACGGGCCATTTGGGTCACCAGTGTTCGCACGCGCCGGGAAGACCGATCCTCCATCTCATTTCATCCTCTCGCAGACCTCGGCGGGTAAACGGTATCGATTACGATCGATGATCACGCAAACTGGCAGCAGCCTCGTTATCCTTCCTCGCTTCGAAGTTCCGGCCATGAGCGAGAACACTCCAGGCGATGCGGGCCAGCTTGTTGGCGAGCGCAATCGCCAGCACGTTGTGGTGCAGCCGCTTCTTGGCCGCCTCGATCCAGGGTTTGAGCCCATGGCGCTCCCAGCTCTTTGGCCTGATCAGCACGACCCACGCCGCCTGAACGAACAGAACGCGCAGGTAGCGGTTGCCGCGCTTCGATATCTTGCCGAGGATCGTGCGGTCTCCCGTCGAGATCTGTTTCGGGACGAGCCCCAGCCAAGCGGCGAAGTCACGGCCTTTGGAGAACGTATCTCCTGCGCCGATCGCAGCCACCATCGCGCTCGAGATGATCGGTCCGATTCCAGGCACGCTCATCAGTCGCTCGCAGCCGGCGTCCTCGCGAGCGAGAGCCTCGATCTCTGCCGATAGCCGCATCGATACGCTCATCAAGCCGGCGCCAATCGTCAGCCAAGTCCTCGATGATCCGCACCATGCGCGGCGACAGAACATCGCATGGTGTGGCCAGGATGCTCGGCAACCCGGCACGTAAGAAGCGGTATCCCTGTCGCACCGCAATGCCGCGCTCCAGCAGAAAGGCTCGGATCTGGTTGATGATGCCTGTGCGCTGACTGACCAATCGCTCCCGCACACGGTGCAGCGCCTGCAAGTCGAGCTGCTCGGCGGTCTTGGTCGCCACGAACTTCATTGTCGGGCGTTGCACCGCCTCGGCGATCGCCTCCGCATCCCGGAAGTCGTTCTTCTGTCCCTTCGAATAGGGACGGACATACTTCGCCGGCATCAGCCGGGCATCGTGACCAAGCCCCTTGAGCCGGCGACTGAGATGATGCGCGCCGACACAGGCCTCCATGCCGACCAAGCACGCTGGCATGTTGGCAAAGCGGGTTTCCACCTGGCCCCGTGACCACTTCTGACGCAGCACGATCGTACCGCGCTCATCTAGACCTACGACATGGAACGAGTTCTTGCCGATATCGATACCGACTACGGCGATTGGGTTACGAGCTGTCTCCGGCATGGCGTGCTCCTTGTCTTTGGCGCCCCTTGCCAGCTTCTATCGCTGGCGGGGCAGGAGCACGGCCGGACCATCCCATTAACGGACATTGGATCTTCTTGTCTCCACCGCATTCTCGCCACCATTGGTCAGTCTTCTCGTAATTTGACTTGCCGGGGACCAGCAATTCATGATCCGAGATGAAACGAGGAGCGCGCAGAATCGACCACCAACTGTGTGGATGATAACCATCGTCGATTTCGGCATTGCACTTCTGCTCTTGGGGATACTCGCCTACCGGTTCGGGCTGTCACAACCAGACGAGGGTGTTGTTCCGCCCGAACCTCCATCGTGGGTTATGTATTTCTCTCTGATTGCCTTTTTGCTGGTTTGTTACGCTGCTCGGGCAGGACAAAAGTGGGGGCGCAACCTACTTGTCGTATGTTTAATTGTGCTCAGCCTCGTTCTCGTCTTCGGAACGTTTGCTGACTTTTCAAATGGTGAGTTCGCACGTAACGCTAGTTTCCGCGCTGCCGTGTGGACCGAGACGATACACACAGCGCTATTCATCCTTTGGTGCTCACTGCACGGCGTCCTGCTGTTCGGGAAGCGGGAGCGCGCTTTCTATAATTTCGGTTCAGCCCGTCGGGCGGACTAATGTCCGGAATTGGCGAGAAGCGCGGCCCGCAGGGACAAATTCCACCTTCTTCGAGAACGCCTGCTCTTAGCAGCGGACCAGGGCGCTGCCGAATGACTGCTTCTGGCGAGGTTTCTCCGGTCCGCGAGCCTTTGAGGAACGTCCGCTTTCGGTCGACGCAGACGTGCTCGCCCGCCCGCGGAACCGGCTCGGGATGACCCTATTTTCCCGTATCAAAATCAACTACCGTGAGGGCTGGGAATCCGTGGTGGCTGATATGAAACTCGCTAGATGTCTTATCGGCATTTCTTGTGCCGTCGGTATCCTTTCGGCTGACACCGCCGTCTTTTCCCAACCCGCGAACCCGGTCGCGCCGCCTCCCGAGACGCAGTGGGCCATCATTCAGACCTACTGCCTCGGTTGCCACAACTCCGTCCGTACAAGCCGGCAACCTCATGTTCGACCAGCTGACCGCGGAGTCCGTGCCCGGGCACCCCGAGATCTTCGAGAAAGCTGTGCGCAAATTGCGGGGGCGCCTCATGCCGCCGCCCGGCAATGCTCAGCCCTCGCAGCAGGAAATCGACGCGCTGGTTGGCTGGCTCGAGAACACCCTCGACGAGAGCAGCAAGACGCGACCTTGGCGGGCCACGTCCCCGTCCAGCGCTTGAACCGGACCGAGTATGCCAATGCCGTGAAGGACCTCCTGGCTGTGGAGATCGATCCCGAGCAGTACCTGCCGGCCGAGATCGAGGTCGAAGGCTTCAGCAACATCGCTGTCGGCGTTGACCGTGTCGCCCGCCTTCCTGGATCAGTACGTCAATGTCGCGCGAACGGTCTCGCGCATGGCCGTGGGCGAGCCGATGCCGAAGGTCGTCAGCGCCTCTTTCCCTCCGCCGGCTACGCGGCGACCAGGATGGCTATGTGGACGGCATGCCGCTCGGCACGCGGGGCGGCACGAAGTTCGAGCACACGTTCCCGGCGGACGGCGAGTACCGCATCACGCATCACGGACCTCGATTTCGGCGTCTATCCGCGCGGGGTCGAGAACGAGACAACGGTGGTCGTGCTGATCGATCGCACGGAAGTCTTCCGCCAAAAGGTCGGCGGCGAAGCGGATCGCGCGTTCGTGGATCGCGGCGGCGGTGCACCGGCGGGAGCGAAGCTCATGGAGCGGTTCGCCAATATCCCCGTGCAGGTCAAGGCCGGTGTCCACGAAGTCGTCGTGACGTTCATCGAGCGCTCCCGGGTGGCAACCGACGACCCGATTGCCGGCGGTTCCCAGTATGACGGGTGGGCTTTCGTCGGGTATCTGCGTCTGCCGCGCGTGGTTGGGGCCATCGAGGTCGTGGGGCCGCACGCGGGCGCAGGCCCGACCCGCACACCCAGCCGGGAGAAACTCTTCATCTGCGAGCCCGAAGGCCGCCGGCGCAAGAGCGCGCCTGCGCCGAGCGCATCACTGCGGATCTCGCCCGGCGTGCCTTCCGCCGGCCCGTCACGACGGAAGATATCGCCCGGCTGATGGCCTTCTACGACGCCGGCCGCGAAGGATCCGGCGGGTTCGACGCCGGGATCGAACAGATGGTGACCGCGGTTCTGGTGAGCCCGGATTTTCTCTATCGCGGAATCGCCCGGCCGAAGAATACGCAAGACGCGAAATTCCATGCGCTGAGCGATCGGGAGCTGGCCTCGCGCCTGTCCTTCTTCTTGTGGACGCCGGGGCCCCGACGATGAGCTGCTCAAGCTCGCGAACACGGGCGAGCTGCGACGTCCCGGCGTGCTCGACGCCCAGGTACGGCGCATGCTGGCCGATCCGCGGGCCGAGACGCTGGTGACCGATTTCGCGCTCCGCTGGCTCAACGTCGATGAGATCGACAAATTCGAGTGGGATCGGATCCTCTTCCCCGAATTCAGCGCCGAGCTGCGCGAGGATTTCGCGACCGAAATCGACCTCTTCCTGCGCAGCGTCCTGCTTGAAGACAGGAACGTCCAGGAGCTGCTGACGGCCGACCATACCTTCCTCAACGAAAGGCTCGCGCGACACTACGGCATCGACATCGGTGAGCGGCGCGCAGTTCCGGCGCGTGATCCTCAAGGACGAGGCCCGCCACGGGCTCCTCGGCAAGGGCGCCGTGCTGTTGCACACGTCATATGGCAACCGGACTTCGCCGGTGGTGCGCGGCGCCTGGGTGCTCGACAAGCTCCTCGGCACGCCGCCGTCGCCGCCGCCGCCGAATGTCGAAACGGATCTGAGCACGCCGCCGGGCGAGGCGCCCAAGACCATTCGTGCGATGCTCGAGGAGCATCGCGCCAATCCGACCTGTAACATGTGCCACGGCGTGATCGAACCCCACGGGCTGCCGCTGGAAAGCTTCACCGTCACCGGCCAGTGGCGCGACATCGATTGGCAAGCCAATGCGCCCATCGATTCGAGCACGGTCCTGCCCGACGGTAGAGCCGATCAAGGGTCCGGCGGACCTCAACCGCTCCCTGCTGCGCCGCCCCGATCAGTTCGTCCAGGCGCTGACGGAGAAGCTCATGATGTACGCGCTCGGCCGGGAGATCCAACCTCAGGACATGCCGCAGGTCCGGGCGATCGTGCGCGCGGCCGCCAAGAACGACAACCGGTTCTCGTCGATCGTTTCAGGGATTGTATCGAGCGGTGCATTCCGCATGCAGGCGCTGGAGGAGTGAAGACCGTGTATCTGACCAAGAAGCATCTTTCTCGCAGGACGTTGCTCAAAGGCGCGGGCGTGTCCCTCGCACTGCCGTTGCTTGATGCGATGATCCCGGCCGCCACCGCGCTCGCGCAGACCGCCGCCGCACGGAAGCTGCGGGCGGGCTTCTTCTATATGCCCCACGGCGCGATCATGTGGAACACGGCCCACGGCAAGGACGGGGATCGCTGGACCCCGAGCGGCGCCGGCGCGGATTTCAAGCTCAGCCACATTCTCGAGCCGCTCGAGACCCTACAAGCACCTCGTGACGTCGTTCGGCCATCTCGAGAACAAGGCCAGCGTCGCCTCCGTGCACAAATACAACCCGGCGACCTGGCTCAGCGGTATCAAGCCCGATCTCAAAGCGCCCGGTCCCAGCATGTCGACGACGATCGACCAGATCATTGCCGGCCGCATCGGCCAGGAGACTGCGCTGCCGTCAATGGAGGTCTGCGCGGAGGGTGACGTCCAGGCGGTCGCGTGCGAGGTTGGCTTCGGCTGCCTCTACAGCGCCACGCTGTCGTACCGGAATGCAAACTCGCCTTTGCCGATGGAGGCCAACCCGCGCAAAGTTTTCGAACAGTTGTTCGGTGAAGGCGCTACACCGGAAGAGCGCGTCGCCATCATCAAGCAGAAACGGAGCATCCTCGATTTCATCGCGGAGCGTACCAAAGCGCTGCAACTGGACCTGGGTCCCGGCGACAAAGTGCGTCTCGACGGCTACCTGGACACGGTGCGGGAGATCGAACGGCGCGTCGAGCTTGCGCAGAACCGTGATCTCTCGGGCGTGAAGACGCCCGAAACGCCGCGGGGCGAGCAGGACACGTTCGACGCGCAGGTCAAGTTGATGTTCGATCTGATCGCGATTGCCTATCAGGCCGATCTCACGCGCGTCGCGTCCTACATCATGGTCGGCGAAGGCACGAACCGGACCTACAATCACATCGGCGTGCCGGACTCCTTCCATCCGCTGTCACATCATGCCGATCATCTCGATCGGATCGAGAAGCTGGTCAAGATCCAGCGCTATCATCTGGAGCGGTTCGCGGAGTTCGTCGCGAAGCTGGCGAAAACGCCCGACGGCGAAGGCACGCTGCTCGACAACTCGATGTTGCTCTACGGCTCCAACATGGCCAACAGCAACCTGCACACCAATTATCCTCTGCCGAACATCATCGTCGGCGGCGGCGCCGGCAAGCTCAAGGGAGGCCGGCAGATCGATCTGCCCGAACGCACGACGATTTCGAATCTGCACCTCACGGTGCTCAACAAGGCGGGCCTGGAGATGAAGAGCTTCGGCGACAGCACGGGCGAGATCGCAGGTGTTTGACCGCAGGACAATCGTGAAAGGTGCGTTGGGTGGTGTCGTCGGTCTGACGCTCGCGCCCTTCGCGCGCTCCGCCTTCGCCCAGGAAAGCCCCGCCATCGTCCCGGTGCGCGACGGGTTCGTCATGCTCACCGGCGCCGGGGGCAATATCCTGGTGCGCACCGCGAGCGCCGGTCAGGTGCTGGTGGACAGCGGCGCTGCTCAATTCGCCGACGCGGTGCTGGCGCGCCTGCGCGGTCTGCCGGGTGCAGGCCGGGTCGAGACTGTGTTCAACACGCACTGGCACCGCGACCAGGTGGGCGGGAACCTGGCTTTTGGGCGGTCAAAGGCGACGATCATCGCTCATGAGAAAACCCGCGCCCGTCTGGCGACGGACTACTACCTGCAGCACGAGGACCGGTACGAGAAAGCGCTGCCCAAAGAGGCTCATCCGACCAAGACCATTTTCGACCGCGGCGAGATCGTCGCCGGCGGCCAAAAGATCGAGTACGGCCACCTGCTCGAGGCCCACACGGACGGCGACATCTACGTCTTCTTCCGTGACGCGAACGTGCTGGCGGCTGGCGATGCCGTCTCTCCGCTCAAAGATCCCGTGCTGGACTGGTTCGGCGGCGGCTGGCTGGGCGGGCGCCTCGATGCGCAGCAGAAACTCTTGGAGCTCAGCAATGCACAGACGCGGATCGTGCCGAGCTACGGTCCGGTGATGGGCCGCGCCGAGCTGCAGGCCGAGTTCGACATGACGCGCGTGCTGTTCGATCGCATGCTCGAGCTCGTCAAGAAGGGCATGAGCGCGCAGGAAATGATCGATGCGGGAGTTATGAAGGGTCTATCTCGGACCTTCGACGATCCGCTCAGGTTCGCTTATGACGCACACAAGGGCTATTGGGCGCATCACAATGGCCTCGGAGGAGATGTGCTCTGATGGGTATCGCTATGAAGCACGTCGTACCCGCGGTCGTTTTGTGGCTCGCAGCAGCCGGTACGGCCGTCGCCGCCGATAACACCCTCGCCGGTCTGATCCAGGGCGGGAATCGCGACGCCGCGCTCAAGATGATCGCCGCGGGCGCCGACGTGAACGCAGCCCAGGGAGACGGCACCACGCCGCTGCACTGGGCCGTCTACAAGATCGACGCGGAGCTCACGCGTGCGCTGCTCGCGCGCGGGGCGAAACCCAATGTCATCAACAAATACGGCTCGAGCCCTTTGGCGGAGGCCGTGAAGGTGGCCGATGCCCGCCTGGTCGGAATGCTGCTCGATGCGGGCAGTGACGCGAATGTGCCGAACCAGGAGGGCCAGACGGCCCTGATGCTGGCCGCGCGCGCGGGATCCTTGGACGTTGCCAACCTGCTCGTGCGCCACGGCGCCGACGTCAATGCGAAAGAGAAATGGCGCGGCCAGACGGCGCTGATGTGGGCGGCGGACGCGCGCTCAGCCGAGCTGACGCGATTTCTCATCGGCCGCAAGGCGGACGTCAATGCCCGCGCGGTGGCCAACGACTGGCCGACCCAGATGACCGGCGAGCCGCGCAACCAGTATCGCCCCACCGGCGGCATGACACCGTTGCTCTATGCGGCGCGCTCGGGATGCAAGGACTGCGTGGCAGCGCTGCTGGACGCCGGCGCGGATCCCAACCGGCCGACTCCCGACGGTGTGACGCCGCTGATCGTGGCGATGGACAATTTCGCATTCGACACGGCGAAGCTTCTGTTCGAACGCGGCGCCAATCCGCATGTCTGGGATTGGTGGGGCCGCACGCCGCTGTACACGGCGATCGACATGAACACCTACAGTCTGGATGCGTACGAAGAACGCACCGGGCCGCCCATCGTGACGGAGAAGACCACCGCGCTCGAGCTCGCACGGCTGTTTCTGGATGCCGGCGTCAATCCCAATCCCCAGTTGAACATGCACCGGCCCGGGCGCGGCGGTAACTCCGGCCGCTTCGCCGACGAGATCATGACCACCGGCGCCACGCCTCTGTTGCGCGCCGCCGGGTCACAAGACAAAGAGGCCGTGCGTCTGTTGCTGGATCACGGAGCCCGTGTCGACGTGCCCAACGTGATGGGCGTGACGCCGCTGATCGCCGCCGCGGGGCTCGGCATGGAGCCGAGCCCGCGCTTCAATCCCGACGCCGCTGATGTGCAGGATCGGTCGATCGCGACGCTCGAAATGCTGGTGGCTAAGGGCGCCGACGTGAATGCGCGGATCACCGACGTCAAGAGCAGGACCGCGCGCATGGGGCGTGGCAGCTCGCTGCAAGAGCGGGGCGGGCAGAGCGCGTTGTTCGGCGCGGTGCAGTGGGGCTGGCCCCGCGTGGTCCAGTATCTGATCGGTCACGGCGCGAAGGTGGACATCAAGGACGACGCCGGCGTGTCGCCGCTCGACGCGGCTTCGGGGAAGGGCGGCAGCGCCGACAATCGGCCCTCCGACGCGGTCGCCAAGATGCTCCAGACGGCAATCGGCCAGTAGAATGTAGCTGCTCAGAGCGGGCGCGCTCGCATCCGAACGCGGCCCCGCTTTTTCAATTATGAGCCTCCAGCGGCAATGTTATCGTCGGCGTCGCATTCGAGGCGCGTCAAACAACGGCGAGGAGACATCATGGGCCTGCTTGCATCGCCTAGGGCAGTCTCGATCCTTGTTTGCTCCATCGCCATCACCGTCGCATGTGTCGGTGATGCGGCCTCGCAAGCGACGTCGTCCCGTCCTCTCGTGAGCGAGGCTCAGTACCAAGCCTGGCAAACAGAGTTGTCGAACTGGGGGCGCTGGGGGAAGGACGATGAGCTCGGAACGCTCAATCTGATCACGCCCGCCAAACGCAGGGCGGCGTTGGCCCTGGTGAAAGAGGGTGTGCCGGTGTCGCTGTCGACGAACACATTCTTCGAAAAAGCCGTCGACGTCCCGTGCCCGGCCGAATGGCAGATGACATCCTCGACGCAAGTCGGCGCCACCGATCGCGTGGCGTTTCCCTGCATCCACGGCGCATCCGCCACCCACATCGATTCTCTCGCGCACACGTTCTTCGCCGGAAAGATGTGGAACGGCTATGACGCAACGGCGCTGGTGACGATGCAAAAAGGGGCCGCGAAGAACTCCGTGATGCCCATGAAGGGCGGCATCGTCACCCGCGCGGTGCTGTACGACATCGCGCGGCTCAAGGGCGTGCCCTATCTCGAACCGGGCGACCGCATCTTTCCCGAGGACATGGAAGCATGGGAGCGCAGAACGGGCGTTCGCGTGGGACCGGGCGATGCGCTGGTCCTTCGCTGGGGGCGTTATGGACGGCGCGCCAGGCTTGGTCCGGAAGAGGGCTTCGCCGGGTTCGACAATTCGATCCTCCCGTGGCTGAAACAACGCGACGTGGCGCTGATCGTCTGGGAGACCGCAGGCTACACGCCGCAGCCCGAGGGCGACCTGTTCAGAAACGCCGTTCACAATTTCGTCCAGGCGATCCTGGGTATCCACGTGCTCGATCGCGCCGATCTCGAGGCGCTGGGCGAGGCAGCCGCCTCCCGCAATCGCTGGGAGTTCATGTTGACCGTCAACCCGCTGGCGCTGCCCAACGCGACGGGATCGCCGGTCAATCCGATTGCGATGTTCTGAGCGGACCAATCAGGCAAGGATCGCCATACTGTCGATCAGCGGGCGAACCGAGTTGTTGCGATCGATATCCCACACCGCTTGCGCGATGCGCGCGATCTGCGCATTCGTGAGGATGGATTTCGTGATGCGCTGGAACTTGTCCTCCACATCGGCGCGCTGCATGGGCCGGCCGGCAAATCCCGGCAGATCGTCCACGCGCTCACTCACGACGCGGCCGCCCTCGAGCGTCGCCGTCACGATGTTCGGACTTTGCCGCGGCGCAAGCGCGGTCAGTGTTGGATCTTCGCGGACCGTCGTGACTTTGAGCAGCGCAACGACGCGCGGATCGTGCAGGACTTCGGGCGCGTAGCTCGCTGGCGTGATCGTGCCCTCAACCATCGCACGGGCCACGATATACGGCAGGCTGTGGTCGGCCGTCTCGGACGTCTCCGGCGCAAAGCGATCCGGCGTCCGGCCCGCGTTGTACCAACCAAGCCGCGTCGACCGTATCTCGATGGATCGGATACGGGAAAGATCGCCGACCTTTTGCGCAACTGTCGCGGCCGCCACCACCGCCGTCTGGGTCTGGGCCTGCGCCGGATAGGATTTGATGAAGCAATTGTTGATCCTGAACTGGCCGCCGCGGCCGCCAAAGGCTCCGGTGTCGACATTCATCGGCCCGGACACGAGCTTGAAAAAGCCGGCGTCGCCTTCGAAAATCGGCGTGGGACCCGAAATCCCGGCGCGCGCAAGTTGTGCGGCGAAGACGCCGTTGCGGGTGGCATCGGGACCTGCCAAGCCCTTCCAGTTCGACAATTCGCCAAGCCGCGTTTGCCTCATCGAAAGGTGGCCGGTCAGCGCAAGACTGATCGCCTCGTTCAGCTGTGGCGCGGAGAGCTTCATCAGCTTGCCTGCTGCCAACGCGGAAGCGGCGAGCGCGTAATTGGGATGGTCCCAGTCCTCCTCACCGGCCCGCCGAGCATCGAGCAAGCGGCACTGGATTTCATAGGCCAGCACCATCGAGAGCAGCAGGTCGGCTCCGGAAGCGCCTTCGGCTTCTGCGACGGGAAGACAGGCAGCGATATTGTCGCTCGGGTGACCGTTGCCGCCGGAATAGCCATCATTGATATCGTCGGCGCGAATGGCCGCGCCATTGGCGAACGCGGCCCATTCGAGCGTGGTGCGCTGCTTCGTGCCGATGATGGTCGCCGCATTTCCGCCGGCCGCCAGTGCGAGCTCGCGCACGCTCGTGACTGTTTCCTCGGTGAATGCGGAAAGCCCGCACCCGAGCGAATTGAGAAGGTGGATTTTGGCCCGTTCGATGGTGGGCCCATCAAGGTCGGCAAAGCGTATGGACTGCGACATAGTCGGCAAGGCGGCGGGCGAGCGGCGCATTGCCTGCAGTGAGGTTCGCCGGACCCTTGGCCTGCTCCGCCGCGCGGGTTTGGGCAAGGCGCGGAATGGCGGCGAAGGTTCCGAGACTTGCAAGACCCGTGAGAAGAAGACGTCTATCGAAACGAAGCGGCATCGCAAGTCTCCCGCAGCAAGAGGAAGAATAATTCCGCTAGGTCACTTGGGCGGCTTCATGCCTTTCGCCTCGATCACCTTCCGTGCTTCCGGCGATTTCAGGAAGGCGAGCAATTTTTTCGCGGTGTCGGGATTCTTGGCGCCGCTCACCTGAAACGCGTGCATCACGGTCGGAGGCATGAAATCCGCCGGAATCTCGCCGGCGAGCGAGGCGCCTTGCACCGGCAGAATCTCGCTGATCAGCGTGACGCCCATGTCCGCCTCGCCCTTCGCCACCGCTGCGGCGACGTCGGAGCCGGGACCATTGATCATCTTCGCCCGCGACTTGAGTTCGGCGCCGAATCCAGCCCGCTCCGTATTCGCGATGAACGTGGCTCCGAGCTGGGTGCCGGCACTGGGGTCCGATAGCGCAACCGTCTTTGCGGCAAGGATCGCGCGCTTGATCGCCTCAGGCGTTGCGAGATCGAGCTTGGGCGCGCCGGCGCGCATGACGACGCCGACGGGGCTTGTCGCAAACTCGGCGCGGCTTCCGGCAGCAATCCGGCCGGCCTTTTCAAGATCGGGGATGATCGCGGCGATCCCGACTGCGACATCGGCCGCTTCGCCCTGAACGAGCTTGTCCCGCATCTGCCCAGGCGTGGCGAAGCTGATCGTCACCTTGTCGCCGGATATGCGCTCGTATTCGGGAACGAGGTCGGTCATCACGGCGCGCGCGCCTCCCGTCGAAAGCACGGTGATCTCGGCAGCGTTGACCGGCGCCGCAAGACCGAGCCCCAGAACGACAAGCAGAGTTGCAGCTTTCATGATCTCCTCCCGTGCGATCCGGCGTCATCCGCCGCAGTGCTTTGCGCATTATAGCGGTAGCCGCGTGACTTTGGGCTGGAGATTGTCGCGTGGACGAGGGTGAAGGGGCAGGGCGGCTCACGAGGCGCGAATCGCGTCTACCGGTCTGCTTTGGTATGATGCAAATACGTCGATCGTGCAGAGCAAACCCCATGAGACATTCAAGCTGCGCTCTCGCCTTGGCGATTGTTGCGTGTCTGTCCGCCTCTGCCTCCGCACAGCATCACCCGGACATTTCCGGGCTGTGGACGCGCGGCGGCGCGGCCCAAACGCTGTTTCGTCCGCCGCCGTCGGGTCCCGGTCCGGTGATGACGATCAAGCTGCCGGGGCAGAACAACGTGCCGCGTCAAGCCGGCGACTACAACGCATCGATCCTCCAGCCCTGGGCCAAGGAGGTGGTGCGCCGCCAGACCGAGCGGGTGCTCGCCCAAGACCGGGCGCTGAACACGCCCCAGGAAACCTGCTGGCCGATGGGCGTGCCCCACATCCTCCAGCTCAATTTCCACGCCCACATCATCGATGACGGCAAGCAGATCACCTTCCTCTATGAGCGCCACAACCAGCGGCGCATCGCGCGGCTGAATGCGAGCCACCCCGCCACGGTGAAGACGAGCTGGTTTGGCGATTCGGTGGCGCATTGGGAGGGCGACACGCTGGTCGTCGATACGATAGGGCTCGACCCAAGAAGCTGGGTCGACGTTTTCGCGACGCCGCATACGGATAAATTGCACGTCGTGGAGCGCTATCGCCGGCGCGACGCCAACAATCTCGATGTCACGATTGAGGTCGACGATCCCGGCGCTTTCACCACGAAATGGTCGGCGCTGGTGAGCTACCAGAAAGACGACGAACCCTGGCTCGAAACGATCTGCTCCGAGAACAATATCGATGCGGCGACCGGCGAGCTTTACGACCAGCCGATGGCGGCTAAGCCCGATTTCTGATCGCGCATTCTGTTGTTGGATATTTTTCGTTCTGCGAACCTAGCGTGTCATCCGTTACTGAATTCGGGAGGGCTCCCTTGTCGGCTGTCAGCAAGTCCCAGCTCGTCAATTTCGCGGTTCTTCCCGTTGTCATGGTGGTCTTCTTCGGCTTGCGCATCGTCGCGCAAACCCACCCGGAGATCGAGGCCTGGATTCCGAGATGGGACCGCGTAGCGCTGTTCGGGCTGGTGATCCTCTTGGAGCGGATTTATCACTACCGTTATGCGGTGTCGCAGCGCTATGTGCTGACGCGAGACATCGTTTCAACACTCGTGACCCTTTATATGGTCACCTTCCTCACGACGCTGCTTGTGCTGCCGGTGCTCTCGTACCCATCGGAGCAATTTCTTGGCCGCAAGCCGATATTCGCATCCTCCGATCAGCTCGGCCCCATCTGGCTGCAGATCGCGATCATCATCGTGTTCGTCAGCTTCTTCCGCTATTGGATGCACCGCTTGCAGCACGAAAACCAATTTCTATGGTCGCTGCACGCCTACCATCACCAGGTGACCGATCTGAAAGCGATGAACACCTATGTCTCGCACCCGATCGACTATGCGCTTCGCAACGTTGTCGTTTACCTCATTGTCGGCCTCGTCGGCTTCGATCCCCTCGCGATCCTGATCGCGGCGTCTTTCACCTTTATCGGTGGAGCCCTGCAGCATTGCGGCGCGGACTTGAAGGGCGGGATCCTGAATTACGGCTTCATCACCCCCGAGGTGCATCGCTGGCATCACTCCGCCAAGGTGCCGGACGGCTACGGCTATTCCTGCAACTACGGGGTCGACTTTCCGATCTGGGACATGCTGTTCGGAACCTTCTATTTGCCCAGGAAGGACGGGCAGATCGTGCAGCCGGAGAAGATAGGCCATCCGGACGGAGTGCCCGATGAAGGCAATTACCTGCGCCTGCTCCTGGCGCCGCTGGGACTTTGGCCACGATCCTGGCGAAAGAACCTTGGCGGACTGGCAGGGACAGAAAGGCTCCCACCTGCGTAGGTTTGCAGCCTTCGCCGGCCTGCGCGGGACAGTGTAGCCGTAGGTATGATGTTTGCTTCTAACGCCAAGCTGACAGTATCAGGGCAATCCAGGTCTTGCGGCGCGACCGAGCTTCCGCCAAGCGATTCCGGTGCTTACGTTTTGGCCAGAAATGACGGTTAATCTGGGGAATGCCGAGACCGGCTCAGCACGATTTTTGGAAGGGCGCTTACCATGGGTGATCTCCATCACACATGGGCGATCTCCATTACAACATAGGTGATCTCCATTAGAATTGTCCGGCGGGAAGGAGATTCACACTATGGCCAAGCATTTGCTCAACCGGCGTCAATTTAATGCGCGTTGTGCGGCCCTCGGCTTATCGCTTCCTGCCTCAAGTGCACTGATTGCCGTCCAAGCACATGCACAGGCTCCTGACACTGGCGCCGACCCGAAGCCTGCACCGCGTACCGTGACGTTTCCAGATGGCACGACCGTCCCGGCGGTCGGTCAAGGCAGCTGGCATCTCGGTCAGGGAAGGCGTCGACAGTCTACTGAGGAAGAGGCGATGCGCACAGGCATCGCGCTTGGCATGACGGTGATCGATACGTCTCGAAATTATGGAGAAAACGGCGAATCCGAGAAATTCGTTGGTCGCGTGATCAAAGGTCAGCGCGACCGTGTATTTCTCATCTCCAAGGTGCAAGCGGATGAGATTGAATTAGGCAGGCTCCAGCAGGCTATCAACGGCAGCCTCTTTCGTCTCGGCACCGACTATCTCGATATGTATATGCTGCATTCGCCGGTCCCCAGCAGGTATCTCGCGGGCACTGTCGCCAAATTCGAGGAACTGCGCGCGGCGGGAAAGATTCGCTCCTGGGGCGTCTCCAACTTCAACGTCGAGCAAATGGAAGAGCTGTTCCGTGTTCCAGACGGCCATCGATGCGCAACCAATCAGGTTCGTTACAGCATCAACAACCGTTACATCGAGCGTGACGTTCTGCCATGGTGCGCGCAGCACAAGATGCCGGTGATGGCGGCTTCTCCGCTCGGCGGACTGGGCGATGCTCGCATCGTGCTGGCTGAGCGCACGCTGGTGGAGCTCGGCGCTCAGCATGGTGTCTCGGCAGCCGCGGTTGCGCTGGCCTTTGTCGTTCGCAGCGGGAACGTTATCGCAATTCCCGAATCCGGCAATCCGGAGCATGTCAAGGAAAACGCCGCCGCGCTTACAATCCGGTGGATCCCAGCTGAGCCTTAAGGTCGGGATCTACGCGCCAGAGAACTGACAAATCCGGTTGTCCCGGACTTCAGGCCACGAAGGATCTCATGAGCGATGCCGGACCGGTTTCTCGCGCTCTGCGGCTGATCGCCGACGTGGAGCCTCGTGAGGTCAAGGCGGTTGTCATCTCCTTCGCTTATTTCTTCTTTTTGCTGGCGAGCTATTTCATCCTTCGTCCGCTGCGCGACACGATGGGCACGGTTTACGGCGTTGCCGATCTGCAGGAGCTTTTCACCGGCACGTTTCTTTTGAGCTTTGTCGTTGCGCCGGTTTTCGCCGGGCTTGCCTCTCGCATACGGTTGGCGGTTTTTCTGCCCTGGGTTTATGGGTTTGTCGCCCTCAGCATGCTTCTGTTCTATTTCCTGTTTCAGAGCGACGCCAACGACCGCTGGATTGCTGCGGCCTTTTTTATCTGGCTCAGCACCTTCAATCTCCTCATCGTCTCGGTGTTCTGGAGCTTGATGGCCGATATCTTTTCCAGTGCACAGGCCAAACGGCTGTTCGGCTTCATCGCCGCGGGCGGCAGTGTTGGCGCCCTCAGCGCTCCGGCCTTTATCACCCTGTTCGTCAATGCGGTCGGCACAAATACCCTGTTGTTGATATCGGCCGCGGGCTTCACGATCACGGCCTTTCTGGTGCGTCTCCTGGAGGCGGAGAAGCGCAAGCTCGTCGCCAGCGATGAAGAGGCTCAGAAGACCACCCTTGACCACAGTCTGGGTGGCAATCCGTTCGACGGCTTCATGCTTCTGTTCCGTTCGCGCTATCTTTTCATGATCGCGCTGTTCGTGCTGCTGATGACCTGGATTTCCACGGTGATATATTTCCAGCTCGGCGATCTGATCAGCAGGGAATTCGCCAGTCCCGCTGCCCGTACGCAGGCCTATGCGAGCATAGACCTTGCCACCAACACCTTCGCGATGCTGATCCAACTGTTCGGGACCGGGCGGTTTATCCGGCGCTTCGGCGTGACCACGGCTCTTCTGCTCAATCCCCTCGTAATTGTGGTGGCGTTCCTCGCAGTGGTCTTCTCTCCGGTACTGCTGGTGCTGGGCGGCGTCCAGGTGGTGCGACGCGTCTCCGAATTTGCCATCGCCAAACCAGCCCGCGACATGCTGTTCACGGTGGTGGGCCAGCAAAGCAAATACAAGGCCAAGAACGTCATCGAAACGGTGATCTACCGCTTCGGCGATCTGAGCTCGGCTTGGCTGAGTGCGGCGGTGCTTCCTTTTGGCGTTGCGGGTATGGCGGTCCTGGGAATTATCATTGCCGCCTGCTGGTTTCCCATTTGTTGGCTTTTAGGGCGGCGGTTCGAGAATGTGCATGGCAGTAGCCTGGACGATGATCCGGTCATTGCCGCAGGCACTCTTGGATATGGACTGAAGTGACGGTGCGCTCCGCAGCATGAGGTTTGGGTCGGCGAAACGACAGCCATCATCGCAAGAATTGTTCGAAAACGAGGCGCGTAGTGTTGCGCTGACCGGTTGAGTCACCACCCTAAGCAGCCACTACCCGAGGCCACTCGGTCAAACCCACCGTTAGTGTTTCACAGCGCGGGTCGCCATGAACATCGGGAGGTATTTGTCGAGGGCGTGTCCCGGCCATCTGTCCTCATAAAATCCCGTGATCACGAATCCGGCTTCAAGCTGGCCGCCAATTTGATCATCGAGCGAATGCCCGAACTCTAACGGTTCACCCTTCTTGAAATACCGATCCAATTCTTCTCGTGAGAGCGATGTGAGATCGGAATACGGCAGAGAGTGGCGGACCACGAAAGTCCCGCGGTCTACCTCCTCTGGATCAAAGAGGTAGTTCACAGGATTGGCGAACCCTGAGAGCAACGAGCCCCGAGGGCCAAGCGTACGGAACGCCTCTCGCCAGACAGGTCGGATGTTTGGAACAAACAAGTTGGACACCGGATGAATGATGAGGTCGAAAATTGAATCCGGAAATCGTGACAGCTCATCCATCCGTCCAAGCTCAAGTTGAATATCCAATCCATCGCGCGCGGCCACAAGTCGATCCTGCGCGAGTTGAGCGGGCGAGTTGTCGAGCACCGTGACACGCGCTCCCGCAGCGGCAAGAACAGGTCCTTGCTGTCCGCCGCCCGATGCAAGACACAACACCTTCTGCCCCGTGAGCGCTCCAAACCAATCGCGTGGCACCGGCTTTGCCGGCGTAAGCACGATCTGCCAATCGCCGCGCCGTGCCGCTTCGATCACTTGGGACTCAACGGGCCGCGTCCAAGGATTGCCGGCCTTGACCTCCCGGTCCCATGCCTCGCGATTATATTCGGTGATGTCCACGGAATGAGGCCCGTTCAGAGGCAACGCCCCAGAAGTGATCGGCGTGCGGCGGCTTTACTCGTCGCCGTTCTCTAGTCGAGCAGCACAGGGCGCTGCAAGGCAGCGACCGTGGTGCCGGGCGACGCCGTCGTGTTCTGCAGCACGAAATCGATCGGCGTGCCGTTATCGACGACGCGGAACTTGACCGGGATTCCCCGGTTGTCGAGCCAGACTTCCCGCCGTGTGACGCCTTCTATGATGAAGTGTCGGGCGGAGACCGAGTTGCCGTTTACGGAAACCGTGCCGTGGTCGCCGCCGGAAACCTGTACGCTGATGATCTCGCCGGTGTCCGTGAAAACCATGGTCCCTTCACCGGTGCCCTTGAGGACAAACGGGTCGGAGGGGAGGCTGGTTGCGGGACCGGCGAACGAACCGGCCGTCGCATTCACCACGAACTGGTCGCCCTGAGCCTCGCCGCGCACCTCGAGGTACTCACCGTCCTTCTTGGTCGCGCTTTGCAGCGAGACCAGCCGATCGTCGCGCATGATCGCGGTGATGTCGGAGTTCCTGGCGATAGACGACGATGCCGAGGAACTTCACTGCAATGCGCAGACGCCCGTCGATCCGCATCGTCTCCAGGTTGCGGTCGATCGTATCCGTGAACGTGCCGATCTTGCCGTAAAACGGATGCCGGACGGCATAGGTGTAGACCAGTTGTCCGGCAGGCGCCGGCGTCTCAATCTCCGCAGGAGCCGGCATCGCCAAACTCGAGCCGATGGTGGACGCGCATACAGCAAGTAGAGCACCATTCACGCGCATGAATGCGCGACGGGGGGAACTCATTGGCATTCGCCTCTGTTGGTTCCGCGAGGTGCGAGGCAACCGTAACGAAGAAACCGACCCAACACAAACGCGCTCTATTGAAGCGAAAACGATTCCAGGTCGGTTTCGTTCGACCGCGCTGTCGCGAAGGTCTGAAGATCGGCCAACTTCGGCCGCGCCCGCGAAACGGGTTCCCTAGCTCATAGGCCTATTTCGCTGACGAGCCGAAGCGTCTGGCCTTCAACCTATTGCTTGAATGAGTTCTTCTAGGGCCTCCCCGCCACAATGTCCGAATCGGGCGATTAGGGGACATGCCTCGGCGCTGGCCGATTGGCTGGCACGACCAAGACCCATTTCGGCCCTATGCAGCGACTTATGCCATCCACCTAGGAGGATTTGGCAGATAGCGGTGGATAGTGGGCCACTCCACAGCCACTCTACTTTCCCCTTGAACCGGACCTTGGGTCCGGCCTCATGAGTAGGGCCGCAGGGAGATCTTGTCGTGCCTTCACCATCAGATGCCCATTACACCGCCGCTGAAACCGCCCGTCGGCTCGGAGTGAGCGTGCGCGCGCTCCGCGTCTACGAACGTCATGGGCTCGTCCGACCGGCCCGGACCGCCGCGGGCTGGCGCGTCTACGGCCCCGCGGAGCTTTCCCGGCTGCATCAGGTGACCGCGCTCAAGCGCGTCGGCCTTAAACTCGTGCAGATCGAAAAACTGGTCCGGGGCAACGCGGCCTCGCTCGATCGGTTGCTTGCTTTGCAAGAAGACGAACTCCTTCATCGCAAGCGGCAGACCGATCGCGCGCTGGTGCTGGTGCGAAAAGCACGGAAGCACATCGCGGAAGGCAAGACCCTTGCGCTCGACGCCTTCGTCACCCTGATCAAGGACACCCGAGTGCCGAATTTTGAGTTCAGCCCTCAATACAAAGCGCTGTGGGCCAAGCACATCGACGCACGCCGGTTGACGACCCTACACTCCAATTGGACCTCCGAGTCCGGTGCTCGCTTCAAAACACAATGGGTAAAACTGATCGCAGAGGCCGAAGGGCTGAAGAACTGCGATCCCGGAGCGCCGCAGGTGCTCGATCTCGCTCGCCGCGCTCGCGCTCACATCGATGCGTTCACGCGCGGCGATCCCGAGATGCTGGCGTCGCTCATCGCGCTCTGTCAGGAGGGCATCACCAATCCCGACATTGCGCGTCACATGCCTTACTCACAAGAGCTGTGGAAGTTGTGGAATGCGGCCCAGGAGCGCCTGGACGCGACGGAAGGGGCGCACATGAGCGTCGAAGACACACAAAGAGGGGGGACTTGATGTCAACCGTTGCCGCACCGCACGCCAATCGGGCCGGGCATTACCCATCCGACAGCACATTCACCCATGCCATAGACCGATGGATTTACGTCTTCATGGCTGCGTTTTTCGTCGCGATCACGCTGACGGGCTTCTTCCGGATTCGCTCGCCAAGATCGCCGCTGTCGAAGCTGGGGAGAGGGCGCCGTTTCCGCTCGTGTTGCACCTTCACTCCGTTCTCATGGGCTCGTTCTTGTTGTTGCTCCTTGTGCAAACGGTTCTGGTCGCGAGGGGCGAGCTACGGCATCACCAACGGCTCGGACTCGCGTCCGTCGTGCTGGTTCCGGCTCTTGTGGTCGTGGGCTTTATCCTGGTGCCGACCATATACCATCAGGTCTGGAACGCTTTGCAGACCGCCCCTGCCCAAGCCCAGGCAGGTATCCAAGAGTTGTTGCGCTTCTTGGACAACATCATGCTCGTGCAGATCAGAATCGGCATTGCCTTCTCGCTATTCGTTCTGATTGCCTTGATGGCGCGCAAGACCGACTCCGGTCTACACAAGCGGATGATGTTTCTGGCGATCGCCCCCGCTTTACCTGCCGCTTTCGACCGGATCACATGGTTGCCGCACACGCTTCCTGAAAGCCCTCTATCCCCCGACCTCTATATTCTGTTGGCCCTGGCTCCGATGTTCATTTGGGACCTCGTACGGACTCGAAAGGTACATAAAGCGTATGTAATCTGGTTAGCGTTCATGGTGCCGTCTTCGATCCTGATCCACAGCCTTTGGGATACTGATTGGTGGCACGCGACAGCGCCGCGCCTCGTCGGTCTTTGATGAGGCTGTCAACATCCACTGGCCGGTTGTGGCGATGAGCGGACCTGATCTAACGGCAACCTGGGCCGTTCCGTAGCCCAGCTTCAACCTTCGAGGGTGACTAATGAAGTCTGTGATAGCGATCATCGTTGCGCTCGCCACTCTTGGCGCAACGGCTCTTGCTAATGCCCAAACCGTCACCGTAACGGGCGGGCAAATTCGAGGCGCGATGCTCGACAAAGGCGGCGCCGTGTTCAAAGGCATCCCGTATGCCGCGCCTCCGGTCGGCGAGCTGCGCTGGCGCGAACCGATGCCGGTGAAACCGTGGACCGGCGTCCGCGACGCGACCGCTTTTGGCGCGATCTGCGCACAGAATCCGAGTGTCGTAGAGCCAAACGCTGCGGAGATCGCCAAAGAAGATTGTCTGTTCTTGAATGTCTGGACGGCGGAATGGCCGAGCACGTCGCGCAAGCCGGTGATGGTGTGGATTCCTGGTGGTGGCAACTTCGGCGGCTCGGGTTCGCAGGATCGCCTTCGATGGCGACAGCCTGGCCCGGCGCGGCGTGGTGGTGGTGACCCTCAACTACCGTCTCGGGTCGTTCGGTTTCTTTTCGCATCCGGCGCTGACGCGCGAGTCGCCGAATCACGCGTCGGGGAACCAGGGCATTCTCGACCAGATCGCCGCGCTCAAATGGGTGCGTGACAACATCGCGAAGTTCGGCGGCGATCCGAACAACGTCACCATTTTCGGAGAGTCGGCCGGGTCGCTCGATGTCAGCGTGCTGATGACATCGCCGCTGTCGAAGGGATTGTTCCAGCGCGTGATCGGTCAAAGCGGGGCGGTGATTCTCTGCTGGCGAGCCATCGACGCTGTCGCAGGCGGAAAAGCGAGGTGAGCGTTCTGCTGCGACGTTGGAACGTTCCTGCCAATGCTTCCGCTCACGGACCTTGCGCGCGGTTTCCGCGGCGCGATATTTTGAAAGCGGAACCGAACTACGTCGACCCGGCACTAACGACTTTCCCAATCTGGGCATTGCGATCGATGGCTATGTCTTCCCCAAGAAACCGGCAGAGGTGTTCGCGGCCGGCCAGGAACACCGTGTCGCCCTCCTGCTCGGCAGCAACGCGCGCGATCGGGTCCCGGGAACTACCTCGCCGACGGATTTGAAGAAGGCCATCGAGGACGCGTACGGACCAATCGCCGAGCGCGCGCAGGCGCTCTATGTGGGCGGGACCGATCCGCTCTATGGCACGCCGGCCGATCAGTGGAGCACCGACACGTCGTTCCGGTGCTCAGCGGTGGCGCAGTTGGCATGGCATGCCGCGGCGGGGAATCCAGCGTTCCAGTTTGAATTTGCCCGCGTTCCGCCTGGGAGAGAAGCGTTGGGAGCAACCCACGCGGTAGAACTCGCCTACGTCTTTGGAACGCTCGACCGAGGGATCGGTCGGTGTTGGTGGTCCGCCGGCACGGGCGAACGCCGTGGACGTACAGGTTTCCGAGGCGATGCAGCAATACTGGACCAATTTCGCCAAGACCGGCGATCCCAACGGCGGTCAATTGCCGACGTGGCCCAAATTCGATGTCCGCTTCGCGGGCCTACATCCAATTCACCGATGCCGGTCCGATCGCGAAGGAAGGCTTGCGCCGTCCCTACTGCGATCTGTTCATCGAAAACGTGCAGAGGAAGATGACAAACTGATCGTGGCGTGCAGCGAAACTCTGCGTGCTCGCTACCGCAGGGGATGACTGCGTGCACCAGCTGAGCATCCTCAAAAGGAAACCTCCATGGCTAAGAAGCCGCCGCCGCAAGCCATCATGTTGAACTTCATTATCGGACACTGGCTTTCCCGCCTCGTCTACGTCGCGGCGGAACTCAGGCTCGCCGATCTTCTCAAACGCGGTCCACGCACAGTCAACGAGTTAGCGAAAGAAGCTGGCGTCCAGGCGCCCGCGCTCTACCGCGTCCTTCGCGCGTTGGCGAGCATCGGCGTCTTCGCCGAAACGGCCGGCCAACGGTTCAAGCTGACACCACTCGCTGCGACCCTTCAGACCAGCGCCCCTGGCTCCCTGCGCGCTGCTGCGCTCGCGGAAAATAAGAATTTCATGTGGGAGGCGTGGCTGGAACTGATCGACGGAGTCAAAACCGGCGAAAACCCGTTCCTCAAGGCTCACGGCGTGCCGGTCTTCGAGTATCTCCAGCGGCACCCCGAGGATCTCCAGCTCTTCGGCGAGTACATGACCAGCGTCTCCTCAGCTGAGAGCCCGGCGGTCGCGGCAGCCTATAAATTCTCCAGGTTCCGGACGCTGGTGGACGTCGCAGGCGGGCACGGCAGCATGCTGGCCACCATCCTCAAGGCGAATCCGAAGTTGAAGGGCGTTCTCTTCGACCTGCCCCCCGTAATCGACCGCGCCGGGAAGGATCAGCACGTGACCGCGAAGGGCATCGCCAAACGCTGCACGCTCGCAGGCGGCGACGTCTTCGAGTCCGTGCCGAAAGGCGGCGACGCTTACATCATGAAGCATATCATCCATGATTGGGACGACGAGCACAGTGTGAAAATTCTTGCGAATTGCCGCGTCGCGATGAACGAGAACGGGAAAGTGCTCGTTGTCGACAACGTTATCGCGCCTGGAAACGATCCGGCCTGGGGCAAGCTCCTTGATGTCGCAATGCTGACATATACAGATGGGGGCCGTGAGCGCACCAAGGCGGAGTTTGCCGCGCTCTTCAAACAAGCGGGGCTGAAGCTGACCCGGGTCATACCGACGAAGTGCCCGGTCAGCATTGTCGAAGGGATCCGAGCCTAGCGGCAGACGGAAGACTGGACTTCTGATCGCAACGTTCAACGCGTGAGACGAACCGGAGATTCCAATGTCTAAATCCGCGTCATCCAAGAGCATGGCTTCGTACGGCGTGGTCGTTTTTGCCATCATCGCCGTGGCGACGGCTTACGTGCTTTTCCACAATGAGCGCTTCCTGATCGAGCCTTCGAACCCGATTTGGGGGCACTATCGAGACCTCGGGGTGTTTCTGCTGATCCATGGCGTGGCCGGAGCGTGCGCGCTGATTCTGGCGCCGATGCAGTTCTCGGACAGTCTTAGAACGCGGTTCACCAAATTGCACCGGGTGAGCGGCCGCATCTATGTGACCGCCGCGCTCGTGCTCGCCCCGTTCGGCGTCTACACCCAATGGCTCGATGAGCGTCTGGGACTGTTCCCGACGTCGTTTACGGTCGAGACCGTGATCCAGGCCTCGATTCTGATGATCACGACCGCGATGGGCTTAGTCTTCGCGCGCAAGCGGATGATCACGAAGCACCGCCAGTGGATGACGCGCAGCTACGCCGCCGCGCTGACTTTCATATGGATTCGCGTCGTTCTCGGGCTCACCGGCTGGGACCAGAACATCGCGCAGAACGCAGCCCTCGTCGAGTTGGTGGTGTGGTGCTTCACGGCGACCTCGGTTCTCGTCGGCGACCTGGCGAACGAAATCTATGAACTCCGGTTGGCCCGCGGGCGAGCTGCACCGAACGTGGTGGGTCAGGCCGTGCCGGCAGAGTAGGTTGGAGCGCGGACCATAGAAATCGCCACGCGACGTTCAGAGGCAAGGCGCAGGCGGTCTTGCACTGCCTCAGCGCAAGCGGGTCGCAAGCTCCAGCTCAAAACATCGGAAAATCGCAGCCGCCCGGGTAGGACGGAGCGTTCGCACGCGGCGCGACCCGTGGCCGAGCGGCGGCCGCCACTTTTACGAGAAGGCGGTCGGGGGTCTCTTCGGGCGTGAGACCCGAAATCTCCAACACCAGCTTGCGCCTCATGGCCCTTGCAAAATCGGTGAAGCCCTTCGCTGGAAGCACAAAAGCGGCCGGACCGCCGATCACACAGGCTTGGAAATATCGGTCGAGATCGTCCGGCGTCGAATCATCGATGATCGGAAGCGCGTTGATGGTGACGCCTTTGGCCAACACTTCCTCACGAACTTGAAGCACGGGCCGGCCGGCATTGTTCACGCCGTCGCCCGAAATATCGATCACCTGCTTCGTCGTGCGGTAGGGAAGGGCTGCGAGCGTGCGTTGAGACAGCAACAATGCGTCGGAGATGGACGTCCCGATGCCCCGCTGGCGTTGTGCGCCGAGGAACCGCGACACAAATTCTTGGGCGCTCTGCTGATCGCGGACGATCGTCCAATTCACCGGAACGCTCATCACGCCATAGTCGCGGCTTGAGAAGTAGACGACCGACACGGCGATCTGGCCGCGTGAGCCGGACTGAATGGCCTGCACGACCTCTCTGCTCAAGAACGCCTCGGCGATGCCCTTGCGCTGCAGTTCGGCCTCTCCGTAATCGATGCTTCCCGAGACATCGACGGTCAGCACAAGCGCCACGTCGACCTCTTGGCCCGCACCTTGCGGTGCGAGCGCCTCGAACTCCCCCGCAAAGCTCAATGCCGAACCGGCCAAAGCGAACAGCGTGACAAGCGTTGCTGCTCTTAGGGAGTTGTTGATCTTCCAGGTCATATCGCCGCCTTCCCAATCACCGCACGCTGACGCCGCCGAAAGCGCATCCGTCCGCCGATATCGCAGCCCCGCTCGTAAACCGCCGCAGTGCGAGATCCTTTCGGCGATACCGCTGCGGCCTTCGTGAGCTGTCCACCCACCGGCGGAGAGGGTAGCGCAGCCGAAATTCCGCTCATTGTCAAAGCTCGCCGAAATGAGCAGATCGCGGCTGAGCTTGGCGTGAGGGAGCCTTAGCAGCCGTATCCTTGAGCCTCACACGAAGCACGAACAGCTTCCGGATGCTCTTGCCGAATATCTGCGCAACCCTCGCGCCGACAGGATCCAGGTCGTGATCGCGATCTGCCCATAGGATTATTCCTATATACATAGGAATTGTACTACAATAGGATCTCCGGGTCTGGAGCCTATGGAGATAAAACGTGAGTGCAGCCCTGTATGAGTTCGCCGCCGCGCCGGGTGCGGAGTCCGGCCGTTTCGCCAAATCCTTCGACGCATCAAGCACTTCCACGAGGCGAAAAAAATCCGAACGGGCAGAGTGTTGCAAACGGGAATCAGGCAACATTTCCAAATGCTTGCCACACCGGCCTGTCGGCCGTAGCTCGAAGAGCGAAGGCCGATTCGCACGTCGGACCAGGCGGGCTGGTCTCCCGAACGCCGCGCGCGCCAAGCCGAGCTCATCCGCCGCTCGGCGCCGTGGCAGCACTCGACCGGTCCCAAAACCGAAGCCGGCAAAGCGCGCTGCTCCAAGAATGCCCTCCGCCACGGCGGCAGAAGTCGAGCGCACATCCGCGAGCTTCAGCGTATCCGCTACGTCCTACGCCTGGCGGCCGAAAACATCAGGAAGGTGAGGCTCCTGATCCAGCTTCACCGGAACGCCGCCCGTCCGCGGATCAAGTACAAGCCGCAATACGCCCACCTGTCGGGCCGCCTGCCTTGGCGTGAACCGGGCACTCGTGCGATGCTTCAGAAAATCAGATCTGGAGGGGAACCATGCGGGCTCTGGCAACTCTGACGCGTCCTCGAAACCTCCTCATCGGTGCGGGTTTCGTTGCGATCCTCACGGCGCTTGGCATCGGACAGGCGGCGCTCGATCAATCCGTCGCGGCCGCCCAAGGCGCAGGCAAACAGGCGCCGCGGTTCGAGGTCGATCCGTTCTGGCCGAAACCGCTCCCCAATCACTGGATCCTCGGTTCGACCATCGGCGTCTGGGTGGACGCGGACGACCACGTCTGGGTGATCCATCGCAGTTCCGCCACGCTCGCCAACAACGAGAAACCGCTCGAGAACGGGCAGGGCGAATGCTGCCGCGGCGCCCCGCCGGTCCTCGAGTTCGACCAGGCCGGCAATCTGCTCAGGAGCTGGGGCGGACCCGGCGAAGGTTATGAGTGGCCCGAACTCGAACCACGGCATCTTCATCGACCACAAGGGCTTCGTCTGGATCGGCGGCAATGGGCCTGCGGACTCGCACATCCTGAAATTCACCAAGGACGGCAGGTTCGTGATGCAGGTCGGCAAGAAGGGCGCGCGCCGCAGGGCGGGTGCCGCGGCCGGCGAGGGCGAAGGCGCGGTCGCGAACTTCCAGGGCGGCAGCAACGATCAGGTGAGCTTCGGCCGCGTGGCGAAGATCTTCGTCGATGCCCAGGCGAACGAGGCCTATGTCGCGGACGGCTACCTCAACAAGCGCGTCGCGGTGCTCGACGCCGACACCGGCAAGATGAAGCGCTTTTGGGGCGCCTACGGCAACCGGCCCGACGACACGCCGCTCCCGGCTTATGATCCGTCGGCCCCGCCGGCGCAGCAGTTCCGCAACCCGGTGCACTGCGCCGACATGTCGGTCGATCGCATGCTCTATGTCTGCGATCGCGTCAACAACCGGCTCCAGGTCTTCCAGCCCGACGGCAAGTTCGTCAAGGAAGCGTTCTACGAGAAGAACACCAAGAACGCGGGCTCGGTCTGGGACGTGGCGTTCTCGCGCGATGCGCAGCAGCGCTACATCTTCATCGCCGACGGCGTGAACGAGAAGGTCAAGATCATCGACCGTGCGACGATGGAAGAGATCACCACCTTCGGCGACGGCGGCCGTCAGCCCGGTCAGTTCTACGGCGTGCACAGCATCGCCACCGACCGCGCGGGCAACCTGTACACGACCGAGACCTACGAGGGTAAGCGGCTCCAGAAGTTCATCCTGCGCGGCAATGCGGCCGTCACCGTGATGAACCAGGGCACGTCCGCCACGTGGCCTCAGTCCAAGTAAGGCCGCGGGTAAGTCGTGATGTCGAGCAAGGTCGCGTTCTGCCGGTTGGCGCTGCTGCTGGCGGCGCTGACGTTTTTCGCGGCGCCGGCGGCCGTTGCGCACTTCATTCCGCGTGACATCACCGTTCAGGCCTTCGTCAAGCCTGAAGGACAGATTCTGAAGATGCTCATCCGCGTGCCCGTGAAGGGCATCGAGGATGTCGAGGTTCCCCGCCGCGAACAGGAGTATGTCGATCTCACGCGCATCGATCAGGCGCTTCGGGACACCGCCCAGGTCTTCCTGATCGACAATCTGAAAATGTACGAAGGCGATACGCCGCTGCCCGCGCCGCGCATCGTCGCGACCCAGTTCTCGCTCGAATCCGATCGCTCGTTCGAGAATTACGACAGCGCGCTCGCCCATGTCACGGGTCCGCCGCTTCCTGCGGATACGACGATCTTTTGGGAACAGGGCATCCTCGATGTGCTGTTCGAATATCCGATCCAATCGGATCGCTCGTATTTCTCCATCGATGCGCAGTTCGAAAGACTTGCGCTCACGGTGATTACCGCGGTCCGTTTTCTGGCACCCGGCGTGGCCGAGCGCGTCTACGAGCTCGAAGGCAATGCCGGTTTGGTGCGGCTCGATCCGCGCTGGCACCAGGCGGTCGGGCGCTTCGTCGTGCTCGGCTTCGAGCACATCCTCGAAGGCACCGACCACCTGCTGTTCCTGCTCCTGCTCATCATCCCGTTCCGCCGCTTCCGCACGCTCGTCCCGATCGTGACCGCGTTCACCGTCGCGCACTCGATCACGCTGATCGCATCCGCCTACAAGCTCTCGCCGCAGGCGCTGTGGTTTCCGCCGCTGATCGAGACGCTGATCGCAATGACGATCTTCTACATGGCGCTCGAGAACATCGTGAAACCGAACGCGGCCGCGCGCTGGGTCATAACCTTCGCGTTCGGCCTCGTGCACGGGTTCGGCTTCTCCTTCGTGCTCGAGCACACGCTGCAGTTCGCCGGATCGCATCTCTTGACGTCGCTGCTCGCGTTCAATGTCGGCGTCGAGCTCGGCCAGCTTCTCGTGCTCGTGATCCTCGTGCCGCTGCTCAATTTCCTGTTCCAGCATGTCGTGGCCGAGCGGATGGGCACGATCATCTTGTCGGTGATCGTCGGCCACACGGCGTGGGACTGGATGATCGAGCGTTTCGGCGTGCTGCAGATGTTCCCGTGGCCCGAGGTCAACACCGCCGACCTCGCGAGCGCGCTGCGCTGGCTCTTCGTGCTCGTGGCGCTGACCGCAGCGGTGTGGCTGGTCTATGCGCTCACCCAACGGCCCGCGGAACGGAAGGCGGGCGAACCGGCCGAATAACTCGCAAACCGGAGGATTCCATGTTGAAAACATCTTGGCTGTGCAGCGTAGCGCTGATTGCTTCGATTTCGGGTGGGATCGCTGCGGATGCGGGGGCGCAGGAAAATATTCCCAACTTCACCTCGATCACGTCCGGCTGGCTGCTTAACGGCGGCATCGATTTTCGCCCCGTCGAAGGCAAGCAGGCGCCGATCGCTCACGATCCCGCCTATCCGCCCACAGGCCCGGGCAATCAGCGCGGCGTGATGGAGCGCATGGGCGATGCCGAGAATCCCAATCTCACGCCCTGGGCGCGGGACATCATGCGCAGGTACAACAAGGACGTGCTCGACGGCCATCGCGCCTTCAGCGCGCAGTCGCGCTGCTGGCCGGGCGGCGTTCCGGGACAGCTGCTGTTCCCCGCCGAGCCGATCTTCTTCATCCAGACGCCCAAGGAAGTCTGGATCATGTGGCAGCGCGACCAGCATGTGCGCCGCATCTACATGAACCAGCCGCACTCGCAGAACATCAAGCCGTCGTGGAACGGCGAATTGGTCGGCCGCTACGAGAACGGCGAGCTCGTCATCGACACCATCGGCTTCAACGAGCACGAGTTCGGGTTCATCGACAATTGGCGCACGCCGCACACCAAGGACCTGCACGTCGTGGAACGCTGGAAGGTCGTCGACGGCGGCAATGCGATCGAGGCGACGGTCACGGTGGACGATCCGGGCGTGTTCAAGCAGCCATGGACGGGCAGGGTGCGCTGGGAGAAGGTGAACCGCGGCAAGATGCTCGAATCGATCTGCGCGGAGAACAACGGGCAGTTTGAAACGCTGTTCAACCTGCGCGAATACCGGATGCCCGAAGCCAAGACGCCGGACTTCTGATTATTTTTCGTCCGGCGGCGGCAGGCCCAGCAGCCTTCGCGGGGTTGATCTTGTACATCAGGTCGAGCTCGCGCTGGCTGATCCCGTTGGCGCGCAGGCCGCGGGCCGCAAGCACCAGGCAATCCGTCGGATAGACATTGGTCGTCTGGCCGCAATCGGTCGACACGATCATGTGCTCGGCGCCGATCTTCTTGATCAGCGCCGCCGCAGCCGCGCTCTGCGCGCTCGTCTTGTAGATGTTCGACGCCGTGACTTCGATGAACGCACCAAGCCTTGCCGCCTCCGGCAATTGCGGGATGTCGCCCGGATGTGTCAGCAGCACGTTGAGGCCTTGCCGGCGCGCCTCTTGCGTCAATAGTAGATGCTCCTCCGGCGTCGCGTGACCGGTCGCGAGCACCATGCGGCCGTTGGTGTCCACGGTCCTGATCTTGGCCAATTCGGCGATCAAGTGCTTGACCGACGGCAAGAGCTCCCCATTTCTGGAGACGGCGATATGGGATGGCGTGCCTTCGGGCATCATCAGCATCCACGGCCGCGCGCGCGCGAGATTCGCGCGATCCATGCTTCCCGGCGCCGTCGTCGCCGTGATCGAATCGCGCGTCGGCATCTCATAGATGCGGCCCCATCCGCCCTTGATCTGCGTGTAGTGCTCGAGCGTTGCGACATTGATGCCGCCGGTCGAATAATTCGACGCCATGCGGCCGAACACCTCGAAGGTCGGCGACACGTGCGTGCGGACCATGTAGGCGCCGCTCGCCGAACTCGTGTCCTGATGGGTCTTATAGATAAAGCCGCGCATGCCGCGCGCTATCGCGATCCTCGCCGCGTCCAACACGTCGATCGCGCGGACCACCCCGCCCGCGCCCGGCGAATCCGGGTCGAGGTGAAGATGCACATCGATCGCGCCGACGAGCGAAGGATCGGTCAGCCCGAGATCGACAGGCCCGCGCAGCGGATCGATGCGCCATTCCTCCTGGGTCGCCGTCTGCGCGACAGCGGCGCCATGCATGAAGAGGATCGCACCTATCAACGCCGTGAGCTGAAGCCGCATCCTCTCCCTCCCATGCTCGCAAGCGGGCCGAGTATACGCCAAACCGTCAGGTTTGCGCGTCCGAGGCGGTCGCGTGCGCTGGTAATGGCACGCGCCACGACTGGATGACGCACGCGCCGATGATGACGGCGCTCGTGAGCACCGCGGCCGAAGCTCCCATCACACCCACGAGGAGGCCGCCCGAAATGGTGCCGAGCTGCGAACCGCCGCGCGTGACCAGCATCACGACAGACATCACGCGCCCGCGCAGCGAATCGGGCACCAGCAGTTGCGCGAGCGTGTTGCGCGAGACGCCCCACACCCCATCGGCCGTGCCGAGCGCGAAGAACAGGATCACCGACAGCCAGAGCCACTGTGACAGCGCCGCCGCTCCCCACAGCAGTGCGTAGAGACCCCCGACGGTCAGGATCAAGCGCGCGTAGCGTTCGACGTGGAAGGCCAACATGAGGCCCATGCCCAATATCGCTCCGGCGCCAAGCGCGCTGAGCAGGAGCCCCAGGCCTTCGGGTCCCGTGCCCAAGATGTCGCGCGCGATGATGGTGATGAGCGTGCTGTTGTGGCCGAACAGCCCGCTGACGATCTCCAGACCGAGGACGACTTTGAGCGGCGCATTGCGCCAGACAAATCCGACGCCCTCCGTCATGCCGCGCGCCAAGGGAAGACGCGGCAGCGATGCGTCCGCCGCGACAGACGGCAGCCGCATCGCCATGAGCGCGAAAATGATCCCGAGAAAGCTCGCGGCATTGAGAAAGAACGGCAGCGCATAACCGCCGAAGACCAGCGCGAACCCGCCGATCGAGGGGCCGAGAAGGCCTCCACTGCGCACAGCGAAAGAATTCCACGTGACCGCGCTCGGGATCGCCGTGCGCGGCACGAGCCCCGCGAACAGGGCCTGGCGCGCCGGCACCGAGAAGGCCGACAGCGTGCCGCTGACGACGTTCAGGACATAGAGGTGCCAGAACTGCAGGCTGCCGCTCAACGCCAGGAGACCCGACAATCAACGATAGGATCAGCATCGTCGATTCCGTGAACATCAGCAGCGGGCGCCGCGGCACCCGATCGGCGATGGCGCCTCCGAACAACCCCAGCACGATCACGGGAAGCGCACGGAACACGCCGCTCAACCCAAGCAGGAGCGGCGAGTTCGTCAGCTCGTAGAGAATCCAGCTCACCGCTGTCAGCTCGATCCAGTCGCCAAGCCGCGAGGTGAACTGCCCAACGACATAGAGGACGAAATTGCGCTCGCGCAGGGCTGCCAAGCCAGCAGGCAAGCGAATGGGCACGGTCCGTGTCATGCTTCGGCTGAGAATCCGCTCGCGACTTGTTGGCCGTCAGATTGCCACGTCTTCACGCAGGCGGAAGTACACACGCTGCACTGTCAGTCGGAACCGGTCACGGATCGAGCGGCTCGATCTTGACGAGCGACGCGCCGTGGTTGTCGCCGACCCACAACTGCGACGGACTGACCGACTTGTCCACGTCCACGCGGCGAATGTTCGTCTTGGATGGCAGCAGATAGTCGATCATCTCGCCCGTCTTGACGTTGAGCCGCGTCACGTGGTCGTTGCCCATCCCGCCGGTCCAGGCATAGGTGGTCTCGTCGAACACCGCGTCATAGGGCGTCGAATAGGGTGTGGGAACCTTCCACTCCTGGATTTTCTCCGTCTTCGGGTCGAACATCGCGATGTTCTGGCCGCGATTTTCCGCGAACCACAGGCGATCCTGGCTGTCGAAGTGGCCGCGGCGCGGGCCTGAATTCGGCGTCGGCGTCTTGTAGTAGGTCGGGATCAGCGTCTTGGCGTCGACCTTGATGATGTATTCGGAGTTCAGCTCCATCCCGTAGAAGTTGTTTTTCGAGTCCGCCGCCACGCCGTAGGAGCCATGATCTTTCGCGCCGGCCGGCTGGCCCTTCAGGTAGTCGATTGTCGTCCACTTCCCGGTCGCGATATCGACCTGATATTCGGAATCGCCGCCGATCCAGACCTTGCCGTCGACGTGCGTCGCCGTGGGCATGACCATCGCAATCCGCGCTTCGTCCCGATCGCGGAATGTGGGCGATCCCCAGGACTGGAATTTCTCGGTCTTCGTATCGAACTTGACCAGCGAGCCCTGCATCATGTTGCCGACCCAGATCGATCCGGCGTTGTCGAACTGGATCATCAGGCTGCCGGTCGGTGCACCCGGCTTCGTCTCCGGTATCTGAAACTCCGTCGCTTTGCCGGTCTTGGGATCGAGGCGTCCCAAGACTTGCGCGCCAAAATCGCCGTACCAGACCATGCCGCGCGCATCGATCTGCGCGTCATGCGGCATCGCGAACTGCCGCGGCAGATCGTATTCGGTGATGATCACGCGCGTCGCGTTGCCCTTGGGCCGGGGTAAGCGTCTTCAGCGGGTAGGGCCTCTCGTCGCCGCCGCTCAAATTGATCGTGCTGATATATTTGCCGAGTGCCGCCTGTCCTTCCGTAGGCGGACCGATCTTCCTACCGAGTTGCGGCTGGGGTTGCTCCGGCATGCTGCCCTGAGCCCACGTGCTCATGCGCTGCACGACCTTGCCCATGTCGGTGGCGTTGTAGCGTCCCTTGAGGACGCGCTCGAGCGTGTGGCAGCTCGTGCAGTTGAACAGCGCTTCCTTGAAGCGCCTTTCGCCCGGGACGCTCAGCAGCCACTCGCCGTTCGAAAGCTGGCTCTCGAGGTTCTTGGTCTTGACCAGCTTCGCGTCGAAGGCCGCTGCCTGCCTCGCCGCCACGTCCACTTGCGCGGGCGCCGTGAGCTCATAGCCGATGGCGCGGATGGTGACGGAATATTTGCCGGGTTCGAGTCTGTCGCGCGGGAAGCTGTACTGACCTTGCGCGTTGCTCACGACCGTGACGGTGACGGTGGAGCCTGCGCGCTTGGCGCTGACGAGCACGCCCTCCATCGCGCCTTCATCTTGCGACGTCACCTTGCCGGCGAGCGCGGGTGGCGCTTGCGTCTGGGCCACCACAGGGCCGGAGAAGGGCGCTGTGCCCGCCAACAGTGCCATCGTGAGAAGGGATGTGCGCGTTCCAAGGATCTGATGCGTCATCTTTAATCCTCCCGCTATTTTCCGAGGCCGAACGACCGGTCTTTGGTCCCAAGGATAGCACCCGATCTGGTTTCTGGACATGGCGACTCCGGATGCGCAATGGCTCCATCATCGTCGCGGCCCGCTGTTGAACGGCCTTATCGGCTGCAAGCCTAAAGTGCTATCGTGTCCGAAGAACACACGATCGCACGGTCGGGAGGAGCGGTGACATGAGAAAGCACATCGTCACGAGTGCTGTGTTGGCGTCTGCCACGCTTGCGGCTGTCATCGGCGGTTTTGACACCGCCGCACAGACCCAGAAATCGGTCGCTGTCCCGATCTTCGAAGTCGACTACAAGTTCCCCACCATGCCGGACAAGATGCTGCTCGGCGGCGTGGGCGGCGCGACCGCGGATTCTCACGGCAATGTCTGGGTGATCCATCGCCCGCACACGCTCGAGGAAGGCAACGCCACCGAGAACGGCTGGGGCCCCGCGCCGCCCGTCGTCGAGTTCAGCCCCGACGGCAAATACCTCCAAGGCTGGGGCGGGCCATCGAAGACCGGCGAGTATCAATGGTTCAATCGCGGCGGTCTCTACTCGGCTCATGTCGAGTGCCAGTCCTGCTCGAAAGAGCGGCGCACCAATGGCGACGGCCGTCCCGGAAGCGGCGAGCACGGCATCTTCATCGATGCGAACGACAATGTCTGGCTCACCGGCAACGGTGACGGCGACGGGCATATCCTCAAATTCACCAAGGACGGAAAATTCCTGCTGCAGATCGGCAAGGGCGGGGTTCAGGCCGACAGCAACGACACCACGCATTTGAGCCGGCCCGCCTCGCTTGCCGTGTTCGGCAACGAGGTGTTCGTCGCCGACGGCTACGGCAACCGCCGCATCGTCGTGTTCGACGCCAACACCGGGCGCCTACAAGCGTCACTGGGGCGCTTACGGCAACAGGCCCGACGACAAAGCGTCCAAAGCAGAGCAGCGGAGCGGGCAGTCGCCGCAGCAATTCAACACGCCGCACGGCATCACCGTGTCGAAGGACGGCATCGTCTATGTCTCGGATCGCGCCAACAACCGCGTGCAGTCGTTCCGGCTCGACGGCACGTTCCTGAAGGAGGGCTTCGTCAAGCGCGGATCAGAAGGTACGGGCACCGCGTTCGGTGTCGCGCTCTCCGGCGATCCGCAGCAGCGTTTCCTTTACGTCGCGGACGGCTCGAACGAACGCGTCGCGATCCTCGATCGTGCCTCGCTCGAAGAGATCGGCCAGATCGGCGGACCGGGACGCAAGGCGGGCGAGTTCTTCCACATCCACAGCCTGGGCGTCGACCCGCAGGGCAATCTCATCACCGGCGAGTCGCAGGGCTACCGGGTGCAGAAGTTCGTCTTCAAGGGGCTTGTCGACGGCGGCGGCCCGCTAACAGGGTTCCACCTTCAGAGGAGGTTTACATGCGCGGCCTTGCTCTCTTCGTTGCCGGTGCTCTCGCAGGAATCGCGGTCACCGCAGGGGCGCTTGCCCAATCGAGTCTCAGCCCGAACCGGGGCGTCGTCGGACTCAATCACGTCGGCATCATCGTTCCCGATCTCGACAAGGCGGTCGAGTTCTACACCAAGACGATGGGCTTCCCGGAAGCGTTCCGCTTCGTCAACCCGCAGACGAAGCAGGTGCAGCTCGTCTATGTCCAGATCAGCCAGAACACGTTCGTGGAGCTGCAGCCCGCGAACGGACGGCCCTTGGGCGTGAGTCATTTCGGGCTGCACGTGGAGAACACGAAGGACGCGGTCGCGATGTTTAAAGCGCGGGGCGCCAAGACCGAGGACGTCAACGTGAGCGGCACGAAGGCGATCCTCTCCAACATCAGCGATCCGAACGGCAACCGGATGGAACTCTCCGAGCTGCCGCCCGAGTCGCTGCACCGCCAGGCGATGAACCGCTGGCGGTAGCTTAGGCCGGCGGCTTGCCCTTGGTGTCGCTGGCTTTCGCGGTCGCCGGTTTCGGCCAGGTCGGACTGGCGAGCTCGATCCGCCACACGGGGCCGCCCGCATAGAACGGCTGCTCCGCGCGCACGAACACAGGCACCTCGCCGCTGGCGATCCAGACGTGCGAATCGGGCGGCTGCTTTCCGACGATCGGCGCGAGCACGCCCGCGACGCCGCCGATCTCCACCTTCAGCACATAATGCATCGCCTCGCGCGGCGATCCACCGACCGTGAATCGTTCAGGACCTGCTTGCGTAACCAACAGCTTCACCATGCGCGGCGTCGGTGTGGCCGCCATCAGCGAGAAGCTCTGCGGCATCGCCTCGGGACGCGCATTCATCAGGAGCTTCGGCACGATTCCATTGGCGAGGTCCGGCGGTGCGGCGAAATTGTCGGTCGCCGTCTGTTGCGCCCCCTTGTCGTCCTGATAGCGCACGGTCGCCTTGCCCGTGGCTTCGACCGTCATCTCGAGCGGCTGAGGAAAAGACGGACCTTTCTGCACGATGCGATCGCTGATCAGCTGGAGCTGCTCGCGCTGCGAATAGACGGTCGTCTCCTCGTGGGTCGAGCCGTCCTTGAAGCGGAACACGAGCCGGGCCGTGACCCGATCGCCGCGCACGGTCTGAGTGAGCTCGCCGTCGGCGAGGATCTGGTCGTCGAGCGAACGCAGCACCAGAAAGCCCCGCAGCGATCCTTCGGTGTGGCGAACCGCCACGGGCTCCGCTGCCGCTGCTGCCGCCAACAGCGCAGACGCGACAATGAGTGCGGATGCCCCAACGCGCTTATAGATACGCCCAAGCCTTTGCATGATGCGCCTTTCGCTTTCCGCCAATATCGGCGCACGGCCGTGGCGACGCTTTGATCCAGCCCAAACGGACCCCGTTTCAAAACGCCCTTGGGGTCCAATCGGTTGCCGGATTTCCGGCTTGGCGGCGGAGGGGGGAGGGGGCTAGTTGATGCCCCTGGAGACGATGGCGGTGCGCCGGAGCTCCTGCAGATAGCTCTTGGCGTAGATCGACATCTTCTGCGCGAAGAGCTGATCGCGAAGCTGTTCGCGCGACGGCAGCTCGAAGGCGCGGGGACCCGGCGCAACGGAGTCGCAGCGCATGATCAACTCGAGTCCGGCGGGCGAGAAGAACGGCTTCATGATCTCGCCCGGAGCGCTCTTGGCGAGCGCGTCGCGCAATTGCGCGTCCAGATTGCTCGGGTTCATGTTGCCGAGCCGCTGATACACGGTGCCTTGAAGCTGGCCCGCGATGTTCGGCAGATCGGCGCAGGTCCGAAGCTGGCCCGCGACATTGTTCGCGAGCGTCATCGCGCGCTCTTTGATCATCGCGTCGGCATCCGCGGGCAACGGGATCAGGAATCGATCGAGCGGCAGCGGCGCGTTCGGATCGGCGGGCGGGAGAGGAAGCTGGACGACATTCGCCCCGGCAGGCTCGCGCCGGTCACGCAGCAGCAGGATGTGATAGCCGCCTTCGGCGCGGATCGGTCCTGCGATCTGTCCGGGCTTGAGTTGCAACAGCGCGGTGTCGAGCTCCTCCGCGAGCTCGCCCTGCGTGACCCAGCCGATGTCTCCGCCATCGGCCGCCGACGGCGATTGGCTGAACTGGCCCGCCACGATCGCAAACGACACGCCCTGCATGATCTGCTGCGCGAACTGCTCCGCACTCGCGCGCACGCTGACATCGTCCTCGGAGCGATCGACGCCGAGATAGATTTCGGAGAGCAGGAATTGCGGCTTGTCCGAACCCTGCCTCAGCCGGTTCATCGCCTCGTCCACCTCTTGATCGCCGATGAGCACGTCGGTCCCGTAACGCGCGGTCACCACTTTCTGCCAGATCAGCTGCGAGCTGATCTGCTGCGCGAATGTCTGCGTGGACACGCCCGCGCGGTTCAGCGTGTCGAGAATCTGAGGGACCGTGATCCCGTTGTCCTTGGCGACGTCATTGATCGCCCGATCGACTTCGGTCTTGGTGACGCTGATCCTGTGCTTGTTCGCTTCCTGAAGCTGGATCATCTCGTCTTCGAGCGAGCGCAGGACCTGGACCCGCACCTGCGCCAGATTTTCCTCCGTTGGCCGTACGCCCGAAGTGGCCGCGAAAAGCGCGGTCCGCTGATCGAGATCGTAGTTCGAAATGACCGCGCCGTTCACGAACGCCGCGGCGCCCGTCGAGCTCCGCACAGGAACCGCCGGCCGTCTGCGCGATCGCGGCCAAGGGCGCGACCAGGGCTCCGGCAAAGATCAGCGCTCGCAGCAGCGATTCCACGCGATGGGGCACGACTAAGATCTCCGGCTGAAATGACCCGCTCGAAGCGGATACTAGCCCAGCACCGAGGTCTCGTCGCCGCGCGCGCGGCATGACTTCAGGAAATTGAGCGCCTCGCCGCCGGCTTAGTGGTGCGAGGTATCGCGGCGGCTTGCCCGATCTTTGCGCCTGGCCGGCACGAGCCTCAGCTTCAGCACGTCAGGGTGACAAGAAATACAAGCAAGAACAATGAGTTGTAGTACTTCTATGGCAATCAACCTGGTCACACTCATGCTCCAATCCGCCCCCACGCGGAAAGGCTAGCGCCGTGCCCGGGCTCGCCCAAGACAGCCTTAAGAAACTGGTTACCAATGAAACGACGTCAGGTTCCGTAGGAGCGCGCGAGGCGCTCCATCGGCGACTATTTCCCGTAATTCGGGCGGCTGCAGCCGCTGAAATGCGAGCCTTCGTCGATCTGAAGCGACTGATGGACGATGTCGCCGGTCATGCGCCCCGTCCGCTGAAGCACGGCCGACCGCGCCTCGATCTTGCCTTCCAGCGTGCCGGACAGCTCGACGAGCTCGCCGGTCACAGTCCCTTTGACCACGGCCGTGTTGCCGATCCTCACCGCCTGGCCGCGGATATCGCCTTCGACCTTCCCGTCGATCTGGATGTCGCCTGCGCTCTCCAGCCGGCCGATCACGACCAGAGCGGAGCTGATGATCGAAGGCCCGGCATAGGTGCGCGGCGAGCCGAGCGGCGCGCGCGCAGGCGGTGCTCGGTACGGCGGTAGGAGGTGTCATGGGCGCCGGCTCTTTCACCGGATCGGGAACGATAGGCTGGGTTGAACCGGCGTTGATGCGAGCGAGCACGTTCATGGGTTGGCGTCTCCGGCGAGGTCTCGAGCAGTCGCCCGCGTGGGGCGAAACAACTCTCGCACCCAAAGCTTGACGAGCCGTGAATGCCGCTGAATTCGTTAGGACATTCGACAATTTTACGCTTTTTGGCGACGTCCTAGCCGCTTGAGGCCGCCCCAACATGACGGCCCTTCACGAGATACTCCGCCAGGAAGTCCATCAGCGCGCGCACGCGGGGGGCCGTGCGCAGCCGCTCATGCGTGATCAGCCAGATCTCGGAATGGACGGCGACCTCGGGCGTGAAGCAGCGGACGAGGTTCGTGTCGGTCGACGCCAGGAAATCCGACATCACCGTCACGCCCAGGCCCGACCTCAAGCTGCCGAACAGACCGCCGATGGTATTCTGGCGCATCACGATCGCGCTCTCCGGCACATGCCGCTTGATCCACTCGATCATGGGCAATCGCGGAAACTCGTCGTGAAGGGTGAAGAAGGCGTGGTGCGCCAAATCCTCCGGCGCCTGTCGGAGCACCATGCTTCTCCGCATAGGACCGCGTGCAGTAGACGCTCCATGTGTCGATCGCGATCCGCCGTCCGACCAGCTCTGGCTCCGTGGGCGGCGTACCCGCGCGAAACGCCACGTCCGCTTCGCCGGCTGCGAGATCGAGCCGGCGATCGGTCGTGATCAATTCCAGTCGCAGGCTGGGATAGGCGTCGCGGAATTCCCGCAGCGCGCTCATGAACAGCGCGCTGACCGCGATCTCGCTGCACGTGAATCGAATCGTTCCGGTGAGACCACGCTTATGAGCCGAGGCAGCCGCACCGAACACGCCGGTCGCCGTCTCAACCTCTTCGGCGGTCTTGATGAGCGCGGAGCCGGCCTCTGTCGGCACGTAGCCCGATTGGCGCTTGTCGAAGAGCTTCACCCCGATCGCCTTTTCGAGCGCGGCGATGCGCCGAGCTGCCGTGCTTTGACTGACCTTGAGTGTTGCCGCCGCCTTGAGCGTGGTGCCTGCACGCGCCACGGCGAGGAAATATTTGAGGTCGTTCCAGTCGAACATCCCGCATTCTGCATTTCTGCTGAATGCACGCGCAAGCTTGGTGTTTGTAGCGAAATCCGCGGACGGGTAGATGAGGCGCGCCGTTTCCAAGCATCGAGTCAATCACGATGAGCAACACCTCTCCGAGCAACAAGCCTGCCGGCCGCTTTCGCCGCTACGCCCTCCGCGGCATCGCCGGCCTGGCGCTGATCGCGGCGACCGCGGCCTTCGCGGTATGGGGCACCGCCCAGTGGCGCCTTCACACGCAGTGGGACGCGGATCTGACGCCGCTCAAGGTGCAGCCCTCGCCTTCGCTCGTTGCCGAAGGCGAGCGCGCCTTCCGCATCTTCGGGTGCTGGGGCTGTCATCACGACGCCGGGAATGTGCTTTTCGAGGCGCCACGCGTCGGACGCCTCGTCGCCCCGAACATCTCGCGCCGTGCGGCCGACTACAGCGACGACGAGCTGGTTCGCCTGATCCGGCGCGGCGTGAAGCAGGATGGCACGACGGCGATCGTGATGCCGACGTCGGAGCTGGGCCGCATGTCCGATGAGGACGTTGCAGCGGTGGTCTCCTACGTTCGCAGTCTCCCACAGCGTCCCGACGAGGTTGCGGTGTCGACCCAGTGGGGACCTCTCGGCTACATCGCGCTCGCCACCGGCAAGGTGGACCTCTCGGCCGCGACGGCGCCTCAGATCGAGCCGCCGGTCACGCGGCCGAAGGAGGGCGAGGGGGAGTATCTCGTCAGCGCCATATGCCGCGGATGCCATCAGCTCGATACCGCCTACGACAACGGCTTCGGCATGAAGACGCCACCGCTTCGCGCCATGGTGAAAGCCTATTCGCTGGATGAATTTCGCCACCTGATGCGCACCGGCGAAGGATCGGGCGGACGCGATCTTGGTACGATGACGCGGGTCGCCAAGACCGGCTTCTCGTACTTCACCGACGGCGAGATCGACGCGATCCATCAGTATTTGAACGCGCCGTGATCGTGGCGCCCTGCGCCGTCACGCGGGGCCGGCCGCCTGCTGTTCGCGCCCGTTATGCTTGCCGTTGCCGTTGCGCGACGGGCGCTTGATGAGATCATCGACCTCGGACGAGCGCGCGACGCGGCCCGCGGCGACGAACTGCTCGTGGTTGTCCTCGATCGTCTTCGGCTCGTAAACGTAGTTCACCATCATGCCGACCGATTCCTGGATGCCGCGCGGGCTCAAATTCGCAGCCCAGTGGATGCGCTCCAGCCGCGCGCCGTTGCCGAGATGGAAGCGCGCCACCGGATCGTCCGGTCCCTTTCCGCCGTTGCTCGCCGTGAGATAGGTCGCGAGCAGCCGTTGCAGCGCGTTCCTGATCGCCGGGCTCACGCGCTCGGCACTCGCCCAGTTGATGTCGAGCGCGGCCGCAGGCAAGTCGTCGCCGCCGGTTGTGGCCTGTTCGGTCAGCCAGCGCTTGAAGCTCGGCACCGGCGAGAGCGTCGCGAACCGTTTCAGGCCGGGCAGGTCGGCGCGCAATTCTTCCACCACCTGCTTGATCAGGAAATTCCCGAACGAGATGCCGCGCAGGCCCGGCTGGCAATTGCTGATCGAATAGAAGATCGCGGTGTCGGCCTGGGCGGCGTCGTCGACCGGCGCGTTGGCGGACAGCAGCGGCGCGATCTTGGACGCGAGCCCCTGGCACAGCGCGACCTCCACGAAGATCAGCGGCTCCTCGGGAAGCGCGGGGTGGAAGAAGGCGAAGCAGCGGCGATCGGGCGCGAGCCGCCGGCGCAGATCGTCCCAGCCGCGGATTTCATGCACGGCCTCATAGGCGATGACCTTCTCGAGCACGACAGCCGAGCTGCTCCAGTCGATCCGCTTGATCGTCAGGAAGCCGCGGTTGAACCACGACGCGAGCATGCGGCGCATGTCTTGTTCCAACGGTCTCAACTGCGGCTGCCTGTCGAGCGCCGCAAGCACCTCTTCGCGCATCCGCACCAGCAAATGCGTCGCGCCCGGCGCCACATTCATCCGCCGGATCAGCTCCCGGCGCGGCGATTCCGACGCGAGCGCAAGCTCCGCGACCGTCTCCGGCGTGGGGGCGTTCAGATAGGCCTTCGCCGCCGCCTTCAGCCGTGTCGTCTCGGGCAGGAGATTGAGCGCGAGGAAGAGATGGAAGAGCTCCCGCTGCTCTTTCGAAAGGCTCGCGTACAAGCGGACGATCGCATCGGCGCGCGCCATGCTGGTCGCCTCGCCGCGCTCGGACAGAAGGTCCAGCGCGAGCGTTTCGATGCTGCCTGCGGGCGCATCCTGTCTTGGCGATCCGAAAAGCTTGCGGCCCCGTCGTGCGACGGAAGCCAGGGCTTGCCTAAGTTGAGCGGTGATCATGCCGACACACCTGTGGATGCAGTTGCGCGCTGCTGCTTTCGAGCCCTGAGCCTAAGGGCTCTATTGTGCACGCGAATGATCAAAACCATGTGTCGCTGATCGAATTAACGTTAGTGCCGTCCCGCTCACTCAACGCCGAAGCGCTCCCGCGGTTCCGTCCGTATCTGTGACTTGCTATCGTGCCGGCGGAGGAATGGCGCACATTTGCCAACTGACTCGGCGTATAAGCACCGGATCGGACCATGGACGCGGCTCGGATCGTGTCTCAGGCTATTGAGTGCGGCAGCGCGTGGTGCGCTCGCCGAAGCTGAGACGCTCTGCCGTTCGGTTCTGGCCAGCGAGCCGAGACATTTCCGCGCGCTTGTGATCCTCGGCGATGTGCTCGCACGGACAGAGCGGCCCGACGAAGCATTGGCCGCGTACGAGGCCGCATTGCGAAGGATTCCCGGCCACAGCACTCCGTACAGCAAAATAGCGATGCTCCGCTTTCGCATGGCGTTCGGTCCGCCTCCATCGCCGCGACCCCCGCGGGCCGGTGGACCTCGCATTCAGATGACGACACTCGGCACCAATGGTCGTTTCGGCAACCAGCTGCTTCAGTACGCGTTCATACGCTTCCACGCCGAGGATCATGGTCTTCTCGCGGAGCTGCCGGACTGGATTGGGCGTGATCTGTTCGATTTGACCGATCCGTATCCCAGCGGTTCGCTTCCCGTCATCTTCGAAGAGGACTTCGACAGCCAATCTGGACAAGCCCTTTCGGATCGCAATGTCAGCGGCTTTTTCGCCAGCAAGAAAAACGAGTGGAAAACTCGTGCGTCGGAGTTTCGCGCGCTTTTCACGCCCGAAGGCAAAGTTGCAGCGCTCTTGGACCACGCGCTGTCCACCCTTAGTGACGCGGGTAAGACAATCGTCGCCGTGCACCTGCGCCGTGCCGATTTCGGACACGGGACGTTTTGGATTGCACCCGCCGGATGGTACCTCGCGTGGCTCCGATCGATATGGACGCAACTGGACCAGCCCGTGCTCTACATCGCGACCGATGAGGTCACCCTCATTCCACGGTTCGCGGAATTCTCTCCTTGGGACTCAAGGAGACTTCGGGATCGAGATTCCCGGCGCCGATTTCATGGTCGACCATCATATCCTGCGTCACGCCGATCACGTCGCCATCTCGAACAGCACGTTTTCCTTCACCGCGGCGATGTTGAACGAACGCGCCGAGACCTTCATGAGGCCTCATCCCAATCGGCGCGAATTGGCCGCCTTCGATCCCTGGGACTCCCCCGTCGGGTTGCAGGCGGAGGTCGAACACGATCGTGTCCCCGCGGCTCAGCGGGAGATCCTGGATACGCCGTTTCACGGCAGCGATGCCGTCATTTACGTCGGTCCCCATTGTTCGCCCTTCGTCAATCTCGCGCGCTCCGTTCGTAAGGAATTGCGAATCTATGAGCTGGAGGACGACGAGGGATCCCTTGACCAGTTTCGCCAGCGCCGCGGCGCCATACAGATACCGCACCTCGTCGTCGAAGACGCGACATCCCTTCCACGGGTCGTTGCGAAGAAGCTTCGGACACGCTGTCCCAATCGCGTCTCGACAGGGTGCATTTTTTTGTGCCGTGCGGGAGGGTCGTCCCGAATCCCGCCGTGAGCTCGCGCATATGGGTACGTCCTGTTCGTTTCGCGGGACGGCGCTCGAACACGCGCAGTGCGCCGCCCCTCTCACATCGCGATGTTACGTCGCGGTCGCATGAACGATTGACCGCTCTCGTCTTGGGCCAACAGGTCTCGGCGCTCGACCTGCCAAAACTCTGTCGCGAACACGGTGTCGATGTGCGCAGGCGTGTTGCATGTCGGCGCGCACGAGGGCGGCGAGCTGGGAGTCTATGAATTGATGGGCGCGCAACGGATAGTCCTCGTTGAGGCAATCCGCCGGTCATGGCGCTGCCGAAGCGATGCGGCGTCCGGCGAATGGCCATCCATCGTGCCATCAGTGACAAAGCCGGGCGCGTCAACGCCATCTGGCATCATCGGACCGCTGCGGTTCCTTCTCCGATGGCGCTTCCATACGGGCTCAACCGGCGTTTCCCGCTTCCGGGACATAGACCGACCGTGCATGGCGCTTCAGGTCGGGACGTAGCGCGGACAGTTCGGGAAGTCCGTGAAGGCCGCGCGATGGGTCTTTTCCAAGAGCCCGTCGGCCAGCGCGGCGCTCCCAAAGCGGGCCTGAAGCTCGCGGTTTCCCTCGTGGTACATCCACCCCTACCGTCGCCAGACACATCCCGCGATAGCACGCGATGGCGGCACATGGTCCGGCGGTGGACGGGAGCATGGCCGCGCGGACGCCTTACAACCATGTAAAGTGCCCCCTTGCGTAAGGGCCTGAAGACCTGAAACCGTATTAGTAGAGTGGGAAACCGGACCGGGACTGGAAAGGATCAAGCTCATGGGAGGCGACCTTTATCCTGCGACGGCGCTCAGCCCGCGCCGTCGGACCTGTTTGATGGTTGCGAGTGCATTCGTGTTCGGGCTTGCGGGATGCAATCAGGCGGCAAACACCGCGGCCGCTCCAGCCACGACCGAGAAGGCGGCTGAAGCCGAGGAGGTCGAATTCCCTGAATTCGCGGTCTCGCCCGCGGAGCTTGTGAACCACAGCGTCGACGACATCGTGCAGTCGCTGCGCCTCAACGCGACGGCGGTGCAGCTCGGACAGAGGGTCTACGCCGCGAACTGCGCAAGCTGCCACGGCGAGGAGCTGGAGGGCAGCCGCACGGCGCAACGCGCCGAGCCTCTCGGATCCCGACTGGCTGTTCTCGGGCGACCATCTGCAGACGGGCGGTGTGGTCAAGCTGCCCTCCGATGTCGAGTGGACCGTGCTCTACGGCGTCCGCAACGAGCATGCGAAGTCGCGTGGGTTGGAGGCCGATATGGTCGCCTATCTTCCGGAAAACCGGAATGAGCACGACACTGAGGCCTACGGCAATCAGCGCTTCCTGACCGACCCGGAGATCGACGAGGTCGTCGAATACGTGATGCAGATCAGCGGCCAGCAGGTGAGCGATCGCGCCAAGGCCGAGCGCGGCCGCGTCCTCTTTCTCGATCGGGCCAACTGCTTCGATTGCCATGGCGACGACGCGACGGGCAATCCCGCGCTCGGATCGACCAACCTGACCAAGCCCGAGCTTTATCTGTTCGGGTCCGACCGCGCGACCGTGCTCGAGACGATCAACCACGGACGCCGGGGCACGATGCCGGCCTTCGAAGGCAAGTTGAGGCCCGAGGAGATCAAGGCCGTGTCCGTGTTCGTGTTCTGGCGCGCCGGACGCGATCCGAACCCGCTTCCGCCCCAGTAGCAACTTCCGCGCAAAACGAAACGGCGAGCAGGTTTCCCTGCTCGCCGTTTTCATTTCGTGTCGCGGCCGGCTACTTGCCCGCTGCCGCCTTCTGCTTCTCTTTCGCCACCGCCTTGGCCGCGTTTTCCTGGGCGGCTTTTGAGCGCGCCGTCCACGTCGCGGCGTCGACGAAAGGATGCGGCTCGCCGGCTTTGCGGTTCTTGAGCAGCACCGCGCGCTCGAGCACGCCGCCGCCGGGATAGCCGTTCGGCTCCGCCCAGCTGTGGATCTGCAGGTTGACCTGCACGCCCTGGATGGCAGCCACCTGGTTCGCGGTCACCACTGACTGCTCGGCTTCCTTGAGCCCGCCGCGATAGCCGCCGCCGCCCATGACGATGCCGGTATAGGTCTGGTTGCCGTCCTTGAGCCGGATGCCTTCGGTCGTCAGCACGCCCTGCGTATGGCCGGGGTGATGATGGAACTTCAGCGTCTGGTCGCCGAGGGTGAGCGTGTCGCCTTCCTTCACCACCATGTCGCGCTTGGGCAGCACGTTCGGCTTGATGTCGCGGTTGTTCGACTTGCCCTGGAGCCCTTCCATCATCGTCCAGTCTTCGGCCATCGCGACGACGCGCGCGCCCGTCACGCGGCGGATACGCTCCGCGCCGCCCACATGGTCCATGTGGCCGTGGCTCAGGACGATGTACTTGATGTCCCTGAGATTGGCGCCGGTCTTCTCGATGTTCTCGATCACGTCGTCGACGAACGGCTCTTGGGCGGAGTCGAACAGGATGTGCCCCTGCGGCGTGGTCAAGAGCCACACCGACACGTAGCACGGCCCGACATAATAGAGATTGTCGAACACCTTGAACGGCTCGATCCGCTGGATCTCGACGTCTTTCGCGCGCGTGACGCGGCAGGTCTTGCTCTGCGTCTCCGCACCTTGCGCGAACGCGCCGTCGGAAGCGTTGATGCCGAACGCGGCCGCCGCCAGGCAGCTCGCCGCCAACATCATGGCCCGTGTCAGTCTCATGGTTCCTCCTCGCTCTATGGGCGTACTGAAATGTTCCGGCGCGAAGTGTACCGCCTGGGGGCAGGCCTCGAAAGGCCCGGCGGGGGCCCTGGTCCCCTAACTATCGCGTGTCCTTCTCCAGGAATCCGAGCCTCTGGGCACGCGGCGCGACCGGAAACACATAACCGCAGGCCTTGCAGGTCCGTATGCCGGGATCGGCGTTGAACTCTTCGTAGATCGCGCTCACTTGCGCGCCGGTGTCTTTAGTTTGGACCACGGTCCGCGCCAAGACTTCCTCATCGCATCGCTCGCAGAACCAGAGGAACTGCTCGCTCTCCTCGGGGCGTCGCTTGCGCTCGATGACAAGGCCCCATGTGCAGTCGCCGCGCCGCGGCGAGTGGGCCACGCCGCCCGGACAGAGGAACATCTCGCCCTCGCGGATTTTCACCACCTGCCGGCGCTCGCCTTCGGGCTTCACGTGCAGCTCGATATCGCCGTGGATCTGGAAGAAGAACTCCTCGCCGGGCTCGCGATGGAAATCGAGCCGCGCGTTCGGCCCGTTCAGCACCAGCACGAAGAACTCGCTGTAATGAGCGAGGATGCGGTTGGTCTTGTACGGCGGCTGGTAGAGGTGCCGGTTCTCTTCCACCCAGCGCTTCAGATCAGTCGCGGAAAACGGGTTCATCATCAGAACCGACGATAGCAGCACGCATCATCGCCTGCCCAGTATTGCGAACGTCACGCACGCAGAGTTCGATTTATCCGAGGACCTCGACCGGCACCGGGACCTCGGTCCAGCCGGTGGGACAGGCATTCTGTTGTTCGCGGAACGTGCAGTCGACTGCCTCGTTCGCTCGGGGGTACATCAGCCGCTGAAAGCCGTCTGATATCTCGCAGAGGTAAACGAACGCGCCGGCGGAAAGCTGCGCCACGACGGCCGTCGCGGGATGAGGCCGCTCGCGGAGCAGCCGTGCCTGGGTGAGACGCACCGCCTCTCGCGCACATGTCGGCGGGACAGCGCCCGCCGATCCAGGCGCCGCATCTGCGGGGAAAACAAGGACGAAAACGAAAGCGAGTGCGGTCTCGGCCCTAGTCGGCATCGGTCATATTGCCGAGCAATGCGAATACATTTTTGGTTCCTGCCAGCAGATCACCCGGCGCGAGGTCGTATTCGGTGATCGAAACCGAACTGCTGACATTTCCTCCGATAGACACCACCTTCTGCGCCTTCGAATCGATTTGCATGATGATGTCGCAGTGGCTGCGGTATGAATTGAGCCCCTTCGCCACGTCGAAATCGACCGCAGGTGCGAAATTCGGGTTGTCTCGACAGACAATGTCGCCCACCTGCGGCTTGCGTTCATTTAGCCGAAACCCCCAGAACGGGGTGGCTCGGTCCTTCTTCATGCGGGCCTTGATAGCGTGATGCACGTATTTCGAATGCGCTGCTGCGAAGTTGAAGCCCTTGTAACCATCGCCGGCCCTGCGCACCATGAACGAGATCGCCGCTGCCGACCAGGGCGTGTCCCGATCGGTTCCATCGAGCGCGATGCCAAGCGCCTTCCACATCTCACCCACAAAGTCCGAAAAGGGCTTGTGGTGCTCCTGTCCCGTTCCGCGATCGAAACGCATCCACTCCCGGTGCACGCTCGCGACCAGCGCTTCCCGGCCGGGCGTCAGCGGCTTCCGGAGGAACTGCATTTTCACAAACCCATGCTTACGCTTGCCCTCGATCTCCGCTTTGCACTCTGCCCAGTCGCCGCCGTTCGCGACCTTCACGTCGGTGACCTGCTGGCCAAGGAACACTGTGCCCAAGAAGGTGTCCGGCGTCACTTCCGGCCGCGACCTGAAATTCAGTGCAACCGCATCCACGTGCATCTTCGACACATCGATCTCCCTTCACAGTTGAGCCAAACTGCGTTTGATGCAGGCCGACCTGTTCGTGCACCGGCCACGGCGAACGTTCTGTGCAGAATGCGCTAGCGACACTGGTCACGCGACAAGCCCCTTCGTGTCGGAGCTCCGCGGGCACGCGGCAAAAGTCTCCATCGCTACCTGGCGGCAGCATAGCAGCTATCAGGGGCCAGGGAGATGAAGGGTGTAAGTTACATCGCTGTCTTTCAAGACCCTGATCTGCATTCGCGCACGGAGCAACGACGTTCCTCCTGAGATTTTGAGTGTCTTTGTGTCGTCGCCGTTCAGGGTCTGCTTCTGGCGGTCGAAACCCAGGAATCCGACGCCGATGCGGACCTTTATCGTAGCACCCTTTGGGTCCCTGAATACGCCAGTGGCTGAGGCATTAAAGAAGGTTTGCAGGGTTCGAAACGCCCCAGCCTTGACGTGCACTGTCAGCGTTGTTGTTGCCACAGCCCCTCCTTCTAGTCACTTGGCGATCAGTTTCTTCAGCTTTGGTCCGAACGGGAACAGCCGCATCCCCAAATGAAAGTCCTCTAAGTCTATTGGCCGGTTGTCGAGGCTGTTGGGCGGCGCGAACCGGACGTCGGTCGGAGCTTCGACCGCAACGACATCCTGACGCGGGGTGGGCGCGAGCTCACCGAGCAAGTCGTTCGCCGCGTCTACGCGTTTGCCCAACAATTCCTGCGTCGTGGCCTCCGGGCCTATGAAATTGAGAAGAATTGTCTTCAGAATTGAAGTGTGGTCATAGATCTTGTGCGTCACGGTTCCCCGCCCGACTAGGGGTGAGATCAGAAACGTGGGCACGCGGCAGCCGAAGAACGACTCGCCATCGGGGTGGATCTTGTGCACCGGCGGATCGGCGGCGCCGTCCAAGCCATGCGGCGGCACGTGATCGTAGAATCCACCGTGTTCGTGGAGGCCGCGGCGCGTCTGCTGCGCACTGCGCCGGCTGCCGCAGCCTCGCCGCAAGCCTTCCACGATTGGATGGCAATCTGGAGTTCGTATACCTTCACGTCGGCGCTCCCGAGCGTGTCCTTGAGCCGCTTGAAGACGATGTTGCGGCCGGTGTTTGGGTGCACGTCCCTTATGTAGGATTTTGGCATCCCTCATATGCGCCGGTGCGCAAGACCGAGCGCTTCAAGGCGTTCGTGCGCAACGCTGGCCTCGTTGAATACTGGCGCGCCAAGGGCTGGCCGGAGTTCTGTCACCCCAACGGCGCCGACGATTTTGCCTGCGATTGACACTGCGGGGATCTGGGAACGCCTTCGCGTTTTCGCAAGAAAACTCTGCTACCGCTCTTCCGCCAAGCCCTGCCCAAAGGCGCCCAGATGACCAAAGCCGCTCCGCTGCCCGACCTCGTCGCGCGATGGCTCGACGACTTCATCCATTCGGCAAGGGACGCGTTCAAGGACGACCTGCTCTCCGTCACGCTGTTCGGGAGCGCCGCCGAAGGACGGCTTAGGCCATCTTCGGATGTCAATCTCATCCTTGTGTTGAGGCGGTTCGACCAGACCTCCGCCGATGCGGTGAGCGACTTGTTCAGGGCCGCGCACGCCGCGATCATCCTCGAGGCGATGTTCATTCTCGAGACCGAGGTCGCGCTCGCGGCGGAAGCCTTTGCGGTCAAGTTCGCCGACATCGAGACGCGCCATGAGGTTCTCTTCGGGAAGGACTATTTCAGCGATCTCGAAATCCCGCTCGATGCGCTCAAATTCCGTGTCAGGCAGGTGCTCGCGAACCAGATCCTTCGCCTGCGGGAGAGCTATGTCCTCAACAGCGCGCAGGACGAGCAGCTCTCGCGGATCATCGCCGGTGCTGCAGGCCCTCTGCGCGCCGCGGCCGTGACGCTCTTGAAGCTGCAAGGCCGCTCCGCGCCGAGCCCCAAGGACGCGCTCCAGATGGTCGCGCACGATCATCCGGGCACGGCATGGGACCCGGTGTTGCTCGCCATCACCAAGGCGCGGGACAGTGTGTCGCTCTCATCCGACGAGGCGCGGAGCGTGTACTTCTCGATCCTCAAGCTTGCCAGTCTGATGCTCGACGACGCCAACAAGCTGGGCGTCTCCAGATGAATCCCTTCGACTGGACCGGGCCTTGGTTCCTCTTGTTCTATCTCGTGCTGGGTGTGTTTTCCTATTGGTTCCTGCGCTTCTACGTCAGCTATCGCGAACGTCAGCAGCCGATCCCCAAATTGAAGATGAGCGATCCGTTTCAGATCGCCTTTCTGCGCGGCGGCGAGAACGAGGCGATCCGTATCGCCAGTCTTTCACTGATCGACCGCGGGCTCCTCAAGGTCATCGACGCATCGAGCAAGACGCCGAAGCTCGAGACCACGTATCCGCGGGACATCAATCTCGGGAAGACCCGCATCGAGCGCGCATTGCTGAAATTGTATCGCGTGGGGCAGGAGTTGAGCGTCGCGTTCGACGACCCCGAATGCAAGCACTCGTGCGGTAGCTACCAGGAGCTTCTCGGCGAGCATCGCCTGGTGCGCACCGCCGAGATCATGCAGGAACGGGCCATCTCGATCGGACTGATCGCCCTTCTTCTTTTGGGCGTCGCGGGGCTCAAGATCTATATCGCGCTCGAACGAGGCCGCGAGAACATCGCGTTTCTCATCATCCTCGCGGTTGTGCTGGTCTATATTCTCGTCCTTTTGATCTGGCGGCATCGCACCGGCCTCGGCGATCGCATGCTCTCGGACCTCAAGACGCTGTTCCAGTCACTCTATATGCGGCGCGATTTGCTCAGGCCCCGCATGCAGACCGCGGATGCCGCACTTTTGGCCGCGGTGTTCGGGCTCTCCGCGCTGCCGGCGGCGTTCCAATACGCGCGCGATATTTTCCGCAAGGCCACAAAGAGCAACAGCGGCGGATCGTCCTGCGGTTCGACGGGATGCGGATCGAGCTGTGGCGGCGGAGGGGGAGGTTGCGGTGGCTGCGGCTCGTAGACATCAGCCTGACCGTTTCGGGCTCTCCTGGCGGCCGGACTATTCGGCCAGCATCCTGTGCCATACCGACGAGGTCGACCTCGTCGAGATCATCGCCGACAATTTCCACGATGCTGCGGCGGCACGGTCACTTCGGACCCTTGCGGCGCAATTGCCGATCACGCTCCATTCGGTCTCGCTCGGGCTTGCTTCGTCGCTACCCGTCGAGACAAAGCGCTTGGAGAGACTCGCTCGCCTGTTCGACATCTGCACACCGGAGTCGTGGTCCGAGCATCTCGCATTCGTAAGGGCAGGGGGCCGCGAAATCGGCCATCTCGCCGCGCCGCCCCGCAACGATGAGACGATCGACGGCGCGATCCGCAATGTCCGTCAAGCCGCGCGCGTCGTCGGTTGCGCGCCTGTTCTCGAAAACATCGCGACGCTGATCCGGCCGCCGCTCAGCACCCACGGCGAATGGCCGTGGATCGATCACATCCTGAACGCGGCCTCCTGCGATCTGCTGCTCGATCTGCACAATCTGCTCGCCAATTGCGCAAACGCGAGCGAAGACCCCGCGCGCATTCTGAGGACCGCGCCGCTCGATCGCGTTCAGACGGTGCATTTGAGCGGCGGCAAGTGGATCAAGGATCCGCTGAACCCGGAGAAGCGTCATCTGCTCGACGATCATCTGCATGACGTCCCGGATGAGGTCTACGACCTGCTCGCGCTGCTCGCCGAGCTCTGCCCCAACCCGCTGAGCGTGATCATCGAGCGCGACGGCCATTTCCCGGAATTCGAGATCATGCTGGCTCAGCTGCGGCGTGCGAGGGCGGCGGTCACGACCGGCCGCGCTCTTCGCGCGAAACGGCAGGAGGCTGTCCTTGAGCACTGCTGATGTCGAAGCCGTCCTCGCGCGGCTCTACACGGACGAGGATTTCCTCGCGCGGTTCCTGCGCTCGCCCGATGACGTCCTGTCGCGCGAGACACTGTCCGCGAAACAACGCGCGGCGCTCGCCGCGATCGACCGCTCCCAGCTGATCTTGGCCGCCGACAGCTATCGCCACAAACGCGACACCCGCAAGCCACGCTGAATCTCTCCGCGGATGCGATTTCGCGGCTCCTCCCGATGCGCTAGTATGAACGGGAGAAATGGGGAACCACGCCATCCTCTAAAGAACATAATCTTCAAACCCAAGGGAGAGTGCGATGAGACATCCGCTTGTGGCGTCGGTTCTAAGTACTATCCTGGCATCCGCCATCGGTGCGATTGCGCATGGGGCCCCGGCTCCGGCAACGCCCACGCCGAAATCGCCGACCAAGACGCTCAAAGCCGTGCCGAACTTCACCACGGTGACCGATCAGGCGCTGCGCGCGCCGCGCCCGTCGGATTGGCTGATGTATCGCGGCAATTATCAGGGCTGGGGCTACAGCCCGCTCGAGCAGATCAACAAGACGAATGTCAGGACTCTCCAGCTCGCCTGGTCGCGCGCGATGGGACCCGGTCCGAACCAGGCGACGCCCATCGTCTATGAGGGCGTGATGTATCTCACGAGCCCGAGCGACCTGATCCAGGCGCTCGATGCCAGGACCGGCGATCTCCTCTGGGAGTACAAGCACCCGCTGCCGCCCGAAGAGATGTTCCAGAACGACCAGGGACAGAAGAAGCGCGGCCTTGCGGTCTTTGGCAACCGCGTCTTCTTCCTCACCTGGGACAACATGGTCGTCTCGCTCGACGCGCGCACTGGCGAGCAGGTCTGGCAGACCGATCGCGGCGGAACGTTCTTCACCACGAATTCGAGCGGCCCGATCGTCGCCAACGGCGTCGTCGTTGCGGGCAGCACCTGCAACACCTATGGCGGCTGTTACGTCACCGGCCACGATGCCGAGACCGGCCGCGAGCTCTGGCGCAACGAGTTGATCCCGCGCCCGGGCCAGCCCGGCGACGAGACCTGGGCAGGATCGCCGTTCGAGAGCCGCTGGCACACCGGGGTTTGGGGCTTTATCACCTACGATCCCGATCTCGATCTCGTCTTTTACGGATCGAGCGGCGTCTCGCCCGCCTCCGAGGCCGAGCGCAAGATGCCGGGCGCGACGATGGCCGGCACCGACACGCGCTTCGCGGTGCGTCCCAAGACCGGCGAGATCGTATGGCGGCATCAGGTTCTGCCGCGCGACAACTGGGACCAGGAATGCACCTTCGAGATGATGGTCATCAACACCCAGGTCAATCCCGACGCGCGCGCGCCGGGCATGCTCTCCGTCAATCCGGATGCGCGCCGCGGCATGCGCAAGACGTTGACCGGAATCCCATGCAAGACCGGAATCGCCTGGAGCTTTGACGCCGCCAATGGCGAATTCCTCTGGGCGCGGGAGACCACGGAGCAGAACCTCGTCGCGCGCATCGACGGACGCGGCGCGGTGACCGTAAACGAGGCCGTCGTGATGAAGGAGATCGGCAAGACCTACGAGATCTGTCCCACCTATGCCGGCGGCCGCGACTGGCCGATGGGCGCCTACAATCCGAAGTCCAATGTCATGTTCATGCCGCTGAGCAATATGTGCATCAGCACGACGTCGCGCACCGACCGTACTCCGCCGCAGCCGTCCTACGGCTACAACACCACCAATGTCGGCCGGTTCTCGACCGGCAAGGATAAGGTCGGCCGCATCGACGCGATCAATGTCGAGACCGGCCGCACCGTGTGGAGCTGGGAAACGCGCGTCTCGAACTACTCGTCGTTGCTGACGACCGGCAGCGGGCTGCTGTTCAACGGCTCGATGGATCGTTATCTGCGCGCGTTCGATGCCGACACCGGTCGTGTCATCTGGGAGACGCGGCTTCCGTCGCAAACTGTCGGCGCGCCTGTGACCTATTCGGTCAACGGTCGCCAGTACGTCGCCATCGCAGCCGGCGGCGGCAATCTTGCCAACATGCAAATCGGCCTGACACCGGAGGCAGATACGGCGAGCGGCAGCAACGCCGTCTATGTCTTCGCCTTGCCGCAGTAGTTTCCATTTCGCCTCGTGCGACGGCGCAGAATGCACGAGGGGGACAGACTCAGGGCACGACGGTGACCGCGCAGGCGGCCGTGCTGACCACCTTCTGCGACACGCTGCCCACGATCAGGCCCGACAGCCGGCTGAGCCCGCGCTTGCCCATGACGATCATGTCCGCTTCGTAGCTGTGTGCGGCGTCGATGATCGTTTCGGCGATCGCGCCCGCCTCGATCTCGAGCATTGTCGCGGTCTCCGCTTTGGCCGCGCCGCACTTCGTGGCGTGCTCGCGGGCAATCCTCAGCTTCTCTTCGGAGAGCGCGGTCAGCACTTCGGCGGATGAGGAATGCTCCGAGATCGTGTAGTTGCTCATCTGCTCTTCCGGCACGTCGCGTTCGCTGCACACGTGGATGATCTTGAGCGTGCCGCCGAGCTCATTGGTCAGGCGCGCGGCAAGCTCGACCGCGCGGGTCGCCGGCGCCGAGCCGTCGGTTGCCGCCAGAATGCGCATATCTTGAAATCCCCTCATCCCACCGCGAAAGTCTAGGGTGCGACGGCGCGGCGAGTCCATGGGCGCGGTGTCGCTGCGTGGCGCCGCAACGACTAGCCGGCCTTGAGTCGCTGCCGAGTTGCCTCGGCAATCGCTTCCACCAGCCGGTCTTCGGTGAAGGGTTTGACCAGGAGCGCGACACAGCCAAGTTCGATGCACCGCGCGCGGATCGCGTCGTCCTGCCCGCCAGTCATAAAGATGATCGGCGAGGCGAGACCGAAATCGGCAAGGCGGCGCGCCAGGTCCAGGCCCGACCCGTCGCCAAGGTTGATATCGATGACGAGGCATGTCGCATCGAGTGAGGCGCTCGCGTTCATGAGCGCTTCGCTCGACGCAAACAGCTCCACGCGATAGCCGAGGGTCGTCAACAACCGCCCCAGGGCCTTCCGAAGGCTCGGATCGTCATCCACCACCGCGACCACGTGCGGCCGCTTCACCGGAGTGCTAATCGGCAGTCTCCAAGAATGGAGCAACGGACGGATCGGACCTATGCGGGATCGACGTCCCATTGCGTTCGAACGCGACTGTGTACGGCTTCGCCTGAACCCAAACTGAATGACTCCGTCAGCTATCGGCTGGCAGCTTGACCTTCGCCGATTGCCTTCTGTCGTCCCGTGCAATTGAGTAGTCTTGCGTCGTCGCTCGGAGGGGCACGCATCGTGGGGATCTTACGGCGAAGTAATCAAGACAGGCGGCGTTCGCGGTCGTTCCGGCCGTCATGATCGTTTCATCCGCGCCGGCCGCGGAGAATGCGTCTTCAATCCCTGCGCTGTCCGGTCACTGGGGCCGCACCAATTTCAATATGGAGCAGCCGCAATCGGGCCCCGCGTTCATCGCCAACACGATGAAAAAGCCCGACGGCACGATCGCCGACGATGCCGCGCGCGTCGGCGATTTCACCAACCCCATTCTCACCCCCGAAGGCGCTGCGATCCTGAAGGCGCATGGCGAGTTCTCGCGCGCCGGCAACTCGATCCCCGATCCGCACAATCAGTGCTGGCCCGAGCCGCCGCCCTTCGTGATGAACATCCAGGTGGAAGTCCTGCTGCTTCAGAAGAAGGACAGCGTGACGCTGATCTACGTGAACGGGCAGATCGTGCGCCATGTCCGTCTGAACGTGCCGCATCCCGAGCGCGTGACGCCGACGTGGCTCGGCGACTCCGTCGGTCGCTACGAAGGCGACACGCTCGTGATCGACACGATCGGCATCAAGCCGCAAGGTCCCCTCGCGGTGATCGACCGCTACGGCACGCCGCACAGCGACGCGCTGCACGTCGTCGAACGCTATCGCCTGATCGATGGCGCGCGAAGCCGCGGACGCGATGCGCAAGCACCGCCGCACATTCACCGCCGATCCGGCGACCGTGCGCTTCGACATCTACGGCGCGGAGTTCGATTGGGACACCGGCAAGAAGGGGCTTCAGGTCGAAGTCACCGTGGACGATCCCAAGATCTTCACGCGGCCGTGGACCGGGCTACTGACGTACCGGCCGATGACGCGATGGCCGGAGATGGTGTGCGCCGAGAACCTGCGCGAATCCCACGGCCCCGACCGCGACGTTCCGATCGATAACTCTCCGGATTTCTGAACGCGCGGCGATCTGGAAATGACCGATGTAGGCCAATCCCGGACCTTCCGGCCACGTGCTCAAACAGGCAGAACTTGACCCATTTCAGCCCTTCGAAGTCGGCAGACGATCGCAATCAAAAGCCCACGTCACGTGCGGCCCACCCGCGGCGCGTCTCTTCACTTTGCATATGTCGGACCTCGTGTTTTGCTTTATGCCGGAGGCCTTGGTTTGATGTCATCGGCCTTTGCGCTTGGCGATGTTGGCGTCGTTGGCCAGACCGGGCTTGCGAGTTCAATCTTCCACACCGGGCCTCCAACATAGAGGGGTTGTTCCGCCCGTACGAAGGCGGGGACCTCTCCACCAAGAATCCACACGTGAGAGTTCTGGCGGTTGCAGTCCGAGCAGCGGTGCGAGCAGGCCTGCGATGCCGCCGATTTCTACTTTCACGATGTAGTGCGTCGCTTGACGAGGTGAACCGCCGATCGAGAAACGTTCCAGCCCCGCGGTCGCAATCGCAAGCTTCACGAGTTGTGGCTTCGGCGTCGCCGCGATCAGCGAAACGGTTTTCGGCATCGTGTCCGACCGGGCGTTCATCAGCAGCTTTGGGAGTATGCCGTTGGCGAGGTCGGAGGGTACCTCGAGTTTGGCCTCGCTCTTGTGTTCTCCGTTTTTATCCCGATAGCGGACCGTGACCTGACCCGTGGTCCCGTTGATCGACATTTCGAGCGGCTGGGGAAACGTAGGTCCCTTTTGCACGAGACGGTCGCTTATCAGTTGGAACCGTTGACGCTGGGAATAAACAGTCGTCTCTTCATGGATCGAACCGTCCTTGAACTGGAACACGAGCCGCGCGGTGACTTGGTCGCCGCGCACGGTCTGGGTCAAGTCGCCCTCAGCCAACAGCTTGTCGTCCAATGTGCGGAGCACGAGAAAGCCATGCAGGGCGCCTTCGGTGTAGCGTACCGCAACGGGCTCTGCCGCACAGCACGCCAGGCCAAAGGACAGCGGCGGACACAAGAGCAGCCGCCAGCCGCTTGATCTGACCACCACCTAAAAATCTTCGCATCGTGCACTGCCTTTCCAATTTGGCCAAAACGACGGAGCTCATGCTGACCGTCACAGCAACGCGTGCGAACCGCCTCTTAGCCATCGGCCGCCGGCGGCACGCCGAGCCTGTCCTTCGCAATGAGCACTTCATGAAGCTTGTTGCGCTCGCCGCCGGACATGCCCTCCGACGTGGCTTCCGCCAGCTGACGAGCATCCTGCTCCAGCACATCCAGCGCTTCGACCTTCCGGGCTTTCGACAACGAGGAATCCACGACCTCATGCGGCTCATCGAAATGGGTGGACGGCTTGCGCACGTCCCCGTCGCTCTTCGCTTGCTCGTTCATTGCTGGCGGCTCCTGTTGCTATGGCGCGTAGCGTCATCGCGGTGGCGCTGAGATCCACAGACTACGCGTGCCCCGCGGCCAGCGACACACTCGGAAACTACTTAGTGGAGCGCATGCGACGCGTTATGCCATCGCACGCCAGGAGAGGTGTGAAAAGGCCAGCAGCCACAGCATGAGGAGGGTGGCGTAGGAAAACCTGTCCAGGAGCACGGGATGAGGCCGAACCCGGAAGAGCCAATCGCTTAGCATCGACAGAAAGGCGCCTTCTTCTTTATTGCCGGGATCTCGCCCGCGCCCGCTGCGCAGCCAGGATTCCAGATTGTTGATGACGCAACAGCCGCGGTTGACATGCCACTGCGCCGCGATGGCGGGCAGAAGCACCATGTAGAAGAGCAGAGCAGGAGTCGATGGAATGCCCCAACCGAGGAGAACATACGTGCTGATCAAGAGGTGAGCGAGGAAGAAGCTGAGGCCAAGTCGATCGGAGCGAGGACCGGCCGCCAGCGTCAAGCGGTGGTCGAAATCTGTGGACGCCATCGATTCTAACCTTCGCTGGGAACGACGAGTGGCGCACAAGTCCACGCTGCACCATCCGTAGGCGGATGGACGTGCCGGGAAACAGCCTCGGAAACTACTCATGCCCGGACACATTCCACGACGCGAAATAGTCAGTGCGTCAACCGCAGGATTTGACTTGCGCGTTCCTTTTGCGCGCGGGCGAAGTGGAGATAGATCGTCAGGCTGGCCGCCGCCCCAAAAAAGCACCACACGGAGACATACGCGTAGGTGTAGAGGGCCGCTGAGATGGCCAATCCGACCAACACGATTGTCCCGAAAATGCGCAGCGACCTGTACGACGAGAGCAGAAACGGACCGCAGGTGCAGAGAACATAGCCAGCGAACTGAAGCGGTGAATAGTGCACGCCGTTGGTGTACGAAATGCTGTACTGAACCACACAGGCCTCATAGGGCTGCGTCCACATACCGCTCGCTGCCCGGAACGCGAGCGCTATCGCCAGAACCAGCAGGGCACCCATCGCCAGACGCCGGAGCCGGTTGGGTTCGACAAGGCCAGCGGCGAGAGGGGCCCACACCGGCCACGCCACAAGCGCCAAGACCATGAAGGAATTGGCGAGCGGAGTAACCCAACTCGAGAAACCTTCGCTTCCGAGCGCAAGCCAGAGAGCACCTTCAACCCCCTGCTGCGCGGCGAAGATCAGCGGAACAGAGGCGAGCGGAATTTCGCGCCTCTCCGATACCCTCGCTGTGGCGGCCACACCCACAGAACCGATGCCCGCGGCGGCCAAAAAACTCATTGGGGCGGAAAAGCACACGACTGTTCTCTTTCCTGGACGCTCTGTGCGTGCAGGATTGTCACGCCCAATATTGCTGATGCATCTTCGCGGAGCTGTTGTTATCAAGAGCGACCGAAGTCGAAAAGGTTCGGAAACTACCTGGACGCCGTTCGCAAGACCGACGCAGCTTGCGCAGAGGCAATGCCGATTCTGGGCGAGTTTGCGACCTCGCCGCGCTCGGCCGTATAGTCTGCTCTTGGCCCCAACAAGGATATTGCGTTGCCCGTCGCAACGAGGTGGTCCCGACCATCGCGGCCGCTGCGAAGGTGTCGTCGCGGTGGTAGGATGGTCGGCACATCGCCACGACATTGAGATGATCGTCTAGATCGGTAAGTCGGTTCGAGTTCGTTGCCCACGGCAAACCCAGGAGGGACGGACATGACCAGGAAGCGCGAGAAATCCCTAAGCAGACGCGATTTCGTCACCAGCGGCGTTGCCGCCGGCGCAGGCGCGGCCGTCCTTTCCGGCTGCACGCCGACGCAAGGCTCGTCGTCCTCGGCGCAGAACATCGAGTGGAATTACGAGGCCGATGTCGTCGTGCTCGGCTCGGGCTGCGTCGGCCTGCACGCCGCGGTCAGGGCGCGGGATTTGGGCGCATCGGTGATCGTGATCGATCAGAACTTCGATGTCGGCGGCAAGCTCGTGCACAGCGGCGGCTGGACATCGCTCGGCGGCGGTGACGCGATCCAGGAACGCGACCGCACGGGCGCCGACCCCGACGGCCTGGGACTGACAGCCCCGCTGCTCAAGCCCGAAGACCTCGCCGATGACCCCGACCGCCTCTTCACGGACATGACGGACTGGTCGGTCGTGGATGCCACCGGCGTCGCGCGCTACCGCTACAACGACCGGGAGCTGCATCGCGCCTGGGCCGACAACGCGCCCAAGACCCGGCAGTTCATGATGGACAATCACATCCGCTTTGCCCGCATCGACGGCACCCATCAGGGCGGCGGGATGTCCCGCGGCCGGGCCGCGCGCGCCATGATGAAGATGGCGGACAAGACCGACATCAAGGCGGGCACGCTGTCGCCCGAAGACCGCGGCGATCCGCAAGCCGAGCGGCATTCGGCCTTCAGTCCCATGCGCACGACGCCGGGCGTACCGGCCGACTCGCTGGGCGCGCCGGGATGGGTCTATGGCGGGTTCGCGATCGCCAGATCGCTCGAGTTCAATGCCCGCGAGAAGGGCGTGCAATTCATGCTCAACCGCCACATGGACGAGCTCATCCGCGAGCAGCCATTCTCGGGCAGGGTGTTGGGAGTCAAAGCCAGCTACACGCCGCGAATGCATCCCGAGACCGGCGCGCGCCTCGAAAGCTTCTGGAGCAACGGCAACATCGAGGAGCAAGCGCCGGCCATTTACATCCGCGCGCGCAAGGCCGTCATCGTCGCGACCGGCGGCATGCATGGCAGCATTCCGCTGCGCACGATGATCGATCCCAGGATGGTCGAGCCGTCGATCGAATACGGGCCGAGCGCGTTGATGGGGCCGCTCCACATGGATGGCAGCGGGATCGTCGCCGGCATGAAGATCGGCGCGAACCTCGCCGGCATGATGCAGAACTATCAGCACTCATCCGCATCGCCCACGATATCGCAGCGTGCTCGGCACCCGCGATTCCATCGGCAGCATTTTCCCGGGACACCCGTCGTTCCTCTTCGCGCGCGCCAAGGGCATCAACATCGGCGGCGCGGGATGGGAGCACGCGATCTGCGTGAACCAGGTGGGCCAGCGCTTCTACAATGAGAGCACGATCGGCGACACCGAGAGCGATGCCAAATATCCGGCGGGGACCGACGGCACGCGCAAGCCGTTTGTGCCGCTCGATTGGCGCAACGCCGGCACCGAGCAGGTCAAGGCGCAATACACGCGATCGGCCGCAGCGGACGCGGCGCTTGCGATGAACGAAGGCTCGACCGCGCCCGATTACGCGTCCGGACCGGTGTGGGCGATCTTCGATTCCGCCGCCGTGCAGCGGCGCAACTGGCCCATCCGCTTTCCCTACATCGCCGAACCGCCCGACGGGTATTTCCACAAGGCCGACACGCTGGCCGAGCTGGCGCAAAAGGTCACGGAGCATCCGCATCAGAAGATGCCGCTGAAATATCTCGAGGAGACGGTGAGGCGCTACAACGCGTTCGTGGACAAGGAAAAGGACGACGACTTCGAGAAGCCGGTCATGCATCGCATCGACACGCCGCCCTTCTATGCCGCGGCGGCGAGCATCCGCGTGCTCGATTCCTATGGCGGCCTTCGCATCAACGGGAAGACGCAGGTCCTCGATACGAACGGCCAGGTCATACCCGGCCTCTATGCCGGCGGCGAGGCGAGCGGCGGCGGTTCGCAGCACGGCATCGGCCGCGCCTCGGTCCACGGTTACATCGCAGGCACGAACGCCGTCGAAGAGCCGACGGCCTGAGGGGGGCATCCAATGCGTGTGTAGCGTTCGTTGCAGCCCTGGTGTCCGCGATTGGCCTTGCTGCTCCCGCACAGGCGCAGCAGGTCACCGTTGTGCAGTATGTGTGCAACATCGAAGGCGCGCAGGCACAGCTCACCGCGCAGGTGCAGGCCGTAAGCCCGGCCGGCGTGTTCATGGATGGGGCGGGGATGTTCGCGGGCTCCGTGCCGACGGGCGAGGTGAACTACTACTATCAGGGCACGGTCGTATCGGCGACCTCGCGCTATTCCTTCCAGGGCGAGAACCAGTTCGCCGATTTCGTCGACCTGAACACCAACGACCGCTTTCGCGTGCAGTTCGTCATCCAGGGCCCGCAGCTCCTGATGATCGTCAATCCGTTCGGCCCGGGACCCGTGCAGTATCTCTGCCGGCTTCAAGGCCAGCAGCGATAAAAAAGGGGAGTGCGCGGATGCGCACTCCCCTAGTTCATGTCAGTCGAAGCTACTGCGCCGAGGCCTGTTGTCCCAAGGGCGCCCGCTGCACGATCTCGATGCGCGTGCCCCACGGATCGGTAAGGTAGACGATGGTGTTGCCGTTGGCATTCGTCCGCGGCATGTCGTCCAGCGTGATCCCGTCCGCCTGAAGCTTCCTCACGAACGCGGCGTGGTCCCTCACATCGAAGCCGATGTGGTCGAGCACGCGTCCTTTGGTCGGCGCCTGCTTCGCGTCCGCCGTTGCGAACCGGAACTGCACGCCCGGCAGGTCCACGACCGGCTGGTTGTTCCGCGTGCCGGCCTTGCCGCCGAAGGTCTTGGCGTACCACGCCACCGCCTTGGGAACTTCAGCCGCCGGCAGCGACAGGTGGACGTGCTCGTTCCGGATCGGCACGGTCTGCGTCTTGTCTTCGAGGATCTCGATGCGCACGCCGTCCGGCGTCACGACGAAGGCCTGATCCAGGCGGTTATTTCCGCCCGGAAGCACGGCCACGCCCTTGGCCTTCCACTCGGCCGTCCGCTTCTGCACATCGTCGACGACGAAGCCGACATGGTTCACCACCGACCCCACGCTGGCGCCGTCGCCTTTCCCCTCGCCGAGAACGAGATTGATGTGGATGCCGGGGAACACCATCAGCGGCTGGCCGCCGGGCATGTACATCTTGGCGCCCATGGCCAGGAACAGCTTCTTGTTCGCCTCCATGTCCTTCGAGGCGATGTGCCAGTGGCCCATGGTCACCCCGATATCGTTGAACGGAGCGGGTTGTGCGGCCACGTATCCGGCGGCCAGCGTCGACGCGAACACCAAGGCTGCAATCACTTTGATCTTCACGGAAGCCTCCCTGTTTCGAGTTGGGATGGCGATGCCTGTACCGCCACCAGCCCCGAGCCACGATACCACGGCCAACGGCCACCGAACCGGGATTTCCGCGGGCGCCGAGGGAAGCGCCGTCGGCTCTGAAACCCACACGGTTTCGTGTTGTTTACCGGGTCCACCGTTGCGCCTTGCCCGGCCCGGCGGATAATGCCGGTTCCGGTGTAACCACACATGCCGAAGCGTCCCTGGCGTTGGTTGCATTCAGAGAGGGCTGGTGCATCCAAAGGTCGTCCGGACTCTTCGCTGAAGAGGAGCTCAAGATGCGCTTGATCGCTTTCGTCCTGGCGGCGGCTGTCGCCGGCATTGTCAGCGGCGCTGCTGTCGCACAAGGACAATGGAGAGAACACGGCTATGCCAACCATGGGGTTCGGAATCGCCTGGCCGGCCGAGCCGAACATCCAAGAGGTGGAGAAGTTTGAGGCGCTCCCGGGCAAGATGGTGCCCGCGACGATCTATTCGCTCAATTACAACAAGAGCCTGCTCAAGGTCACGGTCATGGATGGGCGCGACGCCAATCTGCCGGAAGACGCGCTTATCCGGCACCACGTCGCCAAATTGGTTCAGGGCGGGCAGGTCACGTTCGACTATCCCCACCGCATCTACCGGATCTATGGCCGGCAAATGAGCATCGCGCGGGCCAATGAGGGCTCGGTCACGCAGGCCGTGTTGTTCTTCGCCAATGAGCGCCTCTACCTGGTCGAGAGCACGAGGATGCGCGGCGGAGAGGACTTCGACCTCATCAAGTTCCAGCAGTCGCTGACCTTCGACCGCAACGTCAGGAACCGCACCGAGCAGCAGGTGGCCGCGATGATGGCCGCTTGCAAGGGTGGCGTCGCAGGCAACGACAGGCCCGGCAATCCTGCGGGCCTGGACGATCCGCGCTGCAGCCGCGAGTGAGTTCGTAACGGCACGTGATTGATGCACGGCGTCGATGGGCCTGGAGCAATCCAGGCTCATCGATGCGCTTTGATCGGGGGCTGACATGAGCACGCATCCCGAGTCCGAGCTCCGCGGAAGCCGGCTTGAGCCGCAGGGGCCTGGTTCAGGCGCTTGGCCGTCGGCGCAGCCGCCGCAAGCATCGCAACACCCGCCGTCGCCCAGCCCGCGTCCATCGTCGCCGAGGCGACGTCCGCCGACTACGTGCGCGATCCGACCCGCTGGGGCAGCGCCGACGTCGCGGCCCTCTTCCCCGGCTTCAAGCATCTCGACATGCGCACCAAGGGCGCCATCATCCGCCTGCGCCATGGCGGCTCGGGGCCGCCGTTGCTGCTTCTGCACGGCCATCCCGTCAATCACGTGTCCTGGTACCGGATCGCCTCCCGCCTGGCGGAGCGCTATCACGTCGTGCTGCGCCGACCTGCGCGGCTATGGCGACAGCTCGCTGCCCGAGCCCGGACCCAACGGCGTCAATTACAGCTTCCGCGTCATGGCCGAAGACATGATCGAGGTCATGGAGCAGCTCGGGCACCGGCAGTTCAATCTCGTCGGCCACGACCGCGGCGCGCGCCTCTCGCATCGGATGTGCCTCGATCATCCCGAACGGGTGCTGAAGGTCTCGCTGATCGATGGGCTGCCGACCTATCACGTGTGGACCAACACCAGCCGGGAATGGGCGCTGAACTCCTGGCACTGGTTGTTCCTCGCGCAGCCGGAACCGTTCCCCGAGACGCTGATCAGCTCGGTGCCCGCCGAATGGTATCTCAGGAACCGCGGCGGATCGGGGCTCGGCAATTTGCCGAAGCCGGTGTTCGACGAGTTCATCCGCTGCTACACGCCCAAGACGATCAAAGGCACGTGCCACGATTACCGCGCCAATGCGCGTATCGATTTCGAGATGGACGCCGCCGACAAGGACAAGCAGATCAGCACGCCCTTGCTCATCCTGTGGGGCACGCGCGGCGGGCCGGCGACAGACGAATATCCGACGGTGTGGCGTCGATATGCGAGCAATCTTGTGTCCGCGGAGTCGTTCAACTCCGGCCACTATCTCCATTGGGACGTGGCCGATCAGGTCTACGACCGCTTCATGAAGTTCTTCACGGCGTAGATGCAAAGTTCCATTGTGATTTCATTGCGCTGTCGGGAACCGAACGGATCGGGAATCCTTCGCTATGCATGGGTAAGCATTGCGAGCTCTATTGGAACCGATTCGTGGCCAGTCAGGTCAATGCTCAGAGCGCTCGAAGCGAACGCGAGCGCATGGTCTGGCTTCAGGTTGCTGAAATGTGGCTCACCCTGGCTCAGGCCGAACAGATTCTTGCGACCGCTCCGGCGCGCGTCGAGTGCTGCCCACCCGGAATTATGCTGCATTAGCGTCAATTGAACTGGCGCGGCGGGTCGAATGAAGGCGGAGGAAGCACGCCGAGCCAGCCGACCATCGCGAGCACGATCACGCCGAGCGCCGTTTCGATCAGGATGCTCACGCGGAGCGCGGTGATCGCGGTCTTCAGTTTGCCGCGCCCGCTCAACGTTCCGAGCAGTCTCGGCGTGAGAAAGAACCGGTTCGCTCCGGCGAGCGCGAGCATCGCGCCGAACACGCCGAGCTTCGCCAGCAGAAGCTGACCGTAGGCCGTATCGAGGCTCGACCGGAAGAACCCGGGATTTATCATCCCGCTGAGCGTGAGAATGGCGACCGCCGCAGTGCCGACGCCGGCAAATCGCGCCAGCGCATCGTGCACCATTTGCAGGTCGTCCGGGCGATCGTCCCGCACGGACATGGTCACCAGCCTCGAGAACACGACCAGCGCGCCGATCCACACGCCTGAGGCGACAAGGTGAACCGCGTCGGACAGGCGATGCTGAAACGCAAGCGCGCCGTTGTTGCTTCCGGAATTTCCGGTAAGCGCGATGCTCGCGAGCAGCACGGCCGCGCCGAGCACGATCGCCTCAAGCCGCCAGCCGGTCGCGCGTCTGCTCAACGTGAGCGCGATAAGGGCTGTCGTCAGTGCAAGGCGGAACAGCCAGATCGAGCCGAACGGCGTATCGGGCGGCAAGAGCGCATACCAGACTGCGCCGCTGATCCAGCTCGCGACCGCTGCGCCGATCAGCAAGGGCCGCAACCATGTCACGCGCTGATAGGTGTCCTGGTCGGTCTTCGCGAGACCGTAGAACGGAAACAGCGCCGCGCCGAGCACGATCGACAGCGCCGTAATATGCGCAAACCGCGCGAGGACGAGTGCTTCGATCATCAGCTCGCGCGACGCGCCTACATCCGCAGGAAGTCTTTAGCGTTCTCGCAGAGGATCTTCTGCTTCTGCTTGTCCGTGATGTCGGAGCGTTCCTTCAGCTCATGCACCGTGCCCGGATATTCCGAATCGAAATGCGGATAGTCCGAGGCGATCAGCACGCGGTCCTCGCTGAACTCTTCGAGCGCGAGCCTGCAGGAGCCGCTCGTCCGCCTCGCACGTCACGTAGCAGTTCTTCTTGATGTACTCGGACGGCTTGCGTCGTGATCTTCGGCGTGAACCCGTTGCTCATGCGCTTGTAGTCGTCGTCCATGCGGTGCATCCAATAGAGGATCCATTCCGCGCTGCACTCGAAGAAGGCGACGCGCAAATTCGGATGGCGCTCGAACACGCCGCCGGTGACGAGCCCCACCAGCCCCGCCGTGCAGTTGAACGGGCGGCCTAAAATGTGCATCGCGAAGAAATTGTCGTAGCGGTTGATCAGCTCGCCGAAGCTCGCGGGATGCAGCATCAGCGGCACGTCGAGCCTGGCTGCTTCCGCATAGAACGGCTCGAACGCGGGCGAATCGAGCGTGTGCTTGTGGCTGTAGGGCGTCAGATGGATCGCCTTGAAGCCGAGCGTCTTCACGCAATGCCTGAGCTCGTCGACCAGCGCTTCGGGATGACCCCACGGCATCACGCCGATCGGCCACAGCCGGTCTTCCTTGCCCTTGACGAGCCCCTTCACCCAAGTGTTGTACGCGCGGCACAACGCGGCCCCGAGCTCGCCCTCGATATACGTGGGAATGCTGAGCTGTGTCGGGAACAGGAACTGGTGGTCGATGCCTTCCTTGTCGTTGTCGGCAAGACGGCGCTCCATGTCGTAGCCGCCGACCTGACGGCGCGCGATGTCGCCGCCGTTCCAGTTCGCTGTCGGGTCATAGACGACCGAATGACTGAAATGCGCGACCACGTCGCGCGGCCAGGGATGCAATTCGTGCTTGAATTTCGCGCGGACGTTCTTGTCGCCGGAGAGCCTCACCGGCGTGAGATGAGCGAACTTGCCCTCCAGCCGGTAGACCTCGTCCATGATGTATTCCTCCCGCAAATGGGAATCCATGTCGAAGACCTTCATCGCTCTCCCCAGTCTGTTTTGTTGCCCTATAGCGCCACAGAACACGAAGGGCGGCAATGCCGCCTTCACCCGCGTATCGATACGCGTCGACGCTCACGTCCCGCGCATCACGATGGCGCGCGTCTTCTCCACCACGTCCTTGGGCGTCTGATAGATGTCGGCGATCAGCTGCTGCAGCTCTTCGCCGCCGACCGGCGACACTTCGAGCAGCGCCTGCGCGGCCTCGGCCAGGAATTCCGGGTCCTTCATCGTCTCGTCGAACGCCTTGCGCAGCATCGCCGCGCGGTCGGCGGGAATCCCCGGCGGCGCCAGGAACGGACAGCCCAGCGCCGCGCGCGAGAAGATCAGCCGGAGCATCGCGCGGTCCTCGTCGGTCTTCGCGTAGTCCAGGATCAGCGGCACGTTCGGCAGGTCGGGGTGTTTCTCGAGCGCGAGCTGCACCAGCACCTTGATCGAGCCCGCGTCGAGCCACGTCTGGCGCGTCGCCTTGATGCTCGACCACGACCAGCCGCAGCGGCCGTCCACTTCGCCGCGCTCCATCGCGAGGTCGATATTGTTGCCGCCCGGATAGCCGCTGACGACTTTCAGCTTCGTCCCCAAGACGCCGTTCATGATCCGCGGGAACTGGTTGGTGTCGGCGCCCGCTCCCGTGCCGCCGACCGTCAGCTCGCGCGTGAACAGCTGATCGAAATTGTCGATGCCCGCGCGGTCCCACGCCGCGCAGATGCTGACCTCGTTCGCCACGCTGCCGATCCAGGTGAACTGCGCCGGATCGAAACGCGCAAGCGCCACTTCGCCGATCAGCGGCTCGAACGGCGCGCCGCGATTGATCGTGCCGATCACGGTCCCGTCCTTGGGCGCCACGTTGTAGAGATAGTTCGTCAGCGTCAGGCTGCCGGCGCCTTCCATATTCGAAGGCACGAGCCGCGGGTTGCCGGGAATGTGCTTGCCCATATGGCGCGCCAGCATCCGCGCATAGATGTCGTACGCGCCGCCGGCGCTCAGGCCGATCATCACCTGGATCGTCTTGCCGCGATAGAACTCTTCCGGCGCGCTCGCACTCGTCGGAGCAGGACGCGGCCGAAAGCGCCACGACAAGCGCAAGCACAACCTTACCGATACGCTGAATCATGGACCTCCCGCCTGACCTGTTTTCGCGAATTATAGAAGTTGGCTCAGACCCGAACCATCACAATTTGTTTGTGCCGTCACTGTCACAAGTCTCGGTCGCCGCCACGGATTGTTACGCCGTTTGCCGGTTTGTTCATGACCAACAATTCACGCCACTCGCAAGCCTGAGAGCGCATTATCGGCGCACGGATTATTGATCATTCGTGGCATGAACGTTTCAGAGCTTTTCATCAAGCGCCCGGTCATGACCAGCCTGGTCATGGCGGCGTTCCTGTTCGCCGGACTGTTCGGCTATTTCGCGCTGCCGGTCAACGAGCTTCCCAACGTCGATTTTCCGACCATCGTGGTGAACGCAAGCCTGCCGGGCGCGGATGCCGAAACCATGGCGTCGACGGTCGCGACGCCGCTGGAAACGCAGTTCTCGCTGATCGCGGGCCTCGACACGATGAGCTCGACCAACGTGCTCGGCGCCACCCAGATCACGCTCCAATTCCGGCTCGACCGCAACATCGACGCCGCCGCCCAGGACGTGCAGTCGGCGCATGGCGGCCGCGGCGCGGCAACTCCCGCTGAACCTGCCGGCGCCGCCGACCATGCGGAAGGTCAACCCGGCCGAGAGCTCCATCTTCCAGATCACCGTCACGTCGCCGTCGCTTCCGCTCTCCGCCGTCGACGAATACGCCGAGACGATCATCGTGCGCTCGATCTCCTCGATCGACGGCGTCGCCAATGTCGACATCTTCGGCCAGGCGCATCCCGCCGTGCGCATCCAGCTCGATCCCGACGCGCTCGCCGCGCGCGGCATCGGCGTCGATCAGGTGGCGGATGCGGTCAGGAACGCCAACGTCAATCTCGCGACCGGTCAGCTCGACGGGCCGTCGCGTTCGGCCATCATCCAGACGCAGGGCCAGCTCACCAAGGCCGCCGACTATCGTCCGCAGATCATCGCCTATCAGGGCGGCGCGCCCGTGCGCATCGGCGATGTCGCGAACGTCGTCGACGGCGTCGAGAACACGCGCCTTTCGGGCACCTATAACGGCCAGCCCGGCGTCACGCTCGCCGTCAACCGGCAGCCCGGCGCCAACACCATTGCGGTGGTGAACGCCATCAAGGCGGCACTTCCCGGCATCCGCGCGCAGCTTCCGCCGTCGATCAACATGGCGATCACGCTCGACCGCAGCCAGACGATCCGCGCCGCCGTCAACGACGTGCAGATGACGCTTCTGATCGCGGCCATCCTCGTCGTCGGCGTGATCTTCCTCTTCCTGCGCACGGTGTCCGCGACCTTCATTCCCTCGATCGCGCTCCCCATCACGATCGCCGGCACGTTCGCGGGCATGGCCGCGTTCGGCTTCAGCCTGGACGATCTCTCGCTGATGGCGCTCACGCTCTGCGTCGGCTTCGTCGTCGACGACGCCATCGTCATGCTCGAGAACATCGTGCGCCACGTGGAGGAGGGCAAGCCGCCCTATCAGGCCGCGCTGATCGGCTCGCAGGAAGTCGGCTTCACGATCCTCTCCATGACCGCCTCGCTCGCGGCCGTGTTCATCCCCGTGCTGTTCATGGGCGGCATCGTCGGGCGCCTGCTCAACGAGTTTGCCGTCACCATCGTGATCGCGATCGTCGTCTCCGGCATCATCTCGGTGACGCTCACGCCGATGCTGTGCAGCCGCATCATCCGCCCCGCGCACGAAGATCGCGCGAAGTCGCGCGGGCCCTTCTACCGCTGGAGCGAGGCCTCGTTCGTCGGGATGCAATCGGCCTACGAGCGCACGCTGCGCTGGAGCCTCAGGCATCGCGGCCTCGTGCTCGGCGCCTTTGCGCTCAGCCTCGTCGCGACGGTCGTGCTCTTCCGCGTCATGCCGCAGGATTTTCTCCCGAGCGAGGACACCGGCCAGCTCACCGCGTACACCGAGGGCGCCAACGGCATCTCGTTCGAGGAGATGCGCCGGCATCAGCTCGAAGCGGCGCAGCATCCTGTGGAGCGATCCCAACATCCAGGGCGCGATGTCGTCGGTGGGCTCGGGCGGCGCGCGCGGCGGCTCCAACCAGGGCTCGTTCCGCATCACGCTGAAGCCCACCGATGAGCGCTTGCCGATCGATCAGATCATGGCCGAGCTCCGCCGCAAATTCGCGCAGATCCCGGGGCTCAACGTGTTCGTCCAGAACCGCCCCGTCATCACCATCGGCGGATTGATCAGCAAGGCGCAGTACCAATACACGATGCGCGACGCCGACACGAAAGAGCTCTACGACGCCGCCACGCGCCTGCGCGCGGCCCTCGCCAAGACGCCGGGCTTCCTCGATGTCACCAGCGATCTCGATCTCTCGACGCCGTCGGTGAAGGTCAACGTCAACCGCGACCGCGCGGCCGCGCTCGGCGTCTCGATCCAATCGATCGAGACCGCGCTCGGCGCGTCCTTCGGCGGCCAGCAGATCTCGCTCATCGAGACGCCGGTCGACCAGTTCAAGGTGATGCTCGAGCTCTTGCCCATCTATCAGCAGGATGCCGGCGTCGCTCGCAGCGGCTCTATCTCACCGGCTCGAACGGCGTGCTCGTTCCCTTGAGCGCGGTCGCCGACATCACGACCGGCTCCGCGCCGCTCGCGGTCAACCATTTCGGCCAGCTCCCCGCGGTGACGATCTCCTTCAGCCTTCCGCCGAACATCGCGCTCTCCGATGCGGTGACCACGCTCAACGGCGTCCAGGCGAGCCTCAACCTTCCGGCCGGTGTGCAGGGCAGCTTCCAGGGCACCGCGAAAGCGTTCGAGCAATCCATGCAGGGCATGGGCTTCCTGCTCGCGGGCGCGATCCTTGTCGTCTATCTCGTGCTCGGCATTCTCTATGAGAGCTTCGTCCATCCGCTGACGATCCTCTCCGGCCTGCCGGCCGCCGCGGTCGGCGCGCTGATCACGCTCTATCTGTTCGGCGTGCCGCTGACGCTCTACGCCTTTGTCGGCATGATCATGCTGGTCGGCATCGTCAAGAAGAACGCGATCATGATGATCGACTTCGCGCTCGTGCGCGAACGCGAGCACGCGATCCCCGCGAGCGAAGCCATCACCGAAGCCGCCCTCATCCGCTTCCGTCCGATCATGATGACGACCATGGCGGCGCTGATGGGCAGCCTTCCCATCGCGCTCGGCTGGGGCCAGGGCGGCTCCGGCCGCCAGCCGCTCGGGCTTGCCGTCGTCGGCGGCCTGATCTTCTCGCAGGCGCTGACGCTCTACATCACGCCGGTGATCTACGGTGAGCTCGACCGCTTCGGGCTGAAGCTCGATCGCGCGATCAACCGCAACGTCTCCGCGCCCGCGGAGTAGGCGCGGCGCGCTCGAACCTCCCCTAAATTCCGCCGCGATTCGCTTAGCCATGGAGGCAGCATGAACCGGCTTTCCCCGGTCGATTGCGGCAACCTCACGCCCGAGCAGGCCGAGCTCTACCATTCGATCGCGAGCGGCCCGCGCGCCAAGAAGCGCAAATCGCTTGTCGACGAGCACGGCAATCTCACCGGACCGTTCAACGCCTTCCTGCACAATCCCGCGCTCGGCAAGCACTGGTCGCAGATCGGCGAGACGCTGCGCTTCCGCTCCCGGCTCGACAAGCGCCTGTTCGAGCTCGCGATCCTCGTCATCGCCGTGCATTGGCGCTCGGGCCACGAATGGGCCGCGCACTCCGCGCTCGCGCGCGCCGAAGGCGTGTCCGACGAAGTGATCGATGCGCTGCGCGACGGCCACCGCCCGGTCTTCGCGCGCGAGGACGAGCAGATCATCTACGATTTCGTGCACGAGCTCGCGCACGAGCGGCACGTCAGCGACACGGCCTACGCCGAAGCGGTGGCGCTCATCGGCGAGGATCAGATGGTCGAGCTGGTGAACGCCTGCGGCTACTACATCGCGCTCGCCGCGATGCTGAACGCGTTCGACGTCCATCCGCCCAAGGGTCTCGAAGACCCCTGGCCGCGCGACGCGATCGGCGACTAGCGGTCTATTCGATCGTCAACGTGTGGGCCGTCGTGTCCATCGACCACGACTTCAAGCGTCGTCAAGAAGCTCTGCCCCAGCAAGAGGGGCGCGTTGTCGGGAAGGACACTCGCTTCGACATTCTCGACCACCACGTTGCCCACTTGCAGCGATCGGAGGCGAAGCGCTTGCGCCTGCATCGTCGAACCATTGGCGATGCGAAAGGTCCGCTCTCCGAGAAAATCGGCCTGCGCGATGAACCCGGAATCGACCAGGCTCTTCACGACCCCTGCCGGGAGTCCGACCAACGAGGCGCCCGTGTCGACCAGGAATTTCGCGTTCATCACGCCGTTGATGATGCCGGGCACCACGTAGACGCCGTTGAGCGGTTCCAGCGCGATGATCGCCTTGCCGTCACGCGACATCGCGAACGCCCGCCGGCTGCGCGCTCGCCATGGCGCCCGAGGGCGCGCCCGCGGCGATGATGATCTCGCCGCAGCGATTGACGTCGGAGCCATTGCAGAGCGCGATCAGCTCGTTGACGCGCGCAAGCTGAGCCGGCGACATCCTCGCGCCGAGCGTATCGCGGTGCTCGGTTGCGCGCGCGACCAGCGCGGGATCCGCGCTCTGCCTTGATGCGGCCAGATGATAGAGCGCGTACGCCTTCGCGAAATCGACGGGCACGGTGCTTCCGCGTTCGAACAGGCTGCCGAGACCGTCCAGCCCGGCCGGATCGCCCTGTGCCGCGGAGAGGCGATAGCGCTGCAACGCGGTGGTGGGATCGGATTGCGCGCCTTGCGCAAGCGCGTCACCGGCCGCGATCCCAAGCGCCAGCACCAGGGCGGAAACCGCCGATCCGTAACGCACTGAATGCCCCCGCGAGTTCATCGGCATCATAGAGGCAAGGGTTCCAGCGCGCCATTGCTTAAGAATACGCAAGGTCGATCGCGCTCCGGATGTTGCGTGCGACCAACATCCGGTTCCCGCGTTCCTACTCCTCGGCAGAAAATCCAGAAGCCGGAGTGTCGCCAGAACGTCATGTGCTTTTCCGCTCCCGCGAGCTTTGGCGTAGCTTCAGTCCTCGGCCTTGCGGGAGCGGGCGCCGTCGGCAAGGTGTCCGAGCGGCGCGAAATACCGTTGGCCTCGGTTCCGCTGGTCTTCGCCGCACAGCAGGCGATCGAAGGCGCGCTTTGGCTTGCGCTGGGGAACGAAAGTCTGTCGCGCTGGGCCGTTCCACTCGCGAACGCCTTCATGTTCTCGGCCCTCGTGGTCTGGCCGCTATGGGCTCCGCTCGCGGCGATGCTCGTCGAGCGCGACCGGCTGCGGCGTCTGGCGATGATCGTCATACTCATCGTGGCGATCCCGCTCGCAGTTCGCGGCGTGAGCGGCATGTCGGCGCAGCTCTATGAGGCGTGCGTGGTCCACAACAGCATTTCTTACAGCAACGGTTGGCCCTATTTGCCTCGCCAGTTCGCGGCCTATGTCCTCTGCTCGTGTTTTCCGTTTCTGCTCTCGTCGCACCGGACGCTGCGCATATTCGGCGTGATTGTCCTCGCCGGACTGATCATCTCGGCGTCCGTCTACACCTACGCGTATGTGTCGGTCTGGTGCTTCTTCGCGGCGGCCGGCAGCCTGACGATCTATCTCCACTTCGCGCGTGCCCATGGCGAACGCGCCAAGCAGCTCCCGCACTGACGCTCACGGCGCAAACGCGCCGGCGAGCGCTTCGACGCAGCGCGCCACACCTTCGGTCTTGCGCGCCTCGAATCCGACGCGCGCCGCAGCGGACTTCAGCGCGGAAAGCTCGCGCTGGGCCCGTGCGATCGTCTCGACGACCGCGTCGACCGAGAAATTCTCGATGACGAGACCGTTGCCCAGCGCGCGTATGTCGTCGGCGATCCAGGTGCCCGCGGTCGCAAGCACCGGCGCGTCCAGAAGCTTGGCTTCGTGGTACACGCCCAAATCGCGCCAGCGATACTCTTCGGGCTTGTACGGCAGAAGGACCACGCTGCCGCCGATCGTACGGTAATAGTCGTCGTAGTCCAGCGCGCCTTGGACGATCCGCACATGGGGCAGCGCGGACAGCGCAGTCAGCGCGCTCGCGTCGAATCCGCGCTCGAGTCCGCTCCGCACCTGTACGAAAAACTCGACACCGGTTCCGGCGCACCGCTTCACCACCTCAGGGATCAGCGCGCAGCCGCGCTCCAACCGCGCGCCGCCGACGAACGACACGACCATCGGTCCGTTCACGTCGGCCGCCCGAGGGCTTGCTTCGAGGAAACGCTCCGGCAGAGCACGCGGAAAAACCATTACGGGAACACCGAGCTCCTTCGTGAACTTCTCGGCGGCAACCGGCGCGCGCGAGAAGAGCGCGACGTTGCGTTTCACGTCCGGCGGAAATCCCTTCCAAATCGCGCTGTAGAATTTGACGGTCTGATTGTCGTCGTTCCATTCGCCCATGGGCTCGAACAGATTGATCGCGGCTTTGGGTCTCGTCTCCCGGCGGCAGCGCGGCAAGCCAGCGCAGCAGTCCGAGCAGCTGTGTTATCCCCACCATCGGAAACCACGCCAGTGCGCCGCGGAACACAGCAGGGTCGAGCGCGCGCCAGATTCTCGTGGAACACCCGATTGTGTATGACGAAGTTCTCCATCGTCGACCATTGGGGATCGGTCGACACCTTGTCATATGTCGATAGCGAGAACGTCGGAACGATTTCGGCGTCCGCGAACGCCTCGATGGGCGGCGCATTGCGGTGGCTCAGGATACGCACGGCCTCGCCGCGCCGCACCAATTCCTGAACGAGCGCCTTCGTCTCCCAATAGTTGAAACCGGTCGAGAACTTCCCCAACCCGCTATCGATGATGGTCCAGCTCGTGAACCGCTGCGCCTTGGACATGGCTACGTTTTGGCCGGTCTGGCCGAAAAAGCAAATCGCTATTTCGCGTCGTGGAAGATGACGCCCAGCGTCAAGCGGTGGCCGGAACGCAGCCGGCTCACGCCGTGGCGCATGGTTCACGCGATACGTGCCGCGCGTCCCTTTGACCGGCCGGTGATGCACCGCGAACACCACCGCGTCGCCCTGCCTGAGCGGCACCACCTCGGCGCGGCTCTGCATGCGCGGCCGCTGCTCGGTCAGCACGAACTCGCCGCCGGTGAAATCCTTTCCCGGCTCCGACAGCAGGATCGCCGTCTGCAGCGGGAACGCGAGCTCGCCATACAGATCCTGATGCAGGCAATTGTAGTCGCCCGCCTCGTAGCGCAGCAGCAGCGGCGTGGGGCGCGTCTGACCGTGCTGTGGCACAGCGCGAGAAACTCGCGGTGCTTCGCGGGATAGCGCGTCTCGATGCCCATGCGCTCGTTCCACGCATTGGCGATCGGCGCGAGATGCGGATAGAGCGCGGTCCGCAAGCTCTCGACCAACGGCGGAAGCGGATAGGAGAAGTACTTGTACTCGCCCTGTCCGAAATCCGTGCCGCGCCATCACGATGCGGCTGCGGAACCGGCTGTCGTCGTCGTAGAGCGCCGCGATCTCGCGGCACTCCTTCGCCGTCAGCAGCCGCTCCACCATCGCAGCGCCCGCGCCGTTCAGCTCGCCGGCAACGCGCGTCCAGTCGATCTGCGCCAGCCGCGCGTCCGCATCCGCCGCACCGATCTTCGCCTCGACGTTCACGCCGCCTTCTCTCGCTTGAGCAGTGCGCGCTTGCGTTCGACGCCCCAGCGATAGCCCGACAGCCGTGCCGTCCTTGTGCACCACCCGGTGACAGGGGATCGCGACCGCGATCGGATTGGCCCCGCACGCATTCGCCACCGCGCGCACCGCCTTCGGCGCGCCGATCCGTTTCGCCAGATCCGCATAGCTCACGGTCTTGCCCACCGGGATCTGTTGCAGCGCGCGCCACACCCGCTGCTGGAACGCCGTGCCGCGCACGTCGAGCGGCAGGTCGAGGCCCTTCTTGGGCTCCTCGACGAATCCCACGACCTTTGCGACGAGCCTCTCGAAATCCTCATCGCCGCCGATCAGCCGGGCCTTCGGGAACCGGTCCTCGAGCTCGTGCAGCAGCGCTTCGGGTTCATCCCCCAACATGATCGCGCACACGCCGCGCGCGCTTCGCGCGACCAGGATCGATCCCAGCGAACATTCGCCGACCGAGAAATGGATCGCAGTGTTGGCGCCGCCCGCGCGATACTCGGACGGCTTCATGCCCAGAACGTCGTCGGATTTCTCGTAGAACCGGCTGTTGGAGTTGAAACCGGCGCCGTAGATCGCCGCGGTCACGGATTGCTCGCCGGCCAAGCCCTCGCGCATCGCGTTTCGCGCGCTCGCCCCGCGCATAGGCCGCCGGCGTCACGCCGGTCACCGCCTTGAACACGCGGTGGAAGTGATACGCGCTCATGCCCGCGCGCTTCGCCAGCTCGTCGAGCGAAGGCACATGATCGGCCGTTTCGATGAACCGGCAGATCTCGGCCACCTTGGCCGCTTGCCGCTCGGCGAGCGCCCAGATCGTTCGGCTTGCAGCGCTTGCAGGCACGGAATCCCGCGCGCTCGGCCTCCTCGCATGTCGCGTGAAATTGCACATTCTCGGGCTTGGCCTGCCGCGCCGGACAGGACGGCCGGCAGTAGACGCCGGTCGAGCGCACGGAGATTACGAATGTCCCATCGGCGCTCGCATCGCGCGCCACCACGGCCCTCCAGCGCGCGTCCTGATCGGCGGGGGCGGTCCGCATTGTCTTGCTCATCACTGCGTCCATCACACGGTTCCTCTTGGTCTTGACGCTCATATAGGAACCGTCGCTGACCCGCACTCCGCCTCTTGCTTTCAAATCCTAAGGTTTACGCCACCCCGGCAAAGACCACGCTGAGATTGATCGCCATCGCTGCAAACCCGATGAACGCCACCAGGACCGTCAACCGATTCGGCAACGAGAGCTTGCCGCCCTGGAGCAGGAAGTAGCCCACCGCGAGATTGAACAGCGCCCACAGGACATTCACGGTCGCCGACGACATCCCTTGCCCGGGGGATCGGCGAACGGTGTCGGAAACATGTCGCCGGTTACGCCCTCGACGAAGTGAGGAAAGAAATTGGCCACGAACGCACCGCCGAAGAACAACATTATGAAATGGTACCATTTCAACATTTGCCCCTCCTGTTCTCGTTTATGGCCAAAAAATAGCCCCCGCTGTCGATCTTGCGACGCCTCATTCGTCATAGGCAGAGTCAGGGCCAGCCGCGACCGCAGGACCGGCCGATACGAGGAGGCGGAGATGTTCAAGCAGATTATCGTCGCGATGGCAGGCGCAATCGCCGCGCAAGTCACCGCCGCAACCTTGGACTTCTCGCCCGCCGGCAAGCACGACCATTTCGAGCCGCAGACCGCCTCGCGGTTGGCCGTCGTGACGGGTGCGCCGCAGGACTTCTTCGCCATGCCCGGTGCGGTCGCGACGATCGCCCCGTTCCTCGGCCCGACGCAGATCGCGAACAGGGAGTAGGGATAGCGAACGGCGAGTAGCGAGACGTCTACTCGCTACTCCTACTCGCTATTCGCCCTTACTCATCAAATCGGACAAATCGGAAGGATCGAGCACGGTGGCGAGCTGCTTCTTGGCCCGGTACACGCGCGTCTCGACCGCCTTTGCGTTGATGCCGAGCATCTCGCCCGCATCCTTGTGCGACATGCCCTCGAGCATGGTCAGCACCAGCGGCTCCTTGAGCGCCAGCGGCAGATTGCCGATCGCCGCGTCCAGCCGCTTCAGCGCCTGATCGGCCGCGGCCGTGTTCTCGGCCGTCGGCGTTTGTTCGGTCTGCGCGCCCAGCCAGCCGAGCACCGACAACGCCGCGCGCCTGACCGCGCTTCTGCGCGCCCGGTCGCGGCACTTGTTGAGCGCGATCCGCCTCAGCCACGCTTCGAGCGGACGCTCGGGATCGAAACGCGACAACGCCCCCCAGGCCGAGACGAAACTCTCCTGGAGCACGTCATAGGCGTCGTCCTTGTCGGCGACGTAGCGGCGGATGAACTGATAGAGCCAGCCTTTGTGCCGGCGCATGATATGCGCGAACGCATCCTGATCGCCCTGGCGTGCCGCCACGGCAAGCTCGGCATCGGTGATGTCGAGCGGGGCTCTCACGGTGTCGTCGAAACCGTTGTGGACGCCGTCAAGACTTCACGCACCTTGCGGTCGTAGATCACCTGCTGCTCGGGCGTGAGCACGTCGCGCACTTCGAGCACGTAGACGACGGTCGCGCGCTGCAGATCGCCGAGCCCCCGTTCGACATGCTGGCTCGCCTGCTGCGCTTCGCGGCCGAACGCCATGTCGTTCATCAGCGCATCCGCAAGCTCGCGGTTCGCTTCCGCGACATGCGTGCGCAGCTGGATGCGGCGGTCGTAGTAACGGTTCTCGATGTTCTGGATGTCGCGCATCTGCTCATCGCTGAGCTTCAGGTCGCCGCGCACGATGGCCGACACCGACTGGCGCAGCGGCAGCATCTCCTCCACAGGCGCGAGCGTTCGAACGCCAAGCGCCCCTCCGGCCCAGCCCGCGGCCATCGCGACGACCACAGTGATCGCGAGGTTGCGCCAGAACGCGCTCATGTGCCGCCCTCGAGCAGCACGGACGGCGCAAACGAGCTGTCGTCGGACAGCACGATCGTTTCGCTATGGAGCGGCATGGCCATCGTTTCGATGCTTGCGAATTGGGCAACGGCCAGGCCCAGCAGCAGCGCGCCGCAGGTCACTGCCAGTTGTACCTGCAAGCGTCTTGCCCGCAAACGCGTCCTGTCTGGCCTCGATCCTCGCGAACACCGCCGATTCCAGCCGGTCCAGGTCATGGTCCCGCGGCAACGCCTTGAGCCGCCCCAGCATTTCGTCAACGTTGTGGGTCATCCGGTTCACGCTCCAAAAAGCACACTTTTCCGACTAATATACGCTCGAACGGGGCCGCTCCCTCAACCGGGCGGGCGGACCCCGCCAGTGAGGGGCAAAAGCCGGTCCAGCGTATCATGAGTGGGAGATGCGCGCTCGCGCACCCTCCTTGCGGAGTTAACGTGATGAAGGTCCGTTTGTTCGTGCTCGCCCTGGGCGCTGCGATCGTGGCGGCAAACGGCGCTTCCGCGCACCATTCTTTCTCCATGTACGACCGCCACCGCACGGTAACCCTGTCGGGGACCGTCAAGCAGTATATCTGGATGGCGCCCCACGTGACGATCAGCGTCGTCTCGCAAGGCGCCCGCAGCAACCCCGTTACCTGGTCGGTCGAGGGCAGCTCGCCGTCCGTCCTGGCCCGCGGCGGCTGGAGCGGCGCCTTGCTCAAACCCGGCGACAAGATTTCCGTAGGCATACATCCGCGTAAGGATCGAAGCGCGGGCGGCCTGCTCGCCGACGAACAGCAGATGCTGGTCAACGGCCGGCCGCCGAAAGGGGTCTTGTCGCTTTATCCGCTGGGGGACGAACCGGCGGTGAGCGATTGCGCGGACTACTGAACAGTCCTTCCGGCACACGCCGCGCAGGCCTCGCGGCTCGCACGATTTCTTGCGGCGAATTCCCCCTCGCATGTGCGCCATGTCCTTGCACGGATGATCGCGAAAAGTCCGTCCGCGACTCATCGGTGGCGTTTGGTCGCGAGTGTTTTTTTTACAGCACAGTGTCTGGGCTTATCTGGTTGACGGGCTAGAAACGAGTTGATATTTGCCATGAGATGCTGGAGAGAACTTGATCGGGGTAGGGTACTCTACACAGATCAGCCACAGCGTGCCGGAGCGGACGGGCTCCGTGGAGGGGGGTATTCATGCATGTAATCCCAGAATCCTGGTCGCATCTGCACATCCTCATCGGCCTCTTTCCGTTGGTCGGGCTGCTGTTTGTGCTGGGCTTCTACGCGACCGCAATCGTCACGAACAATGACGGCTTGAAGCGCATTTGCCTCTTGGTGATCGTCGGTTTGGGCATCTTGTCGATCCCGACCTACATCAGCGGCATGGCTTCGATCATGGCGGTCTCCGCGCGCGCGGGCGTGACCGAGGACCTGATCAACGCTCACTACAACTGGTCGCTCTACGCGCTCATCATCCTCATCCTGGCCGCAATTGCCGCCGGTTACGAGTGGATGCGATCCAACAGTTCCGGACGGTTTTCCGCCAATGCGATCCACCTGGTTCTGGGTCTGTCGCTGCTCACGCTGTTGCTGATGGTCGTCGCCGGCGAAACCGGCTGGGAGATCAACCACCAGGAGCTCGGCCTGACCCCGGCCCCGACCGCCGTGAGCGGCTTGCCGTCGGGCAGCGACGTTCCGGAAGGCCAGGGCACGCCGTCGGCGTGGTCCCATTTCCACATCATCCTGAACCACTTCCCGTCGATCGGGCTGGTGATCGGTCTCTTCTTCTTCATCTACGCCATTGTCACCGACAACGATGTGATGAAGCGGACGAGCCTCGTGGTGTTCACGATCTGCGGCATCCTCGGCGTCCCGACCTACGTCACGGGCGCGTCGTCGATGTGGTCGCTGACCGATCCGCCGACGGAGGGCATCTCCCAGGCCGCGATCAACGCGCACCGCGACTTGGCGCTCTGGACTCTGTTCGCTCTCGCGGCGACCGGCGTCGCCGCGTGGATGGAGCTCTGGCGCTACCGCTATCTCAACCGCTTCTCGTCGCGCTCGATCTACGCGATCTTGGCCTTTGCGCTGATCACGCTCGCCTTGATCGCCGAAACCGGCCATCGCGGCGGGCAGATCAACCATCCGGAGATCCGCACCGAGCCTCTGCCCCCGGACGCGTCCGCGGCCGCGTACCTGTCCCCGCAGATCGAGCTGCTGATCAACGACGTGCAGTGGTTCGTGCCCTGGCAGACCCTCCACTTCTTCGGCTACTGCCTGATCTTCGGCACGGTCATGGCCGTCGCGCTGCGCGTCTTCGGCATCTGGAAGTCGATGCCGTTCTCCGCCATCCACCGCCTTCTCCCGCTCGGGGTGATGGGCGTGGTGATGAACGTCTTCACCGGCATGCTGATGCTGCTCGCCGACACGTTCCGCTACGTCAACTCCGGTGCCTTCCCGCCGAAGATGGCCTTTATCGTGATCGGTGGCTGCGCGGTGCTCTACTTCTCGCTGTCCGACAAGCTTTGGAACACCAAGGCCGGAGAAGAAGCGCCGATGGCCGCGAAATGGGTTGCCGCTATCACGCTGCTCGCCTGGGCGGGCGTGATCGCAGGCGGCCGCCTCATTCCCTACGTTTGACGGGAGGAGAGCCCAATGGACTCAACATCAGTTGTTATCATTGTCACGACGCTTGTCCTGTCTGGGCTTGCTTTGGGAACAATTTATTTCGTCATGTCTTGCCTCAACAAGGAAGTGGACAAGACCAACCGCTGACGAGGAAAGGGTCGCACCATGTTTGAATGGCTGGAAGCTACGTCTCGTCGCGATCTGGGTCAAGGAATCCTGGGGCTGGCCCTTGGCGCTGACGATTCACGCCTTCGGTTCGGCGCTCATGGTGGGCTTCAGCTTCATCATGGCGTTGCGGCTCATCGGGCTGTTCCGGACAATCCCGCCAAGCGCGCTGCAGAAGCTGATCCCCTTCATTTGGGTCTGCCTTGCGCTCCAGGCCGGCAGCGGCATCCTCTTGTGGCTGACCAAGCCCGGCCGCTATCTCTCGGACGGCCTGTTCGACCTGAAGATGCTCTTCGTCATCCTGGGCTTCTTCATGACGATGCAGTTCCAGAAGACCATCAGGGCGGAAGCCGGTGGCTGGGATTCGACCGGCGTCATCTCGAAGCGCGGTCTGCAGTTCGTGGCTCTGACCGCGTTCGCGTGGGCTGGAGTCCTCGTGATGGGCCGTCTGACCGCCTATCTCGGCCAGCTCTACCACGTCTCCTAAGCCGCTCGAGGCGAACCTAGAAGTTCCAAAGCGCGATCCGATCTCTCATCGGGTCGCGCTTTTGTTTGTCACAGGATTTGCGTCCAGGCTTTGCCTGGACATTCCCCGAAAGCGTCTGAGGCTGCCAGGATTTAGCCGCAGTTTCGGCAGAGTTTCGCCCGCCTTTCAGGCTTTTACCTCCGCCGCCGTGGTTAAACGCATGCGCCGGGTTTCGCCCGGTCAGTGGCGTGAACCGCGTGCGTCGACGGGGAGTGAGGGAATGAACGGTCTACCGGCCATCGCGTGTCTGTTGCTTGCTGCATCTTCGCCGTCATCGGCGTGGTGCAGCTCTTAGGCCCGCGCTTTCTGCGCAACGCTTACGCCCGCTGGGACTACTCCCAGGCTGTGCGCATCGTCACCGGCGTGCTCGACATCGTAGCGGCGGCCATGCTCATCGACCCCGACCTTCGCGGCTGGGGCATCGTGCTTGGCGCCGTCCTCACCTTCGGTTCGGTCGTGACCCTGCTCAACCACCGCCACTACGCCGCCGCCGGCGCGGCGATCCTGATGATGGTGGCCCTCGTTCCCGCCGCCCTCGCCGTGCCGCGCACCGACGAGGTCCGCTTCGCCGCGCCCGCGACACGCGTCCTCGCCGACACGCGGTAAGCGTTCCGTCGGCGCCGTCGCGTGAGAACGCGCAAGAGTTTGACTAGGCTCGGCGTGCCATGAAACCGGAAACGCCTTGGCTCGCGGCCGACGCGGTCGTCTTTGACGAGACCGGCGCGCGTTCTTCTGATCCGCCGCAAATTTCCTCCCTTTCAAGGACAGTTCGCGTTGCCGGGCGGCTTCGTCGAGATCGGCGAAACGACCGAGGCCGCAGCACTGCGCGAGCTCAAGGAAGAGACCGGCCTCGAGGGCTCGTCTCCGCTTCTGATCGGCGTCTACTCGAATCCGGGCCGCGATCCGAGACGTCATGTCGTGAGCATCGTCTATCTCGTGCAGGCAAGCTCATACGACGTTCGCGCCGGAGACGACGCCGCGGATGCGCGCTTTGTCGCGAACTGGCAGCAGGAGCAGCTCGCGTTCGACCATCGGACGATCATCGCCGATGCGCTGGCCCTCAAAGCCAAGCCATGCTGACCGCTCCGCCCGATCCCGCGCAGCTCGACGCCATCGTTCAATCCAGGACGTGGACGCGTCGCATCGCTTCAAGCTCGAGGACACCGCCGCGGTCCTCGTCTCCGAAGTCGCATGCCGCGTGCCGGGATGTCCGCCGCTCGAAACCGTCGTCGCCTTCTGGACCGCCGACGACAGCCGCCACCAGTTCCGTCTCCTCAAGCCGATGCTCGACGTGCGCTACGACGACGTCGGCTGGCTCTTCGGCACGCCCACCGCGCACGACCCCAACATCTTCTCCTGCTGTTAACCACGAATGTTCTCCGCACGCGCGTGGGGATGCATATCGCCCGCGCGTAATAGAGATGTAGGGGGCGCCGAGCCTTTTTCGTCGAAGGGAAAACACAACAGTCCCGACGATGGAGGATCGGATCATGTTCGACTGGTTGGAATCGACATCTCTCGCTTTGTGGGTCAAGAAGTCGTGGGGTTGGCCGCTCGCGCTGACGATCCACGCGTTCGGATCGGCAACGATCGTTGGCTTCTCAGTTCATCATCGTCCTGCGGTCGTTCGGATTGCTTCAGACAATCCCGCCGCCCGCGTTGATGAGCCTTCTTCCCTTACATCTGGGTGTGCGTCGTGCTTCAGGCGTGCAGCGGCTTCCTGCTGTGGCTGACCAAACCTCTGCGCTATCTCGAGGCCGGCGTGTTCGGTGTGCAACTGCTCGCTCTGATCGTGGGCGGCATTGCTCGCAACGACTGTACTTCCAGAAGGCGCTGAAGCAGGAAGCGCCGACTGGGCATCGTCGGGCGCGATCTCGGCGCGCGGCATGAAGTTCATCGTCATGACCGCTTTGGTCTGGGCCGCCGTTCTGATCGCCGGGCGCCTGACGGCCTATCTGGGCATATACGCCACCGCCATCGCCCGCTGAGGCGAATTCCCGGCTCGACCAGCCGATCCGAGGGGCCGAATTCCCGGCCCCTCGGATCGGTGCTACGCTCCCAAGTTGCAAGCGGCCGTCGTTTTGGAGGAGACCATGTCCGTATTCGCAGCGAGGGAGCGGTTTCTTTTAGGCAGCGCGATCAGCCTCTGCATGCTGGCGTCGCTCGGTTCGGACGCCACCGCCCAAAACGCGCCGCCGAATTTCATGGGCGGGGCCGCGTGGCTCGGCGGCGGCAGCTTTATCGAAATCCCCGGCTCGACGCCGGCGCCCGTGCGCCAGGACCCGCGCCACCGCTACGTGCCCAACAACACGAGCGAACAGCCGACCTATCGCATCGGCGATGTCAGCAATCCCAATCTGAAGCCCTGGGTCGCGGCGGCGATGAAGAAGGACAACGACGAGGTCCTCGCCGGGAAATACGCCTACACCGCGCGCTCGTCCTGTGCGCCGGGCGGCGTTCCCGGGTTCATGATCTTCCCCGCCCAGCCGATCCACTTCATCCAGACGCCGACGCAGGTGTGGATGCTCTATCAGGGCAACGCCGAGGTGCGCCGCATCCATCTCAATGTCGCGCACACGACCAATCCGAAATCGTCCTTCTACGGAGAATTGGTCGGCCGCTACGAAGGCGATACGCTCGTCATCGACACGATCGGCCTCAACAACAAGACCGTTCTCGACGCCTACCGCACGCCGCACTCCGACAAGCTCCACGTCACCGAACGCTGGCGGATGGTCGACGGCGGCAAGACGCTCGAAGTGCAGATCCGGATCGAGGATTCCGAAGCCTTCAACCAGCCCTTCTCGGTGATGCAGCGTTATGAGCGCATGCCGGCGAACTGGCAGGAGGCCATCTGCGCCGAGAACAACGGCTACTTCTTCCAGGAGCGCATTCCCACCGCCTCAGCTCCCGATTTCTGACGGTCGCGCCATGGCACGGACACGGTTCGCGGTTCTCGGACTCCTGGTGGCGGTCTCGGCCGCAGTCGCGCGCGTGGACTTTGACGGCGCCGGGCGAAGCAGCGAACGCGCCGCTCTCGGTCACCGCCAAGCCCGGCGAGTGGCGCTATCTGAACGCCGATCCGCTCAGCACGCGCTATTCGCCGCTCGATCAGATCACCAAGGACAATTTCAAGACCCTGAAGATCGCCTGGCGCTGGAAGCCCGCCATCGGTCCCGCGCCGTCCTCGCTCGGCGGCACCGCGCAGGGCAACGGCGATCCCGTGCTTGCGCAATTCAAGAGCGAAGCGACGCCGGTCATGGCGAACGGCGTCCTCTATGAGTTCGCCGGCGGTCAGCGCGTCGTCGCCGCGCTCGATGCCGCGACCGGCAAGCAATTGTGGCTGTGGAACGGGATCGACGAGAACGGCCGCGACCGCAAGGCGCCGCGACGCAACGCCGGCCGCGGCGTCGGCTATTGGACCGACGGACGCGAGGAACGCATCTTCGTCATCACCACCGGCTTCTATCTCGTCGCTCTGAACGCGAAGACCGGCACGCCCGTCCAAACCTTCGGCGTCAACGGCGCGGTCGACCTGATGAAGGAGCTCAACGTCGACTTCGATCATGTCAGCCGCATCGGCAACAGCTCGCCGCCGATGGTCTATCGCGACACGGTCATCGTTCCGCCCGCGCTCGAAGAAGGCTTCGTGCCGAGCTCGATGCGCAACACGCCCGGTTACGTGATGGCGTTCGACGCGCGCACCGGAAAGCAGAAATGGGCGTTCCACACCGTGCCGAAGAACGGCGAGCCCGGCGCCGAGACCTGGGAGCAGAACGCCAACACCTACACCGGCAACACCGGCGTGTGGGCGCCGATCTCGGTCGATCCGGAGCTCGGCTACGCGTATCTGCCCATCGAAACGCCGACCGACGACTACTATGGCGGTCATCGCCTCGGCAGCAATCTGTTCGCCAATTCGGTTGTCGCCGTCGATCTCGAGACCGGCAGGCGCATCTGGCACTACCAGATCACGCACCACGACATCTGGAACTACGACCTCTCGTCCGCTCCGGCGCTGGTGAACATGACGGTCAACGGCCGTCCCGTGAAAGCGCTCGTGCAGCTCACCAAGCAGGGCTACGCCTATGTGCTCGACCGCGTGACGGGTCAGCCGATCTGGCCGATCGAAGAGCGCGCCGTGCCCGCAAGCGATGTTCCCGGCGAGCGCGCGTGGCCCACTCAGCCGCATCCGACCAAGCCCGCGCCCTTCGACTATCAGGGCTACAACGAGAACGATCTGATCGACTTCACGCCCGCGCTTCGCGCCGAAGCCATCGCGATCGCCAAGCAATATCGCCTCGGTCCGTTGTTCACGCCGCCGTCCGAGATCAAGGACAACGGCACCAAAGGCACGTGGTACAATCCGGCCGGCACCGGCGGCTCGCTCTGGCAGAGCGGCGGCTTCGATCCCGAGACGAGTTACTTCTACATCCCGACGAAGACGGGCCCGGGCGTCGTCACCGTGCGCAACGATGCGAAATCGGATCTGCGCTACTCGCGCGGTCCGGGCGCCAATCTCGCGGTCCAAGGGCTGCCGATCCTGAAGCCGCCCTATAGCCGCATCACGGCGCTCGATCTCAACACCGGCGACTACGCCTGGATGGTGCCGCTCGGCACGACGCCGCAGCGCGTCGCGCAGCATCCGGCGCTCGCCGGCATCAATCTGCCGAACACCGGCGGCATCGGCCTGCACGCGACCCTTCTCGTCACCAAGACGCTGCTGATCGCCGGTGAAGGCTGGGGCGGCGAGCCGGTCATCCGCGCCTACGACAAGAAGACGGGCGCGATCCTCGGCGAGCTCCAGATTCCCGGCCAGATGGGCAGCATGCCGATGACCTACATGGCGGGCGGCAAGCAATACATCGCCTTCACCGTCGGCGCGCCGATGCAGCCCGCGGAACTCATCGCCCTCGCGCTTGCCGGAGTGACCGATGAACTACGAACCGCAACGAGCATCGCTCAATGAACGCACCGCGCTCCGTCACAGCGCGGTCGTCCGCATCACGCACTGGCTCATTGTCTTGGGCGTCGGCGGTCTCATCTACAGCGGCGTCGGCATTCTGATCTCGCATCCGCGCCTCTACTGGGGCGAAACCGGCGCGGTTGGGGCGCCGTCGCTGATCGATCTGCCGATACCGTTCATCATCGGCCCTTCGGTGTGGCAACGTCCGATCCATTTCCTGTTCGCATGGATCCTGCTTTTTGCGGGATTGGCCTATGTCGTTGCCGGTCTCGTCACGCAGCACTTCCGCAAAGAGTTGCTGCCTGCGAAGGCGGAGCTGACCTGGCAGCGCATCGTCGCCACGATCTCCGATCACCTGCGCTGGAAGAGAACCGCCGCGGACGAAGCCTGGACGTACAACGTCGTGCAGCGGCTGACCTATCTCGCGGTGATTTTCCTGCTGTTTCCGGCCATCGTCTGGACCGGGCTCGCGATGTCGCCCGCGCTGATGTCGGTCTATCCGTTCATGGTGACAATGCTGGGCGGCCACCAGTCGGCGCGCACGCTGCATTTCGTCTTTTCGAGCCTGCTGGTGCTCTTTCTCATCGTCCACATCGCCATGGTCTTCCTCGTCGGCTTCAAGAGCCATGTGCTCGCGATGATCACCGGACGCATACCCGAAAGGGAGGAACGCGCCGATGAGCAGCCTCCTCACCCGGCGCAAGCTCGTCGTCGGCAGCGCCGCAACGGTCGCCAGCGTATCGGCCGTTGGCGCAGCGGTTCATTTCGCCGGCCGCTACGGTCTGATCCCGCCCGATCACACCGGCATCCTGGGCGTTGGAAAGACCCTGACCTACGCCTCGCAGCGGCTGCTCACGTCGAGTCAGGCGCTTGCGCGCGAATTTCACGCGCAGCGACATCTCTGCCGTCCATCCGGTGAACGGGATTCCGCCCGAAACCGACATGTATCGCGATTGGCTCGCCAGCGGCTTTAACGGCTGGCAGCTCACCGTCGACGGCCTCGTGGCGCGGCCGATGTCGTTTTCGCTCCCGGAGCTGCCGGGCGTTGCCCGCCGAAACCCGCATCACGCTCCACGCGTGCGAGGAAGGCTGGTCCTACATCGCCGAATGGACCGGCGTGCGGCTGTCGCAGGTGCTCGAGCTCGCGGGAATCCGCCCGGAGGCGCGCTATGTCGTCTTCACCCCGTTCGAGAACTCGAACACCGTCGTGTCGCGCGTGTTGTGGAGCAGCATCGACATGGCGGAGGCGCTTCATCCGCAGACGATGCTCGCCTATGGCATGAACGGGGAGAACCTTCCGGCCGGACATGGCGCCCCGGTCCGGCTCCGCCTCGCCCGCCAGCTCGGCTACAAGAACACCAAGTACCTCTACCGAATCACCGTCATCGACGACATGGAGGCGGCGAACGATCCGGCCCGCCGCGGCCCCTGGTACGGCGGTATTTGAGGCGTGCCGCAGGCTTGAACGGTCCCCAGGGCCGTTGCGTCGCGTCGGCCTCCCCGATGATAATCGCCGGTTGGCGTTACGTGTTTGTGCGGAATTGGTCCTCTGTGTCTGACGCTATGCAGCTGGAGGAATCGCATGCGCATTCGGCTTCTGATGTCGATGGGGGCTCCGGCCGCGGTCGCGCTGGCGCTCGTCGCTTTGCAATCGACTGACACCACGGCCCAGGATCAGGCCGCAGCGCTCAAGACGCCGTGGGGCGACCCCGACCTCCAAGGCATCTGGACCGACGAAACCAGCACGCCCTTCCAGCGCCCGGCGAGGTTCGCGAACCAGGAGTTCTTCACCGAGGAACAGCGCACCGCCCTGGACAACGAGCGCGCAGGGCTCCTCGGCCGCGACAAGCGCGGTGAAAAGGGCTCAGAGCTGGACGTCGCGGGCGCCTACAACGCCGAATTCAACTCCGTGAAGCGTACCGGCAGGCGCACCTCGATGGTGGTCGATCCGCCCGATGGCCGGATTCCGCCCATGACTCCGGAGGGTCAGAAGGTCACCGCCGAGGATCGGGCTTTTCGCCAGGCGCTGATGCAGGCCACCGAAACCTGCAAGCTGCAGGCGGAAGGCTGCCTCGGCGGCAAGTACGACCCGAAGCCCTCGCCGCGGCGCGCGGAGCCGTCGCCCCGCTACAACACCGCGCGCATGAACCGCCACGACGGGCCCGAAGATGGTGCACTCGCGGATCGCTGCCTGACCGGTGGCTTGCCCGAGTTCGGCGCCGTCAGCTTCCGCCGCATCGTGCAGACGCCCGGCGGCATCTCGATCGTCTACGACGTAGGCCAGGGTCAGGGCTGGCAGCGCAACATCGTCATGAACGGAAGCCCGCATCTGCCCGCGAATATCCGCCAGTGGTACGGCGACTCGCGCGGCCGCTGGGAAGGCAACACGCTCGTCGTCGACGTGACGAATTTCACCCCGAAGGTGGATTACCGAGGCTCGCGCGAGAATCTGCATCTCGTCGAACGCTGGACGCGCACCGGTCCGAACACGCTCGAATACGAAGTCACGATCGAAGACCCGACGGTGTGGACGAAGCCCTGGACCGTCAAGCAGGAGTTCACCAGGCAGAGCGACAAGGAAAACCGGATCTACTACGAGCCGCGTTGCATCGAAGGAAATGTCGGTCACCCAACGATCATTCGGATGGGACGACTCGAAGATCGCGCGTTTGCAGAGGGCAAAGGGCCCCATCCGGCAACAATGGACAATGCCAGCGGATTTGCCGAAGAAGATCCGTTGGAGTAGCGCGGCTCGCGAGGGCAGGGAGGAAACCGTCATGCGCCGTTTCTCGAATCTGATGACAACGGTCGCCGTTGGCGCGGCCGCTGCGAGCGCGGTGATCTGGGTGTCGCTTGGCGACACATCCGCGCAAGCGCCCGAGCAGGTTTCTGTGATGGAGACGCCCTGGGGCGATCCCGATCTCCAGGGCATCTGGACCGATGAAACCAGCACGCCGCTCCAGCGCGCGCCGCGGTTTGCGAACCAGGAGTTCTTCACCGAGGAACAGCGCGCCGAGCTGGACAAGGCGCGATCGGAGCTCCAGGGGCGCGACAAGCGTGTGGAGCGCGGCACCGAGCTCGACGTCGCCGGCGCGTACAACGCGGAGTTCGTGTCCGTCAAACGCACCGGCGCGCGCACGTCGATGATCGTTGACCCGCCCAACGGCCGCATTCCGCCGATGACGCCGGAGGCGCAAAAGACCATGGCCGCCGATCGCGAGTTCCGTCTGGCGCTCCTGCAATCGACGGAGACGTGCAAGAACGAGTCGATCGCCTGCAGAGGCGGCAAGTACGACCCGAAGCCGTCGCCGCGGCGCGCGGAGCTGCCGCCGCGCTACAACACGCAGCGCATGAATCGCTACGACCGTCCGGAGGACGGCTCATTGCCGGATCGTTGTCTCACGCTCGGTCTGCCGGAGTTTGGCGCGAATGCCGGCAGCTTCCGCCGGATCGTGCAGACGCCGGACGGCATCTCGATGTTCTACGACGTCGGCCAGGGTCAGGGCTGGCAGCGCAACATCGTCATGGATGGCAGGCCGCATCTCCCCGCCGGCATCCGCCAGTGGTACGGCAACTCGCGCGGCCGCTGGGAGGGCAACACGCTCGTCATCGACGTGACCAACTTCAGCCCGAAGACCGACTATCAGGGCGCGCGCGAGAACCTGCATCTGGTCGAGCGCTGGACGCGCACCGGACCCGGCTCGCTCGAATACCAGGTCACGATCGAAGACCCGACCGTGTGGACGCAGCCCTGGACCGTCAAGCAGGAGTTCACGCTGCAGAACGGCAAGGAAAACCGGATCTATTACGAGCCGCGCTGCCACGAAGGGAACTACGGTCTTCCGGGTCTGATGCGCGGCGTGCGCACGGACGAGCGCGCGTTCGCGCAAGGCAAAGGACCCGATCCCGCGACGCGCGACATCGCCACCGACTTCGTCGGTGTCGAAGACGACCCGCTGCAATAGGAGGAAACCACCATGGCCGATCGCTTCCTCCCTTCCATAATTGCAGCCGCGGTTATCGCGGCCGCCGCCGGTGCCGGCATCACGGCACTCGGTCATGCGCACGCCCACTCAGGCGCAGGCCGCCTCAGGCCCGGCCGCCACCGTCGACGGCAAGCCCAATTTCAGCGGCATCTGGCAGGCGAACAACGAAGCCAACTGGGACCTGCAGCCGCACGCGGCGCGTCCCGCCGCCGTCACGCAGCAGGGCATCTATCCCTACGACTACGCGCGCGTGCCGGCTGCGCCGGTTCTCGCGCTCGGTGCTGCCGGTGCGGTGCCCGGATCGCTCGGCGTCGTGCAGGGCGACGGCGAGATTCCGTACAAGCCGGAAGCCTTGGCGATCAAGCAGCAGAACGCGGAGAACTGGATCGATCGCGACCCCGAGGTGAAATGCTACCTGCCGGGCATCCCGCGCGCGATGTACATGCCCCATCCGTTCCAGATCACGCAGAGCACGAACAAGATCCACATCGCGTACTCGTTCTCGAACACGGCGCGCACGATCCATATGGACGAGGTCGAAGGTCCGCCCGACGACACCTGGATGGGTCACTCGGTCGGCCGCTGGGAAGGCGACACGCTCGTCGTCGACGTGACGAACTTCAACGATCGGACCTGGTTCGACCGCGCGGGCAACTACCACAGCGCGGCGCTGAAGCTCACGGAGCGCTTCACGCTGAAGTCGCCGGACGTCATCTGGTACGAGGTGACGATCGAAGACCCGAACGTCTTCACGCGGCCCTGGACGATCGCGATGCCGATCTATCGGCGCGCGGAGCCGAACATGCAGCTCCTCGAATTCCGCTGCAACGAGTTCGTGGAGGAGTTCATGTACGGAAGCCTGCGCAAGGAACAACTGGTCAGACGCTGGGACGGCGAGATGATGTCGGTCGAAATCACCCGCAAGGTCCCGGAAGGTGACCGCTTCTACGAATGGTACAGCAAGTGAATGGACGGGCGCTGAACGCGCGAAGGAGGAAGCTATGAAACTGAATATCGGCATTGCCATCTGCAGCATGAGTCTCGCGCTTTGCGGATGGGCGTCCGCTGTGTCGGCGCACCACGCGTTCGCGGCAGAGTTCGACGCGAACAAGCCGGTGAACTTCAAGGGCACGATCACCAGGATGGAGTGGGTCAATCCCCACACCTGGATGCACATCACGGTGACGAACGCGAGCGGCGCGACGGAGAACTGGGCGATCGAGGCGGGCACGCCGAACGTGCTCTTCCGGCGCGGCTTCACCAGGGACACGCTGAAGATCGGCACCGAGGTCGTCGTCGACGGCTACCGCGCGAAAGACGGCTCGCGCCGCGCCAATGGCCGCGATGTGACGTTCGCCGACGGACGCAAATTGTTCTTGGGCTCGTCCGGAATCGGCGCACCCTACGAGCTGAAGGGCGCCGCGCCGAAGTAAGCCGCGCCACAGCACGTCGGGGATACGAATGTTGGGCTTCTTCGGATGGCTCGGTGAAACGCCATGGAGCATCGCGCTCCATGAGTCGCAATACGCCTATTCGATCCTCGAATCGATCCACGTCTGGACGCTCGCGCTCTTCATCGGCTCGATCGTGATGTTCGATCTGCGTCTGCTCGGCTGGACCATGCGCAGCGTGCCGGTCGGCGACGTCGTCAGCCGATTGCTGCCCTGGACGGTCGCGGGCTTCATCATCATGGTCATCACCGGCACGCTCCTGTTCTACGCGATACCGGTGAGGACATATCAGAGCATCTTCTTCCGGACGAAGATGGTCCTCCTGCTGCTCGCCGGCTTGAACGTGTGGCTCTTCCACTCGCGCGTCTATCCGCAGGTCGCGACATGGGGCGCCAATCCCATACCGCCGAAAGCGGCGCGCATTGCCGGCGGCGTATCCCTTGTCCTTTGGGGCAGCATCGTCTTCTTGGGGCGGATGATCGCCTACAACTGGTTCGACTGCGATCGGCAGCCGCAGTCGGACCTGATCAATTTCCTCACCAGCTGCATACCGATGGACTCCGAGTTCTGATGGATTTGCTGCCTCTCTTCGAGTGGCTTTACGTAACGCCGGTCGGCGAGACGATCCGCAATTCCGTCTGGATGTTCCCCGTGATCGAGGCCTTCCACCTTCTCGGTCTCGGCGCTCATCGGCGGCGCGATTCTGCTCGTTGACCTCCGTCTGCTGGGCGTCGGCCTCACCGGTCAGCCCGTCGCACGGCTTTCGGCGGATGCCGAACCCTGGTTCCTCGGCGCGCTCGCCCTGATGTTCGCCTCGGGCATTCCGATCTTCCTCTCCGAAGCGACCAAGGCCTATTACAGCTATGCCTTCTGGATAAAGATGACCTGCCTGTTTCTGGCGCTCATCTTCACCTTCACGATCCGCCGCCAGGTCACGCAGAACGGCCTCGCCGTCGGCCGCCCGCAGCTCGCCAAGCTCACCGCCCTCATCTCGCTCGCCTTGTGGTTCGGCGTCGCCTGGGGCGGCCGCTGGATCGGCTTCTCCTAGCCCGGCAGGCCAGAGCGCTGTCTCTCTTATTTCTTTGGCAACGAAACCGCGCCAAAGTGGGTACAGCCATTCCGTCACCCGCACCATGACAGCAAACCCACCTGTACCGGCGCTCGAGATCAGCGGCCTGAAAAAGAGCTTCGGAAAGCCCGCGGTCGACGGGCTCGATCTCCGCGTCCGCCCCGGCGAGTTCTACATGCTGCTCGGCCCCAACGGCGCGGGCAAAACCACCACGCTCCGCATGGTGAGCGGCCTCCTGAAACCCGATTAAGGCGCGATCTCCATCTTCGGCATCGACGCCATCAACGACTCGCTCGCGGCGAAACGGATCGTCGGTTGGCTCTCGGACGAGCCGATGATCTACGACAAGCTGACGCCGCTCGAATATCTCGAGTTCGTGGCGGGCCTCTGGAGCGTCGACAGCTTCGGTCGCCGGCGCCCGCGCGCACGATCTCATCGGCTGGCTGGGTCTCAAAGATCACGCGCATGAACGCTGCGAGAAGTTCTCGCGCGGCATGCGTCAGAAAGTGGCGCTCGCGGGCGCGCTTCTGCACCAGCCGAAACTGATCATCCTCGATGAGCCGCTCACCGGCCTCGACGCGGGCTCGGCTCGCCTCGTCAAGGACGTGCTCGTCGAGAACGTCCGCGCCGGCCGGAGCGTCGTCATGACGACGCACATTCTCGAAATCGCCGAACGCATGGCCGACCGCATCGGCGTGATCGCCGGCGGTCGCCTGATCGCGGAGGGAACGCTCGACGAATTCCGCGACCGTCACGGCAAGGAACGCGCAAGTCTCGAAGAAATGTTCCTGGCGATCGTGGAATGAGCCGCTCCGCCAGCCTCGGCACACCCGGCTCGCTTCTGTGGTTTGCCCGCTTCGAGGCCCGGCTCGCGTGGCGCGATGCGCTTCAGATGATGACCGCAGGAAAGGCAGGGCGCCGCCGCACGCTCGCACTCGGCTTCGTCGCGCTTCTGGTCTTCCTCCACGTCGTCGCCTACCTCGTCTTTCAGTTTATCAACGGCGCCATCCGCCCGGACTTGCCGGCCTTCGTCATCGTGACGGCGGGCATTGCATTGGCCGCCTCCGCGATGCTGGCGCAAGCGATGGAGACCGTCACCCGCATCTTCTACATCCGCTCGGACCTGGAACTGATCCTCACCGCGCCCGTGCGGCCGGGGCGGCTTTTTGCCGTGCGCATCGCGGCGATGGCCTTGGCGTCCGCCGGCATGTCTGTGCTGGTGATCGGGCCGTTCATCAACGTGCTCGCCTGGCGCGGCGGCATCCAATGGCTCGGCGCCTATGGCGTGCTGATTGCCGTCTCGATCGCGACCACGGCGTTGGCGGTGGCGTTCACGATCCTCTTGTTCAAGCTGATGGGTCCCGTGCGCACGCGCCTCGTCGCGCAGATCGCGGCCGCGATGATCGGCGGCATGTTCGTCATCGGTCTGCAGGTCGCAGCGATGCTGTCGACCGGAACAATGTCGCGTCTCGCGTTCCTGACCTCGACGGACGTCCTTGCGCACGTGCCCGGTATCGATAGCCCGCTGTGGTATCCGGCGCGCGCGGCCATGGGCGATTTGTATTCGCTCATGGTCGTCCTCGGCGGCGGCCTCGTAGCTGTTCGTCGCGATCACCGCGCGCTACGCGCCGCGCTTCGCCGACTACGCGCTCACCGCATCGAGCCGCGCGCCCACCGCCCCTCGCCGTCAGTCGATCTCCACCACTTTCCGCGTTGCGAAGGCATCGACGGCGCTCAGGCTCAAGGAGCGCAAGCTCCTGCTGCGCGACCCGTGGCTGATCTCGCAATCGCTGATGCAATTGCTCTATCTGATCCCGCCGGCCGTGCTGTTGTGGAACAATCTGGGACGGGGCAGCGCCGCATCCATCGTCCTCGTGCCGGTCCTGATCATGACGGCGGGCCAGCTTGCGGGCGGCCTTGCCTGGCTCACCATCTCGGGCGAAGACGCGCCCGATCTTGTCGGATCGGCGCCGGTTTCACCCTCGCGTCTGCTGCGCGCGAAGATCGAAGTGGTCTTGCAAAGCGTGGGCGTCGTGCTGCTGCCGTTTGCAGCGGCGCTCTCGCTGGTTTCACTGCGCCAGGCGCTTCTCGTCGTGCTCGGCAGTGCCGCTGCGGCCGCATCGTCGACCGCGATACAGCTCTGGTTCCGCTCGCAATCCAAGCGCAGCCATTTCCGCCGCCGTCATACCTCGTCGCGGATCGCGACCTTTTCCGAAGCGCTCGTGTCGATCACCTGGGCCGCCGCCGGCACGGCCGCGTTGCTCAGCCTCTGGCTTGCCGGCTTCGCCGCCCTGATCGCGCTCGGTCTTCTCGCCGGTGTCCGCGCGCTCAGTCCCAGACGCGCCGACGCGCTAAGCGTTTTCCGCCGAAATGCCCGCCGCTTTGCGCGCCTCAATTGATGAGCCGGCAACCCGCGCGGTTCGGGTAAGAAACGCGACAGACTAAAATATCGCCAGCGGATTGACCGGCGATCCGGTGCCGCCTTCGACCGGCAGCGGCGCGAACGTGATCGCGAACTCGTAGCGGCCGAGCCGCCGCGCGGTTGCGACCGCCTCCTCGAGATCGAGGCACTCCAGGATGTTGATCCCCATCCAGTTGAGCGCCGCCACATGGATCGGATTGCGCATCCCGTCCCAGCCGGGCCGCGGATTCCAGTCGATGTTGACGTCGTGGCCGAGGAACGACGGCATCCGCTCATACATCCATGGAATCGTGTCGGGATAGTAACCCGCGACCTGGCCCGCCCAGGGGCCGAGCGCATCGCGCCGTTTCCACCGCCCGACATAGAGCAGCGGGATGTCGCCCGGTCCGATCTTCACGCCCGATTTCTGTTCCCACGCTTCGAGCTCGGCGCGTGTGACGGGCTGGGTCGGATCGGCATACTCGACACCCCTGAGTGCTGCGATGTCGTAGAGCACCGCGCGCGTCGTGATGCCGCCCTTCCAGTTCATGATGCTGCCCTTGATGCAGCCCTTCTCGATGGTGATGTTGTCCTTCACCGGCACGCCGTTATACATCTGCCCGTTCTCGAAGAAGTGGCACCACGTGTCGATGTGCGCGATCGTCTGGCCGTGGTAGTTCACCTGATAATTGTCCGTCGTGCCGCCGTCGGTGATGGCGTTCGTGGTGCGTTTGAAAACGCCGTTGGGATTGACGTCGGCGGCGGGCGCTTGCGGCACCGCGTGCGCGAGTGAGACCACGATCCCGTTCCGCACCAGCTTCAGCGCGCTCGCGACCTTCTCCGGCGTGATGAAGCTCGTCGTGCCCCTGGACTCCTGTCCGACCGGCGCCCACTTGCCCCACGTCTTGAACTCGGTCCGCCACTTCTCGTACTGCGCTCTGAGCGCCGCCGTATCCTTCGGAGCCGCCGGCGCGGGTCCCTGTGGCGCGGGTGCTGCCTGGATCCCTCCAACCACACCCGCGACCACCACGACAGCACATACGGCAACGGACGCCAGACGATTGCGCATTCGCTCCTCCACCAAGTCTTAAGTCGGGATTTTCTACTTCACCCAGTCGTAGAGCGGCTTGCCCTTATCCACGACATGGGTCGTATAGAGGATGATGTTCCCCGGGCCGATGACCTTGTATCCCGCGTGCACCGCGTCGCGCAGATTGAAGATCGGGGCGCCCGTCGCGAGCATTGTGGGCTGCTGTCCGGGGTTCTGGATCATCCCGCCCTGGACGACGTAACCGGCCTCCACGCCGTGATGGAGATGGCGCGGGAAGTCGTCGCCCGGTTTGAGCTCGGTGATCGAGCTGATGATCTCCATGCCCGGAGCGCCCGACACATCGGCCCGCTTGATCTCCTTGCGCGCGGCCGAATCCTGCGCCGGCGCCACCGTGGCAAGGCCCGCCCCAACCGCGATCGCGGCAACGAACATCACCGATCGAACGACCCTCATGAGTTCCTCCTTCTCGCTTGTCGGCGCGGAGACTAACACGAGGGCCGCGACAGCTCACATCGGCCTCTGTCGCGTTCACATCTGAAGCCGAAGGGTTGCCGAACCGGCTGGAACTGTTCAGACTTTCGCCCTCTCGGCGACGCAACCGGAGGTCCCGCCCATGGCAAGGATGAAACACTGGCCGCAGGCTCTCGGCGCGGTCGCGCTGGCCGTTCTTTCGTTCGCCTCCGCGATCCACGCACAGCCGGCATCGCCCATCGCGTCCGTGACGGGCGGCTCCGTTCGCGGGACGACGATTGAGGGCCAAGCCGTCTTCAAAGCCATCCCGTTCGCAGCGCCGCCGGTGGGCGATCTGCGCTGGCGCGAGCCGCAGCCGCCGCAGCCCTGGACCGGCACGCTCGACGCGACGCGCTTCCCTAGCGACCTGCGTGCAGTCGTCCGGGGCCGGGAGCGAAGACTGCCTCTACCTCAACATCTGGGCTCCCGAATGGCCGTCGCAAAAACCAAAGCCCGTGATGATCTGGTTCCACGGCGGCGGCAACATCGACGGCGGAACCGACACCCCGCTCTATTACGGCGCAAGCCTCGCGAAGCACGGCGTCGTCGTGGTCACCGCGCAATACCGGCTCGGGATCTTCGGATTTTTCGCGCATCGCGAATTGACCCGTGAAAGTCCGCATCGCGCCTCGGGCAACTACGCGCTTCTGGATCAGATCGCGGCGATCAACTGGGTGCGCGACAACATCGCTTCCTTCGGCGGCGATCCCGACAGCATCACCATTTTCGGCGAATCCGCGGGCGCTGAGGATGTCGGCCTGCTGCTCGTGTCGCCGCTCGCGAAAGGGCTGTTCCACCGCGCCATCGCTCAGAGCGGACCCTTGCGGCGCATCTATCCCTCGCTCGAAGAGCAGGAGCAGACCTGCGCGAACGCGGCCAAAGCGCTCGACGCACCTGATCGGGATCAGATCGCGTTCCTCCGCGCGCTACCGGCGTCCACGATCGTGGCCGCGGGTTCTCGCGAGTCGGCATGCAGACGGATTGTCATCGACGGGCATGTGCTGAAAGACCAGCCGCTGAAGCTCTACGCGGAAGGGAAGCAGCACGCCGTGCCGTTCATGCTCGGCAATACGCTGCGCGAGGGGTTCAGCGCGATCGCGCCCGATGACGTTGCGCGCGACCATACGCGCGCACTACGGCGCTCTCGCGCAACCGGTGCTCGACCTCTATCGCGTGGACGGACCGACGCAGGCGCCCGACCCGCTCTATGGCGACGCCGCCGTGCAGTATGGAACCGATCAGGCGCATCGCTGCCGCGTCGTGCTGACGGGCCTTCAGCATCGGCAAACCGGGCAGCCATTCTATCAGTTCGAGTTCGCCCGCAATCTTCCCGGCCGCACGCCGAACAGCTCCACGCACGCGGACGATCTCGCCTACACATTCGGCGAGCCTGCGCTTGCCGGTTGGGGGCTTGAGGACGCGGCCGACCGGTCACTGTCCGATCAGATGCAGCTCTACTGGACGAACTTCGCCAAGACGGGAGACCCGAACGGTCCCGGCGTCCCGTTGTGGCCGGCCTTCGACGCGGAGAAGCGCGGCTATATGTCGTTGGCGGCAACCGGTGCTCGAGCGGGCGAAGGATTGCGGCGCGCCCAGTGCGATCTGTTTCTTGAAGCCGAGCAGGCGCGCCCGACCTGGGAACACCCCGAACGCGCGCCGCGTTGATCGGTGCTACCGCGAAACCGATCAGCTGCCGGTTGTTGCGGCATCTTGGCGGTGGCCGTGTAGTTCATCGTGTAGCTGCCGAGCATCGGTATCGTGTAGGTGCGGGTGAGGTTCGCCGTCAGCGTGGCGATGGGCGGCGCCGTCCCCGCCACCGCGTAGCTGACGCTGTCCGCGTTCGGCATGTTCATCTGACGACAGCAAGCCGTTGACCTTCGTCGTCATTTGAGTCTGCGTCGTGCTCTCGCGCGATCACCGCTGACCGGACGCTGTTCTCCACCGCCCACTGCAATGTGGCGTTGGTGTGCAGCATGATGCCCAGATAGATGATGCCGAAGATCATCATGATGAACACCACGGAGATGATGGCGAACTCCACCGCCGCGGCGCCGGATGCGTCGCGGACAAAACGCGCGATGTGGCGTGGCGTCGTTTCATCATCTGATCCGTATCGTCTCGGTCTTGGTCTGGAAGGTGCTGTAGTAATTCCCGCCGATCGTGCCGGTGGCCGTGATCGTGATCCACTTGTTCATCGTCTGCCCGCACGTGCTGTTGCAGGCCTGGGTATTGCCCGCGCACTTGCAGGTCGCCGACGCGTCCACGACGCCATCGGCCGGCTTCCTGCTCCACGCCCTGTTCACGATGGTCTTGGCCTTGGTCCAGGTCCTCGCCGCCGTTCATCGTGTACTGGATCCCGGCCCGGATCGCCGTCTGCATGTTCGAGGTCCGAAACGACATGTCGTTGAGATCGTAGAGCGCGACGACACAGCATGATGAGAATGGGCGAGATCAGCCCGAACTCGATCGCCGACGTGCCGCTGGTGTCGCGCCAATTCTTCAACCGATGAAACAGTGCTCTCATCGCGCGCTCCCTATTCCACCAGCTTGATGTTGCCGACGGTCGTGAGGTCTTTCACGCCCGTGCCCGCGCAGTTGTGCTGGAACTTCGCGCTTCCTGTGTACATCGACCTTGTCGGCGATGATCTGAAGGCATCCGTGAGTTCGCCGAGAAATTGCCGAGGAATTCCAATTTCTGACTGGGAAAGTAGAACGCGCCCGTCAGGTTCGTGTCGCTGTTGCCGTTCACCTTTTGGTCGGCGATGGCTGCGTGCGATCGCCGAAGAACAGCAGCCCTGCGTGGTCCCCGTCGTCTGGGCCGACATGTTCAGCGTGGAACCGCCGCGTGATATCCAGCGTCGCGCCGTTGGTGAGGTAGATCATGACGTTGGTGCCGTTCACCACGGAATTGGCGTTGAGCATTGAATTCGACCGCCGTTGACGACGTAGATGGCGTCCGACCCGAGAGTTGTGGTCTGTCCAGAGTCAAAATCCATTTCGGTGTAGCAGACGATGTTGTGTCCGCTGGGGTTGATCGAGGTGCCGTTCGGCATTGGTGCCGCAGCTCGGCGATCGGCGACGGCGCCGGAACGTCCGCATACGGATCGAGCGTCGCGGGATGGTTCGTGACCGGGTTCGGGCAGTCCGTATCCGTCAACATCAATCCGCTGTCGTAGCTGGCTCCGCCGGATGAATAGACGCAAGGGGTCGTGAGGTCCGCCGAACCGCCCAGCTTGAAACCCCGTTGCGCTGGTCGAATTCGACGCCACGACGCAGTTGAACAGCGACGTCGTACGAGTTGCCCCAGAACTTCACCGTGTCCGACGCCGCGGTATTGAGTCCCAGAATGCACGCGGGATCGCCGGTTCGCATCGTCGCCGTCGAACGGGCCGTGACGGTAATCGGTGTGTTCCCGCAGCACGATCGCGGCTGAGGAACGGCGGCAGGTTCTCGGTCAGTATCACCTCGACCGCCTGGACGTTCTGATACCCACCCGATGTCGGCGGGCTGTTGACGGCGATGGTCCCGATCGGCTGGTTCCAGTGGTTCGTGACGGCGGTCGGCGGTGGCCACGGTTGTAGCTTCGGTTGCCGTTCCGCCGTCCCTCCGCTTGAGAGTGGCGTCGTAGGCCGCGATGTCGGCCGCGCCCTGCAGCTCGCGCTGGCGCGAATACCACCAGGCGGTCTCCATGCCCAGTCCCGCCAATGCCGACCAGCACGGGCAGCAACAACGCGCTGATGATCGCGACGTTTCCGGCGCGCCCACGGACAAATCGGCTAATCCTCGAGAGCGTTCTCACGCGCTCCTCCCAAGTTTGGCTCGATGCCGATACTCGCGAGGAGGTCCCTAATCAGGAGTTAATTGCGGCCCCCATAGTGAAATGAGCGGTTCAAAACCGATGCTTATAGTGAAACGATGCGTTTCAGAATCGATGGGCATTCGATGCTAATTGCAGGTTGTGCTCGCGCGTGCAGAATTGCACGCGTCGCCGAGTCGGGGCTTCATCGGGGATATTGCAGGCGTTCGAATATTCGTTGCGATCCGGTCGCAACACGGCGGCGAGCATTGCGGGCGCAGCTGCGATCGCGCGTCAACAGACGCGTCGATCCGCTGCGCCTTGGCCCAGTTTGATCCCGTTCTCGTCCTGCGAAATCTCGAGGATCAGCTTGCGCCGCATCGCGACCCCGAAATCCCTGAAGCTGCGCACGACGATCACGAAGGCGCCGCGGCCGCCGGCGACGCACGCCTGATAGTATTTGTCGAGATTGGGAAAGTAGCCGTTGGCGTTCTCATCCATGATGGCCAGGCCGTTCACGACGATGCCTTGCGCCATCACCCGCTGATGGACGACCCGCACCGGCTTCCCGTCATTGTTCGGACCATCGCCTGCGATGTCGATCACGTTGCGCGTGGCCACGATCTCCGCCTCGCTCGATCGGATGAGCTCGGCGCCCAGCTCGAGCGCATTGCTGATCGAGGTGCGGTTTCCGGGCGTGCGCGGTATCGCAAGAATGGCGCGCGCGAACTCCGACGCACTCGCCCGGTCGTGGATGATCCGCCAGTCGATGACGGTCTTGCCGAAACCCGGGCTGGAGAAGTCGATCATCGCAACCGCGATGCGTCCGAGCGCGCCGCCTTCGATGGCCCGGATCACGTCGGGATAGAGAAACGCCGCCGCGGTCCCACGGCGTTCGAGCCAGAGCTCGTCATTGCTGATGCTGCCCGAGACATCGGTCGCGAGCACGAGTTTCAGATCGACGTGCTCGACGGCCACAGCGGGCGAGCTCAGCATCGCCACGCTCGCGCCAAGCATGAGCTTGAACGATCCGATCAGGAAACCGCGCATCCGAAACCTGAACCTTGTCTACGTCTTTGGTCCAATTTCGCACAGCCAAACCTCGGGTGAAAATACGTCTCGCGAGGGCGGTTCATGGGTGGAGAACACCTCGGATGGAAATTTCCGCGCCGCTCTTGCCATTGTCCCTGGGTCTGTTGGGCGCAGCCGTGGCTCTGATCGCGTGGGGCACACCGTCCCACGCGGTCGAGCCCGGCAACTTCGCCTGAACAGCACGGGCGGCCGCGCCGCTTAGAAACATCCGGCCACCACCGCGGGATGCTCCGTGCGCATTGGACCTAAGTCCAACTCGCACCGGCGGAACACGCCAACAAGACTTGTGTTAGGGCATCGTAGATCATTTCAGGGCGACATGGATCGTAGAGCCAGTTCCGTTCCGCCATCGTTTGCGTGGATTGCCGCGCTCTTTGTCGTTCTCGTCGTGACGGCCTGTACGTCGCTCACGCGGCTGCCGTCCGTGCCGCCTTCCGAGACGCCCAAGGCCCAGCCGCTGGGACTTTCGAATGCCCGGTTCTTTCCCTCCCAGCAGCGGGACGACATCATCGCCGAAGGAACGCGCGCAGTTGAGCGGCAGAGGAAGGCCCTGGGCCTTGCGCCGGACGCTCCGCTTCCTGCCACCCACTTCCTCGCCATTTCCGGCGGCGGCGATGACGGCGCGTTTGGGTCGGGCCTTCTCGTCGGATGGACGGAAGCCGGCGATCGCCCGCAGTTCGACGTCGTCACCGGTGTCAGCACGGGCTCCTTGATCGCGCCGTTCGCCTTCCTCGGACCCGCCTACGATCCGCAGCTTCGCGAGGTCTACACGACCATCTCGAGCGAGGACATCTACATCAACCGCGGCATCCTCGGCGGCATCTTCAGCGACGCGCTCTCCGACACCACGCCTCTGTCGAACACGATCTCGCGCTTCTTCGATCGCGGCCATGATGGCGGCGATTGCCGCGGAGTATGAAAAGGGACGGCTGCTTCTGATCGGCACCACGAACCTCGATGCCGAGCAGCCGGTGATCTGGAACATCGGCGCCATCGCCGCGAGCGGTGACCCCGGCGCTCTCGAACTGATCCGCAAGATTCTGCGCGCGTCCTCCGCCGTCCCCGGCTTTTTCCAGCCGGTGATGATCGATGTGACGCTCAACGGACAGACCTATCAGGAACTGCATGTCGACGGCGGCGCCATCGCGCAGATGTTCCTCTATCCGTCGAATATCGCGCTCGGTCGCTTTGCGCAGCGGGAGCGCGAAGCGTTCCTGATCCGCAATGCCCGCGAGGGTTCGCAGGGGACGAACGTGCAGCGCCGCACCCTGTCGGTCGGCGGCCGCGCGATCTCCGTGATGATCCGCGCCAGCGGCGCCAACGATCTCGCGCGCATCTATTTCGTCACGCAGCGCGACGGCGTCGATTACAACCTCGCTTATATCGACAGCGATTTCACGGTGCCGCATCCCACCGCCAATTTCGACCAGGCCTACATGAACGCGCTGTTCGACTACGGCTATCAGAAGGCGAGGCGCGGCTATCCCTGGCGGAAGACGCCGCCGCTCTTGATGGGCCTCGACGACGAACCCATGACGGCCCGCCTCAGCGGATCTGGCCCTTGAGGTCCTGATACATCCGCCGCACCAGCACCGGCCGCTGCTGATCGTATCCGACCATGGTGCGGTATTCGGGCAGCTGGATCGCGGCAACCGCCTGCTCTTCCGTTGCGCCGCGCATGATCTCCCGCTGAACATTGTCGCGGAAATTCACCAGCACCGCACGTGCGCGCATCAGCGCGTCCCTCGACATGCGCGGATTCGAGGCGACGGATGACGGCCCCTGACCCGGCACGAAGATGTCGGCCTCGAGCTTGAGCGCGTTGTCGATCGTGGCGATCCACTCGACATAGGCGTCATCCCCGAACGGAAACCTTCCGTCGAAGAAGATCTCGCTCAGATAGACGATGCGGTCCTGCGGCACGAACACGGCGGCGTCCCCGCGCGTATGCCCGCGGCCGAGATACAGGATCTGGATCTCCTTGCCGCCGAGCGTGATCGTCATGCGGTCGCGGAACGTCAGATGCGGCAGGATCATCTGCTGCTGCGCCGCCGGACGGTTGTCCATCTTCATCTGCGCGAGCAAATCGGTCTTGTAGTTCTCGTGCCCGATCCGGACCGCGTCCTGATAGGCGATGTTTCCGAGCGCATAATTGTTGTGGTACGTCCCGGAGACCAGATAGCGCACCGGCAGCCGGATCTGCTCCTGGATCAGCCCCCGCTCGTCCTTCGCCATCGCCTCGTTGCTCAGCGCATCGAGCACCACCACGCCCTCGCTCGTCGCGATCACGCCGCTGAGGCGGGCGCCGTTGCTGTAGACATAGTGGCCGGGAATGATCTGCTCGAGCTTGCCGGGCTGAGGGGCGTCCTTGGTGGCTGCGGCCGCGGCAAGGGCAGGCTCGGTCTGCATGTCCGCCGCGAGTGCGGATAACGTAAACGAGAGCGCCAGAGCCCACGCAGATTTCGGCACCATGATATCCTCCTCTTGCGGACAGCCATCCGTCGCCCGGATACTACCGGCGTTTGACGGGACTGGAAAAACCACGACCTTCGAACTCAGGAGAACGTGATGTTCAGACGAGCGGGGGCGGCGGCAGCGTGTGCAGGCATCCTGGCCCTATCGCCCGCGTTCGCAGCGCCCCAGCCCATCCCCAGTTTCGCCACCGACAGCCGGACCGGATGGATCAAGACGCCGGGCAGCGACGAATTCATTCAACCCGAATCGGGCCCCGGCCCGGTGCAGGATGATCCCAACCATCCGTACGTTTCCAACGGCCATCCGGGCGACGGCGGCGATCCCAACGGCCAGGAAACCGTCAAGATCGCCGACACCAGCAATCCCATCCTCCAGCCTTGGGCGGCCGAGCAGATGCGCAAGGCCAACGAGGCGGTGATCGCCGGGAAGATCGGCTTCACCGCGCGGGCGAGATGCTGGCCGGCGGGCGTCCCCGGCTTCCTCACCTATCCCGTCACGCCGCTCTATTTCATCCAGTCGCCCAAGGAAGTGGTGATCACCTGGGGCCAGGATTTCCAGCTGCGCCACATCTACCTGAACGTGCCGCATTCGCCCAATCCCAGGCCATCGTGGTTTGGCGAATTGGTCGGGCATTACGAGAACGGCGACACGCTGGTCATCGACACCGTCGGTTTCGTCGAGCACCCGTTGAGCTTCGTCGACAATTACCGCACGCCCCACACCAAGGACCTTCACGTGGTGGAGCGCTGGAAGCTCATCGACGGCGGCGAGTGGATCGAGGTCCATGCCCGTGTCGAGGATCGCGGAGCGTTCACGACGCCATGGTTCGCTGTCCAGCGCTATCGGCGTGCCGAGCAGGGCGCCCTCCGCGAACAAGTCTGCGCCGAGAACAACGTGGACCACTTCGACCAAGACCTCGAGCCCATCCCGCAGGACAACGCGCCGGATTTTTGACCACCACACGCCAAACACACACCTTTTACCTTCCCCCCTTGAGGGGTCGAGGGCCGATCAGGGACAGCGGAGCTGTCACAGGCCCGAGCGTGCCCACAGCGCTGCGAAGCAGCGCGCACGTGGGCGGAAGGGGTGTGTTTCAGCTTGCTCGGAAACTCGCTGTAAGCGCGCAGTTCGGCAAGCTAGTGGTGTTTGCTGTAGAATGGCCGGGCGTTACTTCTGATCCGGAGCCGCTTAGAGAAGCGCAATGGCCTTGAGCGAGCAAAGCGCAACCATCGCCACGGAAACCGCCGCAACCCCGGCGCGCCGCGAAGTCGTCTATCGCCATTCGCTCGTGGTGCGCCTCACGCACTGGATCAACCTGCTCTGCCTCACGCTCCTGCTGATGAGCGGGCTTGCGGTGTTCAACGTGCATCCGCAGCTTTATTGGGGCCATTACGGCTATCCCGGCGTGCCGACCGTGCTGGCGATCACCGGCCGCTACGATCCCGAGACGCAACAGCCCGTCGGCACCACGCGCATCGGCGACTACACCATCGACACCACCGGCATCCTCGGCGTGACCTACGACTTCGATGGCCGGCCGCAACCCGGCGCGTTCCCGCAATGGGCGACGCTCGGCGCGGACTTGGCACTCGCCCGCGATTGGCACTTCCTGATGGCGTGGATGTTCGTCATCAACGGCACGATCTATCTCTTGTTCGGCCTCTTCAGCGGCCATTTCCGCCGCGATCTCGCGCCCTCCGCCGATCAGCTTCGTCCGCGCCACGTCGCGTCCGACATCTGGGATCATCTCCGCCTTCGCCGCCCACGCGGCGAAGGCCGCCAAGCGCTACAACGTGCTGCAGAAGCTCACCTACCTTGTGGTGATCTTCCTGCTCTTGCCCGCGATCCTGCTGAGCGGGCTCACGATGTCGCCCGCGGTCACCGCCGCGTTCCCGTTCCTGTTCGATCTCTTCGCCGGCCGGCAGTCCGCGCGCACGATCCATTTCATCTGCGCCAATCTCCTGCTGCTGTTCGTGCTCGTCCACGTCGTCCAGATTCTTCTGTTCGGCGCGTTCAATCTCATGCGGTCGATGATCACCGGCCGCTACGTCGTCAAACCGGAGCGCGCATCATGAGCCGCATCCTCACCCGCCGCAGACTTCTCACCACGGGCATGGCGACCGCGGGCGCCACGATGCTTGCCGGCTGCGAGCGCCTCTTCGAAGGCGACACGATGCGGCCGCTCCTGGATTTCGGCCAGTTGCTTTCCTATCGCGCGCACCGCCTGCTGCTCGCGCATCAGCCGCTGGTGCGCGAATATTCGATGGACGACATCTCGCCCGACTTTCCCTCGAACGGCACCGCGATGCCCTCGGGCTCCGCCTATTTCGATTTCATCACCACGAACTTCGAGAATTGGCGTCTCAAGGTCGACGGCCTCGTGAAGAATCCGCTCTCCGTCTCGCTCGACGAGATCCGGCAGATGCCGTCACGCTCGCAGATCACGCAGCACAGTTGCGACGAAGGCTGGACCGCGATCGGCCAGTGGACCGGCGTTCCGCTCGCGCATCTCCTGAACATGGCCGGGCTGCAACCGGAAGCGCGCTACATCGTCTTCCACTGTCTCGACGAGATGACGTCCGGCGAGCTCTATTACGAGAGCATCGACCTGTTCGCCGCGTTCCATCCGCAGACGATCCTCGCCTACGGCATGAACGGCGGCGGACTGCCGATCCGTCACGGCGCACCGCTGCGTCTGCGCGTGGAATACCAAGTCGGCTACAAGAACGCGAAATTCGTCACGCGCGTCGAAGCGGTCGATCGGCTCAACATGTTCGGTCGCGGCAAAGGCGGCTATTGGCCCGACCGCGGCTACCAATGGTACGCGGGGCTGTGACAGCCAGGGTTCCGCCAGTCCCGCACGATTGAAAAAGCCCCGCCGAACGCTAACTATTGCCGCAGCACTTCCAAAGGAGACGATCATGGCAGGGTCCACCGAACGCGCGGTTCTGGCCGGCGGTTGTTTCTGGGGTATGCAGGACCTGTTGCGCCGCTATCCCGGCGTCATCTCGACCCGTGTCGGCTACTCCGGCGGCGACGTTCCGAACGCGACCTATCGCAACCACGGCACGCACGCCGAGGCGATCGAGATCGTCTTCGATCCCAAGCAGATCGGCTTCCGGAAAATTCTCGAATTCTTCTTCCAGATCCACGATCCGACGACGAAGAACCGGCAAGGCAACGACATCGGCGCCAGCTACCGCTCGGCGATCTTCTACACGAACGACGAGCAGAAGCGCGTCGCCGAAGACACCATCGCCGATGTCGAGGCCTCAGGCCTCTGGCCCGGTAAGGTCGTCACCGAAGTCGCGCCCGTAGGCCCGTTCTGGGACGCCGAGCCCGAGCATCAGGATTATCTGGAGCGCTATCCGAGCGGCTACACCTGCCACTTCGTGCGCCCGAACTGGGTGCTCCCCAAACGCGAGTCAAAAGTCGCCTGAAGCTCGAGGCGTCCGACAAAGCGGATCGCTGTCGCCCGCCGCTCGCCCGCTTGTCGGCTTCCAAAGGCTGCTCTGGAGCCGCGCGCCATGCCGCTGACGATGTCGAACGCCGCGCGTCCGAAGAGATTCGGAAACCGACGCCATGATGCGCGTCACCGCCGACGGCGAGGTCTAACTGCAGGACGATGCGCCGCACCTTACTTTTGTCGCGTTCACGCCGACGCTCACGGCGCGCCTGCGCGCCGTCGACGCAGCAGCGCCGGCCGGTTCCGCGCCCAACAAAACGCGACGGATCCCAGCATCTCGATCCCCGACTGCGTGGCCATGGCAGATCCCGGGCCAAGGGGCGATGCTCGCCGATCTCGGCCTCATCCATGCGAACTGGTTCTACACCTGGGAACCGTTCCTTCTGGATGAGTGGTTCGACGACTGGTCCTCGGGAAGTGCCTTTTCCATCGGCGGCACTGAAGGCGACCTGGAGCTTGTGCTTGGTTCAGGCAGCGAGGCCTGGGTGGTGCAGAGCATCTCCGTCACGGGCGGCCAGCAACTCACGCTGTCGTTCGAAGCCGCCGCGCTGAACGGCGCAACCGGTGGCGTAACGCTCGAGTATCGCGATGCATCGGGCAATGTTATCGGGAATAACTATCTGGCGATCGGCGGCGGCGAAACGGATTACCTCGCGAGCGTCGTTGCGCCGATAGGAACGGCGAGCGGGCGCATCATTGCTTGGACCGGGAGCGGCACGGGGATCGAGATCGACGATCTCTCCGTCCGCGCGGCCGGTGTCGAGCTGATTTCCAACAGCGGGTTCGAGAGCATGGGCACGCTTGCGGGCCAGCCCATCGCCGGCGATTTCGTGCCGATGATTTGGGGCGCGGCCGACATGAAATATGTCCGCACCCCCGGCTATCTCGACGGCGCCGACACGCTGCTGACGTTCAACGAGCCCAACCACGACGGCCAGGCGAATCTGTCCGTCAGCAAGGCGCTGTCCTACTGGCCCGAGCTGATGGCGACGGGGCTCAGGCTCGGTTCGCCCGCGGCCACGACAAGCTCGACGCTCGGTCAGGATTCGTGGCTCCAAAGCTTCATGAGCCAGGCGGATGCCCTGGGTTATCGCGTCGATTTCATGGCGGTGCACTATTACACGACCGATCCCAGCATCGCGAAGTTCAAAGCCTTCCTCGAGCAGGTCTATGCCACCTATCAGCGTCCGATCTGGGTCACCGAATGGGCGCTCGCGGACTGGAACAACCCGAACCGGTTCAGCACTGAACAGCAGGCGGAGTTCTTCAAAGCCGCCACGCTGATGATGGACGATCTGCCGTTCGTCGAACGTCACGCCTGGTTCGGGACCTACGAAGAACTCGACATCTCGCACCTCAATTCGCAGCTCATCGGGGAGGATGACAGCCTCTCCGACATCGGCAGCGTCTTCGCGTGGCTCGCCGGTGCAGAGAACTTCGCTGCCCCGAGCGACATCCTGCTGTCGAACGCGGGCGTTGCAGAGAATGCGGCGAGCGGCACTTTGGTTGGTATGGCGCTGACCACCGATGCGACGGCGAACGACAGCTTCACCTATCAGCTGCTGGACGATGCCGGCGGACGCTTCGCGATCGATGCGGTCACCGGCGAAGTGACGGTGCTCGACGGATCCTTACTTGATTACGAGCAGTCGCAGAGCCACGACATCACGATCGTGGTGACCAACTCCGCGGGCGAAAGCTTCGAGAAAAGTTTCTCCATCCTTCTAACCGACATGGGTGAGGTGCAGATCTATGACGGCACCTCCGGCAACGACGTGTTCGTTGCGCTCAAGTCTGACGATTGGACGGCAAGCGGCTTTGCCGGCAGTGATCAGATCACCACTCTCAGCGGCGCGGATACGATCCGCGGCGGTACGGGCAATGACGTGATCGCCACCGGCGACGGGAACGACACGATAAAGGTCTGCGGAACCGCCGACGGCTTCGATGCGATCGACGGCGGCGCGGGCGAAGACAGGATCATCGCGCTCGCCAACGGCACGACCATCGGCCTCACCTCGATTGCGGGCATCGAGACGATCTCGGCCAACGGCTTCAGCACTGTCAGGATTTCGGGCAGCGACGCAGCCGATACGCTCGATTTCGGCAACACCGTGCTGAGCGGAATAGCCAGGATCAATGGCGGCGCGGGCGACGACGTCATCCTGGGCAGCGCCGGCAACGACGTGATCGCCGGTGACGACGGCAACGACACGCTGAAGGGCGGCGCCGGCGACGACACGTTCCTGATGAGCTCGCGAAGCGACACGATGGACGGCGGCGACGGGTACGACACGATCATGGCGACGCAGAACAGCACTGTCCTCTATTGGCGCCATGCCACCGCGGTGGAAGCCGTATCGGGTACGGGATATGGCGCTGTCGATATCGCCGGATCGTCCGGCAACGATACCATCGACCTCAGCGGTATAGCGCTGAGCGGCATCCGCCAGATCGATGGCCGCGACGGCAACGACACGATCATCGGAAGCTCAGGCGACGACAGGATCGTCGGCGGCAACGGCAAGGATCACCTTACGGGCGGCGCTGCGAACGACATGTTCGACTTCGACACCATCGGCCAGAGCAAAGTCAGCTTCGCCGATGTGATCGCGGATTTCGTACGCGGCAGCGACCGCATCGATCTCTCCACGATCGATGCCTCGACGGCGCTGGCAGGCAACCAGGCTTTCTTGTTCATCGGCGAGGCCGCATTTACGGGCGTCGCCGGCCAGCTGCGCATCGACACCTCGCAAACCGGCAAGACCGTCATCTATGGCGACATCAACGGCAACAAAAACGCCGATTTCCAGGTCGAGCTCGTGGGCACTCACCAGCTCATCAGCAGCGATTTCGTGCTGTAGAGCAAGACGAGTCGCCGCCCGATTCGCACGCTAGTAGGTCATGCTCGCGGCGTTGATCATGCCGATGGCGAGCGACGCGACGGCAAGCGTTGTGGCCGCGGCAACGTTGCCTTCCTCGATATGGCGTGAGATCTCGCGCAGCAGAAAATCCACCAGCCGGTAGACGGCAAGCTGGACCAGAAGCGCAACCACGCTCCAGATCGCCATGTCGAGCAGCGACACGCTCTGGACAATGACGCTGGCGAGCGGCAGCGTGAATCCCAGCACGGCGCCGCCCAGGCTGATCGCAGCCGCGGTATTGCCTTGCTTGATCAGCGCCGCTTCATGATGCGGCGTAACCGCCATGTACAGCGCGATGAAGATCGCCTGGAAGGCGAGCGCCACGCCGAAATAGACCAGAAAAAGGCCGATGGGCTCCAACGAGGTCATGATGTTTCACCAAATCCTTTGACGGTGAATCCTATTCGAAGAAATGCGGGACAAAGCGGCTGGTGTCGCGCGTGATCGCTGTCGTGTCTTCGCGGATGCCGATGCCTGCCGGCCGGCTGGCGATCACCCATGAGCCGATGACCGGATAGTTGCCGTCGAACGCCGGCATCTCGACATGGGCCTGATAGACGAAACCCTCCGCGCCGTAACCGCCATCCGTCTCGGCGACGACGCGGCCCGAATCGAGCACCTGGATATTGGCGCCTTCGCGGCTGTAGATCGGCTTGCGCACGACCTTGCCGTCGATCCGGCCCGGCTCGAGGAAGGCCGGAAGCAGATTGGGATGGTCCGGCGCCATTTCCCACAGCAGCGCCAGCGCCGCCTTGTTCGACAGCACCATCTTCCACGCCGGCTCGATCACCTGAGCGCCGCCGCTGAGAAGATGCTGGCCGAATTCCTCGCCGGCCAGCCATTCCCACGGATAGAGCTTGAACAGCACGTCGATCGGCCGGTTTTCGAGATCGCGAAAGCTTAGCCCATCCCAGCCGATATCCTCGATGGCGATGCGCGCGGTCTCGAGCTTGGCCTGAGTGGCGGTGTCGCGCAGATATTCGACCGTGCCCATATCCTCGGCATGGTTCCGCACGGCGGCGAAATGGACCCGCCTGGGAGCGATCCCGAAATTCGTCCAGGCCTCGATCAGACGTTCGTGGATCGAGTTGAACTGATCGCGCTCGGGCCATGACGTCTGCAACCAGTCCCACTGCACGACAGCGGCCTCGAACAGGGCGGTGGGCGTATCGGCGTTGTATTCGAGCAATTTCGGCGGCCCCTCGCCGCGATAGGCGAGATCGAAACGGCCGTAGAGATTTTTCTCCCGGGAATGCCAGCTGGCCGCGATGGCCTCCCACGCAACGCGCGGAATGCGCAATCGCTCGAAGGCCTCCTCGCCGGTCTGAACCACACGATCCACCAAGGCGAGCGCCATCTGCTCCAGTTCCTCGGTGGCGGCTTCGATCTCGTCGACCTCCGCCGCCGTCAAGCGATAGCACGCCGTTTCGTCCCAATACGGTGCGCCGTCGATGGTGTGAAAGGCGAAGCCGAGATCGCGCTCGACGTGAGCGCGCCAGTCGGCACGGGGCGTTACGGGAAGCCGTTGCACGGCGCTCAGCCGCCGAAGGAGCGGTAGTTCGCTGCCGTGCTGCCGAAGCCGCCGCGGCTCACCGGCGTGATCTGCGCCGCGGGCCGGAACGCCGCCCGGCCGGCGCCGAGATTGTCGAAGCGTCCGACATTCAGCAGGCCGCCGCGGCCCGGCATGACGGCGGTGTTGTTGGGGCCGCGATAGACCGGCTGCGAGAAGCGGTTGCCGCCCATCATGTTGCCCATCATGTAACCCATCATCATCGGCATGAAGAAGCTGCCGCCCGCCGCCTGACGGGTCTCGCAATTGCCGACGCCGTATTCCTGCTCGCAGGCCTGCTGCTGATTGAAGCGGGGGGCTTCGGCGGTCTGCGTCCTGTCGGCGGCCGCCTTGGCGTCCTCGCATGTCGGGGCGCCATGGTCGGCGATGCACTCATTCACGGTCGGATAGAACTGCGCGGTCGTCGGCAGCTCACCGCCTTGATCGCAGGCGGCAAGCGCTGCGCTCGCGCTGCCGAGCAGCACCAGTTGGACCGAGCGGGATTTCTTCATGGCTACAATGTCTTTCCGTTAAGCGGACTATGGCGCGTCGAGCCCCCGTTGTCACGTTGGCCTGACTCTAGCCCCCGCGCGGGCAAAAAGCCGCTTCAATCCGACCCCACGGCGTCAACATCGCGGCACGTGCCCGCGCCGGCGTGGGCACCAGGAGTTGAGCGCCGAGGCGGCGCCTTTCTTCGGCATCACTTTCGGTACGCTCGGCGCGTGATCGGCTACGCAGGACCTGTGCGGTTGCTTGAGAAGCGGAATACAATGTTCCGGCATCAGAAGCGTCGGATGTAGCGTCTCCGATCGCAAGCCGCGGTCGATACGTCCTAACGTCTCGCATGCGCGCTTCAGCGGCAGCCGAGCGCGCTGATAGCGGCGCCTTGTCTGTCGACCGGCTTTCGGACGCGCTGCGCGTGGCGGTCATAGTTTCAGCGACCGTGCGCTGCTCGGACGATGACGATGGAGACTCGACGCCGGGTATCGTCCTACGACGCATGACAGCTGGCGGCGAGTTCTCCTGATCGCGATGCGGCAGCGGCGATTTCGCCGGCTTCGTGGTCGCTGGCGGCTGATCGTCGCGCGCCGCTGGTCTAATCGCGCGGCGTTCGTCGAAATCGGAGACAATGAAGGTTTGGCGGCAGGGCGTCCTTTCTGATCGTGATGGCGGCGGCGATTTCGCCCGCCTCGGGTCAATACGTCCCAAGCGTCGCACCGGCGACAAGAAGCCGCGCCAAGCACGGCATCGATCCCGGATTTCTCCGGCGTATGGCATCGCTGGTTGCGTCCGGGCCTGGGACCGCCCGCATCGGGACCCGGTCCGATCACGAACCGGGCTCGCATCAACGGCGTGAGCAACTACAACCGGCTCGTCGGCGACTACACGAATCCCATTCTGAAACCCGAAGCGGCCGAAGTCGTGAAGAAGCACGGCGACCTGTCGCTCTCGGGCGTCGGCTATGAGACGCCGAGCAATCAGTGCTGGCCGAGCGGCGTCCCCTACATCTTCTGGAATTTCGGGCTGCAGATGCTGCAGCAGAAGGACGAGATCACGCTCCTCTATCTTCACGACCACGAAGTCCGCCGCGTGCGCATGAACGCCGCGCACCCGGCCGAGGTCACGCCCTCATGGTACGGCGATTTCGTCGGCCACTACGAAGGCGACACGCTCGTGATCGACACCGTTGGGCTCAAGAGCGGGCCGTATTCGATGCTCGACATGTACGGCACGCCCTACAGCAAGGCGCTGCACGTCGTGGAGCGCTACCGGCTGCTCGACTACGAAGCCGCCAAGGCGGGCATCGAACGCGACGCGAAGATCAACGCCCGCTACCCGCGGGGCCTGAACGCGATCGACTTCGACCCGGACTACCGGGGCAAGCACCTGCAGGTGGAGATCACCATCGAGGATGAGGGCGTCTTCACGACGCCATGGTCGGCGACCGTGACCTATGGCCGTCCGGTCGGCCAGTGGCTCGAACATGTCTGCGCCGAGAACACGTTCGAGTACTACAACGGCAAGGACTCGGCCGTCCCGACCGCGATCAAACCGGATTTCTAAGCCGGTCTCACCCGTTACGCGCTTCGGGCTTCCTGGACTTCAACGTTGGCGATGACGGCATCGAGCACGGCGAGCTTCGCGCTCTCGATGGAAGCGATCGCGTACTCGACCGCAATTTCGGCTTCCTTCTCCATCCGTCCGGCTCGGTCCTGCGCACGTTTGACGTCCCGCTCATGCTCGCGCTGCACCCGTTTTTCCTTCAGCCTGTCGATATCTGCAGCGACCTTTGTCTGCAGCGCATTCCACTGTCCGGTCACGGCCGCGCCGACAGACTTGATATCCGCGTCGACCTTGGCTGCGGCCGCACTCGCGGCCGCCCGGGCCTGTTCGCGACGCGTCTCGATCTTGTCGTGCGTCTCTTTCCGTGCAGCTTCAATCGTATCCTCCGCCTTCTTGGCACTTGCAGACATGTCGGCGAGTTGTTCGGAGAGTGGCTTGATCATGGCGTTGCTCCCTGCTGGCGGCGAATGCTCCTCCCCGCCGGAAAGGTAGTGAGCCCGAGTGGTGCGCGCGTATTGGACCTTGGTCCTATGGAAGGCGACCGCCAATAAGTCTCATTGAACTCGATGCCGTCGATGCGCCGCACCAAGCGGCGCTGTCGACAGGCGTGACGAAGAGGGGGCGATTTCGGGTCGTGCGATCATCCTTCTTTGCACGACCGCGGCAACAAGGAGCCTACCATGAACAGGAATCTCTTCGCCGCAGCGAGCATTGTCTTGCTGAGCGCAACAGCCGGATCGTTTGCCCAGGTCGCAGGCTCGACGCAGCTGGGTGTGTCCGTCACGGAACTGCGGAGCGTCGTTGATGGCTGGAGCGCCAAACGGCAGATCCTCGGACAGACCGTATACAACGACAGGAACGAGACCGTCGGAACGGTCGACGACATCATCGTCGCGCCCGACAAGTCGATCTCATACGCCATCGTCGGAGCCGGCGGATTCCTCGGCTTGGGGAAGCATGACGTGGCCGTGCCCGTGAGCCAGTTCAAGCTGAACGATGGAAGACTTGTTCTGGCCGGTGCGACCAAGGATGCGCTCAAGGCGATGCCGGCCTTCGAGTATTCCAAGCGAACTTAACAAGGGCGATTCCTGAGCCGCTCTGCCGGGCAAGAACCTCGGCCGTTCCGACGGCGGCCAAACCCGGATTTCTGAGCGCGGTCTCAGGACTTGCGCGGCGGGGGCGGTGACCCCGGCTCTTTGCGGGCCAGCGGCAAGGTCGAGTCGGGGTTCAGGTGGGCAAGCTCGGCCGAGCGTTCCGCATCCTCGCGCGCCCGGCGAGCCAGTTGGCGGCAGCGCGCTGTCCATTCGGCGAAAGTCGTTTGGATATTCATTGTGCAAATCCCCGAGTGACCCTTCCCGCACATCTAACGCCCAAGCTTGGGCCAAGTTCCATGACGCGTGAGATAGCTTGTGCGCGAGCGTCATGAGCCTGTATTTTAGTCTCGCTCTGTGCGCGCTGCCGGTTGCGTTGCGTGTCCACGAAAGCAGCATCTCCGTCTCCGCGCCACAGCAGAGGAGGAGACCCCATGCCGACGCCTGTCAGCCGCAATCAGATTCTGTTGGGTGCCGCCTTTGCGGTCCTGATCGCCGCCGCTCTCCGGATCGGACATCTCCGCCCAGCAGGCGTCCGCGGTCCCCGACTTCTCCTCGAACCAGACGCTCTGGAACGGCCTCGGCGGCGGCGAGTTCATTCCGGTTCCCGGCTCGCCGCGCCCCGACGACCCAGGACCCGCGCTATCGCTACGTCCCGAACAACACCGGCGAGCAACCCACCTACCGCATCGGCGACATCTCGAACCCGAACCTGAAACAATGGGCGAAGGACGCGATGAAGAAGGACAACGACGAGGTGCTGGCGGGCAAGGTCGCCTACACGCCGCGGTCCTCCTGCCGCATGGCCGGCGTCCCCGGTTTTGTGGTGATGGGCGGCGGCTCGCTGTTCTTCGTTCAATCGCCCAAGACCGTGTTGATGATGTTCGATGGCGACGCGCATGTGCGCAGGGTCCACATGAACGCGGCGCACTCCCAGAATCCGAAACCGTCCTGGTATGGCGAATCGGTCGGCCGGTATGAAGGCGACACGCTGGTCGTCGACACGATCGGGCTCAACGCCAAGACCTTCGTCGACAACTACCGCACGCCGCACACCGAGAAGCTGCGCGTGGTCGAACGCTGGCGCCTGATCGAGGGCGGCAACAGGCTCGAGGTCGAGGTCACCGTCACCGATCCCGACACGTTCAATCAGCCGTGGAAGGCGGTCAGGCGCTACGAAAAAGGGCAGGGCGCCTTCCCGGAAGAGATCTGCGCCGAGAACAACCACAACCTCTTCGGCGACGACTACGACATCCCCGAATCCGACAAGCCGGACTTCTAGCTGACGATCGTCATTCCCGGCGCTCGCGATGCATCAGCATCGCGAGCGGGAAGGGAAACCATGGGAGCCACCGATGACCCGCATCAAGACGATACTCGTTACGACTGCGCAGGATTGACGTTGGCCGCCGGCTTTGCCTACGCCCAAGGCGGCCTGATGCCCAATCCTGCCCGATCGCGAAGTGATTGCGGCTCAGGACGCGCTCGAAGAGGCGATGGCGCATTTGCAGAACGCGCGCTTTCCGTCGGCACGCCGTCACGCGGGCGAAGGCGTATATCGCGCTCGCGCACACCGAGCTCGGACGCCGGCGGTCCCAGGGCCTCCAGACGAGTCCGGAATAGTTACCCGACGCTGCCCACCGTCAGCCGGTACGGCCGCACATCGATGCTCGAGAACAATCCCGCCTTCACATAGGGATCGTTCTCGGTGAAGCGGATCGCCGTCGCCTTGTCGGGCGCCTCCAGAATGATCAGCGAGCCGCACATGTCGCCCTTCTCGTCGAGATAGGGACCGCCGATCTTCACCGTCGCGGGATTGTTTTCGTCATGCGCATAGTCGAGATGCTTCTGCCGCGTCGCCATGCGAAGCGCGAGACTGTTGGGCTTATCGATATACGACACCACGAACAGCGGCATGTGAGCCTCCCTAATCGTCATCCCGCCGGACGGTCTTCCGCGATGCACGCCTCGAACCCGGCCCTGAGCTCGACCGGATCGAGATTGCGCCCGATGAACACCATGCGCGAGTAGCGCTTCTCGCCCGGCCGCCATTCCCGCTGCAGGTCGCCTTCGAGGATCATGTGCACCGCCTGGAACACCAGCCGGCGCGGATTGTCCTTCACGTCGATGATGCCCTTGGCGCGCAGGATGTCCGGCCCCCGCTCCTTGGTCAGCCGCGTCAGCCAGCGCGCGATCTTGCGCCGGTCGATCGGCTTCTCGAGCTTCAGCGACACGCTCATGATCCCCGCATCGCGCACGTGATCGGCCGCCTCATCCTCATGCTCATGGTCGCAGTGCTCGTCGTGCACGTGACCCGCCTCGCCGTGCTTCGGGCTCAGGAACTCGGGCTCCAGCGCCACGATCCGGTTCAGGTCGAACCCGCCCCGCGACAGCACCGTCTCGAGGTCGACATTCGACCGCTCCGCCCGATGGATCGGCGCCAGCGGATTGAGCCGCCGGATCCGCGACTCCACCGCCTTCAGCTCCGCCTCGCTCACGAGGTCGGTCTTGTTCAGCACGATCTGGTCGGCGAACGCGATCTGCTCGGCCGCCTCCTTGGAGTCGTCCAGCCGCAGCCCGATATGCTTCGCGTCCACCACCGTGGTCACCGAATCGAGCTCGGTCTTGGACCGCAGGAACCCGTCGACGAAGAAGGTCTGCGCCACCGGCCCTGGGTCCGCCAGCCCGGTCGTCTCCACCACGATGGCGTCGAAATTCCCCCCCTTGTTCAGCAGCTCATGCAGCGTCTTGATCAGGTCGCCCCTGACCGTGCAGCAGATGCAGCCATTGTTCATCTCGAACAGCTCCTCGTCCGTGTTCAGGATGAGGTCGTTGTCGATGCCGATCTCGCCGAACTCGTTCACGATCACCGCATAGCGGTGCCCGTGGTCCTCCGAGAGGATACGGTTGAGCAGCGTGGTCTTGCCCGCGCCGAGATAGCCGGTCAGAACCGTCACAGGGATAAGCGTTTTTTCGATCATGGGGAGGGTTCTATGGCCTCCCCTGCGGTGCGCGCAACCCCGCGCTATACTGGCCTCCGACCACGAGGGACACCATGACCACCAACGCCGTGACCGAGACCCCCGCCGCACGCTTCCGTCATAGCCGTCGCCCACTTCGCCGAGCGCCTCACCTTCGAGACCGATTGCTCCGACGTCGAGGCAGCCATGCGCTCGGGCAACCCCGGCTTCATCCTGATCGACGTCCGCTCGCCCAAGCTCTACGCCGAAGGCCACGTGCCGGGCGCGATCAACATCCCGCACGGCAAGCTCACCGCCGAGCGCCTCGCGAGCTACCCGCCCGACACGCTCTTCGTCGTCTATTGCGCCGGCCCGCACTGCAACGGCGCGACCAAGGGCGCGCTCCGCCTCGCCCGCCTCGGCCGCCCGGTGAAAGAGATGATCGGCGGCATCACCGGCTGGGAGGACGAAGGCTTCGACCTCACCGACACCGAGATCACCACCGACTGAGAGCCCGATGACCGCCGCCCGCCAGCACGCCTCTCCGCGACGCCTATATCTGCGATGCCGTGCGCACGCCCATCGGGCGCTTCGGCGGCGCGCTCGCCTATGTGCGCACCGACGACCTCGCCGCGATCCCGCTCCGCGCGCTGATGGCGCGCAACCCCGACGTCGACTGGTCCCAGCTCGACGAGGTGATCCTCGGCTGCGCCAACCAGGCGGGCGAGGACAACCGCAACGTCGCGCGCATGGCGGCCCTCCTCGCCGAGCTCCCCGACACGATCCCCGGCGCCACGATCAACCGCCTCTGCGCCTCCGGCCTCGACGCCGTCGGCACCGCCGCCCGCGCGATCAAAACCGGCGAGATCGCCTTCGCCATCGCCGGCGGCGTCGAGTTCGATGACCCGCGCGCCCCTCGTGATGGCCAAAGCCGAAGCCCCCTTCCAGCGCAGCGCCGAAATCTTCGACACCACCATCGGCTGGCGCTTCGTCAATCCGATCATGGCCGCGCAATACGGCGTCGACTCGATGCCCGAGACCGCCGAGAACGTCGCCGAGACCTTCCAGGTCACGCGCGAGGATCAGGATTTCTTCGCCATGCGCAGCCAGGCGCGCGCCGGCCGCGCCATCGCCCGCGGCTACTTCGCCGAAGAGATCGTCCGCGTGCACGCGAAGGACGCCAAAGGCGCCGAGAAGACGATCGAATCCGACGAGCACCCGCGCCCACAACCACCATCGAGCAGCTCGCCAAACTCAAGGCGCCCTTCCGCGACAACGGCACCGTCACCGCCGGCAACGCCTCGGGCGTCAACGACGGCGCCGCCGCGCTGATCCTCGCCTCCGAGACCGCGCTGAAGACGCACCGCCTGCGCCCGCGCGCCCGCGTGCTCGGCATGGCGACCGCGGGCGTGCCGCCGCGCGTGATGGGCATCGGCCCGGTCCCCGCCACCCAGAAGCTGATGGCCCGCCTCAACCTCAAGATCGCCGACTTCGACGTCATCGAGCTCAACGAGGCCTTCGCCGCCCAGGCGCTCGCCGTCACCCGCAGCCTCGGCCTCCCCGACGATGCCGAGCACGTCAATCCCAACGGCGGCGCGATCGCGCTCGGCCATCCCTTGGGCATGAGCGGCGCCCGCCTCGTGCTCACCGCGATCCACCAGCTCGAGAAAACCTCCGCCAAGCGCGCCCTCATCACCCTCTGCGTCGGCGTCGGCCAGGGGGTTTCGCTCGCGCTGGAACGGGTGTGAGATGCAACCGCATCCGAATCGAGACCTTGGCGTTTCCTAGCCGCGTCTCGCCGCCGCAACCGGAGGACCCCATGCCGCGCAAGCTCTTAGCCGTTCTCGTCTCCAGCGCGTTCCTCTGGACCAGCGTCGCCGCCAACGCGTCGCCCGCGACGGAACCAGCGGAACCCGCGCAAGCCTCCGCCCCGCAAACCACCGCGGACACCGGGAACCGCGCGCCGCTCCCGCCGGGCCCCGCCCGCATCAAGACCGCGCAGGGCCTCGAAGACGACGACCTCGGCATGGGTCTGATCCTCGCGAGCTGGGCCGCCGCCGTCGCGGTGGTCTTTCTCGTCGCCTTCAGCGGCGGCGACGACGACGACGAAGACACGCCCAGCACCGGCACCAACTAGCCGCCAACTCCGCGATCAGCTCGCATCTCTCCTTACGCTTCCCCTCGTGGGGGATCGAGGGCCCACTTTGCGACAGCGGAGCTGTCGCGGCCCGAGCGCCCTCGCGCTGCGAAGCGGCGCACTTGCGGGGCGGAAGGGGGGCCGCTCCGCCATCTCCGAACGCCCAAAAATCAGCTACACTCTCCGCACGCTTCGGAGTCTCTCCGCCATGCCGCGTGCTCGCGCCCTGCTTACGATCTCCGCCGCGTTCGTCTTCATCGCACTTCTCGCAGCACCGATCGCCGCCGCGCCCGATCCGAACACCGAACCCACCAGCGTCACCATCGCCGACGACACCTTTGGCGAAGGCGGCACGCGCCAATCCTTCTCGAACGCGAAGCACGAAGTGAACGCGGAAGTCTGGCGCGACAAGAACGGCATCGTGCGCGAACAATTCGAAATCGCCGCCGGCGGCGAGCAGCTCTGGGGCTTCTTCAACGGCACCGGCGAGGGCGAGCCCGCGTCATGGCGCCGGAGCATGATCGCGGTCCGCCCGATGGATCGCCCCTCGGGACGCTTCCAGATGTGGGTGATCGCCGCCGACAATTCGATCCTCAAGGAAATGAGCACGCTCTCCAAAGCCGAGCTCGACACCGAGTTCGCATATTGGCACGAGCAGCTCGCCTCTGGGTCAACACCGCCCGCCGCCGCCAGGAAGGCCTAACCGGCTGCCCCACCTGCCCCCTCTAACCAAAACCGCCCGCAGCCTCGGCGAGGTCGCTCTCACGGTGAGGTGCCCGGCAGCTTCCTCCGTCCTTCCGCCGCTCGTGGGGTCGAAGTCCGATTCCCGACAGCGCACGCGTCGCGGCGCCGAGCGGCCCACAGCGCTGCGAGAGCAGCGCGCACGTGGGCGGAAGGGGGGCCGCGCCGCGCCCTCCGGAGTCCAAAATCGGCTACACTCCCCACGCTGCTCCGGAGTCCACCGCATGACGCGTGCCCGAAACGCCTGGCCGATCCTCTCCGCCGCGCTCCTCGCGTTCGCGCTCTTCGCCGCGACCCCAACCCCAGCCGCCGAAACCCTCACCGGCTCCTCCGCCCCCGACGCCACCTACGGCGAAGGCGGCACCAAGGAAACATTCGTCGAACCCCGCGAACGCGCTCCGCGGCGAAGTCTGGCGCGACAAGACCGGCATGATCCGCGAACAGCACGAGCTCGACGGCAGCGGCGAACAGTTCTGGGGCTTCTTCATCGGCGAGGGCACCGCCGCCTACAATTGGGGCGGCGCGATCGCGATCAAGCCGATCTCGGGTCCCTCGGGCGCGTGGACGATGACGATCTACGGCACCGGCACCGTGACGATCAAAGAGTACGGCTTCCTCACCAAGGCCGAGCTCGACACCGAATTCGCCCACTGGCACGACCAGATGCGCGGCTGGGTGAACGGGTTCATCCCGCAGCCGAGCGGGAACGGGTAGTCCGCCAGGCTGTCAGTACACAGACCAAGTCCACCCGGATCCAGACCGTCCGCACGACTCGCGCCGTAAGCACGAAACCGATATAGGCCTTTGGTCCAATATCCACGCCGCCAAGGCTCAGCCAGAATTCACCGGTGCTGGGCGCTGCGCGCCAAGCGCGGCGTACCCAAGGACCGGAAGGACCTCCCCCCTCGTCTTCCCCCGTCCGGTTCTTGGGAACGCGTCAAAGTCGCTCGTGCCCGAGAGGCAATGCCTCATCGGGAATGGGCTCGTTTTGACGAGTGAGGCTTGCATTGAAGAGGGTGAGCTTGGGTTCGCGCATCGACGACATCGTTATTTGGCAGATCGCAGCCTACGAGCTGAAGCGATACGGTGACGACGCGATCGGCTTCGCGGCCCGGCACACGGAACGTCTCTCGGACCTCGGGGATACCGAGGGCAGTTTGGCCTGGACCCGAATCACACGAGCCATAGAGGCTTTGCGGCGAGAAACCCCGGCGGCGGACCAAACGGTAGATTGAATTGATCGACGCTGCCGAACCGTTCAATCGTCACCCGCCGCTCGATGTGCACGCGAATCCGTTCAGCGCCGCGTCGAACGCTCCATCCCCGGTCAATTCGGCACAGACCGCGCTCGAAGAGGCGATCGGGCATATTCGGCTCAGGCGTCGGGCGATCGTCATTGCCGGCAGCGCCGGCACCGGAAAAAACTCTCTGCTGAAAATGATCGTTCGCTCCTGCTCGGAAATGGGGCTGTCGGTTTGTCGATTTGATCGCGGTGACTTGGCGGATCCGACGATCGACGCACGGTCCGACGTGGTGTTGGTGGACGAAGCCAATTCAATTTCCAATTCGGCGGTGCTGACGCTCTTGTTCCCCAACCCAAGAGATCCTGCAACGACGTGGGTGTTTGCGTGTCTGCCCTCTTCGGTCCATCGCTTCAGCTGTCTTGATGCCGAAATCGTCGAGCTCCGCGGACTCTCGGTCGATGATGCACGAACCTATCTGTTGGACCGGGCAACGAGCATCGGCCGTCCCGATCTTTTTGCCCCTGACGCGTTGGACGCTGATTGTCCATCAGGCGCGCGGGTCGCCCCGTTCATTGCTCTCGATCGCCAGCCTGGCCTTTTTCACCGCCGCGTGGGGAGGGGCAACGCAGATTGGCGTGAGGCATGTCGCCTATTGGTTGAAGTCGGAGTTCGTCGAGGACAGCGCAGCTCCGCACGGAGAAGTTCTTGCGTCGTGAGAGCGCAAACCACGCCAAAGCCAGGCATCGTTCCGGATACGAGCGGGACGCGTATCGTTCGATTCGAGGGCTTATAGGAGAGGGGTGTGCGGTCATCGCTCGTCTGCCGAAGCGCGTTCCCCTCGGTCGAGCGCGTCCTTTGACCGGTGCGACCGCCATCGCGGCGTCCATTGGCCTCGTCATCGCGTTTGCTGCGTTCTTGGGCGCCGGCAACGACGCCGGTGTGGGAACGAGCGCGACGGCCCCGGTCGTCCCGAACCCGGTCGTTGCCGAAGCAAGCCCTGTTCAGCCGCCTGCTCCTCCGCCGGTCAGTCCGGACATCCAGACGAGCGCGGCGGCAGACGCGACCGAACCTGCATCTGCATCTCTCGATGCGCCGGCCGGGAAAGCGGCCGCCGCCTCGCGCAATCGGAACCCCAACCAGGCGCGGCCACCGAGAGCGGCGTCGAAGAGAACCGCTCCGCCTGCGCCCATGAGGACAGCCCGTCCGGCGCGAGCGCCGAAGAGTGCGAGTTCGCCTGCGGCAACGCAGGAGCAGCTCAACGCGCCCGAGATGCCGTGCACGTCGCGAGGCAGGCTGAAGACGTGGCCCGGCGAACGGCCGAAGCCGCCCTCCAGGCCCAGCATGCGGCTCGTCAAGCCGACGACGCGGCCCGTCGGGCCGACCGGGCAGCCCGTCGCGCTGACCAGGCGGCCACCAAAGCGGAGCGCGCCGCTCGCCGGGCCGATTGGGGGATTCAAGTCCAGCTTCCGTGGAAAGCAATTCCCCCACCGAGACGCGCGTCCTGACAAGGTCGCCGAGCTCGATACCGAATTCGCCCACTGGCACGACCAGATGCGCGGCTGGGTGAACGGGTTCATCCGCGCGCAACAGCGCAGTGGGTAATACTTGTCAGTGCGGCATTCGCCGAGATAAGCTCCAAGTCTCGTGGTTCAATAAGCTTCCCAAGTACAAATCATGGTTGGCCGAAGACATGCCGCTCGGTAAGCGAGCAACTCGAAGCAATAGTCGCGGCCCGAACGTTCGATTACGAATCCACATACGACCTTCATACGCTGGCTGTAGATGGATAAACGTGACGAGACGTTGAAATTCTCCGACGCTTGGCTCGACATTCCCTGCGCCTCCCGCAGAAAAAGTACGAAGCCGATTTCGAAGTTTCGGAGCAAAATTAGGTATCAAGATATCCCTAATGATTGTTTCGGCGGACGCCTCTTTCCAAGAATAGCCAACCTCTCGGCAATTCGAGGTCCGCAAATTCGTAACCCAGCTCCCGCAACAGCTCGCGGCGGGCAACGGGCGCTCTCGGGACCAATTGCACATGTGATGCGGCCGGCAGAGCACCTTCATCTCGATACACACGAAAAACGTTTGTTGTGCTATCGGAGGCCAATTCCCTCACTACAATGTTCGAGTGAGTAGCTATGATGAACTGATTTTCGGCCATTGATGATCGAACCATTCCCATGAGAGCTTTCAAACCCCTAGGATGAAGGTTCGTTTCTGGTTCTTCCAGCACAAATATTTTTTTGCGCTCCAAGCACAGCCGACTATCAGAGCAACCAATTCTGAACGCCGTCGCCCATGCGGTCGAGCGTTACGAAGGACTCTCCGTCTAAATGCAAACCAGCCACTTTACCGAGGCGGAACCGTGTCGTGATTTTTAGGCTAATGACTTCTTCAATAGCCCGCTTAAAATCGTCATGACACGTACCCACTTCGCTGCACAATGGATCTGATGCGAGCTGTACAAGTTGGCGAAAGTGCCGGTGACCGTTCCTGCACTACGAGTTTACATTGTGCTCGAACTCCATTGCAATACGGCGCGCGAGAAATGGCACTATCGAAGATTGGGGGAGTTGTCCTAAGGAACCTTGATCGTCTCTGAGTACGTCCGCGGCGGCTGTGTTGGTGTTTCGGGCGCGTCCCAAGCCATGTTTTCACGACATGTGCAATACCCTTGGCTTTGGCCTCCGCCTCTCCAAGGCGTAGGTGGTCTTTTCTGTCAATGTCCTCAAGGAACATGTCATGAAATAAATGAGGGCAATTTGGGCGAAAATCGTCTCTCGAAAATGGGAAACCTTGAATCGCTACTACCGCCTTCAGGAGGGTTGACTTTCCCGTGTTGTTTTGCCCTACTCAGATGTGCGAGTTCGGCAAGTACGATCTCGCCGGTATCGACAAAACATCGAACGCCCGCCACACGAAACGTCGCACTCTCATGGGGCAACACCTATCCTTCGCCCAGCAAGGAGCGAATCACAAGCTGCATTTACTATCTTGCGGTCGCCGGGATCACCCTAAGAGAGTTGGGGTCAGAGTTGTTTTCTTTACTAGCTGGGTTGGATAGACATGCCAAAATCTACTCCGACCCGTCTCTCGGGCGCCGCCCACGCTCTCCGTCCACGGGCAAAAAACTCCGCGATCACGATCTCAACGAGCGAGCCTTCCGGTTGGCCGTTCTTTATCGACTGCGCGTGTACGACCACGGCCGTTTCTCACACCCGTATCACGTGAAACCCGATCACCATGATGCGGCCTTGCTGGGCTGAAGGGCGTGCATCGGACGCGGCGTCGTCGTTGCGCGGCTGAGTGTCGCGTCTCCCACTCGTTCTCCGACGCGCGGTCGCGTCGACGAGCAGCAGTTCTCGCATTCGCGCCAGTCGTCTCGTCTGTCCATGGCCTGATCCCTTCCTGGCCTCGTCTCAACGCGCGCTTTTTGCCATCGACAGCGTGCGGCAGAAATGACATTGTTCACCCGATTTTCTGCCAACCGTCTGCCAAGGGCCGCCCATGCCCCAGACCACCCGCCCAAACCACCCCCATCCGCGTCGTCTTCGTCGCCTTCGAGGGCATGTCGCTGCTCGATCTCTCGGGCCCCCTCGAAGTCTTCCGCTCGGTCGCGCTCCATCCCGACTACGCGGGCGACAAGTCGCCCTACGAGACCCATGTCGTCTCCGCCGACGGCGGCCTGGTGACGACCTACGATGGCCTCGCGCTGATGACCGCGCCGCTCAAGAGCCTCAACGGCCGCGCGATCGACACGCTGATCGTTCCCGGCGGGCCTCACGCGCGCGAGATCATGGCGGATACGCGGCTCGCCCAATGGATCAAAGCGCGCGCGCCGAAATGCCGGCGCGTCGCCTCGGTGTGCACCGGCTCGTTCCTGCTCGCGGCCGCCGGCCTGCTCAAGGGCAAGCGCGCGGTCACGCACTGGACCTATTGCAACGAGCTTCAGCGCCTGCATCCCGACATCCAAGTCGAGTCCGACGCGATCTATGTGAAGGACGGCAATGTCTGGACGTCGGCCGGCGTCACCACCGGGATCGATCTCGCGCTCGCGATGATCGAGGAGGATCTCGGGCGCGATCTCGCGATGCTGGTCGCGCGCATCCTGGTCGTCTATCTGCGCCGCACCGGCGGCCAGTCGCAATACAGCGTGCTGCTCGCCGCCCAGAGCGGGGCGGACGCCGACCGCTTCGCCGCGCTCGATCGCTGGATCGCCGAGAACCTCGCCGAAGATTTGCGCGTGGAGCGGCTCGCCGAGAAGGCCGGCATGAGCGCGCGCAATTTCGCGCGGCGCTACGCGGAGGCGCGCAAGATGACGCCCGCGCGCGCGGTCGAAGCGCTCAGGGTCGATGCGGCCAAGCGCGCGCTCGAAGAGAGCGACGAACGCATGCCGCAGATCGCGCGGCGCTGCGGCTTCTCCGACGAGGACCAGATGCGCGTCGCCTTCGCGCGCCAGATCGGGATTTCGCCGGTCGCCTACCGCACCCGCTTCGCCGCGGAGCTGGCGCCCTGTGAAACGTGCGACGCCGCATCCGGTCAGGCGACTTGTCTCCTTCGCCGCTTCGCGACCGGTTGCGAGCACCGCATGACCCGTGCCACATTCGATCGACTCCGAGGGCCGCTCGCCGATTCCTTGTGACGGGTCGATTTCGCGGTGCGCCCGGTCCGATCATCGAGCGCTTCGGCGGCAAGGAGTGCTTCTTCGTTCAAATTGGCTCGAACGATGGCGTTCGCGGCGATCCGCTCCACAACGCCATCAAGGCCAATCCCAAGTGGCGCGGGATCTTCATCGAACCGCTCGATGAGGCATTCGACAGGCTCGTGACAATTATCCCCGCGATCGGCGATTTGAATTCGAGCAGGTCGCCATCGCCGAGTTGTGCGGCGAACGTGGCTCCACTACGTCTCTCTTCAGACGATCCGCGAGCTCGAGCTGCCGGCCTTTCCCGCGCCGGGATTTATGGCGTGGCGTCGCTCGATCGCGATCATGTGCGAAGAACCTCTCGGGCTGAAATATCTCGGCGTCACGCTCGAGAAGGATCCCGATGCGTACATCTCCAGGAAGCCGGTCCGCTGCGAGACCTTGGCCTCGGTTCTCGATCGGCATGGCGTGAGCCGCATCGATCTCGTCCATGTGGACGCCGAAGGCACGATCACCGATCATCCGGCAGATCGACTTCAGCGATTCTCCCCGCGTCTCATTCTCTATGAGCACGGCGGAGACGCCGGGACATCGGCGACCTCTCGCCCGGAAGGGCTACACGCTCATCGACTGCGGCGACGGATGGCCGTCCGGCGGGGTGAATTACGCTCGATAAGTCATGTCGATTCACGCGGCGCTTGGTCCGAGAAATCGCACGCTGAAACGCATCCGGCTCGCGATCACTCATGGCACGGATGCCGGGTCGTTGCCAACGGTCTCGGGCCCGACAATGAGCCTCGAGAAAGAGCCGACGATTCGAGAACGCGCCCAACAATTAAGTTCTGGCGACATCGGAGGCCCGCAGCGATCTCAGCTCGGATTACGAAAGACTGGCCGATCTTTGGAGCAGCTGGGTTAGCGCATCGACGGCTGAAGATCTCTGAAGGACGAAACCTGATCGCCGATGACTTATGGTCATGCTGGGCGGATCGACGTTCGCCGCATCGGCAGCAGGCCCGCTTCGTCCTGACGACATGGTCGCAGCGCCCGCGCGCCTACGCGTCGGTGACGAAGCGACCGCATCGACATTCGAGACATGTGATCGGCACCGAGTGCCGGGCGGATCAGCTCGCAGCGCCGCACGAACACGGCATGCGTCGCACGCCGTATGGTCTTTCCTCCCCCGGCGGCGCGAGGGCCGATCGGTGACGGCGGAGCTGGCACAGGTCCGAGCGTGTCGCGAGCGCGAGCAGCGGGGGAAACTCGCACTCAACAGACCGCGGCGCAAAAAAATGCGTCTCACACGCGCTCCTTGCCAGGACGCGTGTGAGACGCTGCGGCCTTAGTCCAACTGCGTCTTGGCCGCTCTTACTTCTTCTTCGCGGGCGCGTCCTTCGCGTTGGCTTCCTTCATCAGCTCGCCATAGGCGTGCGCGCCGAGGCTCATCATCATGCCGTCCTCGGTGGTGAGCTCGATCAGCGAGCCTTCCGGTTTGCCGCTCTTCAGCGGATGCACGCGGATGGTCGCCTTCTCGCCCTTGGTGAGCGTCGAGTCGTTGATGCCGACCTTCTCGAGCACGAGCGGGGATTCGCTCTGGACGATCCAATCCTTGCCGTCCTGCGTGGTCAGCACGATCATCGCGTGCGGATTGCTGTTCTCGAACTCCTTCACCGTGCCGGTGATCGTCGTCTCTTTCTGCTTGTCGAACATCACGAACGAATGGTGCGCGACCGCGGGCACGGACGCAGCGGCGATCACGGTCGCGGCCACGGCCGCCGGAATCATTGTCTTCAGCATGACTGCCTCCTTGTCTTGCGGTCACGTCACCACAAGCTCTCCCTTAGAAAACGTTCCGCAGAGGAGGGGGTTGCCCCGCCAAGCCTCCGCTGTGTTCACGTCTGCAATGCGCGCGCTCATTTTCCTCCCCGCGCTTGCGGGCGACGTACCGCGCATTGCGGCGAAGGCGGACGCGCAGGGACGTGCCGAGCACTTGCGACGGCGGAGGGGCGCGTCCCGAGGCGCTCGCCTCGAACTCATGCGCGATAAACGATGCCCCCTTTTTCCTACCTTCCCCCCTCGTGGGGGAAGGTGCCCGCTGCGCGCCGCGAAGCGGCGCACTTTGCGGGGCGGAAGGGGGGCCTGCTTCCGCTCGGCGCTGCCGTCATAGGACAATAGGATCTCCTATTGCAATAGGAATAGGACCATATCATAATCCGCCCGACGATGGAGATACCCATGTCGGAGCAGACCGCGCCGGACGCCGATCCCGATCAGGCGCTCAGCGCCATGGAGATGACCCTCCTGGCTCAGGCGATCGCATTGGATCGCCTGTTCTACCGTGCGGCCATAGACGCCCTGTCGTCGGATGGCCCTCGCGCTCTGCGCGACACGCGCACGGCTCTCAAGGCCCAGCACCTATGCCGCACCGCGTTCAAGGTTCTCCTGGCTTTGCGCGCCGCAGGCGAACACGCAAAAAAATCTCGAAATCGAACGACAGACTATTGGAGGAGCAAAATCTCCCTCACGTCCAAGCACTTGCGAAATCGAGCGCAAGCCTGAAGCGGAAGGAGGCAGGAATGCGGAAAAAATCTCAAATTCGAACGAGCAAACTATTGCAGACGGAAAATCCCCCGCATGACCAACCGCTTGCCGAACTCAACGGCTTGAGTGAACCGCTCCATCTTTCCTCCCCCGCTTGCGGGGGAGGTGGCCGAAGGCCGGAGGGGGGACTTCCGTGTGCAGCCCTCAACGCGGGAATACCGTGGGCGGGGCACTCGGCGTATAGTGGCGCGCACAACGCTTTCACAAAAGTCGGGAGGACGACGATGCTGAAGGGACAATTGAGGCTTTCGATCTGCGCCGCCGCGCTCATCCTTTTGGGATGCTCGGAAGGGGGCAACGTCACGGCGACGAGCACCGAGACTCGTCCACGCCGACGGCCGACGCGAAGCCCGGTCCCGACGGCTGGTCCGGCACGATCCGCGGCACGATCACGAGCCTGAACGGCGATCCGGTCGAAGGCGCGTTCGTGAAGCTCAGGAACGAAGAGCGCCGCCTGACCATCATGGTCATCAGCAAGGATGCCGGCGCCTACCAGGCCGACAAGCTCCCGCCCGGCAACTGGACCGTCCAGGCCGTCGGCGGCGACATCGAAAGCACGTGGTCGCAGCCGGTCTCGCTCACCAACGCCGGCACCGCCGAGAGCAGCCTCGCGATGACCGAGCTCAGGAAGCCCGATCTTCCCGCCGCCTGGCCGCGCCGCATCCCGGAAGAGCTCGCCTCGATCAACTCGCTCCCGAACGGGCACGGCAAGGACATCATCCAGCAGAGCTGCACGTCGTGCCATGAGACCACCGCATCGCCGCCAACCGCGCGGATCGCGACGGCTGGCAGGGCATCGTCGACGGCATGCGCGTGAACATGAAGAACGCGAGCCTGCCGCCGATGTCGGACGAGGATGCGGCAGCGCTGCTCGACTATCTCGCCGAGAATCTGCCGGCGCTGGGCGAGCCCGATCCGAACAGCCGCCTCCCGCGCGAGCTGGTCGAAGGCGAAGCGCGCAATTACCGCGTCGTGCAATACGACCTCGAGAACGCGCACGCCGAGACGCATGACGTGGCCGTCGATCCGCAAGGCATCGGCTGGGCCAATCAGCGCTTCGGCGGCAAGGTCAGCCGCTTCGATCCGGTGACGTACGAATACTCCGAGATCAGCCCGCCGCTGACGCGCGCGCCGAAAGCGCGGCCCGGCAATCTGCAGATCTCGGCCGACGGCATGATGTGGCTGCCCGATCCCAACGAGCGCCGCTGGCTCTCCTACGACACCAAGAAAGGCGAATGGACCTCGTGGGACTTCCCGGAAACGGTGCGCGGCCAGCCGAACGGCAATTCGATGGCGATCCACCCCGACGGCACGATCTGGGCCTCGGGCCCCGGCTCGGCACGCCGGCTCAATCCGGTGACCAAGGAGTGGACCTCCTGGGACACGCCGACCTGGCTCAAGACGAAGAAGAATCCCGGCGGCTATGGGCTGACCATCGACGGCGACGGACGCGCCTGGATGGCGATGAACCTCGTCGACCGGCTCGCGCGCTTCGACGGCAAGACCGGCGAAGTCGTCGAATTCAAGGTTCCGGTCGACCGCGTGTCCTATCCGCGGCGCATGGGCACCGATGCCAACGGCGATGTGTGGGTGGGCCTCTGGCGCTCGGGCCAGCTGCTGAAGATCGACCACAAGACGACCAACATGGAAGTGCTCGAGCCGCCGACGCCGAACAACGGCGCCTACATGGTCAGCGCCGATCTCAAGAACAATCTCATCTGGATGACGCTGCACACGGTCGACAAGCTCGCGCGCTACAATCCAGAGACCAAGGAGTGGACCGAATTCCCGATGCCGCAGGCCGAAACCGACGTGCGCCGCATCCAGTTCGATGCCAACCATCCGAACCGCATCTGGTGGAGCGGCGTCGCCCACCACGCGCGCATCGGCTATATCGAGCTGCTGCCGGGGTCGTAAGTCCGTATACGGACTATCCCGTCAGCCACCAGACGCAGGTGTTCGTGGCGGTATTCCACCGCGCGCAATAGGCGCCGCGCACATTGTCGTACGGGATATACGCGCCGTTGGCGGCGTAATAGCCGTACCGGTCGTAGCGGTGATACACGCCGTTCACATCGGTATAGCCCCCGCTTGTCGAGTACGAGCTCGGCTGGAACGGACTCAGGACCACCTGGCCGGCCGTCTGCACGCCGCCGACAACGGCGCCTCCGACTGCGGTCACCCCGCCGACGACCGTGCCTTGGCCTGAACTGCCCGCGACGGTTTCATCCGTCGTGCTGCAGGCGGCAACCGCGAGCGCGGCCGCGACGATCATTGCGAAGTATCTGAACATTCCATCCTCCCGTTGTCGGATTTGAGCGTCCACACAACGTCCCAACGGGAATCGCGTTCAAAGCGCAAGCCGGGCAAAAGACTGGGGCGCGGCCCTTGCAGGCACCGCGCCCCACTCATCACTGTACGGACGATCCTAGTAGCGGCGCCACTCGACGCAGCGGCCGGAATACGAGGAGTACCTCACGCAGCGCGTCGTATAGCCGCGATCGTAATACCCATAACGGTCATAGTAGCCGTATCTCGGAGGAGGCGGCGTGGTGAGCGCACCAAGCGCACCACCGGCGACACCGCCGATCACCGCGCCCCTGCCGGCGTTGCCGGACAGCGAGCCGATCGCGGCACCGCCGCCCGCGCCCAAGAGAGCGCCCGAACCGATGCGTTCGCCCGGCGTCGTGCCGCAGCTCGCGAGCATCAACGCGGTCGCAACTGTCGCAGCGATCGCACCACTCTTCATCGTCGCGTTCCTGAACATTTGTTCATCTCCCCTTTCACTGGGTTCAATAATTCAACGTGGCCCATGCGCGCATGTTCCAAGCGCGACGCGCGCGGTGAGATGAAAAGTGCGCGTCATCGGGGAACAATTCCGCGCGACGCTTTTCTGCCGCAATTCACCGCGTCGCCACTCGTTCACGTGTTCCAGGCCACACCAGCAGTGCAAGCCACGCGCCGACGCCGACGACGACCGCAAGCACTGCGATCACCCATCCGACCAGCGGGATGGCCATCGCGAGCCCGAGCACGATCGCGCCCAACAGGATCGCGCCGAACGCCGCCCAGAAATTGCCGGGCAGCAGGCGCGCGCGCCGGATCACGACGGAGCCGATCGCATGCGCCGTCGTGAGATAGCCGGCGAAGATCACGAACGGCGTCGCGAAGACGACAAGAGGAATGAGCGGGATCCCGATCAGCGACATGGTCAGAACCACGATGGAGCCGAACAATGCCGACGTTGCGATGATGCCGAACAAGAGATCACCCCACGGCCGCGATGCGATCACCGCGCGCGTGCCCGCGAGCCGATCCCGGCACACATAGGCGAACACTGCGGCGAGCCCAAGCATGATGAGCGAGAATACGACCGTCAGTGCATTGCCGATGAACACGCCCATATCGGCGGGCAAGACATTCGTCGTGACGCGGTCAGGCGCGATCACATTCGCCGGTACGTCGACCCTCTCACGGCTCGAGACGTTGAGCGTGCCGTCGATGCGCGCGCCGTCGCCGAAGCGGATCTCGCGCGCACGGATCTCGGCGGATCCCGATATCGGCGCCGCGATCTCGACGGTGTCCCCCGAAAGGCTGACATTGCCGGCAACCGGCCCGCGCAAGAAGATGGTCCGCCCTCTCGCGAGCACATCGCCCCTGACAGATGCGTTCCTCCCGATCTCGACCCGGTACCCGGCGGCGGTCAAGTCCTCGCCGACCGGCGCCTCGATATCGACCTCGTAACCCGCTGCGTACACATCCTCGCCGACCGGGCGGTTGACGCGAACGGTGCGTCCGGCCATGTGCGCGCTCTCCGCCACATCGGCATCCACGGTCACGGTCCCGCCCGCGGCATACAGGTCCTTCATCGTGTTTCCGGCGAGGTGCACGTCGCCACCGGACGCAAACATGTTGCCGAAGGAGCTGTGCGTCCCCGTATCGCTCGCATTGTCCCGCGCGGGAGCGCAGCTCACGATGATGAGAAGCGCGAAAATTGCCGAAAGCCAACGCGCCAGCTGAAGCTTGCTCGAAGTGCTCATGACGTTCTCCGTGCGGATGACACGTCAATAACCGCCGATCACGGACTGCGTTGCATCCGGAGGGTGGGCGGGACAGTTCGGTGCTCCGACTACTGCTGCTGCTTGCTGCTGCTGCTGGTAGTAGCTCTGCGCTGGTGCCGGCGTCGCTTTGTTGGGCGAGCTCATCGGCTTGGAGACGCGCAGGAATTCCTCGTGCCTCGCCGGAGCCGATGTCGGCTCGACGCGAACCGCGACGCCGAGCTCGCTTTCGACATCGCCCTTGAACGTGCCCCGTGTCGGCGGCACGTCGGCATAGTCGCGTCCCACCGCCACGCGCACGTGGCGATCGGCGACGACGATGTTGTTCGTCGGATCGAAGCCGACCCAACCGAGACTGGGGAGATACGCCTCCATCCATGCATGCGTCGCATCGGGCGAGGAGCGGTCCTTGTCCTGGCGGCGATGATAGAGATAGCCCGAGACATAGCGCGAGGGCACGCCCCAATGACGCGCGATCGCGATCATGATGTGCGCGAAGTCCTGGCACACGCCGCGTCCCGCAGCGAGCGCCTGATCGATGGGCGAGTGCACTTGCGTCACGCCCGCCTCGTATTCGAACGAGTCGTAGATCACGCTGTTCAGATGCTTGAGCGCGGTCAACGGATCGCCGCGCGGCGACTCCAGATTGCGCACCGACATGAAGCGCTTGAGCTCGGGCGAGCTCTTGGCGAATTCCGACGCTTCCAAGAGGTCGTAATGCTCGCTCGAGAGATTGAAGCTGTTGTAGCGCTGCCATTCGAGCGTATCGGTGGCCGCGGGGAGCGGCTCCTGCTCCTTCACCTCGACGACCGAGATGGTTTCGATGCGGAGCTCGGAATGCTGGCGCAGCACGTTGAAGTGATAGACCGCGTTGCCGAAGTGATCGGTGTAGGCATAGAGCTGAGCGCGGGGGTTCGTCGCGATCTGGAAATTGCGCAGGGTCTGGCCGGTCTCGGAGCGCGGCTGCATCCGCAGCTCCATCACGCTCTCATGCACCGGGGCCGAGTAGCGGAAACGCGTGATGTGCCGGATCGAGTAGAACATCTAAAGAACCGTCTCCGCATCGTAAGCGATATAGGCGTCGTAGACCGCGTCGTGGATCTGCTCGCACTGCGTGGCGATGTTGGCGAGGAACGTGTCGATGTTTCCGCCGATGAGCTCGTCGATCTGGCCGAAATCGACGCTCGCCTTCAGCCGCCCCGCGAGCCGTTCGCACGCTGCGCGCCGCGACGGCGGCGCGGCAAGCGCGATCTGGGCCAGCGCTTGCGTCAGGCGATCGACCGAGAACCGCACCGAATGGGGAAACTCCGCATCGAACAGCAGGAATTCTGCGATGCGGTCGCGCTGAATATTTGCCGTGTAAACCTTGCAGTAGGCCTCGAATGCCGTGGACGACTTCAAGAGCACGATCCAGTCGGCATATTGCGGCATCGGGCGCGAGCCCGGCACCGCGTCGAAATGCAGATCGAGCAGCCGGCTCACGAGCTGCGCGCGCTCGATGTAGCGGCCGAGCTGGATGAACCGCCACGACTCGCCGTGCCGGAGCGTGGAATTGGTGACGCCTTCCAGCATGTGCAGCTGTTCGACGATGTCCCGAAAGAACGACGCGGGCGAATCGCCCCACACGTCGGGCATCGTCACCGGCGCGAGCCTCAGATAGAGCCGGTTCAGGTGGTTCCACATCTCGCTGGAGATCTGCTCGCGCACTTGCCGCGCGTTGTCGCGAGCGAACCTGAGCGAGGAAATCAGCGAGGACGTGTTGAACCGGTCGAGCGCCATCACATGCGTGATCTCATAGGCGTCCGTCATCGAGGACGGTACTTGCGCGTCGCTCGAGAGCGCGGTGGCCACCCGGCGCCACGAGGTGTCGGCGTCTTCCTTGGATTGGTCGAGCAGGGATTCGAGCTTGACCGCGAGCAGGCGCGCGGTGTGCTCGGCGCGCTCCAGATAGCGGCTCATCCAGTAAAGATTGTCCGCGACCCGGCTCAGCATGTCAGCTGCTCAGCACCCAGGTGTCTTTCGAGCCGCCGCCCTGGCTTGAATTCACCACCAGGCTGCCGCGTTTGAGCGCGACGCGCGTCAGCGCGCCGGGCGCGATCGTCGTGCGCTCGCCGTGCAGGATGAACGGCCTCAAGTCGACATGGCGCGGTTCGATCGAACCGTCGGTAAAGCACGCCGCGGTCGAGAGCTGGATGGTCGGCTGGGCGATGTAGTTCTCGGGGTCCTCCTTCAGCTTCTCGGCGAACGCATCGCGCTCGGCCTTTGTGGCGTGCGGTCCGACCAGCATGCCGTAGCCTCCCGATTCGCCGACCGCCTTGACCACGAGCTTGTCGAGATTGGCGAGCGTGTGCGACAGCCCCTTGGTTTCGCGGCAGAGGAAGGTTTCGACGTTCTCGAGGATCGGCTCTTCGGCGAGATAGTAACGAATGAGTCGCGGCACATAGGCGTAGATCGCCTTGTCGTCGGCGACGCCGGTGCCTGGCGCGTTCGCGAACACGACATTGCCGGCACGATAGGCATTGAAGATGCCGGGAACGCCCAAGGTCGAATCGGAGCGGAAGACGAGGGGATCGATGAAGTCGTCGTCGATCCTGCGATAGATCACGTCGACGCGCTTCAATCCGGACGTGGTTCGCGCATAGACCGCGTTGTCGTTGACGACGAGGTCGCGCCCCTCGACCAGCTCGACGCCCATCTGGCGCGCCAGGAACGCGTGCTCGAAATAGGCCGAGTTGAACACACCCGGCGAGATCATCGCGATCGACACGTTGTCCTGGAACGGCGCGAGCGACCTCAGCGTCGCCAGCAGGTCCTGCGGATAATGCTCGATCGGCCGCACGCCCGCGCTTCTGAAGATCGCCGGAAACACCCGCCGGACGACCTCGCGGTTCGCCAGCATGTACGACACGCCCGACGGCACCCTGAGGTTATCCTCGAGCACGACGAACACGCCGTCTTCGCGCCTGACCAGGTCCGTGCCGCACACATTGACATAGGCGCCGTGCGGCACCGCGAGCCCGCGCATCTCCCGGCGATAGTGCTTCGAGCCATACACCATGCTGCGCGGGACCAGCCCGTCTTTCAGAACCCGGCCCTCGCTGTAGATGTCGTGCAGAAACAGATTGAGCGCCGCGACACGCTGCTTGAGGCCCGCTTCGAGGCGCGCCCAGTCGGCCGCGGTGATGATCCGCGGCAGCAAATCCGTCGGAATGATTCGCTCGGTCGCCTGATTGTCGCCGTAGACCGTGAACGTGATGCCCTGGTGCAGGAACGATTGCTCGCACGCCTGCTGACGCAATTTCAGTTCTTCGGGCGACAACTCCGCGAGGCGGCGGTGCAGCTCCGCGTAGTGCGGCCGCACGCGTCCGTCGGCGGTGAACATCTCATCGTAGGCGCGACCGAGCCGATAATGCGCGTAGGCTCCCTCCTTGCCGGGCTTGGCCTCGGCGCGGCGCCCGGGCTCGAGAGGGACTACCGCAGTTGCGAGAGCTTCTTGCTGCATGTGCGAAATGAGAATGGGAGTTCCCGGGTCCCGTCAAGCGGCTTTCTGACACGTCTACGCTTTACGCCCGTGGGAAGAGAGCGAAGGTAATAGGTCAAGCATTTGATAAGTATAGGAATTCTACGAACGTCTGTCGCAATGGCGCAATTGTCTTCAGGATAGTGCCGGAATCGGGACCAGCGATGAAGGGGGGACCCGGCGATGAACTATTTCCTCCAGCAGCTCGTGAACGGGGTCAGCCTGGGCGCGGTCTACGGGCTGATCGCGCTCGGCTACACGATGGTCTACGGCATCATCGGCATGATCAATTTCGCCCACGGCGACATCTATATGGTGGGCGCGTTCATCTCGCTCATTTTCCTGACGCTGCTGTCCGTCCTCGGGATCACGTCGCTGCCGCTCGCGCTTGCGCTGGTTCTTCTCATCACGGTCGTGATCACCGCGCTCTATGGCTGGACGGTCGAGCGCGTCGCCTATCGCCCGCTGCGCGATGCACCGCGGCTCGCGCCGCTGATCTCGGCCATCGGCGTCTCGATCGTGCTGCAGAATTACGTCCAGCTCGCGCAAGGCGCGCGCGTGAAGGTCCTGCCGCCGTTGATCACGGGCTCGGTGACCTTGTCGTCGTCGGACGAGTTCAACGTCACGATCAGCGCGCTTCAGATCGTCATCGTGGTGGTGACCATCGCGCTGATGGCAGGCTTCACGTGGCTCATCAAGGCGACGCCTTTGGGACGCGCGATGCGCGCGACCGAGCAGGACATGACCATGGCGGCGCTCGTCGGCGTCGATGTCGACCGCACGATCTCGGCCACGTTCGTGATCGGCGCGGGGCTTGCCGCCGTCGCGGGTTTATTGGTGACGCTCTACTACGGCGTGATCGATTTCTATCTCGGCTTCGTCGCCGGCATCAAAGCGTTCACGGCGGCGGTGCTCGGCGGCATCGGTTCGCTTCCCGGAGCGATGCTGGGCGGGCTCGTCATCGGCGTCGCCGAAGCTTTGTGGTCGGGCTATTTCAGCAGCGCCTATAAGGACGTCGCGGTGTTCGCGATTCTCATCCTCGTGCTGATCCTGAAGCCGTCCGGTCTGCTCGGCCGGCCCGCGCTGGAAAAAGTCTGAGATGCAAGCGGCGCAACGGGAGTCGCGCATCGTCCTCGACTCGCTGCGCGACGCTGCGGCTGCCGCACTTATTGCGGCGGTGCTGGCGCTGCCGCTGCTCGGCATAAGGCTTTCGGATTCCGCGCAAGGAGGCGCGCCGGAGTATCGCCTGCTTTGGGTGCTCTACGCCGCTGTCGCCGTCTTCTTCGGCCATCTTGCGATCACCTATGGGCGTTCGCTTCTCGGCAAGATTCCTTCGCTTCAACGCGGCGGCGACACGTCGTGGAGCTTCATTCCCCGAACGTGGCTTGAGCCGCTCCTGCTTGCGGCGATGATTGCGCTCGCGATCGCGCTGCCGCTTCTGCCGTTCGCGGAGCGCAACGTCATCGACCGCGCCACGCTGATCCTGATCTATGTGCTGCTTGCGACCGGTCTCAACATCGTCGTCGGGCTCGCAGGCCTGCTCGATCTCGGTTACGTCGCGTTCTATGCCGTCGGCGCCTACTCCTATGCGCTGCTCACCCAGGATCTCGGCCTCACGTTTTGGATGGCGCTGCCCGTCGCCGGACTCTTCGCTTCGGCTTTCGGGTTGCTGTTGGGGTTCCCGGTGTTGCGGCTGCGTGGCGACTATCTTGCGATCGTGACGTTGGGTTTCGGCCAGATCGTGCATACGGTGCTGGTCAACTGGACAGAGCTGACCGGCGGCCCAAACGGTATTTCGGGAATCGTGCGTCCGAGCTTTTTCGGACTGAGCTTTGCCGCCGTTCCGCCCGAAGGCGAAACAAGCTTCGCCGATTATTTCGGCATCGAGTTCTCGCCCGATCACCGCATCTATTTCCTGTACTACATCGTGCTCGCGATCGCGCTGCTCGCGGGATTGTTCGTCTGGCGGCTGAAGCAGCTTCCGCTTGGGCCGCGCGCTCGAAGCCTTGCGCGAGGATGAGACCGCATCCGTCGCGCTCGGGCTCAACCCGACCACGATCAAGCTCTCGGCCTTCGCCTTGGGTGCGTTCATCGCCGGCATCGCGGGCTCGTTGTTCGCGACGCGCCAGGGTTTCGTCAGCCCCGAAAGCTTCACCTTCATCGAGACGGCGATCATCCTCGCGATCGTCGTGCTCGGCGGCATGGGAAGCCAGGCCGGCATCGTGCTCGCCGCGATCCTGCTCGTCGGCCTTCCCGAATGGTTCCGCGAGCTCGAGGAGTACCGCATGGTCGCGTTCGGCGCCGCGATGGTGCTGATCATGCTGTGGCGGCCGCGCGGGCTTGACGACGCGGCGCCGTCCCTCGGTCCTGCTCAAAGGAGCACAGCCTTGAGCACGCTGGAGGTCCAGAAGCTGACGATGCGCTTCGGCGGCCTGACCGCGGTCTCGAACCTGTCGTTTCGTGCGCGGCCTTCGGAGGTCACGGCGATCATCGGTCCCAATGGCGCCGGCAAGACGACGCTGTTCAATTGCCTGACCGGCTTCTACCGCCCGACATCCGGAAAGCTCAGGCTTGCGCGCGAGCGCGGTGCGACCTTCGAGCTGGAACGGATGGCGGCTTATCGCATCGCCCGCGAAGCCCGCGTGATCCGGACCTTCCAGAATGCAAGGCTGTTCGCCGGCATGAGCGCGCTCGAGAACCTCATCGTCGCACAGCACGCCGACATCGTCTGGAAGACAGCCAATGCGCTTGGCGCCGTGCTGGGTTCCGTGCGTTACCGGCAGGCGATGAACAAGGCGCGCGACAACGCGCGGCAACTGGCTGGATCGCCTGGGATTGCTTGGCGCGGCCGACGAACCCGCGAGCAGCCTTCCCTATGGCTCGCAGCGGCGCCTCGAGATCGCGCGCGCGATGTGCGCTCGGCCATCGCTTCTCTGCCTCGACGAACCCGCCGCCGGTCTCAATCCGCGCGAAAGCTACGAGCTGACCGAGCTTCTGCTCGAAATCCGGCGCGATCATGACGTGACGATGCTCCTGATCGAGCACGACATGAGCGTGGTGATGCGCATCTCCGACTATGTCGTGGTGCTCGATCACGGCCACTGCATCGCCGAAGGCTCGCCTGCTTCCGTGCGCGCCGATCCGGCGGTCATACGCGCCTATCTGGGACCGAGCCCGGGCGACGAGATCGCGGCGGCGGCCAAATGATCTCGATCCAGAATTTGCGCGCAGGCTATGGCCGGATCGAGGTGCTGCACGGGATCGATCTCGACGTGGCGACGAGCCAGATCGCCTGCGTGATCGGCGCCAACGGCGCGGGCAAGACCACGCTCTTGATGACGATCTGCGGCCGCGTGCCTGCCGCGTCCGGCACGGTTCTCTTCGAGGGCGAGGACATCACGCATCTCCCGACCTTCGAGCTCACCCGGCGCGGCATCGCGCTCGTCCCGGAGGGCCGTCGCATCTTTCCCCGCATGTCGGTGCTGGAGAACCTGCAGATGGGAGCGTTCGCAGGTCAGCCCGCCCACTTCTCGTCCGATCTCGATTTTGTGCTCACCCTGTTTCCGGCGCTCAAGGAGCGGCTGCGCCAGTTTGGCGGTACGCTGTCGGGCGGCGAGCAGCAGATGCTGGCGATCGGACGCGCGCTGATGAGCCGGCCGCGCCTGCTGCTGCTGGACGAGCCCTCGCTCGGTCTTGCACCGCTTCTGGTGCGGCAAGTGTTCGACATGATCCGCGCGATCAACCGGGAGAAGAAGACCACGATCCTTCTGATCGAACAGAACGCGTTCCAGGCGCTGCTGCTCGCCACCAAAGCGTTCGTGATGGTAACCGGTACGATCGCGAAACAGGGAACGGGCGCGGAGCTGCTGCACGATCCGGCCATTCGGTCCGCCTATCTTGAAGGCAATGTGACCGGCGCGGCCCGCGTCCTGTAAGGTTCGGCCATTGCGCGGTCGCCGCCAGCCTTTATGCTGTGACCCATGAGCATGCTGCGCAGATCGCTTCTCACCGCCGTCCTCGCCTTTGCCGTCACGGCGGCTCACGCCGATATCGTTGTCGGCGTCGCCGGTCCGATGAGCGGCAGCAATGCCGCCTTCGGCGAGCAGTTCCGCCACGGCGCCGAAAAGGCGGTTGCAGACATCAACGCCGCAGGCGGCGTTCTCGGACAGAAGCTGATGCTCGCGATCGGAGACGACGCGTGCGATCCCAAGCAGGCGGTCAGTGTCGCGAACGACATGGCGGCCAAGCGCGCCGTGTTCGTCGCGGGACATTACTGTTCCAGCTCGTCGATCCCGGCATCCGACGTCTATGCCGAGTCCGGCATCATCCAGATTTCGCCCGCCTCGACCGCCATCGAGCTGACCGAGCGCCGACTCGGCAACGTGTTCCGCGTCTGCGGCCGCAACGATCAGCAGGCGCCGCTCGCCGCCATCCATGTGGCGGAGACCTTCAAGGGCAAGCGCGTTGCCGTCGTCGACGACAAGTCCACCTTCGGCAAGGGGCTCGCCGACGAGTTCCGCCGCACGCTGAATGCGCGCGGCATGAAGGAAACGCTCAACGATTCCATCGTGGCCGGGCAACGCGATTACCTGCCGCTGGTGACCAAGCTGAAGCAGGCACAGATCGACGTGCTTTATTTCGGCGGGTATCACGCGGAAGCCGGTTTGATCGTGCGCCAGATGCGGGCGCAGAACGTGCAAACGCTGCTCGTCGGCAACGATGCGATGGTGACCGACGAGTTCTGGTCCATCACCGGACCGGCGGGCGAGGGGACGCTGATCACCTTTACGCCCGATGCGCGGCTCGATCCCAAAAACGCGCAATTGGTGCAGTATTTCCGCGGCCGGGGATACGAGCCCGAAGCCTACACGCTCTACACCTATGCGGCGGTGCAGGCGTGGGCCCAGGCGGCGGCGAAGGCGGGAACGACGAATGCCGCGCGCGTGAGCGCCGCGCTCAAGTCGAACCCATTCGACACGGTGCTGGGCCGGATCGGTTTCAACGCCAAGGGCGACATCACGGCCTCGGGCTACAGGCTCTACGTCTGGAAGAGCGGCAAATACGTCTACGCGCAGTAGCCGGCTTATACCGGCTCAGCGCTTCACCGGATGCCAGAGCATCGGACCGTATTTGAGCCCGTGCGCGTGTATTCCATCGTCCGTGAATGCGGGACGGAACACGAAGGTGCCGGGCGTCAGGGTCAGCTCGTTCGGGGTGTTGGCGTAGTGCCTTCGCCGCCAGTGTTCCGGGGTGTAGCGCCCCTCTCCGCCGATATCTTCGATCGGTAACCCACCGGTCTTGCAGATGCTCGTCCAGGTCACCTCGTAATGACCCGTTCCGCCCTCGCGATACCACGCGTCGATCGCGGCAAGCGCGCGGTTGGATAATCGGCAGAACGGATTGAACCCACGAACCAACTGCAACCTGTCTCCCGGCGTATTCACCAGCGTGTGCCACCATGACCATGCTGGATTTTCGTCATGGTCCTGTATCGTCGTGCTCAGAATGTCGGCGTTCGAGCCACGCAACCGATCGAAAAACTTGCCCCAGTGGCCGGTGAAGCGGACGTCGTACTCGATGATCCAGTAATAGTCGTAGCCGGGCCGTTCCCTGTAGAACGCCAAGATCGGGAGATCGTTGTCTCCGCCCGGCTCGTTCCAATTGGTCTCGGCGATCTTTCTTGGGTAAGGCAGAGGGGACAAATCGGCGCGCCGGTACATGCGAACATTGTTCTCCGGCATCGACGAGAGAGGCGCATCATCTTTCACGTAGCCGACAAGCCAATGCGCGCAATCGACGACATCGGCGCGCAGACGGTCGACCTCGCGCTGGATCGTCGAATTGAACATGTGCGTACGGTAGAGAACGGCTTCGTTTGGCACAGCGAGGGCGGACGCGCAGGCAGTCTCTGGTCAGGCTATCTACATCAGGCCGCCCAACCGGTCCAACCGGAAGTCGTAGTTTCCGGCTCGAGTCCACGCTCGGTTTATTTTCTTCGCGGCTGTTCCGGCGGCACCGAGGCGACGAGGCTTGCGTCGAGTTTCTCGTATTCGGAATAGCCGAGAACGGCGAACAATTCCTTACGAGTCTGCATCCGGGGCAGCATATTGTGCGTGCCGCCGTCGCGCTTGATCGCGGCGTAGAGCTCTTCCTGCGCCTTCGCGGCGACGCGCATCGCGCTCGCGGGCCAGATCACCATGTTGTAGCCCATGTCCTGGAATTCGGACGCCGTGAACACCGGCGTGCGGCCGAACTCGGTCATGTTGGCGAGCAGCGGCGCCTTCACGCGGCGGGCGAATTCGCGGAACATCTCGGCGTTGGTGAGCGCCTCGGGGAAGATCGCGTCCGCGCCCGCTTCGAGATAGAGCTTGGCGCGCGCGACGGCGCCGTCCATGCCTTCCGCATCGGCCGCATCGGTGCGCGCGATGATGTAGAGATCGCGGCGCGCCTTCACCGCGGCGGCGATCTTGGCGGCGGCATCGCGCGCATCGGCGAGCTTCTTGTCGTTCAGATGCCCGCATTTCTTGGGCAGGAGCTGATCCTCGATATGGACCGCGGCCGCGCCTGCGTCCTCGAAGGACCTCACCATGTGCATGACGTTGAGCGCTTCGCCGTGGCCGGTGTCGCCGTCGACGAGCAGCGGCAGGCCGGACGCGCGCGCGACCTGGCGGATATAGAAGCAGACCTCTTCGACGGTGATGATGCCGAGATCGGGAAGGCCCATCGTGCCGGTCATCGCGCTGCCGCCGACATAGACGGCATCGAAACCGGCGGCTTTCGCGAGCAATGACGCCATGCCGGTATGCGCGCCGGGGATTTGCAGAATCTCGGGCCTCGCGAGAAGCGCGCGGAAACGTTCACCCGGCGGTTTTTGCGGCAGATCGGCGCCGACGAGAAATGGCATGAGACCCTCCGGGTTCAGGTGGCGTAAAGATCGACGTAGTCGCTGACCGGCATCGCTTCGAGCCGGTTCTGATCGAGCGAGATGTCCAGGATCGCCCGCTGCTGCGTCTCATCGAAGCGGCGCGCGAGATTGGTGCGGAACTTCTCGACCAGCAGCGGGATGCCTTCGGCGCGCCGGCGCTTGTGGCCGATCGGGTACTCGACGACGATCTCGGCGAGCGCCGTGCCATCCTTGAGCAGCACGCTCAGACCATTCGCGATCGAGCGCTTGTCGGGATCGTGATAGTCGAGCGTGAACTGAGGGTCCTCGATGCAGGTGATCTTCTCGCGCAAGCGGTCGATGCGCGGATCGGAGGCGATATCGTCCTCGTAGTCCTTGGCGGTCAGGCGTCCGAAGATCAGCGGCACGGCGACCATGTACTGCACGCAGTGATCGCGGTCGGCCGGATTTGCGAGCGGTCCCTTCTTGTCGATGATGCGGATGCAGGCTTCGTGCGTGCGGATGACGATTTTCTCGATGTCGTCGATGCTGCGGCCCATGCCTTTCAGCCGGTCGTGCAGCGCCATGGCGGCTTCGACCGCGGTCTGGGCGTGGAACTCGGCCGGATAGGAAATCTTGAACAGCACGTTCTCCATCACATAGGAGCCGTAGGCGCGCTGGAAGCGGAACGGCTTGCCCTTGAACAGCACGTCGTAGAAGCCCCAATTGGGCGCGGTGAGCACCGAAGGATAACCCATCTCGCCGGTCGCGCTGATGAGCGCCAAGCGCACCGCGCGGCTCGTCGCATCGCCCGCGGCCCAGCTCTTGCGCGAGCCGGTGTTCGGCGTGTGGCGATAGGTGCGCAGCGCCTGGCCGTCGACGAAGGCTTGCGAGAGCGCGTTGACGATGCGCTCGCGCGGCAGGCCCAGCAGGTGCGAGACCACGGCGGTGGAGGCGACCTTGACCAGGATCACGTGATCGAGGCCGACCTTGTTGAACGAATTCTCGAGCGCGATCACGCCCTGGATCTCGTGGGCCTTGATCATCGCCGCAAGAACGTCGCCCATCAGGAGCGGCTTGCCGTTGCGCGACAGCCAATCGGCGACGGCGAGGATGCCGCCGAGATTGTCGGACGGATGGCCCCATTCCGCGGCGAGCCAGGTGTCGTTGAAATCGAGCCAGCGGATCATGGTGCCGATGTTGAACGCCGCCTGCACCGGATCGAGCCGGTAGGACGTGCCCGGCACTCTCGCGCCGTTCTTGATGCTCATTCCGGGAACGAGCGGCCCGAGAAGCTTGGTGCAGGCCGGATAATCCAGCGCCTCGAGGCCGCAGCCGAGCGTGTCGATCAGGCAATTGCGCGCGGTCTCGAACGCGAGCGCGCTGTCGATCCTGTAATCGAGCACATAGTCGGCGATATCGGTGAGGACCTTGTCCGGCTCGGGACGGGCGGCCTCATAATGCGAGGTCATGGATTGAAACTCACTTGTCCTTGTTTCGCCGTTCCCACCAGTCCTGAAGCTTCTTCCACCACCGGCCAACGATCGGAATGTCGATCGAAAGCACAAAGAGGCCGAGAGGTATCATCCAAAATCCCAAGATGGGAAGGAACCCGACAATACCGCAGACGACGAGCGCCGACGCCCGAGCGCAATCCGCAACGGTCGCGACGCCGGCAGCTTAATGGAATAGCGGCCGATCTTGATCTCTTTGCGGGGTGGCTTCGATGCATGGTCGTCACGCAATCAGCCGCGCTCTTCCAGCGGGATGAACGCCCGGTCCTCGGGGCCGACATAGTTCGCGCTCGGCCGGATGATCTTGTTGTCCTGGCGCTGCTCGATCGCGTGCGCGCACCAGCCCGACGTGCGCGACATCACGAACACCGGCGTGAACATCGCGGTCGGCACGCCCATCAGGTGATAGGACACGGCGCTGTACCAATCGAGATTGGGGAACAGCTTCTTCGCGTCCCACATCACCTTTTCCAGCCTGGCGGCGATGTCGAACAGCATCATCGAGCCCGCATCGTGCGACAGGCGCCGCGCCACTTCCTTGATCACGGCGTTGCGCGGATCGGACACGGTGTAGACCGGATGGCCGAAGCCGATGATGACCTCCTTGGCGGCGAGGCGCTTCAAGATGTCGGCTTCGGCTTCGTCCGGATTGGCATAGCGGCTCAGGATCTCGAACGAGACCTCGTTGGCGCCGCCATGCTTGGGGCCGCGCAAGGCGCCGATCGCGCCCACGACGGCCGAGTACATGTCGGAGCCGGTGCCCGCGATCACGCGCGCGGTGAAGGTGGAGGCGTTGAACTCGTGCTCGGCATAGAGGTTGAGCGAAGTGTTCATCGCCCATATCCAATGCTCGCTCGGTCTCTTTCCGTGAAGCAGGTGGAGGAAATGGGCGGCGATCGAATCGTCCTCGGTCTCGAGCTCGATGCGCTTTCCGTTCACCGCATAGTGGTGCCAGTAGAGCAGCATCGACCCGAACGAGGCGAGCAGCCGGTCGGTGATGTCGCGCGCGCCCTGAAGCGTATGGTCCTCTTTCTCAGGCAGCACGCAGCCGAGCGCGGAGGCGCCCGTCCGCATCACGTCCATCGGGTGCGTGGAGGGCGGCAGCGTTTCGAGCACGGCCTTCACGCTCACGGGAAGGCCGCGCATGGACTTCAGCTTCGCCTTGTAGGCGACAAGCTCGGCTTCGCTCGGCAGCCGTTCGTGCACCAGAAGATACGCGATCTCCTCGAACTGGCAGCGCTCGGCGATCTCGAGGATGTCGTAGCCGCGATAGTGCAGGTCGTTGCCGGTGCGCCCCACGGTGGACAGCGCGGTGTTGCCCGCGATCACGCCGGACAGCGCGACGGACTTCTTCGGTTTGGGCGGTGGTGTGCTCAGCGCGGATCTCCAGCAGGCAGGTTCACAAGCGATTATAGGGAGCGCAACATCGGGCGTCTCGTTCTCGTTCACCGCTACGGCAATGCCTTGAGATAGCGGATCGGACGGCCGGGCGCGACCGTCTGCGCCGCCGCGACGATCGCGTTGGCATCGATACCATAGTGCCGGTAGAGCGCCGCGAGCGAGCCGGTCTGACCGAAGCGCTCGACGCCGAGGGCGCGCACGCGATGCCCGCGGACCGCGCCGAGCCATGCCAGCGTCGCCGGGTGGCCGTCCACGACTGTAACGATGCCGCAATGGTTGGGCACGGCTTCGAGCAGCCGCTCGACATGCGACCGAGCATGGACGCGGCCGCACTCGCGGGCGCGCTGCGCGGCCGCCCAACCGGCGTTCAGGCGGTCGGCAGACGTGATGGCCAGCAGGCCGACGTCGCGGCGGTCCTCGGCCATCAGCCCGACCGCCTCGATGGCCTCAGGCGCGATCGCGCCCATATAGGCGACGACAACTTCGCAGTTCGTTCCGGGTTCGCGAAGCCAATAGGCGCCGTCGACGATGCTCTGACGCAGTTCCGGTGTCATGGCTCGCTTGATCTGCTCGATCAGGCCGCGTGGAAAGCCGCAGATAGACCGAGCCGCCTGTCTCGTCCCGCAGCCAATTGCGCCCGGAGTCCGCGCCATCCCCATCCCTCTGAATGTATTCGAACGAGAACCGGAGAATTTCGGCGAGCTCATCGACGAACGCCGGCTCGAAGGCGGCGAGCCCGTCCTGCGCCATGCCGATCAGCGGCTGGGCGATCGATTGATGCGCGCCGCCTTCGGGTGCGAGCGTGATACCCGATGGCGTCGCGACCAGGATGAAACGGGCGTCCTGATAACAGGCATAGTTCAGAGCATCGAGCCCGCGCGCAATGAACGGGTCATACAGCGTGCCGATCGGCAGAAGGCGCTCGCCGTTGATCGAATGCGACAGCCCGAGCGCGGAAAGGAGGATAAAGAGATTCATCTCGGCGATGCCGAGTTCGATGTGCTGGCCTTTGGGCGCGTGTTCCCAGTTGAACGTCGAGGGGATGCGCTCGCTCTTGAAGGTGTCCGCCATCTGCTCGCGGGCGAACAGACCGCGGCGGTTCACCCAAGGACCAAGATTGGTCGAGACCGTCACGTCGGGAGAGGTGGTGACGATGCGCTCCGCGAATTGTGAATTGTCGCGGCCAAGCTCGTTCAGCAGCGCCCCAAATCCCGCCTGTGTCGACATCGTCGGCTGAATTGCGATCTTGAGCTCGCGCGGCACCTCGATCTTTGGCGCCGAGAGCCGGCGGCTTTTGTTCGCGGCGAACGGCACCGAGTCGAGAAACGCCTCGATGTCGCTGCTCGGTGTCTCCAGGCCCTCGAAAGGCTCCCATTCGTGGCCGCGCCGGATGTTCATCGCCGCGCGGAAAATGTCCATCTGCGAGGCTGTCATCAGACCCGCGTGATTGTCCTTGTGTCCGGCGAAGGGCAGGCCGAAACCCTTGACCGTGTAGCAGATGAAGCAGACCGGACGGTCGTGGTCGATGGCTTCGAAAGCCTCGATGAGCGAGGGCAGGTCATGGCCGCCGAGATTGCTCATCAAACGCGCCAACTCGTCGTCCGAGCGCGATTCGATCAGCGCCGTCACCGGCCCGTCATCGCCGATGTCGGCCATCAGGCGCGCGCGCCAAGCCGCTCCGCCTTGGAACACCAGCGCGGAGTAGAGCTGGTTCGGGCACGTGTCGATCCATTTTCGCAACGTCTCGCCGCCCGGCTCGCGGAACGCAGCCCGTTGGAGCGATCCGTGCTTCAAGATCACGACGTCCCAGCCAAAGTCCTTGAACAGTTGCTCGTAACGCTCCCAGAGCCCCTCGCGTATGACGGCATCGAGGCTCTGCCGGTTGTAGTCGATCACCCACCAGCAATTGCGCAGCCCCTGTTTCCAGCCCTCCAGCAGCGCTTCGAAAATGTTGCCCTCGTCGAGCTCGGCATCGCCGGCGAGCGCGATCATGCGGCCCTCGCGTCGGCCCGTGCCCCAGCCATGCGCGCGGATATAGTCCTGCACGAGCGAGGAGAAGAGCGTCTGCGCGACGCCAAGGCCGACCGATCCGGTGGAAAAGTCGACATCGTCGGTGTCCTTGGTCCGCGAAGGATAGGACTGGGCGCCGCCATAGCCGCGGAAGTTTTCAAGCCGTGCCTGCGACTGCTTTCCGAGCAGGTACTGGATCGCGTGGTAGGCAGGCGACGCATGAGGCTTGACCGCAACACGGTCTTCGGGCCTGAGCACGCGGAAATAGAGCGCCGAAAGGATCGTGACGAGCGAAGCCGATGAAGCCTGGTGGCCGCCGACCTTCAGCCCGTCGGTGCTCTCGCGCAGATGATTGGCGTTGTGAACCATCCACGTCGCGAGCCACAGCACTTTGCGTTCGAGGTCGCGGAGGATGCGAAGCTCGTCGGATGAGAGTCCTGCGATCGTTTCATTGCTCATGACGACGATTATCGCACTCGACGAGAGGCAAAACTTGCCAAATATCGTCATGGTTGTTGGATAAATTGGCGTGTTACACTACAAGAACGCCAATTCGGAGTTATTTAAGCTCAAAATGGCAAAGCCTCGGCACGAACCCAATCGCAAGACGCGGCAATCGCGGCGGCCCGAGACTGCGTTGGACGCTCTTGATCGCAAGATCCTGGAACATCTGCAGGCCGACGGCCGCATCAGCGTCGTGGATCTCGCGGCCCGTGTCGGCCTCTCGCCGACGCCCTGTCTCAGGCGCGTCCGCAATCTGGAACGGAGCGGCGTGATCTCGCGCTACGTCGCCGTGCTCGATCAGCGCGCCGTCGGGCTCCCTGTGAGCGTCTTCGTCTCGATCAAGCTGGAGAAGCAAAGGCAGGACTCCCTGGACAACTTCGCCAAGGCGATCTCGCGCTGGCCCGAGGTGTTGGAGTGCTATCTGATGACAGGTTCGCGGGACTACTGGCTCCGCGTGGTCGTGCCCGACCTCGAGGCCTATGAGCAGTTCATGAAGCAGAAGCTGACGCGTGTCGAAGGCATCGCGTCGATCGAGTCGAGCTTTGCCCTCGAGCAGGTGAAGTACACGAACGTGCTGCCCGTCGTTTGACGCCGACGGTGGGCCGGCGCAGTGGGCAGAGCCGGAACACGTTGAAGAGCCGGAGGTCCGGTTCCCGGACCTTATCTCGTTGCGCCGCAAGAGGATTTGCACCGCCAAACAGCCTGATCTTGACCGGCCCGCAGTGCCGCTTGTTGCGGTCGGCGAACTCCTTCGGCTACGACGACTCCCGATGTCGCAGCTCGTCTCATTGCCGCAGCGTCAATCGGAGCGTTCCGCACGCGCAAAGCGGGCGGGTGGCCGAGCTGTCCATCGTCGTCCCGACGTTCAAGGAAAGCGGCAACATCGCCGAGCTGGTGCAGCGGCTGGACGCGGCGCTCGAAGGCGTCGACTGGGAAGTCATCTTCGTCGACGACAACTCCCCCGACGGCACGACCGAGGTGGTGAAGGCCATCGCGGCGACCGACCCTCGCGTGCGCTGTCTGCGCCGGGTCCGCCGGCGCGGTCTCGCGGGCGCCTGTATCGAAGGCATGCTCTCATCGAGCGCGCCTTATGTCGGCGTGATGGACGCCGATCTGCAGCACGACGAGAACCTGCTGCCGCGCATGCTCGCGACGCTGAGAAAGGGCGACACCGACCTGGTGGTCGGGAGCCGCTACATCGAGGGCGGAAGCGCGAAGGTGTTTTCCAAGAGCCGCGGCATGATGAGCAAGGCGGCAGGATCGCTCGCCCGCATGCTGACGCGGATCGAGCTGACCGATCCGATGAGCGGCTTCTTCATGATGCGCCGCGACCGGTTCGACCCGCTGGCCGCTTCGCTTTCGACGAGCGGCTTCAAGATCCTGCTCGATATCGTGCTCACGGCGAAAGGCGGATTGCGCATCGTCGAGGAGCCTTATGTGTTCGGCTCCCGCACCTATGGCGAGTCCAAGCTCGACGCGCAGGTGGGCCTCGATTTCCTCGGTCTCTTGCTGACCAAGCTCACCGGCGGCGCGGTGACGCCGCGATTCCTGTCCTACGCGCTGGTGGGCTCGCTCGGTCTTCTCGTCCACCTTGCCGCGCTCAGGGTTTCGCTGCTCTCACTTCACGTTCGAGCAATCCCAGGCGATCGCGACTCTCGTCGCCATGACCGGGAATTTCCTGCTCAACAACAGCCTCACCTTCCGCGACAGCCGTCTGACGGGCTTTGCCTTTGTGAAGGGACTGCTCGGCTTCTACGCGATCAGCTCGGTCGGCGCCTTGACCAATGTCGGCGTGGCGTCCTGGTTCTATGCCTATCAGCCGACCTGGTGGCTCGCGGGCCTTGCGGGCGCGCTGATGGGCGTGGTGTGGAACTACTCGATGTCCATGCTCTTCGTGTGGCGCGCGAAGTGAGCGTTTCCGCGCTGGAACGCCGAACCCAGGTCATCCTCGCTCTGCTTGCCGCCCTGATCGTCGTCCGCGGTGTCGTGGCGGCGGTGACGCCGCTCGCGTTCGACGAGGCGTATTACTGGCAGTGGTCGAAGAATCTTGCGTGGGGCTATTACGACCATCCGCCGGCGATCGCCTTCATCATCCGCGCGGGCACGGCGATGTTTGGCGACACGAGTCTCGGCGTGCGCTTCGTTCCGTGGGTGCTGTCGATTGTGGCCACGGTCGCGGTCTGGCGCGCGGGCGCGATCCTTCTGGAGAGCGAGCATGCCGGCGCGCTGTCGGCGCTCGTTTTCAACGCGATGCCGATGATCGGCGTGGAGATGCTGGTGGCGACGCCCGATGCACCGCAGATCGCCGCGGCGGCCGTGCTGTTCTATGTGCTCGCGAAACTGGTTCAGACCGGAAACGGCCAATGGTGGATCGCGGCGGGCGTCGTCTCGGGGTTTGCGCTGCTGTCGAAATACACGGGCTTCTTCCTCGGCCTCGGCATGCTGTTCTGGCTTCTCGTCGTGCCGTCGCAGCGGCGCTGGCTGCTGTCGTTCTGGCCCTATCTCGGAGGCGCCATCGCGCTCCTGATGTTCGCGCCGGTGGTGCTCTGGAACGCCGGCCACGACTGGCTCTCCTTCCGCCTGCAGTTCGGCCGTGTCGGCTCGGGCGGCTTCACGCTGCGCTATCTGGGCGAGTTCCTGGCCGGACAGATCGGGCTCGCCTCGCCGTTCATCGCGATCCTGGGCGTGGCCGGCCTCGTGTCGATCGCACGCGCGCCGGGTTCCAAGCGCACGCTGATCGCGGCGCTCGATGGTACCGGCGATCGCGTTCTTCCTCTGGCAGTCGTTGCGCGGTCGCGTGCAGGGCAACTGGCCGTCGTTCCTCTACCCGGCATTTGCGGTTGCCGCGGTTGCGGCGAGCTTAAGCCCCGCGCTTCAGAAATGGAGGGCGCTCAGATGGTCGGCGCGGGCGGCGACGCCGCTGGCGCTGGTCATGACGGGCTTGATCTATGCGCAGGCGGTCTTCGGGATCGTGCCCGTCGTCCGCGAGCCGATCTCGCGCATGCTGGCGATCGGCATCGGACGGGTGACCGACGACATCGAGGTTCTGCGGGCGCAGAACAACGCGAAGGCGATCCTCACCACGAGCTACGAGATGAGAGGGTGGCTCTCGTTCTACCTGCCGACGAAGCCGCCGGTGATCCAGGTGAATGAGCGTTTCCGCTGGCTGAACGAGCCGGCGCCCGCGGCCGACACGTTCCAGGGGCCGCTGCTCTATGTCACGCAAATCCGCAACGACCAGTCGGAGATGCTGGCCAAGCGCTTTCGCGAAGTCACGCCGCTCGCCCATATCGGGCGCTACCGCAACGGCGCCACGTTCGACGAGTACATGGTCTATCGCGTGGATGGACTTACGGGCGATCCGCTCGACTACGGAACGTAGAACCGCAGGCTCAGCTGGAACTGATCCTCGATCGCGTGCGCGGGAAGGCCATCGAGCGTGCGCTGTCTGCGCGTGCTGTCGACGCGGATATATTCGCCGGTGACGCGCAGCCAATCGTTGGGCAGGTAGTTGATGGCCGCGGTGAACGCGTGGCCGTACTCGCTCAGGAGCAGAGACGGGGTCGGGCGCGTTTCATTGGCCGAGAACACCTCGGCGCGTCCGGCGATCCGCCACAACTCGTTGATGTTCCAGCCCGCCAGCAGAAAGGCGGATTCGAACCAGAGCTCGCGCCAGCGTGCGCTCGGCTGGAAGAAGGTTCTTCCTCTCATGCCTTGGGCGAGCAGCGTGACCGGTCCGATCTCGGTGCTGAGGCCGATATTCCAGAAGTCGGTTTCCCAGGCGATCTGCTCGGTCTCGGCCGTCGGGTCCGCGTCGTTGTTGTAGTAGAGGATGTCGAGATGGCCGATGCCCACTTCGTCCCATGACGCGCCCGCGTACCAGCCGACACGTTTGTCGATCTCGAGAAACTCCCACGTGCGGTAGGGGATCGGCTCGATCCCGCGACGGGCGTAGGCGTCGGGCAGCCGCGGGCGATCGATCAGGCCGGTCCATTGGTCATGCAACGCCCAGCCGCGGAAGTTCAGCAGAATGCCGGTCGGATCGTTCCAGCCGTACAGCGCGGCATAGGCCGAGAGCGTACCGGTGGGGCGCCTCCATTCGATCGTCGCCTCCGCGCCGATCGTGCGCAGCTCTTCGCCGACCCAGGAGTTGATCGCCGACGGCGTCAGCGTCCACGGGCTGGTCCAGCCGATCTCCGTGTTCTCGAGTGAGATGGGCGGGAAGAAGGCGCCGGCTTCGAGCGAGAAACGCGCCGGTGTCGTGGAGACGGGCCGCCAGCGGACGAACGCCTCGACCACGTCGAAGAATGTGCGTTGTTCCGGAGCGTAGCGGACGACAGCCAGGGCCATCAGGCCCGGCGTGATCTGCGCGACGCCCTGGCCGACGACTTCGGCGATGCGGAATTCGGGATTGCTCTGCTCCGAGCCGTATCTCAGCTTGCCGAGCCCGCCATCGAGCCAGCCGACCTCGTTCGAGGGGAAGATGGTGCGCAGATCGGCGTAACCGTCGAAGCTGAATTCCACTGCCCCCGCCGTGGGACAGGAGCTGACGACCATCAGACGCTGCGAGGAGAGCCTTGCGCATCGCGTCATGCCGCATCGTGCATGGCGGTATCGACGGCGACCGGCAACTCGATGGTGACGGTCGTGCCGGAACCCTGGACGCTGTTGATCGAGAGACTGGCCGCCGTGAAGCTCGATGATGGTCTTCGCGAAGGGAAGGCCCAGGCCCACGCCCTGATAGCGCGAGTCGTAGGCGGGCCGCTGCCGGTGAAACGGACGGACGACGAGATCGAGCTCTTCGGACGGGAATGCCGATACCGGTATCGGTGATGACGATCTTGAGCATCGTGCCTGTGCGCTCGCCGGAGATCGTCACTGTGCCGCCTGCGGGCGTGAACTTGACCGCGTTGTGGATGATGTTGGTGAGGCTCTGCTGCAGTTTCACGCCATCGGCGTCGATCGCCGGCCATGATCCGGGATCGCCTGCGACGTTGAGCTTGACATCCGCCTTGGCCGCGACCGGTTCGACAGTCTCGATGCTCGCGGAAAGCAATCCGCTGGGCTTCACACGGCGGCGCGAAATCAGCAGCCGGCCGTCGGCCGCCTGCGACAGGTCGAGCATCTCTTCCACCTGGACCAGCAGGTGCGAGCCGCTGTCGTAGATGTGCCGCGCATATTCGAGGTAACGCTGGGCGCCGATCGGACCCATCATCTGCTTGTGCAGCACTTCGGAGAAACCCGAGGATCGCGTTCAAGCGGCGTGCGCAGCTCGTGGCTCATGTTGGAGAGGAACTGCGATTTCGCGTCGTTCGCCTTCACCGCATCGTTGCGGGCCTGCTCGAGCGAGCCGATCGCGTCGCGGAGCGCGCTCTCGCGGTCGGCGATCGAGCGAGTCATCTGGGCCAGCGCTGAGGAAAGCTCGCCGATCTCGTCATTCCGGCTGACGACGGGGAGCGAGCTGTAGTCGCCCTTGGCGATGCGCCGCGCGGTTGCCGCGAGCGCTTCCAAGGGCTGCGAAACGCCGTGTGCGATCAGCATGGCGACGGTGAGCGCGACCAGAAGCGCGCCGCCGAGCACCAGAAGCATGGGAACGATGACGGCGCGATAGGGGCTGAGCGCTTCGGCCAGGGGATAGTCGAGAATGGCGAGCACCGGCGCGCTGGTTTCCGATGTGGCCAGCCGCGCCGTCATGGCGAGGCTTTCGCCGGATTGCTCGGTCGACAGAATGGATGCCTGGCGCGGCACGCCCGCGGGCGAGGGGAGCTGCACCGCGGGAACAAAGCCGGCGGTCTTCGCGACAACAGTCCAGGAGCCGTCGGCAGATGGCGTGGCCAGCGCGAGCGAATGCGTGACCAGCGAAAGTTCGCGCAGCCGTTCGAGGAGCGCGTCGTTGACGGGCACGTCGGCGGCGATGAACGCGACCGGATCGGGCGCCCGCACGGGCACGACGACGATCCAGTAGATCACGCCATCGAGCACCGCGAGCGCGGTGCCTTGATCGTCGGCCACGGCGGACTCGAGCAGGTCGGTGAACGGGAACGCGGTTCCTTGCGCGGCTTCGCTTGCCGTATCCGTCGTGATGGTGCCGTCGAGCGCCACGATCGACATCCGCGTCGCGCCGACGCGGTTGCCGTGGTTTCTCAGCGCCGACAACGCGGTGCCGCGATCGTCCTCGGCGACGGCTTTGCGCAGCGCGTAGTCGAGGGAGAGGATCTCGACGTCGTCGCTGACGCGCTCGGAGAGGACATTGAGCTGCCGCATGAAGACTTGCGTGGTCGCTTCCAGCCGGTCCTTGCCCTGCTCGACGAGGTTCGCGCGCACGACGCCGTAAGCGAAAAGGGCCGTGAGACCCTGCACGGCAATCAGCGTGACGATGAACAGGAGCGCCACCCGCTGACGAAAACTGAGGGAGGTTGTCAGGCGGTTCGAGGCGCGGTGAAACAGAACCATCACCGCCCCCTAGTAGCTGCCAGCGTGCGAACGTGTGGCCGATCGCGCCATCACGCGGATATTCGCGCTCCATCGCGTCGTGTCCGAGGCGACCGCGACGCGTGCGCTCGGCAGCTCGCGGCGGGGCGGATATCTGTAGTGCCACACCTGCGCCTGGTAATTGCCGGGCGGCACGTCATCGATCACGACGCGACCATCGGCTCCGGTGAGACCTGTCCAGGGGCTGTCGGCGACGAACACATAAGCGATCATGTTGTCGTGAATGTTGCAGCCGAGAGCGGCAACGCCCACGTTCGCAAACACGATCGGAGGCGAAGACGTGTCGCGAGCGAGCGTGATCTCGAACTGCTTCACGGGAGAGAAGGAGTAGACCTGATGCGTCGTCGGATCGCTGTTGGTGAAGACCACGCGCCCGTTGCGCGGAACGATGGTGACGATCGGGAGGAATGTTTCGAGGCGCTGGTCGATGGTTTTCTCGATCGGAAGGCCCGTCGATGCGCCCGGCATTGTCGTCCTGGGATCAGGAACGAGGCTGACGACCGCGTTCTGCACGGGCTTGCCGTCCTGGTCGGCGATCTCAGCGGTAAACGTGGTCGCGGCGGCCGTCTGGCACGCGGCAACCAGCAGCATCGCCAAAGCGCCGGTTGTAAACCCTCTCCCCATGGGAGGTTAAAGTAGTGAAAATTGGTTACTGAACGATTTGAAAAGATTTAAGCAAATCTGAACAGCGCGCGAATTTTGCGCGCGGCGCGGGCACTTCGCCGGTTTTTTCAGCGCGAAAGGGCCGCCGACAGCAGGGGCAGGCTCACGTCCATGCGGTAATCGATGGACGAGTGGTCGTCGGGGAATTCCTCGTAGACGTGGGGCACGCGATGGCGCTCGAGCGCGCGATGGAGGCGTCGCGCGCCATAGACCAGATTGTACTGGTCGACATCGCCGCAATCGATGAACAGCAGCTTGAGCTTTTTCAATCCCTCCGCGTGCGTCTCCGCGAGCGTGAGCGGGTCCCAGCGCGTCCAATTGGCCCAGCGCTCGGGGATCACTTCGCAGGTCTCCGGATCAACGGGCAGACGGATGCCCATGTACTGGGTGGGATCGGGATCGTAGGTCGCGCACATCGCGAGCCACATCAGCACGTGGACGTCGTCATCCTTCACCTTGCGCTTGGCGAAGAAGGCCTCGAGCCAGCGCTGGATGCTGCCGCCTTCCTTGGCGAGCGCGCGCAGCACGCGCGGCATGTCGTTGAGCTCGAGCAACTCGAACCCCACATCGCCGGAATGCATCGCCGAGGCCGCCCAGAAATCCGGATAGAGCATCGCGTGCACGATCGCGCCGTAGCCGCCTGAGGATTTGCCGAAAACACCGCGCTTGCCGGCGCCGCCGCAGCCGAATTTCTGCTCGACGAAGGGCACGGCTTCCTGGGTCAGGAAATCCGCCCAGCGTCCGATGGCTAGGCTGTTGATGTACTGGTTCCCGCCGAGCTTGGTGAAGCAATCGGGGAACGCGATCACCGCAGGGTTCATCGCGCCCGATGCGATCAGACGATCCGCCTGTTCGGGAATGTTCTCGCTGAAATTGCGCCAGTTGGTGTGCGCGGGTCCGCCGGCGGTGAAACCCACGAGATCGACGAGCAGCGGCAGCCCGCGGCCCGAGTGGCCATGGGGCACGTAGACATCGATCGCCCGCGTCGCGGGATCGCGCAGGAAATTGTCGGCGAGCACGTCGCTCTTGAGCGTCAGACGATGAACCGTGCCTGCTTGTGTCGACGGATCGCGCCGCATGATGTCCTGTCAGAGTGGACCCGTCGTCAGCTTATCATCGGCCCGTAGAAGGCGCGCAAGGCCTCACGCGCAGCATCCTTGCTGTAGCGCGCGGCGGTCGCGTGTCCGGTTTCGAGCATCCTGAGGATGGCCGGATCGCGAGCCTGAAGGCCGCGGATGACGTGCGCGAGCGCATCGGCGGTTTCCTCGATGTGGTCGGAGGGGAACCAGAAACCGTTCTCCGACGTGGCGTATTCCAGCGCGCCGTGGCCGTGGAAGCCCACGACGATGGCGCCAGACGCCATGGCTTCGAGCGGCACAAGGCCGAACGATTCGAGGAAGGGGAGCGAGAGCACAATCGTGGAGCGTCCGAAGATGTCGGCGATCTCGCGCTCGGGCTTGTCCTCGATCACCGCCCAGGGGACGGATGCGAGCTCGGGATATTTGAGGCGGAACACGGCGTTGATGGCGGCCGTCTCGCGCGGCAGCTTCTTCGGAATCGCCGCGATCTGCATCGTCTTCTCGCGCGGATGAAACAGCGCCGTGTCGATGAAGCAGGGGATCAGCGCGACATCGTTGAGATGCAGAACGCGTTCGAGGAAGCCTTTCGCGATCGCACTTTGGCAAGCGACGCGGTCGAAGATGGCGCGATACTCGTCCGGCGGGATCGCGCTGAACAGCGCATAGTACTGCGCCTGGCAGAACAGCACCTTCTTTGCCGGTGTTTTCGCACGGGCAAGCTCGACGAGCGGGCCGTTGATGGCTTCGGGGAAGACGAGCACGTCGCCCGCCGTCAGCTGCGTCAAGGACTTGACGACGTTCGCGCGGGTCTCAAACCAGCTGGGCGCGCCTTCGGGCTGATACACACACGCGTTGTAGCCCATCTCGGTGAGCAGCTCGGCGTGGCGGTAGGCGGTCTTGATGCCGCCGCTGATCGCGGTCCTGGCGAACGGATTGAGGAAGACGATCCGCCCCACCGGCCGACATCAACGCAAAGATGCGTTGATCTTCTCCAGTGCGGCCGATCCCGGACAGAGCTCTTTGGCCCCGAGCCGATTGAGCGGCGTGTCGGTGGTGTTCAGGCTCGCGTGCAGATCGCCCGGGTTCGGGTCCATGTAGATGAGGCCCGTCACCAGCTCGCCGGCGGCCGCGCGGCTGTGCATGTAGTTCATCGCCGCGACCCGATCGTGCGGATCGTAGTCCTTGTGCAGCTTGGCGAGCATGATCACCGAGCCGTCGTGCAGCGTGACGGCTTCGGTCGTGCCCGGCTCGTAGTCGACCTTGATCTGCTCGCGCGGAGAGATGAAGTCGAGCCGGTTCACGGCTTCGTTGTGCTCGCGCACATAGTCGAAGCTCTTGGTCGAGCCCGCGTGATTGTTGAACGCGACGCAGGGGCTGATCACGTCGATGAAGGCCGGGCCCTTGTGCGCGATCGCCGCCATGATGAGCGGCACGAGCTGGGTCTTGTCGCCCGAGAAGCTGCGCGCAACGAAGGTCGCCCCAATCATCAGCGCCATGCCGACGAGATCGATCGGCGAGTCGCTGTTGGTGCCGCCGACCTTGCTCTTCGAACCCTTGTCGGCGGTCGCCGAGAACTGGCCCTTGGTCAGGCCGTACACGCCGTTGTTCTCGGTGATGTAGACCATGTTCACGCCGCGGCGCACGCAGTGCACGAACTGGCCGAGACCGATGGACGCCGAGTCGCCGTCGCCCGAGACGCCCATATAGATGAGGTCCTTGTTGGCGAGGTTGGCGCCGGTCAAGCACCGACGGCATGCGGCCGTGCACGCTGTTGAAGCCGTGGCTCTGGCCGAGCAGGTAGTCGGGCGTCTTGGACGAGCAGCCGATGCCGGAGAGCTTGGCCACGCGATGGGGCTCGATGTTCAGCTCGAAGCAGGACTGGATGATGGCGGAGCTGATCGAGTCGTGCCCGCAGCCCGCGCACAGTGTCGAGATCGAGCCCTCGTAGTCGCGACGCGTGAAGCCGAGCTCGTTCTTCTTCAGCTCGGGATGTCGGAATTTCGGCTTGGCCAGATACGTCATGTCACACGTTTCCTCACGCGGCTCTTACTCCGCCGCTTCCTTTGCTTTCATTCTGAGACGCTCGGCGATCGCGCCTGTGATGAAACGGGCGGTGATCGGCGTGCCGTCATAATGCAGGATGGAAATGAACCGCGCGGGATCGATCGCGCATTCGTTGACGAGCAGCATGCGCATCTGGGCGTCGCGATTCTGCTCGACCACGAACACCTGGTCGTGCGCGTTCACGAACTCGATGACCTCGTCCGAGAACGGGAAGGCGCGGATGCGCAGCGTGTCGAGATGCAGCCCGTCGTCTTCGAGCGCGACCAAGGCCTCGGACATCGCGGCCGCCGTCGAGCCGAAATAGATCACGCCGTGCCGCGTGCGCTCCTTGGCGTCGCGCTTGATGGGCGCGGGCACGAGCGACTTCGCGGTCTCGAACTTCCGCACCAGCCGCTGCATGTTGTCGACATAGACCGAGCCTTCTTCGCTGTACTTGGCGAAGCGGTCGCGCGACGTGCCGCGGGTGAAATACGCGCCCTTGGTCGGATGCGTGCCGGGAAGCGTGCGGAAGGGGATCGCGTCGCCGTCGACGTCGAGATAGCGGCCGAACGTCTTGCCGGCCTCGAGGTCCTCGTGGCTCATCAGCTTGCCGCGGTCATAGGCCTTCGAAGTCGTCCCAGGCGAAGGGCGCGCACAGCCAGTCGTTCATGCCGATGTCGAGGTCTTCCATGACGAAGATCGGCGTCTGAAGACGCTCGGCGAGATCGAAGGATTGCGCGGCGAACTCGAACAGCTCGCGCGGATCCTCGGGGAACAGCAGCACATGCTTGGTGTCGCCGTGGCTCGCGTAGGCGCAGAGCAGGATGTCCGCCTGCTGCGTGCGCGTCGGCATGCCGGTGGACGGACCGCCGCGCTGGACGTTGAAGATCACCGCAGGCACTTCGGCGAAATAGGCGAGGCCCAAGAACTCCTGCATCAGCGAGATGCCCGGGCCCGAGGTCGCGGTGAACGAACGCGCGCCGTTCCAGCCGGCGCCGATCACCGAGCCGATGGCGGAAATCTCGTCTTCGGCCTGGATGATGGCGAAGTTGTTCTTCTTGGTGACCGGATCGACGCGGAGCTTGCGGCAATATTTCATGAACGCTTCGGCAAGCGAGGTCGACGGCGTGATCGGGTACCAGGCCGCGACCGTCGCGCCGCCATAGACGCAGCCGAGCGCGGCCGCATCGTTGCCGTTGACGAAGATGCGGTTGCCGACCGCGTCGGCCTTCTCGACCGTGAGCGCGCAGATGCCGGAGAGATGCTCGCGCGCATAGTCATGGCCCATGCGCACGGCCTTGATGTTGGAATCGAGCAGCGCCTGCTTGCTGGCATATTGCTGCCGGATCAGCGCTCTCGACGACCGCGAGGTCGATGTCGAGGATGAACGCGAGCGCGCCGACATAGATGATGTTCTTGAACAGCTGGCGCTGGCGCGGATCGGAGTAGGTGCGGTTGCAGATCTCGGTCAGCGGCATCCCGATGACATGGATGTCGGGCCGGAACTTCGATTCCGGCATCGGCTTGGACGAGTCGTAGAACAGATAGCCGCCGGCATCGAGCGACGTGACGTCCTTGTCCCAGGTCTGCGGGTTCATCGCGACCATCAGATCGACGCCGCCGCGGCGGCCGAGCCAGCCCTTGCCCGAGACGCGCACCTCGAACCAGGTGGGCAGGCCCTGGATGTTCGACGGGAAGATGTTGCGCGTCGCGACCGGCACGCCCATGCGCAGGATCGAGCGCGCGAACAACTCGTTCGCGGATGCGGACCCAGAGCCGTTCACGTTGGCGAACTTGACGACGAAATCGTTGACCGCCTTGATCGGTTTAGACATGGCAGCCCGCCTTCGCCGTGTCGAAGAGGAATTTCTGCATGTCCCACGCGCCCGTCGGGCAGCGCTCGGCGCACAGCCCGCAATGCAGGCACAGGTCCTCGTCCTTCACCATCACGCGTCCGGTCTTGAGCCCTTCGGAGACGTAGAGATCCTGCGTCGCGGCGTGCGTGGTGGGCGCGGTCAGCCGCGTGCGCAGCTCATTCTCTTCGCCGTTCGGCGTGAAGGTGATGCAGTCCATCGGGCAGATGTCGACGCAGGCATCGCACTCGATGCATTTGGGCCCTTCGAACACGGTCTGCACGTCGCAATTCAGGCAGCGTTCGGCCTCGAGGAAGGCCTGCTTCACATCGAAGCCGAGCTCGACCTCCATGCGCACGTCCTTCAGCGTCACTTCGGGCGGCGCGTGCGGGACCTTGTAGCGCTTGTCCGGGGAGATATCGTTGTCATAGCTCCACTCGTGAATGCCCATCTTCTGGCTCATGAGATTCACGGTCGGCGGCGGGCGATGCTCGACGATCATCGCCGCTGCAGAGGAGATCGATCGAGACGGCCGCTTCGTGCCCGTGCGCGACTGCCCAGATGATGTTCTTGGGCCCGAAGGCCGCGTCGCCGCCGAAGAAGACCTTGGGATTGGTCGACTGCATGGTCTTGGCGCTGACCTTGGGCATGTCCCATTTGTCGAACTCGATGCCGATGTCGCGCTCGACCCAGGGGAACGCGTTCTCCTGGCCGACGGCGACGAGCACGTCGTCGCATTCCATGTGCACGTCGGGCTCGCCCGAGTTGACCAACGAGCGGCGGCCCTTGGCGTCGTATTCCGCCTTCACCTTCTCGAACAGCACGCCGGTGAGCCGGCCGTTGTCGTGCGTGAATTCCTTGGGCACGAGGAAATTGAAGATCGGGATGCCCTCATGCATCGCATCTTCCTTTTCCCAAGGCGACGCCTTCATCTCCTCGAAGCCCGAGCGCACGACGACCTTCACGTCGTCGCCGCCGAGACGGCGCGAGGTGCGGCAGCAATCCATCGCGGTGTTGCCGCCGCCGAGCACGATCACGCGCCGGCCGATCTTGTCGGTGTGGCCGAACGAGACGCTGGAGAGCCAGTCGATGCCGATATGGATGTTCGCAGCGGCTTCCTTGCGGCCGGGGATCTCGAGCTCGCGCCCGCGCGGCGCGCCGCACCCGACGAACACCGCGTCGTAGCCCTCGGCGAGGATCGCCTTCAGGCTGTCGACGCGCTGGCCGAGCCGCAACTCCGGCTGAAGATCGAGGATGTAATTCACTTCCTCATCCAGCACCGTTTCGGGCAGCCGGAATTTCGGGATCTGCGTGCGCATCATGCCGCCCGCCGCGGCATCGGAATCGTAGAGCACGCAGTGATAGCCGAGCGGCAACAGATCGCGCGCGACGGTGAGCGATGCCGGTCCCGCGCCGATCAGCGCGATGCGCTTGCCGTTCTTCGTGGCGGCGGCGACGGGAAGGCGGCTTCTGATGTCGCCCTTGTTGTCGGCGGCGACGCGCTTCAAGCGGCAGATCGCGACAGGTTGCGCGGATTTCGCCGTTTCCTCGACGCGTACGCGCCGGCAGGCGGGCTCGCAGGGGCGGTCGCAGGTGCGCCCGAGGACTCCCGGAAACACGTTCGACTGCCAATTGATCATGTAGGCGTCGCTGTAACGCTGGGCGGCGATCAATCGGATGTATTCGGGGACGGGCGTATGGGCCGGGCACGCCCACTGACAGTCGACGACCTTGTGGAAATAATCGGGATTCTTGATGTCGGTTGGTTTCATCCCCGGGCGCTGGCCCGGTCGCGAGGCAAGCCCATCTCCGGCCTGCCCATTAGCCGCAGTGACGCTCATATCTGAAATCGTAGCTCCAACCTATCGCCGCATACTTGTCCGGCCGCTTGTCACTGGCGTGATCTGGCCGGTCCAGGCTTAGCACCTGCACCTCTATCCCGGTCCGGGTAGCCTTCGTGCGGGAGCACGGTCCGAGGCTACCCCTCCCCCCACACCGTCTATTTACACCATCGCAGGCTCTAGGGCCAAAAAATAAGCTCGGACGCAACTATTTGATCGCTTGGGCAAAACCGCCAAAAAAGAAGGCCACGGCGGAGGGCGCCGTGGCCTTTTTCGGCTTTGAGTGCGCGAATCGCACACCAAAGCCTCGCGTTCACCCTGAGGTCAGGCGCGCGCCATCACCTCGGCCAAGGACAAAGTCGGCGCACGGACGCGGTCCATCTCGTTGATCAGGAGGTTGGCGTCGACCGCCACGGACCTGCCGTCGGCAAGCTGCAATTCGGCAAGCCGCGATCTCTCGTCGATGGTCGCGATCATGCCGAGAAATTCGCCGTTCTCGCCGTAGACGCTCTTGCCTGTCATATCGCGCAGCACCGCAACGCTGACCCGTGTCGGATACAGGCTGTAACGATCCGGTCCATAAAGAATCCGCAGATCGTTCGGTGTGGGATTGGGCGCCGAACCGATGTTCAGGCTCACGCCGGCCCCGGGCCGGAAGAACCAGTTCGCCGACGCGGGCGATGCCGCCGCTACGGCCGCCAGCAACAGTAGTGTCGCAATACCTGTCTTCTTCATCGCTTTCATCGCTCTCTCCTGCGAGTTCGGTCCCTCTCGGGACCACCCCCCAGAAGGGACACACAGAAGAAAACGCGCGAGGAGAGGCGAGGGTGCGTTGCGGGACGACGTGACGCCGAGTTCACAATTGGGGTGGCGATGGGAACAAAATGCCGTTTGGCTCAGCAGCTCAGCAGGCACCGCGGCAGGTCAAAACGCAGGCATAAAACCGCAGGCGCAAAAAACATAGCGGCGCAGACGAAGCTCGCCTGCGCCGCTATTCAACCGTCAGAGCAAATCAGCGACCTGTGTTCGAAGCCTGCTGCTGCTCAGCGCGCTCGCCGCGGAGCATCGCTCCGATCCGTGCGAAAAGGCCCGGGCGATTGTTGTCCCGTTCCACGACGATCGGCAGACGCATCTGGCGCACATCGTCCGGCGTCGGATTCGGCGCCGAGCCGACATTGCGGCTGATGCCGAGATATTTGTTGTGAAACCAATTTGCGTTGGCCGGCGTCACCGCAGCCACTGTGGCGGCTGAGATCAGCAGCGCCGAAACGATAACTTTCATCTTCATCGCTTTCTCCTTGTGGACAGCGAGCCTGGCCAGCCTCTCCAAAAAGGGCAGACTCTCAAGCTTAAGATAAGGAGAAACATTGGCGCCGCAAGGCCCCTATTTCTCCAAGTGATTTCAAGTGGCTAGTGAGTGAAAACTCGTTAACGCCTTGCGTGCTCAGCACAGCGGATAGTCATGCCAAGTATCCTTACTATCGCGCAGACGATAACGACCTGATTCACCATCGAGATCGGACGGCGCGATATTCGCCTTGGCGTAGCCGCCGGGAATGTCGAGCACATAGCCGGGCTGACACAGACCGGAAGCCCGCGCGCGAAGCTCACGCATCAGTGTTTGGCCCTCGGCGATCGTCGTGCGGAATTGCGCGGTGCCGGGCGCCAGGTCCGCGTGGTGCAGGTAATAGGGCTTGATCCGTGTCTCCACGAGCGCCCGCATCAGGGCTTCGAGCGTATCGGCGTCGTCGTTGACGCCGCGCAACAGAACGCTCTGGCTCACGAGCGGAATTCCCGCCTCGATCAGCCGCGCGCACGCGCGGCGCGCTTCGGGCGACAGCTCGCGCGGGTGATTGACGTGAACCGCGACATAGGTCGCCTGCCGTTTCGTCGCGATGGCGCGCACGAGCTTCGCGGTGATGCGCTGAGGGTCGACGATAGGCACGCGCGTATGCCAGCGCAGCACCTTCACGTGCTCGATGGCGGAAAGACGCGCGGTGACATCGGCAAGACGGCGCGGCTGAGAGAATGAACGGATCGCCGCCGGTCATGATCACTTCCCAGATTTCGGGGTGCGCAGCGATATAAGCGAGCGCCGCATCCAGAGCCTTCGCGCTCAGCATCTGGCTCTCGCCGCGGCCGACGGTCTCGCGCCGGAAGCAGAAGCGGCAATAGACCGCGCAGACGCGCGTCAGCTTCAAGAGCACGCGGTCGCGATAGCGATGGACGATGCCTTCGACGGGCGAGTGGCGGTCGTCCCCGATCGGATCGGCGATTTCGGAAGGCGCTGTGTCGAGCTCCGCTTCGTGCGGGACGAATTGGCGCGCGATCGCGTCGTCGGGGCGGCCGGCATCGATCAGCTCGCGGACGTGCGGTGTGATCGCGACGGCGTAGCGCGCGGCAACCGCGTTCAAGTCTGCGATCCGCTCCGGCTCGATCAGGTCCGCGTCCGCCAGCTCTTTGGCGGATCTCAGCACGCGTTCATTCATCGTTCCTCGACTCACTCCTGGATCGGTGTCCACATCACCCGATCTATCCGGCCCGCATGGGTCGCGAGCATCACCAGCCGATCGAACCCCAACGCGACGCCGCTTGCGGGCGGCATGTGCGCGAGCGCGGCGAGGAAGTCCTCGTCGATCGGATAGCGCTCGCCATAGATACGCTGCTTCTCGTCCATCTCATGCTCGAAACGCCGCCGCTGCTCTGCCGGGTCGGTGAGTTCGCCGAAGCCGTTGGCGAGCTCGACGCCGCAGAGATAGAGCTCGAAGCGCTCGGCGAAACGTTCGTCGTGAGGCGTCGCGCGGGCGAGCGCGGCTTCGGCGCGCGGATATTCGTCGAGGATCGCCGGCGCGTCCAAGCCCAGGCGCGGCTCGATCCGCTCCACGAGGATGCGGCTGAAGATGTCGGACCAGGTGTCGTCCGCTGTCACCTTGAGTCCGGCGCCGGCCGCCTGACGCGCGAGCGCATCTCTGTCCGTGGCGCCGTCGCGTCCAAGCGTCGCGGCGAGATCGATGCCTGCAAACTCGCGGAAGGCTTCGGCGACCGTGATCCGCACGGGCGCCGCGAACGGATCGGCTCGCTTGCCGCGAAACTCGAAGGCAGTGGCGCCGGCCGCCTCGGCGGCGGTCTTTACGATGTTCAGCGCGTCCTCGATGACCGAGTCGTAACGCTCGCTCCACCCGGTACCATTCCAGCATGGTGAATTCGGGGGCATTCAGGTCGCCGCGCTCGCGGTTTCGATAGACGGGCGCAAGCGCGAAAATCTTCCGTTCGCCCGCGGCCAGCAGCTTCTTGCTGGCGAATTCCGGAGAGGTGTGAAGGTAGAACGGCCGGCGCGTGCCGTCGGTCGCGATCCGCTCGGTCGCGAAGGCATGGAGATGGGCCTCGTTCCCAGGCGAGACCTGAAGGGCCGCGCACTCCACCTCGGTAAATCCTTCGGCAGCGAAATAGGACCGCGCTGCCTCGCGTATGCGTCCGCGCGCCATCAGAAGCGGCCGGCGATCGGCATGGACAGCTTTGTCCCACCAGGGCGAGCGCTCGATCATGGGCGACGGCTGCGGCCGAAACAGCCTTGGCCGCTTCCAAAGCACCTGCTATGACCCCGGCCAACCGCGGGTAAGAGAGAGGCAAAGCGTGGTTTCGGTCATCGCCAGCAGCATTCGTAAGGGCAACGTCGTCGACAAGGACGGCAAGTTATACGTCGTCATACGCGCGGAAAACATTCATCCTGGCAAGGGCACGCCGGTCACGCATCTCGAAATGCGCCGGATCTCCGACGGCGTGAAGATGCAGGAGCGCTACAAGACCACGGACTCCGTGGAAAAGGCCTTCATCGACGAGGGCAAGTACAACTACCTCTATCAGGACGGCGACGACTATATCTTCATGGAGCCCAACACCTTCGAGCAGGTGCATGTGCGCAACAGCATCATCGGGGATGCAGCCGCCTATCTCCAGGAGAACATGGAAGTCACCATGAGCCTGCACAACGGCGTGCCGATTTCCATCGAGCTGCCGGCCCGCGTCGTGCTCCAGATCACCGAAACCGAGCCGGTCGTCAAGGGACAGACGGCATCGTCCTCGTTCAAGCCGGCGGTCCTGTCCAACGGTGTCCGCACCATGGTTCCGCCGCACATCAACGTCGGTACGCGTGTCGTGGTGCAGACCGAAGACGGCGCCTACCTGGAACGGGCGAAGGACTAACCGACGAATTACCGCCACGCCTATCACGCGGGAAATTTCGCCGATGTGCTGAAGCACACCGCGCTCCTCGCGGTGCTCGCGCATTTGCGCAAGAAGGAGACGCCGTTCGCGGTGATCGATGCGCACGCGGGCCGCGGGCTCTACGATCTCTCGTCCATCGAGGCGAAAAAGACGGGCGAGGCGGACAGCGGAATCCTCCGCGTGCTTGCGCAAGGCCGACCTGCCGGATCTGCTCGTGCAGTATCGCGAGATCGTCCGTGGCTTTGGCGAGGACCGCTATCCGGGCTCGCCGCTGATCGCGGCCAAGATGCTCCGCCGCCAGGACCGGCTGGTCGCCATCGAAAAACACCCCGAGGAATTCACGGCGCTTTCGGCCTCGCTCTCCGGCATCAAGCGCTCGCGCGTCATCGAGGGCGACTATCGCACGCATTTGAAGAGACTGCTGCCGCCGCCTGAGCGTCGCGGCGTCGTGCTCATCGATCCGCCCTATGAAGCGGAGAACGAATTCATCGAAGCGGCGCGCGCGGTGATCCAATCGTGGCGGCGCTTTGCGACGGGCATCTACCTGCTGTGGTATCCGGCGAAACATCGCGCTTCGGTCGATGCTGTGGCGGGAGAACTGCTGACCGCCGGGATCTCGTCGCTGCTTCGCCTTGAGCTGGACATCGGTGCGCCGCAAGCTCCAACCGAGCCTTCGCGCGCGCCGCCGATGTCCGCCACCGGCCTTCTGGTCGTCAATCCGCCCTACGGATTCGCCGATCAGATGAGCGTGATCCTTCGTACGCTGACGACTCTGCTTGGGCGTGGCGCGGGCGCGAATGCTTCTGTTACGCGCCTTGCCGGCGAAGCGTAAGAAGCACGTCCTAGACTGTGAGTGACGCGTTGGACTTTCGTCCTATTGCAGTGCGTCGGACACAGCGGCAAACGTGCGCCTGCGCCGAGATGTGCTGCGCGCGGGGGGCTCCTTCGAACAGTCAGGAGTCCAATTATGAGATCCACCAAAGCGACTCTTTCATTGCTTGTTCTTTCGGCGATGTCGGCGACTGCGGCATCGGCGCAAAGCTACTTCGCCAATCCGCAGACGGGACAGAATCTGAATGTCGGATCGGCGCCCAATCCAACACCGGATCAGATCGTCCGGTTCGCCGAAGTCCCACCGCCCGTGGCGCCCGCTCCGCCTCCTCCGGCGCCCCCACCGCCGCCCGTCGTGCAACCGCCGCCGCCGCCGCTTGCGCAAGCGGCACCACCCCCGCCGGCCAGTGCAGGATGTTCGTCGTGTTCTTCGACTTCGACAAATACGATCTGACAGAGCAGGCCGCAAGTCGATCGTGGGCGAAGCTGTTGTGGCGGCCCGCCGGCAGCCGGTTCGCGTGATGGTGACGGGACACACCGACACCGTGGGCTCGCGCGAATACAATCAGCGTCTGTCGGAGCGCCGCGCGCTGGCTGTCAAGAATGCAATGGTTCGCGGCGGAATTGGAGCGGACGAAATCTCCACCGTCGGCCGCAATTTCTCCGATCCGCTGGTCCGCACAGGCCCGGGCATTCGTGAGCCGCAAAACCGTCGCGCGGTCATCGATCTCGGCGGCGCGATCTCCTGAGCCTGTTCGACGACGGCCTCTTCTCCAGAACGTGGGGAAGAGGCCGTCCAAATCCATACGGCAGTTTCATCTCGCGCAAGCGGAACGGAACTCGCTGGACCAATCATTTTCGCATTGGACGATGGTCCAATGATGCGTGACGACGGCCGCAGCTAGAGTTCGGCTGCTGACATCCCGAGGGTGGCGTATATGGGACAAAGCCATGAGAAACCTTGCCGTACCCTTCGTGCTTGCTGCCGCCCTTGGCCTTTCGGCCTGTGCCTATCAGCTCGAAGCCTATGACCCCTATGTCGACGCCGTAACGGTTCCGACCGGAAACCGGACAATCGCGTCCGTATCGCAGGATGCGGGCCTCAGTCTTGCCGCGGGCGCAGCGCCCGGTACGGAAAACGGTTTCTTCTACGATTGGCGACGGCGCGATACGGAGCAGCGTATTCAGGCGGCGCAGCGCGAGGAACTCATTCTGCAGCGGCAGGCGGCCGGTGCGGTTCCTTAGACTGCGCGACTAAGAGACGGTTCTGGTGCGGGCTTGTGAATTTTGGTCTGCGCTTTCGGGCAGCTTGCTTCTGAAAGAGCCACGCTGTTGCGCGATCGGAATCGTGCGGTCGACGGGTCGATAGTCGGCGCCGCTCGTGGGAATAAATGCCGGGGGCAGATCGCGGCCAACAACGAGCAGCGAGAATATGCCGAGGTCCGACATGGTCTTCTCCTCTTCACGCAACGCGAGGGGCTGAAACGCTTGGCATTGGCCCCTCGGACGACGCGCATCGCACGCCGCGAGCGTGAATTAGGACGCGCTAGGAGAGTGTCTTTCAATTGGACCTTAGTCCTACACCCAAGGCGCCGCTTCGGCTTTGTTGCACGGCTGAGACCGCGCGCTCACGCAGGCCTGGAGAAGACCGATTTCCAGTCCTGCTTCATATTGATCAGCAACCAGTCGCGCCGCCTCGCCATTTCGAGACCCTTGTCGAGCCGGCCGAAGTCGGCGTTGCGGTCATAGGCGGCCTCGCGCTCGTCATCGGTGTGATGCAGCAGCGCGAGCAGGCGCGGGCCGTCGCCGGCCGCGACCCACTGAAGCATCGGCAGATCCGCGTCCGCGTTGCCGAACGCGGCGATCGGCCGCCTGCCGATATACTGGTTGATGCCGACGGGCTTGCCTTCCTTGTCGTCGATGAAGTCGATCTCCGGAAGCCGTACGAGAACGGGTTTCCCGCCCCGCATCTCAAAGCGGGTTTTGATGCTCGATCCGATGACGTTCTCCGGCGGAATGCCGTAAACGCGCTCGGAATACGCGCGCACGAACTCGATGCCGCCGCCTGAAACGATGAAGTTCTTGAAGCCGTTTGTGCGCAGATAAGCCAGGAGCTCGAGCATCGGCTTGTAGACGAGCCCGTAATAGCGACGCCTGAAGCGAGGATGTTTCGTCGTCACCAGCCAGTCTCGCGCGATCTGACGGAATTCGTCGGTGGTCATGCCGGCGTGGGTGGCCATCACCAGCTCGGCAATCGCGCGCGCTCCCAACTCGGCCAGCGTTTTCAAATCGCCTTCGAGCGCGGCCTTGAACGGCTGCTCGGTTCGCCATTCCGGATGTTTCGGCGCAAGCTCCTTCACGCGGTCGAGCGCGAAAGCGAGCTGCACATACATCGGCTGCTCGCTCCACAGCGTGCCGTCATTGTCGAAAACGGCGACGCGGCGCGCGCGCGGAACAAAATCCGGTCCGCCGACCGTGGAGGTGCGCACAACGAAGCTCGTGATCGCAAGCTTCGCATCTCCTTCGTTCCAGGATGGAAGCGGATCGATCTTCAAGGGCCGTGCGGCCATCAGCGCTACACCGTGACGGATTTGTGACCCGCGTGAATACGTGCCGGTATGCGTGATCGTCTTGTTCTGATCTGCCAAGAATCTGTGTGCGCGTGCCAAACGGACTGCGCGGGCGGATGGGCCTTCAACGGCTGAGTGACGCCCATGACCGCTCGACGATGACATTTACGTAACGCATCGTTCAATCGGACTTTGGTCCCACGATCTTAGAACGAATACTGCGTGCGTAAAGCGAATGCGTGAAGTGTTTGTCCGATTTGCACGCCGATGGGCGGCGTTGCATCACCGGACCCAAACGGCTCGGGATCGGCCGGGCTCGCCGGATTCAGACGGTCGACCGAGATGTGCTGGTAGTCGAACATGAACTTCGTGTTCGCGGTCGGATACCAGTTGAGCCCCACGCTCCAATTGTCCTGCACGCCGCCGCGGATTCCGTCCGGCGGCGGCGGGGATCCCGGAGACCCGGCGTGGAAATTGAGGTCGGTGTGGCTGTAGCGCACGGCAAGCTCGAGCGCGCCGCGCAGTGCTGCTCCATCAGGCGCCGTGATCGGGCGCGGCGCCGCGTACGAGCCAGTGGCAATATCGTATGCCCGACGTTCGCCGGCGAGCACATAGCTCGCCTCCGCGTACCAGGCCGAAAAATGCGGATTTTCGTTCGGGGAGTCGTTCGCGAGTCCGATGCCGTAGCGAAATGCTTCGGCCTGAACCATGAAATTGCGCCAGTTGGCGGCGAACTCCACGCCGGCCGCGTAGGCGTTTTCGGCCAGGATCGACCCGGTATCGATCAACCGCGTGCTGTCGACACGCAGCTCCGGCTGATCGCGGAAGCGAATATAGCGCGCTGAGGTGGCGCCGCCGCCGGTATTGGCGGGTTGCATCACGTAGCTTCCATTGACTCCGAGATGAACATTGAAGTCCGAGCCCGTGAAAGCGAGCACAGCCGCGCGGCCGACGACTCCGATCTGCTCATCGAAGCTCTCTTGCTGGGCGAATGTCGATCCCGTGAAGTGGAAAGCCGCGAACCAGTGCTGTCTGTTGCCGGTCAGTCCCGCGGAGACGCGACCGTCGGAACCGGCAAGCGCTCGCGAAAGTTGGGCGGGTGTGGCGCGCTCCAGAAACGGGGTGTCGTCGGAACTTGACGAGTTATCGAGATTGGCGGGCGGAGGAAAGCGCCGATCTTGATCGTCCAAGGTGCCATGCTTGTATAGCTCAGCCAGGCTTCATGCATGCGCGGGTTCGTTTCCTCTCCCGTGCCGCCGAACTCGGGCATCAGGCGATAGCGGAAACGCCGCCCCAACTCTCCTTCGATGCCCAACTGGGCGCGGCGGAAATTCGAGCCGCTGGAGAGATCGGTGGCGGCGATGTTCTCGCGGCCTCCGTCGATCGAGCCGCGGCGCCAGTCGGTCGACAGGGGGCCGGCTTCATCCTGGAAGTAGCTCGCGACGTCGAATTGCAGGCGGCCGTGCACAGACAGGGAATAGCGGCGGTCTTGCGACCTGATCGTAGGACGCCCACGCTCGAAGGTGGCATCCGCGACCTGCGGCTCCGGTGATGGGACGTCGCCGCTTCGATGATCGCAGGCTCGGGCGGTGCGCGGCGGTCTCGACGACGGCACCTTGCGGCGGTGCAGCCTGCAGCTGTGCCTTCAACGCGTCGATCTCAGCGCGCTCCTGGTCGATCTGGTGCTGCTGCGCTCTCGATCTGGCGCTGCGAGCGTCTCGAGAGCGTTCGAGCGCCCCGGCGAGACATCTGCAGCGACCGCCTGGGCTGCGTCGTGGCGGCAAATCCCATCGTCCCCAGGATCGCCGTCGCCGATCTCGCGCGAGCGCGCTTGGCCGACGTCGAACCCGTGCGAGGCATGGATTCCCAGAACGCCAACTTCCATTCTCCGTCCTTGCGGCAGAACGGCAGGACGTAGCGATAGCGGTTGCCCGTCGTGAAGACGTACTCGACCTCGGCGCAGGGCATGCCGTCTCGTTCGTACGTGCGCAGAACCGATGCGCGGCCGGCTTCTCCCGTATTAGGGTCCTCCCAATTGGCCGACGCGCCGGGGAATCGCATTTCGAGAACTTCGCGCACCGTCCTCTGCAGAAGCTGCATGTCCTTGCCGCTAAGCCGTCGCCAGTCGCGGCCGAAGAGATCGTTGAACGGGGCCCCGAAGGTGGTCGTGGCGAACACAGTGACGACACAGGTGGCGATAAGGATGCTGGTACCCCAAAAAATCCGAACGCGCATAAAATGGCCCTCTCTTGTTACGCCCCCCTATGCAGTGATCCTTTCCCGGCCTGATGCCGACCGTGCTTCATCGATCCTTCTCCAGGACGTAATTGAGGAATGTGCGGACCGCCTCGATGCGGCGAGTTGACCGAGGCTTTCCCAGGTCGGCGAAATGACGCTTCGCACGATGTCGGCCGCGAGCGCGAATTGCAGGCCCAGCAGCATCCACATTCCGAAATCGACCCAGATCGCCTTTCGCCAGCCCATATGAGGCGGCCAGTGAAGACGCGGCTCGAACAGCCGGCGACGGCTTCGACCGCTCCGAAGGCCACCACGCCTATCGCGATCGACTTAACGATCAGCGCGATGTATTCGGTCCATCCGCCGAATGACTGTGCCATCGCGCGCGCCTATTGCGGCGCCCGCACGATGCAGCGAAAGCCGAGATGGCACGTCGACGTGTCGATCGGCTGCGCCATCCGCGCCGCCGGACGATAACGCCGGCAGTAGTTCGGCGCGCAGAGATAGGACCCGCCCTTTGTCACGCGCCGCGGGATCGGAATGTCGGGAAGGCACGGATCGAAGCTCTTCTCGAGCGCGCCGCCGCGCGGATTGTGGATCGTGCAGCAGGTGCGCTGGATCTCCTGGTGGCTCTGATACCAGTCGACCGTCCACTCCCAGACATTGCCCGCCATGTCGAAGAGCCCGTAGCCGTTCGACGGAAACGCACCGACGGGTGATGTGCCCTCGAACCCGTCGGTGCCGAGATTTTGATAGGGAAATTCGCCTTGCCACGTGTTCGCGAAGTGAACGCCGCCCGGCGTGAACTCATCGCCCCAGCTGAACTCCGCGCCGTTCAGTCCGCCGCGCGCGGCGAATTCCCATTCCGCTTCGGTCGGCAGCTCCTTGCCTGCCCACCGCGCATAGGCTTGCGCATCCTCGAACGCGACATGGACGACGGGATGCGTCGCCTTCTTTTCGATGGACGAGGACGGCCCGAGCGGATGGCGCCAACTCGCGCCGGGAACGTAGAACCACCAATTGTAGTGGTTGCGCAGGTCGACCTGATGGATCGGCTTGCGGAAGACGACGGAGGAGGGGACGAGCAGTTCGGGTTTGGCGCCGGGATATTTCAGCGGATCGGCCGCACGCTCGGCGAACGTCACGTAGCCCGTGGCCTTCACGAAGCGGGCGAACTCTTCATTGGTGACGGTATGCCGGTCGATCCAGAAGCCGTCGACGCTGACATCGTGCGCCGGAGCTTCTTCGGGATAGTGATCGATCCGAGCCCATCGTGAACGTGCCGCTCGGGATAAAGGCCATATCGGCAAATCGGGGCCGTCCAAAGGCTCGTCGATGTCTGGAGATGCGACCCCCCGGGAACCGGATGGGGGAGGTAGAGGGGGGAGGGTCCTTCCGGTTCCCGGGGTCACAGCGCGCCCGTTAGGTTGCGCCGAGATTCTTCCGGGCTTCATAGCGTGCGAGCCGATTGCCGTCCGCTTTGAAAAACCGATGGATAAGCATGCACGTCAAAAGTGGCGACAGGAGGAGAACACTGAACAATTCGTTTCATGGCTGTTTCACTCTCGAACAACGCTACGCGTATGGACAATGGAGACTGACTGCTTCAGGAGCGTACTTGTAATGCGCACTCAAAATTGCGATGGACGATCAAGGCCGTATGCAGAATGACACGATCCAATACTTGCGACTTGAAGATTGAAAATCGCATCTCGGCCTCCTCGACAACCGGTTTTGCTCAACCGTCAGCCAAACTGTGACTCAGCTTTACGCTTCGCGAAATTGGACCAAAGGCCTACACGTCAAAGTGCCAAGGCTCGGGATGCTCGCGTTGACGAACAAACGCGATCGAGTCATCCGGCTCAGATCACTGGACGTGCGAAGAGATATTCGAATGTCGCGACTGGTAAGCCGGCCCCATCACCGTGACCAGATTCCGCAACGAGTGCGAGAAGTGATCTTCCGCCGCGGAGGCTAATGCGGTTTTACTTCGCTCGAAGCGAAGGCGCCTAAAAGCGGGTCCAAGGATTTCATGTTCACCACGCGCGCCAGCGATTGATAAGGCCTGCTGCACGAGGTGTGATAGAGACCGCTTAATCCCCCTGAGCCGTCCGGATCGCTCTGAAACGCGACACGCGTCGAGGGCTGTCCATCTGTGATCGGCTGTTTGCATGCCAGGCACGAAGAATAACGGCGCGGCGGACCACCGCCGATGGTTCCGAGATAGGCCATCACTGCCCCGCTCTACCAACGCCGCGGGGACGATCTCAGAGATGGACGTTCTCTTTGCCAAGTCTTTCTTACAAAAGGAGAAATTCGCGCGCCGTGCGGTGTCTTCGGAGACGGTCCCGCTCAAGCTTCGTTCGCTTTTACCGGCGCGGATCGGGATTGGAATGATAGGCGATCATCAGAAGCGCCATCAGAACCGCCGACAGGAGCCCTGCAAGCGCGCCGAGAAGCGCAGACGATGTTTGCGCGCCGACGAAGCCCATCAGATCGTGCGCGGCGCGGCTCCCGGCGATCGATGCAATCGCCGCGTTGACCACAAGAACCATCGGTATCCTCGCTTCATCCACGTCCACGCGCGCGCCCAGCGCGATCAATTTATAGCGCGCGATGCTCGCAACGATCGTTGCGATGAAGCCCGCCGGTATCGCGATCAGACGGCTGCCGGACGGCAGAAACCCGCCCAGCAGCAAGCCGACAACCGCGCCGATCGTGACCGCGACCAGAGTCACGATCGCGAACTCGCCGAAATCACCCCTTCGGGCGCTTCGCGCACGACGGTGTGGTAAATCGCTCCGCCGGTCGCGTCTTGGAGGAATACGACGTGTGACGGCGCGCCATCGGCTTCAGCCTTTCTCGCCTGCCGTTCACGCCTCAGCGTGCGTATGGCGTTTGAGACGGAAGGCGAATGCGATCAACAGAAGACCGTAGACGACCGCGAAGATGCCGACCGAGAAGATGAACGCGAATGTGCCGAGAACGGGCCGGAACATCAGGACCGCCGAAGATGATCGAGAAGACGCCGCTGATGATGAGCAGCCACTCGTTGTCGATCTCTTTGCGCAACTCGATCGCCCCGATGATCTGCATCAGACCCGAGACGAAGCCCACGCGGCGATGACGATCAGCAGGACGGTGGTTGCTATATCCGGCCGAAGGAAGGTCATGACACCCGCCCCAAGTCCGGCGATGCCCACGATGGCGAGCCACCAGCGCGGTGCAGTGCCCGTCCCCATGATCGCGGCGGCAAGGGCCAGGACCCCGTCGGCCAGCGCGTAAATCCCGAACAGCAGGAGAAGCGTGACAAAGGTGATGGCGGGCCAGGCGAAAGCGAGCACGCCCAGCACCACCGCGGCGATACCGCGCAACAGGAACAGCCACCAATGCCGCGCGAGGCCGTGGAGAAGAGGATGGTCGCCAAAAACCGGTCCGGCGGTCTGTGTCATGGGCATGTCACTCTCCTTTTCAAAACGTGACGGACGGGACGCAGCGTCGTTGCGCTACTGCTTTCCCGCTTCGGGAAACACCGTGCGCCAATCGCGGCCCATATCGACGACCGCCCAGCCCTTCGCGTTCGCCTCATCGAGCGCTTTGTCGAGGCGGCCGATCTTCGACGTCCGGTCATAGGCGTATTCGCGCGCCGCGATCGGTATGGTGGACGAGGCCGGCGAAGCGGCTGCCGCTGCCTGCAGCGGTCCATTCGAGCATCTGCTGATCGCCGTCCGAATTGCCGAAGGCGAAGACCGGCCGCCGCCCGATGAATTTGTTGATGCCGACCGGCTTGCCGGGGCCATCGTCGATGAAATCGATCTTGGCCTCTCGCACCAGCTCCGGCTTACCGTCCGCGCCGATCTTGAATTGGGTCGCGAAGCTCGAGCCGATCACCTGTTCGGGCGGGATGCCATAGACCGTCTCGGCGAAGGCGCGCATGAACTCGATCGTCCCGCCGGAAACGATATAGGTCTTGAAGCCATTCGCCCTGAGAAAAGACAGGAGCTCCAGCATCGGCACATAGACGCGGTCGGTGTATGGGCAAGCGCACGCCGGATGGCGCGCGCTTGCCAGCCAATTCGCGACGGTGACCGCGAACGCGTCGGTCGTCATTCCCGTATGGGTCGCCATGATCAGCTCGCCGAGGCCCTTCTCGCCCGACGCTTGCAATGCGTCCAAGTCGTTCTCGAGCACCGCCTTGAAGGGCTGCATGGTGCTCCATTCGGGATGTTGCGGCGCGAGCGCCTTCACGCGGTCGAGTGCAAAAGCGAGCTGGAAGTAGATCGGCTGCTCCGACCACAGCGTCCCGTCGTTGTCGAACACCGCAATGCGATTGTCGGGTGCGATGTATCCGGTGCCGTTCTTGCTGATTGCCGCCGAGACGAACGACACGATGCTCTCTTTCACCGGGCCGCTGTTCCACGAGGGAAGCGGATCGGGCGTTGCCGCGCGCGCTCCGAGAACAAGCGCAAGAACGAGCAGCAATGGCCGCAGGACGGAGATCGGCAGGGGGTTCATAGCGTGCCTCCTGTCCGCCTAGCGCCGTCGCGTGAAGCGGCCGCTGAAATGGCCGCCGCCAGCGCAAAGTGCTTCTTTTGCTGTCGGCGTAACAACGGCAATCGACGCTCCGGCTTGGGAATGGCTCTGACGCGAATTCTGCACTCTCCCATTGCGGGCCGATGCTTCGAGGCATGCGAGCGATAGACTTCTCGGCATTCGAAGAAACTTAAACCAGCTAAGGAGACATCATCGTGGCGCCTCAATTGGACCTTGGTCCAAGGCGCCCTGCGCGCGTTCCGGGGTCGCAATGTGAAGGTTGTGCTATCGCGCGCGGGTTAGGTCTGGCTTGAACAGGGCTCGTCGAGCCGTCACTGCTGCAGCAGTGCCAGGTACAGCAGAAATATCAGCCCCGACACGAATGGAATTCCATAGAACACCAGCAGAACCGCGGACGATCTCTTCCGGGAGATGCAATCGGAAATGCAGCCTGTCAAGTTGAACGCGATCGGCGATGAAGGCTTGGAGTTGGCTTCGACCCCTTCTCCGTGACGCACGACAGCGAGCAGCATGCGGTAGAAATAGAAGTAGTCCAGCACGAACAGCGTTGCGAGCAACATGAAGTCCGAAGATTATAACGATGGCCGCAATATGGATGGTGGCACCCGGCACCGTTGTGATCTGGCGGTCGGGATATTGCGCAAAGCCGATCGCCGCGGCGCCGAACACCGTTATGACGATGCTCACGCCCGCGGCGCGCGTGCGCATGAGCATGTCGTTGAAATGCATCTGCGTGTCGATGACGGTCCGCCACCGTTGTACCGAGGCGACCTGATCCTTGCTTGTGGCTCCGTTTTCGTTCGAAGGGGCCATCAATTCACCGCTGGACCTGTTGGGAAGCACGTCAAGTGTCCAGCGCCTTCTCGGCGAGCCGTTTGACCTTGCTCAATTTGGCGCTGCGCATTTCATACTCCGCCTGAAGGTCTGCGATCCGATGTTCGAGCGCGGCTCTGGTTTCACCCTGGGCTCGCGTCGCTTGTCCCCTCACCGATTTGATCTTCGCGTCCGCCTCGCGTTTGAGCTCGTTCCCCCTCATGGCGGCGCGCACCTGAAGCGCCTGAAGCTCGGATTGCGTGACATAGATACGCGCCTCGATCTGCGCCCTTGTATCCCGCGAGGCGTAAGTCCAGGCGGCCTTGAAGCTTGCGATGTCGGCTCGCAGCATCATGACGTCGCGCTCAAACTGCTGCTCATCAAGCTCTGTCCTTGCGCGGCGAAGCACGACGCCTCCCAATGCTTCCATCCGGCATCGACCGGCAGCGCCCAGTCCTCGTCGATCTCGGCGACAACGGCGCTCTTGCCCGGCGCCATATGCTTCGAGACCTGATCGAGAAAGTCGGCGCTCACCCCTACATTGCGGTAGTCGATCAGCACGTCAAACAATGTTCCGCCGGCCGCATGCGCGGCAATGCGAAACGGTGCGCCCAGAAGACTGACCAGGCCGGACGTGGCACCGGTCAGAGCCGAACCGAGTTCGCCCGGCACGGGCCTAAACGATGTCCTGCCCAACCGGTTCTGAGCGACCAGCGCGATGGAGTAGATCGTGATGGTGCCCTGGTGATGCATGTCCTTCAGGGCGCCGCAAGCGTCGTACGCTTGACTTTGGTCGGAGAACACCGTGACGAGCATCTTGTCCATGGGACGTCCGTTTTGCTTCAGCGATCGACGAAGTCGAGCTGCCACGCACGGCCGAGCCGTCTCGACCGTGTCTGATACTCAGCCTGGATATCGGCGATCCGCCGCTCGATGTTCGCCTTGGCATAGTCGGCGGCGCTTGCGGCCTGCGCCTGCAGCGAGCGGACCTTGGCATCCGCCTCGACCATCATCGCATCAAGCCGGCGCTGGGCCTGGTCTCTGGTCCGCTCGAGCCTTGTCCTGGCTTCATCCGCCTTCACCTGCAGTTTCATCTTGGCCGGCCCGACCACATGCGACAGCTCATCGCGCAGGTGCTTCGTCTCGGCGTGCAGGATGGTAGCGTCGCGCTCGAGCTGCGCATGGCCAAGCTCGGCGCGCACGCGTCGGAAGACGATGCCTCCGAGCATGTCCATCAGAGAATCGAGCGGTGTGATCCAGTCTTCCTCGATCTCGGCAACGACCGCTGACTTGCTTGGCCGAAGCGAGCGGGCGACATCGCGCAGGAAGTCCTCGCTGACGCCGGCACTGCTCAGGTAGGGCGCCTGGCCGCCGAGCGCGGCCCCTATGCCCACCCGCTGCTTCGTCGGCAAGCGCGCCCACAAGCGCACAGGTGGCCGTGCCGAGGATCGAGCCCGCCTGCCGAGATTGACCACCTGTTTCAGCTGGATCCGGCCGTTGGACTTCTTGACGATCGCCGGACCCGGAATACAGCGTGATGCTGCCCTCCCAGTGCAGTTCCTTCAAAGCGCGCGATCCCGCATAAGCGGAGGGCTCGCCGTCAAAAACGATCACGATCATCTTGTCCATTGACTGCCCCTACCACTGGCCGCCTTCCCCGGCGCAACGCCGGTGATGATGCGGTTGTTTACGCCTCGTCCTTCAACCTCGTATGACCACGCCTTTGGCTCAATCGAACGGTCCAATGTTGAAGACCATGCTCGCGATCGCCATCAGCCGAGAAGAAGCAGGAGAACCGCGATGATGAGCGTCTGCGACACCGGGAAGTTGCTCTGTCCATGGATCAGGCCTTCCTCGTCATTTCTTCGCGCTCGATCCGCAGCCCGTACATGAACCGGAGGTGGTAGATGATCCCGAGGATCATCATGCCGACACCGAGAACGACCAGCGCCAATCCAAAATTGCGACCGGCGCTGGCGCTTGCGATCACGCTCGAATTCGGCCAGCCGTTCGAAGAATTGATAGAGCGTGAACCCGAACGTGATCAGGGAAAGCGCCGTGCGGATCACCGACATAAGTGTGCGGTCGGCGCTCATGCGGGTGCGCTGGAACGACATGCCCGTGCGCCGAGACGACAGCTCCACGGATACCAGGTCGGCATCGCCGCTCCTGTTCTCTCACCCGGTCGGCCGCCTTCGCGTATGCGATCGTCGATCTGAAGGTTGCCTCGTCTTGGCGGCCATGGTTGCTAGCCCAATGAAAGAGGACGATGAAGAAGGCGAACAGGCCGACAAGGAGAAGGATGATCGAGACCCACATGATCGACGTGGTGCCCGGCTCTTTTTCGATGCCGGCGATCGGACCGAACTCGTCGCTCCACAGATAGCGAAGCAATTTGTGGTACTGCCAGAGGGCGGCGACGAGTCCGAGAATGCCCGAGCCGATGAGCGCCAGCCCGAAATCCCGCGGCGCGTCGGGCAGGTATACGGGAACCGTCTGAGTGGACTGAACGCGTTGGAAAAATTGAACGATGGTGAAGCCGAAGCCGATGAGCGAGGCCGATGTGCGCACCCACGCCATTATGGTCCGCTCAAGCGCGAGGCGCGTCCTGATCCACGCGAAATGGCTCGACGCGGTGGCTGAGACCTCAAATCTGCCGTCCGGTTGTTCATCGCAGCGTCCCCATCATCACAGCAAGAGTTTCGCGATCTCTTCGACGATCACGTCGAAGGGGATGAACATCAGCGTGATCGCGAGGAAGGGGAGGATCGCCATGGCCACCACGATGCCGAGGCTCGCGACGCTGATCGGAATCAGCCGCACCTCGTAGACGTTCGAGGCGATCTGGTAGAGATCCGTCGTTGAGGAGAAATCCGGCAGTTCGAGCGCCGATGAGTCGATGGTCGCGCCGTTCCGGAAGAACTTGCCCTCGAATTGCCGTCCGAGCCGTCCGGCAAGGGCGCTGTATTGCAGTGTGCCGCGACGCCATGCGCGCAGGAGATGGCCGGAGAGCGTGACAACGGTCCCGCGAAAACCACGATCACCGAGGCAACGACGGCAAGCACGGCGAACGTGAGCGTCTCGGGTGACGCGCCGCGATAGAGCAATCGGTTGGCCGCGGAACCGGCCACGATCGTGCCGAGCGCCAGCGCCACGAGCGAGAACGCCTGGACGGAGTAGGCTACGAACCTCAAACCTGCCGTGCGGTCGGGATGCGCCGGCACAAGCCGTAGATCGAGTCGTGCCATCAGATACAGGAACCGCGTCCACATGAGCACGCGCCAGATCCAGCCCAAGAGAAGCACGAAGAGCAGCGGCAGGCTTACGAGCGCATGCCACCAGCCCGCCGGCGAGTACACCTGGCGCCTCCCACGGTGGCGACGTGCCACGTGGGATAAAGCGAGACCGGCACCGCCTCCTTCAGCGCGACGACAGTGATGAAGGCCAAAACGATCAGGCCGATGTCCGCCAGGACGGAATCGCGCAAGCGAAGCGTGGATGAGCACGCGGCGGCGAAACGCGCATCATCGTCGCGCGAAACGATGCCCGACTTCGCGAAAGTGGAACGCGATCACGCTCAGGCGCGGAAGTGACATCCACTCGGCAAGCACGAGCAGAGGTGCTGCGATGAGAGACCGGCATGCGACCGCGAAATCCGAAAGGAACGATGCGATGCCCGCATCACCAAGGACGAAACTCTGGTACGCGGTGAGGACAAGCAGGGGGATCCAGCCCACCAGGATCACCAGCGACGCCCGCAACACAATGCTGCGTTCACGTTCGGGTGAGTAGAGCGCGTGCATGTTGAGCTTGAGCAATGTCCCGCAATCGAACAGTTCGGTGTCGGCGCAGCTCGTGTTGGTGCCGGCCGCCGCGTCGCGCTCGAACCGCGGTTTCCGCGCGAGCGAACTCACTCATCGGATGTTCGCCCGGTGCGCGACAGATTGGCGGCAGGATTAGGGAAATGAGATTGCATGGTGTCGCGCCGGTGAAGGACCCTTTCCACGCGTGGGCAACACGAACGTGAAACGGTTCGACATCGAAGCATCCCGTGCTCGAGAAAAGCTGCCGCCCACATCTGGTGTGTGAACTTGAAAAGGAAAGACGCCGCCGCTCAATTGGACTTTGGTCCAAGTCCACCCTTATCCGCCCCCAGTCACGCTTCGGACTTCGCGGGCGTCGAACAAGGCCATTGGCGTATGCGGGGCGGTTGCAGACCCAAAGTCCTTATTGCCGTCCCGTACTCATGATTAACGCTCCCGGACCATGACTGTTTCTTGACTAGGCCTTTCGTCCAACGTGACACCGTCGATGTTCGGGTCACAATGGCCGCGAACTACGCTTGAGGTGACCGCCGCGTGCGGTGGTCCTGCCAAGGTGTCTTTACTGCATTCCTTCAAAACGCAGTGTCAGCGGACGACAGCGAGACAGAGGAGAGCCCAAACGACGAAAAGCGTTCGGGTCGTGTGCGGGTCGAGGACGTAATTCTGTAACGACCCGAAAAAGATTCGCGGTGTTGTCTCGCATGAAGTGTTGTTCGCGGTGAAAAACATCGCGTTGAAAATTTTCTCTGTACAGAAAGTCCGTGCGTCGCGGTTGAAGTTCTCAAGCGAAAGTGTATTATGGTTAATACCAACAAGAGCGGCGAAGAAATTCCTCAGGGGGAGCTGCGATTCAATACCCGTAATGTGCTGGGGGTTTGAATGGCGACTCAACTATCTCGACCGCGTGCTGATGCATCTGTGGGGCGGGTACCTAAGCGGAACGCAACAGTGCGGGCGAGCGTTGTGGCTCGGGCTGACGCGGCAGGCAACCGTTGTTCGGTTGCCTGGCGCGTCTGACGATGGATCACATCGTTCCTCGGTGTTGGTTGTGGGTGCCACAGCGTCCCTTGTTGTCGTCGCGTCGCTCATGCTCCTCGCGACCGGGAATCTGGCCCTCGCTCAACTCTCTGACCTCACGGGATTGTTTGGCAGGCTCGGCAATCCCTCGCTGGTGATTGCGATCGCGGTCGGGATCATCGTCCTTCAAATGGCGTTCATCGCCGGTCTTGCGCTGAGCCGTTCGCGCCGGCGCCGCACCGAATTGTCGTTCCGCGAGAACGAGGAAGCCATGGCGCTCGCCGCGTCATCGGCCAATATCGGCCTCTGGAGCTGGGATATCGGCTACGACAAGGTGCGGGCGACCCCGCATTGCAAGGTCATTCTCGGCCTGACCGGTAAAGAGCCGTGCAATCTGCGCACGTTCCTCAATTGCGTGCATCCCGACGACCGTACGATGCTGCGCGAGGCGATCGAGAAGGGGATCGAGTCCCGGCAGAAGTTCGATGTCGAGCACCGCATCATCTGGCCCAACGGCGAACTTCGCTGGATCGCCGCCAGCGGCCGCGCCAAATACGGCCCCAACCAGCGAGCCGTCGGCGCTGACGGGCGTCTTTGTCGATATCACGCACCGCAAGGAGGCCGAGGCCGAAGCCGACCGGCAGCGGACTTATGTCACGCATCTGACGCGCGTCGGCATGCTGGGCGAGTTGTCGGGCGCGGTGGCTCATGAGTTGAACCAGCCCTTGACCGCAATCCTCAGCAACGCGCAGGCCGCGCAAAGAATGCTGTCCCGCCCCTCGGTGGACCTCATCGAAGTGAGGAACACCATCCGCGACATCATCGATGATGACAGTCGCGCGGGCGAAGTCATCCGCCATTTGCGCGCCTTGCTGACCAAGAGCGAAGCGAAATTCGAGAAGAACGATCTGAACAAGGTCGTGTCGGATGCCCTCGATCTGGCCCGCGCGGATCTGATCGTCCGGCAGGTGCGCATCGTGAAGCAGTTTGGAGCCGATCTGCCGCTGGTGATCGGCGATCAGATCCAGCTTCAGCAGGTCATCCTCAATCTGATCCTGAATGCTTCCGAATCCCTGATGGCGAACAACAGCGACAGCCGCGTGCTGACCGTGTCCACGCTCTCGAGCAATGGATCGGTGGAAGCCGTGTTTGCCGACAACGGCCCGGGATTCGCGCCGGAGATCATGAAAAAGCTGTTCGAGCCGTTCTTCTCGACCAAGGAACACGGCCTCGGTCTCGGCCTGCCGATCTCGCGCTCGATCATGACCGCGCATGGCGGGGAATTGTGGGCCGAGGCCAACCCGGAAGGCGGCGCCATCTTCCATATCAAGCTGCCGGCGCAAGCCGCGGTTGCGCAATGAATGGCGGCAGGGTGTTTTTGATCGACGACGATGCGGCCGTCCTCACGGCGCTGACACGGCTGTTGCGCGAAGCGGGATTCGATGTCGAGGCGTTTCAGTCGCCGTCCGAATTCTTGCTTCACGACGATGCCTCGACGCCCGGTTGCGCGGTGCTTGACGTTGCATTGGGCGATTGGAACGGGCTCGAGCTTCAAAGCGCGCTCGCGAACAAGGGAGATGCGCGTCCGATCATTTTCATCACCGGCCAGGGCGACATCGCGACAAGTGTCCAGGCCATGAAAGCCGGCGCCGTCGACTTTCTCACCAAGCCCGTCCGTGAAGAGGATCTGATCGAGGCTGTGCGGCGCGCGCTCGAACGCGATCGGGCGACGCGCGAAGAGGAAGCGAGGCTTGCTTCGGTCGGTGAGCGCCTGGCGAGCCTCACGCCGAGGGAACAGGAAGTTCTCTCCAGCGTCGTCGCCGGGCGCCTCAACAAGCAGATCGCCGCCGAGCTCGGAATTGCGGAGAAGACGGTGAAGGTTCACCGCGCGCGCGTGATGGCCAAGATGGCGGTTCGCTCGGTCGCGGAGCTCGTGCGCCTTGTGCAACGCACGTTGCAGCTGGACAGGCGGGCCCGCAATAAGTAGTGCAGCCGACGTTCCCGGAAGTGGGACCTACGTCCAATTCCCTAAGATCATCCCCAACCCTACATTCACATCATCATATTGACTGGGCTCACATGCGTGTTGCCATCGTCGATGATGACAGTTCGGTCCGCAACGCACTCCGCCGATTGCTCACGACGTCCGATTTTGTCGCCGATGTGTTCGCTTCGGGCGAGGAATTTCTCGCCGCGTTGCCGGAAACCGCGCCCGACTGTGTTGTCGCGGACCTGAAGATGCCTGAGATCGGCGGCCTCGATCTGTTGCGCGCGCTTGCCGACCGCGCACAGAAGCTCCCCGTGATCATCATGACGGCCTTCGACACGCCAAGGTCGCGTGCCGACTGTGAAACGCTGGGCGCCGTTGCCTATTTGCGCAAGCCGTTCGAAGAGGGGGCGCTGTTCTCCGCCATCGACGCCGCCGTCAAAACGCCCCGAGAACTCCGCAGGGAGCTCAAACTAAACCTTTGAATTTATTGGACCAAAGTCCAATGGGTTGGTTCCGTCGTGGGTTCCTAGACTTCACGAGCCACGTCGAATCCAGGATCCAGCCATGCGTGTCCGGTCCCAGTTCCCGTTCTCAGTCGGCGCGTTCCTGCGTCAGCTGTTCTTGATCATCGCCATTGCCGTCATTGGAACCGCCGAAAGCCGGGCGCAAGCCCCTCAGGGCTCCGAACAACTCGACGCGCTCACCGCGCCCATCGCGCTTTATTCCGATGCGCTGCTGGCGCAGGTTCTCATAGCGTCCACCTATCCGGCGGAAGTCGCTCAGGCCGGACAGTGGGCACAGCAGAATTCGAGCCTGCAAGGCGCGGCCCTCAACTCCGCCCTGCGAACAGCAGCCTTGGGATCCGAGCGTGAAAGCGCTGGTGCAGGTGCCGACCGTGCTGCAGCAGATGAATTCACGCATGGACTGGACTCAGCAGCTCGGCGACGCGTTCCTCGCCCAGCAGGCCGACGTGATGGATTCGGTTCAGCGCCTGCGCCAGCGCGCGCAAGAGCGCCGGAAACCTGATGACGACCGAGCAACAGGTCGTGGTCACCGAAGGCACTGGGGCGAGCCAGACGATCGTGATCGAGCAAGCCAATCCGCAAGTGATGTATGTGCCGTCCTATGAACCTCAGGTCGTCTATGGCGGTTGGCCCTATCCGTCATATCCGCCTTACTACTGGCCGACGCCGGTCGGATACGGATACCCGGGATACGCGTTCGGAAGCGGCCTGGCGTGGGGAGCCGGCTTCGCCATCGGTGCCGCAGCCTGGGACAACGCGTTCGACTGGGGCGGGCACGACATCAACGTCAACTCCAACCGCAACAACTTCACCAACATCAACAACAACTTCAGCGGCAACCGCGCGAACAACATCTCCAACAACCGCAGCAATTGGCAGCACAACACGGCCAATCGGCGGGGCACCAATTACCGCGATACCGCCACACGCGAACGCTATGGCAAGACGAACACTGCGGCAGCGGATGCGCGCCGCCAATCTCGGGGCTTCGATCAGGCGAGCGTTCAGCGCCAGCTCCAGCAGCGCAGCAATCAAGGGCAACTCGCCAATCGCGGCAACCAGGGACAATTCGGCGGCCAAGGGCAACTCGGGCAGCAGCGCGGAAACCAGGGCCAGTTCAACCAGCAACGCGGCAACGCGGGAAACCAGTTCGCGCAGAACCGGTCGAACATGGAGCGGCGAGGGCAGACGAACGGGTTTGAAGGAGCCGGCAACGGCGCCCGCACGCGCCAAGCCAGTGCTCGCGGCAGTTCGAGTTGCCAGATGATGGCCCAGAACGCGTCGGCCCGTGGCGGCGCCGGTGTCAATCGCGGTGGCGGCGGCGCTCGCGCAACGGGCGGTGGCGGCGGGCGAGGCGGCGGTGGCGGCGGGCGTGGGGTGGTGGTGGACGCCGCTGAACCAGGCCACGTTCTGAATAACAAGACGCATCCACGACATCAGCAAAACAGGTGGAACATGAGGCATAGCTATGGTGGCTTGCGCGCCCCGATTTTCATCGGCGCGCTCGTATTCTGTTTCGTCTCCCTCGTTTTCGCTCGCGGCGGCTGGGCGCAGCCGTCGCAGAGAACGTTCGCGACGCCCGAGGCCGGCGTCGCCGCGCTGATCGATGCTGCACGGAAGAATGATCAGGCCGCGCTCGAATCGATCCTTGGACCGGGCAGCCGGGAGGTGGTCAGTTCGGGCGATCCCGTTGCCGATGCCGCCGCGCGCGACGACTTTTTGGCGGCTTATGACGAGAAATCGAATCTTGTTGCCGTCAACGACAACACGAGAGCACTGCAAATCGGGCAGACCGACTGGCCGTTGCCGATACCGCTGGTCCGGGAAGATTCGATGTGGCACTTCGATCTTGCCGCGGGCCGCGACGAACTCATCAATCGGCGCATAGGACGCAATGAGCTCAACGCGATCGAGGCGGCTCTCGCCTTCGTGGACGCGCAACAGGACTACGCATCGGCCGATCGCGACGGCGACATGATCCTGGAATACGCCCAGCGTTTCATCAGCACGCCTGGCTTGAAGGACGGCCTCTATTGGCCGGTGCAGGCGGGCGAAGAGGAGAGTCCCTTAGGTCCTGAGTTTGCCGAGGCTCGCGCGGAAGGCTACCAGCTCGAAGGTGCCGCGCCGGGACAGCCCGTATTACGGTTATCGCTACAAGATACTCACTTCGCAAGGCGCGGCGGCGATGGGCGGCGCCTATGACTACGTCGTCAACGGCAACATGCTCGCCGGCGTCGGACTGGTCGCGTATCCGGCTGAGTATGGCGTCTCCGGCATTGCGAGCTTCATCGTCAATCACGATGGCGTCGTCTATCAGAACGATTTGGGACCGGAGACCGCGATGGTCGCCGCGGCAATGACCGTGTTCGATCCGGACGACACGTGGCAGCCCGTCGCGGTCGAAATACCGGTCGCAGCCGCGCCGTAACGAAGCGCACAAGAACAACGGGCGTTCGCGAGGCGCGGACGCCCGTTTTCTTTATCGTCCGAAGCTCGCGTGATGGCCACGCGGTCGAGTGGTGGCCCGATATGCGACGTCTGGCCCAGAGGACATAGGGGACCGACAGGATCGCGCTGATCACCAGCAACAGCAGGATCGCCGCCAAGGCGAGTCTCTGCTGGGGAAAATTCGCCTGTGCGATCGCAAGCGCCACGGCTGGGTGTCGGGCCGACGTGTAGAGGGCGAGCACCTCACGATCCTCGAAACGAGGACCACCGAGCATGTGCCCGATGAAAAGGCCGACGATGGCGAATGCCGCGAAGGCCGCGAACGCACCGTTGCCGATCAGCAGGCCGAACTGTCTCCATTCGAAGATCAGGACCGGCACGCAACACAGGACCAAAAGAACCATCGACAACGCTCCCAGCGGTCCCGCGACGCGCTCGGCAAACGCGGGCGCCACGGCGCGGAGCGCAATTCCAGCTGCGAGCGGTCCAAGCACCGACATGAGCACCAGAGCCGCGACGGATTGAGGCGTCATCTGCAGCGGCATGCCGAACACGACCTGAAAGAGCTCCATGGCGAGCGGGACCAGAATGATCGAAAGCACCGAACCCGCCACCAGCAGGCCGATCGCGTAACTCTGCCGTCCTCCTCCCATAAGTGCCTTGTTCGGCACGAGAGGCGGAATCGGCGAAACCGAAAACGCGACCAGCGCGATCTTCACGGCCGGGGGAAGATCGAATGCCTGCGCGACCACAACGGCAAAGAGAGGCATGGCCATGTACATCGAGACCAGCGCGCTGAGAAGCTTATCGGGCCTGCGGAACAGAAAGGTCGCGTCGGCGAGCGTCGCCTTCATCCCGAACGAGAAAACGAACAGGACGATGCTGATCTTCAGCGTCAAAATGACGATGGCCGTGGACGTCATGGTTCAACCTCGAGATCGGAGCCCATGAAGAAAATTGGGTTGGACATCGCGACCGCGTTGCCCAACCCGAATTGAACGAAGGCGTCCCACTTTTTGTCACGGCGACATCGGCCGAGAGATTGGCTGAGGCCGGCGTCCCGGGGCTCGCCTGTCTGCGCCACCGCTAACCAGGTGGCCTTATGAAGGCACGCGCGATCAACCCCGTGGGCCTCTTGCTTGCGCGAACTGCGCCCGCTCGATCGCGGCGGCGGCCACGGTGGCAGTGGCCTGATTGGCGGCTTGCTGAGCCGCGCTGGCCGATGCTTGCGCCGCTGCCGAAGAGGCTTGTGCGGCCGCGGCGACAGTCGTCGCGGCTTGGGCACTGGACTGCGCAAGTTGTGCAGTCTGCTGCGCTTGGTCGGCGCGCTGTTGCGCGGTTCCTGCAGCGCTCTGGGCCGACTGCGCAGTGGCCAAGGCCTGATTGGCCGTGCTTTGCGCCATCGCCACCTCATCTCTCCACCCCACGCAGCCGCTGATCAGCGGTGCTGTGATGGCAATCGCCAACAACATGGTACTCGTGCGAAGTACACTACGCATATTACGCTCCTTCTTAAGATCCAGTCTCCTCAGTAGCCAGCGAGTGGTGCCGACATCCGCAAGCCCGGTTCGAAAGCGTCTGCGCAAATTCACGCGGACCGAAATTGTCTCAGCCTCTTGCGCCTCAGCCACCCGAGTCACCGCGGGTGTTGAATACCAACAATTGCCTTTCTCTCCCGCAATTAGACCATGGTCCAACTGCTGGAACACACGGATCGAAACTAGTTTGCAAACGAGGGCGGGCGCTGCACGCTCGAGGTCAAGCCTATGCGCCCAGGTGGAGACAATTGCTTCGATCAAACATGGCCGCGGATGTTGCGCAGCACGTGCGCACTCGTTGCGGTGATTGCCGCTCTCGGCGCTACTAATGCCGAAAGCGCCCAGACATATACGCGCGATCTTCGCACAAGCCAGAGTCGACCGTCGGAAACGCAAGCTGTACTGAGAGACATTCTTCAGTCGCGCTCGCCGGACTCGGTCATGTCGATGTTTTCGGACTCGCTGCGACAGCAATTGATCTCGTTCTATGCGAGCCGACAGTTCCGACCGGTGTGGAGCGGCGGCCCCATCGAACAGGACAGAGCGGATGAAGCAGTCGCCGTGCTCTCGCGAGCCGGGGATCACGGGCTGCGCAGCGAGGATTATGTGTTGCCGTCGATCGAACGGCGCGAGCGTCCAAGACAAGGCGCGGAATTGGCGCAATACGACATCGCGCTGACGGCGGCCGTGCTCCGCTATGCGCAGGATGTTTCGATTGGGCGTTTGACGCCGAACGATGTCTATAAGGACGTCAAGCTGCCGGCGCCCAACTTCAACGCCGTCGACGCACTGACGCGGATGTTGAGAAGCCGCTCGCTCGACGCATCGTTCGCCGATCTTGCCCCTGATCATCCGCAGTATCGCCGCCTTGCCGCGGCGATGGCGCGCTACCGCGCGGTCGAGGCGAAAGGCGGGTGGCCCTCCTTGCCCGCGCGCGGCGAAGTCGGGCTCGACGGAAACGATCGCCGGACAAAGGCGCTGATCCAACGGCTCGCATCCGAGGATGACGCCTTGGCGTCGATTCCCGAACCGGGCAGCGACGACGTCCGCGAGGCCGTGAAGCGCTTCCAATCGCGCAACGGTCTCGAAGCCGATGGTCGCGTCACCGGAGCGACGCTGACCGCGCTCAACGTTCCGGTGTCGCGCCGCATCGAAATTGTTGCCGCGAACATGGAGCGGTGGCGCTGGTTGCCGCGGACGTTCGAAAATCGCTACATCGCGGTCAACGTTCCCGACCAGAGCGTAGAATTCGTGCGCAACGGCGATGTCGTGCTGAGCTCACGCGTCGTCGTGGGGCGGAAAACGTCGCGGACGCCGATCCTGCGGGCGGAGGCGGTCGCGATCATCGCCAATCCGCCGTGGGACGTTCCCGGAGACATCGTCGTCAATCAGATGCTGCCGAAATTGCGCCGGAGCTCGGGTTATCTCCAAGCCAGCAACATGGTCCTGGTGAATGCACCGAACGACCCCTTTGGCCGGAAGGTCAATTGGCGCAACATTTCGCCCAACACGTTTCCCTTTAGAGTGGTTCAGCTTCCAGGTCCCAGCAACGCACTCGGAAGCCTGATGATCGATACGCCGAACGACTTCGACGTGTATCTTCACGACACGCCGGGCAAGGCGCTCTTCAAGCAGAACGACCGCGCCGTCAGCAACGGCTGCATTCGCGTCGAGTCGATCTTCCAGCTCGCATCGATGGTGCTCGACGAAAGCGATGCTGAGGCCCAGCTCACACAATTGATCGCCGCGCGCGATACGAAGAGAGTGCCTCTTGAAAGGCCGATCCCCGTGTACTTCCTCTATTGGACCGCGATTGCCGCGCCCGATGGCGCGGTCGGCTTTCGCGGCGACCTGTACGGCAGAGATGCGCGTCTGATCGCCGCGTTGGCCGAACCTGGCGCCGAGAGCCGCGAGCTCGCGAGCGTTGAGTTGAATGTTCCCGAGTCCCGTCCGGGTCGCGTCAGCAACACCCTCTTGCCGGCCATAGACGAGCCTCGCGTAAACACCGAGCCGCCCTCGGACGAATACGGTTCGGAGCTTCCTCCCCTGGATGAATCAAGCCCGGACATCGCGCCAACGCCCGACGCCGGGCCCCCGACCGAGAACCGCGATCTTTCGGAGGCGGTGCGCAGCGCCAACCAGCGCACGCAATTCACGTATAACCGGGGACGTGATGAAGGCGCGCGGCCGACCGAGCCCACGGGGCTCCGGCGGAGCTGGCCCGATGACTACGAGCGTTACGGACGGTCGAGACGGCTCACGCAAAGTGAACCGGCGTTTCCCCTGCTCAACCAACTCTTCGGGGGCAGCAAGTCTCGCGACCCGTATACGCGTCGCGGAGCGGCCTTAGCTCTTAGGGCGGTATCGCCGATGCGACCGGCACCGGCGGTTGCAGGCGCTGGAGAATGCCGAGCGCCTCGATCGCGTTCGGGAATCGTCTGGCCTCTTCGGGCATGAGCATCATGATATCACCGTAAGCCGAATAGGTGACGCTCTGCCACCCATCGTTCCAGTAGGGCGAATCCCAATACCAGGAGCGGTACGGGTAGTAATAAGGATATCCGCCGTAGGGAAAGTTGTTGCCGTAGAAATTGGTGTCGCGTTCCGTATCGCGATCGCTGAGCACGAAGTGCGTGTAGCCGGATGCGAGCGTCACCTCGGCGGCCCGTCGGAGCAGAGATCTCTCGACATCGTCGCGCGTGCTGATCGTGCTTCCGGAAAACGATACCCGGTAGCGGTTGGGCGACAATTGCAGATCGCTGTAGCCCACCGTGCTGCCGGCCACTCGCGGCCGGTAGTCGGGCACGGTGCTCGTGGCACACCCCGCAAGCAGCGAGGCGGCGAGCAGGGTCGGAAGGCCGAGACGGTAACTGCGATGGGTCGACATGCCTTGCTCCTTGTGCACCGGGCATCGTTCTGCGCGCGACCCGGACAGGCGGATCGTGGGTTCACGGAGAGTGAACTGCGAAACTAGGTCACCGAATCGCCGGGCAAACTATTGGGCCTTGGTCCTAATGGCTCGGCCACGGCATTAACCGGGCGGCGCGAGCGCCTAAGACCTAAGCCCTGCCAAAACAGCAAAAGGGCCAGAGGCCCGATTAGTGCCATCCTGTCGGGACAGACGTGCGTGTGCGATCGAGTCCGCGCGCGGCCTCGCCACTGGCTCATCTGGAACGGCAGCTGTTGGCGAATTTTGTTGAAGAACTCGGTGTTGCTCTGGCTATTGGGCTGTCGACAGGTTGCCGCTTTCGGGCTTTGCGAGGGAACTAGAGGCTCCCGCCCTCATCCAGCCTGAGCCGCGAGGGGTGAACGGAACGAGAGCATCGCCAACTTACGAAGGTTTTGCGCAGCGGCCGCCAGTGTAAATTCGTCGTGCGCGCCGGTGGGACCGCGCAGTCTGAGTCGATCCAGCTTCAGAATGCGCTTCAGATGGGCGAACAACATCTCGATCTTCTTCCGGTCGCGGCGTGACTGCAGATATTCAGATGTTTCCCTAAAGCGCCTGGCTACGTCGCGTGAGGCTTCGTGCACGCTTCGGACGACTTTGCGCCAGGGCTGATCGGGACAGCATCGCTCCTTGAGCCCGCACGACCCGCAATCGAACCTGCTCGCACGATAGATTCTGCTGGTTGGCTTTGGTGATGCCGCTCCGTTCGTCGCGCGAAGTTGCGCCGGTATTGCTGCAGGCGCTTGCCACCCGGACAGGTTAGTGTGTTGGAGGTTTCGTCGAAGGCGAAGTCGGAGCGACCGAACGTTCCGTCATCGCGCTCACCCTTCTCCCAAACGGGTACATGCGGCTCGATATCTTTCTCTTCGACCATCCAAGCCAGCATCTCTGCCGTGCCGTAAGCCGTGTCGCCGATCAGCCGTTTCGGCTTGATCCCGAACCGTTCCTCCACGCGATCGATCATGACCTTCGCGGAATCGACCTCGGCCGAACGCACCGCAGGCGTCGCCGCGACATCCATGATGACCGCGTTCTTTACATCGATCAGATAATTGGTCGACCAGCCGAAGAAGGCAGGCTTGCCGACCGCCGCCGTCAGCCGTGATGCAGGATCGGAGAGCGAGATTTCCTTCGGCGGAGGAGCATCCTCGTCGAGCGCAGCGAGATATTCGCGAACCGGACGGTTCGGGCCACGACCAGGGCCGTCGGTCCAATCATGGTCATCACCGCCTGGGACGCTGTTCTGGCGGTTCGCATTGGCGCGGATGATGCTCGCGTCCGCCGCAAAGCCTTCTCCCCCGACCAAGCCCGCGTCCATGCACGTCTGCACCGTCGTCTCAAACACATGGCGCAGAATGTCCGCCTCACGAAAGCGGCCATGCCTGTTCTTGGAGAAGGTCGAATGGTCCGGCACCCGATCGTCCAGATTGAGACGACAGAACCAGCGATAAGCCAGGTTCAGATCGACTTCCTCACACAGCCGCCGTTCCGACCGGATGCCGTAGCAATAACCGATCAGCAGCATCCGGATCATCAGCTCCGGATCGATCGAGGGACGCCCCGTATGGCTGTAGTGCGGCGCGAGCTGCGACCGCAGCTTGGACAGATCCAGAACCGCATCGATCTTGCGCAGAAGATGATCGGACGGGATGCGTTTTTCGAGATCAAACCGGTAGAAAAACCGTCCTTGCGAGCCCGAGCGCTCTCCCATCATCGCCGCCTCCATCGATTCGCGCAGAACCAATGGAATCACGCTTCGCAGCGTCACCCAACGAAGAGTTTTTCAACATGGGGTAATGGGGCGGCTGCTCTTCGTGGAGGCCGATAGCATCGGCTCGCTGATTCGAAGAGGAGAGGAGCCATGGAGTATTTTGCTGGATTGGACGTATCGATGGACGAGACGCATATCTGCGTTGTCGACCGTGACGGTAGGGTGGTGCTGGAGACAAAGACGACGACTTCCCCCGAGGCAATCGCGGCGGGGTTGGCGAGAGCACCGGACTGTAAGCGGATCGTGTTCGAAACGGGCCGCATGGCACCGATGCTGTACCACGGTCTTGATGCGCTGGGGCTGCCGGTGATCTGCATCGAGACCCGGCAAGCCTATCAGGCGCTGAAGTCGCTGGGGACGCACAAGACCGACCGTAACGATGCACGTGGGTTGGCACATCTTGCCCGCACCGGCTTCTTCAAACCTGTCCATGTGAAGTCGCTTCCGTCCCATGCGGTTCGGGCGCTGATCATCGCACGCAAGAAGCTGGTCGGACAGCGCGTCACGCTCGAGAACCAGATACGCGGCCTGGCCGTTGTGTTCGGTGTCCGGCTCCCGCGCGGACTTAGTCCAGCATTCGCGGAGCAGGCGATCAGCGGCAGCGAAGGCATCGCGGGTCTGTCCGGTGCGATGCGTGGGCTGCTCGTTGCGCGCAACGCCGTGCTCAAAGCGATCGCCGCGATCAATGGTGATCTGAAGCGCCTCGCACGCTCATCGGAGGCTTGCCAAAGGCTGATGACGATACCTGGCGTAGGGCAGCTGACTGCTCTCGCCTTCGTCGCCGCCATCGACGAGCCGGAACGCTTCCGCAGATCGCGCGACGTCGGCGCATATCTGGGCTTGGTACCCAGGCGCTACCAGTCGGGCGAGATCGACTATACCGGCAGTATCTCAAAATGCGGCGACCGCCGCGTCCGCACGCTGCTTTATGAGGCAGCCAACGTCATGCTGACGCGCTACAAACCCTCACTGAAACTGAAGGACTGGGCGCTTGCCATCGCGAAGCGCTCAACGATGCGTAAGGCGCGGATCGCGCTCGCGCGCAGGCTTGCTATCATCATGCATGCCATGCTTCGGCACGGCACCGAATTCAAAACCGCCTAGGATCAACGCGAAAGAGAGACAGGAGGCCGAGACAAGCTCCCGAGCGGAGCGCTGCCCGAGGGAGGGAGTGGATGACGGCGCCAATTCTGAAGCATGCGGTCGATCCAATCGGCTGACTGCGATTTCAACCAAGCCGCTCCACACCCAGCTGACCCCATCAAGTGCCATCGAGCACGTAGAGAACGGAGGCATCCAACAGCAGCACACAACCGCTCAGGACCCGAGCAGCCGCCCCTTGACCCATTAGAGAACAAAATTGGCGAGAACCGGACGTTCGGGCGCAGGGCTTGGAACGGCAGCTTTTGACACCCAAAGCAGACTATCCGGCCCGGTATGGCATTGTGTAACCCAACACAGAGCCAACCCAATGCACGAGATCGCGTTCTAGCCCGCGCCTACGGCCTGTGCCTGAATCAACCGCGATGGCGAGGAAATATTTCGATGATGACGATGGAAGCGGCGTGACCGTGGCGGTGTTGGCAATCTTTCCTATCAGCAGTACCGCCGCGAGTGCGCAGGCGCTGCCACCACGGGCGCATTGGCTTGACCGCGAGCGTAGCGCCCACGCTGATCGCAAGATGTTGTTCAGCCGGTTCCAGCAGTTGGACAATGGTCTAATTGCGAGAGGGGAAAGCAATTGTTCGTATCGATCACCCGCGGTAACTCGGCTGGGCTGAGGCGCAAGAAGGCTGAAACACTTTCGGTCGAAGGGAGTTTGCGCAGACGCTCCGAACCGGGATTGCGGATGTCGGCACCACTCGCTGGCACTGTAGAGAACTGGGATCTTGGAGAAGGAGCGTAATATGCATAGTGCACTTCGCAGGAGTACCATGTTGTTGGCGATTGCCATCACAGCACCGCTGATCAGCGGTTGCGTGGGATGGAGAGACGAAGTGGCAGCGGTGCAATCCACGGCCAATCAGGCCTTGGCGACCGCGCAGTCGGCTCAGACCGCCGCGGGGGCCGCGCAAGCGGACGCGGATCAGGCGCAGCAGACTGCAACCCAAGCGCAGGCCAGTGCCCAATCGGCGATGAGTGTCGCCGCAGCAGCACAAGCCACGTCGGCAGCGGCGCAGGCGTCAGCCAGCGCGGCTCAGCAATCCGCCAATCAGGCCAACACCGCCGTGGCCACCGCCTTGATCGCGCGGGCGGCCGTCGCGCAAGCGAGATAGCGTCGCGTTGACGCGGTAATGTGCATTGCTCATGCGCATTAGGGGTTGGACCAAGAAGCGCCGCAACACTACGTTGCGGCGTTTCTTTTTGTGCAGAGCCTGAAGCCGCTGGCATAATCCGCGCTGTTTGGCCTTAGCTCTAAGGTTCCGAAACCTGCCCCAAAGCCCGATGGCGCGAACTTCGGCACGCGCCTTATGTCTAGGCCGTGGCCAATCGGGAGATAACAATGCCCACCCCGTTACGACCGCGTGTCCTTGCCGCCATAGCCAATGCGGAAGGCATATTGTTTCGGCACCTCTGCATTGCCATTCCGGATGTGAGCGTGCGCCAGGTGCTGAAAGCTGTCTCGCAGCTACGCAATGACGGCAAGATCGAACTGGTGGAAGGCCGTTACCGCGTGCCTGTCGAAGAACCAACACCCATGCCGGAACCGAGATACATCGCATCGGGATTCATAGCGCCAGCCTCGCGCGAGAGGCTGATGGGTGGACGGTGAATAACCCTACAGTGTCGCGCCTAAAAACGACCTAAGCCCTGCCCGCCACAAAGCAAGAGGGCCGGTGTTTCCACCGGCCCTTTTGCCCACTCGCTGGCCCCAACCTGGTCTCGAACACCCGAAGAACTCCAAGGCTGCGCAGGCCAAGCGGGTGCAGCCTCTTGCGTGGGTGGCTTGGCCCTTAGGCCAAAAGTTGGGGATACAAGATGGCGTAAATGCGGCCATCGATAACTTCCATTTCCTGAAGCTGTGCTGCACGCCGCCGCTCCCTCCAAACAAGGCCTGAATGGTTTCAGTTCGCCTTTGGTGAGCTTGAGCGCGAAGTGTTCTCTCTGGGCGGCGCCTCGTCGCTGGCCTCAAGCTGCCAAAGGTCACCTTTCACGCGCTGAGACATACCCACGCCTCGCAGTTGATCGCGAGCGGAATGGACGTCCTGTCGATCAGCCGCCGAATCGGCCATGCTTCACCGTCGATCACGCCCGACGTCTACGGCCACTTGTTCAATGCAACGGACGACAAGGCCGCCGCGGTCTTCGAAGCGGCCTACGCTGGGACGTTTCGGGAATGAAGGCCGAACGTTTCGGGGCGTTCGGTGGCAATCAGCCTGAACTTGCACTCGGAGGGAACCTTAAGTATCTGAAGTTTCTAGACGGACAGGTGGCTGAGTGGTTGAAAGCACCGCACTCGAAATGCGGCGTACGGGCAACTGTACCGGGGGTTCGAATCCCTCCCTGTCCGCCAATGAGCCATTGGAAACAATGGCTTAGGTTTTGATCGCTGGCCGCTCTCATCTTCGTCCCCACCTTTTTTTTGCGGCCAGCGGTGGAAACGGAAACAGGCTTCGCAGAGCCGAACCCCAACGAGGAGGCCAGGGAAGTAGAAGAAATGCGAAATGAATACAATCAACGAGACGACGCAACCGAAGCGTCTCACCATCACTCTTCAGCAAGCGAGCGCGATGACGGGGCTCTGCGAAAACACGTTCCGCAATCTGCGCGATGACGGAAAGCTCAAATTCGTGAAGGTGCCGGGCGTTCGTAGGGCGCTCATCGACTATCCCAGCTTTGAGGCGCTCTTCAAAGTCGACACGCCCGACGCTTAACCCTCAGCGTCCCGCCATCAGCCGCGCCAAGCTCTGCCCACGGACGATCCCGGTGGGCGATGGGGGCCGCCGCTTGCGCGCGGGCAGGCCGTAACGGGCGTGACTGATGCGCACGATCAGTCCGGCCTCATCAGATCGTTGAGCGCGCTGTTAAATCGTAGCGTCCGGCATCCGGACAGGCGTGCTGCAATTCGCGGATATGGATGTCCGGCCGCTCGGTGATGATGCTGAGCACTCGCGCGCGCAAGCCCGACCAGTCCCATGAATGGCAACACGAGTATGTTGCCCGGAACGGACAGCCATCGGGCACGACGCCGCCTACGTCGCGGCGGCCACCTGCGTCAATAATCTTGAATTTCGCCCATGCGGCCCCGCCATTGGTGCGCACGTTACCAGCTTGAGCGGCCCGCTGTCGCGCTTCGCTCAGCCCTCGATCTCGATCCACTCGCCCGAGATGTGCCGCCGCCTGCTCGATGGATAGGGCGGCTCAGCCGTGTTGCAGATCGGGCAAGGCATCCCAGCGCCGCCGCATTCCACGACGGCCTTACCGTTAAAGAACTGGCGATCCATCGGATGATCTGGGGTTTGCTGTCGAATTTCATCACCGGCCCGCATGTGAAAGGGCACGGCATCAATATCAACATCCGAAAAGCTCGGTATCTGGATCGCGTTCCCTTTGTGCCCGCATGTGCATTTGAGGCTATCGCGGAGCCTGTCCGATGATGCGTCCGCATGTGAGGGGAGGGGGGCTCCGATCTGGAGAGTTTTGGCGGCCTGCCAGGGACCCCCGAGGAACTTTGTGGGAGATTTTTTCCCCCTGGCTCTGAGGAGGTCGATGGCCCGTAGGGCTCCCAGTGCTGCGGCTCCTGTTTCCCTCTGGATGGGCTTGTGTGGGGCTCTCTGAACCCGTTGGCTGAGGTTGCCGCTGAGATGAGAAGTGCGCAGTGACATTCGATGGATGCCTCGCGCAGGCACGCACCACGTTCGATGCCCCGTGCTAAGCGTTGCCAGTAGCACGTAGATCGCTGACGCTTCCATGGCTCGGGTTCCTCCTTCCCGCGATTGGCGCCGTAGTTGCTCAGACAAAGCCGATGAATCGGCCGCAGATCACCACGCTGATCCAAAAGGCGAGTGAAAGACCGCCAGCGAGTCGCACTTGAACGGGCGGAATTGGCGCCCGGTCCCACCGACCTACGCTCCTGCGCGTCAGGTATTCGAACGCCAGCATGTTGAGGCCGGCGAGCAGGATGAGGATGATTTTGGCGTCGAAGAACGCGACCTCGACATACCTTAGGGGTTGCCCCACGAAGAGCAGGACACCGAAAAGGGTTGCGAGCGCAAAGCCTGCCCATGTCCAAGGCAGCATTTCACGCGAGATCTCGGTTATTGAACGGTCGCGCGAAGCAAGGCCTGCGAGCCGGAGATCGACTTCTCGCAATAGAGCCCAGGACGAGCGCTATGGCCGCGACGTGCGCGACCTCCAGGGCCGGGAAGATCCAGACGGAGACCCTGATCTCTTCGGCCATCGCGGTGGCATCGATCCACTTCAGAATGTCCAACATCGAATTCAGTCCCTTCTGATGAGTGCGTTAGAATTCGTCGATCGCTCCGACATAGGCGATGAGACGGCCGGCAGCGACGATTCCCAGCCAGAGAACGAGCGACAGCGAAGCCAACCCCAGGGCCAAGGTCCTGTGCTCACCGGACCGATCCCAATATTTGGGGTCTTTCTTGATCTGCGTCCGATAGATGACCGTGATCGCGATCGCGATCAGAAGCAGGACCATCTTGATACGGAACGTGTTGTTCATGAACTCACGCGTCGGTTCGGCGATCGTCTGTATGGCGCCCGTGAGAAACAGAACGCCCATCGCTGCCCATAGCCAGGGCATCCACCTTTCCGAAAGCTGCGCAAAGCTTTGACGCGTAACCTGGACGCCCAGCAGGTGGAGATTTATCATGCCGACAGCCATCATGACGATGGCGACGCCAAGAATGTGGACGGTCTGTGAAAGCGGAATGATCAGCCAAGTTGCACGATGCGTCGTATCCGAGAAGATGGAGTGCAGCTCGGTCTGCTCAAGCCAGCTCGAAAGTCCTTCGAACATCGATGTCTCCAGATTGTTGAGTGGGTTCAAGCGGCCCTGCGAAGAGGCGCCCTCTCTTCGGACTGACGCTGCGCTGGCTTTCTAGTCTGTTCCGCGTTGCGAAAGGTTTTGTCTACCTGGCGGGTCGCCCATTCGGCGTACGTAAGCGCGGAGGCAAACACAGCAAGCGCAGAAACAACGAAGGTCAGGTACAAGATACTTTCCAATGGCATGACGCTCTCCCTGCGTATTGTCGTATTGCACTGTGCGTCATCCGCTCGATCCTCGCCTTGACCTGAATCAAGTGCGTGCGAGCTGATCCAGATCAAAGCGCGGCGATGGACCGGCAGGCAGGATGGACTCGAAGCTTTTGGGAGATGCAGATCGTGTGGTCTTCGACTCGAATTTTATGGGATCAGCAGATTCTGTTGCTGTGGATCCTCCTGCCGCCGGTTTTCATCGTCTCGTTGTCCATTGCACTGGCGGTACCCTTTCTCGTTCGCACGAACGAGGTGCGTGATGACGACACGAAGAGTTTTGTTCCGAGTGGTCCGCTGATGACGGAGAAGAGCCGCTGAAGGGAGACTTCAGTCCATTCCATCGGCGAGCGCGTGCAGCGCGGGGAGATTCCGGAGCTCCAGTTGGTGCAAGCTTGGCGCGGCGACGATGCGGGCGGCCTTCAGCAGCGAAACCGTACGAGAAACCGTCTCCATCGTGAGGCCGAGATAGTCGGCGATGTCATACCGGCTCATCGGCACGTCGATGCGCGGTCCACCATGGCTCAAGCGTTCGCTAAGCAGCAGAATAAACGCGGCCACGCGTTCTTTCGCTGTCTGGCGTCCGATGATCGTCAGATGGTTCTGGATGTCGCGTACTCGCAGCGAAAGTATTTCGAACAAGTGAGCCCGAAGATCCGGATTTTCCCAGCATAGACGCTCGACGTGTTTGTGGGGAAAGGCCAGAAGGCTGACGTCCACGACCGCTTCCGCGCAGAAGCCATGATCGCCAATGGCGACGAAGCTCAAATAGTCGCCAGGGAACAGAAACTGGGCGATCTGCCGACGTCCATCAGGCAGATGTTTGCAAAGCCGGACGACACCGCTGATGATCTTGTAGGCGTGGTTTACGGAATCCCCTTCACTGAAGATCGTCTGGTTCTGCGTGACCTGGAGGAGCGTCCCTGTCTGCGGTGGTTTTGCGGCCCCAGGATGAATTCCATATGTCCATCCCAGCGGGCCGGGTTCTTGCCCTCCTCGCGATAACCCTCCGTCTCGGCCCAATCGAGAATATTTTCGATGCGCGCCAGTAAGCGTCGCGCCGTCTCCTTTTTCGTCAGCCAGATCGGTGCCAGCGCCCTCTTCACCAACTCCTTGTTGATCGCCGCAACCGGGAGATGGCCAAACACCGGATAGATGTGGATTTCCAGCGAACGGCGGTATTGGTTTTCGCTCTTACGCCTGTTCCTCCATTTCGGTGCCTGCAATTTGATGTATTCCTCTGCCGCGTCCTTGAACGGTTTTGCATTGGTTTCCTTGAGCCGCTCAGCCGCCAATTTTTTCTCTTTCTCGGCGATCGGATCACCACCTTCCCGCGCGATCTTCCGTACCTCATGCGTCGCTGCGAACGCCTGCTTGATCCGAGGGCGTCTAGCCCGAGGACGAAAACGCGCCCAAGCGCGTTTTCGCAATCCCTCCCTTTGGAGCTGCACGCCTGACGTCGGTCGACGGATCACGTTTCAAGAGTCGTCGGTCGAACAATCATCGACAACAACCGAATCACACGCGCCAACGTGACGACTCGGTTTTGGCCTGACGGTACGCTGCGCGGCGCGCGTGGAACGCCCCGTAACCCTCGGAACCATCCGTCCCTTGTCACGTTGACGCTTGACTTGCCAAGGACCTGCGCATGCTTCGAAAAAGTCAGGCGGCGCAGGGATGTCGGCAGGGTTCGCGCGTTCCCCTTGTGCCGCCGATGCAGGGCGGATGACCCGGTACAGGTTCACGTCCTTGAGGTCCCATGAGTGATCGGCGCGCTTTCCTCGGCACCATCGCGATGGGGACGGTCAACGCGGCGCGCCTCGGGCTTCAGCTGCTGGTTCTTCCGATCCTTGCGCGGTCTGCTGGGACCGGAAGCGTTCGGCCTGATCGGTCTTGCGATGCCGTTCATTCTTTTATCCAGCATGCTGGCGGATGCCGGATTGGGAACCGCTCTCGTCAGACATCCCAATCCCTCCATCGAGCTCGAATCCACCGTGTTCTGGATTTCCACCAGCATCGGCGTGAGCTTGACCATATTGTTGTCTGCGCTGTCCTGGCCGATCTGCGGGAATCTTTTCGCGGCCCGATCTGGCGCCGGTTCTCGCGACTCTCTCGCTGATCCTGACGATCGGAGGAACCATGGCGGTCGCCAATGCGCGCATCGCCAGGAGCCGGAACTTCAGCATTTTTGCAATCGGCGATGTTCTGTCGACCGTGCTGAGCGCGACCGCGGGAATCTGCGCGGCACTTCTTGGATTGGGCGTGTGGAGCCTTGTCATCCAGCAGCTGATCCTGTGGCTGACCAAAGCAGCGTGGCTGGTCCCGACCTCGAAGTTCCGGCCCAAGTTCATGTGCAACCTCAGTCTCGCGCGGCCCTATCTGCACTTCGGCATCAACAGCGCGGCCGCAAATCTCTCCGACATCATCGGCAAGAACCTGCCGCCGCTCGTCGTGGGCGGCACGCTCGGTGTCACGCCCCTCGGCCACTACTCGATGGCGTATCAGTTGACGCGCGTTCCGGATCAGGTGATCTCGGGGCCGATCTATCTGACGACGCTCACCGCCGTTGCGCGAGCAGACCGCGATCGCGCGGGTCCGCTGGTCTTAAGAAGCCTTCGCATCATGGTCGCGGCGCTCGCCTTCCTGTTTTGCGGTCTGGCGCTCACAGCCGATCTCGCGACGGATCTGCTGCTGGGACCGAAATGGGCGGACACCGCGCCGGTTCTCGCGGCACTCGCGCCTGCGGGATTTCTCCTCTGCCTCTACTCCTTCATGGGCGCGGTGCTGCTGGGCCTTGGCAATTCGCCGCGTCAACTGACCCTCAGCCTGCTGTCCGGTGTCGCGATCTTCATCGGTGCGTCCGTCGGAACACAGTTCGACATCGTCGGTGTGGCAACCGGCGTCAGTCTCGGAGCGGCGGCGATGGTGCCTGCCTATCTGCGGTCGCTATCGAGCGAGCTTGGACTCTCCGCCTCGTCCATTGTGTCCAACATCGTTGCGCCGTCGACAGCAGCGGTCGCGATGGTCCTCACCGTTCTCGGCGTCCGTCTGGAGATTTCGCACTTTCCGACCGTGCTGCAATTGATCGTCGCGATCGCCAGCGGCTTCGTCGCTTACGCAGCCGTCGTCGCGCTGATGGAAGGACGGAAATTCGTCGACGATGTGAGGCGGCTTCGTCCCGGCCAAGCCGATCTCAGACCCGAATCGCAGATCGTCTGAGTTCCGATTCTACCAAATCATCCAACGGCATAGCTCTCGTCATGAAACCGCGAAATGCGTGCAAATGTGGCGGAACCACGGCGCTTCTCGACAGTTACTCTAGCTGCCGGTCGAGGTTGCGGCAGTGATCATCTGCATACAGCTGTTCAATGGAGAAAAACGAAAATGGAACCGCAGGAAACTCGGTCACGGGAAGGCACGGATCGTCGTGCATTCCTTGCTACAGCAGGTAAGTTCGCCGTCGTCGTACCGCCAGCAATGACAATGCTGCTCTCGACCACGATGAACTCGCCCGCGATTGCCCAATCTGCAGCGAGTGCACCGCCGGCGGCGGCCCCGGCTGCGCCGGCCGCGCCGGCCGCTCCGGCGGCGCCGGCTGCGCCGACCGCTGCGCGTACGCGCAGGCGTTAAGCATCGCTATACCCGGCGGGTCGGACACACCGTTGACCCGCCGGTGCGATGTTTCGGGGGATGTGCTTCGAGGGGAATGAGGGTTCCACATCCAATCTTGATTCACGCTCTGGCCGGGGGAGATGACGACGACGAACTTTCCGTGGAATGATTCGCGTCTCGTCGCGCCGGCGACCATTCACCATCTCAGCATTGGTGGCCGCTCGATTCTGTTCTGCGAGGCGCGCCAGGTTCTCTACGGACTGAATTCCACCGCTGACCGCATCTGGCGAAGCCTGGCCGAAGACGGCCGGCCCCTCGAAGCGCGACGGCGATTGACCGATCTTGGCGTCGCCGACAGCGACGCGCGCGCGTTTGTCGAGGACGCCACGCTCTCGTGGTTGCATGGCGGGCAGCTCGCGCCGCAGGAAGCCTTGGCTCGCCTGCACGATCGAGCGAGCGCGACACGCACATTGCGCATCGATGAGCTTAGCGTCCGGATAGATCTCTTCGGCATCGCGCCCGATGAGATCGATCGGATCTTCGGACAGTTCGCATCCGACCAGCGGACGACGACGCTGAGGCTCTCGGTTGTTTCGTGCGGCGATCGCTTTTTCCTGTTCGAAGGCGAAAGGCCGCTCGGCTCATGCGGCGCGAACGAATGGATCCCGCGCCTGAAGGCGGTGTTGACCGAGCACTACACCGCTTCCGTGCGTGACGCTTTCCTCATGCATGCCGCTTTTCTCGTTCGCGGAAACACGGGGATTCTCCTGAGCGGCGCTCCCGGCGCCGGCAAGACAACCCTCTGCGTGGCTCTCGCCCGGTCCGGCTACGAGTATCAGGGCGACGATATCGTGCGGCTGGAGAGCAATGGTAAGGCGACGGGAACGCCATTCGCGGCCTGCGTGAAAGCGCCCGCGTGGCCTCTCGTCGCGTCCTATGCGCCGGAGATCGCCGATCTTCCCGTCTATCGCCGGTCCGACGGCAAGGACGTGCGCTACCTGCCGGCGCCCGCGGTGAAGCGGCGTCCGCGCAGCATCGACTTCGTTCTTCTGTTGTCGCGACAACCGGACGCAAAGCCTGCGCTCGAACCGGTCGAGCCGCTCGATGCATTCTCGACGCTGCTGGAAAGCGCCTTTTCCGCCAAAGGCTCGATCACGGCGCCTGCGCTGAAGACCTTCGCCAGCGCGATGGAAGGTGCTGCAAGCTTCCGGTTCGTCTATTCGAATCTCGCGGACGCGATCGCCGCCATCAAAGATCTGACCGATGAATAGACAGACAGCGCTTACGCAACTCAGCATGTGCTTTCAGGGCCAGGTGCCGCCCGACGCCGACTGGATGGCGATGCTCGACCTCGCCAATCGCAGCCTGGCAACAGCGCAGCTCTGCACTGCGGTCATGGCGTCGAGCTCCGCCGGCGCTCTTCCCGATGACGTGCGCGTCTTTCTCCTGGACGTACAATCGCGCAATCGGGAGCGGAATCGCCGGCTTATCCAGCAGCTCAAAGATGCCTTGCGCGCGCTCAATGCGGTCGGGATCGAGCCCGTTCTCCTCAAAGGCATCGCGCTTTGGGCGAACCGGCCCGATGAGGTCTTCGACCGGATCCTCGCGGACATCGATCTTCTCGTGCGCGGAACCGAAGTCGATCGCGCGGTCGGTGCTCTGCACAACGCGGGCTTCGCGCTCACGGCGCGATATCCGGGGAACGACGTGCACGTCGTCGCCGAGCTCGGGCGCGCGGACGATGTGGGGCTGATCGACCTCCACCAGAGACCGCCGGGGCCGCCGGGATTGGCGGAGATCGACAATCTGACCGCCTACTGCACGCCGGTCAGCGTGGATGGGCTGCGCGCCATGCGCCCGTTGTCGGCCGTCCAGATCTTCTTCCTGGTGCTGCACGATCAGCTTCACGACGGAGACTACTGGCGTGGCGGTTTCGATCTGCGCCATCTGGTGGACATCGCGTCTCTTTCGAGAGCGCCCGAGTCCGTGGATTGGGGCCTTCTCGAACGCCTGTGCGCCACGGGTCTTGTCCGCAACGCGCTCGAGAGCCAATTGATCGCGGCCGAGCGCATCGCGGGCGCCGTCATTCCTCCTCACCTGACCTCGCGGCGCTGGGCACAGCTCCAGCATTGGCGTCACATCATGCAATTCTCCTATCCCTGGGCGACGGTTCCCCTTGCCGTCGGAGGCGCGATCAGCGAATCCGTTACCCTGCTCAGTCATCGCGCGGAAAATCGCGCGGGCCGCCGTCGCGTGCTCGGCGCTCACGGCCCCCGAGGACTCACGGCATCGGATCGGGTGAGGCGGTTGAGACGGATCCTGTCGTCTCCGCCCGGCAAGATCTAAACCGCAAAATAAGGGACCTCACGAATGACGGCGGCCACCACGAGCAAAGGGCGTGGACTCGAGGACCATTCCGCGCAACGACCTGATTTTCGATATCGGAATGCATTCCTGCGAGGATACGGACTTCTACTTGGCGAAGGGTTTTCGGGTCGTTGCAGTGGATGCTAACCCGCTGATGTGCAGGGCCGCGATCGAACGCTATGCAAACGAAATCTCGGAGGGGCGGTTCACCGTCGTCAACCGCGCAATCTCGGAAACGAGATCGCCTCTTGCCTTCTACGTTTGCAAGACAAACACGGCCTGGAGCACGGCCTCTCCGCGTCTGCGCGACTTTTGGCGTGCGAGCGAAGGTGCGGAGTTCGTGGAGATCGAGACCGAGAGCGTCACGACGGGCGATCTCGTCGCCGAGTACGGCGTGCCGTACTACGCGAAGATCGACATCGAGGGCTTCGACCTGATGTGCTTGCGCGGCTTTTCCTCGTGCGGTGCCCGTCCCACCTACGTCTCGATGGAGGTGGACTTCCGCTGTGTCGACCGCATCATGGATTGCGCAACGGCGCTGGGTTACCGGCGGTTTTCGTTGGTTGGACAGAGAAGTGCCTTTCGGCAGAGGCAACCTCGCCCCGCACGCGAGGGTCGCGAAGTCGAATACACATTCCACGAAGGCGCGAGCGGTCTTTTCGGGCGGGAGCTGCCCACGGAATGGGTCGATGCCCGGAAGGTACGTGCGAGGTGCCAGGCCGTGATACGCCAATATCGCGCGTACGGGCTTGCGCGGCGGTGCATCGGGCTGTTTCCGAGGAAGTCCGTCGAGTCGTTCCGGGCACGATTTCTTCCGCTGGCCTGCGACTGGTACGATGTCCACGCCGCGCTCGAAGCCCCGCGGGCTGGGGAACTCTAAGGAAAGCGCATCTTCCCCGCTGCGTTCTTGACCGGCAGGATCTCGATCCCGCGATCGGCCACCGCTTGCAGCACGCCGGCGAGCTCGCCGGGCCGGCATCCATACGGACTGGGTTTGTCGGAGACGTCGTGGGTGAAGAAGATCACCCAGCCGTTGGTCTCTTTCGCGTCGTCGAGCACCCGCTCGACATGCGCGGGATCGAAATCGCGCTCGAGCGATACGGCCTTGAGCTGCATGTAGTCGATGCGGCGGTGGTTGATGCCGCCCCAGATGCCGCGGCAGATCGGAAACCACCGGCCGACCAGCGCCTTGGTCGTGATGCTCACGTCGCCATCGGGATAGGCGAAGCTGCACATCGTGTAGTCGCCGAGGATCTGCTGCACGAACTCCTGGTTCCGCAACAGATCGTCGGTGATCTCCGCGTGAGTCGCGGTGGGGAGCCGGATATGGCCGAACGTGTGGCAGCCGATCTCGTGGCCGGCTTCGGCCACTGCGAGCAGATCGTCCTTGGTGAATTGGTCGACGTCGTCGAGGTGGCGGCCGGCGCGTGCGCCGGCGACAAAATAGGTTCCCTTCACACCGAATTCGCGCAAGACGTGCGCGCCTTCCTTCGCCGCGGAACGCGGAAAATCGTCGAAACTGAAGCTCACCACGGGAGCGGTTGCCCGGCTGGGCAGCGCATGGGGCGACCAGTTGCGCGTCAGCCGCTCCGAAAACGCCGACCGCGCCTTATCCCAAATCGCATTCATGCGCTCGCCCTCATCGAATCCATCTCACCCGCAACGCTCAACTCGACAATTTGGCTGTGCTCGAAGGGGCGCGCGACGGCCCTGCGGAACTCGCCATGCGTGCCGTCCGCGGGAACGTAGGCAAACCCGAGCTCGGTCAGCATCGCGACCGCGGTGTCGTTCCTGTCCGTCCGGCAATACGCGATGCGCAGCGGTCGTCGTGCCCCAAGGCGGCGGCGTCGGCCGCCAGCAAGGCGAAGAACGCATCCTCGACCCGTTTGCGCTGCACGCGGCAACTCATGAAGAAGCGATTCGACAAGCGCGGACGACCGGTTCATCACGCAGAACCCGATCACGCCATAGTCTCCGAATTTATCGGCACAGCTCAGAACATAGGTGTTCCTCGCATCGGGAGACTTCATCAGCGTCTCGATGTCTTCGATGTTGTAACGCCGCGCGGAGACGTTCAGCTGGTTGGTTCTCTGGCTCAGCTCGAAGACGCGCCGGACGTAATCCTGTGCGAGCGGCCGCACCTTGAGCTTGATCGCGCACGAGCGGAGGAACGCGTCGTAGTCCAGCGTCGATTGGGTGCGCTCGCGCTGCCGGCGTTCTTCGGTCTGATACATCAATCGGCGCTTGGATCCCTCGGCCGTGAGCGGAACGGCAAATCGCTCGAGCGTGAAGAGCTCGGCGATCGCCGATTGGGGCAGAACCTCCGCGCCCGGACACAGCGCCTGCACTTCGCCACGCTCGAAGGCCTGGTCGTCGATGAAGACGAGCGTGTCCATTCCGATGTCGAGCACGGTTGCGATCTGGCGGATGGCCTCGCTCTTGGGGCCCCAGCCGATCTGAGGCGCCACGAAATAGCTGAGCAGCCCGAACCGTTCGAGCGCTTTCCTCGCGAGGTTGGGGTCGTTCTTCGAGGCGATGGAATTCAGGATGCCCCGGCGATCGAGCTCCACGATGGTGGCGACGGCCATCGGTATCGGTGTGACGCCTTCCGGACCGGTCTCCGCGAGGATGCCGTCCCACAGCGTGTTGTCGAGATCCCAGACGACGCACTTGGCTTTTGGTCGTGCCTCGTCCCGTGCCGATGTCGCCGGCGCGGCCTCAGTCGCCAGCCGGACGAAATCGACGACCCCGAACACCAAGGGAGGTGTCCCTTCGACCATCGGCTCGAGTTGCACGCGGAACCGCCTCGTAAGATCGATGGAGGGTGCGATCTGTTCGACCGGAACGGCCGTGCGGCTGTAACCGGGCGCGAAGTTGACCGGATACCGAACGATGGCCGGCTGCGACGTTCCTGCGGTCAGGAATGTCAGCGTGAAAGGCTGTGGCGAGCTGCTCGCGTTCCACGCTTCGACCAGGAAGATGTCGCTGTCGCCGGGCGCGGAACCTTTCTCGGCCATCCGCCGTCTGAGCGTCTTCAAGCGCGCAGTCGCAAGCTCGATCACGCGACGCGGCAGCGGCGGGCGCAGCGCGGCAGAAGCGGCCCGATCAAAGCGCTGCACCGTCTCCGCGACGGAGCGCGACTTCATCGCCACCGGTCCCCAGCCTTCCAGCTTTCCCCAACGCTTGAACTGAATCCGCCTGAGCTGAAGCCGCGCGTGCTCTCGATCGCGCACCGGCTCGATGCCGCGAACGAAGCGGCGGCAGTGATAGTCTTCACGCGGCGTGTAGAGAGCGCAGCTCGTGTAGCACGAGGGGAACGCACACTCGGTGCAGTGTTCCTCCCAGATGATCGCCGAGCGGTATTGAACGGCTTCTCGCGTCTGAAGGAACTCGGCGCGCACGTCGGCAGGCAGCGCCAACCGCGTCGGGTTCACACGAAGTCCTGCGGCGTCGCGCATTCCCCAAAAACCGAAGCTTTGCCGGAAAAAACGGAGCAACCCTCGGTTTCGTTCCATGGATCATTTGAGAGGATCGGAGCAGCTTGAGCGTGGCCGAATTCAAAGACTCCCTTGCATGAAAATGAAGCAGGAATTGCGCAGCGATTGCACGTTGCTAAGCGCGCACAGTGTGCCTTTTATCGCGCTGCGGAAATATTCGCTCCTGACTGGGAACTACTGATGAGCGTTGGCTTTACCATTGCGCCTATCTCAGGGGTCAAGCGCATGAACGAGAGCCAACTTCGCGAAAAAATTCTGGATGTCGTCTGTGAGAACGGTGTCGATCGGGCATCGGTTCTCGCCACTCAACAGCTGGCGGGCAAGATCGATTCTCTGAAGCTCCTCGAGGTCATCGAGGTGCTCGAAAGTTCCCTCGGATGCTCGATCCCCGAAGAGGAACTCACGGAGGCGAATTTTTCCAGCGTGCCGGTGCTGCTGCAAATGGCGAACCGGCTGTCGCAAGGAGCGCCGAAATGAACACGACCCAGATCCGATCGATCATCACCGACCACTTCCGCAAGACGCTGAAGACGCTGCACCGCGATGGCTTCGTCGTGGGTCTTTCGGGCGGCATCGACTCCACGGTCACCGCGCACCTCGCCGTGGAAGCCATGGGCCCCAAGAAGGTCCTGGGCGTGATCATGCCCGAGCGCGAAAGCAGCCCGGAGAGCAAATCGCTCGCGATGGATCTCGTCCGCAAGCTCGGCATCGAGCATCAGGAGGTCGACCTGACGCCCTCCCTCGAAGCGCTCGGCGCCTACGAGAAGCGCGACGCGGTCGTACGCCGCTATTTCGAGTCCTATACGCCGGGCCGGCACCGTGTCGGCATCGCGCTGCGTCAGGACATGACGGGCTCGAGCATGCCGCCGCTGCACTATCTGACCGTGCAGGATGAGAACGGCGTCATGGTGCTCGAGGAGCGCATCCGGCTTCGCGACTACATGGAGCTCGTCGCCGCGACCAACTTCAAGCAACGCTCGCGCGCGATGCAGGTCTACTACTGGGCCGATTACTACAACTATGCGGTGCTCGGAACGACCAATCGCGACGAGCTTCTGCTCGGTTTCTTCGTCAAGCTCGGCGACGGCGCGGCCGACGTCGAAGGCATCGAGGGCATCTACAAGTCGGAGCTCTATATGCTCGCGAAGGCGATGGGCGTCGATCAGCGCGTGATCGACCGCACGCCGACCACCGACACGCTGCCGGGCCAGAAGAGCCAGAAGGGCTACTTCTACGGTCTCGAGTTCAACACGCTCGATACCGCGCTTCAGGTGATGGAAGGCCTCGTCACCATGAAGCAGGCCGCTCAGCGCACCGGTCTCGAAGAAGCCCAGATCAAACAACTCGTGGACAATCTCAAACGGCGCAACGAGACGACCACGATCCTGCGTGCGCCGCCGACGGGCATTGGACGGGCGCCCCTGCAGCATTTGTTGTGAACGCCTCTCGATAGGCACTGTGGCGCGCATGACTGCGACGGAGACACTCACCGGCGCACTTGCGCGCCATCGTCTTCAGCCCGGCGATGTTGTTGCCGCGATCGGCGACAACTCGCCGGCGATCTGGTCGCTCGTGGAGGCGGCCTCATCGCTTGGATCTGGTGCTCGCGATCTTCAACGATTCCTGGTCGGCGTCCTATGTGGACCGCTTGTTTGGAAAGCTCGGGCCGCAGCTCGTCGTGGGCTACGGCCGTCATACAAGCCACCCGAACGCGCATCTCATCGATTGCTGGGTGACGGACGATCATTCGCTCACCGCGGCGGCAGGCGCGAGACCGAAGCGAGACCGCGTTCCCTCAGACCTGCCGGGTTCGATGGAAGGCGCCATCGTGTTCTGCACGTCGGGCTCGACCGGCGATCCCAAATGCGTCGTCTCGACGCCGCAGAACCGCAAATTCTCCGCCACCACGATCGGCAACTATCTCGGGCTCAACGAGGGCCAGTGCATCATCAATGCGCTGTCGCCGTCCTTCGACTACGGTTTTTATCAGGGCCTGCTGGCCGGCAGCTTTGGTCTCACGGTCGATCTCGTGTCCTCGCCGCAGATGACGGGCGAGCTGCTCGCCCGTATCCGCAAGCACAAGCGCGTCGTGCTGCCGCTGACGCCCGCGCTTGCCGCCACGGCTGTGCCGGGCGACGAAACCGAGCGAGACCTTCCCCGACGTCGAGGTGGTGAGCCTCACCGGCGGCGCAACGTCGCTCGGGCTGCGCCGTCAGCTCGCGGCGGCGTTTCCGAACGCGCGCATCTTCGCCATGTACGGGCTCACCGAGTGCAAGCGCGTCGCCTATCTCGATCCCGCCGAGTTTCTCTCCCGGCCCGACAGTTGCGGCAAGCCGATGGCCGGCGTGACCGGCACCATCGTCGACGCGATGGGGAACGCCGTGGAACCCGGCGTGATCGGCGAGCTCACCATCGAGGGCGAGAATGTCTGCCCCGGCTACTGGGCCGATGCCGTCGCCACGCGGAAGCGCTTCCGGCGCACCGATGACGGGCGCCTTGTTCTCTTCACCGGCGACCGGTTCCGGAAGGATAAGGACGGCTATCTGGAGTTCATCAGCCGGAACGATGAGCAGGTGAAGATCCGCGACGAGCGCGTCAACCTCGGCACGATCGAACGGGAGCTGCGGTCATCCCGGCTGGTGCTCGATTTGGCGCTTCGCATCGAGCTCGACGACCTCGGCATCCCGCTCCTGACCGCGCTCGATCGTGCCGGAGAGTCCCCAAGTCGGCGAGGCCGACCTTCTGCGCTCGTTCCGCCAGTGCATCAGCACGCCGGGCCACCTCCCGCATCGCGTCGTCATCGTGAGCGAGATCGCGATCAGCGAGCACGGCAAGCATATGGCGGCCGCCGTATAGAAGTTCCGAACGCTTTCAGGACGACGCAGGCGCTGGGGTCACGAGACCGATCGGTTGCGCGTTTCGCCGCTCATCGGCCGGCGCTGAGCTGCCAAACGCCACGCTGGGATCGATTTTGAGCCGCGCGGCCCACTCGAGCAATGCGCGCCGCGGCCACGCCGCGAGATAGCAGGCGGGAGAATACTCGCCTCTCTCGTAGAGCCTCTTCCGGCTGAGCGACCGGGCCAGAGCATTGGCGATGTCGTGTTCTTGCGTCTTCATCGTGACCCGGAACGCGCCGCTCCTCTGAAGCGTCTCTCCGATATACGCCAAATGCGGACTCACGCGGACAAGCGCCGGATCGTAGAACCAGGCGACACCGGCGACGCCGCGGACCGACGGATTGAGCGCCAGCAGTTCCGCGATCCTCGCGAAACTCGCGGTCCATCCTTCGGGCGTGAACTCCTTGATCGCTCGGACATCGATGTGGTTGCTGTACCACCGGCCCCAGCCCTTCGATGCAAAATATCCGGCGGTCGAGCGCAAAGACCGGGTCGCGGCGAGATCGCGCGCGATCAGCTTCGGTCCCACGACGCCGTTGAGATCGAACTGGAGCGCTCCACACGGGATCGTCAGGCCAAGCGCATAGCGGACATCCTTGGCGAAGAAGTCGTCGTCGTAGATGCCGCTGACGCGATCGTGGAGGAAGGTCGCGAGGCGACCGAAAAACGCAGGATAGAGTTTCAGGATCGAGGAGGGCAGGCGATCCTCGGGCCGGAAGAAGCCGAGCGCGAGACGAGCGACGGCGGCCTGACGCAGACGCGTCCGGTTCCGCGCCTCGGCGCCCTCGGGAAAGGCGCGTGTGTCTTCGATCAGCCGGTCGACGACGTAGCAGGGTGACCCGAAATCCCAGTGCCCCGCGACTGCGCGCGCTTCGGCCGCGACGGCCGGGAAGCAGGCGCCGGAACTGCCGGTTCTCCTCGGGCGACACTTCGTTCGCCACCGCCGCCAGAAGCGCATGGTCCGTGGGCGTGAGCGAAAGCTCTTGGATCCTCGACATCGCCGTTTCCGTCTCGAGCTTTGCAGGAAAACGGAAAGCCGGTTTCAAAAGTTCCGAAGATGCGTATTGGACCAAGGTCTTATGCTCGCGCTGACGCTCGCGCCCCCGCCGGTCTTGCAGTGGGTCGTCCCTTCGGTGCTGGCGCCGCAAAGCGTTTTCCGGGCGGGGCGGCGAACGCGGAGCCCATGCGCCATGAACAGCAGCACGGTCGAGAAATAGAACTCCGTGAAGCCGATGCTTTCGATGGGCATCCGCACCAATTCGTAGATGAGGACACTCAGCCAGAAACACACGAACAGATTGGGCCGCACCAGGAACCGCGCGACCAGGAACCCGAGCGCGACGATGACGACGGCGCCGTAGACGATCAGGCCAACCCAGCCCAAATGCACCAGGACCTCAACGGCCGTGTTGTGGAAATTGAAGCCGTCCCGGGACATGATTCCCGCATATTGCCAAAGGCCCTCCGCATCGGGATTGCCCTGCAGCCAGAACGAGCGGAAGCCTCTTCCCAACCAGGGCGTCTCGTTGATGAGGTCATAGGCGCGCTGCCAAAGATAGGTGCGCCCGGTAAGCGTCATGTCCTTGTCGAAGAACCGCGTGCCGGTGTCGATCATGGCGCTCGATAGCGCGCGGTAGTTGAGCGCGGCGACCACAAGCACGAGTCCGAGGAAGAACGTCGCGGTTGCGCGCAGCACGGCCCAGATCGGGCGAAGCGTGAGCAGCAGCGCGAACACGGCCATGGCCAAGGCAAAGCCAAGCATGGCGCCGGCGGAACGCGCCGCGATCACGACATAGAGTTCCATTCCCGCGACCAGCACCGTGCCCAGGACAACCAGAAGCCGGCGCTCGGCGATGGCGACCAGGAATGTCGCCGCCGATATCAGCAATCCGGTCGACGCGATGTCGGCGAGCATGTTCTTGCCGCGGTTGAGGCCCGAGAACGCCGTCGTTCCCGTGGTGCCCGACGAACACCGATTGACCGAAGGCGAGCGACACCGCGATGTAGAAGCCGAACGCGAGGAACATGCCGAACAGCACCGACATCGGGCGGCGCGAACCTGAAAGCAGCAATCCCGCACCGGCCGTGATGGTGAATTCGATCGCATATTTCAGCGTCTCGGTTCGTGTCTCCGACCACAGCGTGGACATCACGATCGACGGCCGGGATGGCCAGGATGAACGCGCGCGGCAAAAGGATCTGGTAGAGGCGCGCCAGGTGGAGCAGGGCATAGAAGCCGGTCAGGCCGATGATCGTCAGCGCGCCCAGAGACGCCGAGCTGACTGATGAACAGCATCGCGGCAAACAGACCAAAGGCCGTCACGAATTCGAGGTCGAGAAGGTCAACCGCAATCAGCCGTGCGACAGCCTTCTGCGGTCGCGGTCTCGGGACGGCATGCGCTGGGCTGAGATTAGGCCGGTGCCATTGCGGCCCGATCTGTGCGCCGTCCTGCGTGCTCACCGCGCGAACCTGTAAGCCCGGATGTAGTCGATCTCGTACGTCGCCGGGAACCGCGTCCTGGCGTCCGGTGCGCCGGGCCAGTTTCCACCCACGGCGAGGTTGGCCAGCATGTACATCGGCTTGTGCATGTCGGCCGGAGTCTTGTGACGCCCGGCTTCTTTGCCGTCGATGTACCAGATGACATCGTTCGCATCCCAGCTCACCGCAAAGGTGTGAAACTCATCGCCCGCGATGCGGCGTTCGAAGCCTTCCGCCTTCGTCGCCTTGCTGTGAGTTGTCACGAAGACCTGCGAAGGATCGCCGATGCTCTCCATCACGTCGATTTCGGGCGGCCAGCTTTGATCGGCCGGCAGGAGCCAGAACGCGGGCCACAGGCCTTTGCCGCGCGGCAATCTCGCCCGCATCTCGAAATAGCCGTAGGTCTGCGTGAACGAGGGCTGCGTCGTGATCACGCCCGACATGTAGGCGTAGTTGTTGAGCAACGGCTTCAGCTCGGGCGGCGTCGGCGCGGCCGTGATCTCGAGCACCCCGTCGCGCACCGAGAATGGATTGAGATTGAGCGAGCCTCTCGCTCCGGAGATATCCGGATCGACATAGAGCTGCAGCTCGCCGTTGGTCGGCAGGCTGCGGCGGTCGAGACCCAGATGCGTGCCGTCTCCGAACGTCGTGCGCCAGACGCCCGACCTGCCGCGCAACGGGCGGAAGCTGTCGAACTCGTCCGCGAACGTCAGCGCCAGGGGCCGGCCGTCAGGTGCGGCGCGCAAAGGCGCGTCCTCCTGTGCCCCCGATGACGACGCGGCTGCGAGCAGAACGCCACCCACAGCCGCGCCCAGCACCCAACGCATGCGCCCGAAAGTCTGTCGCCATCGAAATGCCCTAGGCGTTCGTGATGTAGTAGTGCCGGTAGTAGTGGAAGTAATCGCTGGCATCGCCATAGCCGTAGCGCGCCTGCTTCTTCACGTTGACCTTGCTCAGGATCACGCCCATGACGTTGGCGCCGCACGACTGCAGGATCTCGATCGCCGACTGGGCTGCCGAGGCCGGCGTCTTGTTCCACTGCACGACGTAGAGCACCCGATCGGCCTTGGCCGCGAGGATGCGCGCATCGGCGACGCCGAGCAGCGGCGGCGCGTCCAGGATCACATAGTCGAACGCTTCCGCCAGGTTGCGCAGAAGCTCATCGGTTTCGGGCCGGCCGAAGAGATCGTGCGGGATGTCGCGCTGGCTGGACGCCGGCAGGATCCAGGCGTTGCTCTTGGCGTCGCGGATAAGCGCCCGCTGAACCGGGAATTTCTCCTCCACCACCTCCACGATGCCGACATCGGACTCGCCGACGAGCTTCGTGGCGCCGCGCCGCCTGAGATCGCAATCGACCAGCACGACTTTCGATCCGGTGAGCGCGAGCGTCCGGGCGAGGCACAGCGACGTCATGCTCTTGCCCTCGCGCGGGACAGCCGAGGTGACGGCAATCACCTTCGAAGGACCCGAGCGCGTCGACAGCATCAGGAAGGCGCGCAGGTTGCGGAACGACTCGGCGAACGCCGTGAAGGGATGCTCGACCAGATGGTCGGCCGCGCCCGCCGGATAGCGCCGTCGCGGAAGACGCGCCATCGATGCGGCGTCCGGAACAACGCCCGCGAGCGGCAGGCCGATGTCGTTTTCGACATCGTGCCGGCTGCGCAAGCGGCGGCTCCAGAACTCCGAGAGAAGGACCGTCGCGATGCCGCCCATGATGGCGAGCAGCGTCGCGAAGGCGAGCGTCATCCGCGGGTCGGGCGAAATCCACGGCGCGATCGCGGCGCGGTAGTTCACGCTGGCGTCGGCCTGCTGAAGGGTTCGCTCCACGGCGACTTCGCTCGCGCGCGTCAGGTAGCCTTCGTAGATCTTCTTCGCCGCATCCGCGCGCTGCTGAAGCGCGACCAGGCCAACGCGTGCCCGATTGCTCGACGCCAGGCCGTTCTGCGCCTGGCTGCGGCTCCCGATGAGCGATGCCTCGCGCTGCTGCGCCGTCTTGGCTTCGGACCGGAGACTGGAAAGGATACGGTTGATCTCGGTCTGGATCTGCTCGCGGACGTCGTTCAGCTCGCGCCTGCGTGCGCTTGACCTCGGGATAGTCGTCCTTGAACCGGACGGTCAGCTGCGCCAGCTGGACGCTCTTCTCCGCTTCGCGTGTGCGCAATTCCCGGATCGTGTCGGACGTCAGCGCCGCATTCGTATCGGCTCCGCCGCCACCGCGCCTGACCTGTGCGAGCGCTTCGGCGACGCGCGCATCCTTCTCCGCGCGGTCGGCTCTGGCTTCGGCGATCTGGCGGTTGAGGTTCGAGACTTCCGCCTCGGCCATCGTCGTGCCTTCGATGCTCGTCAGGTTGAAGCGGTTCTTGTATTCCTGGGCGCTCGATTCGGCGTCGATGGCCTCCTGCCGCAGCTTGGCGATGCTGCCGTCGAGATCGCCATTGGCGCGCTCGACCGAGCTGCACCTTCTCGGTCAGCTGGCGGTCCATATAGGCGGTGATGAACTCATCGGCGATCATCTGCGCCCTCTCGGGCGAATGAGAGCCGAAACCGATTCGCACCACATAGGTCAGGCCCACGCGGCGGATGAACGTGTTCTGCTGAACCGCCATCACCGTGCGGTCGATCCAGATCGAGTTGTCGGCGCCTTCCGGAGTCTCAGGTTCCGCGCTGAAGGGCCAGAGCGCGCTCCACGAGAACGGAAGGTCGATCGCGAATTCGATCGGCCAGTCCCAATAGAAGACCGCGGGCTCGTCGACGGTGAGCGCCGAGTTGAACTCGGGATCGTCATACAGCTTCAAGCGCCGCACGACTTCCTCGGTCAGAGCGCGCGAGCGCAGGACTTCGACTTCGGTGTCGATCGCGCTCGTGTCCGGCGGCAAAACGTGATCAGGTTGCTCCACGCGCGTCAGGTTCGTGCGTCGCGGCTGGATCAGCACCGCGCCTTCCGCGAAATAGGTTCGCGGAATTTGCGAGACGACGCCGATGACGAGCAGGAACAGCAGGAGGCCCACGCCCACAGCGCGCCATGCACGGCTCAGGATCACGCCCACGATATAGCGCAAGGAAAAGCGCTCGTTCTGCGAAGGACGCGCCTGGAGCTCGGTCGTGGCGGGCGGTTCGAAATCGTACGGAACGATGTTGTTCATTGTTGCGCCTTCTATGCGATGACGATCCCCGCGACGTCGTGCGCGGCATACGGTTTCGGCTAATAAGGACGGAACAGGTACATGAACGGCACGAGCGTACCCAAGCTGCGCAAGATTCTCCGGCCATTCGAGGTATCGACGACGATCACGTCATTGGCGACAACCTGCGGGTCCGGCATCTTTCCCGATCTGATCTGCGGACAGATCGAACACCGCCGCCATGCGCTTGTCGCCCTCATTCCGGAACACGGCGACGTTCCGCAAATTCGCGTCCTCGATCGTGCCGCGCGCGAGCGCAACCGCTTGCGTGAGAGTCGTGTTCCCCGTGATCGGATAGATGCCCGGCTGCGTGACGGCTCCATCCACGGTGACTTTCTGACTCGCGGACTCGGTGACCGTCACGGTGACCAGCGGATCCTTGACGTATTTCTCGCCGAGCTTCAGCGCGATGTCGTCGGAGAGATCCTTCACCGTGCGGCCGGTCGCGCGCACTTGTCCGATCAACGGAAGAAGGATCATGCCGCTCGTTTCGACGGTCACCGCCTTGCTGAGGTCCTGGACCTGGAAGACGTTCACGTCGAGCTTGTCCTGCGGACCGATCAGGTAGTCGGAGTTCTGTATGGGAGCCGGACCCGGCGCGGACGGAACTTCCTTGAAGACGGTTGCCGGCGCGGTTGCGGGGCGCGACGACGTGGTGCGAGACGGAGTGCCGAAGGTTGAAGGAGCAGCGAAGCTTGAGCTTGTCACGGTGCAAAACGCCACGATGGATGCAGCGATCACCACCGCCCGGCACGATCTCATTTCGATCTCCCCTTCTGCGCGCGAGGTAGAACCTCGAGTCGACCTGCGCCGAAACTTGGTTTCGGAATGATTTCGGACGCAAAGCCCCAAACGTGTAGCGCCGTGCTTAGGTTCCGGCTTCGCGCGTCTGTCTTTTCGTCTGCATCGAAACGCGCCGCGTTTGCCCGACGAGAAGGCAACGCTAGCTTGAACGCAGCAGCGCTAGTGGTGGATCGACGACACACACGCCGCGCGTTGTGTCCTCAACGCGACGATAAAGTGGAGCGTACGCGGAACGAAGTTTGAACTGCACTGTTTTCCAACGCGACGCCTGAGGGGTAAATCGTCGAGGTTGGAGAGGCGTGTATGTCCGACATTACGTTGCCTGACGCGAGTCGATGTTCCTGCGCGTGTCGAGACGGAACATCGCGATGATGGGGTGATCCGCGCGATGGATGTGACGATCGTCACTCTCGCACTCATCTTTCTTCTTCCACTCATGGTTCTTATCGCAGTGGCGGTGTTCCTCCAGGACGGCGGACCCGTGCTGTTCTCGCATCGTCGCATCGGACGGGATGGACGTCCGTTCTACTGCCTGAAGTTCCGCTCGATGACGGTTGGCGCGGAAGCGCGGCTCGCGGCGTTGCTCGCGAGCAGCCCCACGGCGCGCGCCGAATGGGCGCGCGATCACAAGCTCCGGATCGATCCGCGGATCACGCCTTTGGGCGCGTTCCTGCGACGCTCAAGTCTCGATGAGCTTCCTCAATTGCTCAACGTGCTGCGCGGCGAGATGAGCATCGTCGGGCCGCGTCCGATCGTGGAAGCGGAGATCACGCGCTACGGCCGCCGCTTTCGTCACTACTGCTCCGTGAAGCCGGGCATCACCGGCCTCTGGCAGGTCAGCGGCCGCAGCGATGTCAGCTATCGGTCCCGCGTCGCGCTCGATTGTCTGTTCGTCAAATCGCAGTGCCCGTGGCTTTACGTCTGGATCGTGGTCGCGACCATTCCCGCGGTGATCACGCGGAAAGGATCCTACTAGACGCCTCCGGGGGGCTTATCGTTGCGGATCGCATACTTCGTCCACGACGTCACCGATCCGGCTGCTGCCCGGCGTGTGCGCATGCTGCAAGCCGGCGGCGCCGATGTCCGCGTTCTCGGGTTTCGGCGTGGCAATATGGTTCCGGCCCTTGATGGTCTCCCCGCGATCGATCTCGGCCGCACCTACGACTCCCGTCTTTTCCAGCGTGCGTTGAAAGTCATCCAGCGACGAACCAGCCTCGGTGTCGGATCATCGGGGGTCAGGGATGCCGAAATTCTGCTGGCGCGGAATCTCGAGATGTTGGCTATCGCCGGCGCCGCGCAACGCCGTCATGCGCCGAAGGCGACTCTCGTTTACGAGTGCCTCGATCTGCATCGGCTCCTGCTGTCCACCTCACCCGCGGGCCGCATCTTGCGCGTTGTCGAGCGGTCGCTGATGCGAAGGGCGCGCCTTCTGATCGTCAGCTCGCCGGCGTTCATCTCTCGACATTACGCGCCGAAGCAGGGTGTCGGCTCGACCTGGAACCGGCCTGTGCTCGTTGTCGAGAACAAGGTCCTGGATCTTGGCGCGTCACACCAAAACGAGGTTGCGAAATGTGAGCCGCCTCCGGGTCCGCCGTGGCGCATCGGCTGGTTCGGCATGATCCGTTGCCAAAGAAGCCTCGACATCCTCTGCAAGCTTACGAGCCGTTTTCCTGGGCTTGTCGAGGTCGTCATCCGAGGAAGGCCCGCGCGCGTGGCGTTCCGGAATTTCGACGAGCAGATCGCGCAGAGCCCCGGTGTGTCCTTCGGCGGCGCATACCGCCCCGCCGAATTGAGCGAGCTTTATGGTGGCGTGCATTTCAGTTGGGCCATCGACTACTTCGAAGAGGGTGCGAACTCGGCGTTGCTTCTGCCCAATCGCATCTACGAAGGCGGGCCTCATGGTGCTGTGCCGATCGCAGCTTGCCCAGACGGAGACCGGCCGCTGGCTCCAGCAACGCGGAATCGGCGTCGTGTTCGACTCACCGCGTCACGAACTCGGCTGCTTCCTGGAGCATCTGACGTCTGGCGCCTATGGCCGGCTGCGTCAGGCGGGTCGCTCTCATCCACGGCGCACCTTTGTCGCGGATCGGACGGATTGCGAGAGCCTGGTGAATGCGCTCGCGCTGGCCGCCCGCGGCGAGGTCGCCAGCGATCGCGTCACGTCGGACATCGACGTCCGCACCGCGGGATCGATCAATAGAGTTTGACCTCTTTCAGGCCCGCAAGGCGCGCGACAACACCGCAGTGAAGGGCCGCGCGCGTCAGGAACCGGTTCCGCCGCATCGCGAGTGGGGCGTGCACCGCCGCAGCCACCGTGCAGGCGCCTACCTTGGCCGCGGCAAGAGCCAGCGCGCCGCTTCGCGCAAGGCCGCTTGCGGACCGCGCCTGCAATCGCGCTCCGTAACTCTGCCCGGCGCGGAAGTTGCGGCGGATGAGCCAGGTGAGTGTCGTCCGCTCGGCGGGAATGGTCTCATACGCGACCGCGCTTCGGGCAAAGCCGATCCGGCCGCCCGCGTCGCGCAGACGATTGAAAAAGTCTTCGTCCTCTCCGCCGCTGCGCCCGAGCTCGGGCCGGAAGCGTAAGCCTTCGCGCGTGACCATCGCGCGCCGTATCAGGACGTTGCCCGTGTACCCGGTCTCGATCCGTCCACGGACGAAAACGGGCCGCGTCGAGTGGAAATTGCCGGCGCGTACCCAGGCCGGCGCCGTTTTCGGATAGACCGCCTGGACCGGACCGAGAACCGCGTCCCATTGTCCGCTTGCCGCCTCGCGAAGAAGAGCGCTCAGCCAGATCGGAGATGCGATCTCATCGTCGTCCAGGAAGGCGAGCCACTCGGCGGTGGCCGCATCGAGGCACGCGTTGCGGGCGATCGAGATGTTGCGCGCCGGCGCGTGGACGTAAACGGTATCGAGATCGAGCTCGCGCGCGGTCGTCTCGATCAGCTCGCGCGCCGCGGTATCGCCGGCATTGTCGGCGACGATCACACGGATCACGACGCCGTCACATCCTTGCTGACGCGATAGCGATCGCAACGCTTCTGCGATCGCGGGTCGATGATACGTGCAGACGCACACATCGACGGCCGAAATACCGATCGAGCCGGATACAGCATCTCTGGATCCGGCTTCGACGGCGCTCAAGCGTGCTTCCCTCGGCGCCCGCTCAGTTCTTCAACGGACCGCCCATCGCGTGCAGGGGCGGTCTGCGCGCGCCGACTTTCTGTCCCGTTTCATCGGCCTGGATTTCAGCCAAGGTCTGGGTGAACAGATCAGCCACCTCTTTGAACGTCGAATTGGTCATGGCGATCCTGACCGCTTCGACATTTTCAACGGGGCCTCGACCGAGCTCTCCCGATGGGCTTGCCAGGGAGATCAAAACAATTCCTGGACCCTTGCCGACATGGACACGGGTGATAAGCATGGGGGCGTTGTTGGCCATCTGATCCTCGACTTTCGGTGGAGCCAACGTCTGAGAGTGAAATTTGGTTCCAAAGGAGGAACTGATTTTACTGTCCAGCTCCAGCTACGGCGAGCGCTCGATCGGAATATTGAAAGAGAAAATCCCGGCTAAATTGATATTTTGCTGCGCAAACGTGACTCGCACACGGTCGAGCTTCAGCTACGTCACTTTTTTGTTTCAGGATCGATCGTGCAACCATTTTGAAAAATGCGTTGACCGTATCGCTGCAGGTTTGGTCTGTTTCGCCCCGAGGGGCGAGGCATGCGGTCTGATTCACCGCGCGATCTCGAAGACATTTGAATCGGATTTCGTGAGTGCATGTCGCGCTGTGGAACGCAACGCGAGGCGCCAAAAGCCTAGCTGTAGCCACGGGGGCGCTGGGCTTTCACGAAAGAGAAAGCGGCTCTGCCGCACAACCTCAACTGGACTTCGTAACGAAGCATCCTTGCCACGAAGGAGGACGCGTGACTATTGATCCTAAGAATCTGTCGGCCACCGCCACTCTCACCTTCAGCGACGAGTTCAACTCGTCTCAGTCTCTGGAACGGAACATCGGGAACCTGGTCAACCAAATATCCCTTCGCACCCGAGAAGGGGGGCTCGCTGCCGTCCAACGGCGAGCAAGAGTGGTACATCAACTCGATGTATGCGCCGACGACGTCGGTGAGACCCTGGACCGTGAGCAGCGGCGTCCTCACGCTGACGGCTCAACCCGCCAGCGGCTCGGTCCAGCCGCTTATCGACGGGTACAAGTACACGTCCGGCATGATCAACACCTTCAACTCGTTCACCCAGACCTACGGCTACTTCGAAATGAGAGCGCAGTTGCCGGCAGGCCAAGGTCTCTGGCCCGCCTTCTGGCTGCTGCAAGCCGACATGTCGTGGCCGCCCGAGATCGACGCGATGGAAGTGCTGGGTCATGACATGACCACGCTCTACACCGCGGCGCACACCAATCAGACGGGATCGCACACGTCGAAAGGCGGCACGATCAAAGTCCCCGACATGTCGGCGGGCTATCACACCTACGGCGTGGATTGGCAGGCCGACTACATCACCTACTACTTCGACGGAAACGAGGTGTGGAAGACGGCAACGCCTTCGGACATGCACGAGCCGATGTACATGATCGCCAATCTCGCGGTCGGCGGATACTGGCCCGGCATGGTCAACAGCACGACGCCGTTCCCGGCCCAGATGAAGATCGACTACATCCGGGCGTATTCCGACAAGGGCGTGACGGTGCCACCTCCGACGAATCCGCCTCCGACGGATCCACCTCCGACGGACCCGCCTCCGACGGACCCGCCGGTGCTGTCCAAGCTGTTCACCCTGGCCGAATCCGGCGCCTACGCCTCTTTCATCCGCGGGTCATCGCGCAGCGAAACGATCAACGGAACCTCGGCGGCGAACAAGATCGATGGCCGGGGCGGCACCGATACGTTGATCGGCGGCGCCGGCAACGACACCTATCTCGTCAACAGCCCGGGCGACTCGGTCGTCGAGAATGCCAATGCGGGCGTCGATACGGTCCAGAGCAGATCGTCGAGCTACACGCTGGGCGCCAATGTCGAGAATCTGAAGCTGACCGGTCTCTCGGCGCAAACCGGAATCGGCAACGCGCTTGGAAACCTGATGATCGTCGAACAATGCCGCGTCGACACTCAATGGCGGCGCTGGCAACGACATCCTGGTCGCGGGGAAGGGGGCCGGCATCCTGACCGGAGGCGCTGGGTCCGACATCTTCCAGTACAATTCCGTGACCTCGGGCGGCCGTGTCACCGACTTCACGGACGGCACGGATGTGCTGGATCTGCGCGGACTGTTCTGCCAACTACAACGGATCCAATCCCGTCGCGGATGGCTATCTGAGCTTCTCCTCCGATGGCGCAGGTGGAACGCAAGTCTTCTTCGATGCCGATGGCGCGGGCAGCAGCCTGAAGAAATTGGTGACGACGCTGCAAGGCGTATCGCCTGGAAGTCTCACCTTGCAGTCGGACGTGTTCTTCAGCGGCACGGCGGGAAGCGGATCGGGTTCGAATCCGCCGCCGACCACAAACCCGCCGCCTTCGTCCTCGTCCGGGCTGTTCTCCCTTCCGATGACCGGCACGGGAATCGATACGGTCCCGACGACCGCGGCGAGCTACACGTTGGGCTCGGGCCAGGAGAACCTGATGCTCAGCGGTTCCGGGCCGCAGACCGGCATCGGCAACTCGCTGAACAACATCCTGATCTCGAACAACGCCGGTTCGACGCTGAACGGCGGCGCAGGCAACGACATCCTCATTGCCGGACGCAGCTGGGACGTTCTGACCGGAGGCGCCGGAAGCGACATCTTCCAGTTCGACAACCTGCCCTGGAACAACGCGCGCATCACCGATTTCCAGGTGGGCACGGACATGCTGGATTTGCGGAAACTGTTTACCGCCGCGAATTACCAGGGCACGAACCCCGTGGCCGACGGCTATGTGAGCTTCCAGTCGGACGGCGCGGGCGGAACGAAGGTGTACTTCGATCCGGATGGGACGGGGTCCGCCAACCCGTGGCCGTACCTGGTCACCACGATCGACAACGTTCAGCCGTCCGGCCTGCACATGCAGACGGAATGGTTCTTCCACTAAAGCGTTTTCCGCCGAAGTGGATGCCGGTTCGGCGTAAGAAAACGCGACGAACCAGAATCAAGAGTGCGATCCGATTCCGAATTGGATCGCACTCTTGTTTTGCGATCCACCACCAACAACTCGGGCGCAGCCGATGGCTGCGCCCTTTTTTTGCTCACAGCGTGCCCAGCGCCTGACGGACGCGTTTCAATCGCGCCGTGATGGGCCGCGTCAGCAACGGCCAGATGCGCGGGTTGCGCATGGCGAGGCCCGCGCCGCGCGCCGGGCTGCCTTGCTTGATTGCGCGGACGACACCGTCATAGGCGAGCAACGTCTCGAGCGACTGGCGCCGCCGTTCGAGCGAGCGTCTTTCCCGGTGATTGAGAGCCACGCGTTGGCGGAATCGCTCGTCGGCATCCATCAGCGCGCGGATATGGGCCGCATTCATGCGGTGGGAGATCGACCCCTCGTGCTTGCGATAGAGATAGAGCGCCATGGGTTCGACGCGCAGCCTTTGGCCGTTCGCCAAGAGCGACGCCAGGAAATAATAGTCCTCGCCGATGCGAAGCCTTTCATCGTAGCGCAGGCTCGGTTTTTGCGATGAGCTCCGTCTTGATCATCGGCTTGAGATAGCCGAGGTCCGGCGTGCGCGAATAAAGGCAATTGGACTCGATCAGGTCGGCAAGGCCGATCCACCGCGGCGCGTCGCTCGGACCGCTCCGTAAGTACGGGCGCGGCTTGGGCGCGGTCTCGGAAAACAGCAGCAGGTTATCGGCCACGATGGCCGCGCGATCGCGTGCGGCGCGGTCGAGCAGCAACTCCAGCCGTCGGGGATCCATCAGGTCGTCGCTGTCGAAGATGGCGACCCATTCCCCTTGCACGAAATTCAGAGCCTGGTTGCGTGCGGCGCCCGGCCCGCGATTCTCGTCGAGCGGAATGATCTTCACGCGCCGATCGCCGTTCGTGATGTCGCGAGCCAGCGCCACGCTGCCGTCGGTCGAGGCATCGTCGACGAAGAGGAGCTCCCAGGAGCTCATCGTTTGGTTCATGAGCGAGCGGATCGCGCCGCCCAAATATCGGACGCCGTTGAAATTCGCCATGATCACGGAGATACGCGGCGACACGCTCATGTCGGTGTCATCTCGTGCGATCGTCTCCTCCCGAAAACCACCTCCCGCCAGAATCCGACCGACCAGCCGAGATGGATGATCATCGCGGCAATGCCCGAGGCAAACGCACAGCGCCGTTTTTGTCGAAGCCCAAGCACGACGCCGGAAAGAAGGCAGGAGGCAGACCACAATGCTGCGGGGCCGAGCGCCAACGGAATCCACGGCGACATCGCGGCAGCAAGAACCGTTGGCAAGACACAGGCCGGCAGGAACTGGCGCATCTTCGGGCGCATCCGGTGATTGAGGAGCGTGCGCGCCCGTCCACGGCCATAGCTCACGTACTGGCGATAGAGTGCCACCGGATGTGATCGCGGGAAATACGTCACCTCGATTGCGCGCGTGAGCCATATCCTGCCGCCGGCGCGCGTCAGCCTGATGTCGAACTCCGCGTCCTCATTGTGGCTCAGCGTATCGTCGTAGCCGCCGACGCTTTCGAACTGTTTCAAGTCGAACAACGCGTGGTGACCGTGATCGACGAAGCCTTCGTCGCCTGACCGGCGATGCGCGGCGCCTCCGGTTCCCAGGACGGAGTTCTGTGCGACCGCGGCCGCACGCTGGAAGCAATTCTCGCCCTCGGACCTCATGGCGACCACGACGGAGGACGCGCCGGTCCGGCGCGCTTCGTAAATCAGCGTCGAGACGAAATCCTTGGGATACGCGGCATGCGCATCGATCCGCGCGAGCCAGTGCCGTCCGCCGCCGAATTCTCGCACGGCGAGATTTACGCCGGCACTCTGGATGCGCTTCGCATTGTGGATGAGACGAACCCGCGGTTCCGTGGCGGCGATGCTCTCGACGATCTGCTGCGTGCCGTCAGTGCTGCCGCCGTCGGCGACCACGATCATCAGATCCAGCTCCGCCGAGTCCGCCAAGAGATCGCTGAGCAATTTTTCGATATGCGCGCGCTCGTTCAGACAGGGAACAACAGCGAGCACGCGTTCAGATGCGGCTAGCGCGGCGCGGCGTTCGCTGGAGATCGGTTCCGGACGATACAAGTCTCAAGCTCCCGCCCGCTCTCCCCGGCTTTGAGCAAACGCGGGCGTGTGAATTTGGACGCAACGGAACTTCAAATTTTGCGTTTTGGATTATGAAGCGCGGGCTCGGCCTTAAGGCTCGATCAAACCTTGCGGTGGCGGAAAGAATCTCGTCGTTCGCCTTGGCCTTTTGGAGTATTGTGCGATTGGGGCTCGTCCAACAGTGCCCATGACCAGCACCAGCCTTCGTCTGGTGAGGAACCATCATTTGGGAAGGAGCTGGCGGGATGGCCTTCTGGGACAGTGCCTCCATTCAACCGAATGGAACTGATGCGTCTCTCTTGGGTGCGCAAAGAGACGCAGCGTCGACGGATGCGTCCTATACGGAAACTGAAGTCACCACCAAGTGGCATCCCGGCACTACACTTGCTTTCATTGTGGTGACTTGTTCCCTGCTGTGGGCCGGAATTTTCGCCGCGGTCAGACTTCTCTTCTGAACTCTCCGCAGACCTGTCTTCTCAGCGCCAAATCAGGCCTTCATTGTCGTCCCGATGTTCAGCCAGTCGCTCGGGTTGCGCGTCGCCGCGTGCCAGCGCGCGGTGATTTTTTCGGCTTCGCCGGGTCCAAGTCCGAAATTCGGGTTGATCGGGTTCTTCGACATACGCTCGAGCGCCGCCCGCCACATGCGACTCCACAGCTCGTGGTCATGGAACTCGCGTTCCGGCGCCGAACGGCTGCGGACGATGAAGCTCGGCAGGAACGGGCGGCCCGTCGGCTCACCCGTCGGCAGATAGCGGAAATTGACCGCCCAGCGGATTTGGTTCGCGGTCGTATTGTTCCGTGCGGTGTGCATCAGGTTGTTGTCGAGAAAGATCACATCGCCTGGCTCGGCGGGAAGCGCCACCGCTTTCTCGACGACGCTCTGCGGTGGGTGGTCGCGCCGCGGCTTCAGTTTATGTGACCCTGGTGAGATCACGAGACAACTGTTCTCCATCGTCGCCGGTGTGATCGGTATCCATGCGTTGACGATCCGGCTGCTCCAGGCGTCGGGGAAGCCGAACGCGGCATCGGTGTGCCACGAAGCGTTGTCCCCCGTGTTGAACCTCCACAGCGGATTCACGACGGGCGAATTCTGCCCCGTCGCCGCCGCGGCTCTCTTCGCAAGCCGGCGATAGGCTTGTGGCAGCTTGAGGTTCACGTGGTGGATCGGCGAGCTTGTGATCTCCGGTCCGATAAGACGCTCCACCGCGTTCAGCAATCGCTCGTTGGATATCAGGCCGAACAGCTCGGGCCGCTGCGCCGACGGAAGATCGCCTCGCCACGTGTAACTTGGGAACAGCACGCTCAGCGATGGATCAAGGTGCTGAAGGACCGTTCCGCCGCTGCAGCCGAGACAGATCGCGAAGCGCTCGCCGAACGGGCGCACGGCAAAATTCGCTCTTAGGCCCGGATGTGTCTCGCCCATATAGATGTCGGCGAGCGTATCGAGATAGCCGACATAGGCCCGGCTGAAAGGCTCGATATCCGCGGCAACGTCGAGCACGCCGCGAACGACCAGATATCCCTGGTCCGCAAACTCTTCCTTCTGTCGATCGGTAATCACGCGCAGGTCTGATAGTGCAGGAATGGCGGCGGCTTGTACTCCAAAGCCGCCTCGCAGGCGACGCGTCATTTCGCACCCGTTGACTTCCCACCGGGAATGGCAACCATTCCTGCATCGGCGGTTGCCGGCCCATACCGGCTTCCGCCAGCGAGGGATGAGGGCCGCGTGGATCGTTCAACGTCGCCTGGATCGAGATCTCTCCGCGCATCGCGGCGTGCGCGTTTCTGTTGCGTTGCCGTTCTCGCGACAAGCTGGATGTCGTTGTCGGCCAATGCGGCCGAACCCCGGCCCTTCTACGCCGGCAAGACGATCACCATCGTCGTCGGCTTGCCGCCCGGCGGCGGGGCCGATGCCTATGCACGGCTCGTTCAGCGCCACTATCCGCGTCACATTCCGGGGCCGGCCGACGATCGTGGTTCAGAATCTGCCGGGCGCGGGCTCGCTCAGGGCGGTGACCTATCTGACCGCGAGCATGCCGGCCGATGGCACCGCGCTTGGGACATTCAGCTCGGCGCTGCTCAACGAGGCTCTGATCGCACCCAACCGCGTCACTGTCGATTTCCGCTCCTATGGCTGGATCGGCAATGTCAGCGAAGACGTTCGCGTCTGCTACGTCTGGGGTGGCAGCGGCGTGACGACGTGGGGCGAGATGCTCGCGCGCGACAAGGAATTGTTCATGGGCGCGACCGCGCCCGGCACCGCGGGCAATGCCGACACCGCCATGCTGCAAAACCTGTTCGGTGTGAAACTCAAACAGGTGCAGGGCTATTCGGGCAGCGCCGCCAAGCGGCTCGCCATCGAGCGCCGCGAGATCGACGGCGAATGCGGCGGCTGGACGCAACTGCCCGACGACTGGCTGCGCGACAAGAAGATCAACGTGCTCGTTCGCTTGTCGCCGACCTTGGTCGCGGGAATGGAGTCCGCCGTTCCCTTCGGCGGCGACCTCGTCAAGAACGAGGGCGAGCGGCGCATCTACGATTTCCTCACCGCACCCGAGCGTCTGGGCCGGCTGTTCATGGTCTCAGGCAAAGTTCCGGCCGACCGCGTGGCTGTTCTGCGCCGCGCCTTCGACGCCATGGTCGCGGACCCGCAATTCCGCAGCGAAGCCGAACGCGTGAGGCTGCTGGTGACGCCGATGACCGGCGACGAGGTCGCGCGCCGCATCGCCGATCTCTACGCAACGCCGCCGGACGTGGTTGCGAGAGCGAAAGCGATCCTCGGCGAATAGCTACGGCACCATCGCGCCGACGGTCTCGACATAGACCGCGTAAACCGACGTGCTCGCGGTCATGAACAGACGGTTCTTCTTCTTTCCGCCGAAGCAAAGATTGGCGCAGGTCTCGGGCAGATGGATCTTGCCGATCAGATCGCCCGTCGGCGTGTAGCACCGCACGCCGTCTTCCTTGGGATCGCCCCATCCGACGCTGCACCAGACATTGCCGTCGACGTCCGTGCGCACGCCGTCGGTGATGCTCGTGCCGAAATTGGGGATGAACACCTTGTCATTCGTCAGCCGCTCGCCCGCGATGTCGAACACGCGGACATTGGAGCCGGCAGCCGGTACACCCGTGTCGATCACGTAGAGCTTCTTCTCATCGGGTGCGAGCGCGATGCCGTTGGGCCGGCCGAAACTTCCGGCCGCGACCGTCGCCCGACCGCTGCGCGGATCGAGCCGATAGACCTGCGGCGGCAGTTCGAGCGTGTCCAGGTGGCCTTCGTAATTGCCGAGGATTCCGTAGCCCGGATCGGTGAACCAGATCGCGCCGTCCGCCGTGACGACCGCATCGTTGGGCGCGTTCAGCCGCTTGCCCTCGAAGCGATCGATCAACACCGTGATCGTGCCGTCAGGCTCGGTGCGCGTAACGCGGCGCGTGTCGTGCTCGCAGGTGATCAGCCGCCCTTCGCGGTCGCGCGTGTTGCCGTTGGAATAGTTCGACGGCGAGCGGAACACGCTCACATGCCCGTCGTCTTCCGACCAGCGCATCATGCGGTTGTTCGGGATGTCGCTCCACAGCAGATAGCCGCCGTCGCGGACATAGACCGGCCCTTCGGCCCAGCGATAACCCGTCGCGATGCGCTCGATCGCGGCATTGCCGATCCCGCGGAACCGGCGGTCGAGCGACTCGATGCGCGGATCGGGATAACGCGTTCCGGCAAGCGGCCCCAACGGCAGCTCTTGCGCGTGCGTTGACGCGGGCAACGCCGCGGCCGCAACCGCGCCGCCCGCGGCCATGAGAAAGCTGCGACGATCCATTTTCAGTCTCCTATTGCTATGGCGTGCGGCTGGCCGCCGGAATTGCGCCCGGCACCGTGGCGCCCTTATGCGAGAATGTCGCGTGCAGCACCGCGCAGAGGCCGGCGAGCAGCGGCGCGGTGGCCATCGCGACGAATATGCTGGTCGGTGCCCAGGCGAGCGCGATCATCAATCCGATGACGAGCGGGCTCAGCACTTGCCCGAAGCGGCCAAGACCCATCGCCCAACCGGTGCCGGCCGAGCGCATCGCGGTCGGATAGAACATCGCCGTCAGCGCGATCGTGCCGCCGGCGCCCATCGGCACCGAAAAGCCGAGGAGACCCATCACCACGGTTCTTTCGAGCGGCGAAGTCGCGACGTAGCCCAAGCTCGCGAGCAGCGCGGCACCGCAGATGAACGCGGGCGCGAGCGCGCCGGCAGGTCCGAAGCGGTCCACCAGCTTGCCCGAAAGTCCCATGCCGCAGACCGACATGATGGAAAAGACGCCGACCAGGTAGGACGAGGTCGCCGGCGGAATATTCCACCCGCGCAACAGCAGCGTCGGCGTCTGCAGCACCGCGACCGTCGTCGTCGCAAAGGCGAGCAGCAGGATCAGCCCGAGCAGCACCGTGCCTATCGCGCGCCCATCGGTGAACAGGTCGACAAACGGAATCTTCGCGCCCTTGCCGGTCTCGGTGCGCATGAACGGTTCAAGTCGCCCGGGCGGGAGTCCAGGGTTGATCGCGCGCATCACGCGCTCGGTCTGCGCACCGATTTGCCCTCTCGCGATCTGGAAGCGCAACGACTCGGGCATCAGGAACCAGAGCAGCACAGCGGTGACGAGCGTCGGCACGCCGGCCGCGACGAACACCATCGGCCATTCGAAATTGGCGATCAGATACGAGTTCAAGAACCCGCCGACCGCGTTGCCGGCCGGAAAACCGGCCCACATGATGGCCGTATAGGTCGCGCGGCTCCGCGACGGGGCATACTCCGCCCCCATCGCGATGAAGCAGGGTATCGCTCCTCCAAGACCGAACCCCGCGGCGAACCGATAGACCAGCAGCAGCTCGAACGAGCTCGCGAACGCGGTCGCAATCGTCATCGCGCCGAACAAGGCGACCGCAAAGATCAGCGTCGACTTCCGGCCGATGCGATCGGCGATCGGCCCGAACGCCATCGCGCCGATCGCGGCGCCGAACAGGCCGGCCGAGAACGCCCAGGCGAATGTCGCCGCGGTCACGCCGAGCGCTTCCCGCATCGCAGGTGCGGCGACGCCGATGCCCTGGCTGCACACACCGTCCAGCAGCGCAACCGCCGCGCACAGGACGAAGATGCGGATCTGCAAGGCCGAGATCGGCCGATCGTCGATCAGGCTCGCGACATCGACGCGCAAGGCGGGCGTTGAGCTCATGGACGTCTCATCTCCGTTCGCCTTTGCGCGCGTGCACCGCTAGTGTCCAGCCCATCACGCCCCCATAACGGAACGCCCCATGTCCTTGAAGATCAGACGCGTGGTCACCGGCCATGACGACGGCGGCAAAGCCGTCGTCCAGATCGACGAAGTCTGCCGGAATGTCATCTCGCGGCGCGAACGCCATCATAGCTGCGTGGTTTGGTCAACCGAGTCCTTTCCGGTGAACAATTCCGGCCAAGAGGATGAATCGGCGCGGCCGGTCGGCACGACGCCGCCCGAGGGCACCGTCTTCCGGATCATCGAATACGGCCCAGGCGTAGCACCCCGCAACCATCGCACGAACACGCTCGACTATGCCGTGGTGATCTCGGGCGAGATCGACATGGAGCTCGACGATGGCGTCTCGGTCCACCTCGAGGCGGGCGACGTCATCGTGCAGCGGGGCACGATCCACAATTGGGTGAACAAGGGCACCGAGCCTTGCGTGATCGCGTTCGTGCTGATCGCGGCCCACCCGGTTGAGCGCGGCGGCAAGACGCTGCAATCGACAGGATAAATCCGGCGGCTAATTCAGCACACTGGTCCGTCCGTGACCGAAGGTAGGGTTTCCATGACCGCCGGCATGAAGCCGTTCGCGACCAGATCGTGCAGCCTGCAGAGATGGTTGCCGACAGCCGAACCGGTGTTGGTGTCCGACGTCATCACGACCGTCAGCTTGAGATGCTCGGAATGACGTACAGCATCTGCCCGCCGAATCCCCATGCGTAGTAGACGGGAAACCGTGCGCCTGGGCGATGAACCAGCCATAGCCGTAGCCGCGCCCGAGACTGTCGATCGTGCGCACCGTCCAAGACGCGCGCACCCACGCGCGCGGCACGACCTGATAGCCGCCAGCGACGCCGCCGTTCCGGTACATCTCGCCGAAGCGCAACAGGTCGCGCGGCGAGAGCCACATCTCGTTGCCGCCGAAATAGACGCCTTGCGGATCGCGCGCCCATTGCGGGATCGTCATGCCGAGCGGTTCGCCGATCCAGTCGCGCGCCAATTCCCACGTGCTCCGGCCCGAGACGTCCGTCAGGATCGCCGACAGCAGATGCGTGTTGCCCGTCGAATAGAGCATCTCGCCGCCCGGCTCATCGATGAAACCGCGCGAGAGCGCGAAGCTGACCCAATTGGGGCTCTGCACCCAGCGGCCGTAATTCTGCATCCCGGACGTCCGCTCGAGACCGGCGCGCATCGAAAGAAGATGATCGACTGTGATCGTCGCCACCTTCGGGTCCATCTCGTGAGGCGCGCGCTTCTCGATCAGCGGCAGGATCGGCTGATTGACGTCCTTGATCATGCGCTCGTCGATCGCGATCCCGATGAGCGCACTGATGATCGATTTCGACGCCGACTTGATGTTGACCGGACTATCGAGACCAGGCCCGCGGAAGACATGCTCGGCGACCGGCTTGCCGTCGAGCGCGACGATCAACGCGTGAACGCGTTGAATCTGGGCGGCTCTTAAGACCGTCTCGTCGATGCGCTTCTGATCCAGATAGAGCGAGGCTGCGTCGGCTTCTCCGAAGCCCGCAAAGAGAAAGCTCAAGACGAACGCAATGAACAGACGCGGCATAGCTCAAGTCTGCCCGGCGGCAGCGCCCTGTCAACGAAATTGTCTAGGGCATTCGGGCTTTAAGGCGTGGTGTAGCCGGTATCGGTTAAGAACCATGCAAGGGCTTCGGGGAACTCGCGGAATTGCTCCGAGCGTCCCGGCGGACACACCCCTTGCTGGAGGGGCACCTTGCACTTGGTCGGGAAGTTCCAGTCGGTGGACCGGCGATAATGCGCGAGCATGACGTCCCAGGCCCATTCATGCCGCCCCAAGCGGCTCGCGTTCGCGACAAACGCGGCGCACGCGGCATTCTTCTGCTTCATGCACCCGGCATGGGCGCTCTTCATGTCCGCCTCGTACACCGCGTCGTAGCGCGCCTCTTTCCCCACCTCGACGAGCTTCGCGCCCTCGATGTTGAAGATGCGCGGCGGCTTGTGACTTTCCGTATACGGCGCAAACGCGTAGTCGAACCGGTCGTCCTTCAGCACGAAATCGGGCGTGCCGTCCCCATCCACGTCGGACGGGAATTTCGCCAGCGGATCGCTGTCCCACTGGCCGAGATTGATCTTCCGCCACGTCCCCTCGAACAGCTCGAGCACGGTGATCTGCGTGCAGCAATGCAGGCCGCCGGTGTAGCTCGTGAAGACGACCTGCTGCGTGACGCTGAGCGGGTCGAGTTTGCCGACGCCGAATCCGGCGGACGGAACGGGAAAGCCGATCTGTCCGTGGAGCGACGTCGACTCACCCGTCGGCGCTCGTACGCGAAGAAATGCAACGCGCTCTCCGTTGCTGTGAACGTGCGTCGACAGCGTGAGCGTGTAGCCGTCGATGATGTAAGTCTGCTTCTCGGAATCGTCCTTCGCGGCCCACGACAGCATCGTGGCCGCAGGCGCTGTCTGCACCGCGCCGGTGTCGGTCTCCGACGAAGCCGAGTTAAGGGCCAAGAAGAGCGGGACGAGCGCCGTCACCATCAGGACCGATGCCAGCAGGAAGACCCTGAAGATCGAGCGCAGCTCGGCCTCGTCTGCATGAGCGGGCACATGCGTGAAGTGCGCAAATTCAGAGGGCGTTTTCATCGACCAGCCACCCCTGCCTGGTTCACAAATGTGTCAAAGTGTGTCTGAAGTGTGTCAAATTATGGCGGGTTAATCCAGACCTAACCGCGCTTTTTTTCTGACCCTCGCCCGAGGGGTGCTTTGCCCTTAGACTCCCAGGGAATTCGGCCTGAATTCGACCCTTGGGAGGGGCCAATGACACGGGTTTCGCGCGGTCTCATGACGGCCGCACTGGCAGCAAGTCTGATGATGGGCACCGCCATGGCGGCCCCCTCCGCCGATTCGCGCGTCAGCGCGCTGAATGTCGGCGACATACAGCCCGTCGGCACCTTCAACGGCGTCGCCTATGTCCGGACCTACGGAACGGTGACGGGAATGATCGGGCAGGGCGAGGATGTGGTCGGCTTCGCCGAGCTGCCGAAGAACGCCCAGGGCCTGTACGAGTACGAATCCGAGTTCGAGATCATCGCGCCCGCGCCCGGCCAGCCGGCCAACGAGGTCATCTTCATCGATGCCGAGAATCGCGGCGGCGCGGTGATGCTGAACCTGGTGAACGAAGCCGGCGTGCGAGGCTCACCCGCGCGCGCCCGCTATGCGGACGGTCTCGGCAACGGCTTCCTTCAGCGCCACGCGACATCCTACGCGCGCGTCCAGTGGCAGACCGGCATCGCCAAGGACGTGCCGGCGACCGCCCAAGGCGTCGGCCTTGTCATCATGCGCGACTTCGCCCGCATGCTCGCAGGCTTTACGGCTGCGTCTTCCGACTATCGCCCCGCCACCTACAGCAAGCTGATCCTGGGCGGAAAATCCCAGAGCTCATGGATGGTCAACGCCTTCATCGCCGAAGGCTTCAATGTCGAGCCGATCACCCGCAAGGCCATCTTCCAGGGGGCCATCTCCGTCGATGGCCTCGGCCATTGGATGGCGCTGAACAATCTCGCGGCGAAGAACAACGTCGCTCAGCGCCCCTACATCGCGCCCGATACGCAACCGCTCCAGCGCGCCGAGCTGCTCAGCCGGCCCAACACCGATCCGGTGTTCGTCGATGTCGCGGCCTACACCGATTTCTATCGCCTGCGCGCGGGGCTAACGTCGGTTGCGACGACCACGCCGAAATATCGCCGTTACGACATTCCGGGACCGCACTCGATCCAGAAGCCGCCGGTGCGCGCGGAAGAGTTCGCGGACTGCAACAACGGACAACCGACGCCGCTCAACCCGGTCACGATGTCGCCTTACATCCGCGCTCAGATCGTCGGCATCCAGAAAGCGATCGGTGTGAGAGCCGCGCAGTCCGGACCGACGCTTCCGCCGAGCACCGTGTTCAAGCTCGGCCCGGCGCCCCGCTCGAACGCGAACTTCAATCCGCTGCCCGGCGTCGACGTCAAAGTCCCGCTCATGGACGCCAACGGTTGGCCTCAGGGGGGCGTGCGTTTTCCCGATGCGGACCATCCGCTCGGCAAGCCGGCGCCGGTTTCGCTGCCGCCGGTCATCACCACCTCGATCGACGACACGTGCGGCAATCGCGGACAGTTCCAGCCGTTCACGGTGGCCGAGCTCACCGCGAAATACGGCTCGAAGGAGAAATATCTCGAGCTCTACGCCGAGAGTCTCGCGAAATTGATCGCGCAGGGCTTCGTGCTTCCCGAGGACGAAGTCGCGATGCTCGGCTACGCGAGCTACCTCTGGGACAACACCGATAACTATATCGCGCCCTCCCGCGCCGCGTCCTCGCAGTACGCCTCGCGGGCCATAACAAAACCTCTGCAGGCCATAAGAAAAGCGCAGGACTCCCTGGCGTTGCGCGCCGGACGTGCTCCGGGCACACTCGCCCCGATCACCGGATTCCACAGGAGGAAACTCATGCGCGTTCATGTCAAAGCCATGCTTGCCACCGCGGCAGGCGCTTTTGTTGCCGCAGCCGTCGCGGTCACGGCGGCACAGGGACAGGTCCCGTCGCAATTCGTCATCACCGGCAAGGCCGCCGAGCGCTTGGTCGATCGCATCTCGATCAATTCGGCCACCGCCGAGAGATTGGCGACCACCTGCTTTGACATCATTCGGCGCGAAGCGAACGCCGAGTTGGCCACCGTCGTCATTCTCAATCCCTACGGTCTCGTCGTGCATCAGCACAGCAAGGACGGTCAGGCCTACACCAGCATCAAGATCACCGAGAACAAGGCGAAGACCGCGCTCTTGACGCGCGAGCCGACCATCAACGTGACGCGCGCCCAGGCGAAGGATCCGGAGCAGGCGTTCCGCTATGACCAGATCGGACTGTTGGCGAGCCAGGCGGGCGGCGTTCCGATCGTCATCAACGGACAGCTGATCGGCTCGATGGGCATCGGCGGCTTCGGCGGCGGTCCGGGCGGCGAACGCTATCAGTCGATCGCCGCGCAATGCTTGGGAGCCATTTTCGGGCAAGAAGCGGCCCAACTTGCCGCGCGGAACTGATCCGCGATCTTGATCAAGAGCGAGCGGCCGCCGCTGGACATCCGGCGGTGGCCGTTTTGCATTCACGATGACGCCACACGCACTCACACACCGTCTCGCGCTGACCGGCGACATCCCGACGCTCAAGTCGTTGATGGCGGAGTCGATCCGCGAATTGCTGAAGGACTTCCTCCCGCCGGCCGCCGTCGAAGCCTCATTCGAGGTGATGGGGCTCGACACGCGCCTGATCGACGACGGCACCTATTTTGTCGTCGAATGCGATGGCGCGATCGCGGGCTGCGGCGGATGGAGCCGGCGCAACACGCTGTTCGGCGGCGATCACACGGCCGCGCGCAACGATGCGCTGCTCGATCCCAAGACCGATGCGGCGCGCGTGCGCGCGATGTACACGAGCCCGCGCTTCGCGCGCCGCGGCGTCGGGCGGCTCGTGCTGTCGCTCTGCGAGCGTGCGGCCGCTTCGGAAGGGTTCACCCGCGCCGAGCTTGCCGCCACGCTCGCGGGTGAGCCGCTCTATCGCGCCTGCGGATACCAGGAAATCGAGCGCTTCGAAGCGCCGACGTCCAAAGGCATCCGCGTCCCGCTCATCCGCATGGGCAAGACGATCTAACGCTTCGCCTTCTGGCGGAACAGGATTCTCGCCAACTCTTTCGTCACGATCGGTGCGGTGTTCACCGTGCTGCCCCTCGCATAGGCGCGCAGCGTCGCCGGCCGCGCGGCGATTTCGTTTCTCCACCGTCTCAAGTGCGGAAAGTCGTCGAGGTTCTGGCTCTGCTGCTCGGGAAGGATCCAAGGATACACGGCCATGTCCGCGATCGTATAAGCGTCTCCCGCGACAAATCGCCGATCTGCAAGACTCCGATCGAGCACGCCGTACAGACGGTTGGTCTCGAACACATAGCGCTCTATCGCGTACGGAATTCTCTCGGGCGCGTAACGGGCGAAATGATGGTTCTGTCCGGCCATCGGTCCCAGATTGCCGACCTGCCAGAACAGCCACTCCAGCACGTCGGCGCGCCCGCGCACATCCGAAGGAATGAATTGCCCGGTCTTCTCGGCGAGATAAAGCAGGATCGCGCCCGACTCGAAGATCGAGACGGGACCCTCGCCCGATACCGGTTCGTGGTCGACCAGTGCGGGAATCTTGTTGTTCGGCGAAATGCGCTGGAAATCCGGATCGAACTGCTGGCCCTTGCTGATATTGACCGGCTTTATCCGGTAGGGAATTGCCGCCTCTTCGGCAAAGAGCAGATCTTGTAGCCGTTCGGCGTCGTCCAGAAATAGATGTCGTACATGCTTTACTCCTACGATGATGGAAGCGCGCGCCGGCCGAGACCCTCGAACAGATCGAGACACCGGACAAACCATTGCGAGACGGGATCGTCGTCGTTCAAAAGCGCAAAGCGGCTGACGATACGGGGCCACTGCAACGCGCCGAACGCCACGTAATCGGCATAGAGCGGCTCATCGCCCGACAACCAGGGTTGCGCCGCGAGAGTTTTCCGCAGCGGCTCGAGGCTCTTCCTGAAAGTCTCGACGCGCGTCTCGCGGCCCTGCTGAACCTCTTCCAACGTGCGGCCGAACCGGCGCTCGCGCGATGATCGGAAGTAAGGTTTGTCACGTTCGCCGAGTTGGTCGTGGACATCGAGCACCACGAGCTCGACCATGCCGCGATGGAGCACTTCGGTGACCCAGTTCTGAACGAACAGCGTCGGCGCGCGTCCTGCGGCGCCACCGAACAATGATGGCCGTTCCGGATACACCTCCTCGAGGTAGTTCGCGATGGTCCAGGAATCGCCGAAGAAGCGTCCGCCATCCTCGATGACCGGGACTGTCTTGTGCGTGCCGTCGCCGATGGACGCGATCTCCGCATATCCCACGGCGACCGTCTGGTACGGAAGTTTCTTGTGATGAAGCGCCATGCGCGTGCGCCAGCAATACGGACTGAAACGCCTCCCGTCGCTGCCCGCCAACTCGTAGAAAACGATCATCGATCCTCCCCGTTCTATTCTGTACTGATCAGTTCATAATTGGCCAAAAAACATCAGTCCACGCACCGCAACATGACCCCCGCAATGTCATCGAGAACGTCACGCTCCGTCATCGTCTTGCCCATCAGCCGAAGGCCCTGGACGCTTGCGACGAAAAACCTCGCAAGCGCATCGATGTCGGAGTTGGCCGGCAACTCACCGCGTTCCTTTGCTCGTGCGAATGCCCCCCGGAACACCGCTTCGATTCGCGCCAGATTGCCCTGCACGCGCGAGGCCACCTCGCGGTCATGCCGGGCAAATTCGGCCGCGCAGTTTCCGATGAAACAGCCGATTCGTCCAGGACCGGTGATGATCTTATCGATCATGTCGTCGAGAAACGCCGCGAGAGCTTCGCGAATGGGAACGGGGCTCGACAGCGCGGCCGAAACCTTTGCGACCGCAGCGTCCCCATAACGATCGATCGTCTGGATGAAGAGCGCGCGCTTGTCTCCAAACGTGGAATAGAGACTCGATCTGTTGAGTTGCGTCGCCTCGCAGAGATCGTCGAGCGACGTTGCCTCATAGCCCTTCGACCAAAACACCGTCATCGCCCGCTCGAGGACGGTATCGGGATCGAATTCGCGAGGGCGTGCCATTTTGGGACGACGCTGGCTGGCTGCTGCTGTATGGACCGTTACATAATGTTTGGTACTACACAGTTCGGAATTGGACAACAAGCGCGATGCCGCACATGTCGCAGGCAATCGTCCGTCTACGCACCGTTACTTGATGACAACGACCCTGGCATCGCCCCAGCGCCGGCGAACCTCGACGCCGACACTGTCGACGTACCGGTGCAATACGACATCGATCCTCGAATCGTTGAGCGTAAGGTTCTGGATTTCCAGCTCGTCGATGAAATCGGGAAGTACAGGATTCGTGAAGTAGATTTCGTTCTGCTGTGCGTCGAACGTCAAACCGAGACAGGCGTCCAAAACCGCAAACGGCATCGCGCTCGCCCAGGCCTGCGGATTGCACGCGACCGGATACTGCGTCGGCGCGGTCCCCCTTCGGCGAGAGAAACCGCAAAACAACTCCGGCGGCCGAAACAGATCCATATATTGGATGGCGCCGAACATGCCGGAGAGAATGCGCAGCGCCGGCTTGCGAAGTCCGTAGCGGCTGAATCCCAGAGCGATCAGCGCATTGTCGTGCGGCCAAACCGTCCCATTATGATACGAGATCGGATTGTATCGCGACTCGCGCGCGGCCATCGTCCGTATACCCCAGCCGGAAAACGAATTGCGGTTCATCAAGGTCGCCGCAACCGTGGCGGCGCGCTCCGGACTTGCAATTCCGCAGAACAGCGCATGACCGGGGTTCGACGTGCGGACCGCGCACGGCTTCTTGTCGCCGTCGAGCGCCAGCACGTAAGTGCCGAGCTCCTCTGACCAGAACGACGCTTCAAACCGCTGCCGCAAGTCCTCGGCTTGCGAAGCGAGCGCATCCGCGAGTCCTTCGTCACCGAAGGCGCGTGCAACGTCCGCGATCTCACGCTTTGCGGCATACACGTAAGCCTGGACTTCCACGAGCGCGATGGGGCCGCGCGCCAATCGTCCGTCCGCGTGCGGAACCGAATCGTGGGAATCCTTCCATCCCTGGTTCGTGAGACCCTGCTCGGTGTGACGCTGATACTCGACGAAACCGTCGCGGTCGATGTCGCCGTAACGATCCATCCAGCCGAGCGCCGCCAGGATATTCGGCCAGATGGCGGAGAGCGTTTCACGGTCGCCCGTGCGCGCGAAATAGCGCGCGGCCAAGAGAACGAACAACGGCGTGGAATTGATGCTGCCGTAGTAGCATCCGAACGGAACCTCGCCCAACCGCGCCATCTCGCCTTGGCGGATCTCGTGGAGGATCTTTCCCGGCTCCGCGTCCGCTTCCGGCAGCTCCTCCTGCGCCTGATGGGCGGCGAGGAATTTCAGCACGCCCTTGGCGACGTTCGGGTAGATCGAAAGCAGCTCCAGTCCGGTGACGAGGCCGTCCCGTCCAAAGACCGTGCTGAACCACGGAATCCCCGCGTACGGATAGGGTCCCTCCGGCGTATCCGTGAGCAGCATCGTCAAGTCCGCGACCGCGCGTCTGAACACGTGGCCGACCGCGGTGTTGGAGGAGATGACGCGCGATGCCTGCGCGCGCCGGTGGCGCAACGCGCGGCGCGACAGCCGAAGCGCTGGAGCAAATTGCTCCGGCGCTTCGGATCGATCGCACGCGCATGTCGCCGTGAGCAGCACCACGCAGCGCTCATGCGCCTGCAAATTCAGCTCGAACGTGGCGTAGTTCTGCTTCAGCACGCGCGGCGCCGGTGAGAACCGCAGTTGAAGGCAGCTCTCCAAGCCATCGAGCGCCGTATAGCGATACGTGACGTAATCATCGCCGCTTTCGCGCAGGACCGATCCCTTGCGCTTGCGTTCGACGCCGCGCACTTCGAACAGATCCGCGAAGTCCGTGCCGAACACGATCGTGGCGCGGATATCATGGGCGCGCGTGTCGAAGTTTTGCAGGCTGATATGTTGATAGCAGGTCCCTTCCCAGACGAAGATCGATCGCCGGACATGCAGCATCTCGCGCGAGAGGACGAGATGCTTTGCCTGGTAGATGTCCGGGTTCACCAGATCGATCACGAGCGCGGAATTGTCGTCGCGAACGTCGCCGCTGAGCAGCAGCGGCCGGTGGTCGTCGAGGAACAGTTCGAGCCGCGACAGATAGCGCGTATCCCGGTGGAAGAGTCCCTCCTGCTGGCCGCTCGCGGTGGAGATGTCGCCGCGCTCGTCGAACAGCGCAAACGTGTCGCCCTGCTTGAGGGTCCGGATCCTCTGCGGCAACAACGCGGCTTCGGTTGCGGGGATGTAATAGCCGGCCTCGAGCGGGCCGGTGCTTGTCACCACATCGGTACCCGCGCTGCCCATGGCGCCCGGCCGTTCCGTTCGCGAGCTGTCCTGTTCGGGAGGCGAAGCGGCCACAGCGCTTCCTCAAATCAAGCGGTTTGCGGAATTTGGGTCGTCGATATCAGGCGTTGATACGCGGCCAGATAATTTGCCGCCATATGCTCAGCGGTGAAACGTTGCTCGAAGCGTCGGCGGATGCGCGCCCGATCCAGACTGTCGATACGCGTTGCGGCCCGCACCGCCTCGTCGATGGAATTGACGATGAATCCCGTCACGCCGTGTTCGACGATCTCCGGGACGGAGCCACGGTTGAACGCGATCACCGGCGTGCCGCAGGCCATGGCTTCGATCATCACGAGCCCGAAGGGTTCCGGCCAGTCGATCGGAAACAGGAGCGCGAGCGCAGAGCCCAGGAATTCATTCTTCTCGGTCTCGCCGATTTCGCCCACATAGTCGATCAGCGGATGATCCAGCAGATGCTTGATCTCGGCGTCGAAATACGCCTTGTCCGCCTTGTCGACTTTGGCGGCGATCTTCAACGGCAGGCCCAGCTCCCGCGCGATCTGGATCGCGCGATCGACCCTCTTCTCGGGAGAAATCCGGCCCAGGAACGCCAGGTAGCATCCCGGGCGATCGCGCGGCGTCAACAGGTTTTCCGGCAGTCCATGCTGGACCGTGGCCAGCCAGTTCACCGGCGGCATCGGTTCGCGCTGCGCGTCCGAGATCGAGATCACCGGAAGATCCCTGAACGTGCGATAGAAGGGATGGAGATCGGGCAAATCCAATCGTCCGTGAAGCGTCGTGACCGTTCGCGAAGCGAAGCCGCGCGCGAACGGATAGTGAAACAGATCGATATGGAAGTGCAGGATGTCGAATTCATACGCCCGGCGCATGACACGATCGAGCAGCATGCAGTTGTAAGGAAGGCAATCCCTGACCGATGCATCGAGGCGCAACGAGCGCGGGACCACGTGAACGAGCTCCGCCGATGTGAGTGAATCGCCGCTGGCAAAGAGCGTCACGCGATGGCCTTGGCGGACAAGCTCCTCCGTGAGATACGACGCCACGCGCTCGGTGCCGCCATAGAGTTTGGGCGGCACGCTCTCGGTCAGAGGCGCGACCTGCGCAATTCTCAAGCACGAATATCGGGGCGCTCGCGTCAGCACCCGGTTCAAACGCCCGGCACGGATATTCGTTGCCGCGCAAGCGCTTAGCGCTCAGCTCTGGTTGAGGCCAAGCGCTTTCCGCCGAAGTGCCCCGCGCGCTTCGCGCGCCATTCAATGAGGGCGGCGAGGCCGCCTCGCCGGTTCGGCGTAAGCGCGCTCTAGTTGCGGATGTCCTGAAGGAACCACTCCGTCGGGATTTCGCGTCCCATGCCGGCTTTCTTCGCCGCCTCGTAGACGACGCCCGAGACCGCGAAGAATTGCGCGCCTTGCAGATTGCCGCGCTCGGAATAGGTGATCTGATCGCGCGCCGTGCGGCCCTTTTTCTGGCCCGTGACAAGATCGGCGAGCGAAACGCGGCGGTCCGCGAGCAGCACGCCGTGCGCGCGCCGCTCTCTTCGGCCGTCGCCGTGCTTGCGCATCTTGGGCTTGGCTTCCCAGCCGAGGAATTCGTCGTCGAGCACCAGATCGCGATTGCTCACCGGTGCGGGCGCGTCGCCGATGCGCAGATAGACGTCGGTCTTCTTGAGCGTCGCCTCATCCGGCACACCGCCGCCGCCGATATTGATGACGTGCGCGCCCTTCTCGATCAGCGTGCCGTCGAGCACGGGCACCGCGGAGTTGGTGCATGCGGCGACGATATGCGCGCCTTTGTAGACGTCCTCAGGTCTATCGCAGACCTTCACCTCGATGCCGTATTTCTCCGCCGCTTCGTGCGCGAACGCTTCGCGGTTCTCTTTCGTCGGGCTGAACACCTGCAAGCTTCTTGATCTTGCGCACGCGCGTGAAGGCTTCGAGATTGGAGTGCGCCATGCCGCCCGAGCCCAGCATGCCGACCACTTCGGCGTCGGGATTGGCCATGTACTTGACGCCGATGCCGCCGTCGCCGCCCACCCGCATGTGCTGCAGGATGCCGTCATTGATGAAGGCCAGCGGCTCGCCGGTCTCGATCGAGGTGAGCAGGATCAATCCGCAGAACAGTCCCGGCCGCGAGCAGTATTTCTCCTGCGTGCGCACGCCGTTGTAGCTGCGCTCGTAGACCACGTCGGACTTCATCCGGATCGCGAAGTAACCCGCCGTCGATCCGCCCTCCATCGTGCCCCACTGATAGTTCTTCGCGGGGTCCTTGGTCGGGATGCGGACATCGACGCGCGGCCGGCACACCGCTTCGGTCGTGGCGATGTCGAGATACGCTTTCTCGAGCGCCGCGATGGTGGCATCCATCGTGAGCAGCTTGCTCACGTCGTCATTGTTGATGATCAGCGTCATGTCGAGCCTTTAGCCAATTCGATCCCACTTTTAACCTTCCCCCCTTGTGGGGGAAGGTGTCCGCCGCGCTGCGCAAGCAGCGCACTTGCGGACGGAAGGGGGGTGTCTCCGCGCGCTCGGTAGTGCCTACGGATCGACCGTGACCGAGATCTTCTCCGAGACGACCGCGGGATTGTGCGGGATGTGCCCGCCGTCGGCGAGCACGAGCTGCAGCGTGTGATTGCCCGGCATCAACGGCACCGAGATCTCGGTCTGGCCGCCGCCGAAATGGCGGTGCTTCTCGTCCATCGCGATCGGCATCCCGGCGGGCGGCGTGTCCGCATCGATGATCAGATGGTGATGGCCGGTGTTCGCATTGGTGGACCCCGCGGGCGCCACGCCCATGCCGGAAAGACCGAACTGCACGAGCACCGGGCTCTTCAGGTGCTGGCCGTTCTTCAGGTTGATGAAATACACGCGCGCGTTCGGCGGTGACGCGGTCTGGGCTGCGGCAAACCCGGAAACCAGAACCACGGCGGCGGCGGCAAGCAGTCTCAAGCGCATCGGTAGTCCCCAATGTTCGAGAAGTCGTCGCCGGCGAGTATACACAAGCCGGCGAATGCGGAGAATTACACGCCCTTCGGCAACTCGCCCTTGTAGTCCTTGTCGAAGAACTCGGGCTTCATGCGCGAGGCGACGCCGTTCTCGGCGATCACGCCTTCCCAATCCTTCTTCACCTGCGGATCTTCCATCCAATAGGGGATCGCGGTGCCGCCCTCGGGGATGTCCATGCCCGTGTAGTCGATGTGCTTCTCGCCGGGCGGGCCGGGTTCGCGTCCCGGATTGTGCGGTCCGAACCACGCCATCAGGCGCAGCGGGTCCTTCGACACGCCGAAATGCTGATGGAACCAGCGCGCGCCGCCGGGTGCGGCCGAGATCAAGCCGACCGGCTCGTAGTCGATGCGCTTGATCTGATCGGCGTTGCCGTCGTTCCACGGCGTCGTGCCCAGACGCTCCGGCCAGGTGTGCGTGTAGCCCTTGCCCTTGATGCAGATGAGCACCGCGGCCGAGGTGTGCGCGTGCGCCTTGGAGTAGCGGCCGTTCTCGTGCTGGCCGATCCAGAAATAGAACGAGTTGCCGGTCATGAACGGCTCGACGCGGCGGAAGCCCGGCGAGCGGCGATTGTCGAGCGGCAGATCGCAGTTCACCGCGTCGGGCACGAAGTTCGTCCGCCGCATCGCGAGGCCGCGCACCGGATCGGGTTCGACGTCGTCATTGTACTTGTAGAAATCGTCGCTGCCGGAGAACCGGTCGCGGAACTGCATCGGGCAGTTGAAGACCGCATCCACCGATTGCAGCGTGTTGAGCATGACCGGCGCGGTCGTGCCGGCGAGCAGCAGGGCAGGGGCCGAGCTCGCGTTCACGATCCTGTGCCACGCATTCATCGGGATGGAGAACAGCGAGCCCTGCTGCCACTCGAACGTGTGGCGCTTCTTGTCGCCTTCGAGCCAGACCTCGGTCGAGCCGCGGCCTTCGACGACGAAGAAGATCTTCTCGAACAGATGCTTTTCCGCATTCAGCGCGCCGCGCCCCGGCACCTCGGCGAGGTAGCAGCCCCACTTGGACTCGGTGCCGTGAAGTTGAATGTAGGTCCCGCGTCCGCCGAGCCGCTTCCACGGCATCAAAGGCAGGTTCTGCACCTTGCTGATGCCGATATCGCGGAAGCAGGGGATGTCTTCCGATTCCATGAACAGGTCATAGGGCGTCTTGACCTTGCCCCACTTGCCGTATCCGGCGCGCTTGCCGCCGACCGGCTCGTGCCAATGGACCTTACTCGCTACGTCGTGCATGTTCGTTCTTTCCCGCCGGTGGCGGCCTTCAATGGTTTGTGCTGCACCATAGCAGCCCGATTTGATGGGTCAACGCGACGCGCAAAAGGCGGTAAAGCTCGCTTGACGCTAGGGTTTTTCCGGCTAATTTCGCCCGATGCCAGCCCTTCGACTTGTCCACCTTCAAATCATCCGGCCGCGAGTTTTTCGGCGCCGTCACGGCATCAGGGCGTCGTCGATCTGAACGCCCGTCTCAACGGCAAATATGCCGGCCTCATCGATCTCATCCGCGCCCGCGCCGTCAAAGAGGCGCGCGAAGCCGCCAGCGGCAAGCCCGATCTCCAGCTTTCGGATGTGGAATTCCTTCCGCCGATCCCGAAGCCGGAAAAGATCATCTGCGTCGGAATCAACTATCCCGAGCGCACCGCCGAGTACAAAGACAAACGCGAGCAGCCGAAATACCCGAACCTGTTCGTCCGCTTTCCGGATTCGCTCGCCGGCCACGAGCGTCCGATCCTGCGCCCCAAAGTGTCGGAGAAATTCGACTACGAAGGCGAGATCGTGCTCGTGATCGGCCGCGAAGGCCGCAACGTCCCGCGCGACAAGGCGCTGTCGATGGTCTTCGGGCTCACGCTCGGCAACGAAGGCTCGGTGCGCGATTGGCTCCGCCACGGCACGCTCAACGTGACCCAGGGCAAGAACTTCGACCAGTCGGGCAGTCTCGGTCCGTGGATCGTTCCGTCCGAAGACGTCGATCCCGTCAAGCCGCTGCACCTGATGACGCGCATCAACGGCGAGCTCCGCCAGGACGACAACACCGAGCGCCTGACCTGGGATTTCTCCTGGCTGATCGAATACATCACCAAGTTCGCGACGCTGAAACCGGGCGATCTCATCTTCACCGGCACGCCGGTCGGCGCGGGCGGTCATCAGACGCCGCCGAAATGGCTCGTGCCCGGCGACGTCGTCGAGGTCGAAGTTCCCGAGATCGGCGTCCTTCGCAATACTGTTGCGGACGAAAAATAAAGACGCGCCGAACCGCACGCGCGCTTGCAAGTGGGGGTATCGATTCAATGGCGAAATTGCGCTTGAGTTTTGCCTGCGCGCTCTATGACCGCATGCAGCCGCTCTACACCGGCGAGGTGCAGCCCGCGGGCATCGAGCTCAATTTCATTCCGATCGAAGAGCCGCGGCCGATCTTCGACCGCATGTCGGGCGGCCTCGAATTCGACGTCGCGGAATATTCCAGCTCCGAGTTCGTGCAGCGCTTCGCCAACAAGCAGTGCCCGTTCGTCGCGATCCCCGTGTTCCCCTCGCGCGCGTTCCGTCACGGCTTCATCGCCATCAACAAGAAGTCCGGCATCACGAAGCCCAAGGACCTCGAAGGCAAGCGCGTCGGCGTGCCGCTCTACACGATGACGGCCGCGATCTTCATCCGCGGCCTCCTGCAGCACGAATTCGGCGTCGATTTCGAGAAGATCCACTGGGTCCAGGGCGCGGTGAACCATGCCGGCGCCCACGGCAAGCCGACCGTGCTGCCGCTCCTGAAGCACATGCCGATCGAGATCGATCCCAGCGGCCGCTCGCTCAGCGACCTGATCGAAGCCCGCGTGGTCGACGCGACGCTCGGCACCTCGCTCCCGGAATCGATCCGCACCAATCCCGACATCACGCGGCTGTTCCCGAACTATGTCGAGATGGAGCGCGACTACTACAAGCGCACCGGCATCTATCCGATCATGCACCTCGTCGCGATCAAGAAGGACATCTACGAGCGCTATCCGTTCGTGGCCAGCAGCCTCTACGATGCGTTCGTCGAGTCCAAGAAGATCGCGCTCAAGCACATGTTCAACCTGCGCGCGCTCCGCTACATGACGCCGTTCCTGATGCGCGACATCGACGAGATCCACGAGATCTTCAACGGCGATCCGTGGCCGTACGGAGTCGAGAAGAACCGCAAGACGCTGGAAGCGCTCGTCACCTATCTCGTCGATCAGCACCTGATCGCCGCACCCGTCAAGGTCGACGACCTGTTCGTGCCGACCTACGGCTGAAGACATACGCAACGCCTTCGGAGACCCTCATTCATGTCGAGCCTGGACAATCTCATCAACGATCTGGTGATCGCCAACCGCATCCTCGCGAACGAAGACATCGTCGATGCCTACGGCCATGTCAGCGTGCGCCATCCCGACCGGCCGGATCGCTTCTTCCTCGCCCGCTCGCTCGCGCCCGAGTTCATCACGCGCAAGGACATCATCGAGTTCAATCTCGACGGCACGCCGGTGAAGGAAGAGAAGCGCGCGGTCTATCTCGAGCGCTTCATCCACGGCGGCATCTTCGAAGCGCGCCCCGACGTGATGGCCGTCGTGCACGCGCACGCCGAGGACATCCTTCCCTTCGGCATCGCCAGCGGCACGCCGCTCCGCCCCGTGATCCATTCCGGCAGCTTCATCGGCTCGAACGTGCCCGTCTGGGACATCGCCGACAAGTTCGGCGACACCAATCTCCTCGTCGCCAACGTGGCGCAGGGCCAGGACCTCGCGAAATGCATGGGCCCGGCCAACGTCGCGCTGATGCGCGGCCACGGCTTCGCGGCCGCCGCGCGCTCGCTGATCGAGGTCGTGCGCATGTCGGTGTTCCTGCCGCGCAACGCGCGGGCGCTGATGCGGGCGAAGCAGCTCGGCGGCGAGATCAAATATCTCCGCCAGGGCGAGATCGATGCGCGCAACCGCGGCTACGGCCCCTATTCGGTCGAGACCTGGCGCGCCTGGGAATATTGGGCGAACAAGGCGGGCGTGAGCGAGCTCGTCACCCGCCCCGACGCCGGCGAAGCCCGCGGCGGCCAAGAAGACCGCGAAGCAACCTGCTAAGAAGGCTGCGAAGAAATCCAAAGCAAAGCGTGGACGGTAAGTCATGAGACTCGCGAGCTACCTTGCCGGCGGAAAGCCCGCCTTCGGTATCGTCACCGACATGGGCGTCATCACGCTCTCCGATCGCCTGCGCGGCGGCAGCCGCACGCTGAAGGACGCGCTCACCGAAGACGATGCGCTCGACGAGATGATGAAGCTCGCCGAAGGCGCCGAGCCCGACATGCCGCTCGACGGGCTCAAATATCTTCCCGTCGTCACCAACCCGGCGAAGATCATCTGCGTCGGCATCAATTACCGCGCGCACGCGGCCGAGCACGGTCACGCGCCGTCGCCGAGAAGCCGAACATCTTCACCAAGTTCACCGACTGCCTGAGCGAGCACGAAGGCGTCATGTGGCGCCCGAAGGCCTCGCAGCAGCTCGATTTCGAGGGCGAGCTCGCCGTCATCATCGGCAAGGGCGGCCGCGCGATCAAAGCGCAAGACGCGCTCAAGCACGTCGCCGGCTACACCTGCTTCTGCGACGGCTCGGTGCGCGACTTCATCAAGGTCTCGCTGGTCACCGGCAAGAACTTCCCGCGCACGAGCCCGCTCGGCCCCTGGATGGTGACCGCCGACGAGATCCCCGATCCGTCGAAGCTCACGCTGACCACGCGCCTCAACGGCCAGCAGATGCAGCACTCCGGCACCGACATGCTGATGCACGACGTGCCGGCGCTGATCGCCTATTGCTCGACCTTCACCGAGCTGTCGCCCGGCGACGTCATCGCCACCGGCACGCCCGAAGGCATCGGCGCCAAGCGCAATCCGCCCGTCTGGATGAAAGCCGGCGACGTGCTCGAAGTCGAAATCACCAAAATCGGCACGCTGCGTCAAGGTGGTGGACGAGCGCTGATCGAAGGCAACCGTAGGTGTTAGCAGCCAATGCGATTTCGGGTTGCTGCAGTCACTGCGGCGCTCTGGTTCGTTCGAACTAGGTACGTTTGGTACGGATGCGTCAACAGTCCTCCTAGAGCGGGTACGGTCTGACGATGTCGATCGCGGTTCTGTGGTGGCTCCAGAATTGCCGGTACGACATCGCGAAGTCCAATGATCGGGCAAATTTGCGCCGTCAATTCCGGTCATCTCGTGACGCTGTCGTCGCATGGTGGTGCACGACTTCGCCGACGCAGCTGCTGAATCGTGCGGAGCGTCCGGTGCCGAGGCGGCGCTGCTGAGCTACCGCTCGATCTGCACGACCTCGTCCTTCGCGCCCTTGCCCTGCGCGCGGTACTGGCCGATCGCGCGCAGCAGCGCCGCATCCGACACCGTGTACAGCACCGCATCGCTCTTGCCGGTGTTCACGTGGCGCCGCCACATGAAGTTCGGCACCGCCATGATGTCGTTCTTCTCCCAGTCGAAGCGCTGGCCGCCGATCTCGGAGAAGCCCTGGCCGTCCATCACCACGATGAACGTCGAGCACGTCTCGCGCTTGAACCCGGTTTCCTCGCCCGCGCGGATCAGCTGCGCGCTGTAATCGAGCGTCGGATAGACCGGCCCGCCGGTGACCGGATTGACGAACTGCAGCTTGATCGCTTCGAACGGATCGCCCTTTTCCTTGCGCAGCCGGTCGAGCGCCTCGCGCACATCCACGCCCTTGTAGTGGAACATCGGCGTCGCCATCTGGCCCCAGCCGCGCTGGCTCGACGTGAACACCGGCTTCAGGCCGCCGTTGCCGTAGAGCCGCGTCGAGTGTCCGTCGGTGAATGTCGTCGGCTGCGACTTCTCGTTGGTCTGGCCTTCGCCTTCGAAGTTCTGATCGACCCACACGCAGTCGAGATATTCCATCAGCGGCCAATCGAGCATGTCGATCCAGATCATCGGATCCTTGTCGTCATTGCCGTGGTCGTGCCAGGTGCCGTTCGGCGTGAACACGATATCGCCGCGCCTGCATTCGCAGCGCTCGCCCTCGACATTCGTATAGCCGCCCTTGTCCGACAGGATCGTGCGGCTCGCGTTCGGGCTGTGCACATGCGCGGGCGCGATATCGCCGGGATTGTAGATCGCGATCGCGCAGCGGATCGTGTTGGTGATCTGCAGCCGTCCGCCCAATCCCGGATTGGTCAGCAGGATGCCCTGACGGTCGGTCGTCTCCAGCGGCTTGATTTCCGCGTTGCGCGCGATCTCGGCGATCTTCTGCAGATAGGGATTGATCTCGCGCCAGCGCCAGCGATGCGCCTGCATCTTCATCTGGTTGGCCGCCACGCGCCCCTTCGCGAGATTGCCGGTGCCGGTGGCGCCACCCGTGTCCGCGAACCAGGGCCGCTGCGCCGGCGAATTCGCCTGCGTGCGGATCCAGGCGTTCAGCTTGGCGGTCTCGGTGTTGAGCTGGTCCATCAGCTCGGCCGCGCTGACCCCGTGGGCCGGTTTGGTCGCGACGCTCATCGGTCTACTCCTCGAAAAAAAGGGCGTTCTGTCTCAGGGAATTATAGTCTCACCTGAGACTTTGCAAACCCGCCTTGATCTGGGTCAGATCAGCGCGGAGAAACCAGGAACTCCTTGAGCGCCCTGGTAAATATCTCCGGCCGTCTCCACGTTGGAAATGTGCCCGGCGCCCTCGATCTCGACAAAGCTCGAGCCCGCAACGCCCGCGTGCAGGGCCTTCGTCCCGCCGAGAGCCGCATCCTTGCCGCCGCAGACGAATTGTGTCGGCCGTGTAATCTTCGAAAGCCCCGGTCTCAGGTCGAAATTGGAGAGCGCAAACGCGCAGCCGACAAAGCCGTTGACCGGCGTGGTCCGGATCATCGCGCGCACCTTGTCCACCGCCGCTTTGTTGGCGGCGAGGAACTCGGGCGAAAACCACCGCCCGACCGTCGGCTCCACCAGCGCCTCCATCCCCTTCTCGCGCGCGACCGCGATGCGCTCCTCCCATTGCTGGGCGGATTGCGGCGTGGACGCCGGGCCGCAATCGCACGGCACCACGCGATCCAGACGCTCGGGATGTTTCTCGGCCAACGCCACCGCCGTCATGCCGCCCATCGACAGTCCGACGAAATGCGCGCGCTCGATCTCGAGCGCATCGAACAGACCGATCACATCGGCGACCAGAAGATCGAAGCTGTACTTCCCCTCGGGCGCGTCCGTGCCGCCGTGACCGCGCTGGTCGTAGCGCAGGATCTGGAACTTGTCGCCGAGTGCGGCCGCCTGGTCGTCCCACATCGAAAGATCGGTCGCGAGCGAGTTCGAGAACACCACCCACGGCGCGCCGCGCTTGCCCTCGATCCTGCAATTGAAGCTGATGCCGTTCGCGTTCACTTTCATCGTATCACACCTTCCAGAAATCTTTCAGCAGCGCGAGCAGGGCGCCCGGCGACGTCGTCGGCATGAAATGTCCGGCATCGATGATCTCGAACTGCGCGCCCGGGATCTGCTTGGCGATGCCTTCCGTGACCGGCACCGCGCGGATCGCGTCCTGCCGGCCCGCGACCACGAGCGTCGGACACGTGATGCCCGCGAGCAGCGGCGCCATGTTGGTCCGCGCCATCATGCGGAACGCAAGCCCGAACCCGACCGGATCGTTCGCGATATAGCGCCCGCGATAATTCTCGTAGGTCTCCTTGTCGGACAGCGACGGCGGATACGACTTGTCCAGCATCAGCGGCAGGACGCCTCTGATGCCGTCCTTCTCGGCCAGCGCCGCGACGTTCTCGAGCGCGCCCGCGCGCGCCGGATCGACGCCGGGCGCCGGATTGCAGAACACCAGCGATCCCACGCCCGCGCGATTGCGCGCCTGGAATTCGAGCGCCTGCATGCTGGAGGCCGCAAGCGACACGACATGGAACGGCGGCTTCAGGTCGAGTGCCGTGATCAGCGCCTGCAGATCGTCCACCAGCGTCTCGATGCTGTATTGCGCGCGCACCTTTTCGGACAATCCGAACCCGCGCTGGTCATAGCGGAAGACCTTCAGCTTCTTCGCAAGCTCGGGAACGATGCCGTCCCACGAATCCAGCGAGCCGCCGATCTCGTGCAGCAGGATGACGGTCGGCCCCGTCTTTCCCTCGAGCTTGTAGTGAATGCTTGCGCCATTCGCTTCGATCCAAGGCAAACATCGCTTCTCCCCACGCAGTATGAATATCGTTTGAAAAGCCCGGGCTTGAAGCCACGGATATGGGATTGTTGCATATCCGGGCGCGCCTTAAAACCCAAACTCAATAGGGGCGCATCTCCACGTCCGCTTTCGCCAGCCGGCGATAGAGATTGCGCGTGCGCAGCACGGGCCACCAATCGTAGAGGAATATATCGAGCGGTTTCCAGTTCGCGACCCACGCGAGGATGATCAGGCCTTCCTGGAAGTATCGCGCCAATGATCCCTCGCCGAGCCCGCTCGTGATGAATTGCGTGGCGAGAAGCCCCACCGCGAGCACCACCATGCCGATCACGAGCGACAGCCGTCCGGTTCGGAACAGTTCGTTGAGATCGCGCTGGGTCACGTCTGCGCGATATCCGAAATATTTGTGCAACGCTGTGCTCACATCCTTGCATTCCGGCTTCTCCAATTCCGCCGTCGGGATATGCACCTGGAGATGGATCGGTTGGTCGCGCGGCAACTCCCGCGCCCAGCTGACAATGAATTCCTCGGCCTTTTCGTCCAGGTCGCGCTCCTGAAACGGGAACGGATCGAACGAATTGAACAGTTGCGAGATGCTCGTGATGCGAACCGCGATCGGGCCGCTCGGGCCCGGTGAAACCGTCAGGTTGCTCATGGCTTTCCGTGTGCTTGGCGCTGTGCGGGAAACTCTATTGAGCTTGCCTGTCCCCGGCACTATGAATGTCCTATCCCGCGCAAGACCTGCCCGGGATCGAACTAACGCCTTGCACAAAAAGGAGGTTTCGACGTGAGCCTCGTCGTCCGCAACATCAAGAGAGTGGACCCCGAAGTGGTCGAGGGCTACGGCTCCATGGGCGTCGCCACCGTCCATGAAGCGCAGGGGCGCAAGGGTCTGCTCGCATCCTATATGCGGCCGATCTACCGCCCCGCCCATATCGTGGGCTCTGCGGTCACCTGCGAGATGGCGCCCGGCGACAACTGGATGTTGCACGTCGCGGTCGAACAGTGCCGCAAAGGCGACATTCTCGTCGCCGCCCCCACGTCGCCTTGCGAGGACGGCTATTTCGGCGAGCTGATCGCGACGCAGCTGAGAGCGCACGGCGTGCTGGGCCTGATCCTCGAAGCCGGCTGCCGCGATGTGGCCGAGCTCACCACGATGAAATTTCCCGTGTGGTCGAAGGCGGTGTTCGCGCAAGGCACGGTCAAGGAGACCGTCGGCAACGTGAACTTGCCGATCGTGTGCGCGGGCCAGCTGATCAATCCCGGCGATCTGATCGTCGCCGATGACGACGGCGTCGTTGTCGTGCGCCGCCGCGAAGCCGCGGACGTGCTCGATCTGAGCCGCGAACGCGAAGAGAAGGAGGCCAAGAGCCGGACGCGCTATCTGCGCGGCGAGTTCAGCCTCGATGTCAACAACATGCGGGCGAAGCTCGCCGAGCGCGGCTTGAAATACAGCGACGCGCCGCCCGACGAGAATTGAATCGGACGATGGCCGCATTCTCCCGCGTCGCGCTGATCGGATTTGGCGAGGTCGGACAGACTCTCGCCGCCGATCTCATCAAGGCGGGCGCTGAAGTCTCGGCCTACGACATCCTGTTCGACGCGCCCGACAGCGCGCCGTCGCGCGCCGTGCGCACCATCGCCGTCCGCAAGGCGAAGAGCGCATCCGATGCCATCGCGAACGCGGAGCTGATCGTCAGCGCGGTGACCGCCGCCTCCGATGTCGACGCCGCGCGCAGCGTGACATCGGGCATCCCGCGCGGCGCGTTCTATGTCGATCTCAACTCGGTGTCGCCCGCGACCAAGAGCACTTGCGCGCGCATCATCGACGATGCCGGCGGCCGCTATGTCGAAGCCGCGGTGATGACGCCGATCCATCCGCGGCGGCATCGCGTCGCCGATGCTGCTCGGCGGTGCTCATGCCGCCGCGTTCCTCGAACGTGCCGCACCGCTCGGCTTCAGCGCGAAGGTCTTCTCCGACGACGCTCGGGCAGGCCGCCGCCGTCAAGATGTGCCGCAGCGTCATCATCAAGGGCGTCGAGGCGCTGCTCACCGAATCCATGCTCGCCGCGCGCCGCTACGGCGTCGAGAAGCCGGTGCTGGATTCGCTCTCCGATCTTCTCCCCGCGGGCGATTGGGAGAAGATCGCGCGCTATTTCATCTCGCGCTCGCTCGAGCACGGCGTGCGCCGCGCGGAAGAGATGCGCGAGGCGGCCAAGACCGTCGCCGAAGCCGGCGTCGCGCCTTTGATGACCAGTGCGACCGTCGAACGCGAAGACTGGGCCGCCGCGTTCAAGTCCGCGCTCGGCGAAAAGGACCTCGGCGCCATGCTCGACGCCATACGCGCTCAGATGGAGGCGCCGCGTCGCGCGGCGGAATAGACGATGTCGCACACCGGAAGCTGCCACTGCGGACAAGTCTCCTTCGAGGTCGAAGGCGATCCTCAACAGGTCATGGAGTGCAACTGCTCGCACTGCAGCCGCAAAGGGTTCCTGCTCTGGTTCGTGCCGCGCGCGCAATTCACGCTGGTCAAGGGCGCAGACAACGTGACCGCCTATAAATTCAACAAGCACATCATCGCGCATCAATTCTGCAAGACCTGCGGCTGTCAGCCCTTTGCCTACGGCAAAGATCCCAAGGGCAACGAAATGGCCGCGGTCAATGTGCGTTGCCTGACGGATATGGATTGGTCCTCGCTCAAGCGAATCCCCGTCGACGGGCGTTCGTTCTGACCGATTGAGCAACAAGGTAGAGCCATGATCATCGACTGCCACGGCCATTACACCACCGAACCCAAGCCGCTGATGGAGTTCCGTCAGAAGCAGATCGCCGCGATCAAGGACAAGCAGGGGCTTCCTTCGTTCGGCTCGGTCAAGATCAGCGACGACGAATTCCGCGAAAGCGTCGAGGGCAACCAGCTCCGCATCCAGCGCGAGCGCGGCACCGCGCTCACGCTGTTCTCGCCGCGCGCCTCGGGCATGGGCCATCACATCGGCGACGGCAAGGTCAGCCTCGAATGGTCGCGCGCGTCGAACGACTGCATCCACCGCGTCTGCACGCTGTTCCCCGACAATTTCATCGGCGTCTGCCAGCTGCCCCAAACGCCGGGCGTGGCGCCCGACAATTGCATCGAGGAGCTCAAGCGCTGCGTGAACGAGCTCGGCTTCGTCGGCTGCAATCTGAACCCCGATCCCTCCGGCGGCAGCTGGACCGCGCCGCCTCTGACCGACCGCCACTGGTACAAGTTCTACGAGGCGCTGATCGAGCTCGACGTGCCGGCCATGGTCCATGTCAGCGCGTCGTGCAATCCTGCGTTCCACACGACGGGCGCGCACTACATCAACGCCGACACCACCGCGTTCATGCAGTTCATCACCGGCGATCTGTTCAAGGACTTCCCGAAGCTCCGGCTGATCGTTCCGCATGGCGGCGGCGCGGCGCCGTATCACTGGGGCCGCTATCGCGGGCTCGCGCAGAACCTCAACCGTCCGCCGCTCGACGAGATGATGCGCAACAACGTGTTCTTCGACACCTGCGTCTATCATCAGCCGGGCATCGACCTGCTCGTGAAGCTCGTGCCGGCGGACAACATCCTCTTCGCCTCCGAGATGCTCGGCGCGGTCAAAGGCAACGATCCGACGACCGGCTCCCCCTATGACGACACCAGGCGCTACATCGACGCGTCCTCGCTCAGCGCCGCGGACAAGCAGAAGATCTTCGAGGGCAACGCGCTGAAGGTCTTCCCGCGCCTCAAAGGCAAGCTCGAAAAGACGAGACCCACGCGGGGAACCCGGTGAACAAGACCGCCAACCCGCCTTACATTCCGTTCCATCCGAACCCGTCGAAGCCGCGCTTCAAGGTTCCGGCGGGCGCGGTCGATGCGCATTGCCACGTCTTCGGTCCCGCGAGCCGCTTCCCCTATGCGCCCGAGCGCAAATACACGCCGGTCGATGCGCCGAAGGAGAAGCTGTTTCAGCTCCGCGACTATCTCGGCTTCGACAAGAACGTCATCGTCCAGGCGAGCTGCCACGGCAAGGACAACGCCGCGCTGATCGACGCGCTCGTCAATTCCAACGACAAGGCGCGCGGCATCGCGGTGATCGGCGAAGACATCTCCGACCGCGAGCTGAAGGAGATGGACACGGCCGGCGTCAAAGGCGTGCGCTTCAACTTCGTCAAGCGCCTCGTCGATTTCACGCCGCGCGACGTGCTCGAGCGCATCGCCGCGCGCATCGCGCCGCTTGGGCTGGCACATCGTCGTCTATTTCGAGATGCCCGACCTGCCGGAGCTCGAATCCTTTTTCACCGCGCTGCCCACCGCAATCGTGGTCGATCACATGGGCCGGCCCGACGTGAAGAAGGGCCTCGATCACCCGGAGTTCAAGCGCTACCTGAACCTGCTCGACAAGCACGCGAACATCTGGAGCAAGGTGAGCTGCCCCGAGCGCCTCACCGTCGCGGGCGCGCCTTACGACGACGTCGTCCCGTTCGCGCGCACGCTGGTCGAGCGCTACCCGGACCGCGTATTGTGGGGCACGGACTGGCCGCATCCGAACATGCCGGTCGAAGCGCCCGATGACGGCATCCTGGTCGACGTGATCCCGAAGATCGCGCGCACGCCCGCCCTCCAGAAGGCGCTCCTCGTCGACAACCCCACGCGGCTCTATTGGACTTAGCGAGCAGCACGATGGCTCTACCCAAGGAATATGACGACCTTCCCGGCACCGTGGTCTTCGACGCCGATCAGGCGCGCAAGGGCTACCACCTCAACATGTTCTGCATGTCGCTGATGAAGGCCGAGAACCGCGCGGCCTTCAAGAAGGACGAGCGCGCCTATCTCGACAACTGGCCGATGACCGAAGCGCAGAAGCAGGCGATCCTGAAGCGCGACTGGAACGAGATGCTCCAGCTCGGCGGCAACATCTATTTCACCGCGAAGCTCGCCGCGACCGACGGCCTCTCGTTCCAGCAGATCGCCGCGATGATGACGGGCAAGACCCAACAGGAATACGCGGACATGATGCTCAAGGGCGGCCGCTCGCCCGAGGGCAACCGCAGCAAATCGGAATGGAAGAACCGTGGCTAGAATCGTAGCAGGCGTCGCGACCTCGCATATCCCGGCGATCGGCGCCGCGTGGGACAACAAGAAGACCGAAGAGCCGTACTGGCAGCCGGTGTTCAAGGGCTTCGAGCGCTCCAAGGAATGGATCGCCAAGGTCAAGCCCGACGTCTGCATCGTCGTCTACAACGACCACATGTCGGCGTTCTCGCTCGAGATCGTGCCCACCTTCGCCATCGGCTGCGCGGCCGAATTCCCGATCGCCGACGAAGGCTGGGGCCCGCGCAAGGTTCCGCCGGTGAAAGGTCATCCGGAGCTCGCCTCGCATCTCGTCCAATCGCTCGTGCTCGACGAGTTCGACATCACCATCGTCAACAAGATGGAGGTCGATCACGGCCTCACCGTCCCGCTCACGCTGATGTTCGGCCAGCCGTCCGAATGGCCGTGCCCGGTCATCCCGCTCGCGGTCAACGTCGTCGTCTATCCGGTCCCGACCGGCAACCGCTGCTACATGCTGGGCAAGGCGATCCGCAAGGCGATCGCCTCCTACGACAAGAACCTGCGCGTCGTCATCTTCGGCACCGGCGGCATGTCGCATCAATTGCAGGGCCCGCGCGCCGGCCTCATCAACAAGGAGTTCGACAAGCGCTTCCTGGACAACCTCACCAAGGACCCGCAGGCGAATGTCCGCATCCCGCATCTCGAATACCTGCGCGACACGGGTTCCGAAGGTATCGAAATGGTGATGTGGCTCATCATGCGCGGCGCGCTTGATGACGAGGTGAAGGAAGTCTATCGCTTCTATCACGTGCCGGCGTCGAACACCGCGCTCGGCCACATCATTCTGGAAAACACCAAAGCATAGGAACAGCCGATGAAAATCTGCGTGGCCGGCCAGGGCGCCTTCGGTCAGAAACATCTCGATGCGTTGAAGCGGATCCAGGGCGTCGAGATCTCCTCCCTCATCGGCGGCAATCCCGCCGGCACCGAGGAAGTGGCGAAGAAATACGGCGTGCCCCATTGGGGCCACGACCTCGCCGAAGGCATCAAGCGCGCCGACGCCGTGATCCTCGCCACCCCCACGCAGATGCACCGCGCGCAGGGCGAGCAGGTGATGCGCGCAGGCCAAGCGGTGCTGATCGAAATCCCGATCGCCGACAACGTCGAAGACGCCGAAGCGCTCGCGAAGATCTCGAAAGAGACCGGCGTCATGGCGATGGCCGGCCACGTGCGCCGCTTCAACCCCAGCCATCAATGGGTCCACAAGCGCATCCAAAAGGGCGAGCTCAAGATCCAGCAGATGGACGTGCAGACCTATTTCTTCCGCCGCACCAACATGAACGCCGCGGGCAAGGCGCGCAGCTGGACCGATCATCTCCTGTGGCACCACGCGGCCCACACGATCGATCTCTTCCACTATCAGACCGGCGAAACCACGTCGGAATGCTACGCCGTCCAGGGCCCGCGCCATCCCACGCTCGGCATCGCGATGGACATGGGCATCGTGATGAAAGTGCCGTCCGGCGCGATCCTCACGCTGTCGCTCTCGTTCAACAACGATGGCCCGATCGGCTCGTTCTTCCGCTACATCTGCGACAACGGCACGTATCAGGCCTATTACGACGATCTCGTCGACGGCAAGAAGAACCCGATCGATCTCTCCAAGGTCGACGTGTCGATGGACGGCATCGAGCTCGAAGACCGCGAGTTCATCGCCGCCATCAGGGAAAAGCGCCAGCCGAACTCATCGGTCGAGCAGGTGCTTCCCTGCATGCGCGTGATGGGCAAGATCGAAAAGATGATCGACCCCAAACGCGAATGCGTCGTGTGATGCAGCACCGCAAACTCGGCCCCTTCTCCGTCTCTTCGCTCGGCCTCGGCTGCATGACGCTGAGCCACGCCTACGGCTCGCCGCCCGATCCCGCGACCGCCGCAACCGTGCTCCGCCGCGCGCTCGACCTCGGCTACAATTTCTTCGACACCGCCGCGCAATACGGCTTCGGCGCCAACGAGACGCTGCTCGGCAACGTGCTGAAGGACCGCCGCCGCGACATCGTGCTCGCGAGCAAAGCCGGCATGTTCAAGAACGATCAGGGCGTGCGCGAAGTGAACGGCCGTCCCGATCTGCTCAAGAAGACCTGCGACGACGCGCTGATCCGCCTTCAGACCGACGTGATCGATCTCTACTACCTGCACCGCTGGGACAAGCGCGTCCCCGTCGAAGACAGCATGGGCGCGATGGCCGACCTCGTCAAAGCCGGCAAGGTCCGCACCCTCGGCATCTCCGAGGTCTCCGCCGCCACGCTGCGCAAAGCCCACGCGATCCATCCGATCACCGCCCTCCAGACCGAATACTCGCTCTGGACGCGCGACGCCGAGGTCGCCGTGCTCGATGCCTGCAGAGCAACTGAACATCGCCTTCGTCGCGTTCAGCCCGGTCGCGCGCGGCTTCCTCGCGAACGGCGTGCGCGACCTCGCCGCGCTGCCGCCCAAGGACATCCGCCTCGCGATGCCGCGCTTCCAGGGCGAGAACTTCGCGCGCAATCTGAAGCTGCTCGACGGCTTCACCGCCATCGCGCGCGAGAACGACTGCACGCCGGCCCAGCTCGCGCTCGCCTGGCTCCTCGCCCAGCGCGACGTACATCGTCCCGATCCCGGGCACCACGCGGCTCGACCATCTGGAAGAGAACGCCCGCGCGGTCGACATCCGCCTCTCCGCCGAAACCATCGCGCGGCTCAACACCCTCATCAACGCGAAGACGGTGAGCGGCCCGCGCTACAACGATGCGACGTTCACCGAAATCGACACGGAGCGAGTGCCGGCATGAGCGAAGGTCCCGCCGAAGACGCCAAATCCATCGACGCCTTAGGCTTCGAGCGCGCTCGAGCGCGCAACCGGCATCGCCGGCTTCACGCTCGACGAAGACTCGCGTCACCGGATCGAGTGGGCGCTCTTCTGGGCCCGCACCAGCCAGGCCAAGAAGGAAAAGACCGACATCGCCAATCTGATCGTCGAGCTCGCCGTGCAATACGCGCGCGCCGCGAACCAGTCCGTCCTCGCCAAGGATGAGGCCAAACCCGCCCCCACGCCGTCCTTCTTCGCCTTCGTGCGCAAGGCGGTCGACTTCGTTCCCGAAGCGGGCCCGCTCCCCGATGCCGAGCTCGACCAGCACGTCCGCAAGGCGCTCTCGACCGCGAAACGCCAGAAGGACGACCCCAAATCCAAGATGCCGCCCGAACGCCGCGACGAGCTCAACCTCGCCCTCGCGAAATAGCCCCGCGCCCGCCCGCGTCATAACTTCTTGAGCCTGCCGCTCTCCCCTGTTCTGGCCCCCGTTCCCGGTGTGGTAGCCTCCACCCCGGAACGCCAAAACGCCAGAAGGAGCACGCCCGATGTCGATGTCCGCTTTCGCCAGAGCGCCGTTTGCTGCGGCCCTGATCGTGTCGGTGGCCGTGATCGCAGGCCAGGCGGCCGAGCCCTCGGGCACGGCGCAGAACCGCACCCTCACACCCGTCAACACCGGCGCCAATCCGTACAAGGTCCAGCGCGATTGGGCCCAGTTCACCAAAGAGATGCGCCCCTGGGGCGGCTCGAACGGCGTCGCCATCGACAAGGACGGCAAGTCCGTCTGGGCGGTCGAGCGCTGCTCGCCCGGCACCTCGCCCGGCTGCGTCAACACCAACGCGAACCCCGTCCACCTCTTCGACGCGTCCGGCAAGGAAGTCCGCAGCTTCGGCGGCGGCCTGTTCGTGTGGCCGCACGGCATCCATGTCGATCGCGACGGCAACGTCTATGTCGCCGACTCGCGCGCGCCGACCGCCGATGAGATCGGCAAGGGCGCCGCCAACAAGGGCAGCGCCGTCATCAAGTTCAGCCCGACCGGTCAAGTGCTGCTGACGCTCGGCAAGCCCGGCGTGAAGGGCAATCCGCCCGAAGCGCTGACCGAGCCCACCGACGTCGTCACCGATCCCGCCAACGGCGACATCTACGTCGCCGAGAGCCACACCGACGTCGAGGATCCCGCTCTCGTCGGCCGCATCTCGGTGTTCGACCGCACCGGCAAGTTCCTGCGCTCCATCGGCAAGGCGGGCCAGGGCCCCGGCGAATTCCGCACGCCGCACGCGCTCGAGTTCGATTCGCAAGGGCGCCTGATCGTGATGGACCGCCACAATCACCGCGTCCAGGTGCTGACCAAGCAGGGCCAGTTCATCGCCCAGTATCCGGAGTTCGGCCGCGGCAGCGGGCTCGCGATCGATGCGAACGATGTGATCTACACCGCCAATTCCGAATCCGACAAGGCGCGGCATCCCGGCTGGCAGCGCGGCGTCCGCATCGGCAGCCTCAAGGACGGCAAGGTGACCGGCTACGTCCCCGCGCACAAAACCGACGCACCCGACGGCGCAATGGGCGAGGGCATCGCGATCGATGCCGCCGGCAACCTCTACACCGCCGAAGCCAACCTCCGCGGCGTGACGAAGTACACGAAGTAGCTGAGGCTCATCGGAGCTGCACCGTATCCTTCTTACCTTCCCCCTCCGTGGGGTCGAGGGCCGATCAGCAACAGCGGAGCTGTTGCAGGCCCGAGCTGCCCACAGCGCCGCGAAGCGGCGCGCATGTGGGCGGAAGGGGGGCTGCTTCAGCGTGACGGAAAGTCGTCCCGTCCTGCACAAGCGGACCGCCGCACCTTTTTATTCCTCCCTTTGTAGCGTCGAGACCAGCCGTCCGTCCGGAAACATCAAACTCCTCGCACGTTTCCTCTCCATGGATGGGAGATGGAGGGATCGACACGGAGGTCGCCATGCGCGCGACAGCGGGAGACATCGCGGACAAAGCCGGAGCCTATCGCTGCCTGTGCTGTGGTCAGCGCGTGTTCGTCAGGCGCGACGACGTGTTCGAACGATGCAAGAGCTGTGACTGTTCGATCTTCGAACCCGATTGGCGCTGCTCCGAATATCCCCCTGATCCAACCGCGAGAACACACGACTGGCCGGAACGTTGTTTCACGAGAACCGCTCGCGAGAAGCACATGAAGTTGGAGTCTCCGATTGGACGAAGGGTTACGGGTCGAACGGCTGCGCGGCATTGCGCGAACGGGTCTTGCCTTTTCGCTCGTGACCTTCTTCGTCTCGGTGGTTTTGATGGGCGCGAGCATCGGCGATCCTGTGTTTGCCGAGGGCGCCGCGTCCTTTTCCAGCCTCGTGATTGCGCTGAGCGGGTTCGCCTACATCGCGCTTGGTTTGAGCGCTGAGCGTTAGGAATCTCACGCCAACCGGTGAACGGATGCCGGTTTCGGGTGAGCGGGACACCCAACTCCGCTCAAAGGGGGCTGTTAAGAGCCGGGCGCCCGCTCACTGAGAACAACGCGCGAGCCAACCTCATTGTCCCAAAAGAAAAAGCCCGCCGGAGATACCGAAGCGGGCCTTTCCCTCAACGCCCCCCTTGAAGCGCGTTGCTCGAAAATGCCTAACAAAATTCGGATGGATGGCGCACCTCGTACAACTACGGTCTCGCGAGAGTTATCCACAGCCCGTCAGCTGGGCCGTTTCGGGCGCAGTCCCTGCTTTGCTCGCAGCTCGACCGCCTGGGGATAGGTCTTGGGAAGGTGAGAAGCGACGCGCATGCGCACCAGCCGATAGCACTCGCACGATGTCTCCTCGAGACCCTGGCGATCGAGAATCGTCACTTGGGATCGGCCGCACGCGATCAAGCCTGCACGTTCCAGCTCGCGTGCGATCTTCGTGATCGTTGGCCGATGAACGCCAAGCATTTCCGCCAGCAAGCTCTGAGTGATGCGCAGCTCGTCGTCGTCATCGCGGTCACGCATCATCAGCAGCCAGCGGGCCAGCCTTTCCTTGACGCTGTGCGCGCCGTTGCACGCGCCCGACACCAGGACCTGCTCCTGGAAGGCCTGCACGTAGCAGAAAATGAGCGTCTTGAAGGACGGCATGGAGCCCATCGCCCCCATGAACGTCGCGCGCGACATTTTCCTCGCGCTCCCGGGGACCTGGACGAGAAACCGGACGGATGAGCGCTTCGCATTGAATGCGGCCTGGAAGCCCGTGCAACCCTCCCGCCCGATCGTGGCCATCTCGATGATGCCGCCGTCGTCGTAAACCGCGACGACCGAAACGACGCCCTTGTCGGGAAAGAAGACCGCGTCGAGCGAGCTGTCGGCGTCCAGCAGCACCTGTTCGCGTTCGCACGGAATCGGTTCGAGCTCCGGCATAAGGCGGTGGAGATCGCCGGAGGGCAGGGCAAGCAAAAGCCGGTTCTGCGGCCGGCTTCGCGGATCGCTCATGCGCCAAGTCCTGTTCCGTTGCGGCCTAGGTTACGCTCCGATCCGGAGCACGCAGCCCGCGCCTCTATGAGGTTGAAGTCGCAGCAGGCCCATCTGGTTCCACCGCGGCGGCGCGCATGTGGGGCGGAAGGGGGGCCTCGGCGCGACGGCAATTTCGCCCAATTTTCGGGAAGCTTTCAGGCCTTGCGGAACGGGCCGTGATCTAACACCCGTGCCGAATGCTCACCCCCAACCCATCCAAGGGAGACTCCGATGGCTCTGATACCGAGCACCCAGACCGGATCTCTGTCCGGCAAGCAGAAAGGCACCCATGACATTTGGTTCGGAAGCGACAATCTGGACATTATCGACGTGCACAACGGCGATGCCTTCGACATGCATGATCGCTCCCGTGGCGGCAACGACGTGCTGATCGCCGGCACGGGCAACCCGGGGAGTCTTCTGAACGGCGACGCCTTCGAGATGTATGACCGCTCCCGTGGCGGCGATGACGTGCTGATCGGCGGTGATGGAAGCTTTCTTCGACCAGTTGGACGGCGATGCGGTTTCTATGTATGACCACGCCGTCGGCGGCAATGACCTCATCATCAGTGTAAGCACCGGTTTTACCGTTATGCATGGTGACGGCGCCGAAATGTACGACCATGCCGTTGGCGGCGATGACGTGCTGGTCAGCGGACATGGCTTCGAACAAATGTACGGCGATGGCCAGGTGATAGACGCCACTATCATCACCGGTTCTGACGTTTTTGTCTTCGGACTGGATAACAACACCGACTATATTGGCGATTTCCGCCAAACCGGATCACGACAAGATCGATGTCAGCGCCTACGGCTTCAGCGGGATCGACGATCCCGATCTGCATATACGAAGTGATCTTCGACACTGACACCGAGATCGTGTTCGGCGACGCCGCCGACGGCGACAGCGTCACCCTTCATTGGCTTCACCGATCCGCTGACGGCCTCAGACTTCATCTTTGTCTGAGACGACAGCAGCGCCGTACACGACAGGAGCTGCGCAACGAGCTCCAAGTCTCTCTTCCTTCCCCCCTCGTGGGGGAAGGTGGCCGCGCGGTGCGAAGCACCGCTTGGGCGGCCGGAAGGGGGGCCGCGCCGCCCCCTCCGGCATATCGCCAATCCACTTCCCCTTGCGGGGAGGCCACCGCTTGATGACGCGGCGCACGACAAACGGCGCGTCCCACGAAAAAAGCGGGCCACGCCTGAGCGCGACCCGCGTCCTTCACCCGACATCAATTGCGCTGAGTGAGCTGACCCCGCGTATCGAGGCTCAACTGATGGGACTTGCCGTCCTTCATCGCCTTCGCGCTCCAATTCCCTGAGCGTCCTTCTTGAGCTTGGACACATTCGCATAGCCTTGGGCTTCGATCCGCGCCTTGGCGGAGCTCGGATCGATGACGCGACGTTGTTGATCGCGCGGTAGCGCCTCGTGCGCGGTATGGGGCGGGTGGTTTCTGCGGAAGCCACTCGCTTCTCTTTTTGGTTGGATGGTCGGTTTTCATCGGAGCAGATCGCGCATGGATCGGGACCGGGGAAAGAAACTTCAGCTTGAGTGCTCCATTATTCCGCCCGTTGCGTTGTCTATTTCGAGAGATACGATGGCTGGAGGCGTTGATGGCAGCGAAGAAGAAATCCAAGGCGAAGAAGTCGAATGGGCGGAAGGCAAGGAAATCCGGCCCCAAGGTCACGATCACAGGGACGATTGAGGCTTTGAAAGACTTAGCGGTCAACGTGTCGAAGATTCCGGGACTAATTATCAAGCGGGCGGGCTTCTGAGGGCGCGTTTCATGCGCTGCACCGATTTGCACAGGGGGGCTCGGCGACGGGCTCGCCCTTTTCGTTCGTCTGCACAACCGATCTTGGGAGCGGATCGCTACTTTCGGTTGCTGACTTTTGGCGCTTCATTCCCAAAATTGTCCGTGGCCGATCGTTCCTCTTTGCTGCAGTGATTAGCGTGGCGGCTTCCCAGTGTCCCCTTCACGTCCCTGGGTTCCGCCGAGCTGCCGATGTTTGCCATAGTCGGTCTGCTGGAGGAGGGGCCCTCACCCCTCCTCCGCCCCTTCGAGCCACCCGAAGAAGACGGCTTTAGCTTAGCAGGCGGTTGATGCCAGGCCTTGATAGGACCTAAGTCCAGTGTTAGCGCCCCATCTCGGTTCGCCTTTGTCATTGTCCACAATAGGTCACGAGCGACGCGACAGTCGCCGACCTACGATTACGTTCCCGCGAAGACCTCGCGGGGAGCCTGGGGTGCGGATCGCAGTCGCAAGTGTCGGACCCTGGGCACCATCGCAAACTCCACGAACACGTCAGCTACTCATCCAGCAGATGCGCGAGACCTGCGTGACTTCGAATCCGGAGCTTTCCGCGACGCGTGAGACGGTGAATTAGGAGCCTGTGGTTGAGTTGGAGAGCGTGATGCTCGTCTCGTCACCCAATCGAGAAACCACGACACAACGCCAAAAGCCATGACAGCGAGGAAGCCGCAAAGAGCGGCGAGTTCAGACATGATTTCAACGCCTCCCGTGCGAGCATCCTGTCCGAGATGAGCGGGGCCACCCGAATCAGCCGTCGAGGGGGGCAACTGAAAGAAGACCCGGGCAGCCACGCTCGCATGTGAAAACGATCCGATTGCTTCCAGCGTTGCGCTGCTTGCGTTGCCCTTAATACCTACGGAACGGCACGAAAGATCGTACGTTGAAGGCTCGCGCGGGTATTTTACTCCTCTTTCGCCCCGCGCTCTGAGCCCCGTTGCGACCATACGCGCCGGGCTCATTCCCCGAGACTCGGCCTCAAGTGGTAGATCAGCTTGAGCGAGAGGCGACAGCCAGCAATAGCTGGCTATGGGCGACCCTTCAAAACGAGAAGCTGAGCGCGCCGAACTCGTGCGGAAGTTCGAGGAAGCGAAGAACGCGCCGCCGAAGCAGCTCATCCGTTGCCGGTCATGCCGAAAGTCGGAGCGCGAGGTCGTTACTCTCATCGCATGACGCGGTATGTGCGACGAGTGCATCGAAGCGGCCGCAGATCTCAGAGGCGGGAGGTTTGGCCGATAGGTCGCTAGACTGCCTCCACGAACGCGGCTTGGCCTTCCGCCCTGTCGAAAAAAGGACTGGGGCTTTTTCGGTCCCCAGCCCTTAGTTTTTCACCCACGGTTGACTCCGTGTTGAGCGGGCTCACCCAGGATCCCTGTCGAGGGGTGTCAGATAAGACCAAGGCTGCCCGCTCGGGGTGTAAGAACGATCATGCGCCGTTAGCGTTGCCTGGTCCGCTCCGGAACTTCGTTGCCCTTTAGACCTACGGAACGCAGCGGTTGCTGATAATTTGGCGTCGACTCCTGCCATAACGCCACCGCTGGGCCAGGAGCGTTGCACCCGTGCTACGCTCATAGGGATTCCAGGACGGGAGCTGCACGTGGGGGCTTATGTGAAGCGTATCCAGGTGGTCGCTCCGTTGTTGTTAGCTGTCTCACTCGCCAGCTGCGCCATTCCCCTGAACCTAACCGTTACCGATCGGATCGACGGGCAGATGGGGATGGCCACCCTAGATGTCCGGTACCACTCGGGACCGATGACTATTCCTCTGCGCGGAGAACTCTACCTGGGCACCTTTTCATCGGTGCGTCCTCCAATCGACGACGAACGTGACCCGGCTGTCCTGGGTCTGGCGTGGGCAAAACTTTGGAGCCCTTCGGGCAAGAGCCTGGATTGCGGGCTCCGCTACTCAATCCGCGGGCGACGCATTAGTCCGAACATTTCCGGCGTTGGCCAATGCCGCGATGAGAGCGGAAGGCGCTACGACGTGCTGGCAGAACCGTAAATGCAAGAAAACGACATATGGCGCACGGCTCGCCTCCTGATGAGGCAGCGCGACGATCCCGAGTTCTACGCCGCCCTGACGGCCTCAGACTTCATCTTTTGAGACGAGAGCAGCCGCTTCGTCGTTACCAGAAGCAACTCGTCGTCTGGCGTCTCTATCTATTTTTCTACCTTCCCCCCTTTGTGGGGTCGAGGGCCACTTTGCGACAGCGGAGCTGTCGCGGCCCGAGCATGGCCAAACCAACATCGTCATCCCCGGCGAGCGCGCCGTCATGGTGAGGTGCGGAGTTAAGTCCAGCGGAGTACGCTGGACTTAGCGGAGCCTCGAACCATGCGCGCGCGCGGAAGGGGACCCACGCACAAGCTGGATCCACCGCTCACACGCCGTTGTCACAAAAAAAGCGGGCCACGCCACAGGCGTGACCCGCGTCCTTCACCCGACATCAATTGCGCTGAGTGATCTGACCGCGCGTATCGAGACCCAACTGATGGGACTTGCCGTCCTTCATGGCCTTCGCGGTCCATTCTCCCTGAGCATCCTTCTTGAGCTCGGACACATTCGCATAGCCTTGGGCTTCGATCCGCGCCTTGGCTTGCGTTTCGGTCATGGCTGCGGCGCTGGTGCGGGTGCTCGGTGTGGCCGGCTTGGTCTGAGCGGCGGCCGGCCTGTTTCCCCGCGGGTTGGGCAAACGCCGTTCCAACCGCAAGACTGGCAATAGCTGCAATGACAATCATGGAACGCATGGGCTCTACCTCCTTGAGGTTAACCCTCCCAAGCAAGGAGAACTCCTGCAACGGCCCCTCGTTCCTGCGTCACGACGCGCCGGAATCACAGGCTTGGCCGTGCGTTGCCGAGACCAGCGGACGACATTGCGGCGGTAGGTGACGTTTTCTTCGGGAACACAACTTCGACCATCAGGCCGGGTTCGAGGGACGTGAGCCTCAGCTCCGCGCGATGTTGCTTGGCAATCGCCGCGACGAGGTTCAACCCCAGTCCGCTGCCTTCAGTCGTGCGGCTCGTCTCGAGCCGGTAGAACGGCTTCAACACATTCGCCATTTCCGCGGCGGGGATGCCCGGTCCGCTGTCGGCGACTGCGAGAACCGGGCGATCGCCATCTTGTCGTGCGAGCAGTGCGATGCGGGTGCCTGCGGGCGTGTGCCGGATCGAGTTGTCCACCAAATTGACCAGGAGTTGGGTGATGAGACGCTGATCGCCTTCGATGGCAATGCCCCGTTCGATGTCGGCCGTCAGCACGTGGCCTTGATCCTCTGCCGCGGGCGCGAAATCGTCGGCGACCGTGCGGACAAGGGCGGAGAGATCGATCGGAGCCGTTGGCATTGCCTGCTCGCCGGCCTCGATCTGCGCGATGCGCAGGAGCGCACCGAACGTCTCCAGGATGGAGTCGACGTCGCGCATCGCCCCACCAATGGCGCCTCGATAGTCCTCGACCGAATCCGCGCGCCGCTGCGCAAGTTCGAGCCGCTGGCGCAGCCGCGTCAACGGCGTCCGGAGATCGTGGGCCACGTCGTTCGATATCTGCCGCATCGAGCGCATCAGCTCGTCGATGCGGTCGAGCATCGCGTTCAGGCTCATGGCGAGGTCGTCGAATTCGTCGCCTCGGCCCGTGATCATCGCGCGGCTTGCCATGTCGCCGCGCACGATCGCGCGCGCGGTCCGGCTGATCTGCCCCACCCGCGCGACATAGCGCGCGCCGATATACGCGCCGCCCAAGATCATCGCGAGAAGCACGAAGACGAGCCCGGCACCAAAGGACTGCAGCAGCGTCTCCTCCATTTCGCGCAGGATGTGGGCATCCTGGCCGAGCAGGATGTACTGCCCGTTCGGAAGGAAGTGTCCATGAGCGCGCACGTTGCAGAGTCTCGCCGTCGAAATCCGCGGCCACAGTCGTCGGGCCGACAACAGGCTCGCGTGCATCGATATTGCCGGTGATTTTCCGTCCATCGGCATCCTGCAACAGATAGATGGCGCGCACGTCCTGACGGCGCTGAAGGTGCGTATCGACGATCTCGGCGCAGGCGGTCGGCGCCAAGCAGCCGCATCTCATCCTCGATGAGCGCCACCTCGAGCTCGAGTTCCTTGGCCTCGTCCTGCGCGGCGAAATCCGTCGCCGCCCAGTAGATCATGCCGAACAGCAAAAGCCCGGCCACGGCAAACAGGCCTGCATGGAACAATGTCAGCCGGAAGCTCGCCGTGCTGGTAAATCTAGGACGGCGGTCGAAGCGTGTACCCGGCGCCGCGTATTGTGTGGATGAGCTCATGGGGAAATCCCCTGTCGATCTTGTTGCGCAGCCGGCTCAATTGGGATTCGACGACGTTGGTCTGCGGGTCGAAGTGGTAGTCCCATACCTTCTCGAGCAGCATCGTGCGTGTCACGACTTCGCCAGCATGACGCATCAGATACTCGAGCAGACGGAATTCCCGGGGTTGGAGAGTGATCTCCGTGCCGCCGCGTTTCACCGAACGCGTGACCAGATCGAGCTCGAGGTCGGCCACGCGGAACGAGGTCTGCTCGGTCAGTCCGCGTGGCCGGCGCGATAGGGCTTTGACACGCGCGACCAGCTCGGAGAACGCGAACGGCTTGACCAGATAGTCGTCGCCGCCCGCGTTCAGACCGGTGACCCGGTCGTCCACACCGGACATCGTCGTGAGAAAAAGCACCGGCGTTGCGATCTTGCCCGCGCGCAGGGTGCGAACCAGCGACAATCCGTCGAGCTGCGGCAGCATGCGGTCCACGATCAGGAGATCGAAATCGGAGCTGCTGGCCAAAAAAAGGCCCTCGCGGCCGTCGAACGCACAGGCGACCAGAAACCCCTCCTCTTGAAGTCCCGCCCGCAGATACGCGGACGTCTCCCGGTCATCCTCGACAAGTAAAATTCGCATGATCGCTGAATGCACGCACTCGGCCACTGGCCGATTATAGCCGTTCCTTGGCAGGTCCCCAGTACCACCAGTGCAAGATTACAAAACGCCAATCATCTCATAATCCCGCGATAACCCGGCTTCTTCCAAGATCGCGACAACGCAGGCGCGCTTTTCGTCCGGTGGTTTTTGCGCGCGTCCGCAGGAGGATGCCATGCGGTTTTGGCACGTTCGCATCGTGGCTGCGGTTGCGGCCACGATGCTGACGGCGGTTGTCATCGTGAATTGGCCCGCTGAAGTCGCGAGCGCACCGTCCCCGGGCGCTCCTCCAATTCCCGCCGGCCAGACTCCGTCGCAGGTGACGAACGCGAGGCCCGAAGGCAGCCTGACGACGGTCACACTGACACCCGAAGCCGAAGTCCGGCTCGGCGTCGAACTCGCCACGATCGAGCGTCGCAACGTGCAGCGTACACGGACCATCGGCGGCGAGGTGATCATACCGCCCGGCCGGAGCATGACGGTGTCGGCGCCGTTTCCCGGAATTGTGCTCCCTCCGGAAAGGGGCGACATCCCCCTTGCCGGCGCTCAGCTCGCCCCCGGCGCGGTGGTCTTGCGGGTCCAGCCGCTCCCGGCCGATGTGGATGTGCTCCGGCTCCGCACCGATGCGCGCATCGTCGACGAGCAGATCAAGCTGGCCCGCGACGCGCGCCGAACACGCACGCACCATGCACGCGCGCGGCGAGATGTCGGTCGCGGAACGCGATGCGGCGGAGAGATATCTCAAGGCAGCCGAGGCGCTCCAGCCGCCCACGAACAGTCAGTACTCCGTTCTCGAAAGCGGCATCGCCTCTTCGAACGATGAATTGAATGCGGTCACGATGGCGGCGCCACGCGCCGGTCTTCTGCAGAACATGCACACGAGCACGGGACGTGTGGTGGCGTTGGGCGATCCGCTGTTCGAAATCGTGGCCCAGAACGAGCTCTGGATCAAAGTGCCGGTCTATGCCGGCGACATGAACGCCTTCGACACCGCATCGGGCATCCGCGCGATCCCGCTGGGTGGCCGTGAGACCGGTCCAGGTATTGCGCTCCGTCCGGTTTCCGGTCCGAGAACCGGCGATCCGCGCTCGGCTTCGATCGACCTGTTCTACACGTTCGACAACGGCCCGGGCAGACTGCGTCCCGGCGAACGCGTGCGGGTCACCATGCCGCTGCGCGGCGCGACCCAGGGCACCGTCGTTCCGCTCTCCGCCATCTTCCGCGACATCTATGACGGCGCGTGGGTCTACGAGAACACCGCACCGCGCACCTATGTCCGCCGGCGGGTCAATGTCCTCTACGTCGTGGACGAGGTCGCCGTGATCGGGAATGGGCCGCCGGTCGGCACCAAGGTGGTCAGCGCCGGCGTTGCCGAGATTGCCGGCACCGAATTCGGCATGGCGCACTGATGCGGTGGCTGGTTTCCACGTCGCTGCAGATCCGGCTGATCGTCGTGGCGCTGGCGCTCATCCTCTTGAGCGTCGGCGGAAACACGACCGCGAACATGCCGATGGACGTGTTCCCCGAGTTCGCGCCGCCGCGGGTCGAGGTCCAGACCGAGGTTCCGGGCCTGTCCGCGCAGGAAGTGGAATCGCTGGTCACCGTTCCGATCGAGAACGCGCTGAACGGCACGTCTTATATGACCACGCTGCGGTCGCGTTCGGTGCTGGGCCTGTCGTCCGTGCTGCTCATCTTCGAGAACGGCACGGACATCATGCTCGCGCGCCAGCTCGTGCAGGAGCGCTTGGCTCTCGCCACGCGCGAGCTGCCGCTGGTTGCCGATCCACCGGTCATCCTGTCGCCGCTGTCGTCGACCAGCCGCATCCTGAAAATCGGCATGCAGTCCGAGACGTTCAATCAGATGCAGATGACCGAGCTCGCGCTGTGGACGGTGCGGCCGCGGTTGATGGCGATCCCAGGCGTGGCGAACGTCGCGATCTGGGGCCAGCGGGACCGTCAGTTCCAGGTCCAGGTCGATCCCGACCGCTTGCGCGCGCACGATCTGTCCATCCAGAACGTCGTGGACCGCACGAAGGAAGCCACCACCATCGAAGGAGGCGGTTTCGTCGAAGGCCCCAACCAGCGCTTCAACGTCACCCACATGCCGGCGGTCAGGACGACCGGCGACCTTGCCGAACATCGTGGTGGCTTTCCGCAACGGCACGCCGCTTCTGCTCGGCGACGTGGCCGACGTGGTCGAAGGCTCCCCGCCCGCGATCGGCGACGGCATCATCAACGACAAGCCCGGCTTGCTGCTGATCGTCGAGAAGCAGCCCTGGGGCAACACGCTCGAGATCACGCGCAGCATCGAATCCACGCTGACGTCTCTGAAGCCCGGCGCTGACCGGGATCGATGTCGATCCGACGATCTTCCGCCCCGCCACCTATATCGAGAACGCGCTCGCCAATCTCAATTCTGCGCTGCTGATCGGCTGCGTTCTCGTCGTCCTGGTCCTCGGCGCGTTCATGTTCGAATGGCGCAGCGCCCTTATCAGCGCGATCGCCATTCCGCTGTCGCTGATCGCCGCGGCGCTCGCGCTGAACTACCAGGGCGATACCATCAACACGATGGTGCTGGCGGGCCTCATCGTGGCGCTCGGCGAGGTCGTGGACGACGCCATCATCGATGTCGAGAACATCATGCGGCGCTTGCGCGAGAACGCCTCGCTCGGCCATCCGCGCACCAACTTCCAGGTCGTGCTCGATGCTTCGATGGAAGTGCGCAACGCGGTTCTATACGGCAGCATCATCATCGCGCTGGTGCTCGTGCCGGTGTTCATGCTCGACGGGTTGTCGGGTGCATTCTTCCGCCCGCTCGCCTTCGCCTACATCGTCGCGATCCTGGCTTCGCTCGGCGTCGCGCTCACGGTCACACCGGCGCTCTGCTACCTGCTGCTGCCCCAGATCGCGGCTCGGCGCAGCCGCGACGCTCCGTTGCTTCGCTGGCTCAAGGCGCTCTACCGGCCGGCCGTACGGGGGCTCATGCGCGTGCCGCAGGCCGGTGTCGTCGTACTGGTCGCAGGCGTGATTGTCGGCGGCCTGATCTATCCCAGGCTCGGCCAGCAGATGCTGCCCGATTTTCAGGAATACGACTTCCTGATGCACTGGCTCGAGCGCCCGGGCACCTCGCTCGACGCGATGAACCGGATCACGATCCGCGCCAGCAAGGAGCTGCGCGCCGTGCCCGGCGTGCGCAATTTCGGCGCCCATGTCGGGCGCGCCGAAGTCGCCGACGAGGTCGTCGGCATCGATTTCACCGAGCTCTGGATCAGCCTCGACCCCTCCGTCGACTATCAGCCGACCGTCGCGCATATCCAGGAGATCGTGAACGGCTACCCGGGACTGGTTCGCGATCTGCTGACCTATTTGCGCGAGCGCATCAAGGAGGTGCTCACCGGCGCGAGCGCATCGATCGTCGTGCGCATCTATGGGCCGGACCTGGAGCAGCTGACGACGACGGCAAACCGCGTCGCCGACGCGATCAGGCCGCTGCCCGGCACGGCCAATCTCGCCGTGCAGCAGCAGATCATGATCCCGCAGATCGCCATCACCTTCAAACCGGAGGCCGCGGCCAGCTTCGGCCTTGCGCCGCACGATCTCCGGCGCGTGACCGACGTCCTCCTGACCGGGGCCAAAGTCGGCCAGGTCTACGAATTGCAGAAGATCTTCGATGTCGTCGTCCGCGGCACGCCGAACTTTCAGCGCGATGTCGATGCCATCCGCAATCTGACCATCGATACGCCGCAGGGTGGCGCCGTCGCCATCCGCGACGTCGCAGACGTCAACATCGTGCCCACGCCCAATGTCATCACGCGCGAAGCGGCCTCGCGGCGCATCGACGTCACGCTGAATGCGGGCGGCGGACGTCCTTTGAGCGAGCTTGCCCAGGATGTGCAGGCCGCCGTCGCCGAAGTTCCGTTCGAGCAAGGCTATTATGCCGAAGTCTTGGGCGAGTTCGCCGAACTGCAAGCCGCGCGCGACCGGCTGCTTGTCGCGTCGGCCATCGCTGTGCTCGGCATCTTCTTCATCCTGCACGCGCTGTTCGGCTCGTTCCGCAAAGCGCTCTTGATGTTCATCGGTTTGCCCGTCGCACTCGTGGGCGGCCTGATCGCCGCCTATTTCGCCTCGAACACGCTGTCGCTGGGCTCGTTCATCGGCTTCATCACCGTGCTCGGCATCGCCGCCCGCAACGGCATCATGCTCATCAGCCATTACGGCCACCTCGAAACCGAGGAAGGCATGGCGTTTGGTCCCGAGCTCGCGCTCCGGGGCGCCGAAGAACGCCTCGCGCCGATCCTGATGACGGCCCTCGCGGCCGGGCTCGCGCTCCTGCCGCTCGTCCTCTCCGGCATGAAGCCGGGCTACGAGATCGAATATCCGATGGCCGTGGTCATCCTCGGCGGGCTGATCAGCTCGACGCTGGTCAATCTCTTCCTCCTGCCGCCGCTCTATCTCCGATACGGACAAGCGAGACAATCAAGAAGGGCAGCGCTCGCCGCTGCACACGGGTGATTTTTCAATGCGACAGTTTTCGAACGCACAAAGCGCTCAAGAAGCGTGCCGCGAGACCCAGCTTGGCGTTCGCTCGTAAGCGGACGCCGGGGCGCCGACAAGCCAGCAAGGTGAAACCCAGCCAGCCAGTCGGCTACTTCCTCGGTTGTCGGACCATCAGCTGCGTGCGGTCACCTGTAAGCAGCTTGATTGTATCGCCATCGGTTACGCTGATGACTCGCCCCATGAGTTCGGCGCCATTGGCTAACCCCGCGCCGATGATGACGAAAAGTGCAGTCAGAAAGGGAAGTGGAAAAATGGGGTCGAGACTCGAATTATCCCTACGGAATAATTCTGTAAGACCTTGCATACCCCTCGGCTAATGCGCCTCCGACAAGCGCGCTAGTGACGCGGCGGGCGCGCGGAACTCGGCCACTACCGCTAGAGGTCCATTTCGATCTCGATCATTTCGCGATTACGAAACACCCCCAGTTTTACTCGCGTCCCTGGAATTGTCTCGACGGCATACGCGTCCAATTCCGCGAACGTAGAAACTCGGTGACCGTTAAAGGTGCGGATGATGTCGCCTTGCCTTATACCAGCTTCCGCTGCGGGGCTTCTGTGGCGCAACACCATCAACCCATGCTCCGTAAGGGTCGGCCAGATAATTTGAAGGCCCGCTTTCGTTTTTTGTGACCGTGCCGCCGACTATGCCGAGGCTCGGTCGCATCCCGCCCACCATGCGAACTGCGGGTACAGGTTGCGGAGCAGTTGCGACCGTGGCTGCTGTCGGGAGGGGAAACATCGGCACTTGGAATGCATTCGGATAATCGTTGATCGCTCCCGTGGCTGCATCGATGCCCAAACCAATCACGCCACCGGCGGCAAGATTCCCAAAGGTCCAGCCTTCGAAACCTGAGGGAATGGACGCAACGGCGTCTTGAAAGCCTTCCTTCGTACAAGTAATTGTAACGTCTTCCTTGCTTTTCGATACTCTGACCTGTCCGGGAGAAATCACGCTCCAACTGCCGCGCCTGTTACTCAGGCTGCAGTGTGCACCGACCGTCGGTGGCGTTGTGATTAAAATGTTCTCCCCGGAGCCTCGCACAATTGACGCGCATCCAGGCAACAGCAACCCGATGGCCATGACGGCCAGCAAAGCTCTCCAGTTCATTGACTGCCCCCACCGATATGGCGGCGCTTGCTGCCACCAACGTGAGGTTGCCATAGCCGCTATTCACGCGGAAGATTACTACGGTGCGGTTTTGGCGGGCCGATTGTCGCGGCTGCTTTCCTAGGCCGAATAGTTCTAGAGCCAGTCTTTACGCTTCGCCTCTTTCGGCTTCTGGCGTTCCAGTTGCTCGATCGCGTGCACGCCCTTCACTCACACAGCGGCACCTTTCACTTCGTCCCTCTCTCGAGAGAGCATCTGCACGTTGAGCAGCGTTGAGGCTGGCCCCATCACCGTGCACGCGCAGGAGGAAAGGCGGCGGTGCGCCAGATGTCTCGGCTTCATTCAGCGCCCGGTGGGATGGCCATCACCGCGCTGCAAGCCTGACTTTCCCTCGCCACTGCCTCTTCCGGTTTGGTTTTCGCGCTCCTGTTGGCGCTCTACGGCTGGCTGGGTTGACCCTTTGGCTTTCTCCTCGTGACCGGTTTGCCGAGCCTTCTTGCTCCTCGGAGCTGCATGTTCTTCACGCATCGTCTGGTCCTCAGTTTCAAACGGGGGAGTGGTGACCGGCATTGGCGCTTCGACCTCGCCGGTCTTAATCTACCTTCGGTGTGTGGCAGCGATCAGGATGGCCGCCAATGCTGCTGCTACGGTGACAGCCACAGCAACACTCGCAATCGGATGATCTTCGATTTGATGGGCGGTGCGCCGTCTGACATCCGTCGCCATCTCGGCCGCGTATTCACCAACCAACTCGGCCGCATCGGCGGCTTCTTGGGCTGCTCTCGATACGGCGTCTCCCACGTCACCGGACAACGCTCTTGCCGCGGTTCTTAACGAGCCGGCGATGCGTTCGAGGGAATCCTGCAGAGCGTGGCGAGCTTCGTCGAAAGACGTTTGCATGGGCTTCTCCGAGTGAAAGAGCCCCGCAACGCTGCTGTGGGGCTCTATTCAGAACGGACGTGTGCAACGTCCTTTCGGACCGTAACGTGACGTTGCCACCCTGAGTTCCGCTGAAGCTCAAAGAAGTTCAAAGCATCTCGCGCAGGTTCGGCGATGGTGCGGCATCCATCTGATCGCCGAGTGGGGACGTGCAACAGGTGCCCACGCCGCACGAATGGATGGAGCTTTTCTTCAAAAGCAGGTATAGAACATACCATGAACTTTAGTGTCGCGCAGCGGGAAGAACGGGCCACGGTGGAAAATTCAAAATTCGAGCGAGCAGACTAATGAAAATGGGAATTGCATCGTGTGATCAATAGCGTTGGAGAGAGGTCGGTCCGAGCTGCGCATTAACCATGGTTTGAGTTTTATCAACCGAGAAAAAATCAAACGGCCGCAGGCGCTCCGAGCCCCGCAGAAAAAATCGCGAATTTCGACGACCAGACTATTGAAAACGGGAATCTGACTGCATGATCAACCACTTGGAAAACGCGAACCCCGGCCCCTGATCATGGATGCCACCAAGCTCAAATCGTTCGTGAACACGCTGTGGGAAGACGCGGTCGTCCCCTCGCTCACCGAGTACATCCGCATCCCCAACAAGTCGCCGGCCTTCGACAAGGACTGGGCCGCGCACGGCTACATGGACGATGCGGTGAAGCTGATGGAAGCCTGGGCGCGCGCGCGCATCGCGGCGCTCAAGGGCGCGACGCTCGAAGTCGTGCGTCTGCCGAACCGCACGCCGGTCATCTTCATGGAGATCCCCGGCGAGATCGACGACACGGTCCTGCTCTACGGCCATCTCGACAAGCAGCCGGAATTCACCGGATGGGCCGAGGGCCTCGGTCCGTGGACGCCCGTGCGCAAGGGCGACAAGCTCTATGGCCGCGGCGGCGCCGATGACGGCTACGCCATGTACGGCGCGCTCTCGGCACTGCTCGCGCTCCACGATCAGCGCACACCCCACGCGCGCGCGGTCGTGCTGATCGAGGCCTGCGAGGAATCGGGCAGCTTCGATCTGCCGTATTACGTCGATCACCTGTCGGCCCGCATCGGCAAGCCGTCGCTCGTCGTCTGTCTCGATTCCGGCTGCGGCGATTACGATCGCCTGTGGCTCACCACATCGCTGCGCGGCACCGCCATCGGCACGCTCACCGTGAAGGTGCTGAACGAAGGCGTGCATTCGGGCGATGCGTCCGGCATCGTGCCGTCGAGCTTCCGCATCGCGCGCATGCTGCTGTCGCGCCTCGAGGACGAGAAGACCGGCGCCGTTCTCCCGCGCGGCTTCCATGTCGAGATCCCGCCCGCGCGCATCGCGCAGGCAAAAGCCGCCGCCGCGATTCTCGGCAAGGAGGTCTACGCCAAATTCCCCTTCGCCGGCGGCACGAAGCCGATGGCGGACGACAACGCCGAGCGGATCCTGAACCGCACCTGGCGGCCGCAGCTCGCGGTCATCGGCGCCGAAGGCTTGCCGGTCCCCGCGAACGCGGGCGCCACGCTTCTGCCCTCGACCTCGCTCAAACTCTCGCTGCGCCTGCCGCCGATGCTCGACAGCAACAAGGCGATGGCGCTGATGACCAAGACGCTCACCGACGATCCGCCTTACGGCGCGCAGGTGAAGTGGGAGCCGCTCATCCCCAACAACACCGGCTGGAACGCGCCCGAGCTCGCGCCCTGGCTCGAGGCCTCGGTCAAGCGCGCCGGCCAGGCCGCGTTCGGCCAGCCGATGGCGTTCATGGGCGAGGGCGGCACGATCCCCTTCATGGCGATGCTGGGCGAGAAATTCCCCGAGACGCAATTCGTGATCACCGGCGTGCTCGGCCCCGCCTCGAACGCGCACGGCCCCAACGAATTCCTGCACATCCCCACAGGCAAACGCGTCTCCGAAACAGTCGCGCTGGTGCTCGCCGACCACGCCCAGCGGAAAAGCTAGAGGAATGTTCGAATGTCGCCCCGCACATCCCTTCGCTTCCTGCGCTTCCCCGCGCACGCTCGTTTCCTCCCCGCGCGCGGGAGGTGCTCGCGAAGCGAGCGAGGGGGACCTCACAATGGCGCGCGGGCCTCGAAGGATGAGAGATTTTGCCTGCAACCTGCGCTATCATTCCCTGCGATTTCGGCCCCAGAGCACATGGAGGAACACATGAAACCGATTCTGCTTGGCGCAGCCTTGGGCGTTGCTCTCATCGCCCTCCCTGGCCTCGCCCAAACGCCGCAGACCAAGAGCTACCCGCTCAAGGGCGTGTCGATCCATGACGTGGCGCCGGCGCCTGGCGGCCTCGTCTGGTGGACGGCCCAGCAGGACGGTGCGCTTGGGATTCTCGATACCAAGACCGGCGCCACCAAGACGGTCAAGCTCGGCCCGAACTCCGCCCCGCACGGCGTCATCCAGAGCAAGGACGGCAAGGCCTGGATCACCGATGGCGGCCAGAACGCGATCGTCAGCTACGATCCGAAGACCGAGAAGGTCGCGGTCTTCAAGCTCCCCGAAGAGACCGGCGGCTACACCAATCTCAACACGCCGACCGAAGACGGCGACGGCAACATCTGGTTCACCGGCCAGAACGGCTGGCACGGCAAGCTCGACGTCAAGACCGGCAAGGTCAGCGCGTGGAAGTCACCCAAAGGCCGCGGGCCTTATGGAATGACGACGACGCCGGACGGCAATGTGTGGTTCGTCTCGCTCGCCAATTCCTATCTCGGTCAGATCGACCGCGCGACCGGCAATGTGAAGGTCATCGAGCCGCCCGTGCCGAACCTCGGCACAAGGCGCGTCTGGAGCGACAGCAAGGGCGATCTCTGGATGTCCGAATGGAGCGGCGGACAGATTTCGCGCTACTCGCCCTCGACCGGGAAGTGGGACCGCATTCCTCTCCCAGGTGGCGTGAAGGGCAATCTCTACGCCGTCTATGTCGACAACAAGGATGTCGTCTGGGTGAGCAACTGGGCCGACGACAAGATCTATGGATATGATTCCAAGACCCAGAAATTCACCTCGGTTCCGGGCAGCGGAGTCCGGCAGATCCTTGGCATCAACGGCCAAGTCTACCTGCCTGAAGGCGAAGGCGCGATCACGGTCATCAACACCGGAGGATCGGCGTCGTAATGCGGGTTGCTTTTGTAGCGGGTGCGCTCGCCGCGATTGCGGCGGGCGCATCTGCATTCGCACAGCCAATCGACGACCCCGGCGAACGCGCGTTCCAGTTCTGCTTCTCCTGCCACAGCGTCGAAGCGAACCAGACCGAAGTCCTCTCGGGCCCGAATTTGAACGGCGTCATCGGACGTCCGATCGCGTCCAAAGCGGGCTTCGATTACTCGAAGGCGATGAAGACCTTCGGCGCCGGCAAGGTCTGGACGCCCGAGCTGATCGCGCAATTCATCCAGGACCCGAAGGCGATGGTCCCCGGCACCGCGATGACGAAGCCGCCCGGCCCGCGCACGCCCGCCGATCGCACAGCCCTTCTCGACTACCTGAAGAAGCACCACTAACGGCGCGGCTTCTTCTAGAACGTCCACCGCAAGTTGATCGCCGCGCCCCTTGTGTCGGCGGTCACCTGCATCGCGGGCATCTCCTCATAGGGATCGGTGAACAGCCATCCGGCGACCATGCCGATCGCCGCGCCGGCTGCCACATCGTGCCAGTGGTGCTTGTCCGCCTCCACCCGCGAATACCCGACAAAGGCCGCAATCGCATAAGCCGGCAGCCCGTAATCCCATCCGTACCGGACCTGGATCGAGGACGCGGACGCTGAACGCGATCGCCGTCGAATCGGACGGAAACGCATCCCATCCCGAATGATCGGGCCGCTCTTCCTTCACAACCTCCTTGAGCAGGAAGGAAACGCCAACCGCGCTCACGACACTCCCGCCCAACTGCAGGAGGCCCTGTCTGTCGCCCTTGTAGAGTGCATACGCTCCGCCGGCCACGGGGAGCCCGATCATCAGAACCCTACCGCTGGTTTCAATGAAATCGTCCGCGGACGCGGGCGTCGCGAAGCCCAACGCCATCGCGGTCGCGAGCGCAAGGGTCTTGCTGCGACCACTCAATCCAAAACGCATACCGACTCCTTGGCTGGTGCGATGCAACGACCATGCACCGCCGCAACGCTGGCGCAACAACTCGCTTATCGCATCAGCGCTGGGCCGCGACCGCGCTCTTGCCGATCACCGTGTCGATCGCATGCCGGGCGCATTCTTCCTGCTTGGCGTTGCCGCCGATGCCGATCGCGCCCGCGACCTGGCCGTCGATGATGATCGGAAGTCCGCCGACGCGCGGGAAATCGCCGATCCATACTGAAGCCCCGTTGCGCTGTGTGCGCACATCCTCTTCGAGCTCGCCCGTCGAGCGCTGCCAATGCGCCGCCGTCTTGGCCTTCAGGATCGCGGTCTCGGCCATCGTCGCGCCGCCGCCCTGCATGGCGTGGAAATCGATCAGCACGCCTGCGATATCGACCACCGCAACGCCCACGCGGATATTGTTCTGCTGGGCGAACGCGAGACACGCGTCGACCATCTTGCGCGCCGCATCGGCGCTGACCTGTTTGCGATCGACCGAGACGGGCTGGGCTATCGCTTGAGCGGACAGGGCGCACGCCGCAATCGCGGCGGCGGCAAACAGCATCTTGCGCAACGGTGCTCTCCTTACGTGATCTTCAACAGGTTGATCAGATTGCCGCCGATGATCGCTTCCTTCTGCGCATCGGTGAGGAAGGTCGCGTTGACGACGAGATCGAGCGTATCGGGCCAGTTGAACGGAATGTCGGTGCCGTAGACGATCTGGCTCGTGCCCATCTCGTTCACCAGATGACGCAGGCCCTCGTCGGTGAACACCATCGTGTCCGCCATGATCTGGCTTCTCAGGTACTCGCGCGGATTCTTCTTGTTGGCGCAACGCGCATTCGGCCTCACATCGCACGTCACCTGCGTGCGCGCGAAATAGGACGGCAGGTAGCCGCCGCCATGCGCGCCGCACACTTTCAGCCGCGGGAAACGGTCGAGCGTCCCATCGAAGATCAGGCTGGAGAGGAACAGCGTCGTCTCCATCGGATTGCCGATGATATTCCCGAGATCGCCGCGGCCCTTGAACGTGCTGTCGTTGACCAGGAAGTCGGCGTTGGTCGGGTGCATGAAGATCGGCACCTGCAGCTCTTCGGCCTTGCGCCAGAACGGATCGTATTTCTCGCTCGAGATCATCTCGCCGCGCACGTTCCCGCCGACCGAGGCGCCGCGCATGCCGAGAGTCTTGCACGGCATAGTCAAGCTGTTCGGCCGCGAGATCGGGATGCTGGAGCGACGGCGACGTCAGAGCGACGAAGCGGGTCGGAGTTGGCCTTCACCCACTCGGCGATGCCTTCGTCATGCGTGCGCACGATCCTGGCCGCGACGTCGCGGTTGGCCGCGTACCACCAATAGCCGTTGATGCTCAGCACCTGGACGTCGATGCCCCGCTGGTCCATGGCGGCGATGCGCGGCGGCCCGAGCACCTGGGCGCGCGGGAAGTCGCCTTCGACGCCCGTGCCCTGGATGACTTCCTGGGCTTTCGGGATGACGCAATGCGCATGGATGTCGACGACGCGCATCCGCCGTCCGCCGATCATCACCTGCTTGCGCGCTCCGGCTGCAGGCGCTGGGGCCGCGAATGCAGACAGCCCGCTGAGCTGGCCTGCAAAGCAGCCGGCGCCAGCCGCTGCTGCGGCGCCCATCAGAAACGTGCGGCGATTGTTGGATGTTGCGTTCATGGTTGTCCTCCCGAGCGCCTTTGGCGCGATTGTCCATACAATACAGTAGCGGGAGCGGCCTGACACCTCCCTGACGATCACGGGCACGGGACCGCCAAAGAAAAAGGCGGCGCCCGATGGCGCCGCCTTTTCGTCAAAGCCTTTGTTGGGCCGTGTTACGGCATTGCCGTGATGCGGTTGACCATCGCGCCTTCGGCGTTGCGGACGCCCTGAACGCGGACCTTGCCGCCGGCCTTCGCGACTGCGCTGGTGCGTGTCGGTGAACTTGAAGACGGGGACACCCGGATCGAGGATGAGATCGGACTCACCCGCGGGGTATGTGGTGCCGGCTCCGCCGATTTGGCTCGGCCCGAATTTCACCTTCATGACATTGCTGCCGTTCACGACCGCCGTGCCGGTGACGGTCGCGTTGGTCATGGTCTGATTGCGCGCGTCATTCATTGGCCGCTGTCCATCGCCGCCACCGCGCATTTTCTCCGAGAAAATCCGCAGTTCGGTCGAATGCAGCTTGCCGTCTTCCTTGCGGACCGCCGCGGAGGCGACGAAATCGTTGCTCTTGATGTCCGCCAGCGTCGCTTTCGCCTGCTGGATGTAGAGGACGTTCGGAGCGATCTTGAACGTCTCCACCGCGCCGCCGTCATCGTTCTTCACGGCGATGGTGGTCGCGTCGACCTTCTCGATGACACCGAAAACGTTGATGGCGTTGTTGCCTTGCGCCAACGCCGAGCCGGCGAAGGCCGCGATGACGGATGCTAGGATGAGGGCTCTGCGCATGGGGGTCGTTTCCTTTGAAAGTTTCCGAGGCGCAGGATTCACGCGCCGCGACCTTCTTACCACAGTTCGGGCAGTCGCGCACAAGGGAAGCCGGTCACACTTGCTGGATCACTTTATCCATTGCATTCTCGGCACTTAACCCTTCACGGAGCCCGTCATGCGCCATCGGCTTTTGCTCGCGGCAATCATGCTGGCCGCGGCGAGCAGCACGGCCTCTGCCGGGGTCGTCATCACCTCGACGCAAGTGAATATCGCCACGAAGGAAGAAAGCGCGATCAGCGGCTTTATCGAAGCCGACCGGCTCAAGATCGTAACACCGGGAACCACGGTGATTTTTCGCGGCGATCTGAACAGGACCTGGGTCATTGCGACCCCCACATCCACATATGTGGAGATCACGCCCGAGATCGTGACGACATTCGCCGCCCGTCTTGCTGCGGCGCAAACGCCCGGAAGCGCCGAGCAACAGAAGTTGCAGGAGCGGCTGGCCAAGCTTCCGCCCGAGCAGCGCGCCCTCGCCGAGCAGCAATTGCGTGGTCTGGGCGGCGGCTCTGCTGCGGCCGGCCAGGTTGCCTATGCAAAAACGGGGCAGACCAAAGCGGTCGCTTCAGGGCGCTGCGAGGTTTACGGCAAGTCCGTAAACGGCCAGAAGCAGGAAGAGCTTTGCATCGCGCCCATTTCGGCCTTGGGCCTCAGCGATGCCGACTTCCGCGTGCTTGGCGCTGTTCACGACCTTCATGGGTCCGCTCGCGACATCGCCCGTGGCGCCGCGCGCCGACTACTTCAACTGGGCGGACATGAACAAGGCGATCGGCTTCTCGGGCATCCCGCTCGAGTTGGCGCTTCTGACCAACGGTCAGCCGACGCTGCAGGACACGATGCAGAAGATCGAACGCGTGAATATCGCCGCCGATGCGTTCGACCTTCCCGCCGGTCTGACCAAGCGGGAGCTCGCCGCCCGGCGGTAGGTTCTGCGGTAGAGTGTAAGCGTCCCCACTTTCAGTCATTCATCAGGAAAGGTGATCGCATGTCCAATCTCGGGTTCATCGGTGTCGGAATCATGGGGCGCCCGATGGCGGGCCATCTGATGGCCGCCGGTCACAAGATGGTCCTCTGGGGCCGCAACAAGCTCCCGCAAGACCTGCTCGACAAGGACGCAATCGCTTGCGCCTCGCCGAAGGAGGTCGCCGAGAAATCCGAGATCGTCTTCGTAATGGTCTCGGACACGCCCGACGTTGAGCAGGTGCTTTTCTCCGAGAACGGCGTCGCGAAAGGACTGTCGCCCGGCAAGATCGTGATCGACATGAGCTCGATCTCGCCCATCGCGACGAAGGAATTCGCCAAGCGCATCGAAGCGCTCGGCTGCTTCTATGTCGATGCGCCGGTCTCCGGCGGCGAAGTCGGCGCCAAGGCCGCCACGCTGACCTTCATGGTCGGCGCGCGCGAGGAGGTATTCGAGAAGGTGAAGCCGCTGCTTCAGTTGATGGGCAAGACGATCACGCTGATCGGCGGCAACGGCGATGGACAGACCGCGAAGGTCGCCAACCAGATCATCGTCGCGCTCAACATCGAAGCGGTCGCCGAAGCGCTGCTGTTCGCATCGAAGGCGGGCGCCGATCCCGCGAAGGTGCGCCAGGCTCTGCTCGGCGGTTTCGCCTCGTCGCGGATTCTCGAAGTGCACGGCGAACGCATGATGAAGCGCACCTTTGCGCCCGGCTTCCGCATCGCGCTTCATGCCAAGGACCTCAACATCGCGCTCTCCGGTGCGCGTGCGCTCAATGTCTCGCTTCCCGGCACCGCGCTGTGTCAGGAGCTGTTCAACGCCAACACTGCGGCGGGCGAGTCGGGTCTCGACGATTCGGCGATGGTTCGCGTGCTTGAACGGCTTGCCAATCACGAAATCCGCCTGAAGGAATAGGTTCGTGGATATCAATCCACGCGACTTCCTGACCGGACTTTTCTATGAGGCGGTGGCAGCCGCACACCCATCGCGCGTGGTCTCGCGCAATCTGCCGCCGCGGCCGCGCGGACGCACCGTCGTCATCGGTGCGGGCAAGGCCGCGGGCGCAATGGCCAAGGCGGTCGAGGACAATTGGTGGGGACCGCTCTCCGGCCTCGTCATCACGCGCTATGAACACGGCACCGATTGCCGCTCGATCGAAGTCGTCGAAGCGGGCCATCCCGTCCCGGATGAGGCTGGCCAGCAGGCCGCGCAGCGCATGCTCGGTCTGGTCGAGCGGCTTGACCTCAGACGATCTCGTGCTGTGCCTCATCTCCGGCGGCGGCTCGTCCTTGCTCACGATGCCGGCGCCGGGCATCAGCCTCGAGGACAAGCAGGCGGTGACCCGCGCGCTTCTGAAATCTGGTGCGCCGATTTCCGAGATCAACTGCGTGCGCAAGCACCTCTCGGCGATCAAAGGCGGCCGGCTCGCGCTGGCCGCGGCGCCTGCTCGCATCGTCACGCTCATCATTTCCGATGTCCCGGGCGACAATCCGGCGACCGTCGCGTCAGGTCCCACGGTCCCCGATCCCACCACGCGGCGCGACGCGCTCGGCATCCTCGCCAATCATTCGATCGATGTTCCGGACTCCGTTCGCCGCTGGTTGGACGATCCTCAATCCGAGACGCCCAAACCCGGCGCTGCCGGTTTCGAGCGCGTGCAGAATCGCATCATCGCGACCGCCGATGACGCGCTGAAAGCAGCCGCCCACGCCGCAGAGCTCGCGAAGGTCCGCCCGGTCGTGCTTGGAGGCGCAATCCAGGGCGAGGCCCGTGATGTCGCGCGCGAACATGCGCGGCTTGCGCTCAAATGCATGCGCCGTGGCGACCCGGCGCGCCCGCCTTGCGTGCTGCTGTCGGGTGGCGAAACGACAGTGACCGTGGCGGGCGGTGGACGCGGCGGTCGCAACACCGAGTATCTTCTCGCGCTGGCGCTCGAGCTCAACGGCATTTCCGGTCACGCAGCACTTGCCTGCGACACCGATGGTATCGACGGTACCGAACGCAACGCCGGCGCGATCATCGAGGCGGACACGCTCGAGCGGGCGAGAGATAAGGACATGTCACCCGAGGACGCGCTCGCGCGAAACGACGCATACGGATTTTTTCACGGCCTTGGCGATCTCGTGACGACGGGGCCGACGCGCACCAACGTCAACGACTTCAGGGCGATACTTTTGACCGAGAGCCATTACTGAGCGGCAACGGCTCTCGTCAAAACGCCTATGACCGCGCGCGCATCCCGTTCACGAGGAAGCGCTGCAGCTGTTCGTTCGCGAGCGTGAAGGTCGGATCCAGCTCCAACGCCCTGCGGTAGTCCGCATAAGCGCCGCGCGCGTCGTTCATCTTTTCCTTGGCGAGACCGCGGTTGTAGTGGGCGAGGTGGAGCTTCTCGAGGCCCATATTGATCGCCTTGTCGAGCTCGACCAGGGCTTCCTGCGGCCGATCGAGATTGATCAGTGCGGCGCCGCGATTGACATACGGCTCGCTCAATTGCGGCCAGCGCTGAATGCTCTGATCGACATCGGCAATCGCCCCGCTGAAGTCGCGCACGCGCAGCCGGATGACGCTGCGGTTGACATAAGTCGCCGCGCGATCGCGCACCGAAAGCGCCTGATTGGAAAGCGCCCGCGTGCAGATGTCGAAGGCCGTGAACGCGTCGCCGTACTCGGCGGTCGCATAACATTCCGTCGCAAGTCCACCGCCGATCACGATGGTGACGGCTTGGCTCTGACTCGTGGTTGCCACGATACCGACAGCGCCAAGAGCCAGGGCAAGCTTAAGAGCGCGCATAACTCCAATTCCTCCCATGAAAACGGCCCACGCGAATGTTCCGTGACCTGGCCGTGCTTACCTCGATGCTGCCCCTTCGGCGGGTACCGCCCAAAGGGCGATGCATTTGCCCGGATAATAGCACCAATCCCGAAGAGGTGTGAGAGCGGCACAACCTAAGGGAGAGCGGTAAAGCAAGTATGATCCACTCGATTCGAATTGCTTCCGGCGGAGTTTCACATGACTTGGCAGGGGATTACCCCCATTGCGCTTCTCGTGGTTTCCAACGTGTTCATGACCTTTGCCTGGTACGGGCAGCTCAAATTCCCCGATCGTCCACTGTGGATTGTGGTCCTCGTCAGCTGGGGAATCGCGTTCGTGGAATATTGTTTCGCGGTACCCGCAAACCGGATCGGGTACACCGTCTATTCGGCCGCGCAGCTCAAGACGATGCAGGAGATCATCACGCTCCTCGTCTTTGCCGTGTTCTCGGTGCTCTATCTCGGCGAGGCGATACGCTGGAATCACGTGGCCGCGTTCGGCTGTCTGGTGCTGGCGGGCTACTTCGCGTTCTCGCGCTGGTGACTTATCGAATATCGATAAAAATATATTGACAATCGGTAGTCATGTGCTCAGATGAATCCGTCGCTTCAAACCACGGCGAGGGGACAGATGAGCGAGCGCGACACGAGTGATATCCGTCTTGGATCGGTGAATTTTGCCAGCCACATGCTCCGGCGCGCCATCGTCGTCCTGATGGTGCTCGTGCCGCTGTCGGCGATTTATGCCTTCGTCTTTGGCGGGGTCGCAGGCGGCGCGAACGCCGATATCCTCTTTGTCCGCGGCACGCCCGGCATGCCGTTCACGATGCCCCTGCCTCCGCCTCCCGGCGTCGGTGCATTCGGGGCCTTCAAGTTCGGTGGACCGGGCGCCTTCCTTCCGCGCGAGAGCGGCCAGCGCATCCTGACCACGCGCTGCGACGAGAAGGACGGCGTGCGCACCTGCACGACCACCGAGCGCAACGTGCCGCTCGATGAAGCGGTCCCCACACCCACGCCGGGTTCGACCTCTCCGGCGCCGCCTGCCGGCACACCTCAATTCCAGCCGATTGCTCTTGAGTGGATCGCAACCGCGCCGGAGGCCGTCGCCGAGGCGCCGAGTGCTGGGGCCGTGGTTCAAACGTTCGATCCCCCCTTCGCGCGCGGACGCCTCGGAGGCGCGGTGCTGCTTTCGGTCGGCTCGCTGCTGTTGCTGCTGGGCGTGCTCTACAATTTCGAACGGATGCTCGCGGCGTTCGAAACGGGCGCGGTGTTCTCGGCGGAGACCGTCCGCTTGCTTCAGCGCGCGGGTGTGCTGGTGAGCGCGGCTGCGTTCTTGCCCCAGCTCGATGTGTACGCACTGGTGCGCGATGCGCTGGTGTCCGTCCTCACCTTCACGCCGATGATGCCGATGGCGGTGGGATTCCCCACGAACATCAATCTCGCGCTGCTGCTCGCCGGTTTGTTCACCATCCTGGTCGCGCGCATCGTCGATGAAGCCGTGCTTCTCGCCGACGAAGTCCGCGGCACGATTTAGGGGCGTCCCATGCCGATCGTCGTCAATCTCGATGTGATGCTGGCGCGGCGCAAGATGAAGCTCAGCGATCTCTCGGCCGCTGTCGATATTTCGCTCGCCAATCTGTCGATCCTGAAAAGCGGCCGCGCCCGCGCCGTACGATTCTCGACGCTCGAAGCGCTGTGCCGCGTCCTCGATTGTCAGCCGGGGGATCTTCTGGAGTTCAGGCCCGAGAGCGCATCCAAGCCGGCAAATCTCGTGACGCTGAAGAACGCGCGATGACTTGTCAGGACTTCGATGCGCCGAACTCGCCCACCGATGTGAGCGCGACGCGAACCGACGAGCGGTTTCCCGAGTAGTAGATCATCGTCATGCGCTTGCGCGCCGCATCCCATTCGAGTTGCGGCGCGACGCCGCCGGGTTTGCGGAAAGCATGGCCGTCGAATTCGAGCGGCAGCGGTTCGACCGCGGGCCACGACATCGCCAACCTTGCTTGAAGCTGCTGCACCAGGATCGCACGCTCGGCGGGCGATAGAGGCTGTTCGCCCGTGATCGCGTTGGGCGCGGAGACGCGGACCTTTCCGTTGTCGGCGATCTCGAGACGCGCGACGATGATCACGCCTGCGTCTTCGTAGAGCCCCTCCCAGCGTCCCGTCGGCGGACGCGAATCGGCGCAAGCCGAAAGGCCCAGACACAGCACGGCCAGCACTGCTGCCAATGGTCGCGGACTCATGCGGCTCACCCGGTCCGGCATGGTTTTCACGGCCTTAAGCATGCTCCTGATTGCTTTCGGAAGGGTTATTCCCGTGCCAGTTGGTCAGCCGCCTTGCGCCGGTCCCCCCGCATTGCTAGGTCTCCGCGCTCATTTTTTGACCATTCGGAGTCGATCCATGTCCGCGTTACCGGCGGGTTTCCTTGCCCGTTCGCTCAACCGCATCAAGCCTTCGCCCACGCTTGCGATGACGCAGAAGTCGCGCGAGCTGAAGGCGGCGGGACGCGACGTCATCGGGCTGGCGGCCGGTGAGCCGGACTTCGACACGCCGGACAACATCAAGGATGCAGCGATCGCGGCGATCAAACGCGGCGAGACGAAGTACACGAACATCGAGGGTATCCCGGAGCTTCGGGCGGCGGTCGCGCGCAAATTCAAGCGCGAGAACCATCTCGACTATCAGCCGGCGCAATGCTTCGTCGGGCCGGGCGGCAAGAGCGTCATCTACAACGCGATGCTGGCGACGCTGAACGAGGGCGACGAGGTCATCGTCGTCGCACCCTATTGGGTGAGCTATCCGGACATCGTGCTTCTCGCGGGCGCGAAGCCCGTGGTTGTCGAAACGCGTCTCGAGGACGGCTTCCGTTTGACGCCGGAAGCGCTCGACAAGGCGATCACCAAGAACACCAAATGGATCATCTTCAATCAGCCGTCGAACCCGACGGGCGCCTGCTACACGCGCGAACAGCTGAAGGCGCTGACCGACGTGCTGCTCAAACATCCGCAGGTCTGGATCCTCGCGGACGACATGTACGAGCACCTGGTCTTCGGCGGCTTCAAGTTCCACACGATCGCCGAAGTGGAGCCGAAGCTCTACGACCGCACGCTCACCATGAACGGCGTGTCGAAGGCGTATTGCATGACCGGCTGGCGCATCGGCTATTGCGCAGGCCCGCTTCCGTTGATCGCGGCGATGGCGAAATTGCAGTCGCAGCAGGCGACCAACGCGGCCTCCATCTCGCAATGGGCCGCCGTCGAAGCGCTCAATGGTCCGCAGGATTTCCTGCCGCGCTTCCGGCAGGTGTTCGAAGGCCGGCGCGATCTCGTCGTCTCGATGCTGAACCAGTCGAACGGCATCGAGTGTCCGGTGCCCGAAGGCGCGTTCTATGTCTATCCGTCGATCCGCAAGCTCATCGGCACGCGCACGCCGAAAGGCACGACGATCAAGACGGACGAGGATTTCGCCAACGAGCTGCTCGACACCGAAGGCGTCGCGGTCGTGAACGGGGCGGGGTTCGGCCTCTCGCCGTTCTTCCGCATCTCGTACGCGACCTCCGACAAGGTGTTGGAAGACGCCTGCGGCCGCATCCAGCGCTTCTGCGGCAGCCTTCGCTAGGCGATCGAGAACGCTCAGGAACTCGGGAGCAGCTTGAAGCCCGACAGGCAGCGCGCGACGTCGCCCGGACTGAAGCCGAAGCGCTGGCTCGAAGCCACCACGTGATAGAACCGCGATCCTTCGACCGCCATGATCGACGTGTAGCGCCGCGTGTCGGCGATCGCGATGTAGCGGACCGCCTGGAGCTCCGTTCCAGGCGGGCGGAGCAGGGTCACGTTGCGGCTCTCGAGCAGCGTCGCGAAGGTCGAGGTGATGTAGTCGTCGCGCGCGGCCTGGAGCTCGGAGCGGTTGGGGCTGGCGATGCTTGCGGAATACTCCGTGTACCCGGCCATGCAGTAGAAGGACGGAGAGCCCGCGGCGAGCACGTGGGTTGTTGCGGTCACGCCGTTGCGGACTCGGCGGTCGGTGTAGGTGTTCGGCATCTCCGGGAACATGGCCTCGAAGTGCCCGTCTTCCGCGGTGAAGGCCTGCCACTCGGCCGATGCCGGCGCTGGCGCCTGCGCCCACATGCCCTGCGGCGCAAGGCACATTAAAAGCGCGGCAAGAACCGGCAATGTCCGCGTCATGGGGAATCTCCTGACGCGAGACTAACGCAAGGGAGGCCAATCGCGCCAATTTGCATTCGTCCGCGCCGCCCCGATGCCGGCGGCAGCCGATCCGGCTTGCCTTCCACGGCCAGTGGCGCGAGCATGGGCCCCCAAAAAAAACGAAGGTGGGAGGTGCTCATGCCAAGGAAGAATGGAGGGTACGGGCCACGTTGCGTGGCCCTGGTGGGACCTTACGGAACAGGGAAGACCACCCTTCTCGAAAGCATCCTCTGGATCACAGGCGCGATCCAACGCAAGGGATCGGTGCCCGCGAAGAATACGGTTGGCGATAGTTCGCCTGAAGCGCGAAACCGCCAGATGAGCGTCGAGACCAACGCGGCCACGACGAAATATCTGGACGAATCCTTCACCGTCCTCGATTGCCCCGGCTCGATCGAGTTTCTCCAGGAAGCGCTGAACGTGCTGCCCGGCGTGGACGCCGCCATCGTCGTCTGCGAACCCGATCCCAACAAGGCGGCGATGTTGCAGCCTTATCTGAAGCGCCTTTCCGATCTCTCCATCCCGCACGCGCTGTTCGTGAACAAGATCGACAAGGCGAGCGGCTCACTGCGCGAAATCCTGGCGATCCTGCAGGAGGTTTCGCCGAAGCCTCTGGTGCTCCGTCAGATCCCGATCTGGAACAACGACATCGTCAACGGCTTTGTCGATCTCGCGCTCGAGCGGGCTTACGTCTATCGCGAGCACGCGGCTTCCGAGCTCGTCGACATGACCGACGAGGTCAAGGCGCGCGAGACCGAAGCGCGCTTCCAGATGCTGGAGAAGCTCGCCGATTACGACGAGCATCTGATGGAAGAGCTGCTCTCCGATGTCGCGCCGCCGCGCGATGAAGTGTTCGACGGTTTGCAGCGCGATCTTCAGCAAGGGCTGATCATCCCGGTGCTGTTCGGCTCCGCGCTCGGCGACAACGGTATTCGCCGGCTGCTCAAGATGCTCCGTCACGATGTGCCGGATGTCTCGGCGTGCGTGAAGCGGCTGGGGCTGGCGGCGAACAACGAGCCGGTCGTGCAGGTGCTCAAGACGTATCACACCATGCATGGCGGCAAGCTCAGCTTGGGCCGCGTTCTTTCCGGCACGATCAAGGACGGCGCAACGCTCTACAGCAACACCGGCGCCGACACGCGCGTGGGCGGCATGTTCGCGCTCAGGGGGCAGGAGCAGATCAAGCTCGCCGAAGCAGGGCCGGGTGACACCGTGGCCTTGGGACGTCTCGAAGAGATCGGGACCGGCGAAACGCTGGCTGTATCGAAGAGCGGCGCAAAGCTGAAAGGGAAGGCCGAGACGCTCACACCGGTCTATGGCCTCGCCATCGCGGCGGCCGACCGCAAGGATGAGGTGAAGCTCTCGACCGCGATCGCCAAACTGCGCGAGGAAGATCCGTCCTTGCAGTTCGAGCAGAACGCCGAGCTGCATCAGATGACGCTGCTCGGGCAGGGCGAGATGCATCTGCGCGTCGCAGTGGACCGCCTCGCGTCAAAATATGGGCTGAAGCTTCAGACCCATCGGCCGCATTTCCCGTACAAGGAAACCATCAAGAAGAGCACCACGCAGCGCGGCCGCCACAAGCGGCAGACCGGCGGTCACGGCCAGTTCGGCGATGTCGTGCTCGAGATCAGGCCTTTGCCGAGAGGCTCCGGCTTTGTCTTCGAGGACAAGATCAGCGGCGGCGTCGTGCCGCGCAATTTCATTCCCTCGGTCGAGAAGGGCATCATCGACTACCTGAAGGAAGGTCCGCTGGGTTTCCCGGTTGTCGACATCGCGGTTGCGCTGGTCGATGGCTCGTATCACTCGGTCGACTCGTCGGATGCCGCGTTCCAGACGGCGGCGCGCATCGGCATGACCGAAGGCATGGCGAACTGCGCGCCGGTGCTGCTCGAACCCATCATGCACGTGAAGATCCACGTGCCCTCGGATTCGACGGCGAGCGTCAACGGCGTGATCTCGACCCGTCGCGGCAAGATCTTGGGCTTCGACGCGCGCCAGGGCTGGCGGGTTGGGACACGGTGGAAGCCGAAATCCCGCAATCGGAGCTGCACGACCTGATCGTCGAGCTCCGCTCCCTTACCCAGGGGGTCGGGACCTATGAGCAGAAGTTCCATCACCTGGCCGACCTCACCGGAAAGCTTGCCGAGAACGTGGTGGCCGATCGGAAATCAGCAGCCTGAAACCTTGACTATATTAGAATTGTTATAAAGTATGTCGGGTGGCCGTTCCAACATTCGGCCACCCGTTATGGAGGCGTGCATGGATATCGACATCGGCATCACAAAGGCCCATCGGGAGACGATCGGGAAGGGCCTGTCCCAGGTTCTGGCCGACACCTACGTCCTGTACCTCAAGACGCACGCCTATCATTGGAACGTCACCGGGCCGTTGTTCGCCTCGCTCCATACGCTCTTCGAAGGCCAGTACAACGAGCTGCACGACGCCGCGGACACGCTTGCCGAGCGGATCCGGGCCTTGGGCCGGTTCGCGCCGGGCAGCTACGCCTCGTTTTCCCGGCTCTCGTCCATCAAGGAGGACAACGACGAGGTGCCTGCGGCCATGAACATGATCGCCAATCTCGTCATGGGCCATGAAGCGCTCGGGCGCACGTTGCGCTCGGCGTTCAAGGTCGCCGAAGCCGGCGGCGACCAGGCGACGATGGACCTCCTGATCGGCCGCATGGAGGCGAGCGACAAGGCCGCCTGGATGCTCCGCAGCCACCTCGAGAACAGCGGCGAAGACTAGCGCCGAGCAACCAAAGCGCGCTACAGTAGTCATGCCCGCTTTCCGCGAGACTGTAGTAGGTTGCTCTTCCTGCGAAGGGGGACATGCGGCTTTGCCCGGTCTGCGCGGGCCAGAGTCGGCCGACCGCAACGTATTGCGCAGAGCAAATACGCCGCGCTGCTCGCCGAGGATTTCGGCGAGGCGCCCCCTGATTCTGTCGCGCTTGCCGGACTACGAAATGCGCGAGTGCGGCGCCTGCACGCTCGTCTTCGCCGACCCGATGCGGGCGGGCGGTGTGCCCTTCTACGAATGGGTGTCGCGCTTCCCCGCCTATCATGCGGACGCGCGTTGGGAATGGGGCGCGCTGCACCGCATCCTGCTCGGCGCGAAAATCCGGTGCAGCTCCTTGAGCTCGGTTGCGGCGACGGAAAGTTCCTCGCATCGCTCGCCGATTTGAAGCATGTCGACGGCGATGGGCATCGATCTCTCGGACGCCAATATCGCGCGCGCCCGCGCCCTCGGGCTGAACGTGCGGCTTGCCGCGATCAACGACGTGCTTCGGCAGCAATGAACGCTTCGACATGATCGTCATGACCCATGTGCTCGAACACGTCGAAAGTCCACTATCCGTGATCGATAGCTGCAAGCGTCTGCTTCACAGTGGTGGAGAGATCATGTTCTCGGTTCCCTATTCGCCGACGTCGCGCGAATATCTTCGCCTCGACGTGATGAACTTGCCGCCGCACCATTTGACGCGATGGAACATGGACTTCGTTGCGCCGGCTCGCCGATGATCTCGAAGCCTCGAATTCGCCTACGCATGCGCAAACCGAAGCCGCTGCTCAAGCGGGCGATCCGGCACACCGTCGAGGCGGTGAATGGTCCGCGACAAGGTCGGCGCCCTGCGCAGGCTCGCGATCGTGCTCCTCCATCCCGCCTTGTTCCGCGAGTCCCTGAGGCTGCATCGCGCGCGCGAGAAGAGTCGACGGACGGCGCGCGGCCGACGAGATCCTGGTGCGGCTTCAGGCCTGAGCGCAGCTAAATCGGTCGGCATCAGACCGCGCGAGCGCAGGAACGCGATGACGAGATCATCGAAGCCCGCCGGATCTTCGATGCAGCACGCATGTCCTGTGCCTTCGAGGACCCGGTGCTCGGCGCCCGGCACGAGACTCGCGGTGCGCCGTCCCGCGGCGAGCGAGTGATCGAACTCGCCGTTGATCACCAAGGTCGGCACCTTCATCTCCGGCAATCGCGGCGTGCGGTCGGTGCTGTTTCCCGCGCGGAACACTTGCGCGATGGCTTCGCCCTCAAGTCGCGGCTCGCGCTCGACGAACAATGAGAGCAGATGGCGTCCGAGCCGCGAGTCGGCGAACGCAGGCGCGACGAGCTCGCGCATATGCTTGATGTGGTAGTCCCCAAGATTCGCGCGATAGCCCTCGACCCGCTTCATGTAGCGGTCGCTTGCGCCGCTGTTGCCGCCGACGAGGATGAGCGCCTCGAACCGCTCGGGATGGTCCAGGCCGAGGCCGATCGCGATGCCCGATCCCACGCTGCAGCCCATGACGATCGCCCGCGCGATGCCGAGATCGTCCATCACGCCAAGCACATCGCCGCACATATCCTTCAGCGAGAACGGCGCCGTGACCTTGGCGGAGCGGCCATAGCCGCGGATGTCGACCGCGACGATCCTGAACCAGGTGGAGAAGTGCGCGCTCTGATAGAGCCACAAATCGTGATCGAAGGGATTGGCATGGACCAGAACCAGGGGAGGGCCGTCGCCCTTGGTCTCGAACCAGATGTCGGTGCCGTTGGCACGGCTGTACGGCATTGGCGAATCTCCCCTTTTGGTCGCCGGTCCCGGCCTCCGGCCCCATGCCTGGAAATTGATTGAGAATCCCGGCCGTAAGGCCGCCCCTCATCTCGCCAGCGGCTTGGTCCGGATAGGCGGCGGGACTATATTGGCTCTACAGAATGGGATTGTGAAACCATTCCGCCGTAGGCTCTGCGGCGGGATGGCTTTGTGATTCTGCGGCCCGAGGAGCAACGCAAAATGCTGATCAAGATCAGGCGCAGTTGGGAGATTCCGGAGCGCATGGCGACTCCGGAGGAGCTCGTGTTCGACCGCCGCCGCGTGCTCAAGAGCGCGGGCGCACTCGCTCTGGCCGGAGCGCTCGCCAATTGCGGCCCTGCGTCCAACACCCAGGTTTCGTCTGGCAGCGAGTCCACGCCGTCGGAGCCAGAGCCGCCTGCTTCGACCGTCGGCATCTATCCCGCCAAACGTAACGCTGCATATACGCTCGACCGGGCCATAACCCCTGAAGAGATCGTCACCAGCTACTGCAATTATTACGAGTTCGGTTCGGAGAAGGACGATCCGTCCCGTTACGCGGGCCTGCTTCCGATTCGCCCCTGGGAGGTCAGTTTCGAGGGCATGGTCGAGGAGCCCAAGAAGATCGACATGGACGATCTGATCAAGGCCATGCCGATCGAAGAACGGCTCTATCGCCATCGTTGCGTCGAAGCGTGGTCGTTTGCAGCACCCTGGTCCGGCTTCCCGATGAAGGCGCTGATCGATTTCGCGAAGCCCATGTCGGGCGCGAAATATGTGGTGATGAAGTCGTTCATGAACCCTTCGATCGCATTCGCGCAGAAGGAATTCTGGGTGCCCTGGCCCTACACCGAAGGCCTGACGGTCGAAGAAGCCACCAACGATTTGGCGTTCATGGTGACGGGCGCTTACGGCAAGCCGCTCAAGAAGCAGAACGGTGCGCCGATACGCCTCGCCACGCCGTGGAAATACGGCTTCAAGTCAACCAAAGGCATCCAGCGCTTCATCTTCACCGATCAGCGGCCGGTCACCTATTGGATGGCGCTTGGTCCGAGCGAGTACGGCTTCTGGGCGAACGTCAATCCCGAGATATCGCATCCGCGCTGGAGCCAGGCATCGGAGGAGTTGCTCGGCACTGGCACCCGCGTGCCGACATTGCTCTACAACGGTTACGGCGAAGAGGTCGCGGATCTCTACGCGAGTCTTCCGTCGGCCGAGCGCCAATTCATGTAAGGGCCACTACAGAATGCGAAAAAAAGCGGCCGGGATGAGAGATCATCCCGGCCGAGTTTGTTTGGAGGTCGCCGCGCTAGGCGCGGCTTTCGGGAGGAAACCTCCGGTCGATCGCCCATTCGGGGGGGATATGGGCTCACCCCTTCGATATGGGGTGTGACGGCTCAGTTTCCAGCGTCGCAAGATGAAAAAAAGTTTAGTGACTCGCGGCGAGGAATTTCTCCGCTTCCAGCGCGGCCATGCAGCCCATGCCTGCAGCCGTAACCGCTTGGCGGAAGACCTTGTCCTTCACATCGCCAGCCGCGAAGACACCAGGCACGCTCGTCCTGGTCGAGTCGGGCGCGGTGCGGATATAGCCTTCGTCGTCCATGTCCAGCTGGCCACGGAAGATTTCGGTTGCCGGCGTGTGACCGATCGCGACGAACAACCCATCGCGCGGCAAAATATCCACGGCGCCCGTCTTGTGATTCTTCACGCGCACGCCCGTGACCACTTTGGGGTCACTGCCGCCAAGCACTTCTTCCACGGTTGAATTCCACAGCACGCGTATCTTGGGATTGCGCTCCAGACGCTGCTGATTGGTCTTGTCGGCGCGCAGCGTGTCGCGGCGATGGATGAGCACAACCTCGCTCGCGAAGTTGGTCAGAAACAGCGCCTCCTCGACCGCGGTGTTGCCGCCGCCGACCACGGCCACTTGCTTCCCCTTGAAGAAGAAACCATCGCATGTGGCGCACGCCGAGACGCCAAAGCCTTTGAGCTTCTCCTCGCTCGCAAGGCCGAGCCACTTCGCTTGCGCGCCCGTCGCGATGATGAGCGTGTCGGTTGAATAGCGCGCCCCGGAATCACCCGTAAGGATGAACGGCCGCTGCGCAAGATCGACGGCGGAGATCAGATCGAACGCCACCTTGGTGCCGAGGTGCTCGGCTTGGGCCTGCATCTCCTCCATCAGCCAGGGGCCCTGGATGGCGTGCTTGAAGCCCGGATAGTTCTCGACCTCGGTGGTGATGGTGAGCTGGCCGCCGGGCTGAAGTCCTGCGATCATCAGCGGCGACAGCACGGCACGGGCGGCATAGATCGCAGCCGTGCACCCGGCCGGGCCGCTCCCCAAAATGACGACCTTCGAGTGCTCGGGCTGCGACATGGAATCCCTGGGAAAGGCTGGCGTCCTGATATCGGGAACCGCCGAACAAAGGTCAAGCTGGTCCCCTGTGGAGGCTTTTTAAGTTGCCCATTGCAACATTATTGCGCAGAAAGCGTTCCCCTTGTCATGAAGCCAGAGGTGAACCCCATGGCGCGACAAAAGCTCGATGCAATCGATCGGCAGATACTGGTTGAGCTTCAGGCCGATGGCCGCATGACGAATGTCGAACTGGCCAAGCGGGTGAAGATCACTGCACCCCCCTGTCTCCGCCGCGTGCGGGCGCTCGAGAAGGCCGGCTACATCCAGGGCTATCACGCCGACCTCAACGCGGATGCTCTCGGGTTCGGGGTGACAGCCTTTGCCTTTGTCGGGCTCTCCAGCCAGGCCGAAACCGACCTCAAGGCGTTCGAGGACGAGGTCCGCACCTGGCCGCAGGTGCGCTCCTGCTACATGCTTTCGGGCGAAGTGGATTTCATCCTGCGCTGCGTCGCCCGCGACCTGCCGGAGTTTCAGTCCTTCATCACCGAGAAGCTGACCGCGGCCAAGAACGTCGCGAGCGTCAAGACCGCTCTCGCGATCCGGCGATCCAAGAACGAGCCGGGCATACCGCTCGAGATCTAGCCCTTCGCGTCGGGCTGCTTGCTCGGATGCGCGTCGGCGAACGGCTTGAGCGCGCCGCAGGTCTCGACCACCGCCATGATCTCCGGATAGGGCGTCATATCCGTCTTGAACCGCTGCGCGCTGAACACGTGCGAGATCAGGAACGCGTCCGCGATCGTCGGTGCCGAACCGAAGCAGAAGCCGCTTGTCCGTCGCCTGTCGGCGACGAAGCATGGTCTCGATCGCGCTGAACCCAGCCTTGTTCCAGTGGCCGATCCAGGCGGCGACTCCCTCGGCATCCTGCTTGTAGGTGTCGCGGACGAAATTCCGGATGCGGAGATTGTTCACCGGGTGCAGATCGCTGCCGACGATGTCGGCGAGCGCGCGGACGTGAGCGCGGGACGGAGCGTCCTTGGGCAGAAGCGGCGGCGTGGGGTGGACCTCTTCCAGGTATTCGATGATGGCGCCCGACTGGTAAAGGCGCACGCCGTTGTCGAGCTCCAAGGTCGGCACGCCGCGCATCGGATTGATCCGGCCATAGGACTCGCTCAGGTGCTCGCCCTTATCGAGGCGGATGGGGATGTACTCGTAGTCGAGCCCCTTGAGGTTGAGCACGATCCGGGTGCGGTACGACGTGCTGCTGGCGTGGAAATTATAGAGCTTCATCGGAAGGTCCTCATGGTCCAGCCTCTATGCTCGAAACAGCCCCGCTTTTCAAAGCTTTGTGCGCGCCTCAATGGCAACTTGCAAGTCATTCGCAACTATGCTGGCATCCTCCCGAAAACTCCAGGAGACGCCCATGCGCGCGTTTCTATCCGCTTGTCTCTTGAGCGCCGCGGCCCTTGCTCTCGCCGCACACGTGGCCGCCGCCCCCGCAGCAGCACCGACCCCCGCTACCGTTCTCACCAGCTATGGCGACGTCGCGCACGCGATGTACGAGGATTCCTTGAAGTCCGCGCGGACGATGCAGACCGCGATCAACGCGTTCCTCGCCAATCCCACAACGGCGACGCTCACCGCGGCGCGCAACGCGTGGAAGACCGCGCGCGTGCCGTATCTGCAGACCGAAGGCTTGCGCTTCGGCAACGCGATCGTCGACGAGTGGGAGCCCAAGGTGAATGCGTGGCCGCTCGATGAGGGCCTCATCGACTATGTCGATTCCTCCTACGGCACGACGTCGGACGAGAATCCGCTCTACACGCTGAACGTCATCGCGAACCGCCAGATCCGCATCGGCGCGCGCCAGGTGAATGCGTCCGTCATCAACGTGAATCTCCTGCGCGAAATTCAGATGGCGCAGGGCGTCGAAGCCAATGTCGCCACCGGCTATCACGCGATCGAATTCCTGCTGTGGGGCCAGGACCTGCACGGCACCGGTCCCGGCGCCGGCGAGCGTCCTGCGACCGACTACAGCACGACCGCCTGCACGCACGGCAATTGCGATCGCCGCGCCGCGTATCTTCGGACCGCGACCGAGCTTCTGATCGCCGATCTCGTCGAGATGACGGCCGATTGGGCGCCGGGCGGCAAGGCGCGGATGGAGTTGGCCGCCAAAGGCGCCAATGGCGGTCTTGCAACGATCCTCACCGGGCTCGGCAGCATGTCGTATGGCGAGCTTGCCGGTGAGCGCATGAAGCTCGGTCTCATCCTGCACGATCCGGAAGAAGAGCAGGATTGCTTCTCCGACAACACGCACAATTCGCACTACTACGATCAGGTCGGCATGATGAACCTCTGGCGCGCGCGCTACACGCGCACCGATGGCAGCGTCGTGCAGGGCGCTTCGCTGCGCGACTATGTGGTGTCGCGCAACGCCGCCGCCGCGCGGCGCCTCGATGCGGGCATGGACGACGCGTTGGCCAAGCTGAAACTCATCAAGGATTCGGGCGACTCCGGTCGCATGGCGTACGATCAGATGATCGGCGACAACCCCGCGGGCAACAAAATGGTTCAGGACGCCGTCGATGCGCTGGTCGCGCAGACGCGCGCGACCGAAGCCATTGTCGCGACACTCGGTCTGACGATTGCGCTCGAAGGTTCGGACAGCCTCGACAATCCGTCCGCGGTCCAGTGACGAGACGCTGATGGCGCACACGCGCCGCGCGATCCTGGCTGCCGGCGGCGCGATGCTCGCGTCGTCGCTGTTCGGTTGCAATCGCAGCTCGACATCCGCGACCGCCGTCTCGGATCGTCTGCGCGAAATTCCGCTCGGTCCTGACACGCGGCTCGCTGCTAGCCGAACAGCCCTTGATGCTCGGCGACAACGAAGCGCCGACGCCCGCGTGGCTCTACGGCGACTCGCCGTTTCCGGTTCTGCGCGCGCGTGCGGGCGAGGAGATGAGTGCCGCAGCTCGTCAACGATCTTCAGGAGCACACGTCGATCCACTGGCACGGCGTGCGCGTGCCCAATGCGATGGACGGCGTGCCGTACGTCACGCAGATGCCGGTTCTGCCGAGCGAGCAATTTACTTACGCGTTCGCGCCGCCCGATCCGGGCACGTTCTTCTTCCATCCCCACTGCAACACGGTCGCGCAATTGGGGCGCGGGCTCGCCGGTGTGCTTGTTGTCGAAGGCGATGAGCAGGAACCCTTCGATGACGATGTCGTCCTCGTGCTCAAGGACTGGCGCGTGGCGAAGAATGGAAGCTTCCTTCCATTCCTGACGGTCGAAGGTGCGGCGCGCTCCGGCAGTTTCGGCACGCTCAGGACCGTCAACGGCAAGGTCGCGCCGCGCATCGCGGTGCCCGCGGGCGCAAACATCAGAGTGCGCCTCGTGAATGCCGATTCGACGCGCGTCGGCGATCTCGGCATTGGCGGCGCCATGGCGAGCGTGATCGCGATCGACGGCAACGCCATTCAACCCTTCGCGCTGGAAACCTGGCGGCTGGGCCCCGCGATGCGTCTCGATCTCGCGCTTCGCACACCCGATGACGGCGGCGAGATCAATTTGACAGATTACTTTGCATCCGAACCCATCACGCTCGCGACCCTCGTTGCGGAAGGGCAACAGCTGCGCGCGAATTCATTCGCTCCCGCACCGCTGAAAGTTCCCAATTTTCCGGAACCCGATCTCGCGAACGCGCGGAACCATCAGCTGCGGCTCTCCGCAACCGCGGTCGCGTCGGCCTATCCCGAGCTTGCGCCGATCGTTCTTCCCGACGGGCGCAAGATCGACATGATGGATGCGTTCTGCGCCACGCCGCGCACGCTTTGGGCAGTGGATGGAAAGACTTGGCCGCAAGCCGGCCACCAGCAGATGCCGCCGCCGATCTTGAGTTTCACGCGCGGCGAAAGCGTGCGGATCGAGTTCCTGAACACCACGCCGCACGTGCATCCGATGCATCTGCACGGTCACACCTTCAAGGTGATTTCATCCAGCCGGCTGACACGTCCGGTTCACTGGGCCGACACTGTGTTAGTTATGCCAAACGAGCGCGTACAAATTGCGTTCGTCGCCGATAACCCTGGCAACTGGATGCTCCACTGTCATATAATAGAGCACCAAGATACGGGGATGATGGCATGGTTCCGCGTCACCTGATCGTTGGAGCGATCATCGCAGCAGCAGTACCGGTCATCGCCTCTGGCGCATCGCTCGATGCGTCCATCGGACGAGAATTGTTCGACCGCAACTGGGTCTCTGCGCCATCCTCCACGAAATCGAATGATGGTTTGGGTCCGCTCTACAACGCGACGTCGTGCGGCGCGTGTCACATCCGCAATGCCAACGCGGAGATCGACGAAGCGAGCGTGCCGCCGGGCACTGTGGTTCGCATCGGCAATGCGAAGGGCGGCATCGATCCGATCTACGGCCGCCAGCTCCAGACGCGCGCCATCGCCAACCAGAAACCCGAAGCCAATCCCGACATCACGTGGAGTTCGACCGGCACACGCCGCGTCGCGTCGATCAAGCTCTTCAGTCAGGCTTATGGCCCGCTCTCGAGCGAGTCGAAGCTCGCGCTCCGGCGGACGTCGTCGCTCTTCGGCATCGGACTTCTCGCGCAGATTCCCGATCAGGAGATCTTGAAGCGCGCCGATCCCGACGATGCAAACAAGGACGGTATCTCCGGTCGTGCGTCCATGATCTCGGAGAACGGAAAGCAAGTGCTCGGCCGCTTCGGCTGGAAGGCGACGCAGACGAGTCTCGCCGCGCAAGCGTCGATGGCGTTCAGCGTCGACATGGGCCTTTCGACCGACGCGCATCCCGAACCTTGGGGCGATTGCACGGCCGTTCAGAACGTCTGCCGCGCCGGACCGCATGGCGCGACGAAGGGCGAAGTCGAAATTCCGAAGTCCATCGTCGACTTGATCGTCACATATCTCGAAAGCCTGCCGGCTCCGGCGCCCGTGGACACAACGCAAGCCGAGGTCGAGCACGGCCAGAGAATCTTCTTCACCGTCGGCTGCGCCCTCTGCCACATGAACACCGGCACCGTGAACGGCAAGCCGGTCGCCGCCTATACCGACATGCTGCTCCACGACATGGGGCCCGGCCTGAACGACGGAATCGCCGAAGGTTCGGCGCAAGCCGGCGAATGGCGCACCGCGCCCCTCTGGAATCTCGGGCTTCAACGCGAGGATCACGGGGCTGCTGCACGACGGGCGGGCGGCAAGCGTGACCGAGGCCATCCAGTGGCATGACGGCGAGGCCGCCCAGGTGCGACTGCGTTTCAATGGCTTGACGCTCGCCGAAAAGGACGCCCTTATCGCCTTTGTGAGCAGGCTGTAAGGGACCCTAGGCACCGTGCAGACCACCCCGTTGTTGAGGCTTGCCGCCGACGTGAAGGCGGCGCCGAAGGCCAACGCGAAGGCAGCCCCGAATCCGAAGGCCGCCCAGGCGGCGAGGGCGGTGCTCGCGGCGGTGGATCGCCACATCATCCCCTCCTATCGCGCGCTCGCGGAAGCCGCGGATGCGCAGGAGAAGGCGTGGAACGCGTTCGCCGCCAATCGTACGGCCGGCGACATCGAGGCGCTCAAGAAGGCCTACAACACGACCGCGGATGCCTGGGCGCGGGCGCAGCTCGTCAAGACCGGCCCGCTCAGCCTGTTCCTGCGCTACGAGCGCTTCGCCTATTGGCCCGAGGCGCGCAACGTCACGCAGCGCATGCTCGATCAACTGATCAAGTCGAACGATCCCAAGGAGCTCGCGCCCGAAACGCTTCAGCGCGACAGCGTCGCGGCGCAGGGCCTGACCGCGCTCGAGCGCCTGCTCTATGACGGCGACAATCCGGGCCAATTGCTCAAGGCGTCCGGCCAGGCCGGCGAGTGGCGCACGCAGATCGGGCAGGGGATCGCGCGCAACATGTCGTCCATCGCGGACGACGTGGTCGCGGAGTGGACCGCGCCCGATGGCGTGCGCGCCGCGATTGCCGCGAACAAGCCGTGGAAAACGATCTTTGCCGATACGCCGGAGGCGGCGAGCCTGCTGCTCACCGATCTCGTCTCCGCGTTCCGGCTGATCCACGACGTGAAGCTCTTGCCGGTGATGGGCGCGAGCATCGACGTGGCGCGGCCGCGCGTGGCGGAGTCCTGGCGCAGCGGACGCTCGCAGCGCAACTTGAAGCTCAATATCGAAAGCGCGCAGGCGCTCACGCGGGTTTGGGGTGAAACCACCCCCGCCGCGCACCGCACCAAGATCGACGCGCTGTATGCGACAGCGCTGAAGGCCATCGACGCGGTTCCCGCCGATCTCGGCGACGCGGCGGCGGACCCGATGCGCCGCGCGCGGGTTGAAGCCGCGCGCGCAGGCATCAAGGCGGTGCAGCTCGAGATCGCGGCGACGCTTCCGCCCGATCTCGGCATCACATTGGGGTTCAACAGTCTCGATGGCGACTGATCTCAAGATCGACAGGCGCGGCCTGTTCTATGCCGGTTTCGGCGCGCTCGTCGGAAGCTCGCTTGGGCTTGTCGCGCGGCGATGCGCGCGCGACACCGCGCTGGCCGGGTGCTGCCTTTGTCACCGCCGCGCGTATCGATGGCATCGATTGCGGCGCGCTCGTCATCGACGAGACGGTGAGCAGTATCGCGCTTCCGGCGCGCGCACACGCGCCCGTGCTGATGCGCGATGCCGGTGCCGCGCTGCTGGTCGGACGCCGGCCCGGGCACATTCGCCGCTGTCGTCGATCTCGAAGCGCCTGAGGCGCCGGCTCGGATGTTCCACCCGATCGCCGGCCATCGCTTCGCGGGTCATGCGGCGATCAAAGGCGATGCGCTGTTCACGACCGAGATCGACGCGGAGACCGGTGAAGGCGCCGCCGTCCTGCGCGACTCGCGCTCGTTTGCGCCGCGCGCACGGTTTGCGGTGGGCATCGAGCCGCACGATGTGCTCTTCGCGCGTGGCGGCGAGGTGCTGGTGGTCGCGGTCGGCGGCATCGCGCGCGCGGCCGACGTGAAAGGTCCGGCGATCAATGCGGGCCGGATCGAAAGCGCGATCCTCGAGCTCGATCCGCGCTCCGGCGCCGTGTTGAAGCGCCATGTCTTGCCGGACGACATGAGCACGCTGTCGCTCCGCCACATGGCGCTCGCGCCCGACGGCGAGACGGTCGCGTTCGGCATGCAGGATCAGGATCGCTCCACCGCGCGGCGGGTCATGGGTCTGCTCCGCGTCGGACGCGGCATCGACCTCTTGCCGCTGCCCGCGGACGACGAAGGCGCGCTTCGTTCGTATATCGGCTCGGTCGCCGTCGATGTGTCGGGCCGCTATGTCGCCGCCACGTCGCCCAAGGGCGGCCTGGCTGGTCTGTGGTCGCTCGCGGATGGACGCTGGCTCGGCGGCTTCAAGCTCGCCGACGTCTGCGGTCTTGCGGCGGATGCGGCCCCCGGTTGCTTCTGGGTCACGTCAGGCCACGGCGACGTCGTGCAGCTGAAGGCGGGCGAGCACGGCCTCGCCCCCGCCGCGCAGTGGCAGGCACAGGCCTCCTTCGACAATCACCTGTTACGGAGCTAGGTCGGCGGCGTCGTCCTGGTCCGGCTCGACCGGCTCGCCGATCGGGTTCAGCTCCTCGCCGGGATCGGTGTCCAGCAGAGCCTTTGTCGGCGCGGCCGCGCTGCCTCTCGCCAATGCGGCGATCAGCGTCGTGTCGCGCCCGTAACGGTCGGGGCGGAAGTCCACGTTGCCGTCCTCGTCCACCATCGCCGTCCAATAGAGGAAATACACCGGCACCGGATTGTCGAGCGATAGGCGCTGCGTCTTGCCGGTGCGGCGCGCCTTGTTCAGCTCATCCATGCCGTCATCCATGTCGCCCGTCATCGCGAGCGATGCCAGCGGGAAGATCTGCTGCACGCGGATACAGCCGTTGCTGATCTCGCGCGAGGTCAGATCGAACAGCTTCTTGTTCGGCGTGTCGTGCAGATACACGTCGAAATCGTTGGGCGAGTCGAGCATGACTGCGCCGAGCGCGGTGGTCGGCCCCGGAAGCTGGCGGATCGCGTAGGGGAATTCCTCCGGCTTGATGTTGCGCCATTTGATCGTTCGGCCCGTCGGATCATCGGGAGGCCCATCCATCACGACCATCTTGCGCCTCGCCAGATAGTTCGCGTTGCGCTTCAGGTGCGGAAGCAGGTCCCGCGCCGCGATGTCGCCCGGGATGTTCCACGGCGGATTGACCACGACCGTCTTGATCTCGGTACGGATGATCGGCGAGGCGCTCGTCTTGCGGCCGACCACGACCTTCGACGTCAGCAGCGGCTTGCCGTCGTGGATGTATTGCACGCTCTGGTCCGGGACGTTGACCACGATATGGCGGCTTTCGAATTCCGAAGGCAGCCAGCGCCAGCGTTCCATGTTCGCCGCGATCTGCGCGACGCGCACGGCCGCCGGCACGTTCAATGCGGCGATCGTCTCGGGTCCCGCCCGGCCGTCGTCGTCGAGGCCGTTGCGCGCCTGGAAGCGCTTCACGGCATCGCGGATATCGTTGCGGGTGGGCTTCGCCTTCCCATCCAGGATCGGAGTCCTCGAACGTCAGGCGTTTGACCAGCGCCTCCAGCCGCTCATCGTTACGGTCAAGCCTGATCTCGGTGTTGCCGGGCACCAGCGGCCATCCGCCCTCTTCGGCAACGGTGCGGTAGTGCGCGAGCGCCTTCACGAGGCGCCGATACTCCGGATGACTCGGCGGCAGCTCCGCCAGGTATGCCGCAAGCGATCCACTGTCGATCGCGCGGTTGAGATACCAAGCGGCATCGAAACTCACCGCCGGAAGCAGCACGTCCGAGTGTATGTCCGTCGGCTTGAAACGGCCCGTGCGCACGTCGCGCGCGTAGCGCAGCACGACGGTCGTCAGGGCAATTTCATAACGCGCAGCGTCAGCGCCGGGTCCCGAGCTCGTGTCGCGCGGCAATGTATAATCGGCGTTTCTGAGACCCTGCTCGTTGGCCTTGCCGAGCGTCGCGCGGATATCGGCGATGGTCTTCGCGTCGTCCTTGCCGCCTGTCCACGCCGGCTTGAAATCGCGCTGCTGATAGAACGCCAGCACATCGGGTTGCGCTTGCGACATCAGCATCGATCTGCAGCGATGCCTGCGTCGATGGTGCGGGCGCCTGTTTGACGGGAAGTGCGAGGATCGGCTCGGGCGTCGTGCTCGCGCACGAAGCAGCCGCGATACCCGCAATCGTTATGGCCAATACGCGAAGAAGCCTGCCGGTGACGAGGCCGAATCGCTCAGCTTGCACGGCGCGCGCAGAATGATTCATGGAGATAGAGATACCCCATTGAGACCAACCCAACCATAGACAACGCACTGCAGCGGCTGGGGTTTGCCCTAGTCCGCAGACGGAGAATGGTAAATTTCGCGGCGTAAGCCTGTGTAATTGTTGTGACCTCGACTTACCCGGCAACTTTTGGCCCTCGGGCGGTGTTACGTTCCACACCGTGTCAAAGAGGAGCACAAATATGCATAGTTTTGTGAAGAGGGGGTTCTTGCCGCTCGTGATCGGAGCAACTCTCCTGGCCGGCTGCGCCACGAGGGAAGCCGTTCAACAAGCACAGGCCGCCGCTGACGCCGCTCGCATGGAAGCCGATCAGGCCAATGCGGCAGCTGCTGAAGCTCGCTCGGCTGCTGCGGCTGCGAACCAGAGAGCCGATGCTGCCAGCGCGACCGCCAATCAGGCACAAACCGCTGCGAACAGCGCTCAGTCAGGCCGCCAATGGCGCCCAGACGTCGGCACAGAACGCCGCCGCCAGCGCACAGCGCGCCAGCGATGACGCCCGTGCCGCCCAGCAGAAGGCCACGGAAATCGCCACGACGCCGCCGCCGCCGCCCACGCGTTTTGCGAGAGGCGAACGGGGGTAATCGCTCCGTCACTTGAAGTAACTCACCGACCCCGCCCGAGGGATGCCTCCGGCGGGGTCTTTCTTTGAGTCCCAAAGTCCCTGTCGCAGCGTCCCTGTCAGTGAACCCGTATCGGTCGTAAACTTCGTCGCGTTGCATGGAGCACCTGCTGGAGCAGGGCCATGCGATTGAACATGCGGCTTGGGCCAATTCTCAGTCTGGCGTTGATCGCCTGGGCGCTGCCGGCGTCGGGGCAGATGGCGATTCCTGCTGCGCCCGATTTCGGCGCCAATGACGGACCGTCGAATTCGGCAATTCTTCGCTGCAATGGCAGCGATCCCGCGGCTGCAATCGCGGGGTGCACCGCGATCATTCAATCTCGGCAGTCGAGAGCACAGATGCGCAGCGCCGCCTTCGTCAATCGCGGCCGGGCCTACTACGCGCTGGGTCAGAATGATCGCGCCATCGAAGACTTCGAAGCGGGAGTGAAAGCCGATCCGAAGAGCTCGCGCGCTCTCGCCAACCGCGGCGCGTTTTATCAGGCAAGGGGCGATCTCAATCGCGCGGCCGAGGATTACACCAGTGCCATTGCGGTCAATCCGAGGGACACCGAGGCGTTCAATCAGCGCGCCAATGTCCACATGCTGAACGGCGACTACGAAAAGGCGATCGCGGACTATGACCGCGCGATCGCGCTCAATCCGCGATTTGCCGCAGGCTATACCGGCCGCGGTGAAGCCTATCGCGTGGCGGGAGAGCTCGATCGCGCAATTCTCGACTTTGAACGAGCGATCCGTCTCGAGCCGAGGCTCGCCCTTGCGTTCGACAGGCGCGGTCTCGTCCGGTCGGAAAAGCGCGACTACGCGGGCGCTATTGAAGATTTCGATCGGGCGCTCGCACTCGATCCTTTAGCGACAGAAGCCCACGTCCACCGTGCGCTGGCCTATGCGGCGAACGGAGAAAGCGATCGTGCGCTCGCCGATTTCGATATTGCTCTAAAGGCCAACCCAAGCGACCGGTTGAGTCACGTAGCCCGCGGAAATCTCTTCCTTCAAGCCGGCCATCTCGACCGCGCCATCGCCGACTACGACCAGGCCATTGCATTGAATGCGACGTTTGCCGATGCCTTTTACAACCGCGGCACGGCATATGCCCGCAAGGACGATTTCACCGCGGCGCTTGCAGATTTCGATCGGGCGATTGCGCTCGATCCGTCGCTGCCGGGCGCATTTGCAACGCGTGGTTTGGCGCATGTCAAAGCCGGCCTCTATGCGCGCGCGATCGCCGATCTCGACCGCGCGGTACAGCTCGCGCCTCGTGATGCCGTCGCCCTTTACAATCGCGGTCTCGCCAAGCGGCAGACAGGCGACGCCGCCGGCGGCAGATGCCGATGTCGCTCGAGCGCGCGAGATCGATCCCAATGTCGAACGGTTGAGCGTAGCTCAATGACCGGGCCCCCGAAGGACAGCGATCAGCGTCTTCAAGAGGCGCACCGGCTCTGTGCGGAGGGACGGCGCCCGGAGGCGGCCATTTTATATGGAGAGCTTCTTGCCGGTCCCAACCATCTGGAAGCGTCTGCAGTCCCTTGGACGGATCAGTTTCGAAAACGGAGACTTGGAAGCCGCAGCAGGTTTTCTTGGGCGAGGCCGTCAAGCTTGCCCCCGATTTCGTTGAAGGGTTTCATCTCCGCGGCGTTGCACTGATGCGGCTTGGACAGAGCAAAGCCGCCCTCGACTGTCTGGAACGCGCGGTCAACTTGGATCCCGGAGTCCTGTGAGGCCATCCTCAACCACGCGACCCTCCTCCTGGAATTGAAGCGGCCGAACGAAGCGCTCACGGGCTTTGATCGGTTGCTGACGCTTGATCCTGACAATGCTGTGGGTTGGAACAACCGCGGAAACACGCTCGTTGCTCTGGGACGGCTCGAAGACGGCGTTGCGGCCTACGATCGGGCGATGGCCCTCGATCCCGGATTGCAGGCGGCCTCGCAAAACCGGTTCTATGCTCTTCTCTCGCTGCGAAAGGTCGATCGAATTTCAGGGTTTGCCGCACGCCAGGCGTTCGATCAGGTGGCGTCCCGCTACGATCAAATGGTGCTCGGCGAGCTCGACTATCGTGGGCACCAGCATTTGCGCACTTGCTGGCTTCGCGCCTCGCAGGACGGCTTGTTCCGCCGTTGTCCATTCTTGATCTTGGTTGCGGCACAGGGCTGGCCGGCGATTGTTTCAAGGAGGCGGCCAAGGGCGGCCGGCTGGACGGGGTGGACATTTCTCCCGCCATGATCGAGGAGGCGCGACGACGCGAACTCTATGACGAGCTCATCGTCGCGGATTTCGAGAGCTTCCTATCGCTTTCCGGTCCCTCCTACGGCCTGATTCTGTGCGCCGACGCGATCGTTTATTTCGGTGATCTGGCGCCCACACTCGCGGGCGTGGCAAAGCGCCTGGAACCCGAAGGCATTTTCCTCTTCACCTGCGAAGCAAAGCAAGGCGACGGTTGGGAGCTGACGGACGCCAATCGCTTTCGGCACAGTGAGGCGTATTTGCGAGCCGAAGCAGAAAGCGCCGGTCTTTCTTGGCTCGACGCGATGGAATGCATCCCGCGTTCCGAGCGGGGAGCGCCGGTCGCGGGATTTGCGATCGCGCTCGGCAAGGACGGTTAGGGCCTCGCCGCCCAGATAAACCTACACATATTGTAGGATAATATCCAATTATTTGTAGTATACTACCCTACGGTTCTTTGGGTCAGAAAGACCGATGGGCGGAGACCAGTCACACACGCGTGCGCTTCAGGATGTCCGGACCTGGCAGCCGCATCATGCTCGCCAGTCAGCGGACCTTGCACCTTATGACATGGTTGTCAGGGGGCTTCGCTTTCTGGGCTCTCTGACACGGGTCACGCTTACGGTTCTCCTTCTCACGCTGAGCTGTCTCGTTGGACTGTTGGATTACCTCGTTGGTTCGAACGCGACCTTCGTGTCGTTCTATCTCATCCCGATGGGATTGGCGGCGTGGTTCTTCGGTCTGCCGTTCTCCTACTTTATCGCCAGTCTGAGCACCGTGTTTTGGGTCGTAGGAGACATGGGCGCGGGCATCGAGGATCGACAACTCGACCCTCGCTTGGAATTTGTTTAGCCGGTTTGCAGTCTTCATTGCCGTGTCGCATCTGGTGAGAGCGCAGCGCAGGCTGCACGACGATGTCGAAGCGCTCGCGGAGAAGCGGTCGGCACAGTTGGTGTCCGAGATCCAGACGCGAGAGCGCCTGGAGCAGGAGCTCGTGCGCATCAGCGAGCGCGAACAACGCAGAGTTGGTCACGACATCCACGACAGCCTATGCCAGCACCTCACAGGCACGGCGCTTGCCGGGCAGGTGCTTGTGCACAATCTGAAGGCGAAGGAATCCAACTCTGCCGAGAGTGCGGCGCGCGTCGTCGAACTCATCGAGGAAGGGCATCACGCTCTCCCGCAACTTGGCGAGGGGGCTGCATTCTGTCGGCAGACCGGGCGATGGCTTGATGGAAGCGCTCGAGGATTTCGCCGTCAGTACGAACGACCTGTTCAAAATCTCCTGTCGGTTCGAGTGCCCTTTGCCCGTGCTCATCAGCGACGTTCAAGTCGCGCAGCACCTCTACCGCATCGCGCAGGAAGCGGTGGGCAACGCCATCAAGCATGGACGCGCAAGGAATATCGAGATTCGCCTCGAGGCGCATAAAGGCGGCAAACGTCTGTCCATTGTCGATGACGGAACAGGACGCCCACCGTTTCCTCCAGATGGTAAGGGCATGGGGCTGAGGATCATGTCCTATCGGGCTGACCGTATCGGCGCCACGTTTGGCATCCGACGCCGCGACCCAATCGGCACGATCGTGACCTGCGTTCTTCCTCTGGTTCCCGTCATGCGCGAGCCGGCGTTGTGAAGAAAGGGCCTCGCCGACATGCGAACGCCGTCGGCGCGCAAAGACTTGCGCGCCGACGGCGTTCCCGATTATCATCTATTTGCCGGTGTAATTTGCCACGACGTCACCCGAGGCGACGACGCGTCCCTTCATGGCGTTGAGCACCGCCGTGCGATCGGCATTGGCAGGATCGATGTCAAGCCTCGTGCTCAGAGCGAAGACCTGGAAGTGGTAAGGATGAGTTTGCCCCGCCGGCGGCTTGGGGCCGACATAGGACATTTTTCCCATCGCGTTCTTGCCCTGCATCGCGCCGTTCGGAAGTTCGCCTTCCACAGGCTCCTCCAAGGCTCAGGTTCCGCGCGGACCCAGGGATATTGTAGACGATCCAATGCACGATCGGCTCGGCCCGATTGACTCCCGAAATCCTCCGCAAGCACGACGTAAGACTGTGTTCCTGTGGGACCTCTTGCCCATGCCAGCGGCGGGGGCATGTTCTCGCCGTTCTGCGTGTACCTGTCATCCAACGTCTTTCCCGAGGTGAAAGCGGGCGATGTGACGAGCAGGCGTGCGCTCATTCGCGCGGGCGCCAGATTCTTTGCGAGCACCGGCGGGCCCGCTTGGCCTCCCGTGTTCTCACCCTGTGCGGTGGCTGGACCGGCGAACAGCGCGCTCACGGTCATAACTGCTGCTATCCTAACTAAGTCGTTCCTCATGGTACGGCCCTCTTTCCAGTGTCCAAACGGTGTACTTTAATATACTACATTAATGTAGTATTATTGTACTACAAGATAAGGTGATCGCCAGCACTCGGAAGAGGGCCTGTCGTCGACCGCTCGCTTGGACTTGCGGGATAAATATGGATCTCAGGCGGTTCGGGCTATCGCCTGAGCGGTGTAGTACCGATCCTGCGGAGTAGAGGGCTCCACTAAGGGGCGTCGCACATGAACAAGGGCCGCGATCAGCACTGATCGCGGCCCTTTTCATGCTCGTCCGGTCACCACTGTTTGGTGACGATGATCGAGATTTGCCGCCCGATATTGCTCACCAGCGGATCGCAGGTGCAGGGACCGCCGGCGATGGCGGCGCCCTTGTAGAGGAAGTTGGCGTGCGTATCGAAGACGTTCTGGACGACCAGCTGAACACCGATGTTTCGCAGATATTCGTTGGCCGGCATGTCGAGCGTGTTGTAGCCGAGCGACAGATCGAACGTGTAGTAGGAATTCACAAGGTTGGTGTAGTCACTGATGGCGCAGGGGAACGTTCCGCCGCCGCCATTGGCATCCAGCCCGCCATTCGAGGCGCAGAAATTGCCGTTCACGTTCGGCGGTGCACTCTGCGTATGGTAGTAGTGCGCCCTGTGATCCATGAACAGCGGTGAGCTGACCACGGTCCATTGGACCAGCCGATGCGCGCGCGGTAGAGCATGCGCGGCAGCGTCGCGATGCCTTGCGCTTCGTTCGGTAACCCCGAGTTGATGGTCTGGTGGAAGTCGTCGATGATGTCGCCGCCGGGAACCGCCTGGGTCCTTCTGTGCAGGTAATAGGTGCCGTTGATGCCCGACGTTGAAGGCGCCGATGTCGCCCCAATCCCAGTCGTAGCTGGCCGACCAGTCGATGCCCTCCATCTTGATCCAGCCCTTGTTGAACACGCCGCCGTCGTTGATCCAGAAGATCAGCGTCTTGGCTTGCGGGTCGATCTGGGCTCGAGGATGGCTGATGAGACCCTGGACGGCGGTCTGGAACGGCAGGCATGTCGTCGGCAGCAGATTGCTGGTGCAGCCCGCGGCCCCCTCTGCCGTCGTAGCGGAGATAGTCGGTCGGCACGATGAAGGCGAAATCGCCGATACCCGGATCGTTGAACGAGCCGGAGTTCGGATTGCCGAAGCCGATCAGCACGCTGTTGAGCTTGATGATGTAGTACGTCGCCTGGATGTTGAGGCCGGTGAGGAAATTGGTGCTCGGCGTGTAATCGAAACCGATGCCCCAGTTGGTCGCCAGTTCCGGCGTCAGCCCGGACCAACCCTTTGAGCCCGCCTTGACGAATAGACTCCGCGCCGGCTGAGCCGCCAAGGAAGGTGATGCCATACGGGTTGTTGGGGTCAGCAAGGCGTATCCGCCGGGCAGCGGATTGAAGGAGGGGTCCGGACAAGAGGTGGCGCTTCCCGGCGTGCCGTCGCCGTACGAGCTGAGCACCTTCCAAGCGCCCGATCCCTCCGGCGGCAAGTTGCCGCCCGCACAGCCGCCGATCGGCTGGGTGTCGGTCGCAAACCCGAGATTCGCCATGTTGCGTCCGGTGATCGCGACATTGGCGAGCGGCGAGATTTCTCCGAACACCGGAGCGCGGAACGAATTGCCCCAGGTGCCGCGGATCGTGAAATCCTCGATCGGCGACCAGTTGAACGCGATCTTCGGATTGCTGGTGCCTTCGACATCGCTGTACTGGTCATGCCGCCACGAGACTTCGAGCTCCAGCCGCCGGAAAAACGGGAATGCCGTTCTGGTCGCTGAAGATCGGAATGTTCAGCTGGGCCCATGTCGCCCAGACCGAGCGCGATTCCGGGTCCAACGCGTAAGGCAAGATCAGATTGCTGGCGTTGGTGTTCGAGAGCTGGAGGAAGGTGAAGTGATAGGTCGTGTAGTTCCCGCCGACCGCAGCCTTCACCGTTCCGCCCGGCAGATCGAACAGCGGACCGTCGAAGTTCACGCCCTTCTCGTTGATGAGCATTTTTTGATCGAAGCTTCTGACGCCCTGCGATGTACCCGAGCGTGGTGCTGGAATTGCACTGGTATGCCAGCGGGTCGCAGAAGAGATTGAGATAGGGAATGTTCGCGGGCTTGGTCCAGGTGGCGATGCCGGGCGTGGTGCCGCTTGAAGGCGTGACGCCGATGGTCCAGCCGAGCGCCGCCGATACGGCAGCCTTGTTGACGCTGCCTTCGGTGTGGTTGTAGTTCGAGTCCTTGGTCTCGGCGAACCAGACACGGCTGCTCCAGCCATACGGGCAAAGCGATATTGAGCCCCAATTGATAACGCTGGGCCAATTCGTAGGCGGTCGTGATCGGCGGGCTCTCAAACCCCAGACTGTAGAAGGCGCGCAGATTGTTCGGCGCATTTGTCGGGTAGTAGGGGTTGAACGTCGGAACCGCGAAACCCGCAAGCGCATTGTTCGGCGACGGCGCGATATTGCTTGGCGTTGACAAAGACGGCGCGCCGGTTGCTGTAGAACGCCGAGCCGTAGAAGCTGATGTTGCTCGTCAGCCGCTGATCGACGGTGATGTGGCCGCCGTTGCGCTCCTGGTTCGCGTCGTACCAGCCGAGGTGATAGGGGTCGAACTGGTTCCTCAGCCCGTTGGTGCCCGAATTGCCCGCGTTGTTGAAATTCGCCCAGTCCAAGGTGGCGGCGGTGGAAGCCCCGACCGGGCCGATGCCGCTGGCGCCGGGATCCCAGTTCTGGCCGGTGCCGAGCGGAATCGCATAGCAATTGGTGCAGCCGCTGCCCGTATTGGCGCCCGTCCCGATGGGGCCGCCGCCGGGCTGCCGCGCCGGGCCGGTCGAAAGGATCCCCGGTACGGACGATCCGAGCGGGCGCTTGTCGTCGAAGCCCCAGGGCCTGAAATCGATGCCGAACTGGGAGTGGAAATTCCCCTCGGTGTGCGAGTCGTTGTACCACTCGTAGCTCAGCGTCACCTGGCCGCCGTCCCACGTGCGGCCCCAGACCGCGGACGCGAGGTACCGGTTCTTGCCGCCGGCGCCTGCTGTCCAGCGCGCCTGCGTGATCGCGCCGTCCATGTTGCGCTTCAGGATGATGTTGATCACGCCGGAGATCGCGTCCGAGCCGTAGGTCGCCGACGCGCCATCCACCAGGACGTCGATGTGGTCCTGGGAGAGCGCCGGAATGATCGAGGGATCGATGATGCATTGGCCGTTGCCTTGGGCCGGGAAGCGGATGCCGTCGACCATCAGCAGCGACCGGGTCGCCGTGCCGGTGTCGAGGCCGCGGATGTTGACCTTCACGCCTCGTTCGATCGTCGCGCCCGAGTTGGTCGCAACGCCGGCGGGCATCACGTTGGCGGCAGGGAAGGCCCTGAAAAGATCCGCCGTGTTCAAGGCGCCCGTATTGGCAAAATCTTGCGGGCGTGAGATTGGTCACCGGCACGCCGACGGCGGCGGTGCCGCGGATCAGCGATCCGGTGATGAGCACCGTCTCCGGGATTTCCTCCGCCTGGGCGACAACCTCGCCCAGCCAAGGCATCTGTGGCGTTGGCCAAGGCCAGCACCGACGCAGTACCGAACAGTGTGGCAAGCCTCGCGCCGCCCTCGAAGGGGCGCGCTTTGATCGACATCATGACAATTCCCCCATATCCCCCAATTGGAAAACTGAGGCGGCTTGCTGGATGGGCAGGTGGAGAAACAAGGATGCTTGAGTCGGCGCCGCACTGCGGGCGGGATCAGCCAACCCGTTCAGCGAACATAGAAATTCCTCGATGTCCTCCAACCCAATTTGGCAAAGCCAGCCCTCCGGCTGTTAGGGATCGGGGCGCGGTTGCCAACGCTTCCGGCCAAGAAGTCAGTGCCTGCTGGTGCTCCCGGGGGGAGACCCTTGAGCGTCAGTCGTCACCAAGCGCGCGCGTCCCGACCGAGGGCAATACTACATCATGAGTAGGATAATGTATTACATAATATATACTGTAATTATCATATTTTCTGTAGTGTGTTGCCCTACAGCATCACGGAATAGTGTGGCCCAACGACGGTGCGCGGTCACGCGCACCGTCGCATGTCCAATTTGGGATTGGAGAAATCTACTCGGCGGGAGCGGCAATTTCCTTGCGCCGGCTGAACCGAGAGCCCAGGCGGTCGAGATATACGTAGAGCACCGGGGTGATGTAGAGCGTCAGCGCCTGCGAGAAGAGCAATCCGCCGACCACGGCGAGCCCCAGCGGCTTGCGCGCCTCGCCCCCGTCGCCCATCCCGATCGCGATCGGAAGCGTGCCAAAGAGCGCGGCCATGCTCGTCATCATGATCGGCCGGAACCGGATCAGGGCTGCTTCCATGATCGCCGATTGCGGGTCGATATTGTCCGCGCGCTGCCGTGTGAGCGCGAAGTCCACCATCATGATGGCGTTCTTCTTGACCAGGCCCACCAGCATGATCATGCCGACAAACGCGTAAAGCGTGAGCGGGATCGGATAGCCGTACTGAACCATGCCGACCAGATACAGCGTCAGGAGGGCGCCCACCGCGGCGGCGGGCAAGGACGAGAGGATCGTCAGCGGGTGGATGAAGCTCTCATACAGCACGCCCAGCACGATATAGACGACAAGGATGCCGCCGATCAGCAGGAAGCCCATGCCCTGCTGAGATTCCTGGAACGCTCTGGCGGTCCCTTGGAATGTGCCGACCACGGAGGCCGGAATTTCGAGATCGATTCGCAGCCGCTCGATTGCGGTCACCGCCTCGCCCAGGGCCACGCCTTCCGGCAGGTTGAACGACAAGGTGACCGCCGACAGCTGGCCAAGGTGGTTGATGGTCAATGGCTGTGTGCCGCGGCTGATCGTGGTGACTGCCGTCAGGGGCACGAGCGAGCCGACATTGCCGGTCAAGGTCGCCGACCGCGAGGTCGCGAGGAAGAGGCGGTCCAGGGCCGACGGATCTTCCTGATACTGCGGGAGCAGCTCGAGGATCACCCAGTATTGGTCGGCCTGGGTGTAGATCGGCGATACGCGCTGGCCGCCAAAGGCCGAGCCGAGCGCGACTTCGATCTGCTGCGGCGTGATGCCGAGCGACGCGGCGCGGTCGCGGTCGATCGCGACGTTGACCGAAGGCGTCGTCAGGTTGAGGTCCGTGTTCACGTCCGTGAACATCGGATTGGCTGCCATCGCGTCCAGCAGACGGGTCGAGCTGGCGTAGAGCTCGTCCAGATTGATGTCTTGCATCGTGTATTGGTACAGCGCGCGCGTGTTGAGGCCGCCGATTCGGATCGGCGGGCGGTTCTGCATGATGACGTTGATGCCGGGAATCTGCGAGAATTTCGGGCGCAGCGCCGCGATCACTTGATCCACGGTCATCTCGCGATCGCGGTCGGATATCATCTGGATGCTGAAGTTGCCTCGGTTCGAATTGTTCACCGAGCTCTGCACGCCCTCGATATTGGGGTCGGCGGCGAAGATTTTCGCGGCCTCGTCCTGGTGGCGCCGCATCTCCGCGAACGAAATCCCGTTGGCGCCTTCGGTGGTGGCGTTCATCTGGTTCGAAGTCTTCGCTCGGCAGGAAGTCCTGCGGCATGATGCGGAACATCTGCACGGTCGCCGCGATGCTCGCGAGGAACAGCACGAAGATGAAGCGGCGATGGCGCAGGCTCCACCTGAGGCTCGATTCATAGCCGCGCTGGGTGGCGTCGAAGCCCTTTTCGCTCATCCGGTAGAACCAGTTGTGGCGCTTGGCGTGCTCCTCTTCCGACGACTTGATAAGCCGGGCGCACAGCATCGGCGTGAGCGTCAAGGAGACGATGCCCGAGATCACGACGGCAATGACGATGGTGACGGCGAATTCGTTCAGCAGACGGCCGACGATGCCGCCCATGAAAATCACCGGGATGAACACCGCGGAGAGCGCGATCGTCATCGAAGGAATGGTGAACGACACCTCCTTCGAGCCGACATAGGCGGCCTGCACCGGCGGCTCGCCTTTCTCGACGTGGCGCATGATGTTTTCCAGCATCACGATGGCGTCGTCGACGACGAAGGCGACGCATAGCGTGAGCGCCATCAGCGACAGATTGTTCAGGCTGTAGCCCATCACGGACATGCCGGCGAAGGTTCCGGCGATGGTGATCGGGAGCACGATCGAGGGAATGAACGTCGCGGTTGCCGTGCGGAGGAAGACGAAGATAACGCCGATGACCAGCAGACCGGCGATCAGAAGCGTGAACTGCACGTCGAACAGCGAGCGCCGGATGGATTGGCTGCGATCCATCCTCGTTTCGACCTCGATCGACGGCGGCAATTGCGCGACCAGCGCCGGAAGGATCTCTTTGATGCCGTCGACGACCTGGATCGTGTTCGCGCCCGGCTGACGGTTGATCGCGACGCTGACCGCCGGCTGGCCGTTCCAGGTTCCGAACGTCTTGTTGTTCTCGATGTCGTCGATGACGTTGGCGACGTCCTGGAAGCGGACCGGGGCGCCGTCGCGATAGGTCAGGATCTGATTCCGGAACTCGGACGCCTCGTTGAGCTGACCCTCGGTGTGGATGACGGCCGACCGCGTGCGTCCGTCAAACTGCACCGGTGGCCAGGTTCACGTTGACGTTGCGGATCGCGGTCGCGACTTCGTCGATGCCGATGCCGCGGACGGCGAGAGCGGCCGGGTCGACCTGGACGCGCACGGCCGGACGCGCCTGTCCGAAAATCAATGCCTCGGCGACGCCGTCGACCGAGGACAGCTTTCCGATCAGCAGATCCTCGACGTACTGATTGACGACCCGAAGCGGAAGTGTCTTGGAACTGACGTTGAGGAGAAGGATCGAACCTTCGGCCGGATTGATCTTGCGCAGCGAAGGGGGCGAAGGCATGTCGCGCGGCAGTGATCGCGTGGCCGCCGAGGCCGCCGCCTGAACGTCCTGGAACGCGGCGTCGATGTTGCGGTCCAGACGGAACTGCAAGGTGATGCGCGTCTGATTCTGGCTGCTCTGCGAGGTCATCGAATCGAGACCGGCGATCAGCGAGAACTGCTTCTCCAGCGGCGCGGCCACCGAGGACGCCATGGTCTCCGCATCGGCGCCCGGAAGGCCGGCTTGCACTTCGATCGTCGGAAAGTCGACGTTGGGAAGCTCGCTGACGGGAAGCGCGAAATATCCGTAGATGCCGGAGATCACGAACGCTGCCATCAGCAACGTCGTCATCACCGGACGCTTGATGAAAGCAGCGGAGAAATGCATCGGGTTTTTTGTCCCTGCTAGCCGCCCCGTGCGACGCTCTCGTTTCCGCGTTGCGCGGTGGCGGGAGCAGCTTGCGGGCTGTTGGAGCTCTGAACATTACGCTCAGCCGGATTCTCGGCGGGCTGCTTCTCGCCCGTCTCCCCAAGGATGGAAACCTGGATCCCGGGTGTGAGACGCAATTGACCGTCGATCACCACGCGCTCGCCTTCCTTTACGCCGGAGCCGAGCGTCGCGATGAACGAATCTTCGTACGTGACCTCGACCGGCCGCATCTCGGCCTTGTTGTCCTGGCTGATGACGAACACATAGGGTCCCGACTGTCCGACATTCACCGCTTCACGCGGCACGAAGACGGTCTTGTTGAGCGTCTCGAGCCGCACGCCCACATCGATCAACTCGCCGGGGACGAAGCGGAGATCGGGATTTGAGAACGTCGCGCGGAGCTCGATCGTTCCGGTGCGCGCATCGACCGTGTTGCTGATGAAGTCCACCTTGACCGGAATGCCGCTGTCGTTTGCGCGCGCTTCGCCGGTCGCGAGCGAGGCTTCGACATCGTTGCGCACCGTGACCGACGCAATCAGCCCGTCCTCACGCATGCGGTCCTGCAGACGCGGAAGATTCGCCTGCGGAAGATTGAACGCGATCTTGACCGGCTGGATCTCGGTGATCGTGATGAGGCCCGCCTGATCGTTCGCGCGCACCTGATTGCCCGGATAGACGATGTAGGCGCTCGTCTTGCCGTCGATGGGCGAATAGATCTTGGTGTATCCGAGGTTCAGCCTCGCGCGGTCGAGAGCGGCCTTGTCGGCCTCGACCGTCGCTTGCAATGCTTTGGCGTTGGCCACCAGCTGATCGCGCTGTTGCGCAGATACGATGCCGCGATCGGCCAGCATCACCGCACGCTCGGCGTCGGCCTGCGCGCTCTCAAGCTGAGCCTGGTCGCGCGCCATCTGCGCTTCGGATTGACGCACGGTCGCTTCGAACGGCGCGGGATCGATCTGGAACAAGAGATCGCCCTTCCTCACCATCTGGCCTTCCTTGAAGTTGGCCGTGAGCAGGGGACCGTCGATCTGGGACTTTATGTTCACGATCGAATTTGCGAGCACCGTTCCGATCGTGCGCACGACGACGGGCACATCGCGGACACCGGCGGTTGCGACGCGAACAGGTGCTGTCTGCGGCCCGCGCTGACCGGCGCCTTTGGCGTTGCCGCCGCCGCTGAACAGCGCGCTGACCGAACGCAGCGGATTCTCGACCGCGGACGTTATCGATCCCATCGGGTCGGAAGGATCATAAGTCGACGCAATAACGCCGCCCGCGCCGAGCGCGAGCGTGAGAAGAGCCACGCGAATGGGCCATTGGCGGCTGGACCGCCTCGTCGTAGCACTGCCGTTGCCCATTAGAACCTTTCTTCAATCAAGGACTTGCGCTGAACAAAAAGGCGAAATCCCGATGCCTTTGTCCACAGATCGCCCAGCATCGGGCAACTCCACTATCGAGATAAAGACCATGTGTCTCAAAACTTTGTCGGAGCGTGGGATTCTCCTGTCGGTGCCGGTATTGCAACGTCAAAAAGACGCATCCTGGCGTGCCCAGAAAACCGCCATTTTCCTTCGCGAGCGACGTATGCGACAAACGTGGGCGCCTTCGCCTGCCATAGCTTTAGCGAAAGAGCGTTTACGGCGTCTCAATTGACAAAATCGAATCGTAGTTTTTCCGCCCGACCGTGACCCCCGAAACCGCCTCGACGGCCCTGAGCGCCGAAGCGTTTCAGCCCCGCAGCCGGGACTTGAGGCTGTACCTTTCCGTCCGGTTCGCCACCAGCTTTGGCACCCAGATCCAGTCGGTCGCGGTCGGCCTCCAGGTCTACGACCTCACCCGCGATCCGGTGGCGCTGGGCTATGTCGGGCTCGCCATCTTCCTTCCGATGTTCCTGCTGGTCCTGCCGGCCGGGGACATGGCCGACCGGGTCGACCGCCGGGTGATGCTGATCGCCAGCTATCTCGTTCAGATAGTGGCGTCATTTCTCCTGCTCGCGCTCACGCTGATGGGCGTGACCGAGATGTGGACGTACTACGCCGCCATCGTTTTCCTGGGCATCGCGTTGGGCATGTCCCAGCCCGCGGTTCAGTCGTTTCTTCCCTTCCTCGTGTCGCTCGATCGCCTTCCCCAGGCGATCGCCTGGAACTCGACCGCGTATCGGACGGCCACGATCGCCGGGCCTGCGGTCGGCGGGGTCCTCTACGAGTTCGGGCCGCACGTGAACTACATGCTCTGCGTGGCCCTCTACATTTATACGGTCGTCGCGATGTGGAATCTCCGGATTCGCGCACGCGAGGGGACGAGCGCCGGCAGCACCGCGTTCGAGCGAATTGCCGAAGGCATTTCCTACATCCGGCAAGCGGCCGATCATCTTCGGCGCCATCTCGCTCGACCTCTTCGCGATGTTCCTGGGCGGCGCCACCGCGCTGCTGCCGATCTATGCGCGCGACATCCTCGACGTCGGCCCGATCGGGCTTGGGTTCCTGCGCACCGCTCCTTCCGCGGGGGCCGCCATCGTCGCCGTCGTTCTCGCGCGCCGTCAGCTTCAGCGCCATGCGGGGCCTTGGATGTTCGCCTGCGTCGCCCTTTTCGGCGCGGCGACCGTCGTGTTCGGGCTCTCCGAGAATTACTACCTGTCGCTGCTTGCGCTGGTCGTGGTCGGGGGCGCCGACATGGTGAGCGTCTATGTGCGCTCGGCGATGATCCAGCTCGCCACGCCGGACCACATGCGCGGCCGGGTGGGCTCGCTGAATTCGCTGTTCGTGGGCGCCTCGAACGAGCTTGGAGAATTCCGTGCCGGTATGACCGCGGGCGCCGTCGGCACGGTGCCCGCGGTCGTCATCGGCGGTGTCGGGGCCGTCGTCGTGGTCGGCCTGTGGATGCGTCTGTTCCCAGAGCTCCGGCGGGTCGACCGTTTCTCCGACGTCACGGTGCAGTAGAACGCGCTAGCCCTTGGGCTGCGGCACGATCCGGATATAGGGCTTGGGCGATTTCCACCCCTGCGGATAGGTCTTCTTGGCGTCGTCGTCCGAGACCGAGCCCGCGATGATCACGTCGTCGCCCTGTTTCCAGTTCACCGGCGTTGCGACTTTGTGCTTCGCGGTCAGCTGCATCGAGTTGATCACGCGCAGCACTTCGTCGAAATTGCGCCCCGTGGTCATCGGATAGACGAGGATCAGCTTGATCTTCTTGTCCGGGCCGATGACGAACACATTGCGCACGGTCTGGTTGTCCATCGGCGTGCGCTTCAAGACATCGCCCGAGGCCTCGGCCGGAAGCATGTCATAGAGCTTCGAGATCGCGAGATCGGGATCGCCGATCATCGGATAGTTCGGGGCCGTGCCCTGGGTCTCCTCGATGTCGTGCGCCCATTGCGAGTGCCGGTCGACCGGATCGACCGACAAGCCGATGATCTTGACGTTGCGCTTGTCGAATTCGGGTTTCAGCTTGGCCATATAGCCGAGCTCGGTCGTGCAGACCGGGCGTGAAGTCCTTGGGGTGCGAAAACAGGACTCCCCAGGAATTGCCGAGCCATTCGTGAAACTTGATCGGTCCCTGCGTGGTGGTTGCTTGGAAATCGGGAGCGGTGTCGCCGAGCCTCAGTGCCATGGAAGCCTCCGTATGCGCGTTGGGGTTGCGTGTTGGGGTCACGCTTCGGATGTAGGAATGAAGGCCTCAAGATACAGCACCGCGCGGGCGGTTCAATGCGCAGAAACGTGACGCTCAGCGGTGCGCGCGACGGGGCGGCCCACCATTGGTTGTTTTGAGGCCGACATGCACGATTGCCTGTGTCTGGGCTGGCGGGTCGCTCGCCGGAAACGTGAGCGCCAGCGCCTCATCGAGCTCTTGATCGCTCGTTCCGAGAACGGGATCGGCGGGGTGGTCGCCGCTCTCCGTCCTGGCCTCAGCTGGTTTTCTTGTCCTGCTTCTTCTTGGCGCCGACATGGGTCACAGGCTCCGTCTGGGCCGGCGGGTCGCTGGCCGGAAAGCTTTGCTCGAGCGCCTCGTCGAGCGCTTCGTCGCTGCTGAGCGGACGGTCGTTGCTTGTGCGCGCCTTTGGTGGGCGCCAGCCCGCCGCCGCGCGCTTTCTCCGCAGCACTCGGCTTGCGGTGTTCTTGAGGCTTCGTCGTCATGCCAGGCTCCCGGTTCGTCGCTCGAAGATAACGAACGAACGTGGAACCGGTTCAAACCGGAATGCGCGGTAATCGATCCGTATACGGAGTGATCAACCCCGCTGGATCGCGGCTTTCACGCGCTCCGGCGTGAAGGGAAGGTCGCGCAGCCGCGCGCCTGTCGCGTGGAAGATCGCATTGGCGATCGCGGCGGGCGTCGGTCCTTGTGACGCTTCGCCCGCGCCGAGCGAGCGCTGCTCCGGACGGTCGAGCAGGACCACATCCACCGCGGGCGCTTCGGTGAAGGTGAGGATCGGATAGCTCGCCCAATCGCGGGTGGTGACCGTTTCGCGATTGAACTTCACCGCTTCCTTCAGCGTCCAGCTCGTGCCCTGGATGATGCCGCCCTCGATCTGGTTGCGTGAGCCCATCGGTGTTGATGATCTGCCCCGCATCGACGGCCGCCGTCACGCGGTCGACCCTCACCGCGCCCGACGCGCGATCGACGGTGACGTCGACGACAACCGCGACATAGGCCTTGATCGTCTCGTAGCGCGAATAGGCGACACCACGGCCCCGCGTGCCGTCGCTGCGCGCGCCCTCCTGCCAGCCCGCCTTCTTCGCGGCGGCTTCGAGCACCGCGCGGCCGCGCTCGTCGGCCAAATGCTTCAAGCGGAACGCGACCGGATCGGCGCCCGCGAGATGCGCGAGCTCGTCCATGAAGGACTCATGCGCGAACACATTGCCGAACCCGCCAAGCGTCCTCAGCGCCGAGGTCCTCAGCGGCATCTCGGTGATGAAGTGATCGACGATCTTCTGATTGGGGAATTCGTAACAGGGCACCGCGTTGCGGTCGCCGCCGCCCGCAGGCAACGCCGCTTCGACCGGCCTCGGCCGCGCGAACGGCATCGCCAGATGGCCCGCGGCGAGAAGATTCATGCCGCGCGGATTGCCCGGCCGCATGTTGTGCGGGCAGGTCCACACGTCGTACTGCCAGTCGACGATTGAGCCGCCCGCATCGAGACCCGCGCGCACGGACATTTCCATCGCCGAGCCGAACGGCTCGAACATGAACTCGTCGTCGCGCATCCATTGCACTTTGATGATCCGGCCCCCAGTCGCGACCGACATCAAGAGCGCATCGAGCGCGACATCGTCCGCGCCGTTGTGGCCGTAACATCCCGCACCCTGCGCATGGATCACGCGCACTCTGTCGACCGGAATCCCGGTGACCTTCGCGAGATCGCCGCGCAGAGGGTAGGGCCCTTGCGTGTGCGACCACACGGTCCACACATTGTCGACCAGTCCCGCCACCGCGCAGGACGGCCCGATCGAGGCGTGCGCCAGATACGGCTTCCTGTACGTGGCCGTGTGCGTCTTCGCCACAGCGCCCGCGGCGCCGGTCTTCTCGTTCACGGTCTGCGTGTCGATGCCGCGCAGGCCTTTCAGATGCTCGTGCACGCGCGCGGGATCGGGGAGATCGGGCGGCACCTGCCAGCGCGCCACGCTTGCGAGCGCGTCGCGGGCGTCGATGGCTTGTTCTTCGCGCTCGGCCACGACCGCGAGGAAGCGCCCATTGCGCACCACGCGAATGACGCCGGGCATTGTGGCGACAGCGGCTTCGTCGACTGAAATAAGCGTCGAGGTGTTGGACGGCGGTCTGACCACCCGGCCGAACACCATGCCGGGAAGCCGCATGTCGTGCACATACATCGGCTGGGCCGTGACTTTGCCCGGAATGTCGATGCGCGGCGCCGCCGTGCCGACGAGCTTGTGCGCGCTCGGCGGTTTCGGCGCCACGCTGCCGGTCGCGTCCTGGCTGAGCGAGACTTCGCCCGCGAGCTCCCAGTAGCTGATCCGTCCCGCTGCGTCTCTCGCGGTGATGATTCCGTCGTTGACGATCAGCGTGTCGGCCGGGGCCGACAGCCGCTCGCCCGCGCGCTTGAGCACGATGGCGCGCGCTTCCGCTGCGGCCGCGCGCAAGGCCGAGCCGCCCGCTTCGATCGAGTTGCTGCCGGCCGTCGTGCCTTCGTTCGGCGAGCGCATGGTGTCGACGGGGATCATGCGCACGCGCTCGAGCGCAACATCCAACTCGTCGGCCACGATCTGTGCGAGCGCGGTCGTATTGCCCTGTCCCAACTCGACGCGGCCCGTGTACACGGTCACGGTGCCCACGGGATCGATGCGCAGCCACGCATCGAGCCTGCGGTTATTCGCCAGCATGGCCGGCAGTCCACGGCCCGTCTCCGCCGCGAGCGACAGCGTCGGCGCCATGCTGAACGCGACGAGAATCCCAGCAAGGCTCGCGCCGAATTCGCGGCGGTTCATCTCGCGCGCGTTCATCGGGCCATCTCCCGTGCCGCGCGTTCGATCGCCCTGACGATCCGGTTATGGCTGCCGCAACGGCACAGATTGCCGCCGAGCGCGGTCTTGATCTCCGCCTCGTTCGCTTCCGGATTCTTATCGAGCAGCGCTTTGGCGCTCATGATCATGCCGTTGATGCAATAGCCGCACTGCATCGCCTGCTCGTCGATGAACGCCTTCTGCAGCGGGTGCAGCGCGTCTTGCGTGCCAAGTCCTTCGAGCGTCGTGACGGGTTTGTCGCCGACGCTGCTCACGGGCAGCTGGCACGACCGCAGCGCAACGCCGTCCACCAGCACCATGCAGGAACCGCATTGTCCGAGCCCGCAGCCGAATTTCGGCCCGTTCAGCTCGAGATCGTTGCGCAGAACATAAAGGAGCGGGGTCGTGGCCTCGGCTGTGGCCTCGCGCGACTGACCGTTCACATTGAGACGATAAAGGGGCATCGGAGGCTCGATTCCACCTTGGCTCGAAGCGGATTCCCCCACCATCCCCCGCGCGTTTCGACCCGTCAAGGCATGGCGTGAGCATCGCCAGGTCCATGTCGATCTGCTAATTTTGCCGCTTCAGATATATACGGGAGGACTTCGATGTCGGTTCGTAAGGCCATGTTCGTGGCGGTCTCGATCGCCATTGGCGCCGTTGCGGCGAGCCCGGAAGCCGTCGGGGCGGCGGCAGGGCTCGATTACGAGTTCTTCAAGACGAAGGTGCAGCCGATCTTCGTCAAGAAGCGTGAGAACCACGCCCGCTGCATCCAGTGCCACACCGAGGCCAACAACTTCGTCCGCCTGGAGCGGCTCGCCCCCGGACAGACCATGTGGAACGAGGAGCAGTCCAAGAAGAACTATGAGTGGGTCTCCAAGTCCGTCTCGCCCGCGAACCGCGCGCAGAGCCGCCTCCTGATCCATCCGCTGGCGCCCGAAGCCGGCGGCGATCTCTTCCACTCCGGCGGCCGGCAGTTCGAATCGAAGAGCGACCCCGACTATCAGGTCCTGATGCAGTGGGTCGGCGTCACCGCGAACTCGGGCGGTTTCGCGAAATAAGAAGACTTCGGAAACGCTTCGGACAAAGGAAAAGGGCCGCTGCTTTCGCACCGGCCCTTTTTCACGTCCGCGTCTTGCGACGCCTATTTCATAAAGAGCGTGCCGATCCGCTTCGGCACTTCGCCGACCGGGATGACCGCGTTGATCTTCCGCGTCTTTATGTCGATCGCCGTGACCGACTTGAGGCCCGAATTGGAGACGTAGACCTGGCCGTCGTTCGAGAACGTCACCCAGTTCGCGACCGCGCCGCCGAGCGGCTTGCCGGCAATTTCGACGGTCGGAAGGCTTACGTAGCCGATCTGTTTCAGCTCGGGGCCCGTCAGGTCATAGATGAACACCGCATTCTGCGGAATGCTGGTCGCCCAGAGGGTCTTGCCGTCCGGCGCAACGCCGAGACCGTGTGCCGGAGCGTCTTCACGGCCCGGATCCACATCGACGCCGCTCCTGATGTTCTGGAACTTGATGCGGGCCACTTCCTTGCGCTGCGCGAAATCGAGCACCGAGAAGCCGTCCAGTTCGGAGATCTGGATGAACACGCGCTTGGTCGAGCCGTCCGGATTGGTCTCGATCGTCATCGGGCGAACGCCCAGGTCGTAGTCGTATTCCCAGGCGATCTGATCCTTCTGGAGATCGATCACGGTGAAATACGAATTCGCGACCGAGCCCACGACCAGGAACTTGCCGTCAGGCGTCGTGTAGATGTTGTGCACGCGTCCCTTCACGGGAATGGTCTTGGTGACTTCCAGCTTCACGGGATCGATGATGTCGACCGCGCCGTCACCGCGTGAGATGCCGACCAAGATGCGTCCGTCCTTCCCGACCGCGATATTGTTCGGGTGGTTCGACAGCTTCACCTTCTTGATCAGCGCGCCGGTCTTCTGGTCATACGCGTCGAGCGTCTCGGTCACCTCGCTGCTGATATAGACGCGCGATCCGTCGGGCGAGAACGTGACGCCATGAGCGCCTTCGACGTTCCTGATCGTCTGCACGACCTTGTTGGTCTTGGGGTCGATGACATGGACCGAGTCCCCTGCGCTGTTCGTGATGTAGACGAGAGCCGTCTCGGCGGCCGCGGACAGCGGCACAAGCGCCAACGCGAAGCACGAACACATCAGAAGGCGATGCATATTCTTCATGGGACCCGATCTCCTCTAAGCGGATTCATCCCGCGGGCCGATCGAGGGTAAGGGGGCGGCCCGCTAAACTCAAGGTGGGGGCGGGTTTTCGCCGCTCAACCCTGGGCTTGTTTCCACCTTTGGAATCTCTCAGAGAAAGCCATCGTCTGCGCTATAGTTGACGGACCACCAATAATGACTGAAATCGGTGGTTCCGCGCTCACGCTTAGGTCCGGGAAACGCCCATGAGAGCCCTCCGCCTGCTCAAGCTCCTCTACGTGCAAGTGCTCATCGCGGCCGTTGCCGGGGTGTTCGTGGGTCTCATATGGCCCGAGACCGGCGAAGCGATGCGGCCTTTGGGCGATGCCTTCATCCGCGTCATCAAGATGATCATCGCACCAGTCGTCTTCTGCACCGTCGCGATCGGCATCGCGCATATGAGCGATCTCAAGAAGTTCGGCCGCGTCGGCGGCAAGACCCTGATCTATTTTGAGGTTGTCTCGACCGTTGCGCTCGCCATCGGGCTCGTGGTCGGCAACGTCGTGCGCCCGGGTGCTGGCTTCAACATCGATGTCGGCGCGCTCGATCCCAATATCGCCGCGCAATACACCAAGGGTGGACCGGATACGTCGGGCTCATTCGTCGACCACATCCTCAACATCATCCCCGACACGTTGATCAGCCCGTTCGTCACGGGTGATCTGCTCCAGGTCTTGTTCGTCGCCATCCTCACCGGGTTTGCCTGCTCGCGGCTTGGATCGTTCGGAGCGACGGTCGCCCATGCCTTGGAAAACGCGACGAAAGTCCTCTTTTCGCTCATCCATATCATCGTGTGGGCAGCCCCGATCGGCGCATTCGGCGCAATGGCATTTACCATCGGGCGCTACGGCGTGGCCTCGCTTCAGCCGCTCGCCTTTCTGATCACCACGTTCTACGTGACCTCGCTCTTCTTCGTGTTCGTCGTCCTCGGAGGGATCGCCCGTGCGGCCGGCTTCTCGATCTTCCGTTTCATCCGCTATTTCCGGGACGAGCTGTTCATCGTTCTGGGCACCTCCAGCTCCGAGCCGGTGCTCCCGGCGCTTCTCGAGAAGCTCCAGAAGCTTGGCGCTTCGCGGTCGGTCGTGGGCCTCGTTATTCCGACCGGCTACAGCTTCAATCTGGACGGCACCAACATCTATATGACTCTGGCGATCCTGTTCTTGGCCCAGGCCACGAACACCGAGCTGACCTTCTGGCAGCAGATGGAAATTCTCGCCATTGCGATGCTGACCTCAAAGGGCGCCAGCGGCGTGAGCGGCGCGGGGTTCATCACGCTTGCCGCAACGCTCACCATCGTGCCCGCGATCCCGATCGTGTCGCTGGCCGTGCTCGTCGGTATCGACCGATTCATGAGCCAGTGCCGGGCTTTAACCAACGCGATCGGCAACGGTGTCGCCGCCCTTGTGGTCGCGCGCTGGGAAAACGAGCTCGACCGCGCCCAGCTCGCGCGCGAGCTCGCGCGGGGGCCAACGCAGCCCGAGGCCGAATCGGATATGGAGCCGGAACTGAGACCCGTCCGCGCCCCTGCCGAGTAGGAGAATTAACACATGCATTTGCAGTCTGGAGCGCTTGCCGCTGGCGACGGCCAGTGGCATTTTACCGAGTTGTTTGGCGGACCGGGGGCTGGCGCCCCTCGGTGCATCGTCATCCGGAGGAACAGGAGAACCCATGAGCAAGACCAACACAGGCCGTCGCGACTTCCTTCTGACCGGTGCGGCGTTGGGCGCGGCAGCGGCGGTGTCGCCTCTCGCGGCGCAGGCCGCCCAGGCCCAGACCGGCGGCTTCGTCATCCCGGCGCCCGAAGCGACCACGCTTCCCGTTGTCGGCAGCTCGCAGCGGTTCCCGGTGCGCCGCATCTATTGCGTCGGCCGCAACTATCTCGAGCACATCCGCGAGCTCGGCAATGACGAGCGTCAGCCGCCGTTCTTCTTCGCCAAGCACCGCGACATGATCGTGCAGAACGGCAGCAATGTCTTCTACCCGGGCCTCACGAGGGACTATCAGCACGAGCTCGAGCTCGTCGTGGCGATGAAGTCCGGCGGCGAGAACATCCCGCGCGAACAGGCGCTCTCCCACGTCTACGGCTATGCCATCGGCCTCGACATGACGCGGCGCGATCTGCAGACCGCATCGCGCCAGAAGGAGCAGCCCTGGGAAATCGGCAAGTCGTTCGAGCAATGCGCGCCGTGCTCGGCGGTGACCCCGCTCGAGCGCCTCGGCGGCAAGCACATGACCGAAGGCAAGATCCAGCTCGCCGTGAACGGCAAGATGCGCCAGGACGGCGACCTCAATCTGATGATCTGGAACGTCCCCGACATCATCATGCATCTCTCGACCCAGGTGGGTCTCGCGGCGGGCGACCTGATCTACACCGGCACGCCGGCGGGCGTTGCCGCGGTCGTCGCGGGCGACAAGATGGTCGGGACCATCGCGGGCCTTGGCGAGCTTTCGATCAACATCACCCCGGCGCGCACGGCCCGGGCCGGCTAATCGAGAAGTCATTCGCAACAAAAAGGGCTGAACGCGAGAGCGTTCGGCCCTTTTGCTTTGAGCGGGTCGGACCTTTCCGCCTACTGACGATTGCGCACCGCCGGCGCGAGTCGCGCCTAGACATAATCTTTGAGTCCGCGTCAAGCCGCCGCGGCTCATTTTCCGTGGACAAATTGATTTTTCTCAATGGGTTCCCTCGCACCCCCGTCTTAACTCCGCATCAACGTCGCACAAAGGGTCGCGCCTGATCGGCAGGGCGTGAAGCGGCGTCGGAGGGTGGAGACCTCCCATGATGCTGAACGGCTTCTTGTCCGCATTGGAGTGGGTTGCTCCCGGTCTCGTCGCGCTCGCGATCGATCCGGAAGGGCTCGCGGGCCGCATCATGCTTGTTGGATTTGTCATCGCTGCATCCGGCCTCGCGCTTGCCGCGTGCGCCTGGGTCCTGAGCGAGAACAGCCGATCCGACGAAGGCCGCCGGTCCGCCGCCACGGATCAGGCGCGCGCGCGTGCGGAGTTGGCGCTGTGCGAGACGCTGCTGCGCGAAGCGGATACCGCGATCGTCGTCTGGGACGGCGACAGCCGTGAGCGCTTGAGCTTCTCCAAGGGCGCGGAGCTGCTCGATGCCTGTTTGTCGGGACCGGACGGAACGACACTTGGCGCTGCCTTGAACGGATTGCGCAAGGACGGTGCCGCCTTCGAGCTGCGCGCTCGGTATGGAAGGGACTGCTTCGCGGTGCGTGGCCGTCCGATCGGACGACACGCCGCGATCTTCTTGCGTCCCGAGACCTCGACATCCGACATCAATCACCGGGCGATTCTCGAGGCCCTTCCGATACCGGTTTGGCTGAGGGACGAGAATCTGCGTTTGCGTTGGGCGAACGATGCCTTCGTGGAGGCGGTCGGCGCGTCCTCTGTTGAGCACGCAGCGACGTTGGGCACTCCGCTCGATCGCTCCGAACGCGAGCTCGCGCTTGCCGCGCGGGATGCCGCCAAGCCGGTGACTGCAAAGCGCTATGCCGTCGTGCAGGGCGTGCGCCGCGCGCTGTCTCTCTCCTCGCATCCGCTGCCGGAAGGACCCATCATCGGCGCCGCCATCGATCTGACGGAAGCTGCCGAGGAACGCGGCCGGCTGCATCCCGATGCCGACGGTTATGTTCACGCGCTGAACCAGCTCTCGCTTGCGATCGCGATCTTCGGGCCCGATCGGCGTCTCGTGTTCTGCAATCGCGAATACGCGCGCCTCTGGAATCTGGAGAAGGATTGGTTGGCCACGCACCCGACGGAGGGCGAGATCCTCGACCGGCTGCGCGAGCTGCGGCTGCTGCCGGAGCAAAGGGATTTTGCCGCCTGGAAACGCGAGCGGCTCAAGATTTTCGATACGCCTCGCCGGGTCGTCGAAGAGCTGTGGCACCTGCCGAGCGGCACCGCCTTGCGCGTCATCGCGCGCCCACGCCCCACGGGCGGCCTGCTGTATCTGTTCGAGAACGTGAGCGAGCAGCTGCGTCAGGAAGCGGCTCACAACGCGCTCGTGAAAGTGCAGCAGGCCACGCTGGACACCTTGCAGGAAGGCGTTGCGGTTTTTGGAACCGATGGTCGCTTGAGATTGCACAACGCCGCCTTCGTGCGTCAGTGGGGCTTCGCGCACGACGAGCTCGCCGACGCTCCGCATCTCAACAGCATCGCCGAAGCTTGCTCCGTGCGGTTTGGCGGGCAACCCACGTGGAAGATCGTGACATCGTACGTGACGTCGCTTGCACCGGAATTTCTTCCCCGCCCGATCGACATCGAGAGATCGGACGGCAAGACGCTCTCGCTTTGCCTGACGCGGCTGCCGGACGGCTCCACCTTGGTGACGGGCGCCGACATCACCGATCACGTTCGTCTCGCAGCCGCATTGCGCGACGGCGCCGGTTCACCGTCGTCCACAGAGTCCAGTCCCACCAAAACGTCCAGCCGGCCGTCAAAACGACGCGCCTCTTGATCATCCAGAAAGGACCTTCCCATGCATGTTCTCCTGATCGAAGACAACAAAGCCGTTGCGGAGATGATCAAGCTCCTGCTCGCGGGGAAGGGTTTCAACATCGCAGTGGCTGATTGCGGCGAGGACGGCATCGATCTCGCGAAACGCTACAACTACGACATCATCATTCTCGATCTGCAGCTGCCCGACATCTCCGGCCTGCAGGTGCTGAAAACACTCAGATCGGCGGCAATCGCGACACCTGTGATGGTGCTCTCAGGGAATATGGTCGTCGATGCGAAAGTGAAGGCGTTGGGCATCGGCGCCGACGACTATCTGACCAAGCCGTTCCACAAGGACGAGCTCCTCGCGCGCATCCACGCCGTCGTGCGCCGCTCTCAGGGCCACTCCCAGACGGTGATCGCGACGGGCAAGCTCAGCGTCAATCTCGACTCTCGCACCGTCGAAGCGAAAGGCGTTCGCGTGCCCGTCACCGCGCGGGAATACCAGATCCTCGAATTGCTCAGTCTACGGAAGGGTGTGACCTTGTCCAAAGATCTGCTCATGGATCATCTCTACGGCGGCATGGACGAGCCCGAAGCGAAGATCATCGATGTGTTCATCTGCAAGCTGCGCAAGAAGCTCGCGACCGTCTGCGACGGCGAGCAGTACATCCAGACCGTCTGGGGCTCGGGCTATCGGCTGGATGACACTGCCATGAAAGCCGCCGCCTGATCCTTTCTATCACTTCAAATCCAAGTCAAACGGGCGCCCCTTGGGGGCGCCCATCGCATTTGATGGAGAAAGAGGCTCAGTCCTGTGTCGCCCAGCCGACATACGCCGGGCCGATCTGGGCGCGCCCCAACCGGGGCGCCGGCCGCAAATGTTAGTGGATCACGCGGTAGAGAGGATTGCTGTCCGCGTCGAAGCCGTCGTTCTCGGTTGCCTTGTCGATCATGCGCTGGGCTTCGACGCAAATCTCTTCAGCTGCGCCTTTGACGGCGGCAAGGAAGTCACGATCGAGCTTCTTCGCGCCTTCGAGCGAGTTCGCGAGGTCGCTCACCGCTGCGGCCAGATTGGCACAATACTCAAGGAAACTCTGCTCGACGAACGCAGCCATATCTCTGTTCCTCAATGATGCGCCGCGATTATCGGCGCGCTGACTCGGAGTCACTTGAGAAAAGTCAATGGATGGCTAATTTTTGCAGGGCGCTTCCGAAATCGTCGAAGGCCGTAGAACTACGTACGTAGCGGACCCTGCGTATAAGTCCGAATTATGTCACAGCCCCGCTTGTGCCACGGTCTCTCTCGTCAAGAGCGGGGATATCCAATGTCAGTGTCAGTTGCGGTGAGTTCAGTTCAGTCCGTTCAATCTGTGCCGGTGCGGGCAGGCTCGGTTCCGCCTGTGGCGGCGTTGCGCCGGCCGTTTCCACCGCGCGCCTATTTCGGTGCCACGCGCCGGTCGGGGGGACACCAGGGCGCGCTTCTCAATGACCTGCGCAGCATCGAACAGTTCAGCGCGCGCGTACGCTTCGCGAAAAATGAGACGATCTTCAACGAAGGCGACGATGTCGGTCATGCCTATAAAATCATCAGCGGCATGGTGCGGCTCTGCAAGCACACGCAGGACGGCCGGCGTCAGATCGCCGACTTCCTGCTGCCCGAGACCATCTTCGGCATCATTGACCGCGGCGAGTATGGATTTTCGGCCGAGGCCGTCACCGACGTCGTCCTCATCGCGTATCCGCGTGTTCAGATCGACCGGCTGACTGCAACCACTGCGGGTGTATCCGACCGGGTCTTTGCCGTCTTGACCGAGCAATTCATGACGATGCAGCGTCACCTTGTCGTTCTGGGATGCCAGAGCGCCAAGGAACGGGTTGCATCCTTTCTGCTGCTGCTGATCGATCGCAGCGGCACCAAGGCCGGTGATCGGCTCGACCTTCCGATGGGCCGTCAGGACATTGCGAGCCATCTGGGGCTCACCATCGAAACCGTGTGTCGGGCGATCACAGAGCTCAAGCGTGAAGGTCTGATCGCCGTTCCAAGCCTGAACCAGGTCGTCATTAATAATTCTCACGCGTTAAAAGCGCTGGCCGAGGGACGGCACGGCTCCTGACACGCGACAACAGACCTCTTGTCCGAGGATACTCTTTAGGCTGATTATCCCATTCGTTCCGCCCAGGGGGACTAACTGCGGAGGGAAGTCGTCGCGCTCTGGGGAGCTTCGTGACGAGGGAAAGGCGTATTGCTGTTCTGCAGGGTGGTGCCCGCGTCGCCGCCGCCATTGTCGTTCTGCTTGCCCTATTGGCCCTCTTGGGCTGGGCATTCGACTCCCGCGTTCTGACGAGCCTCGTACCCGGCCTGAACGAGATGGCCGTGTCCACCGCAAGCTGCTTCATCGTGAGCAGTGTCGTGGTGTTCCTGCTTGCGCGCGATGAGCTGGGGCGCGTCGCCCAGAAGGCCGTCTTAGGCTGTCTCGTTTTTCTGCTGCTGGTCGCCGTCTACGCCTTCGTGAGATATGCCGTCGTCTTCGAAGATGCGCGTTACCTGCTGGGCCGCAGCATGGGCGCAATGTCGCCGGCGACCGCCTTGAACTTCATGCTCTTCGCGCTCGCCGGCTTGTTGGAGCGAAAGGGCAAAGGCGATGGCTATTCCGGGCTGATCGCCTCGGGCTTGTTCATCTCCTGGCTCTGCGTCGTGGGATACATCTACGGCGTTCAGGATCTTTACGGTGTCTCCTGGTTCGCCGGAATGGCGCTCTCGACCGCATTGACGTTCGTCGTGCTGTTTGTCGGCGCCTTGTTGGCGCGCCCGACGCACGGCTGGATGAGACACTTGACGAGCGCGGACAGCGGAGGAACCGCGGCGCGCATCTTCCTTCCGGCAACCGTCGCGATTCCGTTTGTGCTGTCCGGCGCGATCACCGGAATCGAGCGCGTGTTCGCGGTCGAACCAACCTTCGCGTTCGCGTTTGTGGCGACTAGCTCGTCTGCTGCGTTGATCGCGATGATTTGCGTGGTCTCCTCCTGGCTCTCGCGCGCCTCCGCCGAGCTTCGCCAGGTGGACAAGTCCTTGGCCGAAAGCGAGGGGACCGCCCGCCGCATCATCGACACTGCGCTCGACGCGTTCATTCAAATGGACGAACGCGGGCGCGTGATCGAGTGGAACCCGCAGGCCGAAGCCCTCTTCGGCTGGCGGCGCGACGAAGCCGTCGGCCAGATGCTCGCCAACCTTGTCGTTCCCGAGCCGCAGCGCGCGGCGCACACCGAAGGGCTTGCGCATTTTCTGCGCACGGGCGAGAGCGCGATCCTGGGCCGCCGCGTCGAGATCAATGCGATGCACCGCAACGGCAATCCGATCACCGTCGAGCTCACCGTCACCGCGTTTCGCCGCAGACAGAGTTTCGTCTTCAACGGCTTCATCAGGGACCAGACCCAGAAGCTCGCCACGGAGTCTCAGCTGCGTCAGGCGCAGAAGATGGAAGCGGTCGGCCAATTGACCGGCGGCATCGCGCACGACTTCAACAATCTGCTTGCCGTCATCATCGGCAGTCTCGATGGCCTGGGCGATATGATAAAGCCCAATTCGCGCGCCAAGGTGCTGGCCGACATGGCGCTCAAGGCGGCCTTGAGAGGCGCTGAATTGACTCGTCAGCTGCTCGTCTTCTCACGGCGTCAGCCCCTCGAAGCCAAAGCCTTCAATCTCAATGACCGGGTTGCAGAGCACGACCCAGCTCCTGCGTCGTACGCTCGGAGAGGCCATCGAGGTGATCTTTACGCCCGCCGACAATCTCTGGTCCGCGTTCGCCGATCCGACGCAGTTCGAGGCGGCGCTGACCAATCTCGCGATCAATGCGCGCGACGCGATGCCTGTTGGCGGACGCATCATCGTCGAGACCGCCAACAAGACGCTCGGCAAGCAGTACTGCGCCGAGAATGTCGACGTGATCCCCGGGAGCTATGTGATGCTTGCGGTCTCCGACACCGGGACCGGGATGTCGCAAGAGATCCTCGAGCGCGTTTTCGAGCCGTTCTTCACCACCAAGAGCGAGGGCAAGGGAACGGGTCTCGGCCTCAGCATGGTCTACGGGTTTGCCAAGCAATCGCATGGTCACGTGAAGATCTACAGCGAGCCTGGTCACGGCACGACAGTGCGCCTGTATCTGCCGCGCGCCGACGTCGGCGCGCCGCTTGCCGCATTCGAGGGAATCGCTCAGGCCAACGGTCCAATCGCGCCCGCCACCATCCTTGTCGTCGAAGACAACGAGGACGTCCGTGCGGTCGCCGTGCGTCAGCTGACAGAGCTTGGATACGAGGTCATCGAAGCGTCGAATGCCAACGCAGCCCTCGAAATCATCCGTCAGGATGCGGCGATCGATCTGCTGTTCACCGACGTCATCATGCCCGGCGGCATGACGGGAGATGCGTTGGCCCGGGAAGCGCGCAAGCTAAGGCCGGCGCTCAAGACGCTGTTCACATCCGGCTTTGCGCACGCTGCGATCCAGAGTGGAGGAGAGACCAGTGAAATTCCTGCCGCGAGCATGCTCAGCAAACCGTATCGCAAGCACGAGCTCGCACAGCGCATACGCGACGCACTCAAGCCCGAGACATCACCCGCTTAGTTCAACCCAGCCGAGATATGCTCGTGACCAACAGAGTTCCCGCGCGAGGATCTAAACGAGCCGATCTCTCACCGCTTGCGAAAACGCATGTCACAATCATGGATACTGAAATTAACCAATGAAGGATTTGGTCCAGGCGTGTCACAGAAAGAACTGCCCAATAAATTGACAGGCTGATGTGCACGAATAGAATTCAGTACAGCGAGGGACGGGGAATCCTTTGCTTCTACTGCTTGGACCTTGGACAAACGGGGGGCCGGTCTCCGTTTAAGTCACGGGACTGGGGAGGTTTTGCGTGTTGGTACAGCCGGCAGTTTTTGTCGTCGATGATGATTCGGGCGTAAGGGATTTCATCCGCGTGCTGCTCGAGTTTGCGGGGTTCGGCAACGTCCGAACCTACGAGTCCAGCCGCCGTTTTCTCGAAGAAGCCGCGTTCCGCGATGGCGATTGCGTGCTGCTCGATTTGCGCATGCCCGAGCAGGACGGTCTCGAGGTTCAGCGCGAGCTCAATCGTCGTGGAAAACGGCTGGGCGTGATCATGATCACCGGCCATGCCGAAGTTCCGATCGCCGTGAAAGCCATGCAGGCCGGTGCGGTCGATTTCATCGAGAAGCCGTTCTCGAACGATGCGCTGATCGCAAGCGTGCATCGCGCGCTCGCCGTGAACCAGGCCAGCAGCGACCCGGCGAAATCCGAGGACGTGCGGCGCCGTGTGGAGACGCTCACCGCGCGCGAACGTGAAGTGTTCGATCGCATCATACAGGGCTGGCCCAACAAGACCGTCGCTCACGACCTGCAGATCAGTCAGCGCACCGTCGAGATGCACCGGGCGCGCATCATGTCCAAGATGCAGGCGCAGAATTTGGCCGTGCTGATCCGCATGGCCATCGATGCCGGAATGTCCCTGGGGCCCGGCCGTCATTAGCCTTAATTCATGGATTGTTTACGCTGTTTCGCGCGTTTCCGACCCGCATTGATTTTCGTCAACACTGAAGCGCCGTCCGCGGTGTTTCTTGCGGGCATGACGATCGATGCGGACATCATCGCGATTGCGCATGCTGCTCTGGCCGAATTTGGCCCGCGCGCAGCCGGGATCATGGACAAGCGGGCACGGGACCATTGGCTGGCCGGCGAGACCGAGGGGGAAGTGCTGTGGTGGCGCGTGGCCGCTACGGTGCGTGACATGGCAAAGGGCTGAACGGGGGACGTTCAGCCCTTTGCTCGTGTCTACGCCTAATGAAAGTCCCGCGATTTGGGCACCACGCGCACGTTGCGCGGGTGGCGGTGGAGGCCTTCGCTTGCCTCCGCACGAGCGGGCGGCGCTTTCTTATGATCCTCCGACAGGCGGTCGAGCTCGGCCGTGCGGTCGACCATGCGTTCGGCGACCAGATGGACGACGCCTTCCGGGCTGCGCTGCACTTTCCCTGAGACCAGCAGCAGACGCGACCCCATGGCTTCGCGGCGGAATTTTTCGAACAGCTTGGGCCAGACGACCACATTGGCGACGCCGGTCTCGTCGCTGAAGGTGATGAAGACGACGCCCGCATCGCCGGGCATCTGGCGCGTGATGACGATGCCGGCACAACTGGCCGAGATGCCGTCGGGCGCTTCCGAGATTTCCCTGCAGCTCATGACGCCTTCGGCGCGGAACAGGTCGCGCAGGAAGAACATCAGATGCTCGCGCAGCGAGAACCGCAGCATCTGATAATCGGCAAGCACGTGCTCGCTCAGCTTCATCGGCGGCAGTGGGGCGATCTCTTCCGGCGCCTGCTCCGCTTCATCCCGATAGGCGAAAAGCGGCAGCGCGTGGTCGTCGGGAATCCGCCGCACGGCCCAGAGAACGGTCCGGCGATCCGTGGAGAGCGACTGGAAGCAGTCGGCGTCCGCCAGAATCACCAGCGCGCGTTTCGGCAGACGGGCACGCCGCGCGAGCTCATCGACCGAGCCATATCCGCTTCTGCGACTCTCGATGAGATCGTTCGCCCACGCTTCGCCAAAGCCGCTGATCTGCCGGAACCCGAGACGCAGCGCCAACCGGCCGTCTTGGGAGGCTTCGAGCGTGTTGTCCCAGCGGCTGGAATTCACATCGACGGGACGCACCTCCACGTCGTGCTCGCGTGCATCGCGCACGATTTCGGCAGGCGCGTAGAACCCCATCGGCTGTGAATTCAGAAGCGCGCAGGCGAACGCCGCAGGGTGGAATTTCTTGATCCAGGCCGAGATGTAAACCAGAAGCGCGAAGCTCGCCGCATGACTTTCGGGAAAGCCGTAGGAGCCGAAGCCTTCGATCTGCTTGAAGCAGCGCTCGGCGAAATCCTGCTTGTAGCCGCGCGCCACCATGCCGCCGACCATCTTCTCGCGGAACGTGTCGATCGTGCCGACATTGCGGAACGTCGCCATCGCGCGTCTGAGACCGTTGGCTTCCTCCGGCGTGAATTTCGCCGCCACGATGGCGAGCTTCATCGCCTGTTCCTGGAACAGCGGCACGCCCATCGTCTTTGACAGCACCTGTTTCAGCTCGTCCTCCGGTCCATGCTCCGGCGACGGCGAAGGATAGTCGACCGGCTCCTTTCCGGCGCGCCTCCGCAGATAAGGATGCACCATGTCGCCCTGGATCGGTCCGGGGCGCACGATCGCGACCTCGATGACGAGATCGTAGAATTTTTTGGGTTTGAGACGCGGCAGCATGTTCATCTGCGCGCGGCTCTCCACCTGGAACACGCCGATCGCATCGGCCTTCTGCAGCATCGCATAGACTTCGGGGTCTTCGATCGGAACCGTGGCCAAGTCGTACGACTTGCCCTCGTGGATCTCGGATCAGCTCGAACGCCTTGCGGATGCAGGTGAGCATGCCGAGCGCCAGCACATCGACCTTCATCATCCTCAAGCGATCGATGTCGTCCTTGTCCCATTCGATGAAGAAGCGATCCTTCATCGTCGCGGGTCCCACGGGCACGATCTCGTCGAGCCGGTCGCGCGTCAGCACGAAGCCGCCGACATGCTGCGAGAGATGGCGCGGAAATCCGATCAGCTCGTTCGCGGCCTTTGCCGCGCGCGCGATCAGGAGATTGAACGGATTGAGCTGTCCCTGGCGGATCTCGCTCTCCGACAATCGCGTGCCCCAGCTTCCCCATACGCCGCTGGCAAGTCCGGCCGTGACGTCCTCGGTCAAGCCGAACACCTTGCCGACTTCGCGAATGGCGCTGCGCGGACGATAGAAGACGACCGTTGCGGTCAGCGCCGCGCGGTGACGGCCATAACGCTGATAGACGTTCTGGATGACCTCTTCGCGCCGCTCATGCTCGAAATCGACGTCGATGTCGGGAGGCTCCCGCCGTTCCTCGCGACAGAAGCGTTCGAACAGAAGATCGATCTGCGTCGGATCGACGGCGGTGATGCCCAGCACGTAGCAGACCGCCGAATTCGCCGCCGAGCCGCGCCCCTGGCAGAGGATCTTCTCGCGCTTCGCAAAGCTGACGATGTCGTTCACGGTCAGGAAATAGGGCGCGATATCGAGTTTGCCGATCAGAGCGAGCTCCTTTCTCCAGGGTCGCGCGCACCTTGTCCGGGAATGCCGCCGGGGATAGCGCTTCTCCGCGCCTTGCCAGGTGAGATCGACCAGGTGCTGCTGCGCCGTCTTGCCTTTGGGCACCGGCTCGTCGGGATAATTGTAGGCGATGCTCGTCGAGCGAGAATGTGATGCGGTCGGCAAACCGGATCGTCTCGGCGATCGCGTCCGGCGCGTGGCGGAACAGCTTCGCCATCTCGTCGGGCGATTTCAGATGCCGCTCGGCATTGGTTTCGAGCCGCCGTCCCGCCTCGTTCAGCGTGACACCTTCGCGGATGCAGGTGACGACGTCCTGCAGCTCGCGGCGTTCCGGCGCGTGATAAAGCACATCGTTGGTCGCGAGCAGCGGCACACCGGCGGCGTGCGCCACGTCCTGCCATTGCCGCAAGCGGCGCTGATCGTCACCGCGATAAGGCATGGATGACCCCGAGCCAAACCCTGCCGGGTGCGACGCCGGACAAGCGTTTCAAAAGAGACTGGATTTCTCCGGAGCTCAGCTTGCGGAGCAGTTCGCATATATTTCATCCGGCGAGTTCGCCCACCGCGTCGATCGTCCTCGGGCGAAGGATTTTTGTTCCAGATTTTTTCCGGCCGCTCGATCTCGACCGTCTTTCGTCCGGGATGCGGCGGCATCACGACGAGCAGCAATCCCTCCTGCCAGCGCAACAGATCGTCGAGCATCAGGATGCAATCGCCTTTCGGCGCGCGCATCTTCCCTTCGCTCAAGAGCCGGCAGAGACGGCCATAGGCGGCGCGATCCGTAGGGTAAGCGAGGATGTCCGGCGTGCCGTCCACGAACACAAGACGCGCGCCGACAAGCTGCTTCGGTTTCGTCTCCTTGATCTGCCTGCAGCGCCCAGTAAAGGCGCACGACACCGGCAAGCGTGTTGCGGTCGGCAATGCCGATGGCGGTAAGTCCGTAGAGCGTTGCCGCTTGGGCCGCGAATTCCCTGCGGATGCGATGCGCCGCGCAGGAACGAATAATTCGTCGTGACCGCAATCTCGGCATAGGCGTCGTCATGCGAACACCCCGTGGATGTACCAGCGCACCGGCAGCGTTTCGCGGTCATAGAGGCCGTCGCGATAAAGCCAGAAGCGGCGGCCGTTCTCGTCCTCGACGCGGAAATAATCGCGCGTGGGTTGCGCGTCTCTGATGCCGCCACCATTCCATCGCGACGCGTTCGGGGCCTTCCGCGCGCACCACCTCATGCAAGGCGCGACGCCAGCGCAATTTGCGCGGCGGGCCTTCAGGAACATCCGCGACAACCTCCACCGGTTCGGGCTTGGCGAACAGGCGCAGCGGACGGCGCGGCGCTTCCTTGGGCTCGCGGATTCTTTGCCACGCGGGTTTGAGGCTTGCGCATATTGCGCGGGCACCGCCGCCCATGCCGCTTCGGGAATATGCGTGTCGTTGGCCTGGAACGACAGAACGCGATGGCTGCCGAACCGCGCCGCCAGCCGGTCGACCAGAAAGCGGATGTCCCGCTCCTCTTGAGCACGCGAGTCGAAGTCGGCGACTTCAGCCTCGGCGCGTTCGACGCGGCTTGCGCCAAGCCGGATGAGATCGTAGCCGAACCCGGGATCGAGCGGATCGGCGAGCGCGTCCAGCTTCTCGCGGAACAGCCGTTCGATCACGAGAGGATCGCGGGTGGGCTCGCCCATCTCGATGGCGATGCGCCGCACCGCGCCATCGGCGCGAAAGAACGCGGCGTCCATGCGGCGCGCGCCTTGTCCGCGTTCCGTCAGCGTGACGGCCAGGACTTCGGCAAGAGAGCGCAGGCTTTTCAGCACCGCGTCTTCGGTGACGATCGGTTCGGCGAAGCGATGCTCCGCGATGGTGTCGGACACCGGAAGACGCGGAGAGATCGGTTTCTCGCCGTGACCGAGCGCGGATTCGAGCGCGAACACCATCTCTGCGCCGAACCGCGCGGTCAGCTCCGAACGGTTCCGCCCCGCCGCCTGCGCCACGGTTTTGAGCCCCGCGCGGCGAAAGGCGTGGATCGTGGTCGCGTCCAGCCGCAAGGCCTCGATGGGAAGCGGCGCGATCGCTTTCGCTTCTTCGCCGGGCGGGACCACGGCGCCGTCCTTGTAGCGCGCCATCGCGCGCGAAGCGGCGGCCGTTCCGGCGAGCGCGCCTCTGACCGCGAAACCCTGCCGGGAGAGATCGCTTCGGATCTGATCGAGCAAGCGCTTTTTCGCCGCCGAAGAGATGGGCGACGCCCGTCACATCCAAGAGCAGCGCATGCGGCGGATCGAGCGCCACGAACGGCGTGAAGCGGTCGCACCACTCGGCGATCTGTTCGAGCAGCTTCTGATCGGCCGGCTCGTTCGCCGCCATCACTTTGAGCGCCGGCAGCATCGCGCGCGCATCCGCGAGCGTCATCCCGGCGCAAAGCCCGAGCGACGTCGCCTTGCGATCGACCGCGGTCAGCCGCATCGCGTTGTCGATCTTGGCGACGACGACGAGAGGCGGCGCCTCGTTCGCGGCGTCAGGCGATCGCGCGCAATCCGTGCGCGCTTGTTGCGCGTCGTGTCGCGTCCATCGCCGCTGCAGCCGGTCTGTCGGAAGACGCGGAAACCACAGCGCCACGATCCGCCGTCTCCTCGCCGCCGAGCTCCCGGAAGAGACCATCGTCACAATTCCACTCCACCACCCAATGCCCTGTCGTCCCGTGCCGGTTGCGCACGAGCTCCGTCTCGAAGACGGGATGGCCCCAATTTTCGTTTGTTGTGAGCGAGCGCTGAGACCGGACATGCCAGCGCGTTTCCGCCGCGCTCGCTTGCGGCTTCGCGCTGAAACGTAAGAGAAACGCCGTGACGCCATTTTGCGCCGCACGCAAGCGTCAGGCGCCGGCTCGTCACGAGATTGAGGATTTTCGCCTCGCCCGAGGTCTCGATCAGGATCGACGCCCAGCGCCGCGCAGGTGAGCGCATCGCCCGCCGCGCGCAACGCGCTCACCGCATCGGCCACATGCAGCACCAGGACGCGCTTGGGATCGAGCCCCAGCTCGAGCAGGCCTGTCGCCGAAAGCTCGCCATGTTCGAGCGCGGAAAAATCCTGCCGGATCCACAGCAGGTGCTTGCGCGGCGTTGAGGCGCCGGGCAAGCGCTACGGCAAATCCCGTGGCCGCCGTCTCATCGCCGGGTGCTGCGAAAATCTCATGCAAGGCGCCGCGCGCAAGCCCGCCCTTGAGCGCAAGGTCTAAAGACGCGCAGCCGAGCGGAACACGCGCGTGCTTCTCGGGCGGCTCCAGTCCTGCGTTGGCCAGAGTGGCGCGAAGATGAGCTAGTCTCGCCGCATCGCGCATGACTTATGCGACCCGTTCGTCATCATGCGGCCGGACGTGGAAACCACGCCGGTCCTTCGATCCGTTTCATGCAGATCTCGGAAAGCGGGCAATCGCCGCAGAACGCCTCCTCGTGGGTGCAGAGATCTTGCCCGAGGCTTTTGAGATGCCAGTGAAGCTCATAAAGGTCGTCGGCGTCGAAACTGTCCGCCGCCGCCATGATGGCGCGATAGGCGTCTTTGAACCCCGCCTTCGGGCCGATGAACCCGAAACGCTGCAACACGCGCAGGACATGGCTGTCGATGACGAAGCAGCGCTTGCGCAGCGTGCTGAAATTCAGCGTGGCCGCTGCGATCTTCGGACCCACGCCGTGGATCTGCTCGAGCCATACCAGGGCAGGCTCTTCCGCGAGGTCCTCCAGGAAATCGAGATTGATCGCGCCCGCCCGCACGCGGATCTTCTGCAAGAGCGAGCTTCAGGTCCGGCGCCTTTTTCTCGGGATAGGTGACGTCCATTGAGCTCGGCCTCGATCTCGGCCACGGGCGCATCGGCAATCGCGTCCCAGGTCTGGAAGTGGCCGACCAGCCGCATGAAGGCGTTCCAGGACGTCTGCTCATAAGTGCGGCTGCCGATGAAGGAGCGCACGAACTGGCTCACCGGATCGAGCCGGTGCTCGTCCCGGATTCGGCCGTACCGGTTCTGCAGCTGTTCGCGGATCGACCGCAGGCTCGATGTGCTGCTGCCCAAGAGGGAAATGGCTCATGGGAGAACGCTAGAACAAAACAAGAACAAAAGCAACGGGCGCAGCTGCGGGGAAAAACCGTAAATTTCACAATTGGTTACGCGTCGGACCGTTCGATCTCGTTGGCCAGCGCCATCCAATGCACCGACAATGCGAAATAGACATTTCTCACTTCGCCTTCCGCGCCCCGGCTCAAGCGTTGCGCCTCCGACGCCATCGTGCGGCAGCGCCGGGCGCGCTCGACCGTCGAAAGCCCCGCCCATTCTTCGGGCTCGAGTCGCTGGACCAGGAATACCCCCCACTGATCGGCGCGCACATTGCGCAAACTTAATCGTATCGCCGCAATGGAACCTTGTCTGTCCCGAGGGATAAGATCGGTGGAAACGTAACTCGAATGTGCTGGGAGGGACTTCACCATGCGTTTTCCGCGTCTAATGATCCTTGTGAGCGCGGCGATCGTCGGCGGCCTTGCCGGATGCGAGCAGCAAACGACTGCGGACGCGCCGGCTCGCACCCGCGGCGCCGGCCGCGAAGGACTCCCGCAGCTTCATGGTCCAGGTCGTGCAGCCGCCGACTCAGGTTCTGTGGAATTACGGCTACGCCGAGAAGATGACCGATGAGAACTGGGACGAGGTCAGCAAAGCGGCCACGGCCCTGGTCGAGGCGATGCCGACGATTACGGCTGGTGGATTCTCGGCCGAAGAGAAGGCGCGCGCATCCCAAGGCGGCTGGCAGGATTGGGCCAAGAAGACGACCGACTTCGTCAACGCCGCGAAGGTCGCCGCCGATCAGAAGAACCAGATGGCTCTCGCCACCGCCGGCAACTCGCTCGTCGAAACCTGCGGCGGCTGCCACACGGAGTTCGATCCGAACGCCCAGGACCCCGGCGCGCCTAAATAGCTCCGGACTCCGTGTGCGCTTTGTGCTTATTCCAGACTTGCGGCACATTCCCTGCAGGCTGAATCGCGCAAAAAAATTGCGCCAACACGTTCCATTTAGACACAACCTAGGTAGTCTGCTCTTGTTCGCGACCACAGGGGGACTTCATGGCCGCAACCGCACGTGGCTCGGCAGAGCATCTTATCCCAGCTTGCTTCATGGACTTGCCTTTGCCGCACAGGCGCAAGCGCCGGTTCAGTTCAGCGGCGAGATCCAGGTCCGCGACCTGGACGGAGGAACCGGAACCGGCAAGTTGTATATCGGCGCAACCAAGCAACGTATGGAATTCAACGCATTCGGCGAGGTGAGGCCGACCATCGTCGATCCCGCCAACGACATCCAGCAGACGATCTCACCCCGCCAGCGAAACTTCATGGAAATGCCCCGCGGCGAATCCGGCGGCCCGGTGCGCATACCGCGCCTCGGCCCGGTCGATCCCAACAATCCCTGCGCGACGGGCCAGATGAGCGAATGCCGGCCGCTTGGCGCCGAGACGGTGAACGGCCAAGCCACGCGGAAATGGGAATACACCAACACCGACGGCGAGCGCGTGACCTCGTGGATCGCGACGGCACTGCGTTTCCCCATCAAGACGACCGCTGACAGCGGCGCCACGGTCGACATCCGAAACGTTGTCGCGGCCCCTCAGGCCGCTACTCTATTCGCGGTCCCCACCGGCTTTGCGCAAGTCGACGACATCGGCGGCAGCGGCAACGCCATCGCGGACGCGCTCGCAAGCGTCAATCCCGCGCTGATGCAGCAGGCGCTGAATCAGGCCAAGCAGATGGACGCGCAAAACAAGGCCGACCCCACGCGCGGCGCGCGCGCTCAGCAGTGGGAGACTGGGGCCGGTTATCTCGTGAATTTCACCATCACGATGAGAGCGGCGAAACCGCGGGACGCCAATCCCAATCAGTGGCAGCAATCCAACATTTCGATGCGTTACACAGCGTCGGTTCCAACGAACTACGTCACGCCCGCGGTTCCTCCATCCATAGGGCCTTCATGGAGCATTCTTCCGATAGCGGGCTCGGGAAGCCGGCAGGCCGAGGCAACACCGGTGACCGACAGTCTTGAATGGGAGGAGCAGATCACCCGTCACATGGATACCGGCGGCTGCACGGGCATCGAGTATGATAGATCAGACACAACGATCGTGGTCAGGGGAAATGGCGCAGGTTCGAGCCCGCTGATCAAGCCTGCGACGCAGGGCTACGCGCAAGTGATGTTCCAGATCAACGGCGCATTGACGTCCTACAATATCATGGCGGGCGCAGGCTCTACTGCGCAGGCCGACGTCATCACAACGACCAGAAGAGTCGACCACTGCCTCGGTGACCGCATCACAAACACGACCGCGAATGCGAAAGCGGCGCTTGCCACCTTGGGACAGCTCGGCCTCGGCATCAACGATGTGCCATTGCCGCCGTCACCGGCCGGCCTGAGAGGAACGCGAACCGTTCCGTTCCAGTTCAACGGCTATCAGGGGCCGGCCACCGTCGAGTGGACGATCACGCCCATCGCCGCCCGTTAGCACCATCACCCGAACAACAAAGGTTGAGACATGAACAGACGAACGATTGCGTATCTCGTCGGCACGGCCGCGTGCCTTTCGTTGGGCTCATTCGCGAGCGTGGCCGGCCAGGCCGCCGGCGACCTCTGGCAAGTCACGCCGCAGATGGCGATGGGAACTATGACCATGCCGCTGCCGCCTCAGCAGGTCTGCTCGCCGAGAGTGTGGACGCAGCCGCCCGCGGGAAGCGGTCCGGATCAGACCTGCGTGACCAGCAACTTCGCGTTGTCCGGCAACAACACCGCGACCTGGAACATCACGTGTCAGAATCCGCCTTCGACCGGAACCGGCACGATCACGCGCATGGGTGCCAATGCCTGGGCGGGGGCCATCCAGTTCATGTCGGCGCAAGGCGCGATGACCATCAATCTCAGCGCCACGCGCGCGGGCGACTGCAACCCCACCCAGTAGCGCACCTCGTCCGTCCGGGAGAAACAGCATGCCACGCACCATCAATCGATGCATCTGGATCAGCTTTGCGGTCGCCATATTCATCGCGTTGGCGCCGCTGCCGTCGGCCGCGCAAAGCGGCTTCTCGCCCGCCGACAACGCGGTGTTCAAGGCCTACGTTCTCGACGCGGCAAAGGTGAATCGTTTCATCACGGGGCTTTCCGCGCTCGCCATGGCGAAGCAGTCGGACGACGCGATCGCCGAAGAATACGAGCGGATGGACAACGAGGACGGGACCAGCCTTGCCCAATTGAGGGCCAAGCTGTCTCGGCATCCTCGCATCTTCGCGTTCTTCCAGCGTCAGAACCTGACGCCCGACGACGCCATCCTCATCCCGCTCGTCATGACCTTCGCGGGCATCGCCATCGCCGCGCCCGGACAGATGGCCGATGCGGTCAGCCCGGCGCAGGTGAGTTTCGTCCGCTCAAACGCCGCACTTGTAGAGCGGCTCGAGCGCGGCGAACGAGGCTTTGGAAAACTCGAACTGACGGCAGCCAATCTCAGGGCGGCAGCGGCGGACCGAACGCTTCCGCGGCCGGAACGTTCGCGACGATGCCTGCTTCGTTTCCGGGCTCGCCGGCCTCGACCAGCTCATAGAACCCGCTGAGCTTCACGCGCACGACGATGGCGGGGAGCGCCTGGTTCTGGAAATACCAGCCATGCACGCCGTCGAACGGCGCGGTCAGCGCGCCCTTCGCGCTCGTTCCCGTCGCCTGCTTGTAGGTCGCCACCGTCATCTCTTGTCCTTCGACGACCGTGTGACCGTGGAAATCGTAATAGAACTCCTCCGGATTGGTGATGTCGGAGACGCTCCATTCGTAGATCAGCGTCGCGTCCTTCTTCATCCGCACCTTGTATTCCAGCTCGTTGCCGCGCGCCGTCGCCGCTCTTGAGCGGGATCTCGATCGTGTCGGTGCGGAAGCGCGATATCGTATTCGCGCGCGAGCGGACCGGTGCCGGCCTTCGACGCGTCGAACGCGACTTCCGGCGGCGCCCACAGACGGCTCAGGCCCGTCGCCTTGCCGATGCCGAGCGGGTCCATGTTGAACTCGGCCGGCAGGATCGCGCCGAACACGGCCACGGTCGCGACCACGAGGCCGCCCGCGGTCAGTGCGAGCAGGCGTCCCGTGGGAATGGATTTCGAGATGTGTCCTTCTTCCATGTCAGATCACCGGGAGCCCGAGGAAATAGCCGGCCAGCTGGTACTCCATCAGCATGAAGCCGGCGATCATGATCAGCACGTTCGTCGCCGCCGCGAGGCGGTTGAAGCTCGACGTCTTCCGCCACAGCACCATCAGCGCAAGGATGATCGAGAGCGCGAAGATCTGCCCGAGCTCCACGCCGATATTGAAGCCGATCATGTTCCAGACGAGACCGTTCTCGTTCAGATTGAGCGCCTGCAGCTTGGTCGCAAGACCGAATCCGTGGATGAGACCGAAGCCCGCCACCGCGATCTTGTTGTTGGGCTGAACGCCGAACAGCGTCTTGAAGCCGTTCAGATTGTCGAACGCCTTGTAGACGACCGAAAGCCCGATGATCGCGTCGACCAGATAGGCGCTGACATTGATCTCCATCAGCACGCCGGCGAGCAGCGTGATGCTGTGTCCGATCGAGAACAGCGTCACGTAGATCGCGATGTCGCGCATCCGATAGAGGAAGAAGATCACGCCCAGCAGGAACAGCAGGTGGTCGTAGCCCGTGAACATGTGCTTGGCGCCGAGATACATGAAGGGGAGGATGTCCGCCTCCTTCGTCGCCGCCACGAACGCCGCGTCCTTGCCGCCGATGCCGTGCGCGAGCGCCGGCTCGAGCGCCATCGCGAGCGCCAACGCCAGAGCGCAGCACCAGATACGGCCAAGCACCCGGCTCCCAGCGTGCGGTGCGGCAAAGCCCTGCTCCATCTCTGTCCTCTCACGTTGTCGCCTATCACAATACGCATCGCGGGAGGGCGAGCGCCCCTCGACCCTTCGCGAACCTTCGCACACCTACAGAACCCAGGCCAGCTTGGTAAAGAACGTGTGCCCCTGGTCGGATTGTCTGGCCGAAGGCGGACGTCCCTTTCTGATAGGCGACCTGAAGCTGGCCGAACGGCGGATTGAACCGCCACACGCCCAAGACCTGGATGTTCTCCTTCTCGATGATCGAATTCGACTGGTAGAACGCGCGGACGAACAGATCCGGATTGAAGGAGTACGTCGTCTCGAAGACGTGGATCGTCGTGCTTTCGTCCCTGAGATCAGGCGCCAGCTCGAGCCGCGTCAGCATGTAGGACAAGCGTAAGCTGTCACCGAAGGCCCAGTTCGCCTCACCGCCATACAGCAGGAGATCGTTGTCGAAATTGCGCCCGGTGCCGATATTCGCGGAGATCGAGCGCCCGTCGCGGCTGTTCCAGCCCCCGGTGAAGACCGTCTGATTGTTGTAGTACCCTTTTTCGAACAGCCTGTACTCGTTGCGGTAGTTGACCTCGAATTCGAAACGATTGCGAAGGATCGCGGTCACCGTGGGCGACAGCGCGTAACCCCGGAGCACGCCGTTATTGAAGCTCGTGTATCGATTGAAATTGACCGAGGGCCGCACCCTCTCGAACACGCCCTCGTCGAAGAAAAACGTGTGGCCGAAATTGGTGTCGAACTCCTTGCGGTCGTCGTCCTGAAGGAATCCGAGCACGTTGAAATCGTTGCGGATGCCGGGCGCGAAATGGCCCCAGCGGACATGGAAATGCGTGGTCGAGGTGTCGTAGCTCGGGCGCATGAACCAGGCGAACCCGCCATCGGCCGTCGGACCGTGCACCTCGAAGATCTGACCGGTGAAGCTCAGCGTCTCGGTGAAATAGGTCATCGTGTCGAGACCGAGCGAACCCGCGTTATCGCTTCCCAGATTTCGGTTGGTGGCGAGCAGGCCGATATTCGAGCCGCGAGTTCCGAAGCTCTGCTGCACCCTCAGGATGCCGTAATACGCGGTCTTCTTGCCGGGACTGTCCGGGAGCGGCACGTCCTCGGTCGCCGTGATCAACGAGAAGTCGGCGCCGGCGATCCTGCCGTTCGATTTCACGCCCCAGTTGATGTCGCCCATGCGCCGGCTGTGGAACTGCCGGTAACGCTGGTTGTACATCTCCGTGCCTTCGAGGAAGAACGGACGCTTCTCGGGCACCTGCACTTCGAAGCGCGTGAGGTTGATGTCCTCCACATCCGCGTCGACCAGCGCGAAGTCCGGGTTGTAGGTGAAGTCGGCCCCGAGATTGCTCGACGGCCGCCAGCGCACGTCGCCGCCGAATTCGAAGCGCGCGCCCTTCGCCTCCTCGAACGTCGCAATCCCGTAGGGGATGAACTGCCAGACATCGGCGCTTTGCCCGGGCGTGTCGATCCCCGTGAGATCGCCGAAGCCGGAAACGCGGAACACGGATTCAGCCGGGCCAGACCACACCGACGTTTCCAGCCGCCGCGGCAGCGTGCGCATGAAATTGGCCTTCCACGTGCGGTCCATGCCGGCGGCATAGATGAGCGTGGAAAACGGGATCTCGAACTCGACCGTCCAGCGGTCCTCGCGGCGCACGGCGGCGGAACGCCATGCGCCATCCCATTGGAGATCGAGCGCGCGGCCGTTGTCGACGACGCGCCCGTCTTCCAGCGTCGAGAGCCCGTTCGTGCGGAAGATGTACGCGGTCCGCCCGTCACCGAACGGGTCGAGCAGAACGGCGACCGTATCGTCCTGGACCGTACCGAGCGAGTTGGCCTCGCGGGTCGTGATCGCGTCGCGCTGCGTGATGGCCGCCGAGAGCCGATCGATCTCGGGATCGAACGCCTCGAACGCGACATAGAGAGCCGTTGCGGTCTGTCCGACGCGGACCACGGTGCGAAACGGCGACGGCTCGCCATAGGCCGGCTCGATCTGCACGAAGTTCTGATCCGCGACGCTGGCGCCGGTCCACTCGGCGTCGCCGACATCGCCGTCGATCGTCGGTGCGACGGCAAGCGACGCCACACCCAGCGGCGCCGCGGCATGCGCGGCAGCAGGCATCAGGCATGCGACCAGAAGGTCGCAAGCCAGACCACGCCCACGCGATTGTGGACGTTCATTGGGCGCCCCCCGGTTCGCCTTACGCCACTCTTGCCGGTCGACCACTCTCCGCTTTGATACAGGTGTTTCAATTCTAGCGATACATGATACGGTTTGTCTATGAAAGTACATCGAGACACTTCGCCACAGGTCGAGGAAGGCGAGCGTGGCTGCTGCTCATCCATCAGCTTCCGGCAAAGCCCGCCTATCTCCGCGTGAAAATCTGGCGGCGGCTTCAGGCCCTGGGTGCCGTCGCCGTCAAGAACGCCGTCTCACGCGCTGCCCGTCCTCCGAGCACAGCCAGGAGGATTTCGAATGGGTGCTGAAGGAGATTCGTCGACGCCGGCGGCGAAGCCGTGATCTGCGAGGCGCGGTTCCTCGACGGACTCTCCGACACCGACATCCGCGAGCTCGTTCAATGCCGCGCGCGACGCCGACTATGCGGACATCGCAGACGGAAGCGCGCGCCCTGGCGGCGAGGCTCTGAAACGCCGATCACCGAATCGCGCGTCGATCTCAAGGCGCAATTCTCCCGCCTCAAGAACAGCTATGCCCAAACGTCGGCATCGATTTTTTCGATGCGAACGGGCGCCAGGCCGCCGATGGACTGCTTCGCGGCCTGGAGCAGTCTCTCGCGGAAGCAAGCATCGAGCCCGCTGCGAGCGAACAGTGCCCGCGACTGAGAAATCTCGATCGGCCGCGTTTGGGTGACGCGCATCGGCGTGCATGTCGATCGCATCGGTTGCGCGTGGCTGGTGCGCCGTTTCATCGACAAGCAGGCGAGGTTCAAGTTCGTTCCGCCGAAAGGCTACGTGCCCGAACCGAACGAGCTGCGCTTCGACATGTTCGACGCCGAGTTCACGCACGAAGGCGACCGCTGCAGCTTCGAAGTGCTGATGACGCGGGCCGGTCTCGACGATCCCGCACTGACCGCCATCGCCGAGATCGTCCACGACATCGATCTGAAAGACGACAAGTTCGGGCGCGAGGAAGCCGCCGGAATCAAGACGCTCATCAACGGCATCTGCGCCGATACGCGCGACGACGACGAACGGCTCGCCCGCGGCGCGGCGATCTTCGACGACCTCTATGCCGTCTTCAGCCGCAAGCGCGGTGTGAAGTCGGAGCGCAAGACGGAGAGCTAGATGTTCCGCCGACTCGCAGTGACGCTCGCCATCGTCGCTGCCGCCGGTGCGGCGCTTTACGTGTTCGTGGTTCCGGGTCTTTCGGTCGCGCGCCAGGAACCGCCGCAGCTCGAAGTCATGCTGGCGACGTGGCTGTTGCGCCAGAGCGTGCCCGAAGCGGCACGGAGCGCCGTCAATCCGCTCGGCGAGACTCCCGATCCCGCCGCCGTCGCCGCGGGCGAAGCATCTGTTCCGGCAGAAATGCGAGGTCTGTCACGGCTACGACGGCAGCGGCCGGACGGAGATGGGCGCCGGTCAATATCCGCGTCCGCCCGCGCTGCGCGCGACCACGGCGGAGCTCTCCGACGGCGAGATTTTTTATCACATCCGCAACGGCATCCGTAACACCGGCATGCCGGCGTGGGACATGCCCGACAATCGAGCTCTGGCAGCTCGTCGCCTATATCCGCCGCTTGCCCGAGGTCGCTCCGGTCGTGGTCGAGGCCGCCCATCAAACGCCGCCGGTCGCGGGCGCGGAATATGTCGGCTCGGCCGTCATGCCGGGACTGCCACCAGGATGTCTATGACCGCTGGAGCAAGTCGCGGATGGCGAATGTCGTGCGCGATCCGAGGGAACATCCCGACGCGATCATTCCCGAACATGTCGATGCCCCATCCGCTGCTGACGTTCTCGGTGAACGACATCGCGCTCGTCTACGGCAGCCGCTGGAAGCAGCGCTACTTCCAGAAGGTCGGAGACGATTACTTTCCGCTCTCCGCGCAATGGGACGTGATGAACGAGATCTGGCGGCCCTACAGGGTGGCGGACGGCACCGATTGGTGGACCGCGTTCTATCCGCCGGACAATTTCCAGCGCCCGACCGGACCGCTCTGCGACGGCTGCCACTCCGTCAACTACAACATCGAAACGAAAACCGTCACCGAATGGAATGTCGGTTGCGAGCGCTGCCATGGCGCGGGCAGCGTGCATGTCGAGCAGAAGACGCGATCCTCGATCCTCAACCCGGCGCGCATGGACTATGTGCAGGCCAACGACACCTGCATCCAGTGCCATTCGCAGGGTCAACCGACGACCAATCCCGATCGCGGGCAAATATTACGATTGGCCGGTCGGCTATCACGTCGGGCTCAATCTCGCCGACTTCTGGAAACTCGAGGAGCACGAGCTCGGCGAAACGACCTTCACGCATTTCCCGAACGGCATCGGCCACAAGAACCGCATGCAGGGCAACGACTACGTCCAGAGCCTGATGTATGAGCGCGGCGTCACCTGCTTCGGTTGCCATGACCCGCACGGCAGCGAGAATGAATCGATCCTGCGCAGGCCCATCAATGAGGTCTGCCTGAGCTGCCACAGCCCGAACTCGCCGAACGGTCCGCGCGCAGCGTCCATCGAAGCGCACACGCATCACAAGGCCGACAGCACCGGAAGCCAGTGCGTCGCCTGCCACATGCCGCGCATCGAGCAGACCATCGCCAACGTGAACGTCAGCAGCCACACCTTCCACTTCGTGTCGCCGGCTCAGACCGACGCCACGAGAATCCCGAACGCCTGCAATGTCTGCCACACCGACAAGGACACCGCGTGGGCGACGGCGGCGCTCAAGACCTGGACCGATCGCTCGCCCTGGCGCGTGGCGCATTGAGGAACCACGCGAGGGGAGGGAGCGTCGCATTGTCGTCTCGATCCGACTTTGGCTGCTGTGCACGGCAGCAATCATCGCTTGGTCCGCAGCCTGCTTTTGCCTATCGGCCGTTCGACTCCACCGACCCCGCGGTCGCCGATCCCGGTGAGCTCGAGATCGAGTTCAGCCCCGTGAGCTTTCGTCGCGACGATTCGGGCGACACCTGGATCGCACCGCAATTGAAGCTCAACTACGGCATCGCGCCGAATTGGGAGTTCGTCATCGAAGGGCAGGGCGAGCATCCGCAGTTTGAAGGCGCTGCCCAGCGTCATGGTCGACAACGCCGTCTTCCTCAAACACGTCGTGCGCGAGGGCACGCTCCAGGAGCAGACGGGTCCAAGCATCGCCATCGAATTCGGCGCGCTCTTGCCCGGGATCAACGACGAGCCGGGCTTGGCGCCGAGGTCGCCGGCATCATCGGGAACCAATGGTCCTGGGGCGCGATCTACTTCACGGCCGCCGCGGCGCTCGACCGCGACAACCGCGGCGAGATGTTCCTGGGCACGATCATCGAAGGTCCGGCTCGACTGGGCCGTCCGTCCCGTGGCGGAGCTCGTCTACGAACGCGAATTCGGACGCGTCCGAGGTTTTCGCCGCGCTCGCGGGCGTGATCTGGGAAGCGAGAGAGGGGCTCGCCTTCGACCTGGCCGTGCGCCAGGCCGCGGTCGACGGGGAGCCCGAGACCGAGATCCGCGTCGGCCTGACCTTTGCCTTCTCGCTCCGGTGATTTCCGCTGGCCGCGCTGACATAGGACTCCTATTGCAATAGGAATAGGACTATGTATGCTCCAGTCGCGGAAAGGAGCGCCGCGTTGGAGCCGATCGAAGACGACCCGCATCTAGCCGCCTTGGCCGAACTGCTCGCCGCCCAGGCGCGCGACCTGAACCGCGTGTTCGCACGCGCATTCGGGGACATGCTCTTGGGCAAAACGCGCTCCTTCCGCGATATCGGCCGCGCGCTCAAAGCGCAGAACCAGTGCCGCATCGCGCTCCGCCTGCTCCTCGCGCTCCGCGCGGCAGCGGAGAAAAAATCGCGAAATCGAACGAACGGACTATTGGAGAAGGAAAATCGTCATCATACCAAGACCTTGGACAGGCCCCCCGAGGAAAAGCCCCTGGTGCCCGCATCAAACCCCGCCACAAAGGAGGGCGGTCGCCCCGAGCGCCAACTCGTCCGCGATGCCACCACCACCATCGCGCTTGCCGAGAGTCCCTCCGCACGGTCGAGGCCGTAGGTTCAGCCATACCTGGATCGGGCGCCAAGCTGATATCCGTCTGTCCAAACGGCCGGGGCTCGCGCGTCATTGTGCCGAGCGGCGCTCGATGCCCGCCGAAACCCAAGATGGAGGCTCACATGCAATATCTGCTGATGCTCTACGTGGACGAAACCGGCTGGACGAAGCTGACCAAGGCCCAACAGGAACAAGGGCTGGCCGCCTACACGGCCTACACCGAGGCGCTCAAGAAGGCCGGGCGCGCTCGAGGGCGCCAACCGCCTCCAGCCGACGACGGTCGCAACGACGGTCCGAGAGATCGCCAACGGCAAGACGCAGGTCCTGGACGGTCCCTATGCCGAGTCCAAGGAACAGCTCGGCGGCTACTACCTGATCGATGTTCCCGATCTCGATGCCGCGATCTCGTGGGCCGCGCGCTGTCCCGCCGCCGATCACGGCGTCGTCGAAGTGCGTCCCATCTGGGAAATGCAGGAGCTGAGACCGTGAATGTCCGCGAAGGCGACGCGCAAGCACGCAGCATGGCGGACGCGGTTGCGCGCCGCAGCTACGGCAAGCTCGTCGCCTTCCTCGCCGCGCGCACGCGCGATGTGGCGCCAGGCCGAAGATGCGCTCGCGGAAGCCTTTGCCGCGGCGCTTGCGCGACTGGCCGCTGAAGGGCTGCCCGTCCAATCCCGAAGCCTGGCTGATGACGGTTGCGCGCCGGAAGCTGATCGATGGCGCGCGGCGCCGTCGCACCGCCGAAGCCGCGACCGGCGGATTTGCAGGTGCTCTCCGAAGGTTTCGCGGCGGCCGAAGTCGATCGGCGAAATTCCCGATCAGCGTCTCGCGCTGATGTTCGCGTGCGCGCATCCCGCGATCGAGATCGGCATCCGCGCGCCGCTGATCCTTGCAGATCGTGCTGGGGCTCGATGCGAAGACGATCGCGTCCGCGTTCCTCGTCTCGCCCACCACGATGGGCAAGCGCCTCGTGCGCGCCAAGGACAAGATCCGGCAAGCCGGCATCCCGTTCGGCGTCCCGCAGCGCGCGCGAGCTTGGCCGCGCGGCTCCAAGCCGTGCTCGACGCCATCTATGCCGCGTTCGCGGAAGGCTGGAGCGATCCGGTCGGCACCGATATCGCGCGGCGCGATCTCACCGAGGAGGCGCTGTTTCTCGCCCGGCTCGTGACCGAGCTGCTGCCGGCCGAAGCCGGAGGCGCTGGGTCTCGCTCGCGCTGATGCTTCACGCCGAGGCGCGGCGTCGCGCGCGGCGCAACGCGGAGGGCGACTTCGTGCCGCTGGCCGAGCAGGATGCCGCGCTCTGGGACGCGCCGATGATCGACGAGGCCGAAGCGCTGCTCACGCGCGCGAGCGCTCTCGGCGCCATCGGCCGCTACCAACTCGAAGCCGCGTTGCAGTCGGCCCATGTCCATCGCTGCCGGACCGGCGAGTCGAACTGGGCGGAGATCGTTGCAGCTCTACGACGCGTTGTTCGCGCTCAGCGGCTCGCCTGTGATTGCGATCAATCGCGCGCTCGCGCTCGCGGAAGTGCAAGGTGCGGCGGCCGCGCTCGACGCCATGCCCGAGGCCGCCGACGATCCGAGGCTCGCGGAATACCAGCCCTACTGGGCCGCGCGCGCCGAGCTGCTGACGAAGACCGGCGCGCACGGCGAAGCCCGCCGTGCCTACGACATCGCCATCGGCCTCGAGCGCGATCCCGCTGTCCGCCGCTTCCTCCAGCGCCGTCAGGCCGCCGTTTCCGGCTGATCCGATCCGAGTCGTGCTATCCTGTGCGCCATGAAGCAGACTGCTTGCCGTCGCCAAGCCGCGATTGCTGATGAGCCGCCGCAAGCGTTCTCGTCAGCAGCGCCGCGACGCTCATCCTCGGCGGCTGCGACCGGCTTTCGCGACCTCGCCCACGTTCCAGCAGATGCTGAGCGGCGCCGAAGGCCTCACCTACCGCTCGCAGCGGTCGCTGATCGGCCGCCAGGCGCTCGCGCGCGAATACACCGAGGCCGACATCTCGGTGCGGTTCAAGGCCAACGGATCGCAGGACCCGAACAATCTGCCGCCCGACTACATGGAGCTCGCCGCCGACGGCTATGCCGGGTGGCGGCTCCAGGTCGACGGCCTGGTGATGAATCCGATGAGCTTCTCGCTCGCCGATCTCCGCGCGCTGAACGCGCGAACGCAGATCACGCGGCACGACTGCGTCGAGGGCTGGAGCGCGATCGGCAGCTGGACCGGGCCGCCGCTCTCCGCCGTGCTCGATCGCGTCGGCTTGCGTCCCGAAGCGCGCTTCATCGTCTTCCACTGCGCCGACGAAATGCTGCGCTACATCGAAGGCACGGGACACCTATTACGAGAGCATCGATCTCATCGATGCGTTCCATCCGCAGACCATCCTCGCTTACGAGATGAACGGCGCAGCCGCTGCCGCTTGAAGCACGGCGCGCCGCTTCGCCTCCGCGTCGAACGGCAGCTCGGCTACAAGATGGCGAAGTTCATCACCCGCATCGAAGCGGTCGATCGCTTCGACAACATCCGCGGCGGCGGCGGCGGCTATTGGGAAGACAACGGCTACGAATGGTACGCCGGGATCTGATCTAAGCCGGCGTCGCTACCAGATATCCAGGCTGGACATTCCTGCAACGTGACCCCGGTCGCCCTCGATGACGACGTTGTATTCGGGGCCCGGCGCCGTGAACGTGTACTCGCCCTTGACGTCGGTCTTGCTCGTCGCAAGCACTTTCTCTTCGTCATCGACGAGAATGACCGTCAGACGGCGTGCGAGCTCGCCATCGCTGAAGACACCCCTGCACACGACCGTGTCTCCCGTGGTTTTCTTGCACTCGATGCGCAGCGTGTGCGCACTGACGCCCGTGGAAAGTCCCAAGGCGACGGCGGCCACAGCCAGAATGATTGTTCTTGTCATGGTCATCTCCCTCTTGGCGACGGCGCGCTGATGCTCGTTCCCCGGCCGTCATCTTTGATCAACTGGAGCCGAAAGCAAAGACGGTCAGCCCGAATATTGCGCCCGTCACTCCGCCGCTCGCGCGACGCGGATCCCATCCGACGGAAACGCATCGTCGGTGAACGCGCCCACGCGCGCCGCCGAGCGCGCTTCGCCCGAATAATCCTCCCACGATCCGCCGCGCATCACATGGCCCTGGCAATTCTCGCGCTCGAGCGGCGCGCCGTTCGCAGGCGTCTCGGCGGTGTATTCGTCGGACCAGCAATCCTCGATCCATTCCCACACATTGCCGTGCATGTCGTGGACTCCGAACGCATTGGCGGGAAAGCTGCCGACCGGCATGGTCTTCTGACGGTTCTCTCCGTTGGGACTGGCGTCGAAATTCACCTGGTCGGCGGTGATCGTCTCGCCGAAGGAGAACGACGTCGTCGTGCCCGCGCGCGCGGCATATTCCCATTCGGACTTCCGACGGCAGGCGGTACGGCTTTCCGGTCTTGCGGCTCAGCCATTCGGCATAGGCTCTCGCATCCGCCCAGCTGACATTGATCACCGGGTTCTTTCCGCGTCCCCAGCCATTGTCCTCCGGCCGGTAGCCGCCGCAGCCGCCATCGGCGACGCACGCGTCCCATTCATCGAACGTGATCTCGTACTTGCTGATGCGCGAAGGCAGGGAGCGTGACCTGGTGCTGCGTCTCCGCGCCGCGATACATCTCGGACGTCGGCGAACCCATGGTGAATTCGCCGGCGGGAGCCACGACCATCTCCGGGCACTCGGCGCAATCCTTGAAGCTCTGTTGTGCGGCGCCAACCGACCCCGCCGTCGTGCTCGGAGCCTCGCTGCAACCCGCAGCCAACAGGCCGGCAGCCAACACGGCCCCGAGCGCAATCGTTCCCGCTTTCATGGTGTCATCCTTCGTTCTCGCGCCGCTAATTGAGCGTGCCCATCAGCCGATGTCGATACCGGGCATCCATGGTTCAAGGGGACCGCTCGTCACATGGCTGGCGACAGCAATTTGCGGAACCCGCGATCCCGCTTCAAATGCCACTCGCGGCTCATCGCGTCTCGCCGCGTCGGATGCCGCTCGACATAAAGCAGAGTCCAAGACCGCCCGCGTGTCGAACGCGCACCTTTCCCGGCGTTGTGCGCGGCAAGCCGCCGGTCGACATCGATCGTCCATCCGACATAGGTCCGATACGCCGTCTTGCCGGAGCTGCCGAGAACATAGACAAAGCATTCCGTGGACAGGACCTGGTCGTTCATGCGCGTCGCTCGGCCGAGGCGGTCACGTCTCGCCCGTTGTCGTGATGGGCTCGGATGGCGCGCAAGAAACGCTCGGCAAAGTCCTTCAGCTTCAACGCGCCCACGCCGTTGACCTCTGCGAACTCGTCGACCGTGCGCGGACAGCGCTTCGCCATGTCGAGGAGCGAACGGTCGGAGAAGATCAGATAAGCCGGGACCTGCCGCTCCTTCGCGATGGCGAGGCGAAGTGTTTTCAGCGACGCCAGAAGCGATGATTGCTCCGCGGTCACGCTCGAGGCCGCGTCTTCGTCGCGCCGCGCCTTTCGTCCCGTCGCGCGGCGAGCGGGCGCCGGGCGGTAGCGGAACGATCCTTCTCCGCGCAGCAAGGCGTGACCTTTGTCGAGGATGGAGAGACCGCCATAGCGGCTGATGTCGAGCGTGAGATAGCCGCTCGCGACGAGCTGCCGGATCAGCGACTGCCACTCGTCCTTCTTGCGCGCCGCACCGGCGCCGAACGCAGGCCCCTTGTTGTGGCCGCTGGCGACGACCTTCTCCGTTTCCGTCCCTTGAAGAATGTCGATGATGTGCGCTCCGCCGTAGCGCTCGCCGGTGCGCTGGATCGCTGCGAGTATCGCCTTCGCGTCGTTCGTGCCGTCCGCAAGCGGCACCGGATCGAGGCACGTATCGCAATTGCCGCAGGGCTGCGACGCTTCGCCGAAATAGGCCAGCAGGATCTGGCGGCGGCAGCAGGGTGCTTCGCAATACCCGAGCAGCGCGTTCAGCCGCTGGAGCTCGCGCCGTTTGCGGTCCTCGCCCGACTCCTCCTGCTCGATGAAGATGCGGCGCATGCGAATGTCGCCGAGACCGAACAGCATATGCGCCTCGGCCGGCTCGCCGTCGCGCCCGGCCCGCCCGATCTCCTGATAATAGGCTTCGAGGCTCCCCGGCAGGTCCGTGTGGAAAACGAAGCGGACATCGGATTTGTCGATCCCCATGCCGAACGCGATGGTCGCCACCATCACCGTGTAAGGCTCGGTCATGAAGCTGTTCTGGTTGGCGTCGCGCAGCTCCTTGCTCATGCCGGCGTGATAGGGCAGCGCGCGAACGCCGTGATCGGCGAGAAAGGCGGCCGCTTCCTCGGTCTTTTTCCGCGACAGGCAATAGACGATCCCGCTTCGTCCCGCATGTTGCTTGACGAAGGCCAGCAGCTGCCGCTTCCAATCGTGCTTGGCCTCGACGGTCAGCTTGATGTTCGGCCGGTCGAAGCCGAGCACAACCGTATCGGCGCGACCGGCGAAGAGCTGCGCCGAAATATCGGCGCGTGTCGCCTCGTCGGCGGTTGCCGTCAGCGCCGCGATCGGGACGTCCGGGAAAATATGGCGAAGCCGCGAGAGGGCTTGATACTCGGGCCGGAAGGCAGGCCCCCATTGCGAGATGCAATGCGCCTCATCGATCGCGATCAGCCGGACGTCGAGCTTCGCGAGCGCGGCCAGCATCGGCTCCGTCATCAACCGCTCCGGAGCGAGATAGAGGAGACGGGTTTCGCCCGCGGCCGCGCGGCGCCACGCCGCGACATTCTCCGCCCGCTCTTTCGATGAGTTGATCGTGTCGGCGGCGACACCGGCGAGGCGCAGCGCCGAAACCTGATCCTGCATCAACGCCACCAAGGGCGAGACCACGATCGTAAGCCCGCCCAGAACGAGCGCCGGCACCTGGTAACAGAGCGATTTGCCAGACCCCGTCGGCATGACGGTCAGCACGTTTCGCCCCGCCAGCAGCGCGTCCACGACCTGCTCCTGGCCAGGCCGGAATTCGTCGAATCCGAAAACGTCCTTCAGAACACGGCGTTTCGTGGTGCCGGCGCCCGCGCCAGGAAGCCTCGCCTCTGAACTTAGGGGTCGCATCGAGAGCAACATCCGAATCGATCAGACGGGATATTGCCCCAGTTTCCAGTTTTGTCGCGCAAGATCATGCTGGATGGCGCATCTGTCGGTTTCGTTGGCGAACCCGGAGCCGCGGCCAGAGGGCTGACGCTCAATCCGCGGAGCATCGTCGACCGCCAGAAGTGCGTAGCTCAGCGGCTTCCGGTTCTTGGCAACAATGTTTCAGCGAACGCGTGTCGGCACCGACAACGCGCACGAATCGTCCGTAGTCTGATCAACTCCGGAATCGCGTGACTGCCGTGACTTTTTTGAGACTTCGTTCGCGTGTCATCATTCGTAGGTTGATTGGCTGAGCCTTCGCAGTTATCTGAAAACGGAACCTGATGTCATCACTGTCGCGTTCGCAATTTGAGCGCGCCTTTTCTGGTTTTTAGCGGAACGGTTCGCCTGTTGCGCAGCGCTTGTTTGCGCGCGGTGGATGCCGCTTGCCGAGCATCTCGGCGCTCACAACGGATAACGCACAAAACGGCTTCGGGGGGAGCCGCTAAGTCCAAATTCAGATTTCAACCCACGACATTGCCTTCAAGCAATCCGCCGTCTGGACGACATGCGGCTCGCGTGTAGCAGCTCGGTTCATTTCAGCCGCATTTGGAAAATCGTTCACGTTTAACAAGGAGGAAAGATGCAAGCGCTTCTATTCGATGGCCTTACACCGACGAACTACATTTGGGTCTCACCCACCGGAAGTGATGCGGGCGCCGGCTCGAAAGACAGCCCGCTGAAGACGATACAGGCGGCCGTCGATAAAGCCACGGCGGGCACGGCCATCATGGTCAAAGCCGGCGTGTACCACGAGAACGTCAAGCTGCCCTCCGAGGCGCTGGGCACGCCCGAGAATCCCATCTGGCTGATATCGGTCGACGGGCCGCAGGCCGCAAAAATTGTCGCCGTCGATCAGACCTTATCCACGATCTACGGATATGGAACGGACAACTATGTCGTGCAGGGATTCGAAATCCAGGGCGGCTTCCGCGGCATTCAATTCAGTCAGAGCGGCCGCGATTTCACCGATCTGGTCAACAACGTTCTCGTTATCGACAATGTCATCCACGACACAACGGACGATGGAATCAAGATCGGTCAGGCCGACAACGCCTATGCCGTAGGCAACACGGTTTACAACGTCGTAGGCGAAGGCATCGACTTCCTCGCCGTCAACAACGGCTTCATCTCATACAACGAGGTCTACAACGCCAAGAGCACCGCCGCAGCGATCTTCGCCAAAGGCGGCTCGACCGGCGTCCTGATCGACCACAACTATGTTCACGATATCCCGTTCGGAGACGGCATCGGCATCGGAGGCCAGACAGGCACCGAGTATTTCCGTCCCGGCTTCACGACCTATGAGGCGAAGGACGTCATCGTCAGCGAAAACCACGTCGAGGATGTCGCTCGCCGGCCGGTGAACGTGAAGGGCGCGATCGATTCGAAGATCATCGACAACTACCTGGTCGGGAATCCGGAGTACTACGCTGCGATCGCAATTCAGATGGGATGGGCAGACGCCGCGACCTTGATGTATTCGGCAAACATCGAGGTGGCGGGCAACATCCTCGTCGGCAATCAGAAAGTCCGCATCCACGACGGCAACAACAACGCCATCTTCATTCATGACAACACGGCCACGGGGCTATTGACGGCGCTCGTGGGCCCGGATGCTCTTTCCACCATCACCGGAACCTCCGGGGCCGAAGCGGTCGACGGCACTGCCGGCGGCGATACGATCCTTGGATTCGGCGGCGCGGATAAGCTCTATGGCGAGGCCGGTTCGGACATCATCGATGGTGGCAACGGCAGCGACTATCTTTACGGCGGGTTGGGCGTCGACGTATTGACCGGCGATGCCGGCAACGACGTGTTCGTCTTCAACACGGCGCTGAATGGCGGAATCGATCGCGTCACCGATTTTGCGCATGGCTATGACACGTTCCGGCTGGAGAACAGCGTCTTCACCGCACTCGCGAGCGACCGGGGAACTGCCGTCATCCGCGTTTTACAGCGGCAGTGCGGCGCACGATTCGACCGACCGCATCATCTACAATCCGGCGACCGGCGCTTTGACCTATGACGCTGACGGCACCGGTTCGATCGCACCGGTGCAGTTCGGGGCCCTTGCGACCGGACTGACCGTCACGGCGAGCGATTTCCTGATTTGGTAGCTCTGACCGCTCTTGTGGGCCGATGGCACTGCGTCGTCGGCCCTTCTTCGAAGCGCGTGCAGCGCGAAGCAGGATGGCGGACAGGGCGGGATTCGAACCCGCGATACCCTTGCAGGTATACACGCTTTCCAAGCGTGCGCCTTCAGCCGCTCGGCCACCTGTCCGCTGAAACGGGCGCGACTATAGCGGCTCAAGGAACTCCGGCAAGCCGAACTTCAAGAGCCGCTCCGAGCTGGCGGGACTCGGGTGGGGTCGCGTTCTGGGCTATGGTTGCCGCTAGGCATCCCGCCGCGGGACGTGCCCGCGGCGTCGCCATCGGTGCTCTGCGTTGAACCCGAGGTGTCCCTAACTCGAGAGGAAGACGCCATGACAACTCTATCCATTCATCCATCCATCGACGGCGGCATCTTGCCGGCCGCAAAAGGCTTCGCCGGCGGAACGCTTGTCTGCCGCTGCGGGCGCGATCCGGTGGTCGTTGCGGTCGGTACGCAGACCGCATTCAACCACGCCTGCGGTTGCACCAAATGCTGGAAGCCCGCAAGGCGCGCTGTTCTCCGTCGTTGCCGTCGCGTCGCGCGACAAGGTGTCGGTCAAGAGCAACGCGAACAAGCTCAAGGTCGTGGATAGCTCAGCGACGATCCAGCGCCATGCCTGCACGGGGTGCGGCGTTCACATGTATGGCCGCATCGAGAACACCAAGCATCCGTTCTACGGTTTCGATTTCGTCCACACGGAATTGTCCGAGGAACAGGGCTGGTCGCCGCCGGCCTTTGCCGCGTTCGTGTCGTCCGTCATCGAGTCCGGAACGAAGCCGAGCGAGATGCCGAAGATCAGGGCGCGGTTGAGGGAGGTCGGTCTCGAGCCCTATGACTGCCTGTCGCCCGAGCTGATGGACATGATCGCGACGCACGTCGCCAAGCAATCGGGCGTTCTCAAGGCGTAGGCGGCGCGATGCCGGGCGGCGGCGGACAGCTCTTGTCGACGACGAGCTGCATCAGCCGCGCGTAGCGCGGATTGCTCTGGATGGCCTCGCCGATTTCGCTTCTGGGTCGCTGTGAGTGCCTGATTGGATTGCGCCCGCACCGATGCGGCCTCGGTTGCCTGTCTCGCTTCGAACGATTTTTCGCGCGCGTCCATCGCCATCCGCGCCGCTTCGGTGGCAAGTCCTCCGACACCCGGCACCGCGCCGAGCGCAACAGCTGCCGACCCCGAGCGCAACCTGTCCGGCCACGAATCCCTTCATCTCCGCGTTCTGTTTCTGCATGAGCGCAAGCGTGGCCTCGCCGGCCTGTTTGTTCTGGGCGATGGTCTCTTGCGACATCATGGGACCGCCCGTCGTCCTCATCTCGGCGATGATCTGAGCGCAGCTCAGGTTCTCGTCGCCCGGACGAACGCATTCGGATCGGAGGACGCCGACTTCATGCTCTGCTGCATCATCATCATCGACCGGCAGGCCTCGAGCGACATCGGCGGATTGGGAAGGCTGGCGATGTCGTCGCAGATCGCCGGATCGAACTCGTCCACCGGCTCGATGGGACCGGCCGCGCCGCGATCTCGCGGAACGCCAAACCCCAGGCCCGGACTCGCGAACTGCGCCTGCGCAACGCCCATCGACATCAGGAGGGTGACGCCCATCAAGATCGAGGGGGAGATCTTCGGCACTGGTCCTTCCTTATCGCCTCGGGATCGGGAATATCCGGCGGGGGCGGGCAGTTCTTCTCGATCGACATGATTCATGAGACGCGCGAACCGCGGATTCTCCCGCATGCCTTGAGTCATCTCCGTGGTCGTCGCGGTCAGCGCCTGACTGGTCTGCGCGCGCACCGGCGCCGCTTCCTGGATCTGCCTCTCCGCGAAGGCTTTTTGCTGGGCCATCATGGCCTGTTGCGCCGCCATTGCCGCAATACCACCGCCCGGAACCATGCCGAGCGCAGCGGTCCCCGACACCCATCGCCATCTGCCCGGCGATGAAGCCTGTTGCCTCGCCCTGCTGCTTTTGCATCAGGGCCATCTCCGCGTCGGCGGCGGTCTTGGCCTGCGCACCCGTTTCGGCCGACACCATGGGTGTGGTCGATGACCTGCATCTCGGCGTTGATCTGCTCGCAGCTCATATTCTCGTCGCCGGCGCGCATGGCGCTTGGATCGGAACCGGCCGTCTTCATGCCCTGGGCCATGCCCATCATCGACCTGCAGGCTTCGGCCGACATCGGCGCGTTCGGCATGCTGGCCAGCTGATCGCACATCGCCGGGTCCATGTTCTCCGGCATCGCGTTCGGACCGACGGTCCGGGGTTCCGGCCGCGGTCCAAAGAGCTGCGCCTGCGCGGCGCCGGCAGAGGCGACGATCGCGATACTGACCATGAGCGCGGCAGAAAACTTCGGCATCGGTGCCCCCTGTTCGGTTAACCAACTATACGACCGCCGGTCCTCTCTGTCAGGCGGGATCACCCGCAGAAATTGCAGCCTTACGGTCGAAATTTCGTCGTACGGTTAACGCCCTCAAGGTTCCATGTCAGCGAGATCGATCCATGCCCAGGCCGGCGAGAACCCATCCGGTCGCGATCGTCACCGGCGGGGCGAAGGGCATCGGCCGCGCCATCGCCGACCATCTGCTCGAGCAGAACTGGCGCGTCTGCGTCGTCGACCTCGAGGGCTCGGGCGCGCGCCGCGCATTTCCCGCGCGCCGCCGCGGCGTGGCGGTGGTCGAGGGCGATGTCGGTCAGGAAGACACCGCCAAGCGCGCGGTCGCCGAAGCGCTCGCGCAATTCGGGCGGCTCGATGCGGTCGTGTCGAACGCGGGCATCATGATCCGCAAGAAGCTGCGCACCCTCTCGCTCGCGGAGTGGCACAAGGCGATCGACACCAATCTCACCGCGACGTTCCTGTTCGCGCGCGCCGCCGAGCGGGCGCTCAGGCGGAGCAAGGGCGCGATCGTGACCATCGCATCCACCCGCGCGCTGATGTCGGAGCCCGACACCGAGTCCTACTCGGCGTCGAAAGGGGGCATCGTCGCGCTGACGCATGCGCTCGCGATCAGTCTCGGACCGGACGTGCGCGTGAATTGCGTGAGCCCCGGCTGGATCGATACGACGATCGAAACGGGGAAGCTGAGCGCGCTCCGGAAGAAGGACCACGCGCAACACCCCGCGGGCCGCGTGGGCGAGCCCGAGGATGTGGCGGAGCTCGTCGCCTTCCTGCTCGATCGCGAGCGGTCGGGATTCATCACCGGCGCCAATTTCGTCATCGACGGCGGCATGACGCGCAAGATGATCTATGAAGAATGACCGCGCTTACGCTTTGGGAACTTCCACTTCCGTGCCGTTACGCGCCGCGCGCTTGTCGCGGAAGATGAAATAGAGATTGCGCGAATAGACGACGATGCCCGGCAACTGGCCGGCGATGAACACCGGCTCCTCGCGGTAGATGGCGTAGAGCGAGCAGCGCCACGCCGCCGCCCAGGCTGCAATACCAGAAGGCGAGCGGGATGACGCTCTTGCCTTTGATCTCGCTCGCGATCCATTGGATGATGAAGCGCGAGGCGAACAGCGCCTTGCGCAAACGCGCCGAGCACGTTCATCGGATCGCGAAAGAACATCATCACCTGATTCAAAACGGACATCTACAACTCCTTGATCTCGGCAGGTCCGCGAAAGCGTCGGATCAGCCACATCACTCCCATGATGTCGCGGACGCCGACAAGAGCCCGGTCCCAAACGCCGTATTTGGAGCGCCCCGCGCCGCGCGGCCGATGGCTCACGGGCACGAAACGCACCTCATAGCCTTCGCGCAGGATGAGCGCGATGAGATAGCGGTGCATGTGATCGAAATAGGGGAGCGCCAAGAACGCGTCGCGCCGGAACAGCTTCAGGCTGCAGCCCGTATCGTTCGCGCTTGTCGCCGAGCATCGCGCGGCGCACGCCGTTGCCGAAGCGCGAGGCCGCGCGCTTGCTCCAAGTGTCCTTCCGTCCGACGCGCTCGCCCGCGATCATGCCGAGCGACTCGGATTCGCCGCCCCGGCTCGGAAGGCGCGGATCAGTTTCGGGATGTCCGTCGGGATCGTTCTGGCCGTCGCCGTCGAGCGTCACGATGAGCTCGGCCCGCGCCGCGCGCACGCCCGTCCTCAGCGCCCGGCTCTGTCCGAGATTGCGCGCATGGACGAGGATGCGCAAAGGCAGCTCCGGCCTGAGCGCGAGCAGCTCCTGCGCCGTGCCGTCGCTCGATCCGTCATCGACGAAGACGATCTCGAACGCGCCCTCGTCCTTGAGTGCGGCTGCAATCTCGCGCGCGAGCTTCGCCGCGTTCCCGGCCTCGTCCTTGACGGGCACGACGACGGACAGCGAAACGGTTTCGACATGCTTGAACGATTCTCCAACGAATCTGGCCTCATCCTGAGGAGCAATGCCAGGCGTCTCGAGAGCTGGCATTGCGTCGCGAAGGACGCGGGCCTTATACAGGCGCCGCACTGGCGGAAACAGGCTTAAGCCTGAGCGTGTCCGCGAGAGGGGCATGGGAAACATTCTTGTCGCGCAGGTCCATCGCCGCCCCTTGGCTGCGCTTTTGCTGATCTGTGTCCTCGCCTGGCTCCCGGGCTTCTTCACGCTGCCCCCGCTCGATCGCGACGAGAGCCGCTTCGCGCAGGCGACCAAGCAGATGCTGGAGACGCGGCGACTTCATCAACATCAATCTCGGCGACGGTCCGCGCTACGAGAAGCCGGTCGGCATCTATTGGCTCCAGGCGGCATCGACCGCGGTGTTCGGTACCGGTCCGCGCAACCAGATCTGGACCTATCGCATCCCCTCGCTGCTGGGCGCGCTCACGGCGGTCGCCGCGACATTTTTCCTCGTGCGCCTGTTTGCCGGTGTCGAGACCGCGTTCGCCGCGGGCCTGCTCCTCGGCATGAGCGTGCTCCTGATGTCCGAGGCCAAGATCGCCAAGACCGACGCGGTCCTCGTCGGCTGCATCATCGTCGCGCAGGCCGTGTTGATGCGCATCTATCTGAGCGTGCGAACGCCGGACACGGTCGACGCCGCCGACGCGAGGCCTCGTCATGCTCGGTTGGGCGGCGTTCGGCCTTGGGCATCCTTATCAAAGGGCCGGTGGTCGTGCTCGTCTGCGGCGCGTCCATCATCGCCGTCTCGCTCGTAGACCGCGATTGGCGCTGGCTGTCGCGGCTGCACGCGCTGCCGGGCTTCGGGCTCGCCGTGCTGATCGTCGCGCCCTGGGCGATCGCGATCGGGATCGTCTCCGACGGCCAGTTCTATCAACATCGCTCGGCGGGGATTTCGCGACCAAGCTGATCGGCGAGCAGGAGACCCATGGCGGCCCGTACGGCTACTACGCGATGCTCATGCACCTGACCTTCTGGCCCGGCAGCCTGGCGTTGCTCCCCGGGATCGTGCTCGGCATCACGCGCCGGCGCGAGCCCGCGATCCGCTATCTGCTGCTGTGGGCGGCGACGGCCTGGCTGATGTTCGAGATCGCGCCCACCAAGCTGCCGCACTACGTGCTGCCCGCCTATCCCGCGCTCGCCGCGCTGTGCGCCCTGTGGCTCACCGATGTGACCGCGTCCTCGCGCGTCCCGCGCATCGCTGCCTGCGTCTCGCTGGCGCTGTTCGTGATCGTCGGCATCGCGCTCGGCGGCTTCGTCGCCTGGGCGCCGGAGCAATACGGCAGCGGCGGCACGATCGCGCTCTACCTCACGGCGGCGGCTCGGCATCGTCGTCGTGCTCGCGGTGCTCGTGCCGGCGCTCAAGGGGCAGAGGCTCGCGGCCGCCGGCATGGCGTGCCTGAGCGCGGCGATTCTCTATTACGCCGCCGGATTGCTCTCGGTCCCGCGGCTGGACCAGCTCTGGCTGTCGCCGCGTCTCGCGGATGCGGTCGCGCGTCACGCGATGCCCGGAGACCCGCCCGTCGTCACGGCCGGCTACGCCGAGCCCAGCATCAGCTTCCTGCTGGGCACGCGCACCGCGCTTGAGACGCGGCGCGGGTGCTGCGCTCATTGCGGGAAAGACCGGCGGGCTCGTGCTGGTCGACTCGGGCGAGAACGACACCTTCCTGGCGCTCGATCGCCGCAGGCGGGCGGCAAGGCCGAGGCGCTCGATGAGATCAGCGGCCTCAACTACTCCCGCGGCCGTGAGACGAGAATCACGCTCTATCGAGTCGTGCCTCGCGCGCCCTGAGTCCGAATCGAATCCGGCCGCGACTCATTCTCTTCACCCTCATGACGAATGATTCACACGCGCGATCGATCGATCGACTCGCGTCGCAACCCTCGCGCGATGACTTCGCGATGACTGCACAGATGCGCATCGAGTCACCTTTGAGCGCGCTTGAGCGGAATCGTCGGAAGGCTTGCGCGAGTGAAGACGCAAGTCGTTGCTTCGCGAGGCTTTCGTTTTTCTTCCAGCATGCAGCCCTGCGAATACCAACAAAACTTCGTTTTTCTTCTTGAGTTGTTCAGTAATCCCATCACGTAAGACCCTCGTATACTGGACGTTAAGGCGCTGTTCACAGTATTCGACGGCTTTTCTCTTGACGAAAAAGTAAGACCTTCTACATACACATTCCGTTGGGCCGTTTGATGGACGTAGCCATTGGGGGCGTCGAGGTCCGGTTTGTAGAGCAGCGATGAGATACCGATGAATCTCCAGCTCTTGAGAGGGCGCGATCTTCGCCCTCCGTCGCGGCATGAGCGAACTAGTAGCGCCGCGGTTTCCGAAACACCCATACAAAGCAATATCAGCCCTACCCCGATCGAGGCGCCCGCCAGGAAGAAAGCACTCCGCTTCCCCGTCAATCCTGAGACCCGGGCCTTTTATCGACGCTTCTACCCCGACACGACGACCGCCGAATGGAACGACTGGCGCTGGCAGCTGCGGACCCGCATCCGCACCCTCGCCGAGCTCAGCCGCATCTTCACGCTCTCCAAGGATGAGCATGATGCGGTCGCCGGCCACACCGGCTCGCTCCCGGTCGGCATCACCCCCTACTACGCAAGCCTCATGGGTCTCGACGACCCGACCGAGCCGCTGCGCCGCACGCACATCATGGTGGGCGACGAGTATGTCCGCCTGCCGGGCGAGGAAGACGATCCGCTGGGCGAGGACCACGACACGGTCGTGCCCGGTCTCGTCCACCGCTATCCCGACCGCGTGCTGTTCCTGACCACCGGCACCTGCTCGACCTATTGCCGCTACTGCACGCGCTCCCGCCTCGTCGGCAACCCGGGCGGCGAGTACAATTTCAACGTCCGCAATTGGGAGCTCGCGCTTCGACTATCTCGAGGAGCACACCGAGGTCCGCGACGTGCTGCTCTCGGGCGGCGATCCCCTGACCATCGGCGACGACAAGCTCGACTACCTGCTCGGCCGCCTGCGGGCGATCAAGCACATCGAGTTCGTCCGCATCGGCACCAAGATCCCGACCGTGCTGCCGCAGCGCATCACCAAGGACCTGGTGAAGATGCTGAAGAAGCATCATCCCCTGTGGATGAGCCTGCACTTCACGCATCCCGAAGGAGCTGACGCCGGAGGTGAGCGAATCGACCGCGCGGCTGGCCGATGCCGGCATTCCGCTCGGCTCGCAGACCGTGCTGCTCAAGGGCATCAACGACGATCCCGCCGTGATGAAGCCGCTGATGCACGGCCTGCTGATGCGCCGGGTGAAGCCGTACTACCTCTATCAGTGCGATCCGATCAAAGGCTCCGGCCACTTCCGCACCTCGGTCGATGCCGGGCTCAAGATCATCCGCGCGCTGCGCGGCCACACCACGGGCTATGCGACGCCGATGTTCGTGATCGACGCGCCGGGCGGCGGCGGCAAGATCCAGCTCGCGCCCGATCCGGTCGTGGGCCGCGACGGCGACGACCTGCTCATCCGCAATTTCGAGGGCAAGGTCTATCGCTATCCCGATCCGGATGGCACGCTCGGCCGTGATACACTGCCGTTGGCGGCCGAATAGCGGACGACATTGATGCGCATTGGGGTCACCTACGACCTGCGCGCGGACTATCTCGCCATGGGAATGAGCGAGGAGGACAGCGCCGAGTTCGACGCCGAGGTCACCATCGCGGCGATCGTGAACGCGCTCGCGGGTCTCGGCCATGAGCCGGTCCGCATCGGCAATATCCGCGCGCTTGACCCAGCGCCTCGCCGCCGGCGAGCGCTGGGACGCGGTCTTCAACATCTGCGAAGGCCTGTCCGGCTATGGTCGCGAGGCCCAGGTGCCCGGGCTGCTCGACGCCTACGGCATCCCTCACGTGTTCTCGGATGCGCTGACCCTCGCGCTCTGCCTCGACAAGAGCTGGACCAAGCGCATCGTCCGCGATCGGCCGGCGTGCCGACCGCCGCCTTCGCCGTGATCGAGCGCCCGGCCGACATCGCGCAAGATCGACCTGCCGTTCCCGCTGTTCCTGAAGCCGGTCGCCGAAGGCTCGGGCAAGGGCGTCAGTGCGCGCTCGAAGGTGAACAACCCCGCCGAGCTCAGATCGGTCGCGACCGAACTGCTCGCGCGCTTCCGCCAGCCGGTGCTGGTCGAGACCTATCTCCCCGGCCGCGAGTTCACCGTCGGCATCGTCGGGACCGGCGATGAGGCCCGCGCGCTCGGCGTGATGGAAATCATCTCCACCGAAAAGGCCGTCGAGCATCGATTACGGCTTCGAGAACAAGGAGCGCTGCGACGAGAACGTGACCTATCGGCTGATCGATGATGCCGAAGCGCGAGAAGCTGCCGACGTCGCGCTCGGCGCGTGGCGCGCGCTTGCGCTGCCGCGACGGAGGCCGCATCGATATCCGCTGCGATGCCGAAGGCCGTCCGCAATTCATCGAGGTCAATCCGCTCGCCGGTCTCAACCCGGAGCATTCCGATCTCTGCTTCCTTGCCGCTTTCCAAGGACTCGCTTATCAAGAGCTGATCGGTCTGATCATGAGTTCGTTCTTGAGGCGCCATCCTGAACTTGAAAGTCGCCGCGCCGCGGCTTGAGGTGGCGTTGTCTTCCGAGACGGTAAGACGGCGGCAGCGCGTTCATGCGTATTCTGATTCTGCACACCGACATTCCGCCGGACGCTCCGCCGGACGATCAGGACACGCTGCTCCAGGCCGCGGCCATCGAGGCGGCGCTGAAGCGGCGCGGGCATGAGGCCGTCTGCGGCGTCTTCGTGCCCGACGAATCCGAGATGGAAGCGCTCGTCGCGCGCGAAAATCCCGATGTCGTGTTCAATCTCGTCGAATCGCTGTGGGGCAGGGGCCTCTACGCGCCGCTCGCGCCCGCGATCCTCGCCAGCTCGGCGTGCCCTATACCGGCGCCGATGCCGCCGCCATGGCCGCCTGCGGCGACAAGATCCTGACCAAGCGCATCCTCGAAGCCGCGGGCCTGCCGACGCCCGCGTGGTCCGAGGCGCCCCATTGGCGCGGCATCGATCAGGGCCGCTGGATCGTGAAGTCGGTCACCGAAGACGCCTCCTTCGGCCTCGACGACGCGGCCGTGGTCAGCGGAAAGAAGGCGGTCGTCGCCCGCGCCCAGGAATGCGCCGCGCGCCACGGCGGCCGCTGGTTCGCCGAGCGCTATGTCCATGGCCGCGAGTTCAACGTCGCCGTCATCGAGCGCGAGGGCGAGCCCCATCTGCTCCCGATCGGCGAGATCGTGTTCGAGCGCTGGGACGCCGGGAAGCCCCGCATCGTCGGCTATGCCGCGAAGTGGCAGGAGGCGACCGCCGAATATCGCGACACCACGCGCACCTATGGCTGGCACGAACGCGAGCCCGACCTGAAGGAGACGCTCGAACAGGTGAGCCGCGAATGCTGGAAGCTGTTCGGGCTCACCGGCTACGCCCGCGTCGATTTCCGCGTCGATGCGCGCGGCCGTCCGTTCATCCTCGAGGTCAATCCCGAACCCTTGCCTCGAACCCGACGCCGGCATCGCCTGCCTCCTGCGCGCAGGCCGGCCTTCCCTATGACGAGCTGATCGAGAACATCGTCCGCGCCGCCCTCAGGGGCTGAAGGCCTGTGCCGGTAACCTCAATTCCCAGAAATCACAGAAGTTCCTGCCGTTTAGAGTGGACCCAGGGGGAGGGGGATCGGGTATGAATCGGTCAGCCCGAACTCTGAGAATCACCCCGCGATGGGAGAGTTCGGTGGGGACATTCGATGCACACAACCGACATTCTTGATCGCCCCGCGCCGCCAACTGTCAAAGCATTCCGCGACGTGTCCGGCCGGAGGATGCGCCCGCGGTCGAGGACTTGGTCCGCCGCACCGGCGTCTTCAACGACGACGAAATCGACGTCGCACGCGAGCTGGTGGACGAGAACCTCGCCAAGGGCGAGGACGCCTCCGGCTATTACTTTCTCTTCGCCGACGGCGAGCGCGGCATCGACGGCTACGCCTGTCTCGGTCCGGTACCCGGCGCCCATCGCCGCTGCGAGCTCTATTGGATCGCGGTCGATCCCGACGCCCGCCGTCGCGGCTTGGGCCGCCGCGCTTCAGCACGCGGCCGAAGACGTTGGCGCGCGAGCTCGGCGCCGTCTATCTCGTCGCCGAAACCTCGACGCTTCCGGCCTACGCGGCCGCGCGGCGGCTTCTATCTCGCGAACGGCTTCACGCTGATCGCCGAAGTCCCCGACTGGCACGACGACGGCGACGGCATGGCGATCTTCAGCAAGCGGCTGTGATCACACCTCATAGCGCCGCGGACGACACCGCGCGGTCGCGCGCGAGCTTCAGCCGGTGCTCGCGCCACAGGATCAGCAGTCCCGCCGAGATCACGATGACGGTGCCGATCCACACATTCGCCATCGGCAATTCGCCGAACACGAAATAGCCGAGCGCCACCGCCCAGATCATCGCCGTGTAATCGAACGGCGCCAGCAGCGACGCCTCGCCGTAGCGGTAGGAGAAGCTCAGGAACAGCTGGCCGACGCCGCCCGAAAGCCCGCACGCCGATGCAGGACCCATCCTTCGGTGCCCCGTCGGAAAATTCCAGCCGAAGGGCAGCGTGAACAGGCTGACGACGGCGGCCGTCAGCATGAAATAGAAGGCGATCGCGGTCGAATGCTCGTGCGCGCTCATGCGGCGCAGGAAGATCATGGCGAGTGCGGCGAGCGCCGCGCTCGTGAGCGCGTACACGACGCCGATCGTCGCCCCGCTCGGCATCCGCGCCCCGGGTCCGACGATCACGAGAACGCCGATGAAGCCGATGACCACCGCGCTCCAGCGATAGACATGCACGCGCTCGCGCAGGAGCAGCGCCGCCAGCATCACGATGAACAGCGGCGCCGCGAACCCGATCGCGGTCACGTCGGCGAGCGGCAGCAGCGTGTAGGCGGTGAAGTTGCAGTACATCGAGATCACGCCCGCGATCGAGCTCAGCGCATGGCTGTCGATCCGCTTGGTCGCGAGCAGGTGCAGGCCGCCCGACGAAATAAGCCGCCACCACGATCACGGGAATCCCCAGCGTGCTCCGGAAGAAGACGATCTCGCCGATCGGAAAATGCGGCCCGAGCCAGCGCACGGACGCGAACATGATCGCGAACATCAGCATCGCGATGATCTTGCACAGCATGCCGAGGAACGGCCTGTCGCGGGCAGCGTCCGAGGATTTTGCCTCTGCGCTCATGCCCCCGGCCGATCGCGCTCTACAGCCAGCCGCGGCGCTTGAAGTAGACATAGGGAAGCAGCCCGGCGACGACGATGAGCCCGAACGCCATCGGATAGCCCCAGACTTCGTCGAGCTCGGGCATGAACTCGGAAATTCATGCCCCAGATCGACGCGAGCAGGGTCGGCGGCAGGAACACGATGGCGGCCACCGACATGATCTTGATGATGTTGTTCTGCTCGCCATTGATCAGGCCGAGCGTCGCGTCCTGGAGATAGCTGAGCTTGCCGGCGAGGAAGGTCGAATGGTCCTGCAGCGACTGGACGTCGCGCACCAGCGTCTTCAGATGCGCGCGGACCTCCTTGTGCTGCTTGTTGTCGATCGCCTGGGTCAGGAAGGTGAGCATGCGGCCGATGGTGAGCAGGCTCTCGCGGATCTTCGACGTCAGCCCGTGCTTCTGTCCGAGCCGGCGCAGCACCCCCTGGAAGTCCCGCGAGCCCATCGCCGTGGGCCCGGGCGCGAAGATCTCGACCGAGATGACCTCGACGTCGCCGCCGGTCTTTTCCAGGATGTCGGCGACGCGGTCGATGATGGCGTCGAAGAGCTGCATCAGCACGACGTCGGGGCGGTTGACGTTGATGAGCGAGCGCTCGCAGCGCAGCGCATAGGTGCGGAACGGCTGCGGGTCGATGTAGCGGATGGTGACCAGCCGCTCGGGCGTCAGCACGAAGGTGACCGCGTCGGCCGCCGGGACCTCGGTGTCGGTCTGGGCCAGGACCATCGCCGTCATGAACGCGGCGTCGCCCTCCTGATAGAGGCGGCTCGAGATTTCGATCTCTTCCATGTCGGCGCGGGTCGGCAACTCGATGCCGATGGTCTGGTCCACCTTGCGCCGTTCTTCGAGCGTCGGGTTGAACAGGTCGAGCCACAGCGCGCCGGGCGGAATCTCGTCGTGCTCGCCGACGATCACGCCCTTGAGCCCGCCGTTCTGCTGCTGATAGGCCTTCAGCATGCGACGCTTGTCCTGCCCGCGAATGACTGTTTCGAATTTGGGAGGCGGCAGAGGAAATCGGACCCGGCCGCGACCGGCCCATATAGCCCTAGTTTTTTGGTCCGGGAAGGATTTTTCGCCGCGCTCCGCGTCCATGCGACGGCGACGGGAGGACCCGCGCTTGCCGCCATTCGAATCGTCTACAATGCGCTCATGAACAGCATGCGCCGATCAATTCCCACCTTTGCCGATGTGACCGCCGCAGCGGCCCGAATCAAGGGTGTCGCGGTCGAGACGCCCTTGATCGAAAGCCCCGCGCTGAACGAGCGCGTGCAGGCCCGGATCTTTCTCAAGCTCGAGCTCCTGCAGCGCACCGGATCGTTCAAATTTCGCGGGGCCTATAACCGGCTCGCGCAGCTCACGCCGGCCGAACGGACAGCGCGGCGTGGTGGCGTTCTCCTCGGGCAATCACGCGCAGGGCGTGGCGGCGGCCGCGCGCCTGCTCGGCATGCCGGCCACGATCGTCATGCCCTCGGACGCGCCGCGCATCAAGCTGGAGAACACGCGCGCGCTCGGCGCCGAGGTCGTCTTCTATGACCGCAAGCGCGACAAGCGCGAGGAGATCGCGGCACGTCTCGCGGCCGAGAAGGACGCGGTCGTCGTCCCGGCATTCGACGATCCTCACATCGTGGCCGGGCAGGGCACGGCGGGCCTCGAGATCGCACGCCAGGCGCGCGCGCTCGGCGTCAGCCTCGATGCGGTGCTCGCGCCCTGCAGCGGCGGCGGATTGTCATCGGGCATCGCGCTCGCGCTATCGCACGAGAGCCCGGACACGCGCGTCTTCGCCGTCGAGCCCGAGGGCTTCGACGGCGCGCGGTTGTCGCTCGAACGGGGCGAGCGCATCGCCGCGGCCGGAGACGGCCACAGCATCGCCGATTCGCTGATGTCGCCCGCGCCGGGCGTGATCCCGTTCGCGATCTTCAAGGCCACGCGCGCGGGCGCCGTCGCCGTCGTCCGATGCGGCGCTCGTGCAGGCCGTCGGCTATGCGGTCCGCGAGCTCAAGCTCGTGGTCGAGCCCGGAGGCGCGGCCGCGCTCGCGGCCGTCCTGTCGGGCGCGTTCGATGCGAAAGGACGGACGATCGCCATCGTGCTCTCCGGCGGCAATATCGACCCGGAGATGCTGATGCAGGTGCCTCAACGCGTGAGACTCAGCGCGGCGCGAGCACCATCTGCATCTGGCGGCCTTCGAGCCTCGGATATTGCTCGATCTTGGCGAAGCTGTCCGTCTCCTTCTGGATGCGGGTCAACAGCTCCATGCCGATGTTCTGGTGGGCCATTTCGCGGCCGCGGAAGCGCAAGGTCACCTTGACCTTGTCGCCTTCCTCGAAGAAGCGCTTCATCGACCGCATCTTGGTGTCGTAGTCGTGGTCGTCGATGGTCGGGCGCATCTTGATCTCTTTGATCTCGATGACCTTCTGGCGCTTGCGCGCTTCCGCCGCTTTCTTCTGCTGTTCGTATTTGTATTTCCCGTAGTCCATCATCTTGACCACGGGGGGCTTCGCTCCCGGCGACACTTCGACCAGATCGAAGCCTTTCTCCTCCGCCATGGCGAGGGCTTCTTCGATGCCGATCTCGCCGTGTTTCTCGCCTTCCGATCCGATGAGCAGGATGGTGCGCGAGTTGATTTCCTCGTTGACGCGTGGGCCGTCCTTGGACGGCGGCGTCGGTTGCGCAAACTTCTTAATAGCTATGGCAAAACTCCCTTCGAAAGGCCCAACGCGAATCCGCTCGCGGAAGTCTTGAACCGCCGCGACGAGGTTTCCATGTGGATTGCGCGGGGTACCTCCGGATGCGGGCGCGTTCGGGACCGGTTGGTTCCGTTACGCACGAACTGGTAAGCGGTTCACCTTAAATCGGGGGGCGCCGCTTCCTGCTTCAAGCATATGAATAGCAGCCGTTAAGGCAAGGTTTTCTTGCGCGTCCGACCCCAGTCTCCGTAACGTTAGTGTGCGGTTTTCGGCCTCGCGCCGGCCTGCGACCAGCAGATACGGGACCTTGGCCAGGCTGTGCTCGCGGACCTTGTAATTGATTTTTTCGTTCCGCAGATCGGTTTCCACGCGCAGACCCGCGGCCCTGAGCGCCTCGGCCGCCTCCTGGGCATACGAATCGGCATCCGACACGATGGTCGCGACCACCGCCTGGACCGGGCGCCAACCAGAGCGGGAACTTGCCGGCATAATGTTCGATCAGCACGCCGATAAAGCGTTCCATCGAGCCCAACACCGCGCGGTGCAGCATGACCGGCACGTGTTTCGCGCCGTCTTCGGCGATGTAGGACGCGCCCAGCCGGTCGGCGGTGTTGAAATCGACCTGCAGGGTGCCGCACTGCCAATCGCGGCCGATGGAGTCGCGCAAGACGAATTCCAGCTTGGGTCCGTAGAACGCGCCTTCGCCGGGATTGAGCGCGTATTCGACGCCCGCCTGTGCGGTCGCATCCTTGAGCGCGGTTTCGGCGCTGTCCCAGATGTTGTCGCCGCCGATCCGGTTCGTGGGCCGGGTCGCCAGTTTCACGCGTACGTCCTCGAAGCCGAGATCGCGGTACATCGACAGCAGCAGCCGGCAGAACGCCGCCGTCTCGGCGGTGATCTGCTCGTGCGTGCAGAAGATATGCGCGTCGTCCTGGGTGAAGCCGCGCACGCGCAGCAGCCCGTGCAGGGCGCCGGACGGCTCGTAACGGTGGCAGGCGCCGAACTCGGCAAGACGCAGCGGCAATTCGCGATAGGATTTCATCCCCTGCTTGAAGATCTGCACGTGGCCGGGGCAGTTCATCGGCTTGACCGCCAGCGTCAGGTTCTCGTCCTCGACCTCGGCGACGAACATGTGCTCGCGATAGTTCTCCCAATGCCCCGACATCTCCCAGAGCTTGCGGTCGATCAGGAGCGGCGACTTGACCTCTTGATAACCGGCGCGTCCCACCCTGCGCCGCACATAGTCTTCGAGCGCGCGATAGAGCGCGTAGCCCTTCGGGTGCCAGAACACCTGGCCCACCGCCTCTTCCTGCATGTGGAAGAGGTCCATCTCGCGGCCGAGCTTGCGGTGGTCGCGCTTCTCGGCTTCCTCGATCCGCTTGAGATAGGCCTCGAGCTCCTTCTCGTCGCGCCAGGCGGTGCCGTAGATGCGCTGGAGCTGCGGATTGCGCGGATCGCCGCGCCAATAGGCGCCGGCGATCTTGGTCAGCCTGAAGCCCTGGCCGATCTTCCCCGTCGATGCGAAATGCGGCCCGCGGCAGAGGTCGTGCCAGTCGCCGTGATAGTAGATCGAGATCTCTTCGTCCGGCGGCAGGCTGCGGATCAGCTCGGCCTTGAAGGTCTCGCCGATGCTCTTCGAAGTGCTTGATCGCCTCGTCGCGCGGCCACACCACGCGCCTGGTCGGCAGGTCCTTCGCCACGATCTCGCGCATCTTGGCTTCGATCTTCGGCAGATCGTCGGGCGTGAACGGCGTGTCGCGCGCGAAGTCGTAATAGAACCCGTCCTCGATCGCGGGCCCGATGGTCACCTGCGTTCCGGGGAACAGCTCCTGCACCGCCATCGCGAGCACGTGCGCGGTGTCGTGCCGGATCAGCTCGAGCACCTCCGGGTCCTTGCGCGTGATGACGCGCAGCTTCGCGTCCTCATGCGCGGTGTCGTGCCGGATCAGCTCCAGCGCCTCGGGGTCTTTCCGCGTGATCGACGCGCAGCTTCGCGTCCTGCTCGATGGGGCGGAAGATGTCCCACTGCTTGCCGTTCACCTCGACGATCAGCGCGGCCTTGGCGAGACCGGGACCGATCGCGGCCGCGATCTCCGCGCCCGTGACCCCGCGCGCGAACGTCAGCACCTTCCCGTCGGGAAGGGTGATGTTCACTTTGGGGGCGACGGCGGTCTCGGACACGGGTTTTCCTTAAGGCAAAATCAGCGCCGGACCATCTTCGGCGATAGACGTAAAGTCAAGCTTTCGGGGCGTCCGGAAGCAACTCGCGATAGACCGCCAGCGTCTCCGCGCACATCCGCTCCAGCGAGAAATTCTGCACGATATGCGCGCGGCCCTTTGCGCCCATCGCCGCAAGCTCCTCTTTCGGCCGCGCCAGCAGATCGGCCAGCGCATCGGCAAGCGCCGTCGACATTTCCGGGCGGCACGAGCAGCCCCGTCTCGCCGTTGAGCACGGTCTCGCGCGCGCCGCCATGATCGGTCGCGATCACGGGCTTGCCCATCGCGCCCGCCTCGGGCGGCACGCGGCCGAACGCCTCGGGATCGGTCGACGCGGAGACGACGATGTCCGCCGCGCAATAGGCCGCCGGCATGTCCTCGATATGGTCCTCGATGCGAGGCGACGCCGTGCAGCTCGTAGCGCGTGACGGCCTCCTTCAGCTCCTCGCGATAGAGGTCGCGCCTCTGCGCATCGCCGCCGATGACCACGCGCACGCCATGCGGGCAGCCGGTCGGTCTTCTGCAAGCTGGGCGACCGCGCCGAGCAGCACGAGCTGCCCCTTCCACCGGCTCAGCCGCCCGGGCAGCAGCACCAGCCGCTCGTCCTCCTGCACGTGCCAGCGTGCGCGCAGCGCGGTCACGCGATCGCGCGTCGACCTTGGCCGGATCGAAATGCGTCGAGATCGATGCCGCGCGGAATGGTGACCAGCCGCTTGGGCGCATAGGTCTCGCGCACATGGTCCGCCGTCCATTGCGAATTGGCGATCACCACGTCGCCCTTCGCCATCACCGAATTGTACCAGCGCTTGAGCGGCCCCTTGGCCTGATAGATGCCGTGATAGGTGGTGACGAACGGGATGCGGCAGCGCCGCGCCGCCAGCAGCGCGCTCCACGCCGGCGCCCGCGACCGCGCATGCACCAGCGAGATGTTCCGTTCACGGATCAATCGCACGAGCTCCGCCGGCATTCGCCCAGATCGTCCGCGGGTTCTTCGAATCCACCCGCATGCGGATCAGCTCGCCGCCGGCCTCGCGCGAGCTCGGGCGCGAGCCGGCCGCCGCGCGTCGCCACCAGCGCGGTCCAGCCCGTCTCTTTCAGCGCGCGCGCGATGTCGATGGTCGTGCGCTCCGCGCCGCCCGTGTCCAGCGCCGGCACGATCTGCAGGATCACCGGCACGGCTGGTTCTGCGGCGCAGGCGCCACTATGGTCGAGTATGTCGGTTTCGAGTCCCAAGGCGATGACACGATTGGCGATTGAGCGATTCATCCGCGAGGACGGCGAGACCATCGCCTATTTGAAGCGCGGCGGGAAGAGTCCGGGCGTGGTCTGGCTCGGCGGGTTCCACTCCGACATGAACGGCACCAAGGCGCAGGCGCTCGATGCCTGGGCCGAGTCGCGCGGCCGCGCCTATCTGCGCTTCGACTATTTCGGCCACGGCGCATCGTCGGGTGCGTTCCGCGACGGCACGATCACCCGCTGGCGCGACGATGCGCTCGCCGTGCTCGACAAGCTCTGCGACGGTCCGCAGGTCCTCGTCGGTTCCAGCATGGGCGCCTGGATCGCGCTGCTCGTCGCGCGTGCGCGGCCCGAGAAGGTCGCGGCGCTGCTGCTGCTCGCGCCCGCCGCCGATTTCACCGAAGCGCTGATCTGGGCGCGCATGACGCCCGACATCCGCCGCGAGGTCATGGAGCGCGGCGAGTGGCAGCGTCCGTCCGCCTATGGCGACGGTCCCTATCCGATCACGCGCGCGCTGATCGAGGATGGGCGGCGTCATCTGCTGCTCGATGCGCCGATCGAGCTCGACTGCTCCGGTTCACATCCTGCAGGGCATGAAGGATCCCGACGTGCCCTGGCAGCACGCGCTGAAGCTCGTCGAGAAACTCTCCGGCAATCCCGTGCTGACCCTGATCAAGAACGGCGATCACCGCCTGTCGACGCCCGAGGATATCGACCTCATCGCGCACACGCTTGACGCGATCTTGGCCGCCGGAACCGCTCGTGAATCCCGTGACATTTCGGCAGCCCTGACGCGCGGTTCACGGAAACCAGCGTCGCCGCGCTTGCTTTTGCGCGCCGCCCCGGATCAACTATCGCCATGCGGAAGGGATCGCTCGCTGGCTTCATTGTGTTTGGCGCGCTCGTGCCGGCCGTAGCGCGGCGCACAGGGTCGGTCTCTTCAGCGGTCGCCAACGCCTATCAGAACTGCGTCGCCGGGATCGACATCAATCCCTCCGATGCGTTCGAACGGGCGCTCGCGTGGCGCGCGCAGGGCGGCGGCATGCAGGCCGACCACTGCGCGGCGCTCGCGCTGATCGCGCTGGACGAACCCGGCGAAGCCGCCATCGCGCCTCGACATGCTCGCCCGGCGCAGCGATGCCGGCACGCTGATGGAACGCGCCACGCTTCTCGCCGAAGCCGGCAACGCCTGGCTGCTCGCGTCGCAGCCGGCGAACGCCGAGGTCGCGCTCTCCGCGGCCTTGAAGCTCACGCCGCGCGATCCCGAATTGTGGACCGATCGCGCCCGCGCCCGCGCCGCGCAGATGAATTGGGACGATGCCGAGCAGGACCTCACGAACGCGCTCACCTTCGATGCGACGAAGCCCGAAGTGTTCGTGCTGCGCGCGACCGCCCGCAAGGCGCAGGGCAACAAGGTCGGCCACAAGTTCGACGTCGACGCGGCGCTCGCACTCGATCCGACCTATCCCGAGGCCCTCGTCGAGCGTGGCATCATGAAACTCGAAGCCGGCGACATCCCAGGCGCGCGCGCCGATTGGATCCAGGTGCTCGTGCGCGCGCCCGAAGGCCCCGCCGCCGACGTCGTCAGAAGCCGCATCGAGCTCCTCGAAGTCCCCGAAGACCGGAAGTAGACACGAAGCGCACGAAGCTCCAGCACACGAAGTGCGACTTCGTGACCTTCGTGGTTCACCTTGTCCATATGCCTGCCATTCCGCCGCGACGCCGCATCGCTTCTCGCGGCAAATGCTCGCTGCGCGAGTGCGCGAACTCCTCGTCGCGACAGCAGCTTCGACAGCGCCCACACCGCCATCGCGCGCACCAGCGGCGATGCATCGCCGAGCCGCTGCTCGGCCACGCGCGCCAGCTTCGGCTTCGCCCGAATTGCCGATCGCGATCAGCACGTTTCTCAAGAACCGGTCGCGGCCGATGCGCTTGACCGGCGAGCCGCGGAAGAATTCGCGGAACGACGCATCGTCGAGCGTCGCCAATTCCGCGAGCAGCGGCAGCGTCAGCTCGATGCGCGGATGGAACGCGACCTCGTGCGCGGTTTGCGCGAACTTGTTCCACGGGCAGACCGCCAGACAATCGTCGCAGCCATAGATGCGATTGCCGATCGCCTCGCGGAATTCGCGCGCGATGTGACCCTTGTGCTCGATCGTGAGATAGGAAATGCAGCGCCGCGCATCGATCCGGTAGGGCGCGGGAAACGCGCGCGTCGGACAGATGTCGAGACACGCGTGGCACGAGCCGCAATGATCCTCTTCCGCCGCATCGGGCGCGAATCGCGAGCGTGGTGAAGATCGAGCCCAAGAACAGCCACGAGCCGAACTCGCGCGACACGAGATTGGTGTGCTTGCCCTGCCAGCCGATGCCCGAGGCCGCCGCGATCGGCTTCTCCATCACGGGCGCGGTGTCGACGAAGATCTTGACGTCGCCGCCATAGCGTCTCGGCGATCCAGCCCGCGAGCCGCTTCAGGCGCTTCTTCAGCACGTCGTGATAGTCGCGTCCCTGCGCATAGACCGAGACGACGCCGCGTTCGCTTCCGCTCGAGCGCGTGCAGCGGATCGTCGGCCGGCGCGTAATTCACGCCCAGCGTGATGATGCTCTTCGCCTCGCTCCACAGATTCTCCGGCCGGCTGCGGCGTTCGGCGGTCGTCGCCATCCACGCCATGTCGCCGTGATGGCCGGCCGCGAGGAACTCCGCCAATCCTTCCGGCGCGCCATCGGGCGCGCGCGCCGCGGCGAAGCCGACGGCCTCGAATCCCTCTCGCGTTGCGCGCTCGCGGATGGCGGCGCGAAGGTCGGCCGGTCGTTAGAAGTCGAGTTCCGCATAATGCGGCACCGGCGGCTGTCCCGGGATGCGGTCGCTGAGCAGCGGACGGAACGAGGGCCGCGACTTGATCCGCGTGTACCAGTCGGTCAGCTGCGGATACTCCGCCCAGGGAATCTCGCCGTAATAGTCGAGCGCGGAGAGATGCGCCGCAAGCGCGAGATCGGCGAGCGTCAGCTCGCGTCCCGCGAGGAACCCGTTCGTGTCGGCCATCGTGCCGAGCCGGATCAGGTTCGGGCGCAGCGCCTCGCGCCCGGCGCGCACAGTCTCCATGTTGGGCGAGCGGCGCGAGACGTTGCCGGTGTGCCCCGCCGAAGCCTTCTCGAACACGATGCGCCGCGTCGTCTCCTCGTGGAAATTGCCCATCGTCCAATCGAACAGCCGCAGCACGTTCGAGCGCGCGCGGCGTCTCGCCGGGCACGAGCCCGGGCTCCGGGTACTCGTTCTCGATGTGATCGATCACCGCCCAGAGGCCCGTCACGATCGTCCCGTCGAGATCGGCGAACGCCGGCAGATGGGCATTGCGGATCGTCCGGGAGCGCCAGATCATAGGCGACGCGCTTCTCGCCCAGGATGAGCCGAACCAGCCGGCACGGCGGCGACATCAGAAGATGGAACAAACGACGCATGAGCGGAATCTAGTGCGAAATCATTCGCCGGCACTGCGACGATCCGCCTTACGCATCCGCGGGGGCAAGCGAAATCCATGGCTCTCGCGCGTGTCCATCACTGAAAGATGCACGAATCGAGACGGTCGCGGCGCACATCGTCGATGCGCTCGTAGATGACCCGGGATTGCCGTATCACGAACGGGCCCGGCTCATCGGCCCGATAGCGGCGGGGGCTTGGCAGTATGGTCGCGAGCCGTGCGGCTTGCAGCTGGTCGAGCTCGGACGCGGCCTTGCCGAAATTGCCTTGCGCCGCGGCTTCCGCGCCGAACCGGCGCGGGCCCCATTCGGCGATGTTGAGATAGGTCTCCATGATGCGGCGCTTGGGCCACAGGCCTTCGATGAGCAGCGTGAAATAGGCCTCGAAGCCTTTGCGCGTCCATGTCCGGTCCGGCAGCAGGAACAGGTTCTTCGCCGTCTGCTGGCTGATCGTGCTCGCGCCCCTCAACCGGCCGCCGGCCGCGTTGCGGTCGAACGCCTTGTCGATGGCTTCGAGATCGAACCCGTAATGCGAGCAGAACTTGCCGTCCTCGGCGCGATCACCGCGCGCACCAGATGGGGCGAGATCGACTCGAGCGGAACCCAGCGCTGCGTCACCGCGCCCCTCGGTCAGCATCGTGCCCGATGATCAGCGGGGTCGTGGGCGGCGGAACGAAGCGGAAGAGCAGGACGAGCGCGACCGGCACGACGACGATGATCGCGAACAGCCAGATCACGACCTGGCGCAGGATGGACTTGGCGCGTCCGCGCGGGTAGGCGCGGGCAGGGGACGCAACATCGGCCATGATTTGTTCTGTCATACCGGATATGCAATTTTAGAATCCCGCCCCGCTTTGGCGACAGCGCGAACGCGCGCCGCCGTCTACGGTTCCACCGCCCACGATCAATAGGCCAAAAGTGGCTTAATTGGGTTACCGGCAGATCGTCGCGACCGCTGGTGCGGGCCGCCGCACACCGACTATGGTGCTGATCGCTCGAACGATTCACTCGCCGGACAAGGCCGCCCAGAGACTCATGAACGACATCGTGAATGCGATCCTCTTGGGCATCGTCGAGGGCCTGACCGAGTTCCTGCCGGTGTCCTCGACGGCGCATCTTCTGCTGTTCCAGGACCTGCTCGGCTTCCAGCCGCCGGGCGCCGTGTTCCCCATCGTCATCCAGTTCGGCGCCATCCTTTCGGTGGTCGTGGTCTACTGGAGCAAGTTCTGGAAGCGTCCTCGTCGGGCTGCCGTCCGAACGCGAGCGCCCAGCGCTTCGCGCTCGGCGTGATCATCGCCTTCCTGCCGTCGGCGGTCATCGGCGCCGCTGCTGCACGGCTTCATCAAGGACGTGCTGTTCGCGCCCGCCATCGCGCCCTATGTGATCGCCACCACGCTGATCGTCGGCGGCATCATCATCCTCCTCGTCGAGCGGATCGCGCCCGCAGCCGCGCTACCACGACGCCGACCGCGCTGCCGTACTCGCAAATGCTTCCAGATCGGATTGTGCCAGGTGATCTCGATCATCCCCGGCGTCTCGCGTTCGGGCGCGACGATCCTGGGCGGCGAGCTTCTCGGCGTCGACCGCAAGGCGGCCGCGGAGTTCACCTTCTATCTCGCGGTGCCGACGATGCTGGGCGCATCGGTGCTCGACGTCTATTCGAACCGCGACGTGCTCACGCTCGATGCCGGCCTGACCATCGCCGTCGGCTTCGTCGTGTCGTTTCTCGTCGCCTGGGTCGTGGTGAAGACGTTCATCGGCTTCGTCGGCCGCTACGGCCTCAAGCCCTTCGGCTGGTATCGCATCATCGCGGGCGCGCTGATCTTCGCCATCCTGGCGCTATGAGCGCTCGACGCTCAGCTCGTCGCGGGTTCGAACTCGCCGTGCTTGCGGAAGCGCCAGAGATAAGACGGGATGATCGCGCCGGCGGCTTCCGGCACGATGCCGAGATCGCGGAATGTCAGCGCGCCTTCCGAAACGACATTGTCGCTTTCCAACAGGCGCACCTGATCCAGCGTCAGCAGCGGCTTCGGCAACAGGCCGAGCACCACACCCTGGACGCGCGCGAGCCCGAACGGAATGGGCAGCAGCAGGCGGTTCCGGCGCGTCTCCTTGAGCATCAGCTCCATGATCTCCTTGAGCGTCATGATCTCCGGCCCGCCGAGCTCATAGATCTTGCCCGCGGTCGAAGCATCGCCGAGCACCTTGGCGGTCGCGCGCGCGACATCGCCGACGAACACCGGCTGGAACTTCGTCTTGCCTCCGCCGATCAGCGGCAGCGCCGGCGACAGCCGCGCGAGCCAGGCGAACTTGTTGAAGAAATCGTCCTCCGGTCCGAACACGATCGAGGGACGGAAGATCGTCGCCTCCGGAAATGCCGCGCGCACGCGCTGCTTCGCCCAGCGCCTTGGTCTGGGCATAGCGCGAGCGCTCGTTGCGCTCGATGCCGAGCGCCGAGACATGCAGCAACCGGCTTCACGCCGAGCTCGCTCGCCGCGCGCGCGATCCGCTCCGCCGCCTCGACATGGAGGCTCTCGAAGCGCTGGCTTGCCGCTCTGGTACAGGACCGCGACGAGGTTGATCGCCGCATCGGCGCCCTTCAGCGCCGCGCGCACCGCCTCCTCGTCCTGGACATTGGCCTTGACGAGCTGGATCTGGCCGACCCGGCCCATCGGCCTCAGGAACAGCGCGTTGTTGGGCCGGCGCACCGCGACGCGGATGCGCCAGCCGTCATTGGCGAGCGCGCGCACCATGTGACGGCCGAGGAAGCCCGAGCCGCCGAAGATGGTGACAAGCCGCGTGGAGGGAATGCCGGTCATGGTCCGGGCCCGGAAGCGCGATTCCGGTCCTCAATAGCGGAACGCTTTGCAATTCCGGTAGCCCGCCCGATCGCCTCTCGTTGACAGGCCAAAGCCCCGCTCCTAAAGCTCTCCGCCGTGCCCAGGTGGCGGAATTGGTAGACGCGCTAGTTTCAGGTACTAGTACCGCGAGGTGTGGAGGTTCGAGTCCTCTCTTGGGCACCAGTCTTCGCTTGCGCAGCGAGCGAGGACTGCCGCGCCGTAGCGCCGTAGCGCGAAGGCGGGCCGTTGCATCCGCAAGCTACGGCTCGGCAAGCCATCGGAGTAGAACGGAGACAGACCATGGCCGCGGCGCAGCGCATCGTTTCCTTTCTTCCGTCAGCGACCGAGATGGCCTGCGCCCTTGGCCTTGGCGACCGGCTCATGGGCATCACGCACGAGTGCGACTATCCGCCTGAGGTGAACGGCGAAGCGGATCGTTGTGCGCAGCTTTCTGCCCATCGAAACCATGACGCAGGCCGAGATCGATGCGGCGGTCAGCGAGCGTCTGAGGCAAGGGCTCAGCCTCTATCAGGTCGACGAAGCGGCCGTCCGCGAGATCGCTCCGGATATCATCCTGACGCAGGACCTCTGTCAGGTCTGCGCGCCGTCCGGAAACGAAGTCTCGCAGCTCTTGAAAGCGGCTTCCCAACAAGCCGCGCATTCTCTGGCAGACGCCCAAAACGATCGGCGAGATTTTCGACGCCGTGCGCGAGCTCGGCGAAGCGACCGGGCGTCGACGCGGCGGCGGACGCACTCATTCGCGATGGCCGCGCCCGGCTGGACGGATCGCCGCCGCGACGCGCGGTCTCGCCCGCGGCCCCGGGTCTTCTGCATGGAATGGATGGATCCGATCTTCTGCTGCGGCCACTGGGTGCCGGAGATGGTCCGCATCGCCGGCGGCCAGGATGATCTCGGCCGCGAAGGAGCGGATTCCGTCCGCGTGTCCTGGGATGAGGTTCGCCGCTCGGCACCGGACGTCGTGATCGTCATGCCCTGCGGATTCGATCTGGAGAAAACAGTGGCCGAGTCCGAGCGGCTGTCAGCCTATGAGGGCTGGCGCGATCTTCCTGCGGTGCGCGCAGGGCCGCGTCTACGCCGTCGACGCCAATTCCTATTTCGCGCGGCCCGGCCCGCGCGTCGTCGAGGGAACGGAGCTCCTCGCCCATCTCATCCACCCCACCCGGTTCGCATGGAACGGCCCGCCGGCGTATCGTGCGCTGCATGATCTCTTCGAACCAGCCCGCGCGCTGTAACAATCAGGACCGCGAGAACCCTCTGAATGAAAATCAAGCTGCACAAAGGCGATCTGCCGGACGGGCCTCGATCTCGGCCGGATCGTGGCGGTCGACACCGAGACGCTCGGTCTCAATCCCGGCGCGCGACCGGCTCTGTCTGGTGCAATTGTCGTCGGGCGACGGCAGCGCGCATCTCGTGCAGTTCGCGCGCGACGAATATCAGGCGCCCAACCTCAAGCGCCTGCTCGACCGATCCGAGCGTGCTCAAGCTGTTTCATTTCGCGCGCTTCGATCTCGCGACGCTGCGCCGCTATCTCGGCGTGATGGCGGCTCCCGTCTACTGCACGCGCACCGCGTCCAAGCTCGCGCGCACCTATACCGACAAGCACGGGCTCAAGGATCTGGTGAAGGAATTGCTCGACATCGATCTCTCCAAGCAGCAGCAAAGCTCGGACTGGGGCGCGGAGAACCTTGACCGAGCAGCAGCTCGCCTACGCCGCCAACGACGTCGCGTTCCTGCATCGCCTGAAGGATGCGCTCGACGCCATGCTGACAGCGCGAGGGGCGCATGGAGCTCGCGCAGGCCTGCTTCGGCTTCCTTCCCGCCCGCGCCGAGCTCGATCTCGCCGGCTGGGCCGAAGGCGACATTTTCGCCCACTGAGACGAGCTTCGCCCAGCGCTAGCCAAGGTGGCAATTGATGAACCCAGGACTTTTTCCGCCTTGATCGATTCGGGCCCGGTCCCCATAATCCGATTCGAAGCACTTGGCACGATTTTCGCTTATGGCGCTGCCCCTCCATCAGCGAACGGCCAAGCGTCTGACGCCGCTTCTAGCCATAGATCGACGATGTCGGTCCCGAAACCCAAGGCCATTGCCTCAGCAGAGCCGCGAAGAAGCCGATCTTTTGGCCGCGCGGCGCGTGCTGAAGTTCGCCGGCGACGCGATGGGCGCGCTCTCCGACCAGCTCGACGGCGCCTTCTCGCGAAGCTGTGGATATCCTGGTGGCCGTGCGCGGGCGCGTGGTCGTCAGCGGCATGGGCAAGAGCGGCCATGTCGGGCGCAAGATCGCCGCGACCCTGTCCTCGACCGGCACGCCCGCCCAGTTCGTCCATCCCGGCGAGGCCAGCCACGGCGACCTCGGCGCGCTCACCCGCGCCGATGCGCTGCTGATGCTGTCCTATTCCGGCGAGACGGCGGAGCTCTCCGATCTCATCACCTACGCCAAGCGCTTCGGCATTCCGCTGATCGGCATGGCCGGCAATGCGGACTCGGCCTGCTCGCGGCGTCCGACGTCGGCGCTCGTCCTTCCCAAGGCGCAGGAAGCCTGCCCGATGGGGCTCGCGCCGACGACCTCGACCACGATGATGCTGGCGCTCGGCGATGCGCTTGCCGTCGCGCTCATGGAGCGCCGCGGCTTCTCCACCGATCAGTATCGCGACCTCCATCCCGGCGGCGCGCTCGGCCGCGCGCTCATCCGCGTCTCCGACATCATGCACGCGGACAAGATGCCGCTGGTGAAGCCCGCGACCGTGATGCGCGACGTGCTTCTCACGATGACCTCGGGCGGGTTCGGCGTGGCCGGCGTGATCGACGATCAGGGCGCGCTGACCGGGATCATCACCGACGGCGACCTGCGCCGTCACATGGAGCGCGCGTCTGCTCGACCGCACCGCCCGCGACGTGATGACGACCTCGCCCAAGACGGTCGCGCCCGATCATGCTGGCCGCCGAAGCGCTTGGCGATCATGAACGACGGCACGCCGCGCGTGACCTGTCTCTTTGTCGTCGATCCCGCTGCAAGAGGACCGTCGTCCGGTCGGCATCCTGCATGTCCATGATTGCCTGAGGGCGGGACTGCGCTGATGACCGAAACCCGCGAGAAACCCTCGAACAGACAAGCCCGCTCCGACAAGCCGCGCGTCGTGTCGTATCGCGCGCTCCAGTTCCGCATCTCGCCGCGCGAGACGCTGGCCACGATCCGCCGCTACAGCATCTTCGTCGCGTTCATGAAGGGCGCGCTGCCGATGGCCGCGCTCGGTCTCGGCATCGCCGTGCTCGTCTATGCGCTGCAGCCGCGCGACACCAACCGCATGGCGCTGACCTTCGAGCGGATGGGCGCGATCGAGAACGACCTCGCCATGGTGATGCCGCGGCTGACCGGCGTCGACGACGACGGCTTCCCCTTCGTCGTGACGGCGGCAACGGCGGTCCAGGAAGCGCGCGGCTCGGACATGGTGCGGCTCGAGGACGTGAACGCCGAGATCACCCTCAAGGAGGGCAAGCTCCATGTCGAGGCGGCCAACGGGCTCGTCGACACGCGCCAGCATCTGCTCGATGTCTCCGGCGGCATCCGGCTGACGTCGGACGACGGCTACGATGCGCGCACGCCCGCGGCCAAGGCCGATCTCAAAGCCGGCACGGTGCGCGGCGAGAACGGCATCGAGGCGACGGGCTCGTTCGGCCGCATCACGGCCGACCGCTTCACCATGAACCGCACGACGCGTCAGCTCCGCTTCACCGGGAACGTGCGCATGGTGCTGAACGGAGTTCCCGCGCAGCCATGAGACGCTGGAAGACCCATCGCCCTCGTGGCGTCGATGCTGAGCGCCGCAGCCCTTGCGGCGGTGGCTGCTCCCGCGCCCGGCGCCAGCCTCGGGCTCGATTCGACCCAGCCCATCGCGGTCAACGCCGACGCGTTCCTCGCCGATCTCAACAACGAGACGGGAACCTACACCGGCAACGTGATCGTCACCCAGGGTGAGGTGAGGCTGCACGCCGACGAGGTGACGGTGCACGCGCCGGGCGGCCGCGCGTCGCGGATGGAGGCGAACGGCAATGTCATCGTCGACTCGCCCTCAGGGCAGGCGGTCGGCGATTCGGGCGTCTATGACGTGTCGCAGCAGACTGATCCGCCTGACCGGCAACGTCGTGCTTACCAAGGACGCGAATGTGATGCGCGGCAACGCGCTCGAGGTCTCGATGGCGACGGGGCTTGCGCGTCTGACGGCCGATGCCGCGAACGCTGCGCCGGGTCAGCCGACGGGCCGCGTGCAGGGCCTGTTCGTACCCGCGCCCGGAGCCGGCAAGGCGGCGCCGCAACCTCCGGCAAATCCAGGGAATAAGTAGAATTCACAGAATTTTAAAACCGCTGTAGCAAAAGCTGGGCCAGATGACACGAAGACCTGAGATCGCACGAGTTCCGCGACGGCGCCGACCGGTCGTTCCCAAAGCTCATCGAGGGCTTCCAGGGGCTGACCGTTTCGCGCATCGGCAAGAGCTTCCGCCGGCGCCCGGTGGTGCGCGGCGTCAGCCTGACGCTGAAGCGCGGCGAGGTGGTGGGGCTGCTGGGCCCCAACGGCGCGGGCAAGACCACCTGCTTCTATATGATCACCGGTCTGCTCAGGCCCGACTACGGCACGATCTCGCTCGACGGCCACGACATCACGCGGCTGCCGATGTACCGCCGGGCGCGCCTCGGCATCGGCTACCTGCCGCAGGAATCCTCGATCTTCCGCGGGCTGACCGCCGAGGAGAACATCCGCGCCGCGGCCGAGCTGGTCGAGCCCGACGCCGCCCACTGCGCGACCCTGGTCGACAGCCTGCTGGCGGAATTCTCGATCACCCATGTCGCGCACACGCCCGGCCATCACGCTCTCGGGCGGCGAGCGCCGGCGCGTCGAGATCGCGCGCTCCCTCGCCACGCATCCGTCCTACATCCTGCTCGACGAGCCGTTCGCCGGCATCGATCCGATCGCCATCAACGACATCCGCGATCTGGTGAAGCATCTGAAGGATCGCGGGATCGGCGTGCTGATCACCGATCACAATGTGCGCGAGGCGCTCGACATCATCGACCGCGCCTACATCATCCATGAAGGCCAGGTGCATGAAGGAAGGCACGCCTTCCGACATCGTCCGCGACACCGACGTTCGCCGGGTCTATCTCGGCGAGCGGTTCTCGCTCTAGGCGGGCAGCGAGGGGCGCATGGCGCTCAGCCAACGTCTGGAGCTGAAGCAGGGCCAGTCCCTGGTCATGACGCCGCAATTGCAGCAGGCGATCAAGCTGCTGCAGTTGTCCAATCTCGAACTGGGCGAATATGTCGAGGGCGAGCTCGAGCGCAATCCGCTGCTCGAGCGCGACGAAGCCGAACCCGGCCCGTCCGAGGGCGACGCGTCCGAAGCGGCGATGCGATCGGCGATGCGCCGCTCGCCGAAACGCTCGCGCGCGAGGATTTCAGCACCGCCGCCGATCTCGATGCCGGGTCCGACGATTTGTACACGGATGAAAGCCGGACGGAAAAGCATGGCGTCGGCCACGCCCAATACCGCCTCGCCGCTCACCGACTGGTCGCGCACCGGGCAGGGCGGACGGCCCGACGGCGACGACAGCTTCGAGGAAAACGTCGCCGCCGAAACCACGCTGAAGGCCCATCTCGAGGCCCAGCTCGCCATCGCCGCGCTGCCTCCCGATCGCCGGTTCATCGCGCTCGTTCTGATCGAATCGGTGGACGAAGCCGGCTATCTGCGCGCCGATCTCACCGAAATCGCCGACCGTCTCGGCTGTCCGATCGCCGATTGCGAAGCGACGCTCGCAAGCGTTGCAGGGCTTCGATCCCGTCGGCGTGTTCGCGCGCGATCTCACCGAATGTCTGGCGCTGCAGCTGAAGGAGCATCGATCGTCTCGATCCCGCGATGCAGAAATTGCTCGACCCGGCTCGATCTCGTCGCCAGGCGCGATATCGCCGCGTTGTCGGCGCGATGCGGCGTCGATGCCGCCGACATCGCCGACATGATCGCCGAGATCCGCAAGCTCAGTCCCGAAGCCGGGTCTCGCCTTCGGATCGGAACCCGTGCAGCCGGTCGTGCCCGACGTCTATGTGCGCGAGGGCGCCGACGGCACCTGGCAGATCGAGCTCAATTCCGACACGCTTCCTCGCGTGCTCGTGAATTCGCGCTATTACGCAGAAGTGAACCGCACCGCGCGCAAGCGTGAGGACAAGGCCTATCTCGCCGAATGCCTGAACAGCGCGAACTGGCTGGTGAAGAGCCTGGACCAGCGCGCGCGCACCATCGTCAAAGTGGCAAGCGAGATCGTGCGCCAGCAGGACGCGTTCCTGACCCACGGCGTGCGCCACCTGCGTCCGCTCAATCTTCGCCTCATTGCCGACGCAATCTCGATGCACGAATCCACGGTCAGCCGGGTGACCTCGAACAAGTACATGGCCACCCCGCGTGGGCTGTTCGAATTGAAATATTTCTTCACCGCCGCGATCCAGTCGGTGAACGGCGGCGAAGCGCATTCCGCCGAAGCGGTCCGCGATCGCATCCGCGAACTGGTCGGCAACGAACACGGTGACATCTTGTCCGACGACCGGATTGTCACCATCTTGAGTCAGGACGGTATCGACATCGCGCGACGGACGGTCGCCAAGTATCGTGAAGCGCTACGAATTCCTTCTTCGGTGGAGAGGCGCCGGCTGCGCCAGTTGGACTCGGCCGCATCCGGGCGCTGACCCGCGGTTGACAGGCAGAAGGGCCCGACATATGGTCCGCGCCTTTTTCGGACGCGCGATGAGACGCCGGTGCGTTAACTAACCGGAGGTCGAGGCGTACATGATGCAGATTCGCATTGCCGGAAAACAGGTCGAAATCGGTGAGGCTTTGCCGGAAAAAGTGCGTACCAAGCTCACCGCCGCAGTATCAAAGCACTTTGATCGCGATGCCGAGGCGCATGTGACATTTGCCAAGGAACGAGTCGGGTTTCGTGCCGACTGCAGCGTGCATTTGAGCTCGGGAACCACGATGCAGGCGCACGGCAACGGGCCCGATGCCTACAAGGCTTTCGACAGCGCGCTCGATCGGCTCGAAAAACAGGTGCGTCGTTACTCCAGGCGGCTTAAGAACCATCACGACCGCGGCGCGGGGCGACCCGCCCCGCAGTGACTGCAGTAAGCGGGGTGCCATGGAAATCGCCGATTTGCTTTCGCCCGACGCGGTGATCGCGCATCTCAAGGCGGCCGGCAAGAAACAGGTGCTTCAGGAAATGGCGCACAAAGCCGCCGTGCCTGACCAAGCTTCCCGAACGGCGGATCTTCGAAACGCTGAGCGAACGCGAAAAGCTCGGTTCGACCGGCATGGGGCAGGGCATCGCCATTCCGCACGGCCGCGTCGCCGGCATCGAGAAGATGACGGGACTGTTCGCCCAGCTCGATCAGCCGGTCGATTTCGACGCGATGGACGATCAGCCGGTCGATCTGGTGTTTCTGCTGCTCGCGCCCGAAGGCGCGGGCGCGGATCATTTGAAGGCGCTCGCGCGCGTCTCGCGGCTCCTGCGCAATCAGTCCGTCTGCGAGAAATTGCGCGCGGCGTCGCAGCCGGCGGCGCTCTACGCGCTGCTCACGGAGCCATCGGCGGCCAGTTCCCAGGCCGCGTAACGCTCGCTATCGATTTTTCGGGAGAAGGGAAAACGTCGCGGCCGCGCATCGCGCGCGCGGCCGCGACTCGATATTCAGTGAACGCTCAGCGGGACGAAATTGTTCTGCACCGCTGCGCTGTAGGCCGATGCCCAGGTGTCGGTGATTCCCAGCGTCGTGCCGTCCGCGGCATGCAGAGCGTAGAGCTTCACGCCCTGGGGCAGCCTGATTTCCGACGGAATGACGACGCCCAACGCGCGGGCTTCGTCGAGGTCGATCGTCTTGATGTAGGCGAGACGCGTTCCTTCGAAGATCGGAGCATTGATCTCGTCGATCAACTCCTCATCGTCGGTCGTCATCGGTCTCGTCGAACAGTTCGACGTCGTCTTTTGGTTCTCATGACAGCCTCCTTCAGTTGCGATCTCTAGCACCGTCAAGCTGAACATCTGCTGAACGGATCGGGATCGTTTTAACCGCGTTTTCCGCGCGCGGACGCTCCAATTCGATCGTCAGAAGTCCATGGTTGAGCTCGGCTCCCAGCACGTCGATTCCGTCCGCGAGGACGAAGCTGCGCTGGAATTGCCTCGTGGCGATGCCACGGTGGAGGAAGGTCTTCTCTTCGCGTCGCTGTTCAGCCGGCCGCGAACGACCAATTGATTGTCTTCGACGGTGACGCTGAGATCATCGGCGGCAAATCCTGCAACCGCGAGCGTGATCTTGAGGTGCTCTTCGCTCGTGTGCTCGATGTTGTAGGGCGGATACGACTCCGCCTTGGCGTTGCGCTCGAGCAGCCTCTCGATGTGTTCGAAGCCCAGAAGAAGCGGGCTGTTCAGTAGCGTGCGGTTCATTCAAAGCCCTCCTTTGGCGGCTTTGCCGGCCCCCATTGGGCGGCCGGATGACGTGGAAACGGTCCCATAGGCGGCACCGTTTCACCAAAAAAATGTGGTGTTTGTTTGGAACCGTTCAAGGAGGGGTGAAAGGCGCGTAATTTCAGCCCAATAGCTGGAATTTGGAGCGATCATTAAAAAATGAGCCGGCCGGTGGTCATTCTCGACATAGGGGCGCAACGCGGCCTCAGCCACGTCTTCGAGGATATGGCCGGGTTGATCGTGGCGCGGACGCAACGCGAGGTTGAGCCCGCGCTCCGTGAGCTCGGCGAGGCGCGTTCGCGCGGCCTCCACGCTGCGGGATATTTCTCCTACGAGCTCGGTTACGCGCTGGAGTTGAAGCTCGCGGAACTCATGCCAGCCAAGCGCGCGCTCCCGCTGATCTGGTTCGGGCTCTTTCGCTCACGCAGGGAACTCGGCGGCGCCGATCTCGAAGCGCTGATCGCCGCTTCTTCACGCGGACGTGCTTATGCAGGACCTCTGCAGCTTCGCCGAGACGCGCGAGCGTTACCGGCGCAAATTCGCGCGCGTCGAGGAGTACATCCGCGCCGGAGATGTCTATCAGGTGAACCTCACCTTTCCGGCACATTTCTGCTTTCGCCGGCGATCCGCTCGCGCTCTATGGCCGGTTGCGCGGGAACGCGGAGGCCGGGCATGGCGGCTATATCGACGACGGCGAGCGCGCGCTCTTGAGCTTTTCGCCCGAGCTGTTCTTCCGCATTGAAGACGGAACCATCGTCTCGCGTCCGATGAAAGGCACCGCGCCGCGCGGCGCCGATGCGGATGAGGACGAGCGCCTGCGCTCGCGTCTCGCGCAGAGCGAGAAGGAGCGGGCGGAGAATCTGATGATCGTCGATCTCATCCGCAACGATCTCGGCCGCGTTGCCGAGACCGGCAGCGTGCGCGTCGAGGAGTTGTTCAAGGTCGAGACCTATCCGACCGTGCATCAGATGGTGTCGACGATCCGCGCCGATCTTGTGCCGGGCGCCACGCCGCATGACATCGTGCGCGCGCTCTTTCCCTGCGGGTCGATCACCGGCGCGCCCAAGCTCCGCGCGATGGAGATCATCCGCGAGCTGGAAGAGACGCCGCGCGGCCTCTATTGCGGCGCGATCGGCAGCTTCTCGCCCGACGGCAGCGCCGCGTTCAACGTCGCCATCCGCACGCTCACGATCGAGGGGAACGAGGGCACGCTCGGGATCGGCGGCGGGCTCGTCGCCGACTCCAGCGCGGATGCGGAGTACGACGAGTGCCTGATCAAGGCGCGGTTCTTCAGCGAAGGCCGGCCGCCGCTCTCGCTCATCGAAACCTTCCGGCACGATCCCGCATGGCGGCTTCCTGCGCGGCGCGCTGCATCTCGAACGCCTCGAGCGCTCGGCCCGCGCGCTCGGCCTGCCCTTCGATCTGGAGAAGATCGCCAGGGCCCTGATCCGCCGCTGTGCAGGAGACAACTGAGCGCTCCCCGAGCGCCTCGCGCGTGCGCATTCTTTTGAACGAAGACGGCGCCGTCGAGGTCTCGACGCAGGACTTCACGCCGCATGCATCGGACACCGTCTGGCGCTATGTGATCTCCGAGCACCGCGTGCGGAGCGCCGATCTTCTCGCCCGTCATAAGACGAGCTGGCGCACGCATTTCGATGAGGAACGCAAACGCTTGAACGCGCTCGGCTGCGACGAGGTCGTCTATCTGAACGAGCGCGGCGAGATCGCCGAAGCGAGCGGCGCCAATGTCTTCGCGCGAATCCGCGGGCAGTTGCTGACGCCGCCGCTGTCATCGGGCGCGCTTCCGGGTTGCCTCAGGCGCGATCTCCTGGAACGCGGCGAATGCCGCGAAGCCGTGCTCATGCCCTCGGATTTGCAAACCGCCGAAACCGTCTATCTCGGCAATTCGCTCCGCGGCCTCATCCGCGCCATCCCGTTCAGCCGTAGCTAATCAAGCCACACATCGCGAATTATTTTCTCAACCCCGTTGACTTGCATTCATTGCACGCGTAGACACGCGCCCCTTCGCGGACATGGTGTCGGCGAAAAACATGAGCCGAGAGATGCAAACATCAATCGTACCAATCTGCGTGGGCGCGAATGGCGATCATGCCATTGGCCTTTGCACGCTCGGCTCATGGAAGCGGTCCGCCCTAGGCGAACCGACACGGTCCGGTGTTTCCCGAACCCTCCCGAGCCCAGCTCCGGAGGGTTTTTGTTTGTCTCTGCACGGCTCGCGATCGCCGCTCGCCGGACGAAAGGAGCAGTGTCATGAGGTTTGGGATCGCCACCCTGTTCGGGCGGTCCACGTTTGTGGGAGCGTTCGAAACCGCCGTCGCGATCGGCACGACCGTGTTCGTCACCGTGTTCTTCGTGATCGCGTTGACCCTTCCGGACGTCGCGGTCGCTTTGACCACGCCCAGTCCGCTCGAAGTCGTGACGATTTCGGGATTGAAGGCGGCGACCACTTAAGGGTGGCAGCATGATGCGTCGACTGAAGCCGCGCGCGCCCCATCGTCCTATCCACGAGGGGCGCGCGATGCGGCACGTGTTTCACTTTGTCGTCCACATTGGGGTTATTATCTGTGCCATGTATCAGGTGATCGAAGGCAGAGGCGTTCCGATCAAGGCCTGGACCCGCGGGGTTCCGGTCGATGATGGCGCGCGCCAGCAGCTTCTGAACGTCGCATCTCTGCCCTTCATCCACAGCCACGTCGCGGCGATGCCGGACGTCCATTGGGGCCGCGGCGCAACGGTGGGCTCGGTCATCCCGACCAAGGGCGCGATCATCCCGGCCGCCGTCGGCGTCGATATCGGCTGCGGCATGATGGCGGTGCGCACGTCGCTGAACGCGCGGCATCTGCCCAACTCGCTGCACGGGATCCGGCTGGAGATCGAAGCCGCCATCCCCGTCGGCACTGCCGTCCACAAAGAGGTCACCAAGCGCGCCGACAAGGTCTGGTACGGCCGGCTTCAGTCCGAATGGATCGAGATCGACAAGAAGCATCCGGACATCGCCAACAGGAAGAGCGCGGCCTACGCGCTCGGCACGCTCGGCGGCGGCAATCATTTCATCGAGCTGTGCCTGGATGAGGACGACCGCGTGTGGGTGATGCTGCATTCCGGCTCGCGCAACATCGGCAACCGCATGGGCACGTACTTCATCGAGCGCGCGAAGAAGGCGATGGGCGACAAGAAGCTCGTCGACAAGGATCTCGCCTGGCTGTCCGAAGGCACGGCGGACTTCGACGACTACGTGAGGGGCGTCGGCTGGGCGCAGGACTATGCCAAGCACAACCGCGAGCTGATGATGGCGGCCGTGCTCGACATCCTGCGCGCGCATTGGCCGGACATGACGAGCGACGATCTCGCGGTGAACTGCCATCACAACTACGTCCAGAAGGAGCAGCATTTCGGCGAGACCGTGTGGCTGACCCGCAAGGGCGCCGTGCGCGCAGGCGCGGGCGAGATGGGCATCATCCCGGGCAGCATGGGCACGCGCAGCTACATCGTCCGCGGCAAGGGCAACGCGGAGTCGTTCCACTCCTGCTCGCACGGTGCGGGCCGCAAATTCTCGCGCACCGAAGCCAAGCGCCGCATCACGCTGAAACAGCACGCCGAAGCGATGAAGGGCATCGAGGCGCGCCTCGACGGCGGCGTGCTCGATGAAAGCCCCGCGGCCTACAAGGACATCGACGCCGTCATGGCGGCGCAGGCCGATCTCGTCGAGATCGTGCACACGCTCCGCCAGATCGTCTGCGTGAAAGGGTGAAAGCTAGCGCCCCCGAAAGGGGGCGCTAGCTCAGTGCGTCAGGTTAGTACGCCGCGTGTGCGTGCGAGCTGTGCGACTTGGAGTCGGCGCTCTTGCTCCAGAACAGCCAGAACATCAAGAGCCCGCCGAGGATCGCCATCACCGAGGCGCCCGCGATGAGCATCGTGTCCGTGCCGCCGCTGCGCATGAACTGATAGGCGCCGACGACCTGTCCCAGCGCGCCCAGCGACGCGAGCCAGAACTGCGCTTTCGCAAGGCCGCCATTCTTCATCTCCGGCCACAGGCGGTACACCGCCCCATAGACCGCCAGCACGACGAAGCCCGGAAGCAGCATCGTGATATGCACCGGCACGAATTCATTGCTTTGCGTGACGCCGATGTAGAGGCCAAGAACCATCCCCAGCATCAGCCACAGGAACGCCATGCCGACAAATGCCCGATCGATGTGAGCCATCTTTCACTCCTTCTGTTGGCATGAAAAGCAGGCGGGCGCGACACGCCCGTCCTTGTGGACAGCATGATCCTCATCTCCAAACAAATGGGATATTCGGGCCGCAAAATTTCAGACGCAATTTCATCAATCGCGCCGAAAGATTCGCGCACAATTGAGTCTTAGCGTCCCGGACTTACGCCGTGCGCGCTACAGCGCCTTCAGCTCCGCGAGCAGGGCATCGCTCACCGTGAGCCCTCCGGCCTCTGCCCGCTTGCGCAACGCATAGCGGCGCATGCCCGGCAAGCCGCGCGCCGTCCTGCTCCTCGATCGAGCGCGCCAGCACCGCGAAGCGCTCGACGCCGCTCGCGAACACGGCCGGATCCATCGCGATGATGAACTGTCCCGTCATCGACGGCGGGCCTTCGGCATCGAAATAGCTCGACGCCTCGGCGGCGAAATTCGAGCCGGTCAGGCCGGCGGCGATGAGCTCCACCATCAGCGCCAGCGCCGTGCCCTTGGCGTCGCCGAGCGGCACCATCGTGCCCGCGAGCGCCGCGTTCGCATCCGTCGTCGGCCGGCCGTCGACATCGAGCGCCCAGCCTTCGGGGATCGGCTCGCCCTTCTTCGCCGCCGCCATCACGTTGCCGCGCGCGACCTTCGAGAGCGAGAGATCGACGACGATCGGCTCGCGGCCCGGCAGCGGACAGGCGAACGCGATCGGGTTGGTGCCGAACACCGCCGTTCTGCCGCCCCACGGCGCCATCGCGGCGGGACCGTTCGCGAAGAACAGCGCCACCAGTCCCGCATCCGCCAGTCGCTCCGCGTGATGGCCGATCGCGCCGCAATGATGCGAGCGTCCGATGCCCGCCGCCGCCGATCCCGTTCGCCGCCGTCATCTTCGGCAGCAGGAAATCGCGAGATCGATCGCCGGATAGGCGAAGCCGTTATTGGCATCGATCACCGAGAACGCCCGGCCGCGGCTGTCTTCGCGCCGGGCGTGGCGAAGCCGTCGACCTTTCCGGCCTTCGCCTGCGCGGCATAGAACGCGGTGCGCAGCAGTCCGTGCGTCTTGATGCCGTCCGCTTCGGCGAGCACGAGCGCTTTCGCCACCACGCGCGCATTGTCCTTGCGCCGTGCGGTTGCGCTCGAGCGCACTCGCGACCAGCTCTTCCGCCTCAGCAAGCGAGAGCGTCGGCATCTAGAACGTGATCGGCATTCCTCCCGCGCACGAGGGAGGTGTCGCGAAGCGACGAAGGCCGGTGTGACCTGCGCGCCTTCGTGCTTCTGAGCTCAGCGTTACGCGCTCCGATAGAGCTTGGTCAGCACGAACTCGCGATGGCCCAAGCGCTTCGGCCGCCGTCAGCCGCCCGTTCGCCGTGCGCGCGATCATGTCGATCAGCATGTCGCCCGCTTCCGGGATCGTGATCTCGCGCCGGATGATGCCGGAGATGTCGAGATCGATATGCTCCGCTCATCGTGCGCACCGTCTTGGGATTCCCGGTCAGCTTGATCACGGGCAGGATCGGATTGCCGATCACGTTGCCCTGGCCCGTCGGGAAGCAGTGCACCACATAACCCGCCGCCGCCATCAGCGTCACGCACTCGGCCGCCGCCGATGACGTGTCCATGAAATAGAGCCCCGGACCCTTTGCGCGGCGCCTCGGCCGGCTCCAGCACGTCGATATAGCGGCACTCGCGCCCGATCTTCTCGAGATTGCCGAGCGCCTTCTCCTCGATCGTCGTCAGCCCGCCCGCGATGTTGCCCTTGGTCGGCTGCGACTCGGAGAGATCGTCGGTCTTGTGCGCCTCGATCACGTCGTTCTGATAGGCCTGCCACGTCTTGTACCATTTGGCGCCGATCTTCGGATTGATCGCGCGCGCCTTGGCGAGCTCCTCCGCGCCGGTGATCTCCGACGTCTCGCCGAACACGCCGTAGACGCCGTTCGGGATCAGCTTGTCGTACATGTTGCCGACCGTCGGGCACGACGCGAGACCCGGTCGTCGTGTCGGACTCGCCGCATTTGGCCGAGATCCACAGCTCGGACAGATCGCACTCCTCGCGCTTCAGCTCGGACGCCCATTGCAGATAGTCCTTCGCCACGCGCGAGGCCTTGGCGATCGTCATGATGTCGCCGGTGCCTTCGATGCCGAAGCCCGTCGACCGGCTTGCCGGTCTTCTTGATTCCGTCGACGACGCGCTTGGTCCAGCCCTCCTCGATGCCGATCACGACCACGGCCGCGACATTGGGATTGGCCCCCGTGCCGATCAGCGTGCGGAACAGCAGCTGCAGATCCTCGCCGAATTGCAGACGGCCATAGGCGTGCGGGATCGCCATCACGCCCTTGATGTTGTTGGCGACACCTTCGGCCGCCGCATTGGAGAGATCGTCCAGCGGCAGCACGATGACGTGATTGCGCACGCCCGACGCGGCCGTTCTCGCGCCGCCAGCCCATGATCTTGGGCATTCGCGCTCTTCTTTGCGACCTTGCCGTTCTTCTTCGCGTTCTTCGCCATCTCTACCACCGCTTGGTCTTGAGATTGTGGACGTGCACGTGCTCGCCCTTCTTGATGTTGGCGACGGCCTTGCCGATGTCGTGGCCGTATTTCCACACCGTGTCGCCCTTCTTGATGTCGGCGAGCGCGATCTTGTGCCCGATCGGCACGTCCATCAGCGACTTCAGGCGGAACGAGGAATTGTCCGCGGTCACCACGCACAGCATGTCCGTTCCCGGCTTTCAGGTCCTCGACGACGACCACGCCGACCAAGTCCTTCTTGTCGTGCACGAGCAGTTGCGGCGCCTTCATGCCCCCTCCGATGTCCAAGTCGCCCCGTGAAGAGGCCGTTCATAAGACATCGCTGAGGAGAGTCAACTTTTGCGGGCAAACCCATCGCAATCCGCGATCAATCGCGCGTGTCGCCTGACAACGGACAGACGTCACCGCTTATCTTCCTCCCGCGTTTGCGGGCGAGGTGTCCGCACTTGCGGACGGAGGGCTGCTACGCGTCCGACCGCGACAACGTCGCTGCGGGTTGAACCGCGACGCGGCGCGGCCGTCTCGGTCCGCTTGCGGTGGACGACCATCTCGTCATGCAACCGCTCGATCGTCCGGCTGCCCGTGCGCTCGAACAGACCGGGCACCAGCGCATGGATGAAGCAGGCGCCGGCCGCCAACAACAGCGAGCCCGAGAACCTCAGCGCGTGCGCCTGATGCTCGAGATAGCTCTCGTCGACCGAACGGGGATGGGCCAAGAAACCAGCGGTCCAACATGACGGTGCTCCCAACCGACGGAAGCGATTCTATGAGACGATTCGTGAATTTTGTTCCCAAAGCCCACCACCATCGGTGGTAAAAGTGGAATAATTTCCCAATTCATGCCATAAAACAGCAGAAAACAACCACGAAAGCCCGCTTTGACCGAACTCGATGCCATCGACGTCAAGATCCTGGACCTGCTCCAGACCGACGCCTCGCTCCCGATCGCCGAGATCGCCGACCGCGTCCATCTCTCGCAGAACGCCTGCTGGCGGCGCATCAAGCAGCTCGAAGAAAAGGGCGTGATCAAAAAGCGCGTCGCGCTTCTCGACCCCGAGAAGCTCGGCGCCGGGCTCACCGTGTTCGTCGCCGTGCGCGCGGGCGAGCACACCGAGAAATGGCTGGAGACGTTCTCCGCCGCCGTGCGCCGGATGCCCGAGGTGATCGAGTTCTACCGCATCGCGGGCGAGATCGATTACCTGCTCAAGCTGCAGGTGGCCGACATGGCCGCCTATGACCGCGCCTACAAATCGCTGATCCGCTCCGCGCGCCTGATGGACGTCTCCGCCTCCTTCGCCATGGAGGAGCTCAAGCGCACGACCGCCGTCCCGCTTCCCTCCAAGACATAGGCGGGGTAACGCTCGCGCGTGGGCCCCATAACCATCCGCGACGAAACCGCACGCGACGAGGCCGCCATTCGTGCAGTCCATCGTTCGGCGTTTGCGGATGAAATGGTGGTGCGGATCGTCGACGACCTCAACCGATCGGGGGACGCGGTCTTCTCGCTGGTTGCCGAACACGAGACGAGCGTCGTGGGCCACGTGCTGTTCAGCCGGCTCGGCGCACCGATGCGCGCGCTCACCTTGTCGCCGCTCGGCGTGCATCCTGATTTTCAGCGCGCGGGCATCGGTTCCACGCTGGTCCGCAAGGGATTGGAGCGGGCGCGGCAAGACCAGTGGCAAGCCGTCTTTCTGCTGGGGTCTCCGGCCTACTATGGACGCTTCGGGTTCGATGCCGCGGCCGCTGAGGGCTACACGTCGCCCTACTACGGCTGGCCCTTCATGGCGCTGATCTTCGACGACATGGTTCCGCACGTGGGAGAAATCACCTTTCCAGACGCCTTCGCCGAGGACATAAAGCACTACCCGGCGCTTCTGAATTCGCTGAAGGCCCCATGAGGAGAGGTTGATGACCAAAACCGACTGGCGCTGGCCGGGCAACAAGCCGATCGCGGTGATCTTCAACGTCTGCCTCGAAGCGTGGTCGGACGGCAAGGCGCCCGGCATCAGCCCGATGGGCAATCCGCTGCCCCCGGGCGCGCTCGACACGATGGCGATCTCGTGGGCCGCCTATGGCGTCAAGCGCGGCATCTATCGCCTGCTCGATGCGCTTGCCCGCCACAACGCGAAGGCGAGCGTGATGACGAGCGCGATCATCGCCGAGCGCGCGCCTGAAGCGGTGAAGGCGGTCGCCGATGCCGGCCACGAGGTGCTGTCGCACTCCTACAGCATGGACGTGATCCCGGCGCTGCTCTCGCTCGACGAGCAGAAGAGGAACATCATGCGCTGCACGACGCTGCTCGAACGCGCCTCGGGCAAGTCCGTCAAAGGCTGGCTCAGCCCGCGCGGCACGTCGGGGCCCGAGCTGCCGCAGCTTCTCGCGCAAGCCGGATACACCTGGTACGGCGACGTGTTCGACGACGATCTGCCCTACGTGCAGGAGTTCGGCGGTCTGCGCATCGTCGCCATTCCGCTCTCCACCGACGTCAACGACATGCCGTTCATGAAATACGGCAACGCGCCGCGCACGATGCTCAATTCGTTCGACGAGAATCTCGAAGCCGCCCGCGCGGGCCAGCGCGCCTGCCCTCATCGACGTGACCGTGCACGCGCATATTTTCGGCCGGCCGCGCGGCGCCTATTATTTCGAGAAGATCGTCGCGCGCGCGGCTTCGCTCCCCGATGTCTGGATCGCGACGCGCGCCGAGATCGCCGATTTCACTGCTCGGACACATGAACCCACATGACCGAGCTCGAGCACTACCAGGCCTATATCGACGGCAAGTTCACCGACGCCGAAAGCGGCGCCGTCTTCGGCACCGAAGACCCGTTCAGCGGCGACGTGTGGGCGCTGGTTCCGCGGTGCGATGCCGGCCGATGTCGATCGCGCGGTCGAAGCGGCCTACAGAGCCTTCACCACCGGACCCTGGCCCGCGCTCACCGCGACCGCGCGCGGCGCAGCTGCTGTTCCGCCTGGCCGATCTCATCGCCGAGAACGCGCAGGCGCTCGCCGATGTCGAAGTGCGCGACAACGGCAAGCTGTTGGCCGAGATGTCGGCGCAGATGCGCTACCTGCCCAACTGGTACCGCTATTTCGGCGGGCTCGCGGACAAGATCGAGGGCAGCGTCATCCCGATCGACAAGCCCGACATGTTCAACTTCACGCGCCGCGAACCGCTTGGGCGTCATCGCCGCGATCACGCCGTGGAATTCGCCGCTGCTGCTGATGTCGTGGAAGATCGCGCCCGCGCTCGCCGCGGGCAACACGGTCGTCGTCAAGCCGTCGGAATACACCTCATGCTCGGCGCTCGAATTCGCGCGGCTCGTCGAGCAGGCGGGTTTCCCGCCCGGCGTGTTCAACGTCGTCACCGGCTTTGGCGCGGAGGCCGGCGAACCGCTCGTGACGCATCCGAAGGTCGCCAAGATCGCCTTCACCGGCGGAGACATCGGCGGCCGGCGCGTCTATCAGGCGGCCGCGGCTCATCTGAAACCCGTCGTGCTCGAGCTCGGCGGCAAGTCGCCGAACATCGTGTTCGACGATTGCGTCATCGACGATGCGGTCAAAGGCGCAGTCGCCGGCATCTTCGCCGCGAGCGGCCAGACCTGCATCGCGGGCTCGCGCCTGCTCGTCCAGGACACGATCCACGATCAGTTCCTCGACAAGCTGGTGAAGTTCGCCTCGACCGCGAAGCTCGGCAATCCGCGTCTCCCCACGACGCAGGTCGGCCCGATCACCACGCGGCCGCAGCACAAGAAGGTGCTCGACTATATCGGCATCGCGCGCGACGAAGGCGCCGAGCTCATGCTCGGCGGCAAGCCCGCCGACGTCGAAGGCTCGAAGTCCGGCCTCTTTGTGCAGCCGTCGATCTTCGCGGGCGTCAAGAACAGCATGCGCATCGCGCAGGAAGAGGTCTTCGGCCCGGTCTTGAGCGTGATCCGCTTCCGCGACGAAGACGAAGCGCTCGCCATCGCCAACGACACGCTGTTCGGTCTCGCCTCGGGCGTGTGGACCACCAGCATGCGCCGCGCGCTCACGATGAGCAGCGGTCTGCGTGCGGGCACCGTGTGGGTCAACACCTATCGCGCGGTGAGCTATCTCTCGCCCTTCGGCGGCTACAAGCAGAGCGGCCTTGGCCGCGAGAACGGCCTGCACGCGATCGACGAATATCTCCAGACCAAGAGCGTATGGATCAACACCGCGCTCGAAGTCCCCAACCCCTTCACCATGCGCTGACCGATCATCATGGACGAGCAAACCCTGGCCCGATGCGATCTACGCGCATTTCAAGCGCATGAACATCCGTCAGGTCGGCTATGTGCCCGATGCCGGACACAGCCGCCTGATCAAGCGCTGCATCGAGGATCCCGAGATCACCGATGTCGTGCTCACCACGGAAGAGGAGGGCGTGGGCCTCGTCGCCGGCGCGTTCCTCGGCGGTCAGCGCTCGGCGCTCCTGATGCAGAGCAGCGGCGTCGGCAACTGCATCAACATGTTCTCGCTGATCGAGAACTGCGGCTTTCCCGTGTCTCGTGCTCGTGACGATGCGCGGCGAGTGGGAGGAGTTCAATCCGTGGCAGGTGCCGATGGGCTCGATCACCGAAGAATGCCTGCGCCTCGCCGGCTTCTCGACCTATCGCATCGATGAGCCCGCGCGCGTGGACGAGATCGTCCGCATCGCGGTCGACCGCGTCTTCAACGAGGACAAGGCGATCGCCGTCATCCTCTCGCAGATCCTGATCGGCAAGAAGGACTGGCGCTGATGCTCGACCGTCGCGATGTCGTCAAACGCCTGCTCGCCGATCGCGGCGACCTCTTGGTCGTCCCCGGTCTCGGCGCGCCCACCTACGATGTCGCCGCCGCCGGCGATCATCCGCTCAATTTCTATCTCTGGGGCGCGATGGGCGGCGCCGCCATGATCGGCCTCGGCCTCGCGCTCGCGCGCCCCGACCGCCGCGTCGCCGTGATCACCGGCGACGGCGAGATGCTGATGGGCCTCGGCAGCCTCGCCACCATCGGCGTCAAGCAGCCGCCCAATCTCGCCATCGTCGTGCTCGACAACCGCCACTACGGCGAGACCGGCATGCAGGCGAGCCACACCGATGCGGGCATCGACCTCATCGGCATCGCCAAATCCTGCCGCTTCGCGGAGTGCGCGCGCCGCCCTCACCGAACGCGACGTCGACGACACCCGCCGCCTGCTGCACACGGGCAAAGCCCCGTCCTTCATCCAGATCCAGGTCGCGACCGACGACGTGGCCCGCGTATTGCCGATTCGTGACGGCCGCGAAATCAAGCGCCGCTTCATGGCAGGCGCTGGCTGCGCCTTAACCTAAGGCACGGTGTCGCCTTGCTTTTCGGAGCGAAACCGATCACTCAAGCGCCATGACAGCCAAGATCATCGACGGCATCGCGATCGCGCGGAGCGTCCGCGTCGGCATCGCCGAGCGCGCCGAGCGCGCTGCAGAGCGCGCGGCGTGCAATCCGGCGCTGACCGTGATCCTGGTCGGCGACGATCCGGCCTCCGCGATCTATGTCCGCAACAAGATGCGCGCCTGCGCCGAGGTCGGCATCAAGTCCGAGGTCGTGCGCCTGCCGGCGGACATCGCCGAGCGCCAGGTGCTGGAGCGCATCCGCGCGCTGAACGACATGCCGTCGATCCACGGCATCCTGGTCCAGCTTCCGCTTCCGCGGCACATCTCGGTGCGCCGCGTGGTCGAGACGATCTCGGCCGAAAAAGATGTCGACGGCTTCCATCTCTACAATGTCGGCGGCCTGGTGAACGGCCAGACCGTGTTCCCGCCCTGCACACCCTACGGCGTGCAGAAGATCCTCGAGCACGAGGGCATCGAGCTCGAAGGCAAGAACGTGACCGTCGTCGGCGCGAGCAACATCGTCGGCAAGCCGCTCGCGCTCATGCTGATGCAGCGCGAGGCGACCGTCGCGATCTGCCACGCCAAGACGCGCGACCTCACGCAATACACGATCCTGGCCGATATCCTGGTCGTCGCGGCGGGTTCGCCCAATCTGATCGTCCCCGCCATGGTGCGCACCGGCGCCGTCGTCATCGATGTCGGCATCAATTTCGTCGGCGGCCGCCTGGTCGGCGACGTCGATTTCGAGGGCGTCCGGAGCAAGGCCTCCTACATCACGCCGGTGCCGGGCGGTGTCGGTCCCGATGACGGTAACCATGTTGCTCGAAAACACCGTCGCCGCGGCCGAACGCGCCACCGCCGTCGGCCAGGTTGCAATCGGTCGACGCCTGAACCACTGGAATCGGGTGGGATTGCCATAGTAGGTTCCCTCCGGGGGACGGGTGTAATGACCAGCGTGAACGATCGCGACGTCATCGAGCGTCGGCGTACGGAGTACGTCGAAGCCTTCAATCGCGAAGACATCGTGGCAATGACGGGCTATGCCGCCGCGACGCGGTCGGCATGGCGCCCAACCGGCCGGCGATCCGCGGGATCGAGGCGCATCGCCAGTTCTGGCGCGAAGGATTCGCCGCCGCGAGATCGCTCTTCTTCGTCTTCCCGGAGGACCTCGAAATCCTCGGCGATGTCGCCATCGACCAGCACAAATGGGTGCTCGACAGCATGCCGAAGCGCGGCGGCCGGCCGATCCACGACGAAGGCAAGGGCGTCTGGATCTGGCGGCGGCAGATGGACGGCAGCTGGAAAGTCGCGCGCGGGATCTGGAACAGCGACCTGTCGCGCGCGGGCTTTCAGACCGGCTCGAACACCGAGCTGACCGAAGACCTCGCCGCGCTCAACCGCATCCTCGACGAGTTTGTCGTGACCGTGAATGCCGGCGATGCCGAAGGCTGGGGCGCGCTGATGACCGACGATTTCATCTTCGCGGTGCCCGATGCGCCCCGCTTCGTCGGACGCGAAAACGCGGTCGCGGCCGCGAAGGCCGGGTTCTTCGATCCCTTCGTGCTCAAGCTCGCGAACAAATTCGAGGACGTGCAGATCTTCGGCACGCAGGCCTTCGCCCACGGCATCTTCCAGCTGGACCTGATCCCCAAGGCCGGCGGCAAGACGATGTCGCTCCCGGGCAAATTCACGAACTTCTTCCGCAAGCAGAGCAACGGCTGGAAATACGCGCTGGTGATCTTCAGCTACGACCACGCGCCCGCCGCCGCCTGACACGTCTCGCCGTCAGCAGTAGAGTCATGGCCTGAACCGGGCATCGGAGAGGGCCATGGCGATCCGTTCGGCACACATTACTATGGGGGTCGCGGCAGCTCTTATCTTCGCGAGCGAAGCGATGGCCAAGGAATGCTACGCGCCGGATGAGCGCGCCCAGCAGCGCGGGTTCTCACGCGTCGTCACCACCGAAGGCGGCAAGACGCTGTGGCTCGCGGGCCATACGGCCGCGCCCAACACGCCGTTCGATCAGCAGGTGCGCTCGATCTTCGCGGACATCGACAAGAACATCAAAGCCACCGGCGGCGCCGGCCTCGCCGACATGGTGACGATGACCGTGTTCATCACCGATGCGCGTCTCGGCGACCGCTTCATCGAGCTTCGCAAGGAAGCGTTCCGCGAATGCTTCCCGGCAAGCGCGCTGATCACGGTCGCCGGTCTCGCGCAGCCCGGCCTCCTGATCGAGATCCAAGGCATCGCCGTCATCGGCGGGAAATAGCTCTTCGGGGGGCACAATGACGAAGATCGCGAAGGCCGCTGCATCGGTTGCGTTCGCGTGCATCGCGAGTTCGCTATGGCCGGCAAGCGCCGCCGACCAGGCGGTTCCCAATTTCTGCGCCCGACAGCACGACCGGATGGATCGCAGCCGGCCAGGAGTTTCTCCCGCCCTTGAGCGGGCCCGGCCCGGTCACGTTCGATCCTGCGCGTCGCCCCGTGCCGGCCGGCCGGCGTTCCGCGTGGCCGACCTTTCCAATCCCATTCTGCAGCCATGGGCCCGCGAAGAACTGCAGAAAGCCAACGCGCGCGCTCTTTCCGGCCGCGCCGCCTACACGCCCAAGGAAAGATGCTGGCCGATCGGCGTTCCCGGCTTCGTGCTGTATCCGGTCTTTCCCGTCCTATTTCGTGCAGACGCCGCAGAAGATCGTGATGATCTGGGCCGAGGACCATCAAGTGCGCCACATCTACCTGAACCAGCAACACGCCGCGCGCGTCACGCCGTCCTGGTTCGGCGAATCCGTCGGCCGCTACGAAGGCGACACGCTGGTGGTCGATACGATCGGCCTGAACACCCGGACCTTTGTCGACAATTTCCGCACGCCCCACACCGATCGGCTCCACGTCGTCGAGCGCTTCCGCATGGTCGACGGCGGCCGCGCGATGGAGGTGCAAGTGCGCGTCGAAGACCCGGGCGCGTTCACCACGCCGTGGAACGCGATCCAGCGTTATCGCCGCATCGACGCCAACCACACCGAAAACGACGCGCGCGTGCCGCGTGGCCCGCTCGAGGAGATGGTCTGCGCCGAAAACAACGGCGACATCTTGAACGAGGGCGTCGAACCCATCCCGCAAGCGTCCACCCCCGATTTCTGATTCGGACGACGCCCGCGCTACGACGGATCAAGCCCGTGCTTGCGGATCACCGGGGCTGCAGCCGGGCCGGACAGGAATTCGAGCAGCGCCTTTCCCGCTTCGACCGCGCGCGAGCCAGTCATGATGCCGCCCGAACGCCACGTGGTTTCCTGGAGCTCCGGAGGCAGCGGCCCGAGATAGTCGACGCCCGGATAGTGGGACAGCTCGTTTGTCTGCTGGAAGCCGATCTCCGCTTCGCCCGAGGCGATGAAGCTCGCGACGAGCATCGGTCGTCGGAACCTGCTTCAGCTTCGGTCTTACGGCGTCCGCCACGCCCAGCTTCTCGAACATGCTCGATCACATAGTCGCCGCTCGGTCCCGTCGAGTAGCCGATCGACTTGGCCTGCAAGCAGCGCGCGTCTTCAGCCCCTCGACCGAGCCGATGTCGGGTTTCGGCAAGCCCGCGCGCACACCCGCGCCGATGGTCGCCCGCGCGATGTCCACGCGGCTGCCCGCAACGACTTTGCCCGACGCGATGTAGTCGTTGATCGCCGTGTCCACCATGATGATGACGTCATAGACCTCGCCGGCGGCAATCCGTTTCTGAACGTCCTGCGTGCCGGTAAAGATCGTCGTCACCTTGTGCCCGGACATCCGTTCGAATTGCGGCACAAGTTCGCGGTAGAGTTCCTCGGTCGCCCTTGTGGAGATGACTCTCAGGTCCGCGGCGTAAGCGCTCCCGCCGAAGACCATTGTGAACGCCGCGGCGAACAACACTCCGATCTTCATGAGAACACAGCCCGTTGATCACGACCGTACGATAGGCCCGGCCGCAGTGCTGCTACAAGCGATCGCGCGCGGGAGCGGAAACGAACCCGATCAAATTCCCCCACAGCTCCGGATCGTTGATGATCCGCGGCACCTTGTTCTGGCCGCCGAGCTTGCCGCGCGATTTCATCCACGCCGCGAACGTGCCCGGCGGCACGGGCCGGATTTCCGGCAGCACGATGCGTCCATCCTTCCGGTAGTAGTCGTAGTCGTTCACGATATGCCGCAACGTCGCGTCCAGCGTGGTGGCGAACACAGCGAGCTGCGCGGAGTCCGGCGCACCGCCTGCGAATTCGGTCACGTACAGATGCCCGCACCGCTCCTTGCCGGCTTCGGGAAACACCGCGCTCACCGAATAGTCGGTGACATCGGCCCCGATCGCCGCTGACGCCGCCGCCACGCCGGTCTCGATCTGCTCGGCCAGCAGATGCTCGCCGAACGCCGAAAGCCAGTAGGTCGTCCGCCCGGTGATCAGAATGCGCGGCGGCGACTTGTCGACGAACCGCACCGTGTCGCCGATCACATACGCCCACAGTCCCGCGCAGGTCGACATCACGACCGCATAGTTGACGCCCGTCTCCACGTTCGCGATCCAATGCCGCCGCGGATTGGCGCTGCCCAAATCCTCCAGCGGCACGAACTCGAAGAACAGCCCGTGGTCGAGATTGAGCCGCAACCCTTCGCCGTAGCCGCGGTCGGCGATCGCGATGAAGCCCTCGCTCGCCGGGATAGACTTCGCGCATGTCGACATCGAGCCCTGCAAACAGCTTCTCGAACCGCGCGCGATAGGGCGCGAAATTGACGCCGCCATGCACCAGCAGCTCGAGATCGGGATAAGCCGGGCTCCCGCTCTCGCCGCGTGCCTCGCGCAACACGCGCACGCGATCGAGCAGCATCAGGATCCAGGCGGGCGTTCCGGTCAGCGCGCGGATCTTCTCATCGAGCGACGTGCGCGCCATCAGCTCGGCCTTTTCCTCCCAGTTCGAGATCAGCGCGTGCTCCTCTTTGGGAAACGCGTAAGACCGCGCCCAGAACGGCATGCGCTTGACCGCGATGCCCGACAAATCGCCGGACCAGACGCCTGGCGCTTCCGGCACCAGCTTGGTCGAGCCGCCCAGCATGAACGTCTTGCCGTCGAACAGGCGCGAGCGCGGCTTGGCCGCAAAGTGGTAGGCCACGAGGTCGAAGCCCGCGCGCGAATTCGAGCGGTTCATCGCTTCGGTGACCGGCACGTATTTCGTCCGCGCGCTCGTCGTGCCCGAGGAGAGCGCGAGATAGGGCGTGGGGCCCGGCCAGCTGATGTTGGCGAAATTCGGGCAGCGCGGCCTTGTAATAGTCGTCCCACATCGCTTCCCAGGTGCGCAGCTTCACGCGCGCCTGGAAATCCGCGACGCTCTTGATCGCCTCGAAGCGTGATCCTTGCCGAAGCGCGTATCGGCCGCGTGCCGCACGAGCTTGAGCAGTGTGCGCTCCTGCACGGCGCTTGCATCCATGCGCGCGAGCTGCGCGCGCCGCCGCGCGGCCACGATCTGCAGCAGCGGCGTGATGTCGAACATCAGCGGATTGAGCGTCGTGACCACGGGAAACTCGCGCGCCACCGTCTCGGGCCGCAGCGGCATGCGGATGTACTCGCCCTTCAGCCACAGCGGCACCTGATCGAGCGCGTTCTCCGAACCGATCCAGCCGTCATTGCCGCCGATCAGCGCGAACTCGCTGGAATCGGGATCGCCCATGTCGGAGACGAAGCGCGCCTGGCTGCCGAACGTGGACATCGTCACGCCGTTGGTCAGGCCGTGCGACATCTTCATCGGCGTCTCGCGCGAGCCGCCGCTCGGATAGTCGCCGTAGAGGAACTTGCGTCCCACGACGGGCAGGGCCGCGAACCAGTGCTGCACGCGGATGCGGTGCATGTCGCCCCAGGTCGCGAACTTGGCGCTGTCTCGCGCCGCCGCCCGCACCGACGGCGACCAGGATTTCGCGCCGCCGCTCCGGCGTCAGCGCATCGATGTCGGACATGCAGAAACCGCTTGAGCTGGCGCAGATCGGAGTAGGGCCCCGCCAACTCGGCCGGCGAGCGCACGCCATGGACCGCCGGCACCAGATGATAGAGCAGCGTCTCGTAGACCACCGGTCCCGCGCGCATCGACGCGATAGTCGCCGTCGAACGCCTTGAGATCGGCGAGGAACGCGGGCGCCGCCGCGCGCGCATCGGGCTCGGACTCGATCAGCGCGGCGAGCGAGGCGGCGATGTCGCGCGAATCGAGCGAGACCGTGTCGCGCTGAAGCCGCTTCAGATCGTCGAGCGAGATCTTCTCGCGTTCGCCAAGCGCCTGCTGCAGCCGGCGCACGCGCTCGTCGGCGGAAAAGAAATAGCCGATCGGAAACGGCGTATCGGTCGGCCGGTTGTTGGCCGAGGCGAGAAACCCTTCCGGCGGATTGAGCGCGGCGGGCAGGGTGGCGGCATCGGCGAACTCTTTCCATTCGGTTCGCGGGATCGGACGGCATCGAGGATGAGCGCCTCGGGCCGCATCGACGCGCGTTTGGCGATCGTCGTCGCCAGCACGTGGCAGATGTTCCCTTCCGCATCGGCGCAGAGAAAATTCTGCGGCGGCACGGCGAAGCCCGTCAGCGCCTCGCGGAACTCGCCCGCATTCCGCGAACGCATCACGTCGAACAGGCTGCCGATATCGTCGGTCGCCTGATGGCCGATCCATCTCAGCGCGATCGTCTCGCCCGGCAGCGACGGCGTGATCGATGCATCGGACACGATCGGCCCGAAGCGCGACGTGCGCACCTCGCGCGTCGTGTCCATCCAGAAGCGCTGCCGGATCGGAACCGTGCGCGTCTCGATGCCGGCGTCGTTCACCTTCGTGATGTCGTAGAACTCGCTGTTCGCCGAACGGATATTGGTGCCCGCCCACGCGAGATCGAAGCTGCGGCCCTCGGCGATGAAGGGCAGCCCCGGAATCATGAAGCCCACGCCCGTGAACGACGGCGAGCGCATGCCGGCGAGCAGCCACAGATTGGGCACGCCCATGCCGAGATGCGGATCGCCGGCGATGAGCGCGCTGCCGGTCGCGCTCTTCTTGGGCGCGACCACATACGCGTTCGAGCCCGACCGCGCCGTGCCGAGGATGATCTCCTCCAGCGCGCCGAGCTCGCGCCGACGCCGGGAAGCTCGTCACCGGCCCCGCGCCGACATCGAGCGCGCGCGCCCAGATGCGCGGAAAATCCGGCCGCTCCCGCAAACGCATCAGGCCCATATAGACGAGCCAGTTGATGTCGACGCCGCCCATGCGTCCGATCGACACCAGCTCTTCCACCGTGAACGGCTCGGGCGAAAGCGCGAGCAGCGAGAACTCCGGCGGCAGCTCTTCCAATCGCGACTGGTAGAAATTGAGCCCCGCCGCGAACGACTCCATCAGCATCCGTTCATCCGCCGGCAACGCCCGCACCATCTCCGGCGCCGCGCGGCCGATATCCATGATGCGCAGCGCATGGTCGACGTTGCGCCCGACCGGGCCGACCATCTCGCTCGTGCGCCCTTGCACGATCTGCTTCAGCACGCGGATTTCGGCGAGGCGCAGATGCCCGTGCACCATGCCCATCGCGAACGCGAGGTCGCGGTCGGTCTCGGCCTCGACAAACGGCACCTGGAACCGGTTCCACCGGATCGTCACCGGCCGCTCCACCGGCACGCCGTTGCGCGGGAACACGTCCAGCCGCTCGGCCATCGTCTTGGGCACCGGCCGCAGCGCGGCGCAGCCCGAAAGCATCAGCGCAAGGATCACCAACCCGAACAAGAAACGCATGAACGGAGCCCCCCGTGCACGGCGTGACCATAAGCCAAAGGGAGGGCAATTCGGAACTCGACCGTGGGAAACGACCCCGCGACCAAACATCCACATCCAGGACGCCGCGCCATCTGACGAGCCGCCACGCGCTATTCCTGGTACAGTGGAACAAGTTGCTTAAGGATTTCGTGATGTCGAGACATCGGCGCTCCTTCACGGCCAGCATCCTGATCGGCTCCGCGGCGGCGGCGGCGATGTTGAGCGGCTCGCTGATGGCTGCGGACCGCGCGCCGCCCGACTTCACGCCCAATCCGAGCGCCGGCTGGTTCGCATATTCCCGCGAGTGGATCGCGCCGAGGCGCGGCCCCGGCCCTGTGATGCAGCATCCCGACCACCCGCTCGTCTCGAACGACGATTACCGTGTCACCGGAAAGCAGCCGACGCTGCCCATAGCCGACCCGGACAATCCGATCCTTCAGCCCTGGGCGCGCGACGTTCTCCTCAAGCGGAATGAGCGTCGTGCTGTCCGGAAAGCCCGCCGACTCGCTGCACGCGAGCTGCCATCCGATCGGCATCCCGCACTTCCTGCTCATACCGATGACGCGGCCGATGTATTTCGTGCAGGGCCGCGACAAGATCGATCATGATCCTGACCAGCTTCGCCGACGTGCGGCGGATCCGTCTGAACGCCGCCCACGCAACGGACATGAAGCCGTCCTGGCATGGCGATTCGGTCGGCCACTACGAAGGCGACACGCTCGTGGTCGATACGATCGGTCTCAACGACAAGGGCGCCGTCGACGGCTTCCAGACGCCTCACACCGAACAACTCCACGTGGTCGAGCGCTACCGCATGCTCGACGGCGGCGAGACGCTGGAGCTTGAGGTCTACATGGAAGATCCGGGCGCGTTCACCACGCCCTGGACCGCGACCCAGCGCTACAGCCGGACCGAGGGCATCGCGCGGCGGACGAATGTGGCCAATGTCGCCATGCTGGCGAGCGGCGGGGTAAGCCCGCTGCTGGAGGCGATCTGCGCCGAGAATCCAAACACCTTTACGGGGGCCGAGACCCGGCCCATCGCCCAATCGGCCAAGCCCGATTTCTGACGGCGCGGTTCCCGTGACAAGATTGTGCACTCTGGGGTGACGTGCATCGCCGCGCCGTTCAATGCCGCAGCGCGCCGCCAAAAGTTCCCTCGCGTATGTGCGCCATCCGACGTTCCGTTAAGGCATGGCCCGCTTGACAGAAATTGCATGCGAGTGGGTAATATTCGCGGGGCCGACAATGATTTGAGCCGAAGCGAGCGCTGCGTCAGAGGAAGACGGGAGGCGGGGGGATCACCGTCTTTAGACATCGCGCTCGGCGACAGGTTAGATGGCCGACGCATCACGATCGATCCTGGACCACGAAGACCAACTGGACTTGCTGAGCCGGTCGGTGCTGGCCGCGCCGGCCGATCCCGTTGTCGCGGCGAAGCGTGTCGGCCAGGAGCTGCGCAACGCCCGCGAGCTCAAAGGAACACAGCTCGGCGAAGTCTCGCGTGCGGTCAATGTTCACCCGAATTACTTGGCCGCGATCGAGGATGGCCAATTCGAGGAGCTGCCTGGCCCGGCCTTCACGATCGGTTACGTGGCGCGCTATGCGAGGCATCTCGGACTTGATGTCGAGAACGTCGTGGACCGGTTCGGGGCCGAGATCGCGCCGCGCTACGGCGCCTTCAATGACCGTCTCGATATCGTGCCGCTGCCCGAGCGAAATTGCGGCCGGGGTTATCGCTGTCGCCTTGCTTCTCTTGGTTGCGCTGACCTATTCCCGCGATGACATCGTTGCCTTGGGCACGCTGGTGTACGAGCAGGTCACGGCAGAGGATCCTGCGCAAAAAATCGTCGATGCGCCCACGCCGGCGCCTGCCGACGAGCCGGCATCCATTGCGGCGGTGGAACCCCCGATACCGCTGCCGGCTCGGATCGCTGTCACGCCGCGCGTTTCGCTGCGTGCCGATCTGACGCCCGCTGCCATCGAGCAGGCGCGCATTGCGGCGATTCCTCTGCCGGCCGGAATCGCGGTCACGCCGCCGGCGTCTCTGCGCGCCGATCTGACGCCTGCTTCCATCGAGCAGGCGCGCATCGCGGCGATCCCGCTGCCAGCCGGAATCGCCGTCACGCCGCCGGCATCTCTGCGTGCCGATCTGACGCCCGACGCGATTCGACAGGAGACCCGCGTTGCGGCGCTGCTCCCGATGCCCCTGCCGACCGGGATCGCCGTCACGTCGCCGGCATCGCTGCGCGCCGATCTCATGCCCGCTTCCATCCAAGAGCAGATACGCATTGCGAGGATCCCGCTGCCGGCGCAGATCGCGGTCACGCCGCCCGCGTCTCTGCGCGCCGATCTGACGCCTGCTTCCATCGAGCGGGCGCACTTCGCGGCGATCCCGCTGCCGGCCCGCATCGCCGTCACGCCACGCGCATCTCTGCGCGCCGATCTGACGCCTGCCATCGAGGAGGCGCGCATTGCGGCGATCCCCCTGCCGACCGGATCGCGGTCACGCCGCCCGCATCTGACGCCTGCGGCCATCGAGGAGGCGCGCATTGCGGCGATCCCCCTGCCGGCCGGGATCGCGGTCACGCCACCCGCATCTCTGCGCGCCGATCTGACTCCTGCGGCGATTCGGGAGCAGACACGCGTTGCGGCGCTCTTCCCGATGCCCCTGCCGACCGAGATCGCCGTCTCGCCGGCGGCGTCGCTGCGTGCCGATCTCGAGCCGGCCGTCGTCCAAGAGCAGAGTACGCATTGCATCGACCCCGCTGCCGACCCGGATCAGTGTCACGCCGAGCGTTTCGCTGCGCGCCGATCTGGCGCAAGGCGTTCAGACAGAGCTTCCGCCCGGACGCCGATACGGCCTTCAGGAACAGGGATTCGCGGATCACATTGCGCGTCCACCGCCCGACTTTCGTGGCCGTTCGGGATGCGCGCAGTCGGATCTTCCTGGAGCGCCGTCTTGCCCAGGGCGACACCTATCGCGTTCCGAACCGGGTGGGCTTAACGCTCACCGCTCGCGATGCCGGTGCTGTCGAGATCATCCTCGACGGCGCTTCTCTCGGCTTCGCGGGCTCGCGCGGCCTCCAGGCCAGCGGGCTGTCGCTCAATCCGCAGAGCATCGTCGACCGCGCCGGGCTGGCGCAGGTGGCCATTGCGCAGGTACTCCCCGCGGCGGCGCCCCCCCTGCCAACCCGGATCAGCGTCACGCCACAAGTATCGTTGCGCGCCGATCTCGCGCAAAGCGATGAGGCACAGCTTCCGCCCGGACGCCAATACGGACTTAGGAACAGGGATTCGCGGATCACATTGCGCGTCCACCGCCCGACTTTCGTGGCCGTTCGCGGCGCGCGCGGTCAGATCTTCCTGGAGCGCCGTCTTACCCAGGGCGACACCTACAGCGTTCCGAACCGGGCGGGCTTAAGGCTCACCGCTCGCGATGCCGGTGCGGTCGAGGTCATCCTCGACGGCGATTCTCTCGGCTTCGCGGGCTCACGCGGCCTCCAGGCCAGCGGGCTGTCGCTGAATCCCCAGGCCATCGCCGACCGCCTGAAGCGGTTCTAGCCCGGGCCAGGCCCGGCGTCCCCGCGGCTCCGCGCCGCCCATTTCAAGCCTCTTGCGGATGCGCTCTGCCCGGTCCGCAATAAAGGCCGCCCTTGGCGGGAGGTGGTGGATTTGCCACAACCCTCGCCCACCACACGGAGCAGTTCAGGATATGTCGCAGACCGAAACACCGGCCAAGGAGGCGGGGCGGGATTTCATCCGCGACATCATCCAGGCCGATCTCGATGCCGGCCGCCACAAGACCGTGATCACCCGCTTTCCGCCCGAGCCGAACGGCTACCTCCATATCGGGCATGCCAAGTCGATCTGCCTGAATTTCGGCGTCGCCGAGGAGTTCGGCGGCCGCTGCAATTTGCGCTTCGACGACACCAACCCGACCAAGGAGGAGCAGGAATATATCGACGCCATCAAGCGCGACGTGCACTGGCTCGGCTTCGACTGGGGCGAGCACCTGTACCATGCGTCCGACTATTTCGATCAGCTCTACGCGTGGGCGGAGCACCTGATCCGCGCCGGCAAAGCCTATGTCGATGACCAGCCGCAGGAGGAGATGCGGGCGAACCGCGGCACGCTGACCGAGCCCGGCAAGAACAGCCCGTTCCGCGACCGCGGCGTCGAGGAGAATCTCGATCTCTTCCGCCGCATGAAGGCGGGCGAGTTCCCGAACGGCGCGCGCGTGCTCCGCGCCAAGATCGACATGGCGTCCGGCAACATCAACCTGCGCGATCCCGTGCTCTACCGCATCCTGCACGCGACGCATCCGCGCACCGGCGACACATGGAAGATCTATCCGAGCTACGATTTCGCGCACGGCCAGTCGGACGCGATCGAGCACATCACGCATTCGATCTGCACGCTCGAATTCGAGGATCACCGCCCGCTCTACGACTGGTTCCTGGACAATCTCCCCGTGCCGTCGCACCCGCATCAGTACGAGTTCGCGCGCCTCAACATCTCGAACACGATGCTGTCGAAGCGCATTCTCACCGAGCTGGTGCGCGAGCGTCTCGTCTCCGGCTGGGACGATCCGCGCATGCCGACGCTCGCGGGGCTCCGACGCCGCGGCGTGCCGCCCGAAGCGATCCGCGATTTCGTCAAGCGCGTCGGCGTCGCCAAAGCGAACAGCGTCGTCAATTCCCAGATGTTCGATCACGCGGTGCGCGAATATCTGAACACGCACGCCGAGCGCCGCATGGCGGTGCTGAAGCCGCTGAAGGTCGTGCTCGAGAACTATCCGGAAGGTCAGATCGAAGAGCTCGAGGCGGTCAACCATCCCGAAGATCCCGAACGCCGGCACGCGCCGCATTCCCTTCGGACGCGAGCTCTTCATCGAGCGCGAAGACTTCATGGAGAACCCGCCGAAGAAATTCTTCCGCCTCTCGCCGGGCGCCGAAGTGCGGCTGCGCTACGCCTATTTCATCACCTGCCGCGACGTGGTGAAGGATTCATCCGGCGAAGTCATCGAGCTCCGCTGCACCTACGATCCCGCGACAAAGGGCGGCAACGCGCCCGACGGCCGCAAGGTGAAGGCCACGATGCATTGGGTCTCGGCCACGAAGAGCATTCCCGCCGAAGTGCGGCTCTACAATCCGCTGTTCACGCGCAGCGATCCGAGCGGCGACATCAGGAACGACGTCAATCCCAATTCGCTCGAAGTCCTGGACGATGCGCGCATCGAGCCCGCGCTCGCCGACGCCAAACCGGGCAAGGCGATCCAGTTCGAGCGCCAGGGCTACTTCACCCTGGATCAGGCCCCCGGCCATAATCGCGCCGTCTTTAACCGTACTGTGGGCTTGCGCAACTCCAAGTAAGGAGGGCGGATGGCTTCCTTTGTGTATTTGACTGCCGCATTGATCTTGGCGGCCGCCCAGGCCGTATCGGCCGTGACAGATCCGCTTGGACCGGCGAGGTCGGGACAGTTGCAATGCTTTGCGCCCGATACATCCCGAAAAATGTGCCGGGCCTTGGCCGGCTACACGTGGAGCCCAGCCGGTGCAATTCAGGTTCGCGGCGAGATTTTGATGGCGCCCGCCGAGCTTCTCATCGTGATGCGGACGTCGACATCGGTCGAAGTTCGGTCTGGTGCGGTGTGTGGGCATGTGCGCGCCCGCGATATCGAGGCGTCGACCTTCACGATTGCTGGACAGTCCGTCCCTCAACAGATGGTGCAGCTCGCCAGTCCCCAAATCCTCTCGATGCTGAGGAGCCATATCAATAAGGAGATATGCGCGACCTTTGTGCCGAACGGTTCGAGCTTTAGGACCGAACTCACGATCGACGGCGTCGCCCAGCCGCAGGTATCGGAAACCTTCATCTGGGTTCGCCCAAATGATGGTTATGTTGTCGGGCCATAGTGACGTCGCCCACTCCCGAACGTGGTGGGCCTGCGCGGTTCCAAATAGTAACTTGATCCTGCCTCATGGGATCTGATCGGCATGGGATCATTCGGAGCATGGCTTCTGTCGCTGCAAGCAACCCTGTTCGGGCTGATCGTTGAATTTGGAGCCGGGTATCTCTTTCTGCCGGTTCTTATCGCCGCCGTGATTGCATTTCGTCGCATCGACAAAGACAAGCGTCCGAAAACATACCCTCTCCTTATCGCCCTGCCGGCAATCTCGGCGCTCGCGATTGTTTGGGCGGCGATCTTCTACTTCGATCCGGCCAGCGGAAGACCCGCAAATCCGGAGTGGGTTGGACTCACGCTGCTCTTTACACCGTGGCTCGTGCTGCTTGTCGGAGCGCTGTTCATCTTGCTATTGCGTCGTGTCAGGCTGTTCGCGCTCCTTTATTCCGTCGTGAACCTGTATGCCGCGGTCGTCATCTGCTTCGTTGCGCTCATGGCCGTCACCGGTAGTTGGCTATAGCGCCTACGGAATCGCCGCACCACGCCGACGTCCGCAGGCCGTGGTCGCCAAGACGCGGAGCACGGACATCGGCGCTCGAACACGCGACATGGTCGACCTTAGAGCGCGTATGCTTCTGTGAAATACGGATCGCGGTTCTCTCAAGATACGGAATCGCCCGCACCACGCCGCCATCCACGCGCAGCGCCGCACCGCTCGTCGCGCTCGCCGCCGGACTGCACACATAGGCGATCATGTTCGCGACCTCCTCGATCGTCGCCATCCTGCCGAGCAGCGACGTCGGGCGATGATCGCGGATGAACTCGCGGCCCATCTTTTCGAGATCGGGACTGGTGGCGCCGCCCGCCATCTTGCTCATGAAGTCGCCGACGCCTTCCGACATCGTCGGCCCCGGCAGCACCGAGTTCACCGTCACACCCGTCCCCGTAACCGTTTCCGCCAAGCCCGCGCGCGACCGCGATCTGCGCGGTCTTCGTCATGCCGTAGTGGACCATCTCGACCGGAATGTGCAGGCCGGATTCGGACGAGATGAACACCACGCGGCCCCATCCGCGCTTCACCATCTTCGGCGTGTAATGGCGCGCAAGCCGCACGCCCGAGAGCACGTTGGTCTCGAAGAAGCGCATCCAATCCTCGTCCGGAATCTCGAAGAACGGCTTCGGCTCGAAGATGCCCGCGTTGTTGACGAGGATGTCGCAATCCGGCACCGCGCGGATGATCGCGTTCGCGCCTTCGGCCGCTGCCGAGATCGCCCGGCGCGCCGACGAACGTTCCGCCCTTCACCTCGCCCTTGAGCTTCGCGATGGCCGCATCGACCCGCGCCTGGGTCCGGCCGTTGATCGCCACGGTTGCGCCCATCGATGCGAGCTCGCGCGCCGCCGCATAGCCGATGCCGCCGGTCGAGCCGGTCACCACCGCGCGGCGATTTTTCAGATTCAAATCCATGGTCTTAGCCTTCCGAAGAATGTGAGTCCCCGCCAAGGCTTAGCGACTCGCGGGCGCGAGCAAAAGACGGCTCTCGTTCTTCAATTGTTCCGTAGAGAGATGAACCCGCGTCACAACGTCAACCCATTTCCAATCGGAACTTGCTATTATGGCCGCAGCTCGGCATTGAAGAATTGGCCGCCGAATCCTCTGTGTTCAAGGAGATCCCATGGCTCCGCGTGCGTACTGGAAGGGTTACCTCAAGCTGTCGCTCGTCTCGTGTCCGATCGCGCTCTATCCCGCGTCGTCGTCGAGCGAGCGCGTCTCCTTCAACCGCATCAACAAGAAGACGGGCAACCGGCTGAAGCAGCTCAACGTCGATTCCGAGACCGGCGAACAGGTCGAGCGCGAAGACGTCGGCCGCGGCTATGAGGTCGGCAAGGGCGAATATCTCCAGATCGAAGACGAGGAGATCGAGAAGATCCAGATCGAGAGCACGCACGCGATCGACATCGACAGCTTCGTGCCGAAGGCCGAGATCGACAATCGCTATCTCGACAGCCCGTATTACATCGCGCCCACCGACAAGGTCGGCCAGGAAGCGTTCGCGGTGATCCGCGACACGATCCGCGACAGGGGCATGGTCGCGCTCGGCCGCGTCGTGCTCTCGCGCCGCGAGCACGTCGTCATGCTGGAAGCGTTCGACAAGGGCCTGCTCGCGACCACGCTGCGCTATCCCTACGAAGTGCGCGAGGCCACCGCCTATTTCGAGGACGTGCCCGATCTGAAGCTGCCGAAGGAGATGAAGGAGCTCGCCGCCCACATCGTCGATTCCAAGGCGACGCAAATTCGATCCCACCGCGTTCCAGGATCATTACGAGACCGCGCTCGTCGAGATGCTGCGCGCCAAGCAGGCCGGACGCGTGATCCAGGCGCCGAAGCCGCAGGAGAGCCCGCGCGTCATCAACCTGATGGACGCGCTGCGTGCGAGCATCGGTCAGGAGTCGAAGAAGAAGCCTGCCGCCGCCAGCACGAAAACGCGTGAACGCGCCGCGCCCGCTCCCGCCAAGAGGAAATCCGCCCGCCTGCGCGTATGGTGACACGGTCATCCGCTCCTCATGCGATGCCTTGCGCGGCGTGTCCGCCGTAGCTCGCAGAGCGAAGGCGGATGACGGGGCCGGTCGAACCCAACAGCTCAGCGCTCGAAGGCACCGTCGCCTTCACCGGCCGGCTCGCGTCGATGCGGCGCGCCGATGCGTTCGAGATCGTCCGCAAGCACGGCGGCAAGCCGCGCGAGGGCGTCACCAAGCAGACCGACATCCTGATCGTGGGCCTGCTCGGCTGGCCGCTGCTCGATGATGGCCGCCCGTCCAACAGTCTCGCGCAGGCGAAGACCTACCGCATCCCGGTCGCGAGCGAGCGGCAGTTCCTCGCCTGGGTCGGACGCAGCGCGCCCGAGGAACAGTCCAAGACCTACACCGCGTCCCAGCTCGCCGCGCTCGCCAAGCTCGCCGTCCGAGATCGTCGAGCAGCTCGCGATGTTCGGGCTGATCGAAGCCCGCGACAGTCTCTACGGCTTCCGCGATCTCGCCGCCGCGCGCCAGGTCGCCGCGCTGCTCGGCGCAGGCACCGGCCTCTCCGTGATCACGAAGAGCCTGCACGAGATCCGCAAATGGCTTCCCGAGGCGGGCCTCTCGAACCTCCGCCTGTTTCCGGAAAGCTCCGACCGGCTGCTCGTCGAGCAGATCAAGGGCAAGACCGAGCGCACCGGCCAATACATCCTCGACATCGAGTCCCCCGGCGACGACTCCGACGCGCTCTTCGCGAAAGCGCGCGCCGCCGAAGACCAGGGCGACCTCGCCACCGCCGAGCAGCTCTACACGCGGCTGATGAAGCTCGATCGCAACGATCCCATCGCGCCGTTCAATCTCGGCAACGTGCTGCGTGCGATGGGCCGCACCGTCGAAGTGGAGAACGCCTACCGCGCCGCGGTGAAGGCCGATCCGAGCTACGCGCCCGCCTGGTACAACCTCGCCGACGTGCTCGACGACAAGGGCCGCGCCAAGGAAGCGATCGACGCGCTAACCCGCGCGCTCGACGCCGATCCCGCTTACGTGGATGCGATGTTCAACATGGGCCTTCTGCTCCAGCGTCTCGAACGCCACGCCGAAGCCGCCGCGATGTGGCGGCGCTATCTCGCGCTCGACGACAACTCGCCCTGGGCCGCGCGCGCCCGCCGCGCGCTCAAATACTGCGAGATGCAGCTCGCCCGCCTCTGAGCCCCCACAGCGCTGCGACTTGTCGCGCCGAAGCGCGTCAGCGCGAAGGCGGATCAGGGCGCCGGCGCCGAAGGAGCAATGTTCCTCACCTGCTGCTCGTACTGCGCCAACTGCTGCTCATAGGCCCTCTTCTGCTCTTCGTATTGGACCTGCTGCCGCCTGACCTCCTGCTGGTAGGCCTCCTGCTTGGCTTTCTCCTGGGCCGTCCACGGCGACGTTGTCGGCGGCGATCTTCTTGTTCAAATCTGCGGTTGCGGCTTTTTCAGCCGGCGACGAGGGCACGGACGCCGTTGGCCGCCGTCGTGGCGGCTATCCCTGCCGTAAGAGCGGCAACGGCAAGGCAGCCAAATATCCTTGATTTCAGCATGATCGGACCCTCTCCCAAAGCGTGGAACCACCGGGAACTTTCCCGGCCTAGGTCACGACAACGCTGAAAGCGCGGGATTCGATCCCGATTGTGCTACGTCCTCGGCCGCGATCGCTCTACGCCTTGGTGCCCCACCCACGCGCCATCATGCAGCGCTCATAGGCGCCTCTCTTGTCGAGAGCGCTGGCCCAGCCTTGCAGCCGTCCTTCGTCCATCTTGGCGAACGCGTTTTCGGCGGCGTTCTCGCAGAACGCCTGATCGGCCGACAACTCTTGCTCGGTCGAGCCGGGCCTCTCCCACTGCGTCGCGCACGCCGATGATGCGAGCGCCAACGCGACAACGGCAACCCTCTGGATGAATCGCATATGTGCCATCCCTGCTTGCTCCACCCGATGGTGTGCGCAAGGCGTTATGAACCGGTTAGACAATTCGGTTGGATTAGCTGAGAGCGTTATGCGGAAACGCTTCAAATTCGCTCGAACATCGCGTCGGGTTGCGAAAGGCCGTGAAATCAGCGCTGCAGGAGGTAATAGTCGCGCTCCATCTCGGCGGCGAGATCGGCCCATCGATCTGCCAGACGGACATGGCCTTCCCGATCTTCAGAATTCTCGCCGGACGCCAACACCCGAGCTTCAGCTTCCATCTCGCGGCATTTGTCGATTTGCGCTTGTGGAGTAAGCCCCGCGATATGTTCCTGCAGGAAAAGCCTCGCGGCCTGTAGCGAGACTCCTGCGAAGAAACCAGGCGGAAAATTCATGGCGTGTTCCTGTGATTTGTGCGGGAGCGCGGGCACGTTCAATTCCGTGTCGCTGAGGTCTCTCAGTCGCCGGCACGCTCGGGCGAAAAGCCGACGATGGCGAATAGTTGTACGGTTTCGTACAGAGGGCAAGGCGGGTCGTGTCTTATTCTGAAATCCGTGGCGGATCGATCTCATCGCACACGTCGCAAATGACGATGCCGGCAGCCGTCCCTCCACGTGAAATCCGCTGGAGATGCGATGGCTCAGCCTCCATGTCCTCGCTCGCTGTTCCGCCATCTGATCTAATGCTTCGTCCGCCAGCCCGTCAGGCGCTGGTATTCGGCTTCCGGGATCCCGTAGAGGCCGTTCGCAGCCGCCTCCAATCCCGCGCGATCGGCCACCACGATGTGTCCGCGCGCCGCTTTCACGAGCCGCTTACGGCTCAAGCCTTGCACTGCCACGGTGACGCCGGCACGCCGCACGTTGAGCATCAGCGCGATGAACTCGTGCGTCAGGGGCAGCTCGTCTCCGTCCAGGCGGTCATGCGCCATCAAGAGCCAGCGAGCCAGCCGTTCCTCGAGATTGGCGCGGCCGTTCGCGACAGCCGTGTGCGCCGTCTGGATCATGAAAGCCTGAGCGAAGTGGAGGAACAGCTCGCGCATCGATGGGCTCTTGTGCATCGCGCGACGAAGGTCGTTCGCCTTCATGGAATGGCCTTGGCCGGCAACCTGGATGTAAGACACATGCGGAGAACGGTCGTCGCCCATGACGACGGTGATCCCCGTCATCCCCTCGCGGCCAATGAGCCCGACCTCGCTTAGGCGGGCGCGCGTGCCTTCGGCGACGACCGAAACGATGGCCGTTTCCGGGAAATAGACGTGCCGGATGGGCTTGTTCGCGTCTTCCAGGGGGCGGCGAAGTCCCAGCTCCACGGGGCTCAGATGCTGCTTCAGGAGCGCGAAATCGGCCGCCGAGAGCGAGGACAGAAGATGATTGCCGGATGCTTTTCGAGTGGATGAGCCTGCCATGTGCGTCTTCCCTTGGGGGCAAGAGCACATTTCGGTCTCCTAGCCATCCGCGCCCGTGACCGTTTGCAGATGATGACCCAGTCCATACACCCGCAGGCGTCAAATGCCCATCGCTAAGAATGCACGGAACTCCACACGCTCATCATTGAACGTACGGCTTCGTGCTCGCTTGCTGCATGCTCAGGCTTTAGCGATACGGCAACGGATCGCGCGGTTAAACCGAGCCCTGCGCGGACAGGGGCTCTTCATGCAGCCCCGCCTGAGTCCTCTTGATGTCCTCGGCGAGGAGTGACCATTGCGCCACAAGATGCATGTAACGCCTTTGCATGTCGCTGCTTGTGGTCGCGGCCAGCCTCTCGGCTTCGGCACGATACTCGCGGCACTTCGCGATCAGCTCGTCGGGCGACAAGTCCAGGAATTCCGCGCTCATGAAATGATGGGTCACAACGCCCTCCCTCTTCATGAAAAAAATCAACCGTCGGGGGGAACTTATGGGCGAGTTTGGAAACGCGCTATGGGACCAAAGGCCTACACGTCCATCCCGGCGTGACGAGGCCGACTAAGGTGGCAAAATCGGCCGCTGTCCAAGCGCCTGAGATCATGGGCAACATCGGACCTTACTCCACGATTTTCCAATAGGAGTCCTTGCGGATCACCTTGCCGCCGCGAAACGTGTAGAAGTCACAACCGTGGACCTCCTTTCTCGTCCCGTCGCGGGTCGTACCCGTGAGGGTCCATTTCGACATGCCGGTCTCGGCGGCCGAATCCACGAAATGCTCCTCGTTGCCGTAGTGGACATCGGGCAAGCCTTCAAAGCGCGTTGCCAGCGCGTCTCGCACGTTCCGTTTGCCCTCGAATCGGGAACCCCAAGGCTTGCTTCCCCTGGGCATCTCCAAGACACAATCGTCGGAAAACAACGCCATGATGCGATCGAGATCGTGCGCGTTGAAGGCCGCACACAGCTCCGTCAGTGCCGATCGAATGTCCATCGCCCAGTCTCCATCCCGTTGGGTCGTCGATAATGCTGTTGCGCGGTCAGAAGCTGTCGCTCTACGGCAGACCGTCGGTGATCTCGTAGTAGTCGCCTTTTTCCCCGACAAATGTATGTCTGGAGAGATGCAATCCGGTCGGACCATCGAATAGACCCATCGAGACAGCCGTGAACTGATAGCCTTCAATCGTCGGCTTCCAGAACAACATCGAGCCGCACTCGGAGCAGAATCCGCGTTCGATTTTGTCGGACGATCGGTACCAGCGGATGTGTTGCTCACCGCGGACTGAGAGCGCGTCGCGCCGAATATTCACGGCCGCAAGGACGTGCCAGTCTGTTTCCGGCACATTCTGCAATGGCAAGCTTCAGGCTGCTGTTCAATTGGGCCTGTGACCTCGATGCTGACGCTGCCGCACAGGCACCCGCCTCTCAACATGGCATCTCCCACATCCGGCGTCGGCGTCTTCGCTCGTTCTATCGACACCCGCAGGCTAGTTTACCCAATCCAGTCGCTTACGTGGGGAGAACCGCGCTCCTTGCCAGGCCGCGTCGCAAATGGCCTTGCCTATTGCGCGCGCTTCCGTCAGGACAAGCCACGCATCTGGCCATGACCCTTTCCGCCCGCGCTCTGAAAGCCCTCCGTTCCCATGCCGGCGCGCAATGGGCTTGCCTGCTCGCCCTCTCCATCGCCTTCGCGGCGGCTCTGGAGGCGCTGCACGTGTCGGCAGCCCTGCTGATCGGGCCCATGATCGCCGGCGTGATCGTGGCTTCGACGATAGGACGCATCCGCGTCCCCGACACGATCTTCGCGGCGACGCAGGGGATCATCGCGTGCATGATCGCGCGCGCCATGCCGGCATCCATCGTGGACGAAGTGGCGATGCAATGGCCCGTGTTTGGGCTCGGCGTCCTGTCCACCATCGTCATGGCCGCTCTCGTCGGGTGGCTGCTGGCACGCTGGCAGGTGCTGCCGGGGACGAGCGCGATCTGGGGTTCCGCCCCGGGTGGCGCCGCATCGATGACGCTGTTGGCCGAAGCTTACGGCGCCGACGTCCGCCTCGTGGCCTTCATGCAATATCTGCGCGTGCTGTGCGTGACGAGCGTGGCCTCGCTCGTTGCGAGCATGGCGGGGAGCCAACATCCGGCAGCCGCGATCGTTTGGTTCCCCCCGGTCGATTGGTTGTCCTTCGTGGGCACGCTGGCCGTGGCCTCGCTGGGTGTGATTTCCGCCAAGGTCTTCCGCATCCGTGCCGGTGCGGTGCTCTTGCCGCTGATCGTGGGCGCTGTGCTCTCGAACACAGGGGTGATGCATATCGAACTGCCGCCGTGGTTTCTCGCGGTCTCCTATGCCCTCTTGGGTTGGTCGATCGGCCTGCAGATTCACGCGCGAAAGCGTTGCCCATTGCGCCCGCGCGCTGCCGCGCGTTCTTGCCGCCATACTGCTCTTGATCGCCGCCTGTGCCGTGGTCGGACAGCTCCTGGCGAAGGCGGCGGGCGTGGATCCTCTGACCGCCTACCTCGCGACCACCCCCGGCGGTCTCGATGTCGCGGCCATCATCGCATCCGACAGCGATGTCGACGTGCCGTTCGTGCTGTCGATGCAGTTCGCCCGCATCGTGATCGTGCTCGTGACAGGACCGTCGCTCGCACGGTTCCTCGCGGGCCGATCAGAGCAAAGCAAAGCCGCGTAGGGCGTGCGGGGCGAACGCGGAGAAGCGCAGTCGGCGCGCCTCTACCAGAAAAGAACCCGCGCCTCCCGGGGAACTCCAAACATCGAAGCTTTGCCGTGGCCGGGCTCGGCGTCCGGCGCGCTGCGCTCGGTCGATGCGGTCGTGACGAGGTCGTCCGTATCGTTGCCCGCGATCCTATCGGCATCAGCGCAAGCTGCAAGCGCGAGAAGTGGCCCCAACACTGCTGTTCCCGTGAGGAAATGTCGACGCATAAGACCCTCCGTCGCCTTCCTTCCGAAAACCTTTCATTCAGCGAAACGTTCCAACGGTTGAGGGCGACCGCTATGGGTCTTGGTCGTGTAAAAACAAAAGCGGACGTTCCCGGCGAGCGCGGTCAATGTCTGCTTTTTCGCCAGTAACTGTCGTATCGGGGAAGTCCCCGACCGCGCGTCAATCGCGGGTGAAATCGTCGTCGGGCAGCCGTTCGCGCGCCAGTATTCATTTCTGAGCGGCGAGCCTCGAAAGTTCCATAAACAGTTCCAGGGATTTAGGATTGGCCTTTCGCTCGGCGTGCCACTGCTTGGCGTTCGTATGGTCCTGGGGATACGGGCACACGGCTTCGGGATCGCGTATGCATGGCCACTCCCACGGCTTGCAGTTCAATACATTGTGCAGAACCGAATGCAGGGTCCACCACTGCTCGCACGCCGAACACGGTTCGTGTTTCCAATACTTGCCGGCCCAGTCTCGCGGCTCGCACGTGCATTCGAGTGCCTGCATCTGCTTGAATATCTCCACGGCAAGGGGCGAGATGCGGCGGTTCATTCCGCGAGGCGTGCGTCTTGTCGTCATGAATGTCTGATCCCTATTGGTGCGCCGGGGCGGCCTCGGGGCTTGATTGCCTCGACGTCGAGACCGAGGCGCTGCGGGCTTCTTGGTTTCAGCTTGAGTTACCAGAACGAGAGCGGGAAGCCGCCAGCGACTAAACCTTGGCCCTAATGGCAAACGGTGGAAGTTGCTGAGCACTGCGATAGGTGTTCGCCACCTCGACGAGCTTCCGCAGACTGTATTGCCTTTGCCCGCGCACGAAGGTCCCGCTGCCCGGTGAATATTTCGCTCTGATCCCGCAGCTCGCTAGATACTCCAGCAATTCAGGTACGGTCACAGGGATGGCTTCTTGTACTTTCACAACCTTCCCGCCGTTCCTCATAAAATCAGCAATCGCGTCATTCATGAGCCACTCCCTTTGTTTCGGTATCGCACAACGTCTGATGCCTCATCGCGAGGAGTCTTCGTCGTGGACCGCCGCTTACCTCGAACAGCGCCTTGATATTCCCGCCAGAGCTATGTCCGGCTCGGTCGATCTCCATCCGAAGCCAAGTGCTGGCGAGCTTCAACCACTCCGCTCGTAGGGTCTCAGTTGGCGCGTCGGCTGCACTGTAGCGGCAGTGTGTCGCCCATTCCCGATAGCTCCTGATCGACATGGAATCCCCACACTCCCCCAAATTTTACGCGCTTCGGTCGTGGACTGTTCCGCTGGGATGCGATCTGCCATCCAAAATAATCTTCGCTTGGAACGGTTTTCGATTTGGAGCGTATTTCGGATGAGGGGCTCTTTCCGCCATCGACACCGTGAGCGAATTTTCCGACCTTCCGCCACAGGAGCGGATGCAGCGGTATCTGGATCTAGCAGCAGACGCCCGCCGCGAAGCGGCCCGCGCACCGGGGGCGGCACGTCAGTCCTATCTGTTGTTCGCAGAGCAGTGGGAGAAGCTCGCAGCGGACACTGCTAAGCAGTACGACCTGAAACCAGGAAACAGCGGCTAAGGATATCCGGAGGAAGGGTGTCCAGATGAAAGACGCTGCTGGGCTCGCTCGATGTCGTCGGCAAGCTCACCCCATTGGCGCGCAATTTCAGAATAAGCCTTGCGGTGGCTTGGGGGAGCTGTCTGTGAAAGAGCAAACGCCCGTTTCGCCATTTCTCGGCAATGGCGGACGCGTTCGGATGGCGAGAGATTCTCGAAGTCGTCGGCGCTGAAGTCGGAATATTTCTGCTGCATGTCGCGCCCCAAAGCGCGGTCCCCTTAGCAATCGCCGGTCAGTGCATAATTCTTGCAGTCTCGGACATAATGTTCGTCCTCCGAGGCGCTCCATCGCGCATCGTCACGCTGGCAGCATCTGCCAACTGGAGCCAAGATTGGGCGAGATATAACCAAGCCGCTTTTTTAGCGTGAGAATTCGCGCCCTTGGCCTCGAGAAGGCATCTATCGGTATTATGCGCAAATTTCTTGGCACGCATGGCACACCCCAATCTCTAGACACAGAACGCCACTGCATTGACGTTGTTCCACAGGCTCGCGATGTCGGTTCAGGGTGATTTCTTGCCAAGGCACACACCCACAGCGTCCGATTTGTGATCGTAGCTTGACGTCCAGTTCTTGCGCCGAATTGAATATAGGATAAATCCTATTGAAATAGGTATTGACCTATACAAGAATGGGCTTTTGTAGGAGATACGATGTCGGGACAATTCGGCTTGCCGGCGGCAACATGGGGCCAATGTCAGCACTGGCGCAGTGCTTTCCGCCAGCTCGCAGGCGCTTGAGGTCGATATGCGCGTTAACCATGCTTTGATTGATATCAATCGGAAAAAATTCAAAACGGACCTCTGGCGCTCCCGGAATTTTCGCGATTTTCGACGAGCAGACTGATGAAAAACGGAAATCGTCAGCGTCGCCAATCGTTTGGATCCGGGGCAGAGTATCGCCGCGGTGGGGCTGAAAAAATTTCCAAAATCGAACGAGCAAACTAATGCAACCGAGAATTCTTGAATGTCGTCAGGACCTTGGAGGATGCTTGGCGCGGGCGCTCTGGGCACGGATGACAATCCCGGCCCTAGAGCTTGTGACAAGTAAGGACGGCTGATCTTGGCAACACGCGGCGGCCCCACGACAGCATCCAACAAGAAGCCGCTCGCCGAGTATGCGAAGAAGCGCGACTTCTCCCGCACGTCCGAGCCCAAGGGGAAGGTGACGGCGGACTCCGCCAGCGCCTTCGTCGTGCAGAAGCACGATGCGCGCCGGCTGCATTTCGATCTGCGGCTCGAGCTCGACGGCGTGCTGAAGAGCTGGGCGATCACGCGCGGGCCGAGCCTCACCGTCGGCGAGAAGCGGCTCGCGGTCCGCACCGAGGATCATCCCGTCGAGTATCTCGATTTCGAAGGCACCATCCCGAAGGGCGAATACGGCGGCGGCTCGATGATCGTGTGGGATCGCGGCCGCTGGACGCCCGAGGGCGATCCGCGCAAGGCGCTCGCCAAGGGCCATCTCGATTTCACGCTCGAAGGTTCGCGGCTCAAGGGCCGCTGGCATCTGGTGCGCATGCGGCCGAAGCCGGGCGAGAAGACCGAACCCTGGCTCCTCATCAAATCCGAAGACGAATTCGCGCGCCAGCCCGGCGATCCCGAGATCACCGACGAGGAGACCACCTCATTCCTCTCCGGCCGCACGAACGCCGAGCTCGCCGAAGCCGGCGATGTGCGCAGCGATCACAAGGGACGCGCGAACGAATCGAAGCAGCGCAAGCAGCCGCTCCCCGACATCGGCAAGATCGCGGGCGCCAAGAAGAAAATCCTGCCGCCCTTCGTCGAGCCGTCGCTGGCCTCGCTCGCGGACAAGGCGCCGAGCGGCCCCAAATGGGTGCACGAGATCAAGCATGACGGCTATCGCCTGCAGGCGCGCATCGACGGAAAGAAGATCAAGCTGCTCACCCGCAAGTCGCTCGATTGGACCGAGCGCTTCGACCGCATCGCCAAAGCGCTCGGCGAGCTTCATCTCGGCTCCGCGTTGATCGATGGCGAAGTCGTCGTCGAAGACCAGTCGGGCTTTTCCAGCTTCAGCAATCTGCAGATCGCGCTCAAAGAGAACCGCCAGGACAAGATGCGGTACTACGCGTTCGATCTCATCTATCTCGACGGCTACGATCTCACCCAAGTTCCGCTCGTCGAGCGCAAGGCGCTGCTGCAAGCCGCGCTCTCGGGCGTTCCTGCCAACTCGCAGATCCGCTACAGCGAGCATCTCGAGACCGATGGCCCGACGATGCTCGAGCATTCCTGCCGGCTCGGGCTCGAAGGCATCATCTCCAAGCGCGCGGACTCGCCGTACAGGTCGGGCCGCGGCGACTCCTGGCTCAAATCGAAATGCCGCGAGAGCCAGGAGTTCGTCATCCTGGGCTACGTGCCCTCGACGGCAGCGACCAAATTGGTCGGCTCGCTCGTGCTCGGCTATTACGAGAACGGCAAGATCCAATATGCCGGCCGCGTCGGCACCGGCTGGTCGACCGCGGTCGCGGCCTCGCTGTGGAAAGAGCTCGACAAGATGCGGGCGAAGCGGCCCGCGTTCACCAAGCCGCTTCCGGCGGGCGCCGAGAAGGATGTCGTCTGGGCCGAGCCGCGTCTCGTCTGCGAGGTCGAATTCAGCGACTGGACCCATGACGACGTGATCCGGCAGGCGTCGTTCAAAGGACTGCGCGACGACAAGCCGCCCGACCGAGATCGTCCGCGAAGCACGCGGCAAACGCGCCGCGGGCACGCCGTCGAAGCCCAAACCGACGGGCGTCAAGCTCACGCACCCCGAGCGCATCCTGTGGCCTGAAGAAGGCATCACCAAGCAGGGCCTCGCGGACTACTACACCGACATCGCGGACTGGATACTGCCCCACCTGACGGGCCGCGTGCTGAGCCTCGTTCGCGCTCCGTCCGGGACCGGCGCGAAGTACTTCTACGCCAAACATCCCTGGGCCGGTTTGAGCGATCGCGTGAAGCGGGTCGATGTGGGCGAGAGCGAGCCGATGATCGTCGTCGACGACGTCAACGGACTGCTCGAGATGGTGCAGGCCGGCATTGTCGAAATCCATCCCTGGGGCTCGCGCTACGAGAAACTGGAGCAGCCGGATCGCCTGATCTTCGATCTCGATCCCGGCGAAGGCGTGCGCTGGAGCGACATGATCGACGCGGCGCGCGAGACGCGCGATTTCCTCGCCGAGCTCAAGCTCCAGAGCTTCGTCAAGACGACGGGCGGGAAGGGGCTCCATGTCGTCGTCCCCGTCGAGCCGACGATGGACTGGGAGCCGGCCAAGGCCTTCACCCAATCGGTCGCCGAAGCGCTGGCCAGGAAACGGCCCGACCGCTACGTGGCGGTCATGTCGAAGCGTTTGCGGCGCGGGCGCATCTTCATCGACTATCTGCGCAACGGACGCGGCGCGACCGCGGTCGGCGCCTATTCGACCCGCGCGCTGCCGCGCGCATCCGTGTCGACGCCGCTCGCGTGGGACGAGCTTTCCGAAGGCCTGCGCTCGGACCATTTCACGCTCAGCAATATCCGCGCCCGCCTCCAGCACCTCAAAGACGATCCGTGGCCGGGCTTCTTCAAGATCCGCCAGCGCATCCCGAAGACGAAGCTATGAGCGAAAAAATCCGCGTCGACATCGCGCCGTCCGAGCATGTGACCGCGATCGTCTATCCGGCGAGCGGCAAGCGCGTTCCGCTGCGTCTCATCCTCGCGCACGGCGCGGGCTCCAATCAGCTGACGCCGTCGATGACGCGCATGGCAAGCGTGCTCTCAGGGCACGGGATCGAGACGATCACCTTCAACTTCCTCTACAGCGAAAAGCGCAAGAAGGTTCCCGACAAGAACGACAAGCTCGAAGCGTGCTGGCGGCGCATCATCGAGACATTTGCCGAGAAGAACCGCGCCCTCGTCATCGGCGGCAAGTCGATGGGCGGCCGTATCGCCTCGCAAGTGGCGGCCGCCGATTCATCGGGCATCGCGGGGCTCGTGTTCTTGGGCTATCCGCTGCATCCGCCCGGCCGGCCGGAGCAGCTCCGGTCGAAGCACCTGCCCGACATCAAGGCCCCGATGCTGTTCGTGCAGGGCTCGAAAGACGCGTTCGGCACGCCCGAGGAGCTGAAGCCGATTCTGAAACCGCTCAAGAACGCCGAGCTTTGCGTCGTCGAGAACGGCGATCACTCGTTCAAGGTGCCGAAGAGCGCCGGCGTCTCTCAGGACAAGGTCGACGCCTTCGTGCTCGATCAGGTCGAAGCCTGGCTGAAGCGAAAGATCGCCTGATGCTGTTGTCGCCTCCCACCGCGCTGCCGTATGATGATCGAAGCATCGTGTGTGTTCACCAAGCTATGTTGGGAGACGCCGATGAATGTCAGACCGTTCCTCATCGCAATGCCCTTCGCCGCCGCCATCGCCGGCCAGGCCTTCGCGCATCATTCCTTCGCCATGTTCGATCAGACCAAGCAGGTCACGCTCAAGGGCAAGGTCAAGGAATTCGAGTGGGTCAATCCGCACGCATGGATTCGCTTGGTGGTGATGGATCCCAAAACCAACAAAGAGCTGGAATACGCCTTCGAGATGGGCTCGGTCATCCGCTCCACGAAGGACGGCTGGAAGGCGGACACGATCAGGCCGGGCGACGTGATCTCGGTCACGATGGCGCCGCTCAAGGACGGCTCGCGCGGCGGCATGTATCTCGGCGCCGAGCTTCCCAACGGAAAGAAGATGGGCCGCACCGGACCCGCTGTCGGCCTCCCGGATCCGAAGTAAGGTCCGATCGCAAGCGACCTTGGTGCCGCATTGATCGCGCCGTGTTTCTGCGGCAAAGATGACCGCATGCCGTTTCGCGCCCGCCCTCATGAGTTCTGCGTATTTCACCCACGGTCTGACCGTGGTGCTGCTCGCGGCGTTCATGCTGCGTGCGCTCATCCCGACGGGATGGATGCCGCAAGCCTCAGCCACCGGTGACGGCATCACGCTCGTGATCTGCACGGTCGCCGGGCTTCAAGAGATCACCCTCGGTCCAGACGGCCATCCGCAACCGTCGGGCGACGTCGATCAGGCGAATGCCGGTCACGATCCGTGCCCGTTCGCCGCGGTCGCGAAGTTCACGCCGCCCGCCCTGACGCCGCTCCTCGTCCTGCCCACCGATTACGGCGCGGTCGAGCCCTTGCGGCACACGGCCGAAACACCCGCCGCAACCCATCTCCGCCTCGCCGAATCCCGCGCGCCACCCGTCCTCATCTGACATCAGCCAATCGCCCGCAACGATCGCGGCCTCACAGGCCAGCGGTCCGTTGCACATGTCAGCCTCTTTTGGACGGAAACACATCCATGTCGCGCACAGCACGCCGCCTTTGCCTCTTCGCACTCACTGCCCTCCCGCTCTCCGCTCATGCCCAGGAGCTCTCGCCGAGCGATCACGGTCCCGCCGGCGTCATGGCCGACCACATGCACGGTCAGGGCGAGTTCATGATCGGCTACCGCTACATGTACACGCGCTCGGGCGGCACGATCCTCAACGGCACCGATGAGGTCTCCGACGCTCAGCTCGCCGCCGCGGGCTTCAGCGCCGTGCCCACCGAGATGACCATGCAGATGCACATGCTCGATCTCATGTACGCGCCGCGCGACTGGCTGACCTTCATGGTCATGCCGCAATGGATGCGCATGGACATGCACATGCGCGAGGTCGAGGGCGCGGTCGACGACGGTGGCCACGGCGGACACGGCGGACGGAGGCGCGCACTCGCACGCGACGCATGGTCTGGGCGACACCGGCCTCTACGCGCTCGATCCGCCTGCTCGAGTCGAACGGCCATCACGTCCACGCCGGCATCGGCTTCAGCGCGCCGACCGGAGCGGCCGACCTGAAGGACGACGATGGGCGCTACGTCCACTACATGATGCAGCTCGGCAGCGGCACGTGGGATTTCCTCCCGAGTCTCACCTACACCGGCCGTGCGGATGCGTGGGCTTGGGGCGCGCAAGCGAGCGGCATCATCCGGCTCGAGGAGATGAACGACTCGGGCTTTCGCTTCGGCGATGCGCTGCAGCTGACGGCCTGGGGAAGCCGCAGCCTGACCGATTGGCTCTCAGCCTCGCTGCGGCTTGCCTACTTCTCGCAAGGCACCGTGAAGGGCCACTACAACGGGCCGCACAATCATGCGAGCCCGCCCGATCGTCAGCCCAACTATGGCGGCAGCTTCCTCGATATCGGTATCGGGCTCAACGCCGCCGTTCAGCGCGGCGCGCTGCAGGGTCATCGCTTCGGGATCGAATGGCTCGCGCCCGTCCATCAGGACGTCAACGGCTTCCAGCAGAAGCGGGATGGCACGCTCTACGCGACGTGGGCCCGTGCCTTCTGACGAGCGGGTGTTACGCCGCGGGCTCGGAAACGCCCATGATGCGCAGGCATTGCGCCAGGCGCTTGAACAGCATCGGATGGCCGCTCGGGCGCTCCGGATCGTTCTTGATGATGACGCGAAGCGAGGGATCGGCTTCGCTCGTCAGCCGGATCGAACCGTCGCTCTCGAACCAGAACTCGACATTGAGGCGGACGCTTCTTCCGTCTTCGCTCACTTGCATGGCACTGCCACCCCGATCGTTTGTCGTTGCCCAAGCCACGGGCCATTTTCGCAAGAGGCAGCCGGGGAATCGCTCGCGGGCACCCTCTTATCCACAGGTTTATCCTGCGGCATCAGACCGCCTTCTCGGGTTGTCTCCGGCGGGCCTCTCAACTATGCCAGCGCCTATGCGCTTGATTCCCTTGACACGTGAGCTCGCCACCGCCTTGGCGCGCGGCGACTTCTCCGCCCTCCACGGTCAGCAATCCGGCGGACGCGGGCGCGCATCTGCGCGAGGTCGCGAAGGCCTATGGCGAGCTCTACGACCGCATGTCGCCGAGTCCGCCCTGGATCGGATATCTCGCGGAGGATGAGGCGACGGAAACGATCGTCGGCTCGTGCGGCTACAAGGGCGACTGCCGCGATGGCGCGGTCGAGATCGCCTATTTCTCGTTTCCCGGATTCGAACGGCGCGGGTTTGCGACCGAGATGGCGCGCCTGCTCAACGATCTCGCGTGGCGGCAGCGTGAGGTGCGCATCGTTCGCGCTCACACGTTGCAGGAAGAGAACGCATCGGTGCGCATCCTGCGGCGTCTGGGATTCACCTGGCTCGGCACGGTCGACGATCCCGAAGACGGTCCCGTCTGGCGCTGGGAGCTGAGCCGGCCCTAAACCAGGGGCACCGTCAGCGGATTGTAGGAGTAGAGCCAGACATTGCGTTCCGCACCTTCGTCGCGCTTGGAGAAATGCGCGCGGATCTCGTCGGTGTCGCGCATATGGAAGAGCGCGCGATTGGCCTTCGATTGCTCGACGATGCGCGAGGTGCGGCCGATGCGATTGCGCTGATAGAGCTGAAGCGCATCGCGCGATCGACGGCGCCATGTCGAGCGCGCGCGTCAGCACGACGCCATCCTCGATCGCCATCGCAGCGCCTTGCGCGAGATAGGGCAGGGTGGCATGCGCGGAGTCGCCCAGAAGAGTGACGCGCGGCGTGCTCCAATTCGTCAATGGCGGGCGGCTGAACAGAGACCAGCGATAGCACGCGTTAGGGTCGGCGGCGTCGATCAGCTTCTGCACGTCGTCATGCCAGCCGGCGAAATCGCTCTTGAACTTGGTCCACGGGAATTTCGCGGTCCACGATTCCTCCGACACTTCGTTCGTCTCGATGAGCCCGACGAAGTTGAGCAGCGCGCCGCCGCCGCGGATGTAGTATGCGATGAAGTGCCCGCCGGGGCCCATCCACACCGACATCACTTCGTCCACGAGACCGCGTGGAACGCGATCCGACGGGAGCGTGATCCGCCATGCCGCGTCACCGGTATAGGTTGCGGGGGTGTGGCCGGCGATCTGCTCGCGCACGACCGATTTCAAGCCGTCGGCTCCGATAAGAAGGTCGCCGCGCGCGCTCGTGCCGTTGGCGAATTTCAGCTCGACGCCGCGATCGTCTTCAACAAAACCCGTCGCCCTGTGGTTGAGGTGGATCGCGCCGGGATCGAGCTCGCGCACCTTTGCGGCGAGCAGCTCATGCAGATCGGCGCGATGCATCTGGACATAGGGTGCGCCGTTCAGCCGCTCATGCTGTTCGGAAAGCTCGAAGCGCTGGATCACTTCCCCGGTGTCGAACAGCTTGAACACATAGGCCTGCGGCCGCACGCCGATCCGCGCGATCGCGGGGCCCAACCCCAGATGATTGAGCACGTGCATCGCGTTCGCGCTCATCTGGATGCCGGCGCCGACTTCGGCCAGCTGAGGCGCCTGCTCGAACACCGTGACCTGGTGTCCGGCCTTGATCAAACTCGCCGCCGCGGTGAGGCCGCCGATGCCGGCTCCTGCGATCAGAACTCTCAAAGGTCGCAACTCCATACCTCGAACGGCGGCGGTCATTGCAGATCATCAGACGTCTGTCAATTTCGCGGACGATGTCGCCAAATGGCCCAGCCAAGCTTGAGGATTGCGCGCCGCTCTCTAGTATGGCCGCAACCGTGAAGCGAGCGTTACGGCGCGTGCAAAGAAGGAGTTAACCCATGAACGGCGCCGAGAGTCTCGTCCGCACGCTCGTCGCATCCGGTGTCGACACCTGTTTCGCCAATCCCGGCACGAGCGAGATGCATTTCGTGGCGGCGCTCGATCGCGTGCCGGGGATGCGCTCGGTGCTGTGCCTGTTCGAGGGCGTCGCCACCGGTGCGGCCGACGGCTACGCGCGGATGATGAAGAAGCCGGCCGCGACGCTGATGCATTGCGGTCCCGGCCTCGCCAACGGGCTGTCGCTGCTGCACAACGCGAAGCGCGCGCGGGTGCCGATCGTCAATATCGTCGGCGACCAGGCGACGTATCACGCGCCGCTCGATCCGCCGCTTTCGACCGACACCGAAGGCTTGTCGCGGCCCGTCTCCGCCTGGGTGAGGCGCGTGACCAAGACGGAGACGTTGGGCGCGGACGCGGCGGCGGCGGTTCAGGCCGCGCGCCGGCCGCCGTGCGGGATCGCGACGCTGATCCTTCCCTCCGATGTGAGCTGGAACGAGGGCGGTGCGGTCGGTGCACCGCTGCCCGTACCCGAACCGTCGAAGGTGTCGGCGGATGCGATACGCGACGCCGCCCGCACGCTGTCATCGCGCGAGCCCGCGCTGATGCTGCTGAACGGCGACGCGGTGTCGAAGGAGGGGCTCGCGCTCGCGCATCGCATCGCGGCGAAGACGGGCGTGCAGCTTGCGGCGCCGACGTTCAACACGAAGCTCGCGCGCGGCCGCGGCCGCTATCCGCTCGAGCGCATTCCGTACATCGTCGACGTGGCGGTGGCGAAATATGCCGGCATCAAGCATCTGATCCTGGTCGGCGCGGGCGAGCCGGTGACGTTTTTCGCCTATCCCGGAAAGCCCAGCTTCTCGACGCCGAGGGATGCGAAGCTGCATGTGTTCGCGCGTCCCGAGGACGACCTCGTCGACGCGCTGGCAAGGCTTGCGGACGAGCTCAACTGTCCGGACGTCGCGCTGCCTGACGGTCCGCGCCCGGCCTTGGCGCAGGGACGCATGACGGTCGAGGGCGCGGCGGCGACGCTTGCCGCTCTGATGCCGACGCACGCGATCGTGGTCGATGAAGGCATCACGCTGCGCGATCCGTTCTTCAACGCGACCGCGAATGGTCCCCCGCATGATTGGCTCGGCAATATCGGCGGCGCGATCGGCGGCGGCCTGCCGCTCGCGACGGGTGCGGCGATCGCCGAACCCAAGCGCCGCGTGATCACGCTGACGGGCGATGGCTCGGCGATGTACGCCGTGCAGTCGTTGTGGACACAAGCGCGTGAGCAGCTCGACGTGACGACGATCATCCTCTCCAACCGCAAATACGCCGTGCTGTACCGCGAGCTCGAAGGCGTGGGCGCCAAACCCGGCCCCACGGTGAACGATCTCTTCGCGCTCGACCGGCCTGCCCTCGATTGGGTCGGCCATGTCGAAAAGCATGGGCGTGGACGCCGCGCGGGCCGATACGCTGGAGCGGCTGGCGGACCTCTTGCGCAAATCGTTCAGCACGCCCGGTCCGTTCCTGATTGAGCTTCCCCTCGAATAGCCCGAAATTCCTTTGTGCAACCAAGGGATTGCGCCAGCCACAAATGCACCAAGTTCCGGGCCGATACCCTTAATCGAGTTGGAACGTTTTCGGTTTGATATCGGGTTTGCGTCGGCGGAAGCGAGGCCGTCTGGCACATGGAATCGAAGGCCCCATCGGGTGGTGATCGCGCGCCGGGCGGCAAGCGCCGCAGGCGGTGGATCATCGTGCTCGCCGCGGGCGCAAGCCTCGTCGCCGCGGTGGTGCTCGTCGTCGCCGCTGGTGGTCTATGCCGGAGCGCCGTCTGATCGCGGCGAACTTCATCAAGCAATATCTCGCCGCCTACGGCATCGAGTTCGAGATCGAATTCGACCGGCTGGCGTGGGGCGGATTCCTCGCCCGCGTGCGCGCCGGTTCTGTGGATGCGCCCGACTTCACCGCCGAAGGCGTCGACGTCACGCTGATCTATCCCGACACGTCGTCCTACGTCGCGAGCGTGACGCCGCAAGTGGCCGCCGTGCGGCTCGTCCGTCCGCTTATGCACATCGACTATGACGGCGAGAAATTCTCATTCGGATCGCTGCAGCCGCTCATCGATGAAATCCTGGCGCAGGAGTCGGATGCGCCGGGACCGGAGATCGCCATCGAGGACGGACGGCTGCTGCTGACGACGCCCTACGGCGCGGTGAATGTTCTCGCCGATGTGGCGATCGACAAGAACAAGCTCACCCGCCTGAGCGCGATGGTCGAGCGCGGCACGCTGAAGGACGGAAGCCTGGCGGCCGAGATCACGGGCGGAACGATCACCGCGGCGATGGACGGTGAGGCGCTGAACGCGAAAGCATCGCTCGCGCTCGCGTCGCTGACACACGGCGAACGCACCGCCCGCGGAGTAGATTTGAGCGCCGAGGGACGGGGCGTCGAGTGGCAGGAGAAGGACGGGGGTTACACCTTTTCGGTCGACGATGCCGTTCTGACGATCGGCACCGGTAACGCGGACGCCCCGGAATTCTCGGCCAGCCGTACGAATACGCGTGTCGCTCTGCAGGCCGTCGAAGGCAGCTGGGCTGGCGAACAGCTCCATGTGAACGGACGCGGCGTTGTAAGCGGCGAGGCGGGTGAGTTGCGCGCTGCCGGCGCTGAAGCGGCCGTGCTCAAGACGGAAACGTCGCTTTCGGCATTCTCTATGAACGTGTCGTCGGGCGAATGGTCAGCCGACACGAACGCACGTGTCGTGCTCGACGGAAGCGATGTGAGCTATCCCGTCGCGGGCGGCGAAGTGATGCTCGCGTCGCTGCACAGCGAATTCGACAGCGGTGCGAAACTGGACATGAGCGGCGCGTCGGGGACGTTCAAAGGCACGCTCGCCACGAACGGCAGCCTGCCGCAGCAGATTGCGCTGCGCTCGCTGCGCGCCGATTTCGACGGCGAGATGGCGCCCGATGGCAACCATCGCTTGGTCCTGACGTCGCTCACCGCGAGCGGCGGGACGACGCGTGACCGCGCTGCTGCCTTGGTCCGTGACATTCCAGGCGTGGGAAGCGACGAAGCGCTGGCATCGGCCATCGCGACCGCGTTCCAGAATTCGACCGTGAGAGTGCGCAATGTCGGCGTTGCGACGTCCGCTCAGGGTGTCTCGCTCACGGCGCGCGCGCCGGTCCTGATCGAGGGCGCGCAGAAGGCGAGCCTGACCGTGTCGCCGCGCGGCGCGACGCCGCTCGTTCGCACGGCGGGCGCGCAGATGACGGGCGGGTTCAATCTCGATGTTGCCGGCGGCGGCCTGCCGCAGCTCCGGCTTGCGGTCGCGTCGTACCGCTACCGCACGGACCAGAACCGCACGCTGCTGGATGCCGACGCCGAGTTCAAAACGGCGCTGTCCTACGGCTCGTTTCGCGGCATCGATCTCTCCGGCAACGGAAAGCTTCAGATGACGGGCGACCGCGTGCGCTTCGATGTCCCCCAATGCGCCGATCTCACGCTGGCCTCGTATACGGCCGCGGGCGCGGATCTCGTGCGCAATCTGAAAGGCCGCTTCTGCGGCACAGCGATCGAGATGAACGGCGATCGGCTTCAGCTCAACCTCGCCCAATGCGCGGACGTGAATTTCGCCGCGTTCGTCAACGGCGGAGCCGATCAGCTTCGCGACGCGCGCGGCAGACTGTGCGCCGTGCCGAACCGCCCGCTGCTCGTGTCGCAGCCCTCGGGCTGGCAGCTCGAAGCGGGCGTCAGCGATGCGGTGGCGCGGCTGGTCGCAGGCGAGGTCGTCGTTTCCGGCGGCGTCGCGCGCGTTCAGCTCGCGGGCGATGCCGCTGCCATTCGAAGCGGCACGATCACGCTCGATCGCGCCAATGTCGCCGATCTGCAGACGACGCCGCGTTTCCAGCCGATCTCGGCGAGCGGTGCGATCCGTGCCGTGGGCGACGACTGGACCGGCGACATCGCGCTCGTCGTTCCGCGACCGCCGGCTCGCGTCGGTCGCGCTCAAGCACGCGCTGAACACCGGCGTGGGCGAGGCGGCGGTCACAGTGCGCGGGCTCGCGTTCGAGCCCAACATGCTTCAGCCGGCCGATATCGCGCCGTTCCTTTCCGCGTTCGGATCGCGCGTCCGCGGCAATGTGGATTTCACCGGCCGGTTCGCGTGGTCGAAGGACGGCATGACGAGCGAAGGCCGCCTTGTCGTCCCCGGCATCGATCTCCAGAGCCCCTTCGGCGCGGTGCGGCAGCTGAAGACGGAGCTCGCGTTCACCTCGCTGATGCCCGTCGCCTTGCGCCCCGCGCAAACGGTGACGGTGGATCGCGTCGATCTGGCCGTCCCGCTCGAGCAGGTCTCGGCGCGCTTCTCTTATGCGCCGGAGGCGATGCGTCTGGAGGCGGCAACCGCCGTCGTCGCGCAAGGACGCGCCACGCTCGATCCGATGACCTACAGCTTCGCGCCCGGGTCCACGAGCAACGGTACGGTCCGTCTACAGAACATCAACGCGCAGACGCTCATCGAGGCCGCCGGTCTCACCGACCGCATGACCGTGGAGGCGCGCATCGATGGCACCGTGCCCTTTACGCTCGGTCCCGAAGGCGTCCGCTTTGCCGATGGCCGCGTCGCCGCCAACGCGCCAGGCCGCCTCTCGATCAAACGCGAGGCGCTGACGGCGTCCGTGGGCACGGGCGCGGAGGGTCAGGCGCCGCCCAACGCCGTGCAGGACTTCGCCTATCAGGCGCTGGAGCATCTCGCCTTCGCGCGCCTCGAAGGCGTGGTGAACAGCCAGCCCATGGGGCGGCTCGGCGTGCTGCTACACCTGGTCGGCCAGAACGATCCGCCGCAGGTCGCCGAGACTCGCGTGGGCATTCTCGAGCTCTTGCGAGGGCGCGCGTTCGATAAGCCGCTGCCGTTGCCCAAAGGCACGCCGATCGACCTGACACTGGACACTTCGGTCAATTTGGATGAGCTTCTTGATTCGTATTTGAATCGCAGCGGCGCTGGTGCTGCTGCACCTGCGACTGCTGGCCAATAGAGGTGCCTGATGGAATTGCGGTCTCTAGCATTGTGTAGCTTGGCGATTGCTGCGAGTGCGCCGTTCATCGGCGCCTGCACGCCGACCGTCCGCGTCGAGGTGGCGCCGATCAACATCTATGCCCGGCTCGATGCCGATGTGCGGGTGAGGCTCGATCAGGAAGTGCAGACCCTGATCCAGCAGAACCCGAACCTGTTCTAGACGTGAGGATATGACCATGACCATTCGGATGTTGCGCAAATCGACTTTGGCCCGCGTGCTTGCGGTGTCGCTCGCGATCGCCGGCGGCGCGTTCATGACGATCGTGCTCCCGAGCGTGCCGGCAACCGCGCAAACGGCCGCTCAGAAGGCCGCTGTCGATGCCGCCAAGGCAGCGGGGCATCGTGGGCGAGCAGGGCGACGGCTGTCTGGGATTCGTCACGCGCTCGACCGATCCGATGCTGGCGGCGGCGGTGGCCGCGATCAACGCCGGCCGAGAGCAGGTCTATCGTGACATCGCGATGAAAACGAACGTCACGCCCGCAGCCGCAGGGCAGGCGACCGCCGAGCAGCTCTTCTCGCGCCTTCCCGCGGGACAATTTTTCCGTCCGCTCAACGGCAACTGGACGCGTAAGTCCTGATCCTTGATGAGGCGGGGCGGACCTCAATCGGCTTCCCGATCAGCGCCCCGCGGTGCGGAGCGCATTCGCCTCGCTATACTCATCATTGCCTCTGCAGTGATTGCCGACATCGCCGTCGCCCAGGACGCGCTCCCGCGTCTTCCGCGCGCGGCGTTCGACGTGATCACGCCGTCCGAGCGCGTGGCCGGCACGCGCGGCAGCCTCACGGTCTATCAGACGCTCTGCCGTAACGGCCCGACG